>CAWEFK010000005.1:0-289184 GCA_963808315.1 uncultured Actinomycetes bacterium | reverse complement strand
CGGTATATCGCGGCGGCGCGGGAGGCGGGCCTGGCCCGTGACAGGGATGAGTCGCAGCTGACTGATGAGCTGCTCGGGCAGGTGGTGGCGGCGGTCCGGCCCGCCGGGCCGGGCACGGCGCCTCGTGGGAGGCGCTGGTGCCGGTGACGGCCGAGATCACCGGGTGGGTGAAAGACGGCCTGACGCTGGTGAAGATCGGGGAGCTGGTGGAGCGCCGCGGGATCGCGGTGCCGTACCGGACGCTGGCCCGGTTCGCCGCGGCCGAGTGCGGTTACTCCTCGTCCGGGCGGCAGGTGACGGTCCCCTTAGCCGACGGGAAACCCGGCGAAGAGGTGCAGATCGACTTCGGCTACCTGGGCATGATCGGCGACGGGGACCTGCTTCGCGGAAGCTGCACGCGCTGGTGTTCACCGCGGTGCTGTCCCGGTACTGCTTCGTGTTCTTGACGTTCTCGCAGACCACGGCCGCGGTGATCGCGGGCTGCGAAGCGGCCTGGAGCTTTTTGGGGGGCACCTTCAAGGTGCTCATCGTGGACAACCTCAAGCCGGTAGTGGACAAGGCGGACCGGCTGGAGCCGCGGTGGAACCGGGAGTGGCTGGAGTACGCGCAGGCCCGCGGCCTGGTCGTGGACCCGGCCAGGGTCCGCTCCCCGCAGGATAAGGGGCGGGTCGAAAACGGGGTGAAGTTTGTCCAGGTCAGCTTCTTCGCCGGGGAGCAGTTCGCCGGGATCGCCGAGGCCAGCGCCGGCGGAGGACTGGTGCCGGGTGCGGGCCGGGATGCGGGTGCACGGCACCACCCGGCGCCTGCCTGCGGAGGTGTTCGCGGAGCTGGAGGCGCCGGCGCTGCTGCCCGCGCCGGGGCAGCCGTACCGGGTGCCGGCCTGGAGCGAGGCCAAGGTGCAGCGCGATTTCCATGTCCGGGCGCAGAACGCGTTCTACTCTGTGCCCTGCGCTCTGATCGGGCAGCAGGTCACGGTGCGGGCGGACGGGACGCTGGTGAAGATCTGCCACCGCGGCCAGGTGATCCGCACCCATGCACAGCAGCCCGCGGGCGGCCGGGCCATCGGACCCGTCGGATTTCCCGCCGGACACCGATATCTACGCCCGCCGCGATGTGGACAAGCTGGCGAGGATGGCCGCCGCCCGGGGCGAGGCGATCGGGATCTACGCGGCCCGGGTCCTGGATATCCCCGCTGCCGTGGACCAAGATGCGCGCGGTCTACGCGCTGATCGGCTTGTGCCTGCACCTACGGCAGCGACCCGGTCGAGCAGGCCTGCGCGGCCGCGCTGGAACTCGACGTGATCAGCGTCGCCAAGATCAAGTCGATCGTGGAGAAAGGCACCGGGAAGCAGGCCGCGCAGGCCGCCGCGCGCAGCCGCCAGGCCCTGGCGATGCCGCGGCCCGGGTCACCGCGGCCCGGTTTGCCCGCGACCCCCGCGAGTTCGCCACCGCGACCGGGGTGCGCATGCAGGTCCTGCCCGGCGGACCGGACACCAGCGGCGCCTGACGGCACTCATCTCATTTCCATTCATTTCTTCATCGCATTGCTCTTATCTCATTTCGTCTCTGCTGTGCCGGGCACGGCCAGCAGGAAGGACATCGTCGATGACGACTGCGACCCAGACCGCAGCGGCGGCCGCAGGCAGACGGCACGCCGGGCAGGTGCCGGTACCCCGGATGCGCCAGCCCGGCCCGGGGCAGGAACCCGGCCTGTGCCGGGTCCGCGGCCCGGCTACTGCGAGCAGGAGGTCCCCGAGGACCGCGGCGACGGCACGCCGGCGCTGGTCCGGCACACCGCGATGACCGCGTTCCGTGCGCCGTGGCCAGCTCACCGGGGAGCCGGGCGGCGACCGGCCGGTCACCGCGGCCCTCAGCCGGGCCGCGGTCATCCGCGACGACGCCATCGCCGCGATGGGCCGGCTGGGCACCCAGCTGGGCGCCGCGCTGGACCAGCTCGCCGTCCTCGGCGCCCAGCTCGCCGCAGCCGCCGACCCCGAGGCCGCCGAAGCCCAAGCCGAGGCGGTCCGCGCCCAGAGCGCCGCCCAGGTCGAGCAGGCCCGCGCCGAGACCGCCGGCCAGGCCCTCGCCGGCATGCCGCCGAGCTGGACGCCGCCGAGGCCCGCACCGCAGCCGCCCAGGCCATCACCGCGATGGAAACCGAGGCCACCGCACGCCAGCACGCCGAGCAGCCGGCCTGCGCCGCCGATCATGCCCTGCACGACGAGCAACGGGCCGCCGCGGCACGGATCGCCGAAACCGGACAGGCCGCCGCCGCTGCCCGCGCCGAGCGTGACGCCGCCGTAGCCGCCGCCGGGCAAGCCCGCGCCGATGCTGCCCGCGCCCGCGAGCAGGACCAGCAGCGGCACGCCGCCGAGCTCGCCGCCGCCGCCGCGCAGCTCGCCGCCGCGACCGGCACCATCACCACGCTGCGCCAGCAGCTCACCCGCACCGAGACCGCCCTGGACCGCGAGCGCGCCGAACAGCACAAGACCGTCACCCTGCTGCACGACCTCCTCACCAGCAGGCCAGCCGCGCCCCGCCTATGGTGGACCCCAGCAGCCGCATGCTGGCGGTAGCACCGGGCACCAGCCCGCCAACACCGGCCGGAGACGGCACCAGCCGCCGCCAGCCCCGCGGTGACCCCGCCGCCCCGCGGCCCGGGCACCCCCGCCCGGGCCGCCGGGCGCCCGGCATCCCCAGCACACCCGCGATCAGCGATGAAAGACACCCGATGACCCTGGCCGACCCGGTCAGCCCCGACCTCAAACGGCACCTGCGCACCCTCAAGCTCGGCCAGCTCCTGGCCACCCTCCCCGACCGGCTCACCCTCGCCCGCCAGCACAAACTCCCGCACGCCGACTTCCTGGAGCTGCTGCTCTGCGACGAAGTCACCCGCCGCGAGAACGGCTCCGCGGCCCGCCGCGCCCGCGCCGCCGGGCTCGACCCCGGCATGCGCCTGGACACCTGGGATCCCGCCGCCGCCGTCCGCTACGACCAGCAGCTATGGAACGAGCTGGTCAGCCTGCGGTTCACCGAAGCCGCCCACGGGGCCCTGATCCTGGGTCCCGTCGGGGTCGGCAAGACCCACCTGGCCACCGCGCTGGGCCACATCGCCGTCCGCCGCCGCCTCACCGTCCACATGGCCCGCGCCGGCCACCTGTTCAAACGGCTCAAAGCCGCCCGGCTGGACAACAGCACCGAAGCCGAGCACCGCCGCCTCGCCGCCGTCAACGTGCTGATCATCGACGATCTCGCCCTCACCCCGCTGGACGAGACCGCCACCACCGACTTCTACGAACTGACCGTCGCCCGGCACCGCAAGAACGCCACCATCGTCACCTCAAACAGGACCCCGGAGGAATGGCTCGCCCTCATGCACGACCAGCTCCTAGCCCAGTCCGCCGTCGACCGGCTCACCTCCACCTGCCACGAGCTCATCATCGAAGGCGACTCCTACCGCAAACGCCAGCGCCCCAGCCGCCCCCCGGCTTGACCGATCCCGCCGCACACCCCAAAATGACACAGCAGCCGCAAGGGTGGTCCCTAGGTCGTGGCAACACCCTGGTCCCATGGTCCTGGCAAATGACATCGCCGTTATGGGGCGGCAGCTTTCGCCGCGTCCTTCGGCCGATAGTCCTACGGCGCGACGGCTGCCGCGCACGGCGGCCCCGGTGACCGGTCGCCGCGGTCCCGCCGTATCCCGCTGCCGCGCCCGCCAGCTCCACGACCAGGCCGTCGCCCTCGCGCTGAGTGCGCCGATCGCCGTGTGAAGATGTCACAGCGATCAGGCCGAAACGCCGCGCATGGTCCGGGCCTGACGGCGAGGGCCAGGCCAGAGGCCAGGCCCGAAGCACGCGCGGCGAACCTCCGCAAGGAGACCCGGCGTGCCCGCCATCGGGGAGCAAGAGAGAAACGAGCTGGCACAGACGTGTGTGCCCAGTTTGCCGCGTACAATGCGAACTATGGAAAAGCCCAATCTTCCAAGCTGGCTCAAGTGGGTCAACCCAGTAGTTATGTTCTTGAATAGAAGAGGCCTGCCGGTAGGCCCAATGGAAGTGCTTACCACGATTGGTCGAAGCACCGGAAAACCTATCAGCAACCCAATATCAGTCCTGCCTTCTAAAATACCAGGTGGAGTGGCTTTCTTTCGCCGCGCGCTTGGCATCAGCGGAACCCCAGAGTCATTCGAGCAAGCCGCAGACCGCTGTCGTGTGTTTCGAATTGAAGCTTAAAAGGTTCTGCTTGCGCTTTCCGCGTTCGTGCCATGTCCGTGCCAGAACGGGCGGGAAACTGCGGTTGCCTGCGGTCATCCACGGATAGTGCGAACGGCCTACGACCGGGCACGCGCAGGTTGACACACTGCGTGAAACGACCTTCTAAGCAGCAGATGATGAGCCGAAGCGGTGTCAACGTATGGGGGACCCCAGCCCTCCGCCCAGACCCCGTCCGCCCAGGTCAGCCCCAAACGTTAAGACCGGCTCCCAGGCGGAAGTCACAAATCGAACGGGAAGTGTTCGAGAGCGTGGAAGCACAGGCGCGGGTCACTGTCTCAGGAGCAGCGCCTCGAGCTCCGGAAGTCGGCCGAACAGGTCGGGGAGGCCGCGCACGCCGTTGCGCACGGTCTCGTGCGACAGCGCGAGGTCAGGGCCGGTGCTCGCCTCGATACCGGCGAGGCACCGGAGGATGTTCCACCTCGTGTGCCCCAGCCAGCCGCCGATCATGAATGCAAACCAGCTTGGACCTGACGGCGGCAGCGCTCCGCCCCCCGCGCCATAGCCGTCGAGGACCGAGCGGAAGATGGCGGGCTTGATGTCGTCGAAGCCAGGCCCCTTCGCCAGGCTCAGCGCGGTCGAGCCGAGCTCACTGGACCGGTCGAGCATCCCCGAGAGTTCCCAGTCGAGCACCACCGGCCGACCATCCCGGGCAAGCAGGTTCCACGGTTGGATGTCCTTATGGGTCAGCACGACGGGGCCTGGCCGTTCGCAGGTGTCGACGAAGTAGGCAATCGCGAGGAACGTCTCGACGTGAGAGGCGAGTTCGCCGGCCCACGGCTGTCCGGTCGCCGCCGCCCGCGCGGCGAGCTCGGGCCAGTCCCGTGACGTCGGGTCCTCGATCGACACGTGGGTCCACGCGACGTCGAGCGCGTGGATGCGCGCGAGGATCTCACCGATCTCAAACGCGTACGCCGCCGACACCGGTGCTTCGGGCACCGTTTCTCCCTCGACCCACCGGTGGACGAGCGTCTGGTGGCTGGCCGAGATCGGCTCTGGCATCGGGATGCCGGCGGCGAAGGCCGCCCGCTCGAACCTGAACACGTCCTCGGCGTGGTAGGGCCACCGGCGGTCGACGAGGTTCAGCTCCTTCACCGCGAACGACCCTCGGTCGGTGTCGAGCCGGTACATCCGGTTGGCGAACCCGCCGTGGACGCGGATCATCGGCCCGATCGGCGCGCCGAGATGTGAAAGGTTCACCCAGGCACCCTAGGGGCGGGCAGGACCGTGCGACTATTCTTTTCCCGCGGGCCCGGAGCGGATTTTTCTGAGCATGACCGGGCGCTGCTGGTGCTGCTGCGCCCGCACCTGCACCAAGCCTTTCTCGACGCCGGACGCCGCCTCGGCATATCTGAGGGGACCGTACGCACCCACCTGGAAACCATCTACCCGCGGCTGAATGTCTCCAGCCGATTGGCCTGCGGTCACCTCGGCAGTTTCCCGCCACCGCGATGTATCGTGTTAGCACCGGGGCATTGCCTGCATCAGGGTGAGAAGGGCGGCGCGGGGCATGTTCGAGCGGTTTACCGACCGGGCCCGCCGGGTTGTGGTGCTGGCGCAGGAAGAGGCCAGGATGCTCCACCACAACTACATCGGCACTGAGCACCTCCTGCTCGGCCTCATCCGCGAGGGCGAGGGTGTCGCGGCCAAGGCGCTGGAGTCAATCGGGATCGACCTGGCCGCCGTGCGGCAGCAGGTCGAGGAGATCATCGGCCAGGGCCAGCAGGAACCATCCGGGCACATACCGTTCACGAAGCGGGCCAAGAAGGCGCTGGAGATGTCGTTGCGCGAGTCAGTGCAGCTCGGCCACAGCTACATCGGTACCGAGCACATCCTGCTCGGCCTGTTGCGCGAGGGTGACGGGGTGGCCGCGCAGGTACTGGTCAAGCTGGGCGCCGACCTGAACCGGGTGCGCCAGCAGGTGATCCAGTTGCTGCACGGGCCCGGCCAGCGGGCGAGCGTCCCGCTGCCCGATGATGCTCTCGCCCGGATCGACACGCTGGACCAACGCCTGGCAGCGATCGAACGCTGGGCAGGCATGCGACCTGACCTGGACGAGGTGGACCAGGAGATTGCGCTGGTACGCCACGAGAAGGAAGACGCGATCGGCCGGCAGGATTTTGAGGCTGCCGCCGCGACGCGCGACAAGGAGAAGCAACTACTCGCCGCCCGGGCCGCCCGGGAGACGGAGTGGACGCAGGCCGCTGCTGACCGCCCGTCGCTAGCCAGCGAATTGGACCGGGTGAACGCCGAGCTGGACAGGCTGCGGGTCATCTTGCGCGAGCATGGCATCGACCCGGGTAACGACGCCGCATAGGACTCTTATGCCGCCCTTATTCCTCACCGGCAGGCAAGTTCAGCGGGCTGCCTTATCTCAGCCGCTGGCGAGATGGCTAAAAAAGGATACTATGTCCGATATCCACATATGCACATCATTTCCTGCGGTCACCGGCCTGGAGACGATCCATACGACAATCAGGATTCCTATGCTCCAGCTTATAATCTTCCCGATCAAGCGTCCTCTTTCCCGCCGGGTTAGGGATGCACCGCTCAAAGGCGGTCTCATAACCAGGCTATAATTGCTTTCCTGCGGTCTCCGAATTTGGCGGAGATGGGCTATCGAGTTCTTGGCGTGACGAAGGGCTTTGGCGCCTTGGTCCCCTTCAGTTGGCTTATTGGCATGCTCGGCCGCAGCGAGATCTCCGTTCGGCCGCAGCTGCCACATATGAAACGCCTCAGGGCAGCAAGCGCTATGCCGCCACGTCGCGTAAGGGTGCAGACTTGCGGTCCAGCCGTGAGACCCGGCTGATCTGGGCCGGGCGCAGTCCGCGGCACCGCGCCGCGTAAGCCTCGCTATGGCGCGGGTCCGCAGGGCGAGCGACCCTCCGACGCCCGCCACGGCTGGCAGTCCGGCATGCCTGGCTAAGCAGGCGGGGCCATCAGGTCGCGCACAATTCTTCAGGTGATACCGGGTCGAACAGGGTGCAAGTCATCACCAATCTTTCCGCCTTTGGCTTGCATGGCCCCACTTTATGGATGTCATGATCCCTACGACTGTGACGGCCATTCAACTTCCAGGCTGCGGAGCCGGAGCCTGGATTGTCCGGCCGGTTCCGGGTTGCTGGGCCTGCACGCGTGGCCGTGACAGACTGGACATGGCCGCGGGATGCAGTCTCGCGGCGCCTGTTATTCACATGCGGGAAGCAGGTGCTGCCCGGTGGCGACCTTCGGGACATATGCCCAGGTCCTCGGGCCTGATCATGCACTGGTGAAGAACAAGGCCAGGAGCACCACCTGGTCCCCCAGTAGATACCGGTCCGCCGACCTCGAGCAGGCCATGCGCGCTGAACCGGGTGTTGTACTTGCCGACGTGCTCCAGCAGACCGGCGGCGTCTATGAAACCACGACCCGGCTGATGCCGAAGTTCCGTGCGGACATCCGCGAGATAGCGGAGCTGACCTCGGACGACGACCTCCTCAGAATTGCGGAGCTTTCCGACGTGCCGGTATCGCTTGAGCACCTTCGTCAGGTGGATTTGCAAACCCGCATACTGGTCGGCTATCGGCTCGATGTCAGCCCGGCCGAGAGTCCACGGCTGCGCCGCAGGCTAGCACTTCCGCCCGATCCCAGGATCACGCTGCATTTCGACGAGGTCGTCTTTCCGGGTACTGCGGGACGGTTCTGGAGTGCTATGCATTGGGACATGCCCGGCCTGAAAACGGGCGATCCTCCGGCCGAGCCGCACCGCTGAGAACCTGGCCTGGCGTCGGCATCGGCTGCGGGGGCCGGATCCGGTGAAGATGCTGGCCCCTCCGTTTAGTCGTCGGTGGCTGGGCCGGGTTGAGCGGGTTTCTTGTCGGTGGCGTAGGTCTCGATGAAGGCGGCGATCCTGTCATTCAGCTCGTCGATCCGGTTGAAGCCGCCGTGGCTGCCGGGGACGATGGCGACCTCCGCGTTCGGCATCAGGCTTCCCCGGGCGCGGGCCTCGGCGGGGGTGAGCATGGCGCTGCGCGCGCCGGTGATCAGCAGGACCGGCAGGTCGATCGAGCGGAGTTCGTCGTCGGTGAGGGTGCCGGGAAACTTGGGCTCCATCCGGTAGCCGCGGCTGCCGGCCCACATGAGCGTCATCAGCTCTGGCGCCAGCATGGCCGGGCTGTCCAGCCAGCGGGCGAGGTGGCGGCGCAGCGGCATCGGGGTCAGGCTGGCCAGGCCGCTGATGGTGAGCCACCACCAGAAGCGGGCGTCGAGCTTGGTGAGCCCGGCGGGGTCGAGCAGCGTGATGGAGGCGACCCGCGCGGGCGCGCGGATCGCCTGGTTCATGGCGACCCAGCCGCCGTAGGACAACCCGACCAGGTGCGCCGGACGGTCGCTGAGCTGGCCGAGCAGCTCGTCCAGCCACGCCGCGCAGGACGCCGGAGGAGTAAGCGGGGCGCGCAGGATGCTGGGGTTGGGGTCGCCGGGCATGTCGATCCCGTAGACCGGGTGGTGATGAGAGAGCGCGGCGACGTGCGGGTACCAGCCCGAGGCGTTGAAGCCGGCCCCGGTGAGCAGCACGACCGGCTCCCCGCCGGGCTGCGGCCGGTAGGCGTGCACCCGCGTGATCGCGGTCGCCGTCTCGATATCGAATTCCTCGACGGGCTGCGGCCAGAACGCAAATGCCCGCTCGTACGCGGTCATGAACTTTTCCCGCGCCGCTTCACTTACCCACGATCCCACTTCGGCCTTGGATGCCAGCATGTCCCTCTCCTCGCGGCTGAGCCACCTGAACCCGGACACCGAAGCCCTCGGCCTCCTGGCCATGTCCGCGGGCCTGGGCACCAGTGTCCTCGGCGGGCAGTCCTCGCCCGGGCAGGCGCAGGCGGTCATCGACTACCACCTGGACCGCCTATTCCCGCGGCCTGGGCCAGCGTTACGCGAGCGCCAAGAGGGCCGCCCGTTGCCGCACGAGGAAGTCGCGTTCGACCGTGTTGGCGGTAAGTCCGATAGCCCGGTCATACGCATCGATGGCCTCGTCCCGCCGCCCTGCTCGGGCCAGCAGGTCGGCGCGGGCGGCGTGGTATGGCTGGTAGTTGTCGAGAGTGGCGGCGACGATCTCGAGTGCGGCGAGCCCCTCGGCGGCGCCGTAAAGCTCCCCGACAGCCACTGACCGGTTCAGGGTGACAACAGGGTGCGGACGCAGGGCAAAGAGCTGGTCGTAGAGGGTGATGATCTGGGACCAGTCGGTGGCGCCGGCGGTGCGGGCGTCGGCGTGTACGGCGGCTATCGCGGCCTGGATCTGGAACGGTCCGGGCTGGCCGCGGCGAAGGCAAGCGCGCACAAGCTCGTGGCCTTCGGCGATCAGGGTCCGGTTCCAGCGGGAGCGGTCCTGGTCGGCCAGGCGGATCATGGTCCCGCTGGCGTCGCCGCGGGCGGGACGGCGAGACTCGGTGAGCAGCATCAGCGCGAGGAGACCGACGGCCTCCGGTTCGTCGTGCATCAACTCGACGAGGGTTCGCCCGAGCCGGATCGCTTCGGTCGATAGATCGGTTCTCGTCAGGCTTTGTCCCGACGTGGCGGTGTGACCTTCGGTGTAGATGAGGTAGATGGCGGCGAGGACCGCGTGGAGCCGGTCCGGGAGCTCCGCCGCGCGGGGTATGCGGTAAGAAGCGTGATTGTCGTGCAGTTTGCGCTTGGCCCGGACGATCCGTTGCGCCATCGTCGCCTCAGGCACCAGGAAGGCCCTGGCGATCTCATTGGTCTCGAGGCCACCGAGGAGCCGCAGGGTGAGAGCGACCTGCGCGTCGGCGGCGAGGGCGGGGTGGGCGCACAGGAACATGAGCCGAAGCTGATCGTCGGCGACGACGCCAGCCAGCTCCTCGAGCCGGTCGAGTTCGGGATTATGGTCAGGTTCCATGCTGTCCGTGTGGAGTCGATGGGCTGCGAGGTGACGCTCACTGCGGCTCGATTCGCGTCGCAGGCGGTCGATGGCGCGGTTGCGCGCAGTCGTGGTGATCCAGCCGCCAGGGTTGGGCGGTAGACCCGTCTTCGGCCAGTGCTCGGCGGCGATGGCGAAAGCTTCCGCCACCGCGTCCTCGGCGAGGTCGATGTCACCGAGGACGCGGATCAATGTGGCGGTGCAGCGGCCGGCTTCGCGCCGGAAGACCTCATCCAGCGCGTCGGTCACCCTTGCGCCGGCCGAACCTCAACCGGCCCCTCGCAGGCAGCGGCGGCTTTGCCCGCCCACTCGAGGGCGCTGTCAAGATCGGTGGCCTCGATGATCCAGAAGCCGCCCATTTGTTCTTTGGTCTCGGCGTAGGGCCCGTCGGTCATCGATACGTCTCCTCCAGAGGACCGCACGACCGTGGCCGATGACGCGGGGTGCAGGCCGGCCGCGAAGACCCAGGCGCCTGCCCCCTGCAGTTCGCTGTTGAATGCGTCCACCTGGGCAACGCGGCGCTGCGCTTCTGGGGTGGAGAAGTCGGTCTCGAACGTGTCGTCGTGCCAGACGGAGACTAGGTACTGCGGCATCGTGGTTGCTCCTTGTCGAAAGCGGGTCAGTTTCGGGTCGGGCGGTGCTGGACACCGCTCACCATGACCACGAACGGCGAGGGCGGATTCGACACCGGAGGCTGAATTATGCGGGAGCGCTCATCGGGACAGCCGGGCGGTAGAGCTGGAGCACTGCGCCGTCACCATACGCCCGTGCCTCGATGAGGTCGAGCACGAAGGGCGCGGTGAGCCATTTCCTCGTACGTGGCGCGCCCCCTTGATCTGGCAGGCCATCGGCGCACTCATCGCTGGCGCGGCCTCGACCGCCGCCACGCTTCTGCTAGTCCCGGGCCTGCGCCGATCCGCTGCCGCCGCGCCCATGGGCCCGCCCGTCCGGCTATGACCTTCGGCGCGATCAATATGACCAAACGGCGCTGAGCAGGGCTCGGCCAGCACCGTAAGGGCAGCCGCGGGGGTGGACCTGAGGATAACCGATGTCCTCCGCGCGGCAGGCTGGCGAGGTGTTCAGGTGGCGCGGGACACGGCGGACTCGACGTTGTCGAGGAGCGCCTCCAGGATCCGGTTGTGCAACGGTTCGATCCGTTCGGGCCAGATGGTCTCGTACCTGCCGGTCGCGGTGCCCTCAATGGTGTGACGCAGCAGCGTGCCTCCCTGGGCGGCCTCCAGCTCGAACCAGTGCCCGGCCTGGAGCTCATCGGGGCTGAGCACCCGGAACGCGCGCACGGCGCCGGGCCGTTCGGTCTCCTCCCAAAGCATCGGGCCGGCGTCGTACCGCCGGTCGCCCTGCCGCCGGGGCGCCGGGGCGATCTGTGCAGGCCAGATCAGGCCGAAATCCGCGATGTACGCGGCGATCCGCTCCGGCGGCGCCGCGATCATCCGCTCGTGGCGGTTCAAGATTTTCATGGTCTTCCTCTCGTCTCGGCTTACAGACGTGGTCGCGAGCCGAGACGTGACATCAGGGCGAGCCGTACAGGCCAGGTCCGGTGACATCCAGGTCGCCGAGGAACGACCGGGCGGCCTCGTAGGCGGCCTCGATGAGCATGGCGGTGTGCCGGAAGTCCAGCGGCGAGACCCGCAGTGGCTCGGGGCCGTGCAGGTAGACGACCGGCACGTCGGCGGCGACGAGCGGTGCCTCGAGGGCGGGCTGGGTGCGCATGGTGACCAGCGCGGTGTAGAACATCACCTCGGCGATCGTCTCCGGCGGGTCGGGCGCGTGCCCGGGAAAGTTGCAGTCGAGCACGACGAGGGAGCGGGCGCCCATGGCCAGCGCCTGCCGCATCGGCACGTTAGCCACCAGGCCGCCGTCGTAGAGCCGCCGCAGCCCGATTTCTACCGGCGGGAAGATGCCCGGGATGGCGGTGCTCGCCAGCAGGGCGGGCAGCAGGGGACCCTCACGCAGCACATGCGGGCGGGCCGTGGCGATGTCCGTGGCCACCACGGCGAACGGCCGGGCCAGGCCGGCGAAGGTGAGGTCGGGACCCAGGAAGTCGCCGATGACGGTGGCCAGCCCGGTGTTGGGGAATAGATGCGTCTTGGTGTGCTGCAGGGTGCGCATCTGGGCCAGCAGCCCACCGGGGAACACCAGCTCGCGGGTGAGCCTCGCCCACAGGTGGGACAGGCGGTTCGCCGCGCTCGCGGGGTCGAAGGCGACGACCGCGCCGTTGAGCGACCCGACCGAGGTGCCAGCCACGACGCCGGGCGCGATGTCGTGCTCGCTGAGCGCCTGCAACATCCCCACCTGCACCGCCCCCAGGCTCCCGCCGCCACCGAGCACGTATCCGACGGGCCGGGGAAGATCCGCAATGCCCATGTTCACCTCCATGGCGACGACGCCGACCTCGGACGGTATCGATCTTGCCAGGCCGCAGCGAACACCACTCACGCCGGAACCACCGATGACCTGCGAACGATGAGCTAGCCTTCTATTACGTTGACTGATATATTGATCGACGTAATAGGAGGACAGATGACGGCACGAGAGCAGGACGACGCCGATCCGGCCAACGCCGGGGTCGGCGGGCCTGGTGGGGGCGTCGAGGCCGCCGGGGCCGGCCCGCGGCGGTGGCGACGGCGACGGCGGGGACTGACTCAGACGGTTATCACGCTGCTGGCAGCGGTGCTGCTGTCCGTCCTGCTGCGAACGTACGCAGGCGAGATCTTCTGGGTCCCGTCGGCGTCGATGGTCCCGACGCTCGCCGTGCACGACCGGATCCTGGTGCAGAAGGCGTTCTTCACCTGGCACGACGTCCGCGAGGGCGACATCGTGGTGTTCACCCGACCGCCCCTGGAGCAGTGCGGCGGGGCACCAGCAGGAGACCTCGTCAAGCGTGTCATCGCGCTGCCAGGCCAGACGATCTACTCAGCCGGCAATACCATCTACATCAACGGGCACCTGCTGGCCGAGCCGTACCTGCCGGCCTACGACCCGCTGGGGCCGCCGATCGCGAGTAGCCAGCACCCCTACCGCGTCCCGCCCGGCGACTTCTACGTCATGGGCGACAACCGCGCGGACTCCTGCGACAGCCGCTACTGGGGTCCCATCCAGGGCTCCAGCATTATCGGCAAGGCGATCCTGGTCATCTGGCACGACCACCATCCCGACCTCCACGGCCTTTAATCCCGAGGTCCCCTCCGGGCACCGTGCATACCATGGGCGGGGCAGGCCACGCCATTTAAGCGAGGAGAAAGCCGATGCCGCAAGCGCCAGCACGACGGGCCGTCGGCAAGTCATCGGATGTGGCCCGGTTGGTCGGCCTGCATCACCGGCGGCGCGGATGGGCCTGGGTGGCGATAGGCAGCCTGATTGGCCTCGTGGTGTACGTGGGAATCGACGTAAACCTGTTCGAGAACCTCACCGGCCGGGCGGAAACCTTCGGGATTATCCCGGTCTTCGTGCTGATCGCCCTGGTCCCCGGGCCGGCCGGCGCAACTCCGGCCGGCGCAACTCCGGGCGGCCCGAATCCGGGCGGCGTGCGCCGGACGCCTCATCCCAATCGCGGTCACCACGGAAGCCGCGTTCGCCGCCCGGCACGCCGCGGCCGGGGGAGCTAGGGCCGGTCAACCGGGGTCGGCCGCGTCGAACCCGGTATAGCCATCGCAACGGCAGCGCCGCCACCAGCGGCCGCGGGCCGAGCAGGAACCGGAGTCAAGGTGCGACCGAGCGCGGTGGCCGCAATGCACGCATTTCGCGGCTTCGGGCCCACTGTGCTCGAAGGGGCGCGGTCCCGGCGGCGGCGGGCCGATGTTACCCGGATTGGGCGGGAAAGCCATGTGGCAACCTCCGTGTCGTGGGTAGGAGCAGCGCAGCTCCGCAGCTAACCGGCACCGGGCGGTCAGTGCTTCGGGCCGTGCTCGATGGCCTCGATGACGCGCGGCCGCAGCTCGGCCACGCTGATGATGGCGTCCACCGATCCGACCTCGACGGCGCGCTGGATGCTGTGCACGCGGTCGAACTCGGCCGCCACCTCGCCCAGCTTCTCGGCGCGCACGGCCAACTGCAGCTCGGCCAGCCCGGCCGTCAGCGCCGCCCGCTCCGCGCCGCTCACCTCGGCCAGGCGGGCCTGCCGCGACGCCACCCGCGGGTCGTTGGCGGTACGGATGTTGACCTCACCGGAGAACACGGCCGCCGCGGCGGGGGCGCCGCCGAGGACCGAGGCGAACGACCCCTCCAGGGCGAGCACCGTCAGGTTGGGGTTCAGCGTCTTGGAGAATACGACGAACGCGCCGCCGTGATAGCGCGAGATCACGGTGAACACGATGGGGCCGTCGAAGTTGACGATGGCCCGGCCGATCTCGGCGCCGTATTCCAGCTGCAGCTTGCGCATCGACTCCGGTGAACCGTCGAAGCCCGACAGGTTGGCCAGCACCACCAGGGGGCGGTTGCCGCTGGCCGCGTTGATCGCGCGCGCCGCCTTCTGCGACGAGCGCGGGAACAGCGTGCCGGCCGTGTAGGTGTCCGGGCCGTCGGTGGGCGGGAAGCCGCGGCGCGGCACCGAGTGCGACTCGATACCGAGCAGGCACACCGGACGGCCGCCGAGGTGCACGTCCTGTACCACCGCCGTGTCCGCGTCCGCCATGCCCGCCCAGCGCTCAAGCACCGGGTGGTCCTGGTCGGACAGCGCACGCATCACCGTGCGGATGTCGAACGGCTTCTTCCGGTCCGGGTTGTGCTCGGCCGAGAAGATCTGGCCCACCGTGGTGAAGTCGCTGCCGGCGATCGTATGCGGGTAGCCCGACACGTCGCGGTCGAGCGGGTCGGTGGTAGCAGCCTGCCGCGGCCCGGGCTCGCCCGGCACCACGTAGGTGTGGTCGTAGTGCGCCATCAAGACATCGCGCGCTCCGGCCAGGTTCGGCGCCCAGTACTGGGCCTGCCCGTTCGGCCCCATCACCCGGTCGTAACCGCCGATGCCGAAGTTGTCCTCGGCCGACACGCCGCCGGAGAAGTCCAGCGCCTGCTTGCCGGTGAGCACCATCGCCGAGTCCGGTGTCATCACCAGGATGCCCTTGGTGTGCATGAGCATGGTGGCCTCGGCGTTCCAGTACGGCTGCGCGCCCACGTTGATGCCGGCGACGACGATGTTGATCTCGCCGCCCGCCTGGGTGAACTCGACGATCCGCTTGAGCGCGGCGGCCACCCAGTCCATGTTCTCCGTGCCGGAGTCCATCGAGATCCGCGCGCCCGCCGAGAGCGCGAACCACTCAAGCGGCACGCCCTTGCGCTCGGCCAGGTCGAGCGCGGCGATGACGCGGGCGCACTCCGGCTCCGACAGCGCGCCCAGCGCCTTCGTCGGGT
The DNA here is from genome assembly GCA_963808315.1 of uncultured Actinomycetes bacterium. GTDB lineage: Bacteria > Actinomycetota > Actinomycetes > Streptosporangiales > Streptosporangiaceae > Palsa-504. Next base: position 273,632 of record CAWEFK010000005.1, on the reverse strand, counting down.
CGCCCAGCAGCACCACGCGCTGCACGCCCTGCGGCACCAGTTCGGTCGGCGTGCTCACCACACCCGCGACGATCGCGGCCTTGTTCCCGCCTCGCGGCCGGTCCAGTCGGCACCAGCGCCCCGGTGTCGTCCAGGTCGTGCTCGACGAAGCTGCCGTCGCCGGCCAGCATCGACGTGAGCTCATACGGGTACACGGTGTCGCGTCGCGCCGCGCGCAGCACCTTCTGCCGGTAGTCATCCAGCGGCTGCACCGGCACGGCCGACGGCGGCCCCACCGTGAGCCGGGCACCGGAGCCGACGTCGTTGCGGATCGTCACGGCCAGGTCGGACAGCTCGCCCGTTTCCTGGTTGCGCCGCCGCACCAAGAACAGGATCTCCTCCAGGCCCGCGCCCGCCGTGGTCGGCAGCACGCGCTGGGCGAGCAGGTTCAGCTCGTCCATGGTCAGCTCGCTCGGCGGCCAGACGTAGATGACCACCCGGTTGGTGTCGAAGCGCTTGTTGGCCGGGCGATGCGCCTGGACGTTGCGGATCGCGTCGAGGCACGCGGCGAGCGTGTCCTCGGCCGCGGGCAGCGCGACGAGCCGCCCGTCGGCCTCGCGCAGCGGGGTAAGGTCGCGCACCTGCGCCATCGCGACCAGCCGCTCGTCGGCCGGGTTGGCCCGCGCGACGCACGTGAACAGGTACACCTCCTCGTCCGCCGACGGCAGCCGGGTGAGGTCGAACTCCTGCAGCCGCTCCAGCTGCATGCGCTCGGCGACCCGCGGGTGCAGGCCGCGGATCAGCCGGTCCTCGGCGAATCCGCCCGGCCCCGGCCCGGTCACTCCCGTCCCGGTCACTCCGTCCCGGCCGCTCCCGTCCCGGTCGCGCCGCGGCGGAAGGTGAAGTGATGGTGCATCACCGCGCCGCCGCCCCCGGCGACGGTGGTGGTGATCCGGCCGACACGCTCGGGCAATGGCTGCGCCGCGATCACCTCGCCCAGGCGGGCGGCCATCGCGTCCGCCTCGGGCTGGCCGGCCCACCGCACGTAGAGGTCGGCGACGACGTTCGCGTCGGACGGGGCATCGGACGCCAGCTCACGGACGGCGCGCACGGCGTCGGCCAGCTGGGCGAAGTCGACGGCGGTGGTGACCACCCGGGCCTGCCGCACGTGCTCGGCGATGACGAACGGGCAGCCCGCGACGTCGCGCGAGCGAATGTCCGACAGGCCCTTGTTGCCGTAGTAGCGTCGGGTCAGCACCTCGAGCAGGGGCGCCTGGTCGGTGCCCGGACGGCCGATGCGCTGCCCGAGCAGCCGCACGAGCGGCTCGGAGGCGGCCACCATCGCGGCGATCCGCTCGGCGCGGTCCGGCGAGTCCGGGTTCCTGTCCAGGTAACGCAGGCTCTGGCGCACCTCGGCGTAGACCTTCGCGCGGGCCCGGCGCAGCACCGGCTGCGCGAACCAGCGAAACACCACCCCGCGGGCCAGGTCGCTCACGGCCGGGTAACGCACCTGCGTGGCGGCCACGAGGTGCTCAAGCGCCAGGCCGGCCTCCTCGCGCAGCGACTCCGCGGGCGGGGCCTCGGTGAGCCACTGACGCAGCAGCGCCGAGACGACCGCGACGTCGGTCCAGGCGCGCTGCTGGGCCAGGAAGATGCGGAACACCGCCTCCTCAAGCTCCGGCGTGCGGTCCAGGCCCGCCACGCCGTAGTGGCTCAGCACGCGCTGCAGGCTGTCCTGGAACATCTCCGGCAGCCCGGCGCGCTCCACGTCCAGGCTCTTCAGGTAGGCGTGGAAGTACTCACGGGCGCTGTGCACCGGACGCCCGGCGGACAGATCCTCGCCGGCCGGCCGGTTATGGGTCAGCTCGGACAGGTCCGCGAACACCCCGAGCAGTTCGACCTCGGCGGCCAGCGGACGGCCGGACTCGCCCAGCTCGGCGCGCGCGGCGAGGTAGCCGTCCAGCGTGCGGCGCTGGTCGTGCGGGTCGACGTCGAAGCCGAGCAGCAGGCTGCGCAGGTCCTGCATACCGCGCTCGGCGCGGTCGGCGGCCGACGCGGCGGCGGGCTCGGCGGGTAGCTCGATACCGGCGGTCCCGGCGGTGCTGGGGGTCCCGGCGGTGCTGGCGGTCCCGGGGGTCCCGGGGGTGCTGGCCGTGCTGGCCTGGCCGGGGGCGCCGCGGCTCCGCCTGCTCGCCCTGGTCAGGCAGCGGCTCGAGACGCAGGAGTGCGGCGCCCGTCTCCACCTGGCCGCCGACCGCGACCCGCAGCTCCCGTACCCGGGCGCGGAACGGTGACCGCAGCACCGTCTCCATCTTCATGCTCTCCAGCACGAGGATCGGAGCGTTCGGCTCGACCTCGTCGCCGACCGAGACTGGCGTCGCGACCACCAGCGCGGGCGCCGGGGAGCGGACCACACCACCTTCGTCGCGGCTGACGCGGTGCGTGACGCCGTCCACCTCGACCAGGTGGATGGGCCCGTGGGTGCCGGTGACCAGGCGGTAACGCTGGCCGTTCACGGTGAGCTGGCTGCTGTAGGAGTCGAAGCGCTCGATCTCGACATCGGCCGGATGCACGTCCCCGCCGCTGCTGATGCCGATGCGGAAGCGCCGCTGCCCGATGCGGGCCACGCTGACCCGGTAGCTGGCGCCGCGGAGCTTGAGGTCAAGCGGGCGGCTGGTCTCGTGCTGCACCTGCGGGCGGCCGCCGTGTGCGGTGGCGAGCAGCCGCTGCCGGGCGACCTCCTCGGTGTCCTCGTAGGCCTCGATGGCCGCCGCGGCGAGCGCGATGGCGGAGTGCTTGCTTGTCACCAGCCTGCCCTCGGCGCGGACGCGGTCGATCCAGCCGGTGTCGGCGGTGGCGTCGATCACCTCGGGCGCCTCAAGCAGGTCGAGCAGGAAGCTCTTGTTGGTGGCGCCGCCCTCGATGATCACGCTGGTTTCGCCCAGCGCGCGGCGCAGCCGGGCCAGCGCCTGGGCGCGGTCGCTCCCGTAGGCGATGATCTTGGCGATCATCGAGTCGAAGTCGGCGGGGATGGTATCGCCCTCGCTCACGCCGGTGTCCACCCGGATGCCCGGGCCCGCGGGCAGCAGCAGGCGCGCGATGTGGCCGGGCGAAGGGGCGAAGTCACGGTCCGGGTCCTCGGCGTTCAGCCGCGCCTCGACGGCGTAGCCGGACTCGGCCGGCGGCGGGCCTTCCAGTCGGCCGCCCGCGGCCACGTGCAGCTGCAGCCGCACCAGGTCGGTGCCGGTGGTGAGCTCGGTGACCGGGTGCTCGACCTGGAGCCGGGTGTTCACCTCGAGGAAGGCGAACAGCTTCTCCGCGGGCTGGTAGAGGAACTCGACGGTGCAGGCGCCGCGGTAGCCGACGGTTTTCGCCAGCCGTTCGGCCGACGCCTTAAGCTCGGCGGCCTGCTCGGCAGAAAGCACCGGTGAGGCGGACTCCTCGATGAGCTTCTGGTTGCGGCGCTGCACCGAGCAGTCACGGACGCCGAGCGCCCAGGCGGTGCCCTGGCCGTCGGCGATCACCTGGACTTCGACGTGCCGCGCGCCCGTGACCAGGCGTTCCAGGAAGACGACGCCGCTGCCGAACGCGCGCAGCGCCTCGGCGCTCGTGCGCTCGTAGGCGTCGGCGAGGTCCCCGGCCGAGGCGACCATGCGGATGCCGCGGCCGCCGCCGCCCGCGGTGGCCTTGAGCATCAGCGGGTAGCCGATCTCGTCGCCGGCCCGCAGCGCGGCGGGCAGGCTCGCCACGGCGCCACGGCTCCACGGCGCGACCGGGACCCCGACGTCGGCGGCGACCAGCTTCGCGCCGATCTTGTCACCGAGCCTGCGCATCGCCTCGGCGCTCGGCCCGACGAACGTGACGCCGACCTTCTCGCACAGCTCGGCGAACGCCGGGTCCTCGGCCACGAAGCCCCAGCCGACCCACGCGGCGTCAGCCCCGGTCTCGACCAGCGCCTTCTCCAGCACGGCGAGGTCGAGGTAGGGGCGGGCCGAGGCCGGGCCCAGCGGGTAGGCCAGGTCGGCCTCGCGGAGATAAGTCGCGGACCGGTCCGCATCGGTGTAGAGCGCGACGGTCTCGATCCGGCTCCCGGTTTCCGCGGCCAGATCCCGGACGGCGTGGATCAGGCGCATCGCGGCCTCGCCGCGGTTCACGATGACGATACGGCTGAACACCGGCTGAGCCTCCAAGTACCACGTGCGGCAGGCGACGTCCGGCCTGGAGCGTCGCCTGCCCTTACCTATACCCTGCCTCCTCACCGCCAGGTATGCCAAATGTCTTACATGTTGCGGGCTGGGGTCCGCCGCGGCCAGCGCTCCCCGGAGGCCGCAACGGCGCATTTGGGAGCGACACGCCCAGTAAACGACATCGCTAACAATGCGCAGAAAATTAATGACCGGCGTACTAATTTTGTCGCCAGGTTAATAATCCGGGGGAGGGTTAGTCAATGAGATTCGGTATGACCGTGTTGGCGGTCTTTGGGTCATCGGTTATCGTCGGCACATCGGCTCTGGCCGCATACGCCGCGGGCATTAGCGGCACACCAGGCGGAAGCGATGTGTCGTACCCGCAATGTGGCGTAAGGCTCCCATCACGGCAGGCGTTCGGCATCGTGGGCGTGGACGGCGGACGCGCGAGTACAGCGAATCCGTGCCGGGCGGACGAAATATCCTGGGCCAGGAATTCATCCGGTATCACGAGGCAGGCAAAGGTTTCTTTCTACGTTAATACCGGTGATCCGGGCAATCTCAGGGTCGCTGACTGGCCGGCGAATAACCGCAACCCGCTGACCGGCAGGGTTATCCGCGACCCCTACGGGGCGCGCGCGGGCTCCGACGACCGGGCCTGCGCCTGGCAATACGGGTGGAACATGGCTCAGCGCGATGCGCAAACCCGTGGTATCTCGCACCCGGGCCGCTATCGGTGGTGGCTCGACGTCGAAACCGCCACCAGCTGGGAGCCGAGCACGCGGAACAACCGGGCCGACCTCGAGGGCATGGTCGCCTATTTCCACCGCATACGCGGTACCGTCGGCATCTACTCCACGGCCAGCCAGTGGTACCGGATCGTGAAGACGGTCCCGGCCACGAGCTCGCTCTACCGGCTGGCGGACTGGGTCCCGGGCGCCGTAACGCTCGCGCAGGCCAAGGCGAACTGCCGGCTGGCGCCGCTCACCGGCCGGGGCACCGTCACCGTCACCCAGTGGACGGCGGCGCACACCGACCACGACTACTCATGTCGGAGGTAACCCGACTACTCGTGTCGGAGGTAACCCGTCACCACCGGCCGCGGTGCACCAGCTCGTCCAGGCTCTTGCGGTCACTCTTGCGCGCGGGCCGGACCGGGTCGGCGCCCGGATTACCGTGGCCGATGGCGATGGCGCCAATCGGCGTCCATTCCGCCGGGACTCCGAACCGCGCGCGGAAATCCGCCATCAGTCCCGGCGGGATGCCGAAAAACACCGCACCTAGCCCCTCATCAACGACAGCGAGCAGGATCAGCAACGCGGTAAAACCGGTGTCGATATACCAGTACGGCACCGGCCAGCGCGATTCGTCTCTGTCCGTCCAGCCCTTCTCCGGCCGGGCATACCGATCCAGGTAAACGTCCTTGCAGGCCAGCGGCACGATCACCAGCGGTGCCGGGCTCAGCGCGGCTAGCTCGGCCCGCTCATCAGCCTCCCGGGCCGGGTCGGAACCCGCATCCTCGTAGAAGATCTCCCACAGCGGGGCCGCTTGCTCCGCGCCCTCCAGGACCAGAAAGGAGTATCCCTGGCTGAAACCCGCCGAGGGCGCCCGGTTAGCCGCGTGCAGCAGCCGGTCCGCGACGCCCGGAGCCAACGGCTCGCTGGTGAAGGCACGGACCATTTTGCGGCGCTTGATCACCTCGTTGAATTCCACGGCGCAAAGCCTAGTGCCTTGACAATCAGCGCTCACACGGTTACTCGGTGCGGTTACGACTCCTGCCCGGCGAGGGGCCAGCATCCCGCGAACACCACCCGCCTCGCCCGGCACACCCGTGCTGGGGCACTCCCGCCGTGGTCTGCCAGCCGCGGAAGACCTGGCCCGCCGCCCGCAGCAGCGCAGCGGAATCAGCCGCACCCCCGTGGCTCCCCGCCACGGTCACCGCCAGCACCGCGCAGCCGGCGGAGAACTGCGAGCGTTCGAGCACCGCCCGCCACATGGCAAAGAAGCCATCCACGATCTCGACCGGGCCGCGTCCGGAGAAGCTGCTCAACAGCGCGACGGCCCGAGCGCCCGCGGCCTCGATGGCCGCGGCGATCAGTTCGTCCTTCCCGCCAGGAAAGTGGTGGTAGATGGACCCCCGGGGCGCCCCGGACGCGGCGAGCACCTCAGTGAAGGACATGCCGTCCGGGCCGTACTTGGCCAGCAAGACAACGGCGCTGTCCACCATCTGGTCCCGCACGCTGCGCGCCATCAACCGCCATCCTCCCTGGCCCGGGAACGACTGAGAACGATCCTAAGCTCGCCCGCCGCGGCGAACGGGACAACGTGTCCTTTACGCCGCTGGTCACCGCGGGTCGCAGGTGAGAAGATGGGACGGTGAGCAGCAACCAAGACAATCCGATGCGGCAGCTGGCCGCGGCCTGGGATGCCGCAGCGGCGGTGGCGACCGAGTGGGCCGACCGGACCGCGGCGGTGACCGCTGAGGCGTTCCGCAAGCTCGCGACCGACCCGGCGGTCCGCGCGATCCTGGACGGCTGGCGAATCTCGCCCCTGTTCACCGCGCGCGACTGCGACTGCGACTGTTCCGGGTCGCACCCGGCCGACGTCGGGGTTTGTGACAAGCGCGCGGTGATCACCCGCCATCTGACCACCAACGTGGCCAATGGTGTCGACGTGCGGCTGTGCGCCCCGTGCGCCGTCGCGCAGGGGGTCGCCGAGCTGGCCTAGCCCGGGCTGGCTCAGGCCGGGCCGGCCTCGCCGGGACGGGCTGCCTGGCTCAGGCCGGGCGGCCTCGCCGGACCGGGCGCCTCGCCGGGACCGGCTACTCAAGCGTGGCCCGGACCAGGTCACCGGGCATTGTCCCGGCTCGCGCGAGAACGTCCCCGGCCGGTGACCAGATCGCCGACGATCCGGCCGTGTGGTGGTATCCGCCCCCGGTCGGGCCGGCGAAACTGGAGAAGGCGACGTACGCCCGGCAGCGTTCCGCGATCGAGACCGCGCGGTGCTCCTGCCCAGCCAGCTCGTCGGCTCGGTGGATCAGGCCGCCCACGTAGACGGTCGATGTCCAGCGCGGCCATCCGCTCGACGTGAGCGGCGATGCCGGTGTCCCGGCAGATTCCGATGCCGATCCGCCAGCCGTCCACCTCGGTGACCGCAGGCTCGTCACCGGGACTGAACCGGCCGGCCTCGTCGCCGCCGATCCACTGCTTGCGGTACAGCACCGCGACCCCGTCCGGGCTCACCGCGAGGGTGGCGATGTACGCCTGGCCGTCCGGGCCGGGGACCGGCGCGCCGACCAGGGCCATGGTTCCGGTGGCCTGGCACGCCTCGACGACGGCGGCCAGTCCGGCGTCGCCCGGTCCGACCAGGTCGACGTCGAGCTCGTAACCGGTCAGCGAGAGTTCCGGGAACACCACGACCCGCGCGCCGGCGGCCGCGACGGCGTCCGCGTGCCAGCGCCCGTTGGCCCGCGTGTCACCCGGCACGCACCGAGGCTGGGCGACGGCGAGGGTCAGCGGCATCCGCATCCGCTCATTCTGCCAGCTGACGTGGGACAAGCCGGCCACACTGAGGACCATGCGGCCGGACCGGGAACTGGACCGCCGCATCGCGGCGCTGGCGCTGCCCGCGCTCGGGTCGATTGCCGCCGAGCCCGCATACAGCCTGGCCGACACCGCGATCGTCGGCCACCTGGGCCGGGTTCCGCTCGACTCGCTGGCCATCGCGACCACCGCGCTGAACATGGCGGCCTGGCTGGCCATCTTCCTGACCACGGCGACGACCTCGGCGGTGGCGGGCCTGGCCGCGGCCCGGGCGACTCATCGAGCGGGCCGGACGGCTGGCGCCGCTTACCTGGTCGCCGCGGCCGGCGGAACGGCCGTCGCGCTCGCCTTGCTGCTGGCCGCGCCGTGGCTCGCGGACCTGCTCGGCGCGCACCAGCGCGTCTTGTCCGGCTCGGTGGAATACCTGCGCGTCTCGGTGATCGGCCTGCCCTTCCTGTACCTCTCCTACGCCGGCAATGGCCACCTGATCGGGCTCGCGGACACCCGGACCCCGCTGCGGATCGCGGTCATCGCCAACGTGGCGAACGTCGCCCTCGAAGTACTCCTGGTCTACGGCCTGCACCTGGGCCTGCTCGGCTCGGCGTGGGGCACGGTGGCGGCCCAGGCGGGGGCGGCCGCGCTGTACGTCGCGGCGTCCTGGCGCCGGGCCCGGGTGCGCCCGGTCCGGCCGGGCCGCGCCGAGATCACCGCCCTGCTGCGCGACGGCCACCGGCTGTCGGTGCGGACCATCGCGCTGGGCGTGGTGCCGCTGACGACCACCGCGATCGCGGCCCGGCTGGGGGCCACCGCGCTGGGCGGCCAGCAGATCGCCATGCGGATCTGGTTCCTGCTCGCGCTGTCGCTCGATGCGCTGGCCGTCCCGGCCCAGGTATACGTCAGCTCATGCCTGGGCGCCGGGGATCGGGACGGCGCGTACCGGGTGGGCCGACGGTCGCTGCAGCTCGGCCTGGTCGCCGGGGCCGGGCTCGGGGTGGCGACCGCGGCCCTGGCGTTCGGCGTGCCGGTGCTGTTCACCTCCGACGCCGGCGTGCGGCACGCCGCACTCGCGGCCCTGCTGGTGGCCGCCGTCACCCAGCCGCTGGCCGCGCTGGCGTTCGTCCTCGACGGCCTGGTCCTCGGCCTGTCCGACTACGTGACCATGCGCCGCGCAATGATCCTCGCCATCGGCGCCTACGCCCCGGTGGCCGCGCTGGTGCTGCGCTTCCACGGGCTGGGCCTGCCCGGCGTGTGGGCCGCGCTCGGGCTCTGGCTCGCGGCCCGCGCCGGGCTGCTCGCCCGCCGCTGGCGCGCCGAGTTCCGCGGCCAGCCGGCACCAGGCCCGGAGCGGATGGGTCCGGAGCGGATGGGCATCCCCGAGCCGGAGGATAGACATCCCCAAAAGGGAGATTTAGCCTCCCAAGGGTGAGCCTGACCCAGCACCCGCTCTCCGCAGCGGCCGCCGTGGCGATCGGCCTGGCCGCGCTGGTGGCGGTATCGCTCGACCTGGGCTGGCGCATCGTCCGCCACGGTGGCGTGATGGCCCACGAGGGAGCGCACGCGGTGGTCGGGTGGATGCTGTTCCGCAAGGTCAGCGGCATCAAGATGAATCCGAACGGCACTGGTGCCACCACCATGACCGGCGGGGGCTGCCTGGGCACCGTCTTCATCGGCTTCGCCGGCTACGTCGGACCGAGCCTGTTCGGGCTCGGCGCCGCGAGACTCATCGAGTTCGGGCATGTGCTGGCGGTGCTGTGGGCCACCCTGTTCCTGCTCGGGGTTCTCCTGGTCGCTGTCCGCCTGTCGTTCGGCATCATTACCGTTCTCCTGGTCGGCGCGGCGGTGTACGGCATCGCCCGGTACACCCCGCTAGCGATCCAGCTGGTGGCCGGCTACGCGATCGCCTGGCTGCTCCTGCTGACCGGCGTCCGCCAGATCCTGGAATTCGGCGTCCGGGCGAGCGACGCGGTCAAGCTGGCCAAGGCCACCGGCATCCCGCGTTTGCTGTGGTTCCTGCTCTGGCTGGCGGCCACGCTGGCCGCGGTGGCCGCAGGCGGCAGCATGCTTGTTCTCCGGCACTGAGCCATGCCGCCCTGGTCAGGGCCGTGACCCGGCGGCCTCCAGCCAGTTCCCGATGCTGCCGGCCAGGACCGGCAGCGGCAGCGAGCCGTGGTCCAGGATGGCGGCGTGGAAGGCGGGCAGCGAGAACGCCGAGCCCAGGGTGCGCTCGGCTTCCTCCCGCAGCCGCAGGATCTCGAGCTTGCCTGTGAGGTAGGCCAGCGCCTGGCCCGGCATCACCACGTACCGGTCGATCTCGGCGGCGAGGAACTCCGGCGGCATCGGCACGTGCGCCACGAAGAACTCCAGGGCCTGCTCCGGGCTCCAGCCGAAGGCGTGGATGCCGGTGTCCACCACCAGCCGGGCCGCCCGCATCAGCGACGCGCTGATCGCGCCGAGCAGGGCGCGTTCGTCGGTGTACAGGCCGGCTTCCTCGGCCAGCTGCTCGGCGTACAGGCCCCAGCCCTCGGAGAACGCGGTGATGCTGCGCTGGCGCTGCAGCGCGGGTAGCTCGGAGAGCAGCTGGAGGCGGGACAGCTGCAGATGATGCCCGGGTACCGCCTCGTGGAAGGCCACCGCCTCGATGTCCCATCCGGTTCCGGCGGTGGGCCGCTCGGTGTTGAACCAGAACGTCCCGGCCCGGCCGCCGTCCAGCCGCGGCGGGGTGTAGTGGGGCGCGGCGCCGCTCGTGGCCACGACGTCCGGCATGGGTGTCACCTCGCACGGCGGCGGCAGCGGCGCCGGGAAGACCTCCGCCGCCCTGGCCTCGGCCCGCCGCACCGCGATCGTCGCCTGGCGGATGGCCTCGGCCGGGGCTATCTTCCCGGCCGAGTCCCGCACCGCGGCCAGGACCTCATCCAGGCCGGACAGTCCCAGCCCGGCCCCCAGTTCCACCGCCCTGGCTTCCAGCGCGGCGATGTGATCGAGGCCGGTCTGGTGCAGTTCTTCCGGGCGCAGCGGCAAGGTGGTGTAGACGCTGATCGCCCGGGCGTAGTCGGCCGCGCCGCCGGGCAGGTGGGCCAGCCCGGCGTGGCGCGCCGGCCGGGCTCGCGGCAGCAGTTCCGTGATGGTGGCGACCCACCTGGCCAGGGCCGGCCTGACCACCTCGTCGGCGACCGCGCGGCGCTGGAGTTCCCACTCCGCCGCCTGGTCCCACCCGGCCGGCGGCTGGGGAGACAGGGACGGCCCGAGTGCGGGCTGGGCCAGCACGTCCCCGGCCCACGTGATGGCCTGCTCGACGAGCGGAGCGACCGGGAGCCTGCCCCGGTCTGCTCCGGTTCGCAGCTGATCGCTGATCTGGTCGAGCCAGCTGCCGCTGCGCCGCAGCCGGGCCAGGTAGGCCTGCGCCGCGTCCGGGTCGACCAGGACCGTCCGGGCGGTCACGGCGAGGAAGGCGGCCGGCCCCGAGTACTGCATCGGGGTGACCGTGTACTCCGTCCGGGCCAGGTCAATGCTCGCCAGCTCCTGGGCGGCGGCCGCCTTGGTGCAGTCGAGCGTGACGGCGTCGGCCGGGGTGAGCGGGCCGGCGGCGATCGTATCGGCTTCGGCCAGGAACAGCTCGACCTCGGCGCGCCAGGCCCGCTGGCCTTCCGCGCTGTCGTCCGGGACCAGGTCGTCGTACCCCGGAATGCCGTACGAGGTCGCCACGAAGGGATTGGTTTCCAGCCAGCGCTGGTGGAAGCGGTCAGCTAGGTCACGTGCTGAAGCCATGGAACCTTCCGTGCTCGTCACGATCATCAGAGTTGAACTGTACTTCCGCGGCGGGCAACCCGTGTCGGTACGGTACGGAGCGTGGACGAAACGCGGGAACGCGCCGTCAAGCAGGTCATCGTCATCCGGCGTGACCTGAGGATGCGCCGCGGCAAGGAGATCGCCCAGGGTGCGCACGCGTCGACGGCCTGGCTTCGCCAGCGCGTCCTGGCCGCCATGACCCCGTCGGGGGCCGCCGAGCACGTACGGTTTTCCGGGGTCGAGCTGGCCTGGCTGGAGCAGAGTAACCGGAAGGTGACCGTCAAGGTGGGCTCGGAGCAGGAACTGATGGCGATCTACGCCCGCGCGCTGCAGGCCGGGCTGGTGACGCACCTGATCACCGACGGCGGGCTGACCGAGTTCGGCGGCGTCCCGACCCGGACCTGCCTGGGCATCGGCCCCGACTACGACGAGCGCATCGACCCGGTCACCGGCGATCTCGAGCTGTACTGACCGCGATCGGGATTTCCCCGTATTAGAAATAGCGGAATATGTTGCTGCGGGTGAATTGCCACCCGCGGGTGAACGGGATAATTGCAGTCCGTTAGCTGCGCGAGCGGCCGGGAGTAGTCGGCAAAGACGCCGGAGAAGCTAAGCGTGGCGAGCTGGATCGGCGCGCCGGGGGCCGGCCCGGAGCGGCGTCGAGCCTCCGTTATCGGCCGATCACCTGGGGTTATCGCGTTTTTTCTGTATTACCGACCTTAATAGTAGGAGACCTGACAAGTTTATCTGAAAATGCCGAGAATCTCCTGGGCGGTGTGCTGGTATATTATTCTGTCGTTGTTCTAGGTTGAAACCTATCGTGAACCCTGGCAGGGATAGGGAGTCAAATGCGCGTCCTGGTTCTGGGCGGTGACGGCTTCTGTGGCTGGCCGACCTCGTTGTACCTGTCGGACCGTGGTCACGATGTCACTATCGTGGACAACCTGAGCCGCCGGAAGATTGACGTCGACCTGGAGGTGCAGTCGCTGACCCCGATTCGCCCGGTCGGCGAGCGGATCGCGGTGTGGCGGGAGATCTCCGGCCGCGAGATTGGCTTCGTGAACCTGGACCTGGCGGTCGAATATGACCGGCTCCTCGCGGTGCTGCGGGAACTGCGGCCGGAGGCAATCGTGCATTTCGCCGAGCAGCGGGCCGCCCCGTATTCGATGCGGACCGCGCAGACCAAGCGGTACACCGTGGATAACAACGTGCGGGCCACGCATAACGTGATGGTGGCGCTGGTGGAGTCCGGTCTCGACGCGGCACTGGCTCACCTGGGCACGATGGGTGTCTACGGCTACGGGTGGTCGGGCAGCGCGCCGATCCCGGAGGGGTACCTGACGGTGAAGGTGCCCACGCCCGACGGCGAGCTTGAGCGGGAGATCCTGCACCCGGCGAACGCCGGCTCGGTGTATCACATGACCAAGACGCTGGATCAGCTGATGTTCGCGTTCTACGCCAAGAACGACGGGCTGCGGATCACCGACCTGCACCAGGGCATCGTGTGGGGCACGCAGACCGCGCAGACCGCGATGGACGAGCGGCTGATCAACCGGTTCGACTATGACGGTGACTACGGCACGGTGCTGAACCGGTTCCTGATGCAGGCCGCGATCGGGCACCCGCTGACGGTGCACGGCACCGGCGGGCAGACCCGGGCGTTCATTCATATCCGGGATACGGTGCGGTGCGTCGAGCTGGCGATCAGCCACCCGCCTGAGGCGGGCTCGCGGGTGCGGGTGCTGAACCAGATCACCGAGACCCACCGGGTGCTCGACCTGGCCAAGCTGGTGGGCGACACCATGGACGTGGAGATCGCCTACCTGCCCAATCCCCGCCGCGAGGCCGAGGAGAACGACCTGGTCGTGCTCAATGACCAGTTCCTCGCGCTGGGCCTGGAGCCGACCACGCTGTCCGAGGGGCTGCTGGAGGAGTGCACCGAGATCGCGGCTCGCTACCGGCATCGCGCCGACCTGACGAAGATCGTCTCCCGCTCGGTCTGGAAGGCCGGCATGGAAACCTCCGGCGACCTACTCGCGGATTAGGAGCCGGGAGGGATACCGGTCCCGTCTGGTCCGGGGGCGGTCGGCAGGTGGAGGTCACGCCGGACCCGGCCCGCCGCGGCCTGCTCCGCTGAGAAGCTCGCGGTCAAGCTCGTCCACCAGGTGGCCGCGGCACCCTGGGCCGGCAGCCGCTCGAGCGCCCGGCAGACCCCCGTATCGGATCGCACCAGGGTCGCGATGTCGCCCTGGGCCTGCCCCGGCCAGTGCCGGGCCAGCAGCTGGCGGTTCACCCCTTCCCACGTCTGGACGACGTCCTGGGTGAGGGAGAGGCCAGAAGCTGGGATCGCACCACCCGGCCAGCCGCGGGCCTGGGTGACGAAGGTCGCCCAGCTGGCGTTGGCCGGATTCACGATCTGTTCGTAGCGTGCCCCTTCGCTGGGCGCGGACCCGCCGCAGGCCGACGCCGTCACCAAAACCGCCAGCAGCCATCCGAGCGTCGTTGCCATCCGCCGTGTCCTCGCACCGGCGGGCCCGGTCCGGCCGGTGCGAGGGTCAGAAGGCAACGGCACTCAATTCATCGGCGGCTGAGGGCGCCTGGCCGGCCGTGCGCTGGAGGATCACCCGGTCGATCTCGGTCCCTGTCGTGTCCACGGTCCGGATCGTCAGCCGGGTCATCCGGCCGGGATCGCCCGGCACCACGTCGACCGCGACGACCGAGTAGCCCTTGAAGCGGGTCCGGGACCAGTCGACCTCCTGGTGTAATAGGTCGTGCGTCCCGGCCCAGTACTGCGTCCGGATCGGCCCCACGTTGTTCACGTGACCCGAGTAGCTCTGCGCTACCGGGAACCGCTCGACGTCCCGCCCTCCTCCGCCGACGGTCAGATAGGTCGTTCCGTCGGTCGCTGGGTACACGACGGTGCCCCCGGGCGCCGCGCGCTGGACGATGCCGCCGCGGATCGGGTCCGTCCGCTCGTACAGGTGGTTGTGCCCGTTGATCACGAGATCCACCTGGTACTGGTCGAACAGGGGCGACCAGTGCTCGCGGACGCCGCCGTCGGATCCGTGCGTCCGGCCCGTACAGTACGCGCAGTGGTGCAGGAACACGACGATGAAATCTATCCCGGCCTCGCCGCGGTACCTGCTCAGCTCCGAAGCGATCCACCGCGTCTGCGCGCCGTCGGAATAACCGAGGTTGGCCCGGATCTCGTAGGACACGTCGTTGGCGTCGAGGGCGAGGAACGCCACGTTCTCATAGCGGAACGAGTAGACCGTCGGGCAGACGGCCGGGCCATTACCTGGAAAGGCGAAGCGGCACAGCTGCCCGCCGTAGCCATCGGGGGAGTAGAGCGCCTCCATGTCATGGTTTCCCATGGTGACCATCCAGGGGATCTGTGATGCTACCGGCGCGATTTGCGCCAGGTACTGGTTCCAGGCGAGGGGGCGGAAGGCGTCGGAGGTGGGGCCCTCCATCAGGGCCGGGCGAAAGCCCCGGCCGTCATCGTCGGCATAGGCGATGTCGCCGGCCAGGAGGTGGAACGCGGGCCGCTGGGCCGCTACCACCCGGTCCACCGCGTGCGCGGGGGCGCTGACGCTCTGGTCACCGAACGCGGTGAAGGTAAACGGCTGACCATCCCCTGGATGGGGGGCCGTACGGAATGACCGCACCGTCCCTCCCGGGTGACCCTCATGGTCGATGGTGTAGTAGTACGTGGTGCCCGGCTGCAGGTTCCCGGCCCGGGCCTGGACGTAGTACTGCTCGAGAAGTGGCTGGCCGCCGAACGCGGTGGTGAGATTCTTCAGCTCGGCCCCGACCGTGCCGGTGAGCTCGCCGGGACTCGTGCCCAGACGCAGGTACGGCTGCACCACCGGGGTATTCACCTGCCAGGTCACCGACATCTCACTGGTGGGATCGCTGCCGTAGGCAAGGTGGATACCGGACGGTGGGGCGCTCGGGGAGCCCGACGATGCGCGCAGCAAGACGGCCGGCCCGGCGGCGGCCGCCGCCGCTATCCCGGAGCCAGCCAGGAACCTCCGTCGGCTGAGCCGGCGCTGCCACCATTCGTGCTGCTCGGCGATCGGCACGACCGCGCCCGCGTCCGATGACGGGAACGGATGATCGGCCATGACGGTCCGCACCTCGCTTTCTTCCTCTAGTCAGTGATCGCATAGCGGGGACGGCTGGTCATAGAGGAGTTCACCGGCCTCTCCCCGGCCCGCCTGCTGGTTCGGCAGGAAGACAGTGACCATGGCCACGGCGGCCCCCGCGGGGTCGGGAACGCACGCGATGGTGGGGTTGGCGAACGAGCGGCTGGCCTTCGGCGTCCTGACGTGCAAGAACGTGACGGCATCGGATCGCCGGTCGTAGAGGTACACCTCCCAGGGCGACACGGAGTTGGCCTGCGCCTCGACCAGCTCGAGCTCGTCGCCGGTGCCGGGCACGTACGAGCGGTCGCCGTGCTTACCGTCGAGGCCGGCCTGGATCAGGGCATCGTCGAGCGGCTTGTCCTCGTGCGCCGACCAGGTAGAGAAATCGGTCAGGACTCCGATTCCTTCCCGGTCGACGAGGCCAGCCGACAGGTAGTGGAAGCTGATCGTGATCGTCGAATGGTCCAGGCCTCCGCTCAGGTCGGCCGCCTCGATGGCGGGAGTTCCCTCCACCCCGCTCCCCACCTTGGCCAGCCGGTGGGGCAGCACAAGCGACCGGGCAGGCCGGCCCAGCATCAGGCTAGCCGCGCTCGGATAGTACTGGACGTCGACGTAGTGGGCATGGTTACCAGCCGGTGAGGTGGCCGCGGCCGTTTGCTCGGTCGCCAGCAGGAAGCCGCCGCCCGCAGCCATCAGGTCGGGCTGGGAGGCGTCCTGCTGCAGGGTCTGCAGCTCGCGCCAGGTCCGCAGGTCGCTCGACGCCGCCAGTTCCACGACGAAGTGGCTGCCGCCGCCGACCTGGTATACCCCCAGGTAGGAGCCGGACTTCAGCGTGATCACGCGCAGGCAGTCCATGGGCTGCCCCCGGTTGTCCTTGAGCCCGAACACGCTGGTAAGCGGGGGAACCGTATCGACGGCAGCCAGCACGTAAGCCCTCCACTTCCCGGCCGGGGCAGCCGGCGAAGCCCGCTCGGCTGGCGAAATCCGTCTGGCCGGCGATGCCCGTCTCGCGGGCCCGGCCGCC
Source organism: uncultured Actinomycetes bacterium (assembly GCA_963808315.1). GTDB lineage: Bacteria > Actinomycetota > Actinomycetes > Streptosporangiales > Streptosporangiaceae > Palsa-504. The sequence continues at coordinate 256,966 of CAWEFK010000005.1, read as the reverse complement.
GGGGAAGCCGGCCTGTGGGTCTGGCCAGCGATCCCGACCCCGATCCCGACCCCGATCCCGATCCCGATCCCAGGCCCGGGCTGGCCCGGCCGCAGCCCGCCGTGCCCGCCGTGGCCGCCAAGCCGAGCGCGAAGGCGACGAGGAGGACCCGGCTCACCGGCGTGCGTGGCCGGGCGATGCTTGATCTGGTCACTGGCTGGCCTACCGTCATGTCTTCCCGACGCTGAAACTCCGCGTGATGGAGACGACCCGTCCGGCCGCGATGGCGTAAAGGTGGCACGTGTAACGGCCCGTGGCCACGAAAAGGGGCAACCGGATGGTGACCAGGCCGAGCGTTCCGGTCTGCGCCGCCTTCCAGACCACGGGGTCGCCCGACGGGCCCGTGATCTCGGCCAGCACCCGGACCTGGGACGCGGGCACCGCGGCGGCCCGGTGCTTGCGGCCGGCGGCCGGGACCAGCCAGGTGGCGGTCACCGGGATAGCCGGGCCGGCTCCCTGGGGCAGCGTGGCGGGGATCCTGGTCGACAGCCTGAACCCCTGGCCGGAGTGACGCCGGGCGGCCAGGGAGAAGAGCAGGGCATCGGGATTGGCCCCGCCGGCCGGCGAGGTCGTGATGCGCCAGGTCGGCATGAGCGCCAGGGCGTGGGTGGCCTTGTTCTCGACCCACGAACCATAGAAAATGCCGCCGCCGTTCAGATCGGGGGACTTGACGGCACCCAGGTCCGGGCCGGGTATATCGACGTCGAACCGTCCGTCGTTGCCTGGCACCAGCGCCGAGGAGTACGCCCGGCTGGGGACCACGGTCAGCTCGAGGTCATCGTAGGCCTGGTTCAGCCGGTAGGCCACGACCGTGCCCGCGATCCGCGCACACGCCACCTCGACCCGGTACGTTTCGGCGTTGGGCACCTTGTCCATGGGCGATCGCGGACACCCGGCCGGGTACGCCAGCGACGGCCCAGGCGTCTTCGGCGCGTGCAGGGCGACGATGACGGCCAGCCCGGTCACGAGCACGAGGACGGCCGCGATGTCCCCCACCAGGCGGCCTCGAGGTCGCCGTGAGGACGCCGGCGTCGCTGCCTCCTGGGCCGCGGGCGTCATCGCCTGGACCGCGGGGATCCACAGCTCCTGGGCCACGGGTGTCCACAGCTCGTGGGGGGTGCGGGCCTGCGCGTCTTCCTCGATCATGTCCCCGCCCGCCTGCTTGGTCTCGGGCTCCTTGGTCTCGGACTCCTTGGCCTTGGCCCGCGGGGCCGCCGAACCGGCCGCCGAACCGGTCGCCGAGGCGGTCACCGAGGCGGTGCGGCCGACCGAGTCCGTCATCCGCAGCCGGTAGCGGCGGTCCGGCTTCGGCAGCAGCTGGATGATCGTGCGCACCGTTCCCCGTGCGGACACGGTGGCATGGCCGATCGTGGCCTTCAGGTACGTGATGGAGACCTTGGTACCGGGAGCGAACGCGGTGCCCGTGAGCACCAGCCCGGAGGAGGTGAGCCTGTCGGTCACCGCGGCCGCCGCCAGGCCGCTGACCGAGGCATAGTGTCCCTGGGGATCCTTCAGGACGAACTGCCAGGATCGCTGGGTGGACACCGGATAGGAGATCGACACGGTGACGCCGCCCTCGGCGTTACTGTGCGCCGTGCCGATCTGCTTGTTGTGGTAGTACACCTTCAACAGCGCGTCGCTGCTGAAGTCCGACCCGGTCAGCATGATGTGCGACCCGTCGATCCGGTACGTCAGGCGGTTGGCGGACGCCCGGCGCGTCGCCTCGAAGATCAAGACCTCATCATGGTTGCCCGCGTCGATGCGATCGACCAGCTTCCCGCCGTAAGCCTGGATCAGGGTCAGGTAGTTCCGCTGCGTCAGGTGAAGTCCCGCGTAGTTGAGCTCGCTCGGGTCGTCTTGCTCGGTGAGACCGCAGACGAAGTAGGTGACCTTGCCGTCCCGCACGTACTGGTTCGGGTAGGCCGTCACCCAGTCGAGGGGAAGCTTCCCGGCTGGCGTCGGCCGCGGGGTCAGGACCTGGCCGCCGGGCAGCACCGTGGCCAGGCGGAACCGCCCGAAGGGGTAAGAGTCGCGGTGGGCGTAGAACGCCACGGCGTACTGCGCGGATCCCTGGGACAGGGCCATCACCCCCGCGCTGCGCGTGGTGTGGGCGTCCAGCCAGGCCGCGACCGCCCGGACCCCCGGATTCTGCACCGACTTGATCTGGTCGTCGAGGTGGACGGCCGCCTCCGCCACCCCTGCTCCGGCCACCATCACCACGCCCGCGAGGACGACGCCCGCGGCCAGGCGCCCGGACTGCGCCCGCTGCCAGACCACCACGCCGCCCCGCGCCACCCCGGCTCCGCACAACAGGGTCAGCGGAACCACGACGATCAGCAGGTAGTTATAGGCCTTCAGCGGATAGAGCTGGAGAAACGCGGCCGAGGCGAGCAGCCACAACCAGATGAGCACATCCTCCCTGCGTCGTTGCCACACCGCGCACAGCAATGCCACCAGCACGCCGGCCAGGACCGGAAGACCTTCGTAGCTCCTGAGGACGTCCAGGTAATAGGTCCAGGGCACGGGGCTGGTCCGCTGGACGCTGCTCGAAAGCGCCGCCTTGATCACGCCGGCGTGATCGGCGATCTGGAGCAGGGCCGGCAGCAGCGCGACCAGCCCGGCCAGCGCGCCCCGCAGCAGGGCCGCCCGGGTCAGCTGGCGGTAGCGGCGGGACAGCGTGAGCTGGGCCGCCGCGATCGGCAGCAGCAGGACCGACGTCACCTTGGCCTCGCACGCCAGGACCGCGGTGGCGGCGAAGGCGCAGAAGTACCAGTTCGCCCGCCTGCGGCGCGCCGGGTCGGCCGCATCCCGGGCCCACCGCAGGAACAACAGGATCGTCAGCGCCATCAAGAACGCGGCGCACGTGTCCAGCAACGCCAGCCGCGAGAGTTCTACGGTGTAGCTACTGGTGGCGGCCAGCAACATCGCCACCAGGGCGGCACGTCGCCCCATCGTCAGGCGCCCGATCCCGTAGACGACGACCACAAGCCCGATTCCGAAGAACGCGCTGACCAGACGGGGAACCAGGTCACCGACGCCGAGCACGCGGAAGAACAGCGACACGATCTCCTGGAACAACAGGAAGTTCGAGTTCCCTCTCGAGACCAGGACGAAATAGCGGCTGTAGCCGTGGGCGCCAGCCAGGACCGCGGCCTGCCCCGCGTAGACGGCCTCGTCCCCGGAGAACCCGTTACGGCCCACTTGCCAAAGCCGGAGATAACCTGCCAGCAGCAGAATTATCGCAACGGCGACGTTGGCCGGGTCCGAAGCAATCCGGCGGACAGGGCCTCGGCCCGCTCCTGGCCTCGCGTGGCCCGCTGATGTCATATTCATATCGTGAGGTCATGTTTCATAGTGGGAACGCCTTCAATTACCATGCTTTAGAAATTCAGCTAGTCCGGTATGCGGAACTTTTCAGCTCGTGATCGCACTGTCGTGTTCCTCGGCTTTATCCACGGCGGCGATCCCCCGGGCAAAGCATTCCCGGTGCCACTATTCGCGGTCAGCCGGTTAACCGCTCCTCCGGTCGCGCTCGTGGCTACGGGAAATCCCGCCAGCGAGTCCTGGTCAAGGAAGGTGCTGATCCGGTCCAGGTCGTTCGGTGCGGGCCAGCCGTGGCGGGCGACCTGCGCCGCGATGGTGTCGGCCCAGCCGAAGTCGGCGGAGCGGTGCCGGTGGACCCGGATGTTCTTGAGGGCACTGGCCAGAATGGCCCGCTCCCGCGCCCGCAGATCCGTGCTTGTGCGGTCTCCGAACATGATCGTGGGGGCGAGATAGCGGTAGGGCGGGAATCCGTAGGCATCCTCGGTGTTGTCCAGGAGTTCCGCCAGGGCCTGGTCCCGGTCGACCGGCGTGATGTAGGCCGGCCCGCGCTCGATGATGAACAACTCCGTTACCCGGGTGCGGGCGGACATCCCGCAGGGCACCAGGCGCTGCACGTCATATTTGGGCGGCGGGACGATCCGCTGCATGATCCCGTTGATGGTCAGGATGGGCAGGTTGTGCTGGGCCAGCTTCATCGCGAAGCCCCGGCCCTCCTTGGAATGAATCCGGCTCTGCACCCGCAGCCGCCGCCACTCCGCCCGGGTGAGGTCACCCGCTTCCAGCGCCCGCAGGGTGTGGTGGCTGATGGTCAGCGGCTTCGGATAGCTCTGGGCGATCCCGTGCGAGTCGATGATGGTCATGTCGTCGGACAGGAAAGACCCGCCGTGGTTGCGCAGGAGCTTCAAGATGGTGCCGGTCTTGCCGGTGTCGGTGCGAGCCGAGAGCATGATTCCCCGGTCGCCCATCTGCAGGCACGCGGAGTGCAGGAGCATGTAACCCCGCTCGACCAGCACGAACCGGAGCAAGGCCTCGATCACGTTGGTGTACAGCACGTGCGGTGAGGCCGCCAGCCCGGGCGATGCCGTGACCGCCACGGTCTGGCCGTAGTCGACCGTGAAGTTAGCGCCCAGCCAGCCAAGATGTTCTTCCCAGCTCATGCTGCGGCCATCGGCCGACCGGTGCAGCTGGGCCCGGTACCGGGGGCGGCCCATCCGGCTGACCCGGACATCGATGCCGGGCGCGCCCGGCACCGGACCGGCCACCCGGAAGCATTCCAGCTCGGGCAGCATCACGTCGGAAACGATGGTGAGGATGTTATGGATCTTGTAGGTGCAACGGGGCCGGGCCGCGCCCACCGGGTCGGCGACGGCCCTGCTCAGGAGAACCGGCCCGCTCCGCTCCAACGTCCGAGGCACGCTGGTCACATCCTTAGCTCTGTAGATGATCCGATCGGCAATCAGGAACCGGGTCACGAAGACCAGCAGGAGGGTCGCGGCATTCGCGGTCAGCTTGCCCATCCCGTGCTGGACACCCAGCGCGAGCAGCGGCAGCCGGGCCACCATGGCCACGTTGTTCACCAGGCTGAACCGCCAGTACCGGCCCCAGCGGGTGCGTCCCTTCTGGCTGCGGAAGACCCAGCATTCGGCGCCCAGGAAGTTGAACGTGGTCGATACCTGCGTCGATAGGGCCGCGGCCACCAGGTAGTTAAGGCCGGCCAGCCGCAGAAACAGGTACAGGGCCAGCGTGTTGACGCCGACGCCGGCGACACCGACCGACCCGAAGGCGATCAGTCGCGTCAGCCTGGGCGGCAGCAGCGACGACGCCCTCAGCACGACGAGGTGACGCAGCAGCCGGACACCGTCACCGAGGCTCGCCTGGCTCTGGTGGCCGGCCCGCTTCCCGAACGTGAACCCGACCTCGGAGATCGGGCCCGAACAGGCCCGGATGATGGTCTCCGGCAGGATCTTGAACCCGCCTGGGCGCATCTTGTCGAGGTTCAGCGCGTTCAGCCGGACCGCGAAGAAACCGCTCATCGGGTCCGACACGTGCCTGAGCCTGCCCGGGAAGAGCATCCGTGCCGCCCGGGCGGTGCCCCGGGAGGCGAGGGTGCGCCGCCGCGGGGGCAGACCCGCCGCGTCGCCGCCCCTGGCGTAGCGACTGGCCACCACGATGTCACTGCCGGACTGCTCCAGCTCGGCCAGCAGCTCCGGTATCGACTCGGGTGGATGCTTCAGGTCGCCGCCCATGACGACCACGACATCGCCAGCCGCCCGTTTGAGCCCAGCCAAGACGGCACCGGAAAGATCTCCGCGGCGGACGGTCGGCGCACGGTGGAAATAGCGGACGGGCGCATCATGCGGGGTGCCCGATTGGGCCGCCCACACGATCGCCTGCGGGGTGGCGTCGTCACTATTGTCCATGAAGAGTATCTCGGCGGAAAGGCCGGCCAGTACCGCCCGAAGGCGCCGCATAAAGATCGCTATGTTCTGGCTTTCGTTCCGGACGGGAACCACGACGCTAAGGAGCACCATGCCCTCTCCCCCCTTATGCCGAGGACACAGTCCAATCAGGCCAAATTGCTTGTCTATCTCCGTGAAGATTGCCAGAAGATAGCACGCCGTACGCCCGACCGTCAACGCAAAGTAAGGAAGTCTTTACCTGACGTCACCGCGTATATGCCCAATAGGCAGGTTCGTGGGAATTGGCACAATTACTGCCGGGAAAAATCGGATAAAATACCCTGGGTCAAGGGCGAGTGCAATTGAGTGCTTTATCGAAGTAAGGTCCGCCCGCCGGGGAGCCCGCCCGAGCCCCGCGCAATCCGCTTTACTGCGCCTGCTCGGGGGACACCACCCGTCATCACCGCCCCATCCGCGTTCCCGGATCACTTCCGTTCCGGCCAGACGTGACCTTTTCGTGGTAGATCCGGGCTTGATGGAGACTTTTGTGCATCATAGTACCCACAAGTCTTCACAAAGCCTGAATCTACCAAGATCTTTGTTCGATTGAGCCCGGGCGGCGCCAAGCCCGGGTCCTGGCCGAATGGTTATTCTCCCACCGGTTTCGGGTCGTCCTCGGCGGCTGAAACCACCGCCGGAAGCCCATCGGAGGGACGGTTCTCCGAGATCCAGCCGTCGATCAGCTGCCACCAGTCATACAGCCATTTCACTTGGGCCTCATGGGTTGCGGTCCGGGGCACGGCGTCGTGCGGCACCCGCCACCAGCGCGCCTTGATGACCTGGTCGATCGGGAAGTTCCGCCACACGTCCCCGACGCTGACGATATTGTCGAGCCCGGCGTGCGCCACGAAGATCACGTCCGCCTCGGGACAGGCCTCCATCGCCGTCAGCGCCCCCCCGGGTCGCGGCGGTAGCAGGTTCGGCATGTCCCTGGCCCGCGCGGCCAGGTCCGGACGACCCGAGTGCTCAAGCCGCCCGATCCCGCGCCGCCACCGCCGCGGCGTCCAGTTGGCCCCCTCAGGGAAGATCACCAGCGCGCCGGTCTGGTCAAGTCCGCGGGCCAGCCGCTCGATCTGCTCGGTGAACAGGCTCTCGCCTACCTTGCCGTGCTCGATGAACACGTTGGGCAGCCGGTTTCCCAGCAGGTCCAGGGTGGGGTCGAACTGCAGCGCCGACTTCATCACCACCCGCGGCCGCCGCCCGTACACGCTCAGCAGCTGATGAATAAGCAGGAACGAGTCTCCAGGCCCGGCATGCCTGCTGAGCACGATGACCGGCCTGGCCAGCCGGGCGATCCGCTCCTGCGGGGTGAGTTCCGGCTCGTCCACCTCGACCCGCAGCCCGTAGGTCCTGGCCGCGCCGTCGTACATCACGTCGAGGAACCGGCGGACGACCGCGTAGTGGCGGCTCTGGTAAGGCTCGGTGCGCAGCCGCCCGCCGAAGCCGCTGACGATCCACAGGACCAGCAGCATGAACAGCGCCGCGGTCTCTGCGACCAGCCAGATCAGCACGAAACAGGTCAGCCGCAGGCTGCGCATCCGGCCCGGACGCGACCGGGCGGCCAGCCCGAACACCAGCGCCAGGAGGGCCAGGAACGGGGAGAGCACGATGAAGGCCAGCGCGATGACGATCACCAGCGGCGCCACCACCAGACGGCGGATCAGTCTGGGTGGGAGCATCGATCCCTCCCGTCATCGCAAAGCCCGGCAGCCATCCGGCCCACGCGGGCCAGATGGCTTGCGGACGTAAGTGTACGCACCAGGCGCCCGGCCCACGTCAGGCGATGCAGCCGCCTCCGGCGGGCGGTTACGGCCGGCCGGTGCCTGGCACCTCGACCGGCAGGGCGAGGATCTCCCCGGTGCGCGGGCCGGTGGTGAGGCGTTCGAGGTTGGCGGGGGCGCTGTCGGCCTGGTGCCACTCGGCGGTGCAGATGAACAGGGTCCGCCGGTCCGGGCCGCCGAGCATCAGCGCGAACGGCGCCCTATTCTCCCGGAGTTCGACGCGTTGCAGGATCTGGCCGCCCTTGGCGACGCGGGCGACCGAGAACCCGCCCGTGGACACCCACACGGCGCCCTCCGCGTCCAGGCAGATGCCGTCCGGCCCCAGGCCCTCGGCGAACACCCGCCGCCCCGACAGCCCGCCATCGTCGTCGATGTCGAACGCGGTGAGCCGCCCCGCGAACGACTCGGAGATGATCAGCGTCCGGCCGTCCGGGGTGATGACCATCCCGTTGGGGAACTCGATGTCACCCGCGACCTGGCGCACCTGCCCGTCCGGCGTGACGAGCTTGATGTAGCCCGGCTTGGGCGGCTCGCCGGCCACGAAGCCGAAGTCCGCGCCGTTGACGTAGGCCTGGCCGCGTGCGTCCACCACGATCTCGTTGGCGCGCTGATCGGCGTGGACGGCCATCGACCCGTCGGGTTCCTGGCGCCGGACCTTATCGCCCGTGGTCAGCAGCCTGCCGTCGGGCAACCAGTCGATGGAGTACCCCATCGGATGGCTGGCCGGGTCGCGGGTTCCCATGACCTCCGCGTGGCCGTCCATGTCCACCGCCATGACCTGCCTGCCGATCCAGTGGCAGAACCACAGCCTGCCCTCGTGCCACCGTGGCGACTCGGGTATCCCCAGGCCGCCGAGCAAGACCTCCAACCCAGCCATCGTGCTCCTCTTCTTCTTCGCGCGCCGGTCTCAGGCCGGCCGTCTGCCCCCTATACGAACGGCCATGGATCCGATCGACAGAGGGCGGGCGCCGGGTCAGTTGCCGCCCAGCGCGGCGAGGTAGCTCGCGGACGCGATGTAGGCCCGCTCGATGCTCTGCCCCACCTTGGTCTTGTCCCGGTACCTGAACTGGGCCAGACCGGGAGCCAGCCGGTCGCCTCCGGTCGGCAGCACGTGCACCCGGACATCGGCGGGCAGCGACGACATGTCCTCGTGGAACCGGTGCCGCCGGGCGATCTCGAACGCCACCAGCCCCACTTGCCACGGTCGAGTCGGAACGGACAGTGGACTTTCGATCCGGCCCACCTGCAACACGTAGACGGTGCTGGCCCCCAGGGCCACGGCCCGCCCGACCGGAATGGAGTCGACCAGGCCGCCGTCGAAGTAGTGGGCGCCGCCGATCTCGACCGGCGGCAGCAGCCCCGGCACGGCGCACGAGGCCATCACCGCGGGCACCACCGGCCCGGTGGTGAACCAGCGCGCGGTCGCGTCCTCGATGCTGGCCGCCACGCACTGGAACGGCAGCTTCAGGTCGGCGAAGTCCTCCCCGGGCAAGATACTGGCCAGCAGGCGGCTCAGCGGTTCCAGCGAATGCAGGTGGGTACCCGAACGCACCAGGCGGACCGTTCGGCTCCATAGACTCTCGCTGAAGGCCAGCCGCAGCTCGTCGCCCTCCCACATCTGCCGGAGCCGGGCCGCCGCGCCGGGCGGGTCGGCCGCCACCAGCGCGCCGTTGATGGCCCCGATCGAGGTGCCCACGACCAGGTCGGGCCGGATGCCGGCTTCGGAGAGCGCGCGGAGCATCCCGACCTCATGCGCGCCGAGCAGCCCGCCGCCGCCGAGCACGAACGCCGTCGTCATCCCCCCAGCCTAGCCAGGCCCGCCGGGTCCGGCCGGCCGCGGCGGGTCCGCCGGGTCCGCCGGGTCCGGCCCCCCGGCCGCGCCGGGCCGGTTACCGGGACGCGGCGGCGATCCTGGTCCGGCTCTGCTGCTCGGCCAGGACGTCCGTCAGCTTGCCCCGGAGCAGGGTGCGCATGGCGGCGTGCCCGGGACTCGCCTCGACGGCGTGCTCGAGGTCGCGGCGGTAGTGGGCAAGCTCGTAGGTGGTCAGCGCGGGCAGCGGGTGCCGGGGCTCGGGGATGCTCACATATTCGGCGGTCATCGGTGTCTGGTCCTCGGCATTCCGGCGACGTGGGGCCTGGACGAGACGCCGCGCATTCAGGAAATCGTCACTCATTGTGCAGTTCCCCTTACCTAGAGTGACACATCGAGGCTATTTTGGGAATGGCCTGGGAGCGATAAGCCTGTACGGCCCTGGCTCAGCCGCGGGTGATGGTCAGCCCGAGCGACGCGAACTGCTCGAACGGCCGGTGGTACCCGCGCTCGATATGGCCGATACCGCGTAGCACCGAGGGCCGGTCGGCCACGGCGGCGGCCAGCACGGCGGAGAACCCGGCCCGCACGTCGGGCATGGTCACGTCCGCGCCCTGCAGCTTGGACACGCCCCTGATCACCGCCGAATGCACCGCGTTCGTGTCGTGGAAACGGCAGGCCGGGCCGCCCAGGCACGCCGCGAACACCTCGATCTCGCAGCCCAGCTTCTGCAGCGCGGGCACGTACACGAGCCGGTTCTCGAACACCGTCTCGTGCAGCACGGACATCCCGTCGGCCTGGGTGAACAGCACCATCAGCGGCTGCTGCCAGTCGGTCATGAAGCCGGGGTGGGTGTCGGTGTGCACCGCGGCCGGCCGCAGCCCGCCCGGGGCCGACGCGGTGATCCATTCGTCGGTGATGTCGAACTGGGCGCCCATCCGGGCCAGCGTGGTGATCGCGGTGACCAGCCGGTCCTGCGGGCAGCCGTGCACCCGGACCTCGCCCCCGGTGATCAGCCCGGCGACCAGGTAGGAGAACGCCTCGAGCCGGTCGCCGGCCAGCCGGGTCGAGGCCCCGCGCAGCCGCGGCACGCCTTCGATGACGATCCGCCGGTCCGGGCTGAGCTCGATGTGCGCCCCCATCCGCTGCAGGAACAGCGCGAGCTCGACCACCTCGGGCTCGGTGGCCGCGTTCCGCAGCACCGTCTTGCCCTCGGCCAGCACCGCGGACAGCAGCACGGTCTCGGTCGCGCCGACGCTCGGGTAGGGCAGGTCGATCCGCGCCCCGTGCAGCCTGGTGGCCCGCGCGGTTACCCCGGTCGGGCCGGTCTCGACCTCGGCGCCGAGCGCCCGCAGCGCGCTCACGTGGAAGTCGAGCGGCCGCCGCCCGATCGGATCGCCGCCGACCAGCGGCACGAACGCCTCGCCGGTCCGGTGCAGCAGCGGCCCGAGCATCAAGATCGGGATCCGGTTCAGCCCGGTGAACGCCTCAGGTACCCGCGGCTCGACCGCGCTCCCCGGCGAGATCGTGATCTCGGCCATGGAACGGCCCACCTGATAGCCGATGGACTCCAGCATCGCCGCGGTGATGTCGACGTCACCGACCTCGGGGGCGTTCCTGATCGTGCTCAGCCCGTCGCCCAGCATCGCCGCGACCATGTGCTTGGTGACGGCGTTTTTCGACCCGCGTACGTCGATGTCGCCGCGCAGCGGCCCCGATGGTTCCACTCGCCAGGTTTGCGTCACGCAGACCACTGTAGGCGCGCGCCGCTCCCGGGCAGGCGCAGTTCACCTGAGTTTCAGGCCATCGGCAAGCCCGGCACCTGGTCATCCGCCAGGTCGGCGTCTACGTAGCCCGGTTCCTCGTTGGGCCGCTTGGGACGCATCCAGGCGAACCAGTATCCGGCGGCCGCCAGCAGCACGGCGCCCATGGTCCAGGCCAGCGCGTCGGGGCCCAGCCCGATGTACTTCAACCCCGAGGCGAGAATGACGACGGTGATGACCGGCCTGATGAACCGGTCCGGGGCCCGGGATGACAGCAGCGAGCCGACTAGCACCGCGGGCACGCTGCCGACCACGATGGATGCGGTTACCGCGAACTCGACGTGCCCGAAGGCGAGCGCGCCAAGGGCGGCCGCCGCGGTGAGCGGTACCGCCTGGGTCAGATCGGTCCCGACCAGCTGGCCCGCGCTGAGCATCGGATACGCGAACAGCAGCAGGATGATCATCAGGGAACCCGAACCCACCGAGGTCAGCCCCACGATGAGGCCGCCGGCCATGCCGATCAGCACGGTGGGCACCGGCCGGATGACCACCTCCGCGACCTGGCCTGTCCGGGCCCGCCCCGACCGGCGGTCCAGGAGGAACCTGACCACCATGGCTACCGCTCCCACCAGCAGCGCCGCTCCCAGTGCGATCTCCACCTGCTTCTGGTCGGCCGGGCCGTTGCCGAGCAGCCGCAGTAGGTAGGCTCCGAAGAACGCCATCGGTACCGAACCGAGCGACATCCACCCGACCAGGCGCAGGTTGACGGTGCCCTTGTGCAGGTGCACCGCCGCCCCGACCGGCCGCATCACGACCGCGGCGACCAGGTCGCTGGAGATGGCGGCGGTAGGTTTCACCGAGAACAGCAAGATAAGCATGGGGGTCATCAGCGCGCCCCCGCCGGCCCGGTCAGCCCGACCAGCAGCCCTACGACCGCGCTCCCGATGACGATGTAGACGTCAAGCCCCATCAACCGTGCTCCATTCTTTCTTTCTTCCGAACGGACCTCGGTTCCCGTTCCCTACCAAGTTAATCGGGTACAGGTGAAAACGTGGACAGGCTGCAGGTTTACCGGGACAAGCGGGACCCGGCCCGGACCCCCGAGCCGGTCCCGGCTGCGGCGCCGCCGGCCCGGGCGCAGCGCCGGGGGACAGTCACGACGGCGGCTCGTTCGTCATCCAGGAACATCACGCGCGCCGGCTGCACTGGGATTTCCGGCTCGAGCGCGACGGGGTGCTTGTGTCCTGGGCGCTGCCCAGGGGAGTACCGGACGACCCGGCCGTCAACCACCTGGCCGTGCACACCGAGGATCATCCGCTTGAGTACGCCGGCTTCGAGGGCGAGATCCCCCGGGGCGAGTACGGCGCGGGTGCGGTCACCCGGTGGGACCACGGCCGGTACGAGACGCTGAAGTGGGCGCCGGACGAGGTCAAGGTCCGGCTGCACGGGCGGCGGGTCTCCGGGGGCTTCGCGCTGTTCCAGACCCGCGGGAACCAGTGGATGATCCACCGGGAGCGGCAGCCGCTGCCCGCCGGGGTGCGTCCCATGCTCGCGGTGACCGCGGCGGCGCCGCGCGACCTGGAGAACTGGGCGCTTGAGATGAAGTGGGACGGCGTCCGGGCGCTGGCCTACGTCGAGCGGGGCCAGGTGCGCCTGATGTCAAGGACCGAACGTGACATCACCGTGGCCTACCCGGAGCTCGCTCGCCTCGGCCCGGATACGCCCCGTAAACAGCTGCTGCTCGACGGGGAGATCGTGGTGTTCGGCGACGACGGCTGGCCGGAATTCGAGGCGCTCCAGCCGCGGATGCACGTCACCTCGGCCGCCCAGGCCCTGCTGCTGGCCGGACCGACCCCGGTCACCTACCTGATCTTCGACGTGCTCCAGCTGGACGGCAGGCCGCTGACCCACCTGCCGTACGCCGACCGCCGCGCGCAGCTGGACGAGCTGACGCTGGCCGGTCCGTTCTGGCAAACCCCGCCCTCGTTCCCCGGCACGGACTTCGCCGCCGTGCAGGGCGTCTCCCGTGAGCACCGGATGGAAGGTGTGGTGGCCAAGCGGCTGGATTCGGTGTACACGCCGGGGATCCGCACGGATCACTGGCTGAAGATCAAGAACGTCCGCCGTCAGGAGGCCGTCGTGGCCGGGTACAAGCCCGGCCAGGGCAACCGGACCGGGCAGGTCGGCTCGCTGCTCATCGGCGTGCACGACTCCTCCGGGCTGATCTACGCGGGTCACGTGGGCACCGGGTTCACCGTGGACACGCTGCGGATGCTCGGGGACAAGCTCAGGCCGCTGCGCCGCGACAGCTCGCCGTTCGACGGGCCGGTGCCGCCCGAGCATGCCCGCCCGGCGGTGTGGGTAGAGCCCCGGCTGGTGATCGACGTGACCTTCGACCGGTGGACCCGGGCGGGCCGGATGCGCGCCCCGGTGTACAAGGGCCTGCGCGACGACATCGACCCGGGGGCCGTGGTCCGTGAGCCCTGACACCAAGGTCGCCGTCCAGGTGGACGGCCGCACGCTGACGCTGACCAACCTCGGCAAGGTGCTCTACCCGGACACCGGGTTCACCAAGGCCGAGGTGCTCGACTACTACCAGCGGGTGGCGCCGGTGCTGCTCCCGCACCTGGCGGGCCGCCCGGTCACGCTCAAGCGCTACCCGGGGGGCGTCGACGGCCAGGCCTTCTTCCAGAAGCACGTCACCGCCCACCGGCCGGACTGGATCCGCACGGCGCAGGTCAGCTCGGCCAGCTCCCGGGCCCGCGACCGCGGCGCCATGGTGACCTACCTGGTCATCGACGACCTGCCCGCGCTGATCTGGGCGGCCAACCTGGCCGGGCTCGAGCTGCACACCCCGATGTGGCGGGTGCCCGAGGTCCGCCTGGCCCGACCTGCTGGTCTTCGACCTGGATCCGGGTGAACCCGCTGACATCGTGGACTGCTGCCGGGTCGCGCAGGACCTGCGTCCGCTGCTCGAGGCCGAGGGCTTCGCCCCGCTGGCCAAGACCTCGGGCGGCAAGGGCCTGCAGCTCTACGCGCCGATCGCCGGGGTGACCTCGGATGAGGCCAGCGAGCGGGCCAGGACGTTCGCCGAACGCCTCGAGCGGGACCACCCCCGCCGGGTGGTATCGCGGATGACCAAGGTGCTGCGGGCCGGCAAGGTTCTCATCGACTGGAGCCAGAACAACGGCTCCAAGACGACCGTGGCGCCCTACTCCCTGCGCGCCCGCTCGCACCCGACCGCGTCCACCCCGGTCAGCTGGCCGGAGGTCGAGTCCTGCCGCCGCCGCACCGACCTGTTCTTCACCGCCGACGCCACGCTGGAGCGGGTGGAACGCCACGGCGACCTGTTCGCCCCGCTGCTGCTTCCCTCCGGGGAGCGCCGGGGCTAGGTTTGGCCTGACCCTCGGGAAGGCGGTCGGGTTGACGACTGGTCATACGGCGGTTGGTCATACGGCGGTGGTGACGGGCGCCAATCATGGCATCGGCGCGGCGACCGCGCGGGCGCTGGCCCGGAACGGGTGCGCGGTGCTGTGCAGCTACCTGCAGGTCGACCATCCGCCCGACCCCGGCACACCGCAGACGTACCGGGATCACCGGGGGCAGGATGCGACCGCGGTCGTCACCGCGATCCGGGAAGAGGGCGGCCGGGCGCTCGCGGTGGCGGCCGACCTGTCGGATCCGGCGGCCCCCGCGGTGCTGTTCGATACCGCCGAGGAGCAGCTCGGCCCGGTCGACATCCTGGTCAACAACGCCTCCGGCTGGCTGGCCGATACCTTCGCGGCGGCCGGAACCGATCGCCTGGGCCGGTCGCTGGCGCCGGTGACCGCGCAGACCTGGGCCCGGCAGTTCGGCGTGGACGCGATGGGCGCGGCCCTGATGATCAGCGAGTTCGCCCGGCGCCATATCGCGCGTGGGGCGGACTGGGGCCGGATCATCGGGCTGACCTCGGGCGGGGACCTTGGCTTCCCGCAGGAAGTCTCCTACGGAGCCGCCAAGGCCGCCCAGGTCAACTACACGATGTCGGCCGCGCTTGAGCTAGCGCCGTTCGGCATCACGGCCAACGTGGTGTATCCCCCCGTCACCGACACCGGCTGGGTCACCGACGCCGTCCGGGAGCAGGTGGCCGCGAGCGCGACGCTGATTCATGTCGCCCGCCCGGACGAGGTCGCCGAGGTTATCGCCTACCTCGCCTCCGAGGCGGCCGCCCTGATCACCGCGAACGTGATCACCCTGCGGTGACCGGGCCGGCCTTAGCCTTAAGCCGGCTGAAGCGGGACCGGGAGCCGTCCCGAACCTGGCGCGCAGGGTGGACTTGGTCACCTTGCCGCTGGCGTTGCGCGGCAGCGCCTCCACCACGTGCAGGATGGTCGGGAGCTTGTAGCGCGCGATCCGGCCGTCAGCCCAGTCCCGCAGCTCGCCGAGGGTCAGCGACGCGCCCGGGCGAAGCACCACGATCGCGGCCGGGGTCTCACCCCAGCGCTCGTCCGGCGCGCCGATCACCGCGAGCTCGACGACGGCCGGGTGCGCGGCCAGGGCGTTCTCGACCTCGGCGCAGTACACGTTCTCACCGCCCGTGATGATCATGTCCTTCTTGCGGTCCACCACGTACAGGAAGCCCTCGGAGTCGGCCCGGACCAGGTCACCGGAGTGGAACCAGCCGCCGCGGAACGCCTCCGCGGTGGCGTCGGGGTCCTGCCAGTAGCCGGACATGGCCGTCGGGCCGCGGTAGACGATCTCGCCCACCTCGCCGGGCCGCACGTCGGTCATGTCGTCGTCGACGATCCGTGCCGACACGGTCGCGACCGGCCGGCCCACCGAACCGATCTTGCGCAGCGCGTCGGCGCCGTCCAGCGCGCAGGTCACCGGCGACATCTCGGTCTGGCCGAACACGGCGATGTTGGTGGCCCCACCGAACGCCTCGGCCATCGCCGTCAGCAGCGTCGTGGTGGCCGGCGCCGCGCCCCAGGACACCGTGCGCAGCGCGGACAGGTCGCGCTGCGGCCGCGACGGGTCGGCGCACAGCAGCTGCCACTGCGCGGGCACGCCGAACATGCTGGTCACTCGTTCGGCCGCCATCAGCTCGAGGGTGACCCCGCTGCTGAAGTTGCCGCTGGGCAGCAGCACCGTCGTGCCGCCGATGAGCACCAGCGGCGCCACCGCGCCGATGGAGGCGATGTGGAACAGCGGCGAGGAGCAGAGGTTGACCTCGTGGTCGTCGAACATCCGCCACGCCCGGATCACCGTCAGCGCCTGGCACTGCAGGTTCTGATGGGAGAGCACCGCGCCCTTGGGGCGCCCGGTGGTGCCCGAGGTGTACATGATCACGGCCGGACTGTCCTCGGGCACATCGGCCGCCGGCCGCTCGTCCGCCCCCGGCGACCCGGGCCCTGGCTCCGGCGCCCCCGGCTCCGGCCCCGCCCCCGGCGCCCCCGGCTCCGGCCCCGCCCCCGGCCCCCGGCCCGGCCCCGGCCCCGGCCCCGGAAAGTAGGGGTCGGCGCCTTCGGTGTGGCCGGCCGACACGAAGCCGATGTGGGGGGCGCACGCGGCCCGGGCGTTCGCCGCCGCCCCGCCGGTTGTGGCGTCGACGACCAGCAGGCTCGCCCCGGAGTCGGTGAGGATGAACGCTATCTCGTCGGGACTGAGCCGGAAATTGACCGGCACGGCGATCGCGCCCAGGGCATTGGCCGCGAACATCGACTCCAGGAACTCGGGGCGGTTCGTCATCATGATGGCGACCCGGTCCCCGGCGCCCACGCCGCGCCGGGCCATCGCGGCCGCCACCGCCGCGACCCGCCGGTCGAGCTGCGACCAGGTGACCGAGCGGCCCTCGAAGCGGAGATAGACCGCGTCGGGCTTGGCGTGGGCGTGCCGGGCGATGTGATTGACCCAGTGATTGCGCCGCCGGGCCGCCGCGTCCTGGTCCGTCATGTGCCCTCACCCCGTTCGTTGATCAGCAGCAGGCCGTAGCCGGCCACGGTGGAGCTGTCGGTGATGAGGCCCTGGCCGATCATTTCCTCGAACCTGGATCTGCTCACCCATTCCTGGCGCATGTCCTGCTCTTCGTGCTCGCGTTCCGGTTCACCCGGCTCCAGGCCGGTGGCCAGGAAGATGTGCCCCCGCTGGCCGGTGAGGCCGTGAGCGCAGTGCAGGGACCCGAGCCTGGCCAGCCGCCGGGCGTGCAGCCCGGTTTCCTGCAGCAATTCCAGCCGGGCGAGTTCCTCGGGGCGGCCCGCCTGCCCGGGCGGGAACCCGCCCTGCGGGAAAGACCAGGTCCGCCGCCCAAGCGGGTAGCGGAATTCCTCGACGAGGTGGAAGCCGTCGTTCTCGGCCGGGATGACGAGCGCGAAATCGGCCTTCTCGACGAAGGCGTACGTGCCGCGGGAACCGTCGCGTCGTTCGATGTCATCCCGGCGCAGCCGCATCCACTGGTCCTGGTACAGGACCTCCGATGCGAGCGTGCGGATATCCGCGTCGTCCGGCGTGACCCCCATGGCTAGGGCTCCTGCCCGGCGGCGCGGCGCGCCCGCGCGTAGCCGACGATCGCGGTCGCGCCGAGGGCGCCCGCGATGGGCAGCGTGACCAGCGCGGGCAGCTGGTAACGCCAGGAGAACTCGTACAGGTCCGCGCCGAGCAGCACGGTCACGCCCGAACCGGTGAGCAGCAGGCAGGCCAGGGCCAGGCTCGGGACCTGCGCTGAAGCCAGGTCCCGGTCCAGGTCCCGGTCCCGGCTCCGGTCCCGGTCCCGGCTCCGGCGGAGGGTGAAGATCCCGGCGATCCCGGCCAGCAGCGCGAGCAGGAGCATCGGTCCCGGCAGGTACCCGCCGTGCAGTTGGTAGTCCCGCAGCACGGTGTCCACCCTCCAGTTCACGCGCGCGTCCCCGCCGCCTCCGGTCATCCTGAACACGTTGCTGGCGCTGTTCGGTCCGTACTGGGTGATGCCGAGCGGGTAGTAGGGATAGCTGGTCTGGAACTGCCACCGCGAGATGGCGGTGTCACCTACGTCGGTGTTCCTGGTCAGGGCGAAGACCTTCACCGAGTCACGGGCGATATCGCCGGCGACGCGCATCGGCTGCTGCTCGATCACGCTGTAGGCGAGGTGCCGCTGCATCGGCAGCGTGCTGATCAGCACGCCGAGCCGGACGTCGACCGGCCGGTACACCACGCCCGGCGACAGGTCGCTGTTGACCAGACCGTCCACGCCCAACGCGGCGGCGACCGGTGCGCTCGGGCACAGCGGCCGCTCGATGGCGGGAATCTTCAACGTGGCGCAGTCGGCGGCATGCGCCGTTCGGCCGTAAAGATACGCGTCGCCCATGTTGGACAGTTCGAACCCGTAGTGCAGGACCACGGCGGAGTAGCCCATGTAGCCCACCACCGGCAGCGCGAAACAGGCCACAAGCACCGCGCCGTGCCGCAGCCGGGTGCGCCACCCCCGGGTCGCAGCGAGCACGTAGACCAGGGCGGGCGCGATCAGCGCCTCCCCCACCTGGCGGACCGGCGCGGAGGCGCCGAGCGCGAGCCCGGCCACGATGATCGCGGCCAGCCCCGGCCGGGGTGACCAGAGCAGTAGGACGATGCCGATGACCAGCAGCACTTCGAACAGCACGTCCGGCATGATCGTCTGCTCGGCGTCCAGCTGGTAGGCGTCGAGCAGGACCGGTGCCACGGCCAGCGCCGCCAGCCAGCGGGTCACCCCGCGGCGCAGCATCAGCGCGTACAGCGCCACCGCCATGGCCATCCCGAGGAGATGCTGGAGCAGCGCGACGAAGGCCAGGTCCGCCACCATGAGCACCGGGCGGAGCAGGAACAGCGTGTAGCCGAGCGGGTCGAAGGATCCCCAGCCGTTGCTGGTGATGTCGGTCCCGAAGATGTACTTCTTGGAGTCGATGAACAGCAGCGCGGGCTGGTAGCCGACCTGCGCGGCGGCGCGCAGCACGAGCCCGGCCGCCAGCAGCAGCCCGAGGATCCAGTGCCTGCGCACCACGCCGGTGACCGCCCACAGGACCCGGTCGAGCCGGGAGCCCGCCGGACCACCCGCGGACGTGCCGCCAGCGGACGCACCACCCGCGGACGCGACGCCTGCGGCGACGCCCGGGCCGGATAGTACGGTGTCGCTCCTGTTGGTCACCCACGGTCCTTGGCACGCATCAGGCCACGGGAGCTGCCGCGCCAATGCCCGGCCGCCCTCCTAGCAGTGATCATTCTGCCGCATTACGGCATGCCAGGCGGGTTCAAGAGCGAGATCCGCCCGGTGGTGTCCGCCCATGCGACGAGGAGTGCAGGGCTGGTCAGGAACGTCTGCCCGGTAGCGCACCGGAGTGTTCACGATCCTGTCCTGATGTGCGCACCGAGCTGGTGATAGCGCGGCTGCCGGATGGCCTGCACGCCGCAGCGATTCCCAGTGACCAGCGTGTCTGCGGTCTGGCTGCGGTCCGCGCCACCGGGCTAAGGCCGGTGACCAGAACCCGGCTATCACCGCGGCCTGCCCCGACCCGGCCACCCCCGCCCCCCGGAAAACGCGGCACTCTCGTTCAGGAATTCGAATTATTGTGGATATTTACCTGCCTTATGAGGGTAGTACTGATCCACGATCACGGCGTGGGCGGGGCGGGGGCGGCTTGGTTCAGCCACTGGGTGGAGTCCGCGGGACGGGCGATCTGGTGCGTGGTGCACAACCGGGCGGATCCTTCCTGCTGGCCCGACCACAAGATGATCGTGACCACCTACAAAAAGCGACGTGCATTACTGGGTGGACTGCGGTTGTCCCGGTTTTGACGGTGGCGGTCCGTAACATCGGCGGCATGCTTGGGCCGATGGAGCTGATCGTCGCCGCGCGGATCCCGGTGACGGCGTATGCGCGCGACGCCCCCGGCGTCCCCCTGGGCGGGCGTGGCGCGGCCGGCGGGCGTGCTGTGGTTGACGACGGGCGGTGGCGGCGAGTGCGGTCGGCGCTTCCCCTCGTCTATCCCGTCCGGGGGCCCGCGGGCGGTCCCGCCCGGCCGCCGCGGCCGCCGTCTTGCGGGGTCTGCCGGGGGCCGGTCCGACCCGGATACACCCGCTGTTATCAGTGCGAACGCCACACTCTGCTGGCCGCGGGCCTGCTCGCCGACGTCGTGGTCCCCATCTCCTACGCGGTCAAGGGCACCCCCATGGCCGCCGACCTGTGGCGCTACAAAACCTGGCCGGCGCCGGACGGCTGCGCGCGGACCTCGGTGCTGGCGCTGCTGCTCGCCTTTCTGCATGATCACGGGGCCTGCGTCTGGCGGCGCGGGAGTATGCCCGCGCCTGGCCGCCTGGCCGTGGTACCGACCGGGTCGGGCCGCCCGGGACCGCACCCGCTGATCGAGCTGGCCGCGCCGTACCTGCGGCTGGCGCCGGCCCGGCTGGTCCGCCGGCCGGGCGGTCAGGGCCGCGAGCTGAACGTGCACCGGTTCCGGGCCGCCCCGGCGACGCGCGGGAGCCAGCGTGCTGCTGCTTGACGACAGCTGGGTCACGGGAGCCAGCGCTCAGTCGGCCGCCGCGGCGCTCAAGCTGGCCGGAGCCGCCCACGTGGCGATTGTGGTGGTCGGCCGCCATCTCGACCCGGCCGATCCCGCGGCCGCCCCGCTGGCGGCCCGGCTCACCCCGGTCCCGTACGATCCGCTCGAATGTGCGGTCACCTCGGCGGGAAAGCGGCCCGCCCGGAAGGCCCTAAGCTTGACACGTGATCCTCGAGCCCCCTTCGCATACCGCCCTGGTCAGGCGCGCCCGCCGGATCGACAGGGAACTGGCCGTGCTCTACCCGGACGCTCACTGCGAGCTGGACTTCTCCTCTCCGCTCGAGCTGCTCGTGGCGACGATCCTGTCCGCGCAGACCACCGACAAGCGGGTCAACCTGGTGACTCCGGTGCTGTTCTCGCGGTACGCCACCGCCGCCGACTACGCGGCGGCCGACCGCGACGAGCTTGAGAAGATCATTCAGTCGACCGGCTTTTATCACGCGAAGGCCAACAGCCTGATCGGGCTGGGGCAGGCGCTGTGCGAACGGTTCGGCGGCGAGGTGCCGCCGCGGCTTCGCGATCTGGTCACGCTGCCCGGCGTGGGCCGCAAGACCGCCAACGTGGTGCTCGGCAACGCCTTCGGCATCCCCGGCATCACCGTGGATACCCATTTCGGACGGCTGGCCAGGAGGTTCGGCTGGACCACGAGCACCGAACCCGAGAAGGTCGAAGCCGAGGTGGCCACGCTCATCCCCCGGCGGGACTGGACGATCCTGTCACACCGGATGATCTGGCACGGCCGGCGAATCTGCCATTCGCGCAGGCCCGCCTGCGGTGCGTGCGCGCTGGCCCGCCTCTGCCCCTCCTACGGTGAAGGCCCGGTTGACCCGAAAGTGGCCGCCAAGCTCGTTCGGCCCGGCCCGTTTTCATGATTTCTGCCGAACGACCCAGGCCGCATGCCCCGGTGCCCCCCTGGCTGCGCGAGCTGGCCGTCGCGGCGCGGACGATGGAGGTGCCCTCGCCGCTGCTTCCGCCCGCCCACGGCGGCAAGCCGTCGGCGGTGCTTGTCCTGTTCGGCGACGGCCCGGGCGGACCCGATCTGCTGTTCATCCAGCGCAGCGCCGAGCTTCGGCTGCACCCGGGCCAGCCCGCCTTCCCCGGCGGGTCCATCGACGCCGGAGACGGGGGCCCGGTCGCGGCCGCCCTCCGGGAGGCGGCCGAGGAGGTCGGCGTCGACCCCGATGGCGTCGAGGTGGTCGGCACCTTGCCCGAGCTCTACATCGACCGGACCGGGTTCCGGGTCGTCCCGGTGCTGGCGTGGTGGCGGCAGCCGTCGGCGGTCGCGCCGGTCGACGCGGGCGAGGTGGCCGCGGTGGAGCGGATCAGCGTGGCCGAACTCGCCGATCCCGCGGTGCGGTTGATGGTGCGGGTGCGCGGCCGGCGCGTTGGTCCCGCCTTCGAGGTCAAGGGGATGCTCGTCTGGGGGTTCACCGGCGCGCTGGTGGACCGGCTGCTCGCGCTGGGCGGCTGGGCCCGGCCCTGGGACCCGGGCCGGGTCCAGGACCTGTGAATTTATCCTCGCGGGCCAGACGGTAGCGAGAAGTTATACGGTTAGGGTCGTGCGCGGTGATGTGCTCGACCTCATCTTGATCGTGGTGGTCGCCGCGTTCGCCATGTCCGGTTACCGGCAAGGCTTCATCGTCGGCATCCTCAGCTTCTTCGGTTTCGTGGGCGGCGCGCTGCTGGGCGCGGAGTTCGGCCCCAGCATCTCCCGGGCCCTGGTCGGCGGCCAGACCCAGCAGGACGTCATCGCCGTCGTGCTGCTGGTGAGCTTCGCCGTGCTCGGGCAGTTCATCGCGTCCTCCATCGGGGCGGCCATGCGGTCCACCGTGACCTGGCGGTCCGCGACCGTCCTCGACTCGGTAGGCGGCGCCGCGGTCAGCGTGGTGTCGGTGCTGCTGATCGCCTGGGTGGTCGGCTCGGTGCTGGTCGAATCGCCGTTCCCGCAGGTGGACCAGCAGGTGAGCAACTCGCTGGCGCTGCAGACGCTGGACAAGTTCATGCCCTCGCCCGCCAAGACCACGTTTTCCGACTTCCGCCGGCTGCTGGCCGGTAACAGCATGTACGCCGAGGTGTTCAGCGGGATCGGCGCGGAGCGCATCCTGGCCATCCCGGCCCCGGACAACGCCGTCCTGTCCAGCCCCGGCTTCCTGGCGGCGCGCAGCCGGGTGGTCCGGGTGCAGGGGGTGGCGCCGAGCTGCCAGCATTCCATCGAGGGCTCCGGCTTCGTCATCTCACCCGACCACATCCTCACCAACGCGCACGTGGTCGCCGGGGTGACGACACGGCAGACGGTGACCACCGCCACCGGACGCAGTCTGGCGGCCACGGTGGTGTTCTACGATCCGCAGGTCGACGTGGCCGTCCTGGACGTGCCGGGGCTCGACCTGACCCCGCTGCGGTTCGCCGGGCAGGCTAATCCCGGCGATAGCGCGGTGGTGGCGGGCTACCCGCTCGACGCGCAGGTGCTGCGCACCGTGCCGGCCAGGATCGGCGGGATTCAGAACGCGCAGGGCCCGAACATCTATCAGACGACCACGGTGACCCGCCAGATCTACGAGATCAGGGCGCTGGTGCAGTCCGGCAACTCGGGTGGCCCGCTGCTGTCGCCGCAGGGCACCGTGGACGGTGTCGTGTTCGCCGCGGCGGTCGGGGTGTCCGACACCGGTTTCGCGCTCACCGCGAACCAGGTGTCCGCCGATGCCCGCGCGGGCGAGAACGCCACGGCCGCGGTCTCCACCATGGGCTGCGACTAACCGCGGCGGCGAGCGCAGGGGCCGTCTGCGGGCCGTCAGCCGGGCGCGGGCCGTCAGCCGGGCGCGGGCCGTCAGCCGGGCGCAGGCCGTCCGCCGGGCGCAGGGCCGGCCGCAGCGGTGGCCTGAGGTCTTCGGCACCGATATCCGCCAGCCCGCCCTGCTCGATCCGCGCGGCCAGCTCGTCGCAGGTCGCGAGGAAGGCCGCGATATCGATGCCGTACGGGTGCCCGCGCTCGTCCGCGGGAGCCCGGTCGCGGTACGCACGGACCCGGCCGGCGCCCCGCCTGAGCAGCGTGACGGCCCCGCGGGCATTGCCGCGGCGCGCATGCGTCAGCCCGACCGCGAGCTGAGCCAGCCCCTGCCACAGGTCGCGCTCGCCGGGCGGGGCCGACTTCCACGCCGCTTCGAGGGCCTCGTGGGCGTGAAATGGGCGTCCCGCGCGCAGCAGCTGGTCGGCGAGCCTGACCGCGTCCGGCCCGGTGAGCAGCATGTCGTCGGGGAGCACGGCCTCCCCGGCCGGGGCCTCCCCGGCCGGGGCCTGCTCGCGGGGCAGAGGCCGGCCGAGCCCGTCGCGGGGCCGTGCGTTCCTGGGCAGGCCCGCGGGGTCGCGATCCCGGTTCACCGCTCCGGTTCCGGATCGGCCAGCCAGCCGAACAGCTCGGTGTCGAACGCGTCCGGTCGTTCCTCGTGCGGGAAGTCGCCGGCGCCGTCGATCACTCGCCAGCGGTAGGGGCCTTCGACGTACCGGCCGGCGCCGCGCGCCGTCTGCGGCAGGACGCAAGGGTCCACCGCACCCTGCAGATGCAGGGTCGGTGCCTGGATGGGTGCCCGCATCTGCCGGGCGTAGCGCAGGCCGTCCGGCCGTAGGGCGCTGCGGGCGAGCCAGCGCTGATACTCCAGTGCGGAGTGGGCGACCGAGGGTATCCGCATCGCCTGGGAGTAGATCTGCTCGGTCGGGTGGTCCGGCCAGCCGGGCGCAGCCCAGCTCTCCAGCAGCCGGCCCACCCGGGAGGCCCCGTTCTTGAGCAGCTGGCGCTCGGGCAGGACGGGCAGCTGCGAGCCAAGCGCGTAACCCAGCCGGCGGCCCTGGCCGAGCGGGTCGGTGAACAGAGCGGCCCGCAACTGCAGCGGATGCGCCATCGAGACGACGGCCAGCCGCCTGACCACCTTCGGGTAGTAGGCCGCCAGCGTCCAGGCGATCAGGCCGCCTAGCCCGTGGCCGACCACGATCGCATTGGCCTCGCCCATGGCCCGGATCAGCCCGGCCGCGTCGGAGGCCGCCGTGACCAGGTCGTAGCCGCGCGGCGGCTTGTCGCTGCCGCCGTAGCCGCGCAGGTCCACCGCGACGCCGCGAAAGCCGGCCTCGGGCAGGCCGGCCAGCTGGTGGCGCCAGGTCCACCAGAACTCAGGGAACCCGTGGAGCAGGAGCACCAGTGGCCCGTCGCCGCGGCTTCAGCGACGTGAAACCGGGTTCCGTTGGCGCTGACCGACCGGTGTGTCCACGGGCCGCCGATCGCGACAGCGGCACCGCCGCCCACGGCCATCACGCTCACCTCACCGAGGCTTGCCGGCGGCGATCTCGGGGTGCTGGCCGTCGTGCCGGAGCATCCCGATTCCCTCGGTGACGGTCTTCCTCGTCTTGCGCAGGCCGGACAGGTGCCGCACCTTCAGCAGCGCGATACCCACCGCCACCGCCGCCAGCAGGACACAGGTGCCCGCGACTATGAGGAAAGACGCCCAGGTCCAGATGCCAAGCGCGTGCAGGCCGTAGGCGAAGGCAATGCAGAACAGCACGAGCACCAGGCAGCCGACAAAGGCCGCGACCCCGGCCAGCGCGGCCGCCAGGCCGACGCGGCGCACGTCGCCCTTCAGCTCGGTCTTGGCCAGCTCGATCTCATACCTGACCAGCTGAGAGACGTCCTTGGCCGCCAGGGCCACCAGATCCCCGAGTGACTGATCACCGCCGGCCGGTTCCGGCGTTTCGCTGCGGACCATCTCGTCCATCTCCCATCGTGCGGACCGTCATCCGTGCTCCGCACGGCAGTCAATGTCCGCGCCCGCAATTTTCTCAGGTTTGGCCGAAGACAAGGCTAGCGTTCTTGATCGCTATCATGGCAGCACCCCGGCCCCGCCCGGCATTTCACCCTACGCCCAAGCGCGGGCGCACGCTCCGGAACGGGCGGGGAGCGGGCGCGCGCCAAACGGGAGCGGTGCCCGCGGGACCCTACCTCCTCGGCCTCGCTCTGGCGAACACCGCCCGCCTCGCCGGGCGCTCCCGCCCTCGAACAACACCGATGGTCCAACGTGGTGGCCCAAGCAACACCTATGGTCCCTGGTTGTGGGTCAGGTCCGGGGGTCTGCCCCGGCGAAGCTGTAAGAAGCGGGCGAACGTTACCTAACACACGACACCAGCTAAACCGCCGGCTTGATCAGCGGCGCATCCCGGGTGAAGGGGCGGAACCCGACTCCGTAGTACAGCCCGCGCGCCCGCGGATACCCAGGCGCACCCAGGCACGCGACGGTCATCTGAGTGGCTCCGGCATCGCGCGCGAACTTCATCCCGTGCCGAAGCATCGCCGTACCCAGTCCCAGCCGCCGGTAGTCAGGATGCGTCCCCACCGGCTCGAATTCCGCGGTCTGGTTGACCTCGTCCAGCCACATGATCGTCGAGGCCGTCATCGTCTCATCCGGGGCTTCCACCAGGACGTGCAGATCGCTGCGGTACGTCGCGGTCTGCCTGACGCCCTGGTAACCCTCGGCGGTGTACGTCGACGGAGCCCAGGCGTCCACGTGGGCCCGGACGGCGGCCTCCGGCCCGGCCTCGCGGGCGCTGCGGAACCGGAATCCATCCGGCAGCGCCGGCTGCTCCACATCGGTGAGATCGCGCTCGTTGAGCTGGGTCCAGGATCCGGTGTCACCGAGCGACGCCGGATCGGTCTGGTATCCGTACGCGTCCCACCGCTTCAGCGCGTACTCGTCGGCCATCCGCGGCATCACCGTACGCTCAAGGTCCGCCGCGACGCGGTCATACCACTCGATCACGTCGTCGACCAGGCCAGCCTGATCCGGATGGACCTGATAGCCCAGATAGGCACCGGTGACTTGCTGTACCGACCCGTCGCTCCGCCGCACCCGATGCGGCAGATAGGCCCACCCCCACGCCGCCAGCTCGCCGCCGGAAAACCACAGGCGGCACGGCCAGGTCCCGCCGTCACGGGCGTGCCCCTTACCCCAGATCCAGGCCAGCTCCCCGAATGTCGCGTCGCTGTTCACTAGATCGGGCGGACAGCGGTGACGCGTTGGGCCAGGCCCTGCATGAGCTGGACGTCCTCGGCCGTGACGACCTCGAAGTCACCCATGCGAGTCACTGTGCCAGGATTCCGCCAGATCGCCGAACTGTTTTCACCGTCGCGCTACCCGCTGGGACGGGCCGGTAGATAACGATCCGCCGGATTTAGGGTCACGTTTTCACCGGGACCCCCCTGGCCAACCGGGGCCCGCCCGGGGGGACGGCCCGGGCTCAGCTCGGCGAGGTCTGCACACAGCGAGCGGCGCCCCGGGCCGGGGCGCCGCCGCTGAACCACGTCAGACCTGGCTACCAAGCGTGCACCTTCTACGTCAGTCAGGTCACCTTGACCTGGCCTGACACGCCTCCCGCGGCTGGTCGCGCGTGGGTACCTGGCTGCCGTGCCCGGACGCCGAAGCGTCCGTAACACAGTTGTACGTCTAAATCCTCGAGGGGGATAGGTGGTGGACGTGATCAATTCGTGATCTCAATCAGTCCCGTCGGTTACATGCCGTTAACTAGTGGCTCGGCGCCCGGCGCCCGCCGGGCCGGCGGTGGCCGCGTTTCGGCACATAAGGGCAAGTCAGATCGTATACAGGGGTGTTCGCGGACGGCGCCAGGGTCCCCGAAACCCCCCTCACGGAGAGTTCTTACATAGTGATAGCAGGTAAAAAATTCTTACTAGTTGGTAGCGATCTCGGCATAGACCCTTCTCAGGCCCGGCGGCATATGTTGTAATTCGATTGGCTGAAGCCGCATGAGGGCACGTGTGGCGATACGCCGCCGGTGGTCGATACGACACCTGTGGTCGACCATCGCGCTCTTTGCGGATAAGCTTCCTATAAGGACGGCGCCGGCCTCCCCCCCAGGGCCGGACCGTACGGCGGGCCCCGCTCTCCCCCCCGGCGGGGCCCGCCTCCTTTTCCAGCCGCCCGAGCTCGGTCCTTATGGTTCACTTGTGGGGCTTTGGGCGCTTATGCCGGTTGACCGTCCAGTTTTCCGCCCGCGTGTTCATCATCTTGTGAATCGCTATTCCGGAATGCGCGGCAGCTTCCGTGCCGTGGTTTAACGTTTGACGGCCCCAATAGCCCGGAAAGGCATTCCGCTGCCACTTTTGTTTCAGTCTTCCCGGCCTCCGGCCAGGAGAATGTCGAGCAGGGCGACCGCGCCCCGCTTCGACAGCGGGTGGTTGGCGTTCCCGCACTTGGGAGACTGCACGCAGGAGGGGCACCCGGCGCGGCAGTCGCAGCTCGAGATGGCCTGCCTGGTAGCGCCGAGCCAACCCCGGGCGGCCTGAAAGCCTCGTTCGGCGAATCCGGCCCCGCCGTCCTGGCCGTCATAGACGAAGACGGTGAGCCGTCCGGTCGCCGCATGGGTGTCGGCGGAGACGCCGCCGACATCCCAGCGGTCGCAGGTGGCGAACAGCGGCAACAGGCCGATCGAGGCATGTTCCACCGCATGAGCGGCCCCGCCGAGGTCGATTCCGGCGTCGGCGAGCCGGTCCCGCTGCGCCGCCGAGAGGGTCCACCACACGGCCCGGGTCCGCAGGTGGCGCGGCGGCAGGTCCAGGGGTACATCGCCGAGCCGGGCACCGGTATCGGTGCACCGCCTGGCAAAGCTGACCACCTGACGTGTCACTTGAACGTCGCCGAAGCGGATCTCGGCATCCCCCCAGCTCATCGCCCGCAATTCGCCGCTCACCTCAAGCTCCGTCACGCTCCGGGCCGTGGTGGTGTACCCGGGATCGCCTGGTTCGACCAACGCCACCCGGTCCTGCAGGTCGAGCCGCCGGACCAGGTAGCTGTCGCCCTGGTGGACGTAGACCGCACCGTCATGGACGATCAGGTGCGAGGAAGGCTCGTCGACCGTGCCGACCAGTCGTCCGGTCGCCTGCTCCACCACCCGTACCGGAGCCAGCCCCGCGCCGCGCAGCCCCGTCGTCGCGGCCACGTTCCTGCGCATGCTGAACCAGCCGGCCTGCCGCTTGCGCAGCCGCCCCGACCTGGTGAGGTCATCGATGACCGGCCGGGCCGCCGGGCCGAAGATGTCCAGGTCTTGCTCGGTCAGCGGCAACTCGGCGGCGGCGGCGCACAGGTGCGGGGCCAGCACGTAGGGGTTATCCGGGTCCAGGACCGTGGCCTCTACCGGATGGTGTAGCAGTAGTTCCGGATGCCGCACCAGGTAGGTGTCGAGCGGGTCATCCCGGGCGATGAGGACCGCGGCCGCGGACCTTCCGCTGCGCCCGGCGCGCCCGGCCTGCTGCCACAGCGAGGCCCAGGTGCCCGGCCAGCCGGCGATGAGCACCGCGTCAAGACCGGTGATGTTGACGCCGAGTTCCAGCGCGGTCGTGGTGGCCAGCCCCACCAGGCGGCCCTCGCTGAGGTCGGTTTCCAGGCGCCGCCGGTCCTCGGGCAGGTATCCGGAGCGATAAGCCGCCACCTTCGCCCCGGCCGCCTCATGAGCCCTGGTCCCGGCGTAAGCGCTGGCCGCGTGGATGAGGGCGGCGTCAAGGACATCGGCCGGCCGATGGGCGGCCAGCGACCGGCGGGCGGCCAGCGCGACCGCCTCGGCGCCGCGCCGGGACCTGATGAAGGCGAGCGTCTGGACGTTCTCCCTGACCAGGCTGCTGAGCAGGTCCGCCGCCTGTGCGGTGGCGGTCCGGCGGAGCCGGACCCCGGCGTCGCCGTGGGCCTCGGTCAGCGGCGGCTCCCACAGCGCGAACGCGAGCGGTCCGCGGGGGGAGCCGTCCTCGGTCACCTCCTCGGCGTCCACGCCGGTCAGCAGCCTGGCGCAGGCCCCAGGAGTGCCGACCGTCGCCGAGGCCAGCACGAACACCGGACGGGCGGGCCCGGCCAGCTCGCCCGGCGTGGCGTGATGCGCCACCACCCGCCGCAGTCGCCGCAGCACCTGGCCGACGTGCGAGCCGAAGACGCCCCGGTATCCGTGGCACTCATCGATGATCACGTAACGAAGCCGGCTGAAGAAGCCCGACCAGCGGGCATGCCGGGGCAGCAGCGCGCGGTGCAGCATGTCCGGTGTGGTGAGCAGGTACCTGGCATGGCTGCGCGCCCAGTCCCGTTCGGCCCGGGTCGAGTCTCCGTCGAAGGTGGCGGCCTGGACGCCGGGCAGGCCGAGGGCCCGGATCGAGGCGAGCTGATCGGCCGCGAGGGCCTTGGTGGGCGTGATGTAAAGCACGGTGTCGCCCGCGAGCACCGACGTGAGCGCGGGCAGCAGGTATCCGAGCGACTTGCCCGACGCCGCGGCGGTGGAGATGATCACGCTCCGGCCGGCCTGGGCGTGCGACGCGGCCGCCGCCTGATGACTCCACGGGGCGCCGATGCCGCGGTCGATGAAGGCGGCGATGACCTCGGCAGGAACCCACGGCGGCCAGGGGACCTGGCGGCCGGCCCGGGCCGGGATGTGCTCCACGTGGACGGGGCGCCCCCCGCGCGCGTCCTTCAGCAGGATGCCCAGAGCGCGGTTCTCCGCCCCGCCGGGCCGCATGGCCGGGACGGGGCTGCCGGAGGGAGCCTCTGCCGGGACATCCAGAGGTCCGGCCGGGGGCACGGGGGTGATCGTCGACACTGTGTTCAGTGTGTCATTTTCATCCTCTACTCCGTTGGAAGATGCTCGAAGGCATGATTTCGTATAGACATGACACCAGAGCGTGGTTGAATGCCGCAGAGGATCACGCCCTGGGTTCTGGCTAAGGTAGCCCGCGCCGGGGCGGGACGTTTGAGATGACGCCTTGCATGGCGCTGGAGGATTTGTGGATCTGAAGCTGGGTCACTACAACAAGGACGGCATCGAGGTCGTCGACGTCGAGGGCGAGATCGATGTCTACACGGCGCCGCGGCTCCGTGAGCTGCTCATCGAGCTGGTCAACAAGAACAACTACCAGCTCGTCGTCAACATGGAGAAGGTCGAGTTCCTGGACTCCACCGGTCTCGGTGTGCTGGTCGGCGGGCTCAAGCGGGTGCGGGCGCACGACGGTTCCCTGGACCTGGTCTGCACTCAGGAGCGGATACTCAAGATCTTCAGGATCACGGGGCTGACGAAGGTTTTCGGCATCCACGAGACGGTGGATGGGGCCATCGCGGCCAAGAAGCTCGAGAAGTAACGCGCTAGACCTCATCAGATGGCCACCGTCGAAGTTACGTTCACGCCGCTGCCCGCGCACGTTCGCACCGCGCGGCTGGTCGCCACCGCGGTCGCGCGGCGCAGCGGCGTGGACGAAGCACTGCTCGATGAGGTTCGCCTCGCCGTGGGCGAGGCCTGTTCGCGTGCGGTCGAGGCGCATCGCAGGCACTGCCCGGCCGAGCCGGTCAGGCTCGAGATGATCGACCAGGGCGGCCGGTTCGTCGTGGTGGTGAGCGATCACGCTCCCGCGGCGTCTGCCGCCTCCTCAGCCTCGCCTGGCGATAACGGTAATGGCGCGGGAGCGGGTCATGGTCACCTCGTGGAGCTCGCCCACGAGGAGGACGACGGCGTTATTCCGGCCGGGTTTGGCTTGGCCGTGATCTCCGGCCTGGCCGACGACGTGCACGTCTCGTCGACGAGTACCGGCGTCAGTGTCCGGATGAGCTGGCCGTCGGACGCCAGGACCTGAAACGCCCGAACCGCCAGGTCATGACGGCCAGAGAGCGATCATCGGCCGGGTCGGCTCGAACGCAGCCCGGCTGTTCCGCTGCTCTCATGATTACCTTCCCGTATCGTGATTGTCACGAACAGGTAACAAAACCGTTAGGAACGCCCCGGTGTTCGTGGTTAAGCCTGTGCGTGCGTAGACTCCCGGCCACTCGTTTAGTCCCGACCGGGAACTGCTTCCGCTCGGATTCAGGAGGTCGAATGTATAGGCTTGCCCCTGCGCTGGCGGCGAATCCCGTCAGCGTGAGCGGCTCCAACCTGACCTGGGTTGTGGTCGTCGCGGTTGTCGCCCTGCTCGCGCTCGGCGTGGCCGGGTTGCTGGTGCGGGAGGTGCTCGGAGCCAGCCAGGGCACCCAGCGGATGCAGGAGATCGCCCTCGCGGTTCAGGAAGGCGCGGCTGCCTACCTGCGCCGCCAGTTCAGGACCCTCAGCGTGTTCGTGGTCATCATCTTCTTCGTCCTGCTGCTGCTGCCCGCCGACGACAGCGGGGTGCGCTGGGGACGTTCCGTCTTCTTCCTGGTCGGTGCGGGCTTCTCCGCGCTGACCGGGTTCACCGGGATGTCGCTGGCGGTGCGCGGCAACGTCCGGGTCGCCGCGGCGGCCCGCGAAGCCGACGGCGGTCAGCGCCAGGCCATGCGGATCGCGTTCCGTACCGGCGGCGTGGCCGGCATGTTCACGGTGGGCCTTGGCCTGTTCGGTGCCGCCATCGTGGTGCTGTTCTACAAGGCGAATGCGCCGCAGGTCCTGGAGGGCTTCGGCTTCGGCGCCGCCCTGCTGGCCATGTTCATGCGGGTCGGCGGCGGCATCTTCACCAAGGCCGCGGACGTGGGCGCGGACCTGGTCGGCAAGGTCGAGAAGGGCATTCCGGAGGACGACCCCAGGAACGCCGCGACCATCGCCGACAATGTCGGTGACAACGTGGGCGACTGCGCGGGCATGGCCGCGGACCTGTTCGAGTCCTACTCGGTGATGCTGGTCGCCTCGCTGCTGCTCGGCAAGGTGGCGTTCGGGAACTACGGCCTGGTCTTCCCGCTGATCGTGCCGATGATCGGCGTGATCACCGCCGTTATCGGCATCTTCGTGGTCGCGCCGCGCCAGGGTGACCGCAGCGGCATGACCGCCATCAATCGCGGTTTCTTCGTCTCGGCGGTCATCTCGCTGGTGCTGGTCATCGGCGCGTCGTTCTGGTACCTGCCGGACAAGTTCAGCAAGCTGACCGGGGTCACCACCAGCTCGATTCTCAGCCACGGCGGGAACCCGCGCCTGCTGGCCATCGGCGCGGTGATCATCGGCATCGTGCTGGCCAGCGCCATCCAGCTGCTGACCGGGTACTTCACAGAAACCAGCCGCAAGCCGGTGCGGGACATCGGTGACAGCTCGGAGACCGGCGCGGCGACCGTCATCTTGTCCGGGATCTCGACCGGGATGGAGTCCGCCGTCTACGCGGCGCTGCTGATCGGCGCCGCGGTCTTCGGTGCCTACCTGCTCGCGTACGACAACCCGCAGATCGCCTTCTTCGCGGTGGCGCTGACCGGCACCGGCCTGCTCACCACGGTCGGCGTGATCGTGACCATGGACTCGTTCGGCCCGGTCACCGACAACGCGCAGGGCATCGCCGAGATGTCGGGCGACGTCGACGGCGCGGGCGCCCAGGTGCTGACGCAGCTGGACGCGATCGGCAACACCACCAAGGCGATCACCAAGGGCATCGCGATCGCCACCGCCGTGCTTGCGGCCACCGCTTTGTTCGGCGCGTTCGACACCACGGTCAAGGACAAGCTCAGCGCGGCCGCCGCCAGCAGCTTCAACCTGTCCGTCGACAGGCCGAACGTCCTGGTCGGGGTGATCATCGGCGCCGCGGTGGTGTTCATGTTCGCCGGCCTGCTGATCCTGGCCGTGGGCCGGGCGGCCCAGCGGGTCGTGTTTGAGGTCAGGAACCAGTTCCGCACCAAGCCCGGGATCATGGACTACACCGAGAAGCCCGATTACGCCCGGGTGGTCGACATCTGCACCAAGGACTCGCTCCGCGAGCTCGCCACGCCGGGCATCCTGGCCATCCTCACGCCCATCGCGGTCGGCTTCGCGTTCGGCTACGCGCCGCTCGGTTCGTACCTGGCCGGCGCGATCGCGGCCGGGGTCCTGATGGCGGTCTTCCTGGCCAACTCCGGCGGCGCCTGGGACAACGCCAAGAAACTGGTCGAAGACGGCAATCACGGCGGCAAGGGCTCCCCGGCCCACGAAGCCACCATCATCGGCGACACCGTGGGTGACCCGTTCAAGGACACCGCCGGTCCCGCCATCAACCCGCTGATCAAGGTGATGAACCTGGTCGCGCTGCTGATCGCGCCGACCGTGGTGGAATACAGCAGCAACATCGGCCTGCGGGTCGGCGTGGCCCTCGGCGCCGTCATCGTCGTGACCGCCGCCATCTTGGTCTCCAAGCGCCGCTCGGGCGGCATGGAGCTGGACGCCCCGGCGGCCACCGAGGTGGGTGGCGCGGTCTCCCCGGCGCTGGAGGGCGTCAGCCCGGTCCCGGGTGCAGACGTCACCGACGCCGCCGCCCGCGACGGTGACGAGGATCGCAGGGCCGCCGTCAAGCGGCCCGAGTAACCAGCCGCCGAGCCACGCTCAGCCCGGCTGGCCCAAACCCGGGTCGCAGGTCCGGCCGACCTGCGACCCGGGTTTTTCATGTCCGCCAGCGAGCGTTCGGCTATCCGCCTAGCGTCAGACCCCCCAGCAAGGTGGCAGCAATCGTCCTTGTGTGTCACTGACACCCTGATAAGGGTGTCAGTGACACACAAGAAATTCGAAACACGCCTCTCAGGGGAGCGAGAGTCTTATGGGGCTGGAGAGGCTGCGTGCCAGGTGTTCTCGGGTCGGACATGGCTGGCCGGGAGGGGCGGGTGGCCGGGAGGGCGGGTGGCCGGCCGGGGCTCGCTAGGATTCGGCGATTTCCTCGCTGGAGATCCCGAGCAGGTACAGGACCGCGTCCAGGTAGGGGACGCTCAGCGAGGTGTCCGCCGCGTCGCGGACCACGGGCTTGGCGTTGAACGCCACGCCGAGGCCGGCCGCGGCGATCATGTCCAGGTCGTTGGCGCCGTCCCCGACCGCCACCGTCTGGGACAGCGGGACACCGGCGTCGGCGGCGAACCGGCGTAGCGCGTCCGCCTTGCCGGCCCGGTCGATGATCGGACCCACCAGCCGCCCGGTCAGCTTCCCGCCGCTGATCTCGAGCACGTTGGCCGCCACGTAGCCGATGCCGAGCTCGGCGGCCAGCGGCTCGATCACCTGGACGAAACCGCCGCTGACGATCCCGAACTTGTAGCCGAGGCCGCGCAGGGTGCGGATCAGCGTCCGCGCGCCTGGCGTGAGCCGCAGCTCCTCTCGCACCTCGTCAAGGACGCCGGTCTCCAGCCCGGCGAGCAGCGCCACCCGCTCGCGCAACGACGCGGCGAAGTCGAGGTCGCCGCGCATCGCGGACTCGGTCACCTTCGCCACCTCAGCCGCGCAGCCGGCCCGGTTGGCCAGCAGATCGATCACCTCGTCCTGGATCAGGGTGGAATCCACGTCCATCACGATCAGCCGCATGGCCCGCCGGTACAGGCCGTCACGCTGGACCGCCACGTCCACTCCCTGCTCGGCGGCGGCGCGGGCCAGGTCGTCCCGGAGCCCGGCCGGGTCCCCGCCGGAGACGTCCAGCTCGATGCAGGTCACCGGCCGTTGCGCGAGCCGGCCGATCCGGTCGATGTTGGCGCCGCTGGCGGCGATCCGGCCGGCGATGGCGGTGATCGCGGCGGGGGCCAGCGGGCTGCCGAGCAAGGTGACGTAAAGCCGGCCGCTGCGGGCCGCGGAGTTCGCCGAGGACACCGAACCCGGCCGGTCCGAGCCGGTGGTGATCTCTGCTTCCAGGTCAAGATCGGCGGCGAGCGCGCTCACCCCGGCGTGAATGCCGGTCAGGTCGGGCGGTGCCTCGCAGCCGAGCAGCACGCCGAGCACCAGGCGGCCGCGGATGACGACTTGCTCGATGTCCATGACGGCCAGCGGGTACCCCGCCAGGATGGCGAACAGCCGGGAGGTCACCCCCGGCCTGTCCCGGCCGGTCAGCGTGATGAGCAGGGTGGTCCGCGGTGTATCCACGGCGGCAGGCTACCCCAAAGACCGCGCGGCGTTCGGCCCGGTGGCCACGACCCGGCCGCGCGGCGTTCTGCCGGGCGGTCACGACCCGGCTAGCGCCTTTGATTCCTGAGCATGGTGATGTCGAGGCCGTCCAGGTCGCCCTGGAGGTCGATGGCGGTGATCGTGCCGGCCTTGACGGTGAAGCGGAACACGACGCGGGGCCGCCCGGCCGGGGCCCAGACCAGGCCGGCGTCCCCGTCGATGAGGGCGGGTCGCGCGGCCTGGGCGCCGCTGGCGAAGATGCGGCCGACCGTGCCGGCGCCGCGGACCTCGGCGGCGGCGCCCAGCTGGGCCGTGCCGGCGCCGCGGGCCTCGGCGGCGGCGAGCTGGGCCGTGCCGGCCCCGCGGGCCTCGGCGGCGGCGACGGCGAGCTGGACCGCGATCTGGTCGGCGCGCATTACGATGTCCGGGTCCAGCATGGCGAGCAGCGCGTCGAAATTGCCCTCGCGGGAGGCGGCCAGGAAGGCCCGGATGAGATCCTCCTTGGTTTCCGTGCCTGCGGAGCCGTCCAGGGCGCCGGGGCCGTCTGCGGGGTCGGGGCTGTCTTGGGGGGCGCTCTGCTGGACCCGGCGGCGGGCGCGGCTGGCGAGCTGGCGGACCGCGGCGGGAGAGCGGTCCACGATGGGCGCTATCTCCCTGAACGGGACGGCGAACATGTCGTGCAGCACGAACGCGAGCCGTTCGGCGGGGGTGAGGGTGTCCAGCACGACGAGCAGGGCGAGGCCGACCGAGTCGGCCAGCAGCGTCTCCTGCTCCGGTTCGGCCGTCGCCGGTGCACTGACATCGGCCGGGTCGATGAGTTCCTCGCGGCGCGAGGCGCGGGACTTGAGCATGTTCAGCGACACCCGGGCCACGATCGTGGTGAGCCAGCCGTCCAGGTTCTCCACCGCGCTGGTGTCCGACCGGCTCAGCCGGAGCCAGGCCTCCTGGACGGCGTCGTCGGCTTCGGCCCGCGAGCCGAGCATCCGGTAGGCTACCGCCCGCAAGCGGGGGCGGTCGGTTTCAAATTTCGTCGCCAGCCAGTCGTGCTCGTTCATCTGGTCACATTCTCCCGTTGCCGCCTGTCAGGTAACTGACCGGCGGGAACCCGCCGATGTGACGAACCAGGCCAAACAATGCACACCAAGGAGTATCCATGACCGAAGGCGTCCAGATCGTTATCTACCCGGTCAACGCCTCCAGTCGCTGCTCGACGCGGGCGCCGAGGTGAACGAGGCACTCAACGACGTCGGAAACGGTCGGCTGATCGCCTCCGTGAAGGACCCGGACGGAAACCTGATCGGGCTCGTGCAAGATCCGGCCTGAGGCCTGACGGCCTGACCGCTAGGGCAGCAGCAGGTGCACGTCGCCGAACTCGTGCCACAGGTACCCGGAGCCGATCGCGGCGGCGTAGCACCGGCTCAGCAGGTCCTCGCCCGGCGAACGCGGCCAGCATCCGCAGGTGCGAAGAACGCGGTTCGTGCAGGCCGGTGAGCAGCCCGTCCACCGCCCTGACCCCGGTTTCCTGCGTGACCACGTGCGACGTCCAGCCCGCGGCGGCTGAGACCTTTCCGTCCGGGCGGGCCGCCGTCTCCAGCGCCCGAACGACGGTGGTGCCCGCCGCGATGACCCGGCCTCCGGACGCCCGCACGTGGTTGACCAGCCGGGCCGTCGCGGGCGGGACGTCGTACGGTTCGGCGTACGGGTCCTCGCCTGCCTCCAGCGAGGACACGCCGCAGTGCAGGGTGAGCGGGGCGATCAGCACGCCGCGGCTGACCAGCTCGGTGACCACCGCGGGGGTGAACGGGCGGCTGGCGCTCGGCATCTCCGCGCTGCCGGGGTGGCGGCCGAACACCGTCTGGTAGCACGCGAGCGGCCAGTCGCGCCGCACGTAGGAGTACCTGATCGGGACTCCGTAGCGGAGCAGGTAGGGCACCACCGCCACCGACAGCCTGGCCCGCCAGAGCCGGGCGCCGGCCCGGGCCTGAAGCGTCAGCGCCGCCCCGCCGGGCAGGTCGATGACCTGGCCGACGCACCCGTGGCCGTTCGGCCGGGAGATCTTGTTTTTGAGCTGGCGCAGCTCGACCAGCCAGGCACCGTCGGGCAGAGCGGTGGAGAAGTGCACGGCCAGGGCGCCGTCCGCGCGCACCTGGGCGGGCAGCGTCCCGGTGGTGTTGACGACCAGCAGGTCACCGGGGAGCAGCAGGCCGGGCAGCTCGCCGAAGGTGTGGTGGCTGATCTCGCCGGACCGGCCGCGGCTGACCAGCAGGCGCACGCCGTCGCGGGGCACGCCGCGGGCCTCGGGCGGATCGTGCGCCTCGAGTTCGGCGGGCAGGCCAAAATTGGCTAGCACGGCATCGGCCAGCCCGGGGTCGGCCGCGATGGTCATGACAGCTCCGCAGGGGTCGTCGGGATGGCGCCGTGGGCGGCCGGCATCAGGTGGGCGGCGCGGTACCTGCCGCTCGGCAGTCGCTGCGAGATGAGCCGGACGAACGCGGGGACCACCGATTCGGGCCGGGGCCGGTCCGAGATGTCCTGGCCGGGGAAGGCCCGCTGGTGCATGTCGGTGCGCAGGTCACCCGGGTCGGCCCACCAGACGCGGAGGCCGGGCTCCTCGGCCGCCAGCACGTTCGACGCCTGCTCCAGGGCGGCCTTGGCGGCGCCGTAGCCGCCCCAGCCCGCGTACGCCTCCACCGCCGCGTCGGAGGTGATGTTCAGCACCGCGCCGCCGCGGGTGCGCAGCAGTGGCAGCAGCTGCTGAGTCAGCGCGACGGGTGCGATCACGTTCACCTCGAAGGCGGCCCGCAGCTCGTCGGCCGGGTAATCGGCCAGCGCGGGCAGCGGACTTGCCCCCAGCGTGCCCGCGTTGTTGACCAGGACGTCCAGCCGGCCCGCGCCGTGCGCGGCCCGGCGCAGCGCGGCCCGGTGCGCGGGATCGGTGACATCGCCGCTGATGGCGGTGACGTTCCCGCCGGCGGCGCGGATCTCGGTGGCGGCGGCGTCGAGGGCGGCGGCGTCCCTGGCGTCGATGATGAGGACGAAGCCCTCGCGGGCCAGGCCGGCCGCCAGGGCCCGGCCCAGCCCGCGGGAGGCCCCCGTGATCAAGGCTGTTGGTGTGTTCATGTCTTCGCACGCTAGGCGCTCGGGCGGTGCGGCACATCGGTCCGGCGGCCGGGGTCGACCCGGTCCGATGGTCCTAGGACCTGCGGCCGATGCGGGCCGCCCGCGGCCCGGCTACCGTCGGATAGATGAGCGATGGGCTGGACGAGCTCTACCAGGTGAGCCAGGCGGTGCTGTCCGTCACCCGGCAGATGTCCGTCCGTGACGTGCTGCAGGTGATCGTGCGTTCGGCCCGGTCCCTGGTCGGCGCGCGCTACGCCGCGCTCGGCGTGCCCGACGACGGCGACTCGTTCGCCGAGTTCGTGGTGGACGGGATGACGTCGGCGCAGTGGCAGGCGATCGGCCCGCTGCCGCGCCGGCACGGGATGCTGGCCGTGCTGCTGAACGAGGGCCAGCCGGAACGGCTCGCCGATATCCGCGCCGACCCGAGGTTCGAGGGCTGGCCCGGCGGGCACCCGGACATGTCGCATTTCCTCGGGGTGCCGGTGCGCGACGGCGACCGGGTCCTCGGCATCATCTTCGCCGCCAACAAGGTGTCCGCCGCGGCGGCCGGCCGCGGGTTCACCGAGCGGGACCAGGAGATCCTCTCGCTGTTCGCCGCGCACGCCGCGATCGCGCTGACGAACGCCCGGCTGTACGAGCGCAGCCGGGAACTGTCGGTGCTGCAGGAGCGCTCCCGGCTGGCCCGGGAGCTCCACGATGCCGTGACCCAGAAGCTGTTCGGCATCAGGGCGCACGCCCGGGCCGCGGCGGTCCTGGCGACCAGGGAACCGGCCGACGCGAGCCGGGTCCTGGCGGAGATCGACGTGATCGGCGCGCTGGGCGCGCAGGCGCACGCCGAGCTGCGCGCGGTGATCGACGGGCTGGCCCCGCCCGACCTGGAAGCCGCCGGGCTGGCCGAATCGCTGCGCAGGTACGCGAGGCTGGCTGCCGGGCTGGCCGGTCCCGCGCACGGGATCAGGGTCACGTTCACCGCCGCCGAGCTGCCCGCGCTCGGGGCCCGGGCGGAGGCGGCGCTGTACCGGGTCGGGCAGGAAGCGCTGCACAACGCGCTGCGCCATTCCGGTGCGGGCTGCGTCCGGGTCGCCTTGACCCGCAGCGCGCGCCGGGCGGTGCTCGAGGTCGCCGACGACGGGCACGGGTTCGCGCCTGAACTGCCGTCGAGCGGTCTCGGGCTGGCCTCGATGCGGGAGCGTGCCTCGGTGGCGGGCGGGGTACTGACCATACGTTCGGGTAAAAAGGGCACGCTGGTGCGGATGACGATGCCCCTGAAGCCGGGAGGCGAGCGGTGGTCCGGCCCATCTCCGTGCTGATCGTCGATGACCACCCGGTGGTCAGGCGCGGACTGCGGGTCCTGCTCGAGGTCCAGGACGGGATCGAGGTGGCCGGGGAGGCGGGGGACGCCGCCGCGGCGCTCGCGCTGGCCGCCGAGCATGCCCCCGACGTGGTCCTGCTCGACCTGAAGCTGCCCGGCCCGGGCGGCATCGCGGTCCTGGGCGAGCTCACGGCCAGCGGGAGCGCCGCGCGGGTGCTTGTCCTCACCAGCGACACCGAACCCGCGGCGGCGAGCCTGGCCCTTCGTTCGGGCGCGGCGGGGGTGCTTTATAAGGACGTCGACCCGGATGCGCTGGTGCGGGCGATCCGGTCGGTGCACGATGGTCACCTGGTGCTCGCACCGGAGGCGGCGGGGACGTTGATGCGCGTCGCCGGGACCGGGGGCCCGGGGCGGCCTGGACGCGCTGACCACCCGCGAGCGCGAGATCCTGGCCCAGCTCGCCACGGGGCGGTCCAACCGGGAGATCGCCCGGGCCCTGCGGGTTTCCGAGAAGACGGTGAAGGCTCACGTGAGCTCGGTGCTGGCCAAGCTCGGTGTCGCCGATCGCACCCAGGCCGCGCTGCTGGCGGTCAGGCACGAGCGCGCGACCTAGTCGCGGACCAGGTGCGCGTAGACGATGATGTTGTCCAGGTAGTGGCCGGTGGCCGGGTCGAACGGCCCGCCGCAGGTGATCAGGCGCAGGCTCGGGTAGTCGGCCCGCCCGTAGACGGACGCGGTCGGGAACGCGTCCTTGGCCACCTTCTGCACCCCGTCCACGGCGAAGGTGGCCACCTTGGCGTCCGCCAGCGTCACGTACACCTTGTCCCCGGCCCGGAGATCTTTGAGGTAGTAGAACACCGAGATCGCGGTGGCGGAATCGACGTGGCCGAGGATGACCGCGGCGCCGCGCTGGCCGGGCGTCGGGCCGTACTCGTACCAGCCGGTCAGGTTGTGCGCGGCGAGCGGCGGCACCTGGACGGTGCCGTCGGCATTCTTGCCCAGCTTCATGACCGGTGCGCTGACCCCGATGACCGGGATGCGGACGCTGACCGGCACCGACCGCGCCAGCGCCGTGGCCCGGGGGTCGTGGCTGAGCTTGGGCGGCGTGGTCGTCACCGATGCCGGGATCACCGTTGCCCCGGCATTGGCTGGAGGCCCGTCCAGCAGTCCGAACGCGGCCACGCTGACGCCGCCCGCACACAGCACGGCGGCCGCGAGGGCTATCCCCAGGGCCCACCGGCCGAGAGGCGTGCGCCGATGGCGAGCCAGATACAAGGAGGTCAGGCGGCCGGCAGCCGCGTCCTGCGCCAGCGCCGGAAGGCCAGCAGGCCCAAGCCGCCCGAGACCAGAGCCAGCGCGGCTCCGCCCGCGGCCAGCGGCACGTCACTGCCGCCGCCGGTAATGCTGCCGCCGCCGCCGGTGTTGGCCCCGCCGGGGGGAGCCGACGTGCTGGTGCTCGTGGCAGAGACCGTCGGAATCGGCGTGGTCGTGACCGTCGGACTGGGCGTCGGCACCGGGCTGGACGTCGAGGGTGTCGGGCTCGGAGCAGTGGGAGTCGGGCTCGGGGTCGGGGACTTGCAGGTGCACGTCGGCGACGGCGTCGGAGTGGGCGGGTGCGTGCAGGTGCACGTGGGCGTGGGCGTCGGCGTCTGGCAGGTGCACCTCGGCGTGGGCGTCGGTGTCGCCGTGGCCGTGGCCGGCGTGCCGGGCTGGCCGCCCACCGCGGCCGAGTTGCTGATGCTGGTATGGGTAGCCGACAGGGTGGTCGCATGCGCGGCCGTGCCGGTCAGCATGAATGCTGCTACGCCGAAGGCGAAACAGCTTGCGAGCACGCGTGCGCGCAAGGCCATTTCCGCTCCTCCTCGCTGGATTGCTGCTTATAGGTCATACCGGAGTAACTAAACAATCATGAAGCGTAACGTTCTTTATACGTTGATGCCCTACCGTAAGCGATTCTTAAGCATTTTGAAGCGTAAATTGGGCGACTGAGGCAACAGGACACTTCTGTCGTCCTAGTCAGCATCACCTAGTGATATTTGGTGCTTAACTGAGGACGCAACGACGGGCAGGCGGCGGCCAGCGTGGCGGCCAGTACGGCGGCCAAGACGGCGGCTGGCGTGGCGCGGCGCGGGAACTGGGAGCACCAGTCCGCGCGCCCGGCTGGGCTGCGGGGGGCACGGTGGCATAGGTTCGGTCTCGGCGGCCATTCGAGCCGGCTGGATCCATGGGTACCGGGCGGAGAAAGGGGACCCCTAGTGTCCGACGAGGTACTGCGGCTGCGTGGCGTCGAGGTCCGGCGTGACTCGGCGGTCCTGCTGCGCAACGTGGATTGGACGGCGCACGGCGACGAGCGCTGGATCCTCATCGGTCCCAACGGGGCGGGCAAGACCACCCTGCTCCAGATCGCCGCGACCACGGCGTTCGCCTCGCAGGGCACGGTCGAGGTCCTCGGCGAGAAGATGGGTGAGGTCGACATCTTCGACCTGCGGCCCAGGATCGGCCTGACCAGTGCCTCGATCGCCGAACAGGTCCCGCCCGGGGAAAAGGTCATCGACCTGGTGCTCACCGCCTCCTACGCCATTTTGGGCCGGTGGAAGGAGGAGTACGATTCCGCCGACGTTACCCGCGCCGTCGAATTGCTCGACGCGCTCGGCTGCGCGCACTTGATCAGGCGCAAGTTCGCCACCCTGTCCGAGGGCGAGCGCAAGCGAGTGCAGATCGCCCGGGCCATGATGCCCGACCCGGAGCTGCTGCTGCTCGACGAGCCGGCCGCCGGGCTCGACCTGGGTGGCCGCGAGGATCTGCTGCGCCGCCTCACCACCCTGGCCCGGGACCCCAAGGCGCCGATGATGGTGTTGGTCACCCACCACGTCGAAGAGGTGCCCGACGGCTTCACCCACGCGATGCTGCTGCGCCGCGGTTCTGTGCTCGCGGCCGGCCCATCGAGGAGGTCTTCACCGCGCGGAACCTGTCCCGGTGCTTCGGCGTACAGCTGGAGATCGAGCACCGCCAGGCCCGCTGGACCGCCCGGGCCCGCTGAGCCCGACCGCTGGGGCCCGTGGGTGCTGGCCGAACCTGCTCGCGGTCGGTAACGTAGCAATTACGCCCGGAACCACCGAAACCCCCGGAACCCGCGCCGGGCGCAGGAGTGTAGCCATGTCCTCTCTCGTCACCGTCATCCTGCTTGTGGTCCTCGTGGTCGCGGTCGTCGCGGTGATCGGCCGGTCGATCCGCATCGTGCCCCAGGCCTCGGCCGGGATCGTCGAGCGGTTCGGCCGGTATCACCGGACCCTGCACGCCGGGCTGAACATGGTCACGCCGTTTGTCGACCGGCTGCGTCCCCTTCTTG
The DNA here is from genome assembly GCA_963808315.1 of uncultured Actinomycetes bacterium. Taxonomy (GTDB): domain Bacteria; phylum Actinomycetota; class Actinomycetes; order Streptosporangiales; family Streptosporangiaceae; genus Palsa-504. Next base: position 213,620 of record CAWEFK010000005.1, on the reverse strand, counting down.
ACCTGCGGGAGCAGGTGGTCAGCTTCCCGCCCCAGCCGGTGATCACCCGGGACAACCTGGTGGTCGGCATCGACACCGTCATCTACTTTCAGGTCACCGACGCCCGGGCCGCCACCTACGAGGTCGCCAACTACATCACGGCCGTCGAGCAACTGACCGTGACCACCCTGCGGAACGTGGTCGGCGGCATGGATCTGGAGACCGCGCTCACCTCGCGAGACCAGATCAACAGCTTGCTGCGGAAGGAGCTCGACGAGGCGACGGGTAAGTGGGGCATTCGCGTCGGCCGGGTCGAGATCAAGGCCATCGAGCCGCCCGCCTCCATCCAGGACTCGATGGAGAAGCAGATGCGCGCCGATCGGGACAAGCGCGCCGCGATCTTGTCCGCCGAGGGGTCCAAGCAGTCGGCGATCCTGACGGCGGAGGGTGAGCGTCAGGCGGCGGTGCTCAAGGCCCGCGGCGAGTCCGAGGCGGCCGTGCTGCGAGCCGAGGCGGACGCCAAGGCCCAGGCGGCGCGGGCTCGCGGGCAGGCCGAAGCCATCGGCACCGTGTTCAAGGCCATCCACGACGGTAACCCGGACCAGCGCCTGCTGGCCTACCAGTACATGCAGATGATGCCGCAGATCGCCCAGGGCGACGCCAACAAGGTCTGGATCGTGCCGAGTGAGATCGGCAAGGCGCTGGAGGGGCTCGGCGGTTTCTTCACCGGCGCGACGAGCCGGTCGGCCGAGCCGCCGGCGTCCGAATCGTCGGCGTCCGAATGCCGGCGTCCAGCGTCGGGTCCGCGCCGGCGGGGCCGGGAGCGGTGTCAGGGCCTGGGCCTGAGCTCGACCCGGCCGCCGTCCGTGACCCGGGTCTGGAACGATGGCTGGCGGGCGGTGGCGGGACCGTGCACGACGGTGCCGTCGGTGATTCCGAAGGTGGATCCGTGCCACGGGCAGACGACGCAGGCGCTGTCCCGCTCGACCACGATCCGTCCCTGGTGCAGGGGCCCACCGAGATGCGAACACCGGTCTGACAGCACGCTCACCCGCGTCCCGGCCCGGTATACCAGCAAGGACAGGTAGCCGAGCTGGCGCCTGACCAGCTGCCGGTCGGGTAGCCCGTCGAGGTCGCAGAGGTCCTGCCAGCCGAGTCCGGACAGGTGGCTGACCTGATCGGCATGGCTGGCGCCGGCGCCGAGCCGCAGCGCCAGGTGACCGCCCAGGTAGGTCCCGATGCTGGCCATCGCCAGCCCGGAGGCGGAAAGCACCCGCCCGTAGCCCGGCCGTCCGCAGGCCCGGGCGGCCAGCGACCCGAGGAACAAGGTGGCCGCGCCGGCCTGGCACACCGCGTGCACCAGCCCGACCCGCTGCTGGTCCCGGTGCAGCGCCGACCAGTCGGCCAGCCCGGTGGCCGCCGCGGGCGCCGTGCCCGCGATCCCGGCCGCGATGAGCATGCCCGAGGCGCGCTGCGTGCCGGGGAACGCTTCGAGCAAGACCGCCGACGTCCAGCAGCCCAGCGGCAGCCGGACCACCGCGGGGTGGGCCGGCTGGCCGAACGGAACGCCGTGCAGGGCGTCGGTCCTGGCGCCGGCCGGCAGTGCCTTGACGACGGTGCCTGACAGCTCGCTGATCACCGGATCGAGCGCGTGCGCCCGCTCGAGGCGTTCGGCCAGGCTGGCCGGCTTGGACAACAGGGTGGCCTTGCGGGCCTGATGGGCCCGCCGGGTTCGACGGACGGTGACGCTGAGGGATTGCCGCACGGTGTAGTGCCTACCCCCGGCGGGCACGCCCCTAGCCTGCCCCGGCCGATTAGTAACAACATTAATTTCCGAACGGCCCATCCTTCACCCGCCGCCGTCCCCGCCCCGCAGCCGGGCCGTTGACCGAGCACGATCTCATCCACCGCCCGCTGGAACCCGAGCAGCAGCGTCAGCTCGTCCGGGGTTAGACGCAGGTCAGGTAGCTGGCCAGCCGCGCCGCGATCCAGGGGCGTCGGCCGCCGGCTCGTATCTGGTCCTCGACGACTACCACCTGATCGACGCCCGGCAGGTGCACGCCTCGCTGGCGTTCCTGCTCGAGCACCTGCCGCCGGGGCTGCACCTGGTGCTGGCCAGCCGGTCCGACCCGCCGCTCCCGCTGGCGCGGCTGCGGGCCCACGGGCGGCTGGCGGAGCTGCGCACTGACGACCTGCGCTTCACCGCCGAGGAGGCCGCGGGCCTGCTGCGCGAGTCGGCTGGAGGCGCGCTGCCCGGCACCGCGGTGGCGGCGCTGGTGGCCCGCACCGAATCCTGGACTACCTGACCGGAGAAGTCCTCGACGGCCAGCCGGAGCAGGTACGCGAGTTCCTGCTGGAAACCTCGGTGCTGGAACGCCTCAGCGGCGGGCTGTGTGACGCAGTCACCGGCCGGGCCGATGGGCAGGCGATGCTGGAGCACATTGAGCAGGCAGGCCTGTTCCTGATGCCGCTGGATGAGGTTCGCGGCTGGTGGCGATACCATCGCCTGTTCGCTGACCTGCTCCGCGCTCGCGTGCAGCAGCAGCGGCCCGGCCGGGTCGCGGTGCTGCACCGGGCGGCCGCCGCCTGGTACGAAGAGCAGGGGCTGGCCGATGACGCGGTCGGGCATGCCCTGGCGGCCGGGGACACCGCCTGCGCAGCCCGGCTGATCGAGCAGCACTTTGACGCAATCTTGTACCTGCGCAGCGAGGGGGCGACGGCGCAGCGGTGGCTCGCGGCGCTGCCCGCCGAGCTGGTCCAGACCCGGACCCGGCTGTTGCTGGCGCAGGTGCTGCTGGCCGCCACCCTCGGCCGCGCGGAGGCGATGGAGCCGCCGCTTGACGCGGCCGAGCGCACGCTGGCGGGCGCTGCGCCCGCGGTCGAGGAGCCGTTCGAGCCATCGGTCGGGAAGGCCGCCAGCATGCTGGGGAATATCCCCGCCGTGATCGCGATCCATCGCGGGTTTCTCGCCCAGCTCCGCGGTGACGCCGAGGGCACGGCCGTGTTCGCTTCGCGGGCCCTCGCCGAGCTTGGCCAGGGTGAGCGGCTGCTGAGCTCCACCGTCCAGGGCCTGCTGGCCGCGGCGGCCTGGCTCCGCGGCCGGCTGCAGACGCCGAGCAGGCCTTCGTGTCGAGCATTGCCGGGTGGCAAGCCGGCCAGCCGATCTCATGGGGCGTCTACCAGCTCGGCCAGGTCCAGCGCGCCCAGGGCCGGCTGGACGCGGCCGAGCAGACCTACCAGCAGACACTGGACATCGCCACAGAGTCCGGCCCGTCGCCCGCGCCGCCGGCTGGCCCGGCCTACGTTGGCCTGGGCGAGGTGGCCTACCAGCGCAATGAGCTCGACAGCGCCCTGCGGCTGGTCACCGAGGGCATCGCGCTATGCCGGCAGTTCCGTTACCCCGCTCCGCTGGGTACTGGCCTGGTCATCCTGGCGTGGATCCGGCAGGCCCAGGGTGATCCGGGCGGGGCCCTGGAGGCGATGGGCGAGGCCGCCCGGGCCGCACTGGGCCCGGGCGTGACCGGCCTGATCAACCCCGTCCCCGCGCAGCGGGCCAGGCTGCTGCTGGCCCAGGGCGACGTGGCCGCGGCCGCCCGCTGGACAGAAGAACGCGGGCTGGGCCCAGGCGACGAGCTGAGCTACCCCCGCGAGCCGGAGTACCTGGTCCTGGCCCGGGTGCTGCTCGCTCAGGACCGCCCGGCTCAGGCGCTTATGCTCCTGGACGCGATGCTCGGGGCGGCGACCAGCCAGGGCCGGAACGGCAGCGTCATCGAGATCGGCGCACTGCGGGCGCTGGCGCTGGCCGCCTGCGGCGACCAGGACGCCGCGGTGGACGCCCTGGCCCGGGCGGTCGCCCTGGGCTGCCCGCAAGGCTACGTGCGGGTATTCGCCGACGAGAGCGCGCCGATGGCCGCGCTGGTAGCCCGGCTGGTCGCCGCCCAGCGGGCCGAACGCGCCGCCGCCCGCGACGTCCGACCCGGCTGCCTGGCCAAGGTCCGGCAGGCGTTCGGCGGCCAGGACGACCGGCACGTGGCCGGGCGGGGCGCCGCGGCGGCCGTGCCGGGCCTGGTGGAGCAGCTGACGGCCCGCGAGTTGGAGGTGCTGGTGCTGCTGGCCGCGGGGATGCCGAACCCGCGGATCGCCGAGCAGCTTGTGGTCACCCTGGACACCGTGAAAAAGCACGTCAGCCACCTGCTGGGCAAGCTCGGTGCGGCCAACCGTACCGAGGCCGTCAGCCGGGCCCGCCAGCTCGGCCTGATCCCGTAGCCGTCCCCGCGGGCTCGCCGCGGCTATGGCTTGAAGCGGTAGCCCATCCCGGATTCGGTGAGCAGGTACCTCGGCCGGGATGGCTCGGGCTCCAGCTTGCGGCGCAGCTGGGCCAGGTAAACCCGCAGGTAGTTGCTCTCGGTCTCGTACGCAGGTCCCCATACCTCGCGCAGCAGCTGCCGCTGGGTCACCAGGCGGCCGCTGTTGCGGACCAGGATCTCCAGCAGCTGCCATTCGGTCGGGGTGAGCCTGATGTCGGTGCCGTCGCTCCTGATCACCTGCTTCGCGGCCAGGTCCACGGTGAAGTCGGTCGTGGTGACCACCGGTTCGTCGGGTGCGGGCGAGGCCCGGCGGACCGCGGCACGCAACCTGGCCAGCAGCTCGTCCATGCCGAACGGCTTGGTCACGTAGTCGTCGGCACCGGCGTCGAGCGCGGCCACCTTCTGGCTCTCCTGGCCCCAGGCGGATAGCACGATGATCGGGATGGACGTCCAGCCGCGCACGCCGTGGATCACCTCGGTGCCGTCCATGTCGGGCAGGCCGAGGTCCAGGATGATCACGTCGGGACGCTCGCGGGCCACGGCGGCGAGCCCGGTGGTGCCGTCCACCGCGGTGGTGACGTCATATTCGCGCGCGGACAGGTTGATCCGCAGCGCCCGCAGGATAGAAGGCTCGTCGTCCACCACCAGGACGCGGGTCATGACTCCGCGCCGAGCGCGGACTTGTCCTGGCTCGCTGCTGGGAGCGTGATCCGCACGGTCAGGCCGCCGCCCGGGGTGTCCGTGGCCACGATCCGCCCGCCCATGGCTTCGGCGAAGCCCTTGGCCACGGCCAGGCCAAGGCCCACCCCCGGGTAGCGATCACCCACTCGGGTAAACGGCTCGAAGATGCGTTCCTTCTGCTCGTCGGGCACCCCCTGGCCGTGGTCCACGACTTCGAGCAGCACCGTGCCGTCGACCAGTTGCGCCTGCAGCTCGGGCGGCCGTCCGGCGGGCGAGTGCTGCAGGGCGTTGGAGAACAGGTTGGCCAGCACCCGCTCGAGCAGGCCGGGATCGGCGAGCACCAGCGGGAAACCGTCGGGCACCGCCATCTCCAGCCGCAGCGAGTCGTCCAGCCCGAGCAGGGCGACCGGGGCCACCTCGTCGATGGCCGTCGGGCGCAGGAACGGCTGCAGCGACCCGGTGTGCAGCCGGCTCATGTCGAGCAGGTTGCCGATCAGGGCATCGAGCCGGTCGGCGTTCTGCTCGATGGTGGCGAGCAGGTCGGCCTCGTCGGCCGGCGACCATTCCACGTCCGTCTGCCGCAGGCTGCTGACGCTGGCCTTGATCGAGGCCAGCGGCGTGCGCAGGTCGTGGCTGACCGCGGCGAGCAGCGCGGTCCGCATCCGGTTGCCCTCGGCCAGCGCCTCGGCCTGGGCGGCCTGGGTGCGCAGCCGCTCCCGGTCCAGCGCGGCCGCCACCTGGGCCGCGTAACCGGCCAGCAGCGCCGGGGTGGCCGAGTCGGCCTGCCCGGTGACCAGCAGGGTCAGGTCGTCGCGGATGTCGATGCGGGCGGCCGCGGTCAGGCTGCCTTCGACCTGGCTCGAAGCGGCCCGTACCCACCGGCCGCCGGCTCGTTCCTGCAGCTCGGCCTGGCCGCCGTGGGTCCGGGTGAGGTGATCGAGAACCGCCTTGGGCGAGTCGGCGCCGCCGAGCACGTTCTGCGCGAGCTCGAGCAGCGAGGCCGCCTCTTCCCTGGCCCGCGCGGCCTGGACGGCGCGCCGGGCGGCCAGGTGGACCACGCTGCTGACCGCGACCGCGACCGTCACGAACAGCACGAGCGCCAGCGATTCCTTCGGGTCCTGGATATTGAACGTGTGCAGCGGCTCGGTGAAGTACCAGTTGAGCAGGAGGCTGGCCGCCACGGCCGCGAGCACGGCGGGCCAGAAGCCGCCGAGCACCGTGATCGTCACCACCGCGACGAGGTAGACGAGCACCACGTCGGCGAGGTTCAGGTGCGGCCGCCAGACCGCCATCGCGGCGGTGATGGGCGGCAGCAGGGCGGCGGCCAAGACCACGCCCGCCAGGCGGCGGCGGATGTCGATCGGGCTCGCGGGGCGGGCGTCGAGCGCGCCGGCGGGACGGGCCAGCGCGCCGGCGGGACGGGCCAGCGCGCTGGGGGACCGGGTGTCAAGCGCGCTGGCGGGACGGCCAGGGCCGCGGCGCGGCCCACCGCCGATCGCCGCCACGCCCTGGACGGCATTCCTGGCGGCCCGCCTAACCGCCCGCATGCCCGCATACGTACCCACGCTTACCAGTGTGAGCCGTCGCGCGTACCAACGGAACACCAGGCCGATACCGGCGCCGGCCAGCGCGGTCGCGCCGATGACGATGGCCGCGTGGAGGGCGGCCGGCCCGGTCGGGCGCAGCTGAGCGTAGGGCGGCCGCGAGAACCCCACCGCGGTGAGCCAGCCGATGCCGGCCAGCAGCACAGAAGCGATCGGCTCAGTCACGAATGACATGGCTCCGGCGACCGCCGCGCAGGCGATCAGCACCCCGGTGGCCGGCAGGCGGCCGTGCAGCCCGGCCGCCACCGTGCCGACAGCCAGGTACATGGCGAAGCTGACCGGCAGCGCGTACGGCGCCGGTATCGCTCGCTGTCCTAGGCCAAGAGTCATCGCTCTTGCTATTTCAGCCGCGCTAGCGGGCAATATCAGCGTTCTTGACGGAACCTTAACGCCCGGGCCAGCAAGCTTGACGAGCTGCATACGGCGCTGCGGTGACGGCCCGAATAGCGTCGGGTGACATGATCAGGATCTCCACCCGGCGGAATGGCGCTACCAGCCCAGTGACGGAGCTAGAACCCTAGTGGCTGTGCGCAAGACGGCTGAGCCTGCTCAACGGCCAAGGCGAACTTCCGGAGACCCAGTGGTACTCCATCAAGCGCCGTCTGCTCGGGCCGCCCATCATCAACGCGGAACTCCGTGAGCAGCGGCTGTCCAAGACGCTCGCCCTGGGTGTGCTGTCGCCGGACGGCATCTCCTCCTCGGCCTACGGCACCGAGGAAATGCTCATCGAGCTGATGCCGATCTTCGGCCTGGCCGCCTTCGCTGTCCTCATCCCGCTGACCGGGGTGATCTTGTTCGTGATGCTGCTTGTCGTCCTGTCCTACCGCGAGGTGGTCTCGGTCTACACCCGGGCCGGCGGCTCCTACGTGGTGGCCAGGGAGAATTTCGGGCCGCGGATCGCGCAGGTCGCCGCGGTGGCGCTGCTGATCGACTACGTGGTCACGGTGGCGGTGCAGATCGCCGCGGGCACCGCGGCGGTAGCGTCCGCGTTTCCCGCGATCGGCCCGTACGCGAAATGGATATCCATCGGCATCATCCTGCTGATGTGCTACGGCAACCTGCGCGGCATCCGGGAGGCGGGCAAGATCTTCGCGCTGCCGACCTACCTGTTCTCCGGGGCGGTCATCGCGATGATCGTGGTCGGGCTCGTGCGCGAGGCGGCGGGCAACCTGCAGCAGCAGAACGTGGCCCATATGACCGGGCTGTTCAAGGTCGGTCCCGGCACGTCCAGCTTCACCGCCGTGTTCCTGCTCTACGTCCTGCTGAAGTCGTTCGCCAACGGCGGCGCGTCGCTGACCGGCATCGAGGCGGTCTCCAACGCGGTCAGCGCGTTCAAGCCCCCGGAGGGCCGTAACGCCCGCCGGGTCCTGGTTACCGAGGGCCTGATCCTCGGCGCCCTGGTGGCCGGCATCTCCTGGCTGTCGCACCTGACCCACGCCGCCCCGTACAAGGTCGGCTACCCGACCGTGATCGCGCAGGAAGCGAACCTGGTGTTCGGGTCCGCCGGGCATTTCATGTTCTACGTGGTGCAGGCGGCGACCGCGCTGATCCTGTACACCGGGGGGAACACGAGCTTCAACGGCTTCCCGTTCCTGACCAGCTTCGTCGCCGAGGACTCCTTCCTACCGCGGTGGATGCGCAAGCGCGGCCAGCGGCTGGTCTTCTCCAACGGCATCGTCGTGCTGACCGTGCTGTCCGTCGACGTTGATCGGGGTGGTCGGCTCCAACGTCAACCGGCTGGTGCCGTTCTACGCGATCGGCGTGTTCACCGCGTTCTCGATGGCCGGGTTCGGCATGGCGAGGTACCACGTCACGCACAAGGAACCGGGCTGGCGGCACAAGCTGGTCATCAACTTCTCGGCCGGCGTGCTCACCTCGATCGTGGTGGTGATCTTCGCGGTGGTGAAGTTCACCGAGGGCGCCTGGCTGATCCTGATCATCTTCCCGGTCGGAGTCTTCGCGCTGATCAGGCTGAACCGGGAGTACCGCACCGAGGCGCAGGTGCTGCAGAACATCGGGGAGCGGCGCGCGTCCGGCCGGATCCCGAGCCAGCCGAACTACACCCGGCGGGTGGTCATCGTCTTCATCGACGACTTCGACCTGTCCACCATCGCGGCGATCAGGTACGCCAAGAGCCTGCGGCCCACGGTGGTGCGGGCCGTGCACTTCGTCCTCGACACCGAGCAGGCGGAGCGGCTGCGGACCGCCTGGCTGCCCGATCGCAGCGTCTCGCTCGAGTTCATCGACTGCCCCGACCGGAGGCTGACCCGGGCCGCCGCCGATCTGGTCAGCCACGAGGCGGAAACGCCGGGCACCCAGGTGACCGCGATCTTGCCCCGCCGCAGCTTCCGTCCGATCGGCCGGTTCCTGCACGACCGCACCGCCGACAAGATCGCCGGCGTGGTCAGCCGGGTGCCCAACGCCGCGGCCACCATCATTCCGTTCGACGTGCAGAACCGGGTGCGGATCCTGGCCGAGCGCCATGCCGCCGCCGACGGGCGGGTGCCCGCCGTGCCGAGCCCGGGGCCCGGGCGCTCCGACCCGGTCACGGACACCCAGCGGGACCTCGAAACGGCGGTGGGGGCGGCCCGGCGGCCCGGGCAGACATCCGACCCGTTGCCGGGCGCCGGCGGGTACGTCCGGCCGACACCGCCAGCCGGGGTCACCCCCATCGGCTCACTGCACCAGCCGGGCAGGGCCACGGTCGAGGGCCGCGTCCGGGTCCTCGAGATCCGGTCGGTGGAACGGAACTCGGTGCTGGCCTGTGAGATCTCCGATTCCACCGGGGACCTGACCGCGCTGTTCTACGGCCGGTCCCGCATCCCCGGCCTGATGTGCGGGGCCAAGGTCCGGTTGCGGGGTCCGGTCGGCATCAAGAACGGCGCTCCGGTCATGGCCAACCCCGCGTACGAGCTTGTCGTCCCGGGCAGCAAGCCCGGCGCGAACGGCGATCCAGACGACTGAGCGCCGGGTCAGACCGCGGGAAAGAGCAGCTCGTAGGCCGGGTTGATCATGACTGGGTGTCCGTCGGCCCGGATGCCGACCGAGCCGCGGAGCCGGACCCGGGCACTGCACACCAGGCCGGGGATGTGCGAGCGGCCGTAGAACATGGCGGTCAGCTCGCCGGTGCCGTCGGAGATCTCGCAGGCCAGCACCGAGTTCCGTTCCACCGGCTTGATCTCCACGACGCGGATCCGGCCCTCGACCGTGGCCCGGCCCGGGCCAGCCAGCTCGCCGATGGGCGTGACCGCGGACCGGATGTCTGACTCGCGGTCGCCCGGCCGGCGCCGGGCCCGCGGGTGACCGTTCGCTTCGCCTGGCTCCTGCTCCTTGACCAGGCCATGCGCCTTGGCGGGGGTTTCCCCAGCTCCCGCGCCCGGCCGCGGGCCATGCTTGGCCGCCACGTCCGCCTCGTCCGAGGTGACCTGCTGTTCGGCGGCGTCGGCGGTCACCGCCGCGGCCTTGGCGGCCTGGCGCTCCTGCAGCACGCGCACCCGGCTGTCGACGTCGTAGGGCACGATGGTGGCGGCGGAGCGCGGGATGCGGCTCACCACCGCGGCGATCTTGTCCGCGGTGCGGTCGTGCAGCAGCCGCCCGAGCAGCGCGGAGTAGCTGCGCCTGGGCAGCACGACGGTCACGTGCGTCTGGGGATCGGCGGCCTCCCGCTCGACCAGCTCGGCCGCCGCCCGGAGCAGCCTGCGGTCGGCGACGTCGATGAAATCGAGCGGGACGCCACGATCGGCGCGGATCCACTTATCCCTGAGCTTGTCGGCGCGGACGCTGTCGATGACGAAATGCACCGCGCGGATCGTGGTGGGCCGCATGCTCCGCGCATACCGCAACGCGGCCAGGGCGGCCAGGTCGAAGCTGTCCACGAAGATGAAGACGGTGCGGCGGCTGTAGTGCGGCGGGGGCGGCGGCTGGTTCTCGCTGATCGTCTCGAGCACCTCGGTCTCGGCCTGGTAGACGCGGTTGAGCCGGATCAGCGCCGGCACCAGCACCGCGAACAGGACGACGACCACCCAGGCGCCCTCGGTGAACTTGACCACGGCGAAGATGGCCACCACGATCACGGTGAGCACGCCCGCCGAGAAGTTAATGATCATCCGGCGCCGCCAGCCGGGCGTCCGGTGCCTGCTGTGGTACCTGGCCATCCCGAAGCCGGCCATCGAGAAGGCGGTGAACACGCCGATGGCGTACAGCGGGACCAGGCTGTTGACGTCGGCATCCTTGATGATCAGCAGCGCGATGGAGATCACCGTCAGCACGATGATCGCGTTGGAGAACACCAGCCGGTGTCCGCGCTTGAGCAGCCACCGGGGCAGGAACGAGTCGCCGGCCACGTAACTGGTCAGGAACGGGAAGCCGTTGAAGCTGGTGTTGCCGCCGGTGTACAGGATCAGCATGGTCGCGCCCTGCACCAGGTAGAACAGGGCCTTCCCGTAGAAGGCGTTCCCGAAGATAAGCTGGGCCTCCTGCGCCAGCACGGTCGGGTAGCCCAGCACCCGCGGGGTCGCGTGGGTGACGTGGGCCAGCCAGGAGATGCCCGCGACCAGGGTGCCGAGGATCGCTCCCTCCATCATCAGGACCCGCCGGGCGTTACGGCCCTCCGGGGGATGGAACGCGCCGACCGCGTCGGACACCGCCTCGATGCCGGTCAGCGACGCGCCACCGTTCGCGAACGCCTTCAGCAGGATGAAGATCATGGCCCCGGTCATCAGGCCCGCCGAGCCCGAGCCGATCGTGTAGGTGCCGTGCAGCGTGTGCGGGTCCAGCGGGTGCAGGTTGCCGAGCACCGCGCGGATCAGCCCGACCACGATCATCAAGATGACCGAGCCCGCGAACAGGTAGGTCGGCACCGCGAAGGCCCGGCCCGCCTCCTTCAGGCCGCGCAGGTTGCCGTACGCCATCAGTATGACCACGCCGATTGTGATCTCCAGCTTGTACGGGCCGATCGAGGGGAAGGCCGAGGCGACCGCGGCCGTGCCCGCCGCGGTCTGCACCGCTACCGTCACGATGTAGTCGATGAGCAGCGCCACCGCGCAGACTTGGGCGATGCGCGGTCCGAAGTTCTCCCGCGCCACCACGTACGAGCCGCCTGGCCTGATGTAGACCATGACGATCTCGCGGTAGGACAGCAGCACGAGCACCATGACGAACAAGATGACCAGTGTCATCGGCAGGATCAGGGTGAACGCGGCCAGGCCTGCCATCGGCAGCAGCGCGATCAAGATCTCTTCCGTGCCGTAGGCGGAAGAAGAGATCCCGTCCGGTGACAGCACGCCGAGCGCGAGCGGCTTGGTCAGCCGCTGCTCGCCGAGGTCCTGGTTGACCAGCGGCGGCCCAAGCAGCTTCCGCTTGGTCGTGTACCAGAAGGTATCGGGCAGCCCGCTGTGTCTATCGAGCAAGCCCACTGCCTTACGCGTGGCCACCTATCTGCGCCTTTCGTCCAGCATGCCGCTTTAGCAGGCGGCAGAGACTTCTTACCATCACCGCCGGAGTGGTCGATACCCGGCGGCCCGCGTCAGAAGGGCCCGGGGACGTGGCCTACTGGGAGGACTACCCCTAAACCGTGCGTTCATCCGTCTGGGTCAAGGTTGCCGCGGACGACATAACTACAGGCCTGCCGGGGAAAACGTTAGCGTCCGAGTAGGAAGAGGCTGCTCATGACGAGGACACCGGCGGACATGCCGAACGCTCCGGCCCGAAATAACGCCACCCTGCGCTTGTCCCGGCTGCTGAACCGGCCAATCGCAGACGGCGGGGGCGAGTCGATCGGACGGCTGGCCGATGTCATCGTCCGGCTACGCGGAGCCGATTACCCCTTGGTCACCGGTCTGGTGGCCGCCGTGGGTGGTCGTGCCGTCTTCGTTCCCATCGACCAGGCCAGCCGCTTCGACGGCAATCCGCTTCGGCTGGCCAGCTCCCGGCTCAGCCCGCGGCACTTCGATCAAGGGGAGGGGGAGGAAGGGGAGGTGCTGTTGCGGGCCGACGTGCTCGGCCACCGCCTCCTCGATCTGGAGAACGCCCGCCTGATTCGCGCGGCCGACCTGGAACTGGCCAAGGACGGCGCGGACTGGATCCTGGCCGGGGTGGCTACCGGGCATCGCTCGCGTCGACTGTTCGGGCGGCTAGGTCCGGAGCACCAGGCCGACGCCGTCGCCGTCCGGGACTGGCACGACTTCGAGTGGCTCATCGGACACGCGGGCAGCGCCGTGCTGCGGGGCCCGTTCACCCGGATCCACGGGCTGAAGCTGGCCCAGATCGCCGACTTGCTGGAAAACGCCTCGAAGGAAGAGAAGACCGAGATCCTCGGCCGGGTGCACGCGGATCCCGAGCTGGAGGCAGATGTCTTCGAGGAGCTCGACGGGAGCCTGGCCACCCGGCTGCTTGACGCGCGCACGGACGGGGAGATCGCCGGCGTGCTGGCCCGGATGCGCGCCGCCGACGCCGCCGACGCGATCGCCGAGTTGCCTCAGCGGCGCAGGCAGCCGGTCCTCGACCTGCTCCCGTCCGGCCAGCGAGCCAAGGTGCTGACGCTGTTGGGTTTCAACAGCACCAGCGCGGGCGGCCTGATGGGGATGGACTTTATCGCGCTGCCCAGCCTGGCCAGCGTCGGCGACGCGCTGGCCCGGGTGCGCGAGTCCGCTGCGCTCCAGCCGGAGGCCCTGACCAGTGTGCACGCCGTCGACGAACATGGCGGGCTACGCGGCGTGGCCCGGCTGGTAACGCTGGTCCAGGCCGAGCCCAGTGCCTGCGTGATCGACGTGTCCGATACCGATCCGGTCCGGGTCGGCGCAGACGCCGACATTACCGATGTCGCCGTCTTGATGACCGACTACAACCTCATCACCATTCCCGTGGTCGATAGCGAGTGCCGCCTGCTCGGCGTGATCACCGTCGACGACGTGCTCGAGGTCACGCTCCCGGAAGGCTGGCGACGCCGCGAGGCGGCCGAACCGCCGGACACCCGCCACGGAGACGCGCGGTGACCGCGCATGGTGACCGTGACCAGCGCTAATATCATCCTCTGAATATTTTTACTAATAGTGATTATCCAGTCACTCAAGTAGGATATTCTCACGCTTCGAAACTGTAAGATTTCGTAGCGTGAGAAGGGCTTACCGGTGCCCGGACATTTGCGGCCAAGACCCATCCTGGCCACGACCTTACTGACCCTGCTGGGCCCCCTCGGCGTAGCCGGCTGCGGGCATACCGCCGGTTTCCGGGCCGAGGCGGCCAACCCGACCAAGACGGCCGGAGAGGCCGCCGCCACCGGGTTCGGCGGCTACAACGCCAGCCAGCTGGAAGGCGCGCTGCTGACCAGCGTCGGCGGGGAGCGCCCGGCTGCGGCCGCCGAGACCGGTGACTACGGGACACTGCCCGACGTGCAGACCAGCGAGCAGACCATGAAGGGCGTCAAGATCACGCCGGCAGGTGCGCCGAGGCATCGGCCACGGGATTCAACTCGGCGGCGCTCTCGCTTGCCCCCGCGGCGATCGTGACGTTCCGGGTCGGGCGCGACGGCGTATCGGAAGTGCTGATCTCGGCGTCGCCGCAGTTGGCGGCCGCGGCCTTGACTGACAGCGGGCCGGCTGGCTGCGCGCATTACCAGGCGAGGGTGGACGGCAAGACCTTCAGCTACTCGGTGCGCGAAGCCAGCCTGACCGGCGTGGCCGATCAGGCTCGGGCGGTGAACGTCAAGGCCACGGGTTACGCCGACGTGAACGTCTGGTCGGTCGTCTACCTCGGCCGCGGGTTCGTCGGCGCGGTCACCATGGTGGGGCCCGACACCTCAGAACCAGGCGTCAGCCAACTGGCCAGGGACGCTTACGCCTGCGCCGGTCGGTTGCTGCCCTCGGCTTGACCGTTGGTGCCAAACTGGTGGCATGACTGACGCGTCGCCACGTTTCCGTTCGGTGCTCGACAGCTTTCCCGCTTACCGGCCTGGCCGTACGCCGGTCAGCACCACCGGCAGGACGCACAAGCTCTCGTCCAATGAGTCTCCTTATCCGCCGCTGCCCTCGGTGCTCGAGGTCATCGCCGAGGCGGCGCGATCGGTCAACCGGTATCCGGACAACGGCGCTCAGCGGCTGATGGAGGCCATCGCCGTCCGGTTCGGCGTCCCGGTCCAGCACGTGGCGGTCGGATGTGGCTCGGTCGGGGTCGCGCAGCAGCTGCTGGAAGCGGTCGGCGAGCCGGGAGCCGAGGTGGTCTACGCGTGGCGTTCCTTCGAGGCGTACCCGACGCTGGCGGATCTGGCCGCGGCGGAGTCGGTCCGGGTGCCGCTGCGTGACGAGACCCACGACCTGCGCGCGATGGCGGACGCGATCACCCCGCGGACCCGGCTTGTCTTCGTCTGCAACCCCAACAACCCGACCGGCACCGTGGTTCACGCCGCCGAGCTTGAGGATTTCCTCGACCGGGTGCCGGCCGACTGCCTGGTCGTACTCGACGAGGCGTACCACGAGTACATCCGGGACGAAGCCGTCCCCGACGGCGTCAACGTGTACCGGGACCGGCCGAACGTCGCCGTCCTGCGTACCTTCTCCAAGGCCTACGGGCTGGCCGGGCTGCGCACCGGATTCCTGATCGCGCACGAGCCCGTCGCGGCGGCGGTCCGGATGACCATGCTGCCGTTCACCGTGAACAGCATCGCGCAGACCGCGGCGGTGGCCTCCCTGGCCGCAGAGGATGAGCTGCTGGAACGCGTCGAGCTCACGGTCAAGGAACGGACCAGGGTGCGCGAGGCCCTAGTCGCCGACGGCTGGACCGTTCCCCCCACCGAGGCCAACTTCGTCTGGCTCAGGCTCGGCCCCGGCACCGGGGACTTCGCCGCCGCCTGCGAAGCCGAAGGTATCGCCGTCCGCCCGTACGCCGGCGAAGGAGCCCGGGTCAGCATCGGCGACGCCGACGCCAACGACGCCTTCCTCGCCATCGCGCACGCTTTCCCCCGCCGCAACGCCCCACTCGCGTGATCACGAAGACTTGAGCCCGAAAGTGGGCTAAAAGTCTTCGCGATCATGAAATCCGGCGCTGCTCGAACTGCTCCGCGTCGCACCGAGGGCAGTGCCGGAAGCCTTCGGTGAGCTGGTTTTCCGCCGCGATCGAGTTGACCTCCCGGGCCAGCTCGACCCGGTCGATGCTCCTGGGCGAGGCGGTGGAGATCATCGAGATCGACCGGACCCGGTGCCGCGCCGCTGACCGGGGTACCCGCCAGGTATAACCGCAATTGTCGCAAGTCCGCTCGTACTCCCGAGCCTGCCACGGCAACCGCATACGACAATCCTGGGCACCGGGAGAGCCGCCGTCAACCGGCCGGGCCGGTGTCCGTATCCCTGCCCGCCATCCGAGCCGCGGCGCGCTACCCCGTCCCGGCCAGCGCGCGGTCGTCCGGGGCGAAGTCCTGACCCGGGTCTTGCGGGGGGTGAGCCAGATGCCAGCGTACGGAAACCGGGATGGTCTGCGCCGGGTCGGTGGGACGCCAGCCGAGCCGGTCCATCACCTTGCGGCTGTCGATCAGGAAGTGCTGAGCCATGCTCTTGGTCTCTTCCATGTCCTCGGGCAGAACGTCCTCGGCTACCGTGACCAGCTCCGCCTGATGGCCGGCCGCGGCCAGGATGCTAACCGCGTAATCGCGGACGGTGCCGGTGGCCGCGTCGCCGACGTTGAACACCTGCCCGGCGGCGGCCGACGGGCGGTCCAGCGCGGCGAGCACGGCGGCGGCCACGTCACCCACGTAGCAGCGGGTGCCCAGGCCGTTGCCCGTGCCGATCGGGATGCGTCTGCGGCCGGCCCGCACCCGGCGCAGGATGAACTCCTCGCGGCGCTGCCCGTCGTGCTCGCCGTAGATCATCGACAGCCGCAGCGCGGTGCCGCCGCGGTTTAGGTAACCCGGTTCCACGTCGAGCTTGTCGTAGCGCTCGCCGAGCCCGGGCAGCAGGTCACGGAGGGGGTAGCGAGCCTGGCGCAGCGGTGATTCCTCGGTGATCGGCACCGGCTCGCCGCCCTGTCCGGCCAGGATCAGCTCGTAAGCCCGGTACACGTCGATGCTCGACAGCAGCACCAGGTGGGCGTCCGGCAAGTGCGGCAGGACCGCGTCCGCGTCCGCCTTGGTCAGCGCGCGGGTATCGATCACGGCATCGGGACCGAGGTCGCGCGCCCGGCCGGCCAACCCGGCGAAGGCCGCCCGGTCGGCATGCCAGTGCGCGCAGCCGTCGGGTTCCGCCGACTCGGTCTGGCCGCGGTGCACCACGGTGACCTCGTCTCCGCGGGCCACCAGGTCGGCGGCGATCCGCCGCCCGATGAACTGCGTGCCACCCAGAATGAGGATTCGCACGCTGCTACCGTATGGGACAACTGCATGGGCCGGAAGGTCTCCGCGGACAGCGGAGCGCGGGCCTGCGAGCGCATCGGGCGGGGGTCACGAGCGCACGCCGGTGTGAGGCCCGGGCCGGTCAGCACGGGGGGCGGGGAATGTGAGCAGGTTACCGGCACCTGGTCCGGGTCACCGGCTACCCGCAGAGTTCCGGAGAACCCATCACCTGCAAGAACTGGACCACCCGGCGCAGCGCCAGCCAGCTGAGGTTCAGCTGCGACGGCTTCGCCGACGGTACCAGCGGCAGCCCGTGGGTGACCGGTTTCAACCCGGCCACCAGGACCGGCCGGGTCATCGGCGTCATCGGCGGCTATCAGCAGGGCGGCGATACCGCCGCCATCTCCTACAGCCCCTACTTCGGCACCGCCATCAGCCAGCTCTACCACGAAGCGATCTCGAGCTGACCGAAGCGCCCCTACCCTTGGGCCGGTACCGCGGTGATGTCCGCGCCGAGGGCGTTGAAGCGCTGGGCGATGGCGGCGTGCCCCCGGTCGATCGGGTACCCGGGCGTGACCAGGGTCTCACCCTCGGCGGCCAGGCCCGCCAGCACCAGCGCGATGCCGGTGCGCAGGTCGTGGGCCACCACCTCGGCCCCCTTGAACCCGGAAGGCCCGTGCACGATTACCGCGCTGCCGTCCATTTCGACCTTGGCGCCCATCTTGTTCAGCTCGCCGACCAGGAGGTAGCGCCCGTCGAAGATCGTCTCGCGAATGTAGGAGGCCCCGTCGGCCAGGCAGGCCACCGCCATGATCGGCGATTGCAGGTCGGTGGCGAAACCGGGGTAGGGGCTGGTGACCACGTTGATCGGGCGCAGCGGCCGGTCCATCCGGACCGACACCACCGCGCCGTTGGTGGCGAACTCCACCCCCATCTGCTCCAGCTTCCACCGGACGACACCGAAGTGCTCGAGGGAGGCGCCGACCAGGTTCAGCTGGCCGCCGGTGATGGCCGCCGCCATCGCGAAGACGCCCGCGTCGATCCGGTCCGCCATCACGGTGTGCTCGACCGCGGTCAGCTCGTCGACACCGTGCACGGTGATGAAGCCGGTCCCGCCGCCGGTGATCCGCGCGCCCATCTTGGTCAGGAACGCGATGACGTCCAGGACCTCGGGCTCCTGCGCGGTGTTGTCGATGATGGTCTTGCCCGGCGCCAGCGACGCCGCCATGATCAGGTTCTCGGTGCCGGTGTGCGACGGGGTGTCCAGGTACAGGTGCGCGCCCTGCAGCTTGCTGGCCTTGATCCGGATCTCCGATTCGCCCTCGTCGACGATGGCGCCGAGCCGGGCGAAGCCGCGGTAGTGGAAGTCCAGGTTCCTGTTGCCCAGGTTGCAGCCGCCGACACCCTCGATGACCGCCTCGCCGAACCTGTGCAGCAGGGCCGGCACGAACAGCACCGAGCTGCGGAACCGGCGCGCGATCTCGGCCGGAAGGACCGGGCTGGTCAGGTTGGAAGCGTCGACGACCAGCGTCCGCTCGGGCTCGTGGAACTCGACGACCGCGCCGACCGCCTCCGCCAGCTCGACGGCCCGGCGGACGTCTTCGATGGCCGGCACGTTGCGCAGCACCGTGTGTCCGTTGGCCGTGAGCAACGACGCCGCGATCATTTTCAGCGCCGCGTTCTTCGCGCCCTGCACGAAGACCGTGCCGTGCAGCGGAGCGCCGCCGCGCACGCGGTAGCTCGTTTCGGGTCCCTGGGTCATGGGTGTCAGCTTAGCCGGGTGAGACGCTCGAATACTGGAGCAAGCCGCTCTGTGTACCGTTCCGGGCGGAATGCCCCGGCTAGACGGTCTTCGGGAAGCTCCTGCCCGCGTGTCGCAGCCTGCTTGCGCAGCGTGTCACGGAACGGTGTCCCGGTCTCCCACGTGTCCATCGCGGCCGCCTGCACCAGGGCGTACGCGTCCTCCCGGCTCATCCCGGCGCTGACCAGCTCGAGCAGGACCGCCGAGGAGAACATCAGCCCGCCGGTGACGTCCAGGTTGGCCCGCATCCGGGCCGCGTCCACCACCAGCCCCTCCACCAGGCCGGTCGTCAGGTGCAGCAGGTAGTCGGTCCCGATGGCGGCGTCGGGCAACGCGATTCGCTCCACGCTGGAGTGTGAGATATCCCGCTCGTGCCAGAGCGGAATCCCCTCGGTCACCGGCGTGACGTAGCCGCGGATGACCCGGGCCAGCCCGGCGATCCGCTCGGAGGAGATCGGGTTCTTCTTGTGCGGCATCGACGAGGAGCCCTTCTGCCCCGACCGGAACGGCTCGGTCAGCTCCCGCACCTCGGTCCGCTGGCCGTGCCGCACCTCAAGCGCCACCGCCTCGCACACGGTCGCGATGATGGCCAGCGCGCTCACCCATTCGGCGATGCCGTCCCTGATCACCACCTGGCTGGCCACCTCCGCGGCCCGCAGCCCCAGGGCCGGCATGACCTCGGCCTCGATGGCCGGGTCGATGTTGGAGTAGCTGCCGACCGGCCCGGACAGTGTGCCCACGGCCACCGCCTCGCGCGCCCGCACCAGCCGGTCCCGGCTGCGCGCCATCGCGAACGCGAAGTCGGCCACCCGGTGCCCCCAGGTGTCCGGTTCGGCGTGGATACCGTGCGTCCGGCCCGGCCGCAGCGTCCCGGCGTGCGCCAGCGCGTGGTCCCGCAGCACCGCGACCAGCCGGGTGGCCTTGGCCACCAGCAGGTCGGTGGCCTCGGTGAGCTGGAGCCCGAGCGCGGTGTCCAGCAGGTCCGAGGAGGTCATGCCGTAATGCACATAAGCTGCGGCCGAACGAGGGGTGGTGTTGTCGGCCCACGCACTCAGGAACGCGATCACGTCGTGCTCGGTCACCGCCTCGACCTCCGCCACCGCCGCAGGCGTGGGCGGCGGGGCGTTGCGCACCGGCTCCACGCTGTCCGCGGGTACCGTGCCGGCCCGGGCGTGCGCCGCCAGCACGAGCACCTCCACCCGGCACCACAGCTCGTACTTGTGGGCCTCGCTCCAGACCCGCCCCATCTCAGGCAGCGTGTACCGCTCGATCATGCTCTATAACTTAGCGGGGGGACGATCCCCTCCGGATCCCCACTCACGGGGGAAACACCTTCACCCCTCCCCCCGTGACCCCCTGGGCCCCCCCGGCGGGGCGGCGGGTGTGGCCGCTAATGCGGCCACGCCGATCCCCAGCACGTGCCGGAACGTCGCGTCACCGGCCAGGTACAGGGCCACCCCGCCGCCCAGCGCCAGGCAGGCCGGGTACGAGAAGGTGGCCTCGGCGGACCCGATCACCCGCTTGATCCCGGCCGCCAGCGCGACGATGCCGAGCAGCAACGGGATGTAGGCGTAAAAGTAGGCCTGCAACGCGAGTCCCGGCCGGGGCGCCGGGTCCGCGCGGGTCATGGCCTGCTCGGCCCGGTCGTCGTCGCCCAGCCCGAAGTACGCCCACCACAGCGCGGCCGCCAGCGCGAGCCCGAGCACCGACGTGGTGACCAGGGCGACGGTGACCGGGTGGCCCGCCGCCCCGATGCCGATGTCCGCCACCGACTCGCCAAACGCCACGATGATCAGCGCGCCGTGCCGCTCCACGAAGTGCGCGGGCTGGATAGAGAACCGGCCTAAGAACGGCCACCCAGCCCGATGACCAGCGGCGACAGCGCCTGCACGGCGAGCGCGGTGACCAGCGCGGCCGAGGCCAGGTTGAACGGGAGCACCCGCCGGATGTTCCGGTTGAGCCGCAGGTACAGCCCTCCGTGCACGGCCACGACCAGCAGGTAGCCCAGCCCGAGCGCCACCGCCTCGCCGCGACGGCTGAACGCGTGCGGCAGCGCCAGCCCGATGACGAGGAAGCCGGCCATGCCGAGCAGGAGCAGCAGCCGCTCCGGCAGCTGCCGCGGCGTGCGA
Source organism: uncultured Actinomycetes bacterium (assembly GCA_963808315.1). Classification (GTDB taxonomy): domain Bacteria; phylum Actinomycetota; class Actinomycetes; order Streptosporangiales; family Streptosporangiaceae; genus Palsa-504. The sequence goes on along the minus strand of CAWEFK010000005.1, from coordinate 192,804 downwards.
GCATTGGTCAGCCACGCGTAGCCCCCGTACATCCACCACAGCACGCCGAAGATAAGCAGCACCCGCAGCGCGCCGCCCGCCGTCAGGTCGCCCGAAAGCACCCCGGTGAGCTGCGTGATCGTGAACACGAAGACCAGGTCGAAGAACAGCTCCAGCGTGCTGACCCGCCCCGGCGCCGCGTCCTCCGCCTCAGCCGTCCCTGCCCCGGCCGCGCCTGCGCCCGTGTCCGCGCGGGCCTCAGCTACCTCGGCCTCGCGTTTCTCACCGTCAGTCACAGGCGTGCGGCGATGTCCCGCCGGTACCAGCCGCCGCGGAGGGAGACCGTGGCCGCCAGCTCGTAGGCCGCGGCGCGCGCGGCGGCGACGTCCGGCCCCGAGCCGACCGCGTTCAGCACCCGGCCGCCCGCCGACACCAGGTCGCCGGCCGCGTCGGTGGCGGTTCCGGCGTGCAAGAGGTAGCTGTCATGACCGGACGCTGGCACCACTGTCCGTTCGGCCTCTTCGATCTTGATCTTGTCGCCCTTGACCGGGTTCCCCGGATAGCCCTGCGCCGCGATGACCACGGTGACCGCGGCGCCCGGGCGCCACCGCGGCGGCTCGGCGCGGGCCAGGTCGCCGACGGCGGCGGCGTGCAGCAGCGGCGCCAGCGGGGTGCCGAGCCGGTCGAGCACCACCTGCGTCTCCGGGTCGCCGAAGCGCGCGTTGAACTCGACCACCCGCAGCCCGGCCGAGGTCAGGCTCAGCCCGGCGTACAGCAGGCCGCGGTACGGCGTGCCGCGCCTGCGCATCACCTCCACGGCGGGTGAGATGACCGTGTCCATGGTCGCCTCGACCAGGTCGGCCGGGGCCCAGGGGAGCGGGGCGTAGGCGCCCATGCCGCCGGTGTTCGGGCCCTGGTCGCCGTCGGTGGCCCGCTTGAAATCCTGCGCGGGCAGCAGCGGGACCGCGGTCACGCCGTCGGTGACCGCGAACAGCGACACCTCGGGCCCGTCCAGGAATTCCTCGATCACGACCATGCCGCAGCCGGCCGCGTGCGCCCGGGCGGCGGCCAGGTCGGCGGTGACCAGGACGCCCTTGCCGGCCGCCAGCGCGTCGTCCTTGACCACGTAGGGCGGCCCGAACGCGGCCAGCGCCGTGTCCACCTCGGCGCTGGTCCGGCAGGTGGCCGACGCGGCGGTGGGAATCCCCGCCTGCGCCATGACCTGCTTGGCGAACGACTTGGAGCCCTCGATCCGCGCTGCGCTGGCATCCGGCCCGAAGCAGCTGAAGCCGTGGTCCCGCAGCAGGTCGGCCGCGCCGGCCACCAGGGGCGCCTCCGGGCCGATCACCACCAGGTCCGAGTCGAGCTTGCGGGCCAGCTCGATGATCCCGTCCGGGGTCGGCGCGACCTCGGGATGGGTCTCCGCGAGCGCGGCGATGCCGGGATTGCCTGGCGCCGCGTGCAGGTGGGTGGTGTCCGGGCTCAGGGCGCGGACGATCGCGTGCTCGCGGCCCCCGGACCCGATGACGAGAATGCGCACGCCGTGAGCCTAACGCGGGGCTAGGCCCACGCGGGGACTAGGCCTCACGAGGGACTAGGGGAGCAGGGGCCGGAGCTGGAGCGTCTGGTCGCGGCGGGGACCCACGCCGACCGCGGCGACCGGGGCGCCGATCATCTGCTCCACCGCCGTGATGTAGGCCCGGGCGTTGGCCGGCAGCTCCTCGAACGTGGTCGCCTTGGAGATGTCCTCCCACCAGCCGTCGAGGTATTCGTAGACCGGCACCGCGTGGTGAAACTCCGTCTGGGTCATCGGGATCTCCTCGCACCGCTTCCCGTCCACCTCGTAGGCGACGCAGACCGGCACCTGGTCCAGGCCGGACAGCACGTCCAGCTTGGTCAGGAAGTAGCCGGTGATCCCGTTCACCCGGGTGGCGTACCTGGCGATGACCGCGTCGAACCAGCCGCAGCGGCGCGCCCGGCCGGTCGTCACGCCGTACTCCCCGCCGGTCTTGCGCAGCCATTCGCCCTTCTCGCCGCCGAGCTCGGTGGGGAACGGGCCCTCGCCGACGCGGGTCGTGTACGCCTTGACGATGCCGATGACCTCGGAGATCCGGGTCGGGCCGATGCCCGACCCGGCGCAGGCGCCGCCGGCCGTGGGCGAGGAGGAGGTCACGAACGGGTAGGTGCCGTGGTCCACGTCGAGCATGGTGGCCTGGGCCCCCTCGAGCAGCACGACCTTGCCCTCGTCCAGGGCCCGGCCGAGGACGAGGCCGGTGTCGGCGACGAAGGGGCGGAGCCGTTCGGCGTAACGCTCGTACTCTTCTGTGATGGCGCGGGCGTCCAGGCCCCGGCGGTTGTAGACCTTGCCGAAGATCTGGTTCTTGTCGCGCAGCACCAGCTCGAGCTTCTTGCCCAAGATGCCGGGATCGAACAGGTCCTGGATCCGGATCCCCACCCGGGCGATCTTGTCGGCGTAGGCCGGGCCGATGCCGCGGCCGGTGGTGCCGATCCGCGAGTTGCCCAGGTAACGTTCGGACACCTTGTCGAGCGCGCGGTGGTAGGGCATGATCAGGTGCGCGTTCGCCGAGACCAGCAGCTTGCCGCAGTCGATGCCGCGGGCGGCCAGGCCGTCGATCTCGTCCAGGAGGACCTGCGGGTCGATGACCACCCCGTTGCCGATCACCGGGACGACGGCGGGGGACAGCACGCCGGACGGCAGCATGTGCAGGGCGTAGCTCTCGTCCCCGATGACCACCGTGTGGCCCGCGTTGTTGCCGCCCTGGTACCTGACCACGTAGTCGACCCGGTCACCGAGCAGGTCCGTGGCCTTGCCCTTGCCCTCGTCTCCCCACTGGGCGCCCACAAGCACGATAGCGGGCATAGGCGCATCCTCCTCGCTGGCTCTGGCTCTGGCTCTGGCTCTGGCTCTGGCTAGACCCTCGCGGTTCGCCCTCGACTTCTCATGAGGCCGGCTTGACCTGGCACGACGAAGCCCCCGCACAGGCGCAAGCGCGGCAGGGGCTCTTGCGCTCTGAGATTACCCGCAATATCAACCGGTAACCAAGCCCGGACCTGGCCGTTATGCCGGAGCGGCGGCTACGAATGCTCGGCCGCCAGCTCGGCCGCGGCCGTCGGGCTGCTGTCGGTGAGGAAATCCTGGCAGCGGGTGGCCTCGTCGTCCTCGCCGATCGCCCCGGCCGCCAGGCCCAGCATGTACAGGGAGCGCAGGAATCCCCGGTTCGGCTCGTGCTCCCACGGGATCGGGCCGTGCCCCTTCCAGCCCGACCGCCGCAGCTGGTCCAGGCCGCGGTGGTAGCCGGTCCGGGCGAAGGCGTAGGCGGTGACCGGGTCACCCTGCGCGAACGCGCGGCTGGCCAGGGCGGCCCAGGCCGCCGAGTGCGACGGGAAGCGGGCCGCGACCTCCGCGGGATCGGTGCCCGCCCGCAGCTCCGCCGCCGGTTCGGTCTCGTCGAGCAGGTAGGTGGCCGGCGGGCCGCCGAGCAGGTTCTGGCGTTCCATGGCTCTCCTCTTTGCTGGCCTCTTGCTTGTTTGCTGGCCTCTTGGCTTGGGGAGCCTTAGCTTAGTTGGTGGCCGGCCGACAGCAGGTCCTCGCAGGCGTGCGTGACGCGCGCGGCCATGCCGGCCTCGCCCGCCTTGCCCCAGCTGCGCGGGTCGTACTGCTTCTTGTTGCCGACGTCGCCGTCGACCTTGAGCACGCCCTCGTAGTTGGTGAACATGTGGCCCGCGACGGGCCTGGTGAACGCGTACTGAGTGTCGGTGTCGACGTTCATCTTGACCACGCCGTAGGTGATCGCCTCCCTGATCTCCTCCAGGGCGGACCCGGAGCCGCCGTGGAAGACCAGGTCGAAGGGCTTCTGGAGGCCGTACTTCTGCCCCACCGCGTCCTGGATTTCCTTCAGCACGCCCGGCCGCAGCTTGACGTGACCCGGCTTGTAGACGCCGTGCACGTTGCCGAACGTCGCGGCCAGGATGTACCGGCCGCGCTCGCCCAGCCCGACCGCCTCGGCGGTGGCCAAGGCGTCCTCCGGCGTGGTGTACAGCTTCTCGTTGATCTCGCCGACGACGCCGTCCTCCTCGCCGCCGACCACCCCGATCTCCATCTCCATGACGATGTGGGCGGCCGCGCACTCGGCCAGCAGTTCGGCCGCGATCTCCAGGTTCTCCTTCAGCGGCACGGCCGAGCCGTCCCACATGTGCGACTGGAACAGCGGCTGCTCGCCCCGAGCCACCCGCTCCCGGGACAAGGCCACCAGCGGGCGCATGTAGCCGTCGAGCTTGTCCTTCGGGCAGTGATCGGTGTGCAGCGCGATGTGGATGGGGTACTTCGCCGCGACCACGTGGGCGAACTCGGCCAGCGCGACCGCGCCGGTCACCATGTTCTTGACCGGGCCGGACAGGTACTCCGCCCCGCCCGTCGACATCTGGATGATGCCGTCACTGCCGGCGTCCGCGAACCCGCGGAGCGCGGCGTTCAGCGTCTGGCTCGAGGTGACGTTGATCGCCGGGAACGCGAAACCACGCTGTTTCGCGTTGTCCAGCATCTGCGCGTAGACCTCTGGGGTGGCGATTGGCATGGCGTTGACTCCCTTAGCTTGAAATTTGAGACCACTGTAGGCACACCGGGCTGGACCCCAATAGGGACCTTGGCCCTCGATAGGGACATGAAGCGCGCATGAAGATGCGGCGGGCAGTACCCGGGATAAGGTACAACAGCAACCATGGAGAGCTTTCTCACCTCGGCGGGCTACGCTGCGCTGATCTTGTTCGGCTTCCTTGAGGCGGCCTGTATTCCGATCTCGTCCGAGATCACGTTCGGCTTCGCCGGAGTGCTCGCCTACCAGGGCCATCTCAACCTCGCCCTGGTCATCATCATCGGCTCGCTGGCCGAGCTCGCCGGGTCCTACGCCTCGTACGCGGTCGGCCGGATCGGAGGCAGGCCGCTGGTGCACAAGCTCGGCCGCTACGTGCTCGTGACCGAGTCCGACGTCAACCGGGCCGAGCGCTTCCTGACCGGCCGGGGCGCCTGGGCGGTTCCGGTCGGCCGGATGCTGCCGTTCGTCCGGGCCTTCACCTCGATCGTGGCGGGTCTGGTGCGGATACCCGCGGCCCGCTTCGGGGTACTCAGCCTGATCGGCACCGTCCTCTACGCGACCGCGCTTTCGGTGGTCGGGTACGAGCTCGGCAGCGCCTGGAAGAGCGTCAGCCACGGGTTGTCCATCGTCGGCTATATCTTGTTCGTTCTGCTGGTCATCGCCATCGTCGGTTTCGTGCTGTACCGCTGGCGTCAGTTCCGGCGTGAAGGCCGCCAGGGCGGCGCGACCTCAGGCCCTGGGGCGGCCTCGAGCGCGGGCCCGGAGGCGGCACCGAGCGCCGGCGGCAGGGGTGGCAGGGGCGGCGGCAGCCACGCCAGGCCGCGGTCGGATCGGCCCGACGCCGGGGTGCGGTCGGATCGGCCCGACGCCGGGGTGGGAGTCGTTCCGACGCCCCGGCCGGACAGCTCAGACGCCGAGGTCGGCTAGCTCGTAGGCGGCGCGGAAGGCAAGACCGCGGGCGGCCACATTGTCCCGGGCGCCGCGGTTGACCAGCACGGCCACGCCGACCACCTCGGCTCCCGCCTCGCGGAGCGCGTCCACCGCGGTGAGCGGGGACGCACCGGTCGTCGAGGTGTCCTCGACCGCGAGCACCCGCCGCCCGGCCACGTCCGGGCCCTCGATCCTGCGCTGCGTGCCGTGCTCTTTTTCCTTCTTCCGCACCACGAAGGCGTCGACCGGCGTCCCCCGGTCGGCCGCCGCGTGCATGATCGCCGTGGCGACCGGATCGGCACCCATCGTCAGCCCGCCGACGGCCTGGTAACCCAGGTCCCAGGTGAGGTCGAGCATGACCCGGCCCGCCAGCGGCGCCAGCCGTCCGTCCAGCAGGATCCGGCGCAGGTCGACGTACCAGTCGGCCCGCTGGCCTGAGGAGAGCACGAAGTCGCCGCGGACGACGGCCTTCGCCTTGATCGCTTCGAGCAGTTCTGCGCGGTCGGTCACGGTCGCTGATCCTACGGGACGCCGCGGTGAGCTGGCCGCGGCCGGTGCGAGGTAGACCGCCGACGCCGGTTTCCCGTCCCCCTCTAACAGGAACGCCGGCGCCGGCGGGATCAGGGGGCCAGCTCGTCCACTAGGTGCAGTGCCCCGGCGAGCAGGCCGGGCAGCCGGGTCATCCGGATCTGCACGCCCGGGGTGCAATGGATCGTCCGGCGCAGCCTGGCGTACCGCAACGGCAGGTCGGCCCGCACGCGGACCAGCGCGATCGCCAGCCCCGTCCCGGTGCCTGCGCTCGGCCGGGCCAGCGAGAGCGTTTCCCCGCCGGGAAAGGCGATCCGCAGATCGTGTCCCACCAAGATGACCAGGGCCATCCGGCGCCATGGGTCGGGGCGGCGCGGAAGGCTGACCAGGAGCAGGCGGTGCGTATCGGCCGGGCTAGTGCCGCTCTGCGCCGCCTCCCGGTACAACTCAGCCAGCCGGGTGCGCAGGTAAGGCACGGTGGCCAGGCCACTGAGCGGGTCCTTGCAGCCGCCGCGGGAAAGCTGGGCCATCCCCTCCTCGGCCCAGCCTCCCGCGACGGCGCAGACCAGGGCCAGCGGCGGTCCGCCTTGCTCGCCCGGTCCGTCCGGTGGACCTGCACTGTCCGGTGGACCTGCACTGTCCGGTGTGCCTGGCTCGTCCGGTGTGTCGGCCCCGTCCGGTTCGCGCTCGAGCACGGCGTACAGGACGGCCAGGTCGTTAATCGTTTCGGTAATGCCGATGCCGGCCTTGGCCCGGGAGCGACCCAGGTGGTCACAGGCCAGGAGCAGCGCCCCAGTGCGACGGTCCTCGCCGCCCCAGACTGCATCGACCACCGCGTCGACGGCCTCGCTGTCCCAGTCCTCGGCGGTCAGCCAACCGCTGGCCACGCTGCGCCGCCGCCAGGCATCACAGAGCTCGCCCGGGTCGGCCCGGGTGGTCCAGGACCGCACGGCGGGCACGGATTCCCGGTCTGAATGCACGGGCAGTCGGCTCCCTCCGCTTGTGACCTTTGGCCTTTGGAGAGGGAGACGGCAAAAGCGGCCCGGTATGACGCCGTATGAGCAAAGTTTCTCAAGAAACTATTGGGAGCCAGTCTCTATGCCAGGAACGCGGTCTCTCCAGCCCCACCAGGTCTCCACGTTGTCCTAGACGGCATGTTTCGAACTTCTTGTGCGTCACTGATCCCCTCATAAGGGAGTTAGTGAGACACGATAACGATTGCTGTCATTTTCCAGCTAGTGCCTGCCTCAGTAACCAGCGTTCGCCCGGTGCTCGGGGCGGTAAGGTCACGCCCCGGCGAAGGCCCAGCGTCCCGCGAACACCGCCCGCCCCGCCCGGCACACCCGTACCGGGCTGCTCCCGCTTTCGAGGCACGACGATGGTCCATAGGTGTTGCCGGGGCAACACCAAGGGACCATCGTTGTGGTCAGTTCGGGGTTCTGCCGCCGTGGAGCTGCTGCAAGCGGGGCGAATGTTTCTTGCCGCGGCAAGCTAGTTCGCCTGGCAGTCGGGCGGCCCGGGCTCGTTGGCAGGGCAGCTCGGTCAACCACGACGGAGCGCGGCCTCGGCTGCTTGGGCGTGATCATCGCGACGGATTCGCGGGGAGTGGAAACGTTCGTGGGGGATGGTGGGGTTTTTGGGATCCCCATGCTGCTAGGGGCTGCAGCTTACGCCGTTACGACGGCCCCCTAGGCAGCGGGAATGCGTGGAAAGGCATCCGCGGGAGGGTTACTTCACTAGTCTTAGTGGTCTCGGGTCGGTATCGGTGCCTGAATGCTAGCTGCCGCACCGAGAGGAAGGACGGAGGGCTGTGGACCGCTGCGCGCTGTTCGTTGACGCAGGTTACGTGCTCGCGGATGGTGCCATGGCGGTGCACGGGACCCGCCGCGGCGACTCTGTCTCCTGGGATTACGAAGGGCTGCTGCAGCTTCTGTCCAGCCTGGCCAGGGAACGGTCGGGCCTGCCGTTGCTGCGCTGCTACTGGTACGAGGCGACCGTGGACGGCCGCCGCACCGCCGAGCACGACGCGCTGGCCGACGTACCCGGCGTCAAGCTCCGGGTGGCGAAGATCCGGCCCGGCCGGCGGAGGGCGTGGAAACCGAGATTCACCGCGACCTGACCACGCTGGCACGCAACAACGCGATCAGCGACGCGCTCGTGGTCAGCGCGGAAGAGGATCTGGCTCAGGTCATCGCCGACGTCCAGGATCTTGGCCTGCGCGTCACGCTGGTGCACATAGCCGTGGACGGCAACTGGACCATCTCGCGGGCGCTCAGGCAGGAGTCCGACGACATCCTCGAGATCGGCGGCGAGCACCTGGGTCCTTACGTGGAGCTGATCGCGGGAGCCGAACCCGTCCATGAGGACGAGGCAGAGGGCGCCGATCACGTGGCAGCCAGGCCGCTGGCGAACGGCCACTCGCTGACGGGTACCGGGTCCTACCAGCCCATGCCCGCGGCGGCCAACCATGCGCCGCCTGCCATCTACACCGCTCCCGTCGTGGCGGAGTACCAGCGCCCCGCCCTGCAACTGCCGAGGCCAGCCGCGCGCGAGGACCGGGCCCGCGACGATCGAGCCCGCGACGACCGGCCCCGCGACGACCGGCCCCGCGACGACCGGCCCCGCGACGACCGGCCCCGCGACGACCGGCCCCGCGACGACCGGCCCCGCGACGACCGGCCCCGCGACGACCGGCCCCGCGACGACCGGGCCCGCGACGACCGGCCCCGCGACGACTGGGCCCGCGAGGACCGGCCCCGGGACGAACGGACCCGCGATGAGCGATCCCGTGACGAGCGGGCCCGCGAGGACAGGACGGCGCCACCCGCGGTCAACGGCGACGCGCCACCCGCGGCCCGCCCGGATCTTCCGGCCCGGCCGGACCTGACCGCCCGCCCGGATCTTCCCGCCCGGCCTGATATCTATGCCACTCCCGTAACGGCGGCCCGCGGCCGCCCGGAACGCCCAGACCGGCCGGAGACGGTGTCGCAGAGCCCGGCCGCACGCGTGCGTACCGCCGAAGAGATACCCGGCTACGGCCAGGGATCGCCGGGTGCCCCCGAGGCGGTCACCGGCGGGACCGGACCCGAGCCTATCCAGTCGCCGCCGGGGCAGCTGCGGCGCTTGCCCTCCTCGCGCAGCCAGCCGAGCCAGCCGTCCATGGGGCCGATGGGGGGCCAGGGCCCTCAGGGTCTGGGCTCTCAGGGCCTGAGTTCTCAAGGGCAGGGCCCGGCGCCGATGCCGTCGGGGCAGCACGGCGTGCCAGGTCAGGGATCAGCCCGCAGCGCTCCCTACAGTGGCCCGCAGCCGGTCATGGCGCCGGGAACGCCGGGTTACCCGCCCGCGGGTGGCGGGGTGTCGCTCTCCGAAGCCGTCCAGGCCGCGCACGAGGAAGGCCAGGAATTCGGCGCGTCGGTGGCCAGGGACGCGCCTGCTCTCTGGCTTGAGGCGGTGCTGGCTCGCAAGCCGCGCATGCCGTCCGACCTTGAGGCGCGGCTGCTGCAGGGTTCGGCGCTGCCGATCGACTTTCTCTTGCACGATGAGGTCCGCCATGCACTGCGGCGGGGATTCTGGGATGCGCTCGAGCGCACCCGCCGGTAAATAGGAAGAAGACGTCCGGATTGTCCACGCCGACGGTGGGTAGGTTTTCAAACGTGGTTGTGCTGTCCGGTGAGCTGTTCGACGCCATCGAGGTGAACGCGGCGCGTACCGGCAATCACAAGCGGGCCGCGGTGCGGATGAGCCGCCTGGCCACGCAGGCCAGCCCGAGCAGCATGTCACGGGCCGAAGCGCACATGCGCGCGGGCGAGCAGTGGATGCTTGCGGACGACCCGGAGGCGGCGGCCGAAGAGTTCCGCATCGCGATCGCGGACGCCGGCCCGACCTTCGATGACCCGCGGGTCCCGCTGGCCCGGGCGATGTTCGCGCTCGGCCGCGGCGCCGAGGCTGACGCGCTGCTCCGCGAGCTGAAGGAATCCGAGGACAGGTCGCCGGCTCGTACCTGCGACGAGGTGGCCGAGCTGCTCACCGAGCAAGGCGACCTGGAAGGCGCGCTTGACTGGGCCACCGCGGGCGTCGATGCCTGCCTGAGCAGCGAGGACCGCGCCGAACTGCAGCTGCTGCTGCGCTTGCGGTACCGGCTCCGGGTCGACCTGGGCTTGCCGGAAGACGACTACGACAAGCTGCTCGACGACAGCCGCCGGAGCGGCCCGGCCGATCCCGCGAACCCCGCGGCCCCCGCGGCCGGGGCCTGAAACACAGACCCCACGGCCGCGAGGTACGCTCCTGGCGTCAGGCGGCGGCTCGTTCGCCGCGCAGGACGGTCAGCGCGTCCCTGTTCTGGTCCACGTCGACCAGGACCTCGTCGCCGTCGAGTATCTCTCCCGCCAGCAGGGCGCGGGCGAGCTGGTCGCCGACGGCGGAGGCGATGAGGCGGCGCAGCGGCCGCGCGCCGTACACCGGGTCGAACCCGGTCACGGCCAGCCATTCCTTCGCCGCCGGGGTCACCGTCAGCGTCAGCCTCCGGCCGGCCAGCCGACTCGCCAGCCGTTCGACCTGCAGGTCGACGATCTGGGTGAGTTCACTGGTCGACAGGGCGTCGAACACGATCACGTCGTCGAGCCGGTTCAGGAACTCTGGCTTGAACGCGCCCCGGACCGCGGCCATCACCGCCTCCCGCTTGGCGCTCTCGTCGCCGAAGGCAGGGTCGGCGATGAACGCCGAGCCGAGGTTCGAGGTCAGCACCAAGATGGTGTTCCTGAAGTCGACCGTGCGGCCCTGCCCGTCGGTCAGGCGTCCGTCGTCAAGCACCTGGAGCAGCACGTCGAAGACCTCGGGGTGCGCCTTCTCCACCTCGTCGAGCAGCACCACCGTGTAGGGCCTGCGCCGCACCGACTCGGTGAGCTGGCCGCCCTCCTCGTAACCCACGTAGCCGGGCGGGGCGCCGATGAGCCGGGCGACCGAGTGCTTCTCGGCGTACTCGCTCATGTCGATCCTGATCATCGCCCGCTCGTCGTCGAACAGGAACGCGGCGAGGGCCTTGGCCAGCTCCGTCTTGCCCACGCCGGTCGGCCCGAGGAACAGGAACGAGCCGGTCGGCCGGTCGGGGTCCGACACCCCGGCCCGGGCCCGCCGGACCGCGTCCGAGACGGCCTGCACGGCCCGCGTCTGGCCGATCACCCGCCGCCCGAGCTCGGATTCCATCCGGAGCAGCTTGGCGGTTTCGCCCTCGAGCAGCCGCCCGGCCGGGATGCCGGTCCACGAGGACACCACGTCCGCGACGTCGTCCGGGCCGACCTCCTCCTTCACCATGGGCGCCGTAGCCGGGCTTCCGTCCGCCCCGGATCCCTCCGATGAAGGCGCCGAACGAGCCGTGGTGCTTGCCGCCTCCACCTGCTCCTTGACCGCGGGGATCTCCCCGTAAAGCAGCCGGGAGGCCGCCTCGTAGTCGCCGTCACGCTGGGCGCGCTCGGCCTGGCCCTCGAGGTCGTCGAGCCGCTTCTTCAGCTCACCGACCTTGTTCAGGCCGGACTTCTCCTGCTCCCAGCGCGCGACCAGCGCGTCCAGCTGCTCCTGCCGGTCGGCCATGGTGGCGCGCAGCCGCTCGAGCCGGTCCTTGCTGGCCGCGTCTTCCTGGTTGGCCAGCGCCAGCTCCTCCATCTTGAGCCGGTCCACGGCGCGCCGCAGCTCGTCGATCTCGACCGGCTGGGAGTCGATCTCCATCCGGAGCCGGGAGGCGGCCTCGTCGACCAGGTCGATGGCCTTGTCCGGCAGGAACCGCGCGGTGATGTACCTGTCGGAGAGCGCGGCCGCGGCGACCAGCGCCGCGTCGGAGATCTGCACCTGGTGGTGGGCCTCGTAGCGGCCCTTCAGCCCGCGCAGGATCGCGATCGTGTCCTCGACCGAGGGCTCGCCCACGAGCACCTGCTGGAACCGGCGCTCAAGCGCGGGGTCCTTCTCGATGTGCTCGCGGTACTCGTCCAGGGTGGTCGCGCCGACCATGCGCAGCTCGCCGCGGGCCAGCATCGGCTTGAGCATGTTGCCCGCGTCCATCGCGCCCTCGGCCGCGCCCGCGCCGACGACCGTGTGCAGCTCGTCGATGAACGTGATCACCTGGCCGTCGCTGCTCTTGATCTCGTTCAGCACGGCCTTGAGCCGTTCCTCGAACTCGCCCCGGTACTTGGCCCCGGCCACCATGGCGCCCAGGTCGAGCGCGATCAGCCGCTTGTCCCGCAGCGACGTGGGCACGTCGCCGGCCACGATCCGCTGAGCTAGGCCCTCGACGACCGCGGTCTTGCCGACGCCCGGTTCACCGATCAGCACGGGGTTGTTCTTGGTCCGCCGGGACAGCACCTGGATGACCCGCCTGATTTCGGCGTCCCGGCCGATCACCGGGTCCAGGCCGCCGTCCCTGGCCTGCTTGGTCAGGTCGACGCCGTACTTCTCCAGCGCCTTGTAGGTGTCCTCCGGGTCCTCGCTGGTCACGCGCGCGCTGCCGCGGATCTGACTGAACGCCTCGACCAGCGCGTCCGGGGTGGCGCCGTTGGCGGTCAGCACGGACTTGGCGTCGCCGCCGTCGGCGGCCAATCCGACCAGCAGGTGCTCGGTGGAGATGTACTGGTCATCGAGCTGCTTGGCCCGGCTGGCCGCGGTGGAGATCACGGTGAGCAGCGGCCGGGACATTTCCGGCGCGCTCAGCGTGGCCCCGCGGGCGCGCGGCAGGCGGGCCAGTCGCTCTTGCGCCTGCTTGGCGATCAGCGCCGGGTCGGCCCCGACCGCCCGCAGCAGCGGACCGGTCGTACCGTCCGCCTGGTCAAGCAGAGCCAGCAGCAGCTGCAGCGATTCGACCTGCGGGCTGCCGTCCGCGGCGGCGCGCCGCACCGCGGCGGACAGCGCCTCCTGGCTCTTGCGGGTTAGCTTGTCGTCCATCACTTATCTCCTGCAGGCTGGCCGGTCTGGCCGGCCGGCCCAGTCATCGGTTCCCATACCGCGACCCGGGCGCTCCGCACCGGGATCAGCCCGGTCTGCCCAGATCTGGTGTCACTGCCGCCGCTGCGGCGCAGCTCGGCCAGCCGCGCCGCCACGGCGCGGGTGGATTCGAGCTCGACCCGCAGCTGCGCGATCTCGGCGTGCATCTCGGCGATGAGCCTGCGCGCCTGATCGAGTTCCCTGTGCTGATCGAGGATCAGCTTGATGCCGGAGAGGTTGACCCCCTCCTCCTGGGAGAGCCGCTGGATCTCACGCAGCGCCAGGATGTCCCGCATCGAATAGCGCCGGCCCCGGCCCGAGCTGCGGCCCGGCGAAACCAGGCCGAGCCGGTCGTAGGCGCGAAGCGTCTGCGGGTGCATGCCGGAGAGCTGAGCCGCCACGGAGATGACGTAGACGGGCAGGTCATCCGAATGCTCGTAAGGGCCGCTCATGTCATCTCCTCCTCTCAGGCCTCTTTGGCCCGCTCGAGCAGTTCCTCTCGCGGGTCCGCCCCGGCCGTGGCCTCGCGCAGGTTCTCCAGTGCGTCGCGGGCCTTGCCGTTCAGGTTCTGCGGCACCATCACGTCGACGGTGACGAGCATGCCGCCGGTGGTCCCGTCCTTGCGGCGCACGCCCTTGCCCGCGACCCGGAAGGTGCGCCCGTTCGGGGTGCCCGGCGGGATCCGCACGGTGACCGGGGCGCCCCGGTGCGAGGGCACCTTGACCTCCGCGCCCAGCGCCAGCTCGGCGAACGTGACCGGCACGGTCACCGTGAGGTTGGCGCCCGACCGGCCGAACACCGAGTGCGGCTTCACGTGCACCCGGACGTACAGGTCGCCGGCCGGGCCGCCGCGCTCGCCGGGAGCGCCCTTGCCAGCGATCTTGATCCGCTGGCCGTCGGCCACGCCGGCCGGGATGCGGGTCTGGATGGTGCGCGAGCTCATCGCGTGGCCACTCCCCGAGCAGGTCGGGCAGGGGTCGTCCACCACCATGCCGCGTCCACGGCACTCGTGGCACGGCTCGGTGATCCCGAACGAACCCTGGTTCCTGCTCTCCTGACCGGTTCCGTGGCAGGACGGGCACATCCGGGGCACCGTGCCCGCCTTGGCTCCGGTTCCGTGGCAGGTCGGGCACGGGCCCTCGCCGGTCAGCCGCAGCGCGACGGTGGTGCCGTCGATCGCGTCGCTGAAGCTCAGCGTGGTCTCGGTCTCGACGTCGGAGCCGCGCCGTGGCCGGTTGGCCGCGGTGGTGCGGGTACTGCCGCCGCCGAAGACTCCGCCGAACAAGTCGCCGAGACGGCCGCCGGCGTCGCCCGCGCCGCTGAAGATGTCGCCCAGGTCGAAGCCGCCGAAGCCGCCCTGTCCCGGCCGCTGCCCGGTAGGCACCCGGAAGCCGCCGCCGAACATCGAGCGCGCCTCGTCGTACTCCTTGCGCCGCTTCTCGTCGGACAGCACCGAGTAAGCCTCGGAGATCTCCTTGAAGCGCTCCTCGGCTGACGCGTCGCCCTTGTTCGCATCCGGGTGGTACTTGCGGGCCAGCTTGCGGTAGGCCGTCTTGATCTCGGCAGGCTTGGCGGTCTTGGCGACCCCCAGCGCCTTGTAGTAGTCCTTCTCGAGATAGTCCTTAGTGCTCAATTTCTTGCTCGCCTCCGGGGCGCTTTAAGGCGCCGCCTTCCCTCGTCGCTCGCCCTTTACTCCCCGCTCGCCGCCGGGGCGCTTTCGCGGTGCCGCTTTCCCTCGTCGCTCGTTCCTCGCTCCTCAGTCCAAGCGGCACCGCGCCCCTTTGGCTCGCGGGGGGTGGCCGCCCCCACCGGTAAAAGCCGGGGATTTAGTTGTCTTCCTCGGTGTCAGCCCAGTCGGGTTCGTTGCTGGTGCCGTCGGGGCCGGTTGAGGGTTCTGCTACGGCGACTCGGGCGGGGCGCAGGATCCTGTCTCCGACCTGGTAGCCGGGCTGCAGGATTTCGACGCAGGTGTCCTCGGCGACATCGGCTGAATAGGAACTGGTCAGCGCCTCATGGATCTTCGGGTCGAACGGGTCGCCCTTGTCTCCGTAGGTCACCAGGCCGAGCCGGCTGGTGGCCGACTGCAGGGAATCGGCGACCGACTTGAAACCGCCGGACAGCTCGCCGTGCTCCCGGGCCTGGTCGATGGCGTCGAGCACGGGCAGCAGCCCGGCCAGCGTCCCGGCCACCGCCTGCTCGCGCACGGCCGCCCGGTCTCGGTCGACCCGCTTGCGGTAGTTGGCGTACTCGGCCTGCAGTCGCTGCAAGTCAGCGGTGCGCTCCGCGAGCTGAGCCTCGACATCTACGGCCTGCTTGCCGTCCGCGGCCGGGGCTTGCTGCTGGCCGCCGGGGCTTCCGGGCTCGGCCTCCTGTGTAACCACCTGTGGAACCTCTTCGGGATACTTCTGCGTTTGGAGAACATCGGTGTCGTCTTGCGATCCGGTGGACCCGGCGGATCCGGTCGACTCGGCGGCCTCCGCGGTGTCGCTCCCGGAGTCTCCGGGGCCCGGCCGGCACCTCTGGTGCCGGCTGGCTTGGACGCCGCGTGCTTACCTCGAACCTGACCGGTTACCGGGTCGATGCGCCGGTGGTCATGAATGACCGGACCGGAGCCCGTTTCCTCGGCTGCTGGCATCAGGCCGCTCCGTGCTCGCTACCGTCGCCCTCGTCGACGATCTCGGCTTCGACGACCTCGTCGTCGGCCTGCGTGGCCTCACCGTCAGCCGAACCCGGCTGCGCGTTGGCCTGGGCCGCCTGGGACTGGGCGTAGATAGCCGTGCCCATCTTCTGGCTGACCGTCGCGGCCTTCTCGCTGGCCGTCTTGATGGCGTCGGTGTCGTTGCTCTCCAGCGCCTTCTTCACCTCGGCCAGGGCCTCGCGGACCTCGGACTTGATGTCGTCGGGCACCTTGTCCTCGTTTTCGCCGAGGAACTTCTCTGTGCTGTAGACCAGCGTGTCGGCCTGGTTGCGGACCTCGGCCTCCTCGCGGCGCTTGCGGTCCTCCTCGGCGTACTCTTCCGCGTCCCTGACCATCTTCTCGATGTCGTCCTTGGGCAGCGCGGACCCGCCGGTGATCTGCACCGACTGCTGCTTGCCCGTGCCCAGGTCCTTGGCGGACACGTTCACGATGCCGTTGGCGTCGATGTCGAAGGTGACCTCGACCTGCGGCACGCCGCGGGGCGCGGGCGCGATCCCGGCCAGCTCGAACATGCCGAGCTTCTTGTTGTAGGCGGCGATCTCGCGCTCACCCTGGAAGACCTGGATCTGCACCGACGGCTGGTTGTCCTCGGCGGTGGTGAAGATCTCCGAGCGCTTGGTCGGGATGGTCGTGTTCCGCTCGATCAGCTTGGTGAAGATGCCGCCCTTGGTCTCGATGCCCAGCGACAGCGGGGTCACGTCGAGCAGCAGGACGTCCTTGACCTCGCCCTTGAGCACGCCGGCCTGCAGGCAGGCGCCGACGGCGACGACCTCGTCCGGGTTGACGCCCTTGTTGGGCTCCTTGCCGCCGGTCAGGGACTTGACCAGGTCGACCACCGCGGGCATCCGGGTGGACCCGCCGACGAGCACCACGTGGTGCAGGTCGTCGAGCTTGATCCCGGCGTCCTTGATGACCTGCTGGAACGGGCCCTTGCAGCGGTCGAGCAGGTCGGAGGTCAGCCGCTGGAACTCCGCGCGGGTCAGCTTGGCGTCCAGGTGCAGCGGGCCGTCCGGGCCCTGGGAGATGTAGGGCAGGTTGATCTGCGACTCCATCGACTGCGACAGCTCGATCTTGGCCTTCTCCGCGGCCTCACGCAGCCGCTGCAGGGCCATCTTGTCCTTGGACAGGTCGATGCCGTAGCCGTTCTTGAAGTCCTTGACCAGCCAGTCGACGATCCGCTGGTCCCAGTCGTCACCACCGAGGTGGTTGTCGCCGCTGGTGGCCTTGACCTCCACGACGCCCTCGCCCACCTCGAGCAGCGAGACGTCGAAGGTGCCGCCGCCCAGGTCGAAGACGAGGATGGTGGCCTCGGTCTCCTTGTCCAGGTGATAGGCCAGCGCCGCCGACGTGGGCTCGTTGATGATGCGGAGCACGTTCAGGCCCGCGATCTGGCCGGCCTCCTTGGTGGCCTGGCGCTGCGCGTCGTTGAAGTACGCCGGGACGGTGATCACCGCGTCGGTGATCGTCTCACCCAGGTAGGCCTCGGCATCCCTCTTGAGCTTCTGCAGCACGAACGCGCTGATCTGCTGAGGGGTGAACTTCTTGCCGTCGATGTTGACGGACCAGTCGGTACCCATGTGCCGCTTGACCGAACGGATGGTCCGGTCCACGTTGGTGACGGCCTGCCGCTTGGCGACCTCACCGACGAGTACCTCAGCGTTCTTGGCGAAGGCCACGACGGAGGGCGTCGTCCGTGAGCCTTCGGCGTTGGCGATGACCGTAGGCTCTCCGCCCTCAAGAATGGCGACGACTGAGTTGGTCGTCCCCAGGTCAATCCCTACCGCACGTGCCATGAGCAGTCCTTGTGTGTGTGAAGTTGAGTGGTTCGGGCTCAAGTTTGCCAGCGAGTTCTTCCGCCGTCAAATACTTGAGTCACTTAGGCTCAACTTGTCTCAGTCGCCAGGCATTCCCGCCGCGCCCGGGAAACTTAGCCGCAGGCGATCAGTGTCAGGAAAAACCGCGCGGCTACTCTTGAGCTCCGGAGATAGAGGAGGTTAGCGTGGTCCTGCGGATGATCGTTGGCCTGGTCCTGACCGTGGTCGCGCTGGCGGTCGCGGGGCGGCGGGTGTGGTGGCTGAAGCGGTTGGCCTTCAGCGGCCAGCCCGCTCCCGAGCGGGTGGCGGCGGTCCGCGAGCATCCCGGGCGGGACGTCGAGTCGCAGGCGACCGAGGTGATCGGGCAGCGCAAGCTGCTTAAGTGGACGATACCCGGCGCGGCGCACGCCCTGACCTTCTGGGGCTTCATCGTGCTGATCCTGACCCTCATCGAGGCGTACGGGGACCTGTTCTCCCGCACCTTCGCCATCCCCGGTATCGGGCACTGGACGGCGATCGGGTTCATCGAGGACCTGTTCGCCGTCGGGGTGCTGGCCGGCATCATCACGTTCACGGTCATCCGGTTGCGCAGCAATCCGCAGAAGGAAGGCCGTGAGTCCCGGTTCTTCGGCTCGCATACCCGCGCCGCCTGGGTCGTGCTCGGCATGATCTTCGCCGTCATCGCGACGCTGCTGCTGTACCGCGGCGCGCAGATCGACAGCGGGGTGTTTCCCTACGCCCACGGCGCGTTCGCGTCCCAGGAGGTCGGGCACTGGCTGCATCCCCTCGGCTCGGGCGTCAACAGCGTGCTCGAGGTGGTGTTCCTGCTCGGCCAGATCGCCGTGGTGATGGCGTTCGCGGTGATCGTGGTGTATTCCAAGCACCTGCACATCGCGCTGGCCCCCCTCAACGTCCTGTTCTCCCGCCGTCCCAACGCGCTGGGGGCGCTGGAGCCGATGCGCAGCAACGGGAAGGTGCTGGACTTCGAGGAGGCCGACCCGGATACCGACACCTTCGGGCTGGGCAAGATCGAGGACTTTAGCTGGAAGGGCCTGCTGGACATGGGGACCTGCACCGAGTGCGGCCGGTGCCAGTCCCAGTGCCCGGCCTGGGCCACCGGCAAGCCGCTGTCGCCCAAGCAGGTCATCCTGGACCTGCGCGACCACGCGTTCGCCAAGGCCCCGTACCTGCTCGCCTCCTCCGACGCCGAGCGGGAGGCCCTGCCCGAGTCGGTCAAGGCCGAGGCGGCCAGGCCGCTGGTCGGCACCAAGGAAGACAACGGGGTGATCGACCCGGATGTGCTGTGGTCGTGCACCAACTGCGGGGCGTGCGTGGAGGAGTGCCCGGTCGATATCGAGCACATCGACCACATCGACGGGATGCGGCGGCACCAGGTGCTGATCGAGTCGGCGTTCCCGGTCGAGGCGGCCGGGATGCTGAAGAACCTGGAGAACAAGGGTGACCCCTGGGGCATGGGCGGGAACCGCCGCGGCGACTGGATCGGCGAGCTGGACTTCGAGGTCCCGGTCGTGGACGGCAAGATCGACCCGGATGTCGACTACCTGTTCTGGGTCGGCTGCGCCGGCGCGCTGGAGGACCGGGCCCGCAAGACGACCAAGGCGATCGCCACCCTGCTGCACACCGCCGGGGTGACGTTCGCGGTGCTTGGGCCGGCCGAGACATGCACCGGGGACCCGGCGCGTCGGATCGGGAACGAGTTCGTGTACTCCATGCTCGCCCAGCAGAACATCGAGACGCTGAACGAGGCCGCGCCCAAGACGATCGTGGCGTCGTGCCCGCACTGCTTCAACACGATCGCGAACGAGTACCCGCAACTCGGCGGGAACTACGAGGTGATCCACCACACCCAGCTGCTGGCCCGCCTGGTCACCGAGGGCAGGCTCACCCCGGCCGCCCAGGCGGCAGTCCCGGCCGGGCCGGCCGGGACTGCCGGCCCGGGCCAGGAGCCCGTCCTGCTCCCGGTCCCGGTCGTGCCGGAGAAGGTCACCTACCACGACCCGTGTTTCCTGGGCCGGCACAACAAGGTGTACACCCCGCCGCGGGAGATCCTGGCCGCGGTGCCTGGGGTGGAGGCGGTGGAGATGCACCGGTGCAAGGAGCGGGGGTTCTGCTGCGGCGCGGGCGGCGCGCGGATGTGGATGGAGGAGCGGATCGGCAAGCGGATCAACACCGAGCGGATCGACGAGGCGCTGGCCCTGAACCCCGACACCATCTCCACCGCCTGCCCCTACTGCCTGGTCATGCTGGGCGACGCCGTCGCGGCCAAGAAGAGCTCCGGCGAAGCCGCCGACACCCTCGAAGTCGTCGACGTCGCCCAGCTGCTGGTCCGTACGATGGCTCCGGTTGGCGCGGCCATCGCCGACGACGCGGGCAGCGCCCCGGTCGACGACGCCGTCGCGGGCGCGGCCACGACCGGCGCGGCCGACGACACCCCGGGCGGTAACAGCAGCCCGGGCGGTGACGGGAGCTGACACCCCGGGCGGTGACGGGCGGCCCGGCGGCCGCCGGGAGCTCACCTCGCGGGCGGTGACGGCGGCCCGGCCGCCGCCGGGAGCTGACCCCGCGTGGGCCGCCGGCCCCACGTCGGTTGGATACCCAGTGTTACACTATGTTAACGCATGGTTAACAACCGGGTCGTTCGGCCCTTATGATTTATCGTAACGGACCGTAGTGTTAACTGAGCGGCTCAAGAGCTCGGGCCGCAACCGTTCTGCGCCTGGCTGGGTAACCGCGTGGCTACCAGAAGACGAAAGTCTGAAGGCGATGCGGGCCGGGGCGATCCCACCGACGCCACCGCCTCAATCGACGCCGGACGCCCGGCCAGATCGGGCCCGACCTCATCCGCAGGACAGGAACGCCGGACTAGCCGAGGGAACGATGACCATGCCTGGTTACTGCTTTGTATGCGGACGCTTCAAGCTGCTCAATGCCTTGACCAAGTGGTGTCTGGGCTGCGGGACCGCCTGGGCGACCTCCCGCCGAGCCGGAACGCCATGAGCCGGCGGTCTACCAGCTGAGCCGGCCGGACGCATGGCTACCTCACCCCGTCCTCACCCCGTCGGCGCTGACCCGTCCCGTGCCCAGGCACGGGACGCAGGGAGCGTGCCCGCCCGCGCCGGTCCCGCGGCACGTCGCGCACGCGGCGAGGGTGTCGAAAAGCGGGTCACGACAGCGCCGCCCGAGACCGCCGTGCACCTTGGTGACCTGCCAGCCGCGCCAGTACGCCTCGGCGTCGTTCATCGTGAACAGGTGGTCGCCCAGTCGCCTCGCCATGAGGGCCAGCCAGCCGCGCAGCGCGGCGATCGCTAGGCCGGCGGCGGGCCCGATGCGGGCGCCGATCGCGCGACTGCTCGCCCGCCGGCCCCGGCCAGCCCCGCCGACCGTCGGCCAGGGGCTGACCGGCGAGGGCCGCGCGGACGGCCACGGGGGTTCGTCTTCGCAGGTGAAATGGATACCGTTGAACACCGTCCTAGCCCTCCTCGCTCGCTCCTGAGCCTGGGTGGCGCGTCGCTGGGCCGGCGTGGCCGCACCGGTCCGGCCATAGGTCCGGGGGATCGCGCAGCGGGTGACGGCCGGGGCCCCGGATCGTAGCGGTAGTCGCCGTGGATGTCGGGCCGCGGCTCGTACGCTTCGGCACAAGGGAAGCGAATGCGGTCTCTTCGGGCTGACGGAAATGGCAGTGCTCCTCTCTGACGTGGCCGATCCGCGGCAGGGCGACGTCGGTCGCTCCGCGCAGGTCATACGGCACGCGATCTGCCTTCGGTAACCCCCCGGGTCACCGCCCGACCCCGTTGTCGGCGGGTCGCTTGAGGATGCCTCCTGCTATCTGATTTCATGGTGCATCTAGCTATGCAGGTTGGCAAGTGCCAAAATAAAGTGCATCTCGCATGTATCGTCTGCAGGGTCCCAAAAGTTGGAATGACCCGTCCCAGCTCCTGAGCCATCGCGCTGAAGTCCTGACGAGAGAGGGTCTTCATGGCAGAAGTGCGCAGCCCGACCGTCCGGCGGCGCGAACTGGGCGCCCTGCTGCGCGCACTCCGCAACGACAAGGGCCTGACGGTAGAGCAGGTAGCCACGGGCCTGCTGTGCTCCCCGAGCAAGGTCAGCCGCATGGAGACCGGCCACGGCGCCGCTACCCCCCGCGACATCCGCGACCTCTGCGACCTCTACCAGGTCACCGACCAAGCCGAGCGCGACCGGATGATGAAGCTAGCCCACGAGGGCAAGCAACATGGCTGGTGGCAGGGATACGACTTGCCGTACTCCACCTATGTCGGGCTAGAAGCGGACGCGGTCGCCACCAAGTACTACCAGTCCACGATCGTGCCCGGGCTGCTGCAAACGGCCGACTACGCGCGCGCGATGCACGAGGTGGTCATTCCCAAGCTGGCGCCGGCCAGGATCGACGAGCTCGTTGAGGTGAGAATGACGCGCCAGCGTCGTCTCACGCAGGATCCGCTCCTCAATACATGGGCGGTGGTGGATGAGGCTGCGTTGCGTCGCGTCGTCGGCGGCGCGGCGGTTATGCGAGCACAGCTCGCCTGGCTGATTGAGATGTCGCGTCGACCTAACGTGACAATGCAGGTCATCTCCTATGCCGCTGGCGCGCATCCGGCCATGGACAGCACCTTCAGGATTCTTGAGTTCACGGGCGCGGTGCCTGCGGTAGTGTACGTCGAGGGACTGATAGGGTGGATCTATCTGGATCGCCACGCAGATATCAGTAGATACCAGGAAATATTCCAAAGCCTCTGCCTTGCCGCATTGAGTCCACAAGATTCAGTCGAACTGATAACGAGAATTAATGCGGAATACGAAAGCGCATTAATTTCTTGACAAGACAGTTTTCCAAAAAGTTGCGGCCTGCCCCGGCCGGCCATCTCTGAATTAACCTCCCGAAAAGGGGCAAGGAGAAGTAGATGCGTTTTAGTGAGACGGGACTTCATTCTCTCGAATGGAGGAAAGCGCAGCGCAGCATGGGCAACGGCGAATGCGTTGAGGTGGTAGTGCCAGCTAACGGGAGCATCTTCATTCGTGACTCCACGGATCGATACGGTCCCGTCATGCAGTACTCGGCGCGGTCTTGGCGCATGTTCATCGGGGACGCCAAAGAAGGTCAATTCGATCTAGGCGCGCTGTAGCAGCTCCGATCTTTACCAGATCGTACGTTATATTAAATCCTGCTTATGCGGGTCCTGTCTCCGCCGAGGGGCCGTCCATGCATTCTCGTGCCGATCTCTTCTGAATGGGCGAGAAGCCAGACGGCCCTTCGTGCTTCAAGTCCACCCATTGACGCTACCCGCTAAACCTTTGACCGGTAAAAGTTCAGGTAGGAACGCGACGGTGTCGGGCCGCGCTGATCCTGATATCTGGAGCCGTATTCGGATGACCCGTACGGGTGCTCCGCTGGAGAACTGGTGCGGAACAGGCACAGCTGGCCTATTTTCATGCCTGGCCACAGCTTGATCGGCAGTGTGGCCACGTTGGAGAGCTCCAGCGTCACGTGCCCGGAGAATCCGGGGTCGATCCAGCCCGCCGTCGAGTGAGTCAGCAGGCCCAGCCGGCCCAGGGAGCTTTTACCTTCGAGACGGCCCGCTATGTCATCGGGCAGCGAGACCACCTCGAAGGTCGACCCCAGCACGAACTCACCCGGATGCAGGACGAACGGCTCCTCGTCCTCGGTTTCGACCAGCCTGGTCAGGTCGGCCTGCTCGACCGCCGGGTCGATGTGCGGGTAGCGATGATTTTCGAAGACCCGGAAGTACCGGTCCAGCCGGACGTCGATGCTGGACGGCTGGATTAGTTCGGCTGCGTACGGATCGAGCTTGACCCGGCCAGACTCGATCTCAGCCTTGATGTCGCGATCGGAGAGGAGCACCCTGGCAACCTATCGGGTCCGGTACGATGTCTGAGCGAACACAGCACAAGCCGGGGTTCCGCGGCAACGCGCGAGGCACGTGCCAGGACGCGCGGGTGTAGTTCAATGGTAGAACATCAGCTTCCCAAGCTGACAGTGCGGGTTCGATTCCCGTCACCCGCTCCGAGGGTAAAAGCCCAGGTCAGTGCTGCCTTTCCTTCGCGTCGTGCCCCTGGTGTGCCCGTCCGGACTCTGTTAGCGGGCTGTCGGCTGGTTCGGTCCCGCCGCCAGTTATTCGATGTCCAGTACGGCGCGTAGTGCGACGTTGATCTCCATGAGCTCGTCCGGGCCCAGGCGGCCTGCGAAGTCGCCGAGGCGTTGCGGGTCGACGGCGGTGGTCTGCTCGACTAGTACCCGGACGTCCTGGCCGAGAAGTTCGATGGTCGGGTGGATCATGGATCCGAAGGACTTGGTTGTCGTCGGGGCCACGAGCCAGGTTGACAGGTGTTCGTAGGCGTTGGCTTGGACGACGACGGCGTAGCGCTCGCCTCGTCGCTCGTGTGCTTGAGCGGAGCGCGGTCTCTTGAGGCGGTAGACGTCACCACGCATGAAGCTCGTCCAGTTCCTCGCGGATCGCACGGACCTCCGCCTGGTATTCGGGATTGGCCGCCAGTCGTGCGGCGTCGGCGCGCAGGTCTTCCTGCCGCTTGCTGTGCGCGGCGATTTCCAGTGCGTGCCGGATCGCGTGGGTGGGGCTGGCTCCGTCTGCCGTCAGGATCGCGATATTTTCCGTATCTTCAGCCGTCGGACGAAATGTAATCGGATCTGCCATACATTAAGTATACAGCTCAGCGGCCGACCGCGTCGAACCCGGTGTAGCCCAGGCACTGACAGCGTCGCCACCAGCGGCGGGCCGAGCAGGAACCGGAGCCAGGGTGCAAACGAGCCCGGTGGCCGCAACGCGTGCATCGCGCGGCCTCGGGCCCGCTGTGCCTGGGCCGCTCCTGCCGCGGCGGCGGCTGGAATGGCCCGGATGTGTTTGGATAAGACATTTGGCAGCCTCCGCGTGGTGAGGTGGGAGCAGTGCGGCAACGTTGGCCAAGCTCGGTCAGCCCGGGTCGCCAGGCATGCGCTGCTTGTCGCCATGTTGCCCCAAGTAGGTCGTGACCACCAGGCACATCCTGCCGCCCACCGCCGGCGCGAGAGGCCACGACGGACAACGGCAAACCTGAACCAAACGACGGCTAGGTGGCCATCCATGGATGATCTTGTTGTTAAAGCGCTCAGCCAGCTGCTGCCCGGCGGCGACGTGCGGCGAGGAGAGCTGCCGCGACATGGCCGCACGTTGCGATGGGTGGAAGCGGGTTCGGGTCGTCCTACGGTCGTGTTCGATGCGGCGCTGGGCGAACCTGGATCGCTGGCCTGGGCCGGCGTGATGCCCGTGGTGGCCGCGCGCACCCGTGTCCTGGCCTACGACCGGGCTGGCATCGGGGCCAGCGACCCCATGTCGCCGCTGACCCTGCAGGCCCAGATGGACGACCTCACCGCCGTCCTCAGGCAGGCCGGACACGGGCCCTGCGTCGTGGTGGGACATAGCTGGGGTGGCCTGCTGGCCCAGCTGGTCGCCTTGGACCATCCGGACCTGGTGGCCGGCCTGGTGCTGGTCGATCCGGCCGAGGAGAAATTCCTGGCCTCGCTGCCGTCCAAGGGGCTCCGGCATGGGATCACGTTGGGGGAGACGATCCTGGAACAGCACGCCCGCGGCGAGCTGGCGGCCACCATCCGGGATATCTTCGGTGATTTCGCCCGGCGGCTGACCCAGGACCAGCAGCTTCAGGCCCTGATCCTGGATGCCTATGTCTCGTGTTACGCGAACCGGTCACAGGCGGCCATGGTGCGCGACGAGCACCGGCTGGTGGCCGGCTCCCTGGCCAGCATCGGGCAGCGCCGGACGGCCCGAAAGCTGCCCGATATTCCCGTCGTGGTCTTCAGCGCCACCACGGGCAGGCCCGCAGCCGAGCGGGACATGTGGACCGGGTGCCACGCGCAGCTAGCCGCCTCGGTTCCCGGCGGACAGCACATCGTGCTTGCGGACACCAACCACGCCATCAACCAGGAGCGGCCCGCGGAGATCGCCGAGTCGGTGATGCACATGATCGAGGACATCCGCCACCCGCCGTTCGGCTGAGATCGCCCCGTGTCGCTGGTCAGGACTCCAGGTAGCGCAGGACGCGGCGGATGGTGATCGCGGCGCGGGGCCGCTGGCGCGACGGCAGTCCCGGTATTCTCTGCGCATGGCACGCGGTGATGAACACGGGGTGACGCCTCAGGGCGAGGACTTTTCTGCCTGGTACAACGAGGTGGTCGCGAAGGCCCAGCTCGTCGACCGGGGTCCGGTCAAGGGCACAATGGTTATCCGACCGTACGGATATCGCATCTGGGAACTGCTGCAATCCGAGCTGGACCGGCGGATTAAGGATACCGGTCATGATAATGCTTACTTTCCGCTGCTGATCCCGGAGTCCTATCTCCGGCGCGAGGCCGAGCATATCGATGGCTTTGCTCCCGAGTTGGCGGTAGTCACGCATGCTGGCGGGAAGGAACTGGACGAGCCGCTTGTCGTCCGGCCAACCTCCGAGACCATCGTCGGCGAGATGATGGCCAAGTGGATCTCCTCCTATCGCGACCTGCCGCTGCTGCTGAACCAGTGGGCCAACATCGTCCGCTGGGAACTGAGGCCCCGGATGTTTCTCCGGACCACCGAGTTCCTCTGGCAGGAAGGCCACACGGCGCACGCCGGCGAGGCCGACGCGCTAGCCGAGACCATGCTGGCCCTCGGTTTTTACACCGAGGTGGCCCGTGATATCGCCGCGCTGCCTGTCGTTCCTGGCGAGAAGACGCCCGGTGAGCGTTTCGCCGGAGCGGCACAGACATTCACCATAGAGGCCATGATGCGCGATGGCAAAGCGCTTCAGGCCGGAACGTCTCATTACATGTCGACCAACTTTGCCAAGGCGTTCGACATCCGGTACACGAGTGATTCGGGCTCACTTGAGCTATGCCACACAACATCCTGGGGATTGTCGACGCGGATGATCGGCGCGGTCATCCTGGCCCACGGCGACGATCAAGGTCTCGTGCTGCCGCCCATGCTGGCCCCCTATCAAGTGGTTATCGTGCCGATCGGCCGGGGTGAGCAACTCGATCGCGTGCTTGCCGCCGCGCGGCTTTTGCTGGCCGAGCTTAAGCAGGCGGGAATTCGCGCTCACCTGGATGACCGGGTGAATCTGTCGCCGGGATTTAAGTTCAACGACTGGGAACTGCGTGGTGCGCCGTTGCGTCTTGAGCTTGGACCACGCGACCTGGACGCAGGCACGGCCGTCATCGCGCAGCGTCTCGGCGGCGAAGGTAAGGCAACAATTCGGCTGGCCGACGCGTCGTTGACGCTCGCCGCCATGCTCGACGATTACCAGAATTTCCTGCTCGAACGGGCGACCGCCTTCCGTGACTCGCACACCGTCGTCGTTGATGACTGGCCCGCGTTCCAGCAAGCCGTTTCGACCGGTTGGGCGCTGGCTTTCCATTGCGGCGACCCGGCGTGCGAGGACGAGATCAAGGCCGAGACGGCCGCCACGCCTCGCTGCGTTCCCCTGGACGGCAGGGTGGAGGCGGGAACGTGCGTGCGCTGCAACGGCAGATCGGCGTACGGCAAGCGGGTGATCTTCGGCCGTGCCTACTGAGCGCGGGCGCGGCGACGGCGCGGGGCTCAGCCGGGTGGGCGTCGGGTGACCCAGTCGCAGCAGGTGCGCGCCACCACCGTCCCATCCGCGGTCCCGGATCACTTCCGTTCCGGCCAGCTGTGTACTTTCGTGGGAGATTCAGGCTTGGTGAAGACTTTTGTGCATCATAGTACCCAAAAGCCTTCACGGAGCCTGAATTTACCATGATCTTTGTTCGATTAAGCCGGCGGCGCCGAGCCCTGAGTCCTGCGCTGCCCTACCACCCACGGCCGCTGGGCCGCCCACGGCCGCTGGGCCGCCCACGGCCGCTGGGCCGCTCACGGCCTCCGGGCCACCCACACGATGCGCGTGGTGCGGACGGTCAGGTCGTCGCGCCGCAGCACGCCGTGCGGCCCGTCGCCGACGAGGGTGTCGAGCGTGGCCAGATCCTCGGCGCTTATCCGGTCGGCCAGGCCGGACCGGATGCGGCGCAGCGTCGCCTGAGCGTAACGGCCGGCCGCGGCGGGCAGTGGCGGGGTCAGCTCGATGGCGAAGAGCCGCTTGGCCACCACCGTGAAGCCGGCCCGGACCAGGTGAGCGCCCCAGTCGGCGCCGAGATGCGGGAGCTCGGCGGCCCGTTCCGCGGCCAGCGCCGCCCGGCACCGCTCCTCCAGGCCGGGGTGGCCGAGGCCGAGGTCGTCGGGCAGGAACCGCGGGAAGGACTCCATCTCCGCCGCCACCAGCAGGCCGCCGGGCCGAAGCGTGGTCAAGACCTCGGTCAGGACCCGGTCGGGATCAGCCAGGTGGTGCAGCGACAAGGAGGCCC
This sequence comes from uncultured Actinomycetes bacterium, assembly GCA_963808315.1. Lineage (GTDB taxonomy): Bacteria > Actinomycetota > Actinomycetes > Streptosporangiales > Streptosporangiaceae > Palsa-504. Next base: position 164,853 of record CAWEFK010000005.1, on the reverse strand, counting down.
AGACCAGGTCGGCGGGGCCGGTGACCGGCCAGGCCGCGTCCAGGTCCGCCTGGATCGTGCCGACCCGGCCGTCCAGGCCAAGGCCGGCCGCCCTGGCCCGGACGCGGCGCAGCATCTCAGCGGAGGCGTCAAGCGCGGTGGCGTCGGCCGCCGGAAAGCGTTCGAGCAGAGCGAACGTGCCGGTTCCGGTTCCGCTGCCCAGGTCGAGGATCCGGCCGGGAGGACGGCCGTCCGTCAGCTCCTCGATCCACCCGGTCAGTTCGGACAGGTACGCCTGCAGGACCTCGGCGTCGAGGTCCACCAGCTCGGCCATCCCCGCTTCGTCGGTCTCGACCGCGCCGTGGTGCTGATGGTGGTGCTCCTGATGTGCCATCCCCCGACCCTACCCACACCTTGCGGTAACGGCATAGCATCTTGCGTATGAAGCAAGAAGACGACCTGGACGGACTGGTCCGGCAGCGGATCAGGGGACTGCGGGTGGCCCGGGGCTGGTCGCTCGACGATCTCGCGGGCCGCTGTTACCTGAGCCCGTCCACCCTGAGCCGGATCGAGACCGGGCACCGGCGGATCAGCCTGGACCAGCTGAGCGCGATCGCCCGGGCCCTGGATACGACGCTGGACCAGCTGGTGGAGTCGGTGGCCGACGACGACGTGGTGATCAGGCCGCAGCGCGACGAGGCACGCGGGATCACCACCTGGATGCTGAGCCGGGACCCCGGGCCGCACGGCGTCACCGTGGCCAAGATGCGGGTGAGCAGGCCGGCCCCGGCGCGCGACACCGCGGAGTTCAAGGTCCATCCCGGCCGGGACTGGTTCACCGTCCTGTCCGGGACCATCGTGCTGCTGCTTGGCGAGCGCACCATCATGGTCGAGGCCGGGCAGGCGGCCGAGTTCTCCACCATGGTCCCGCATGCGTTCGGGGCTCTCGGCGGCCCGGCGGAGGTCCTGGGCATCTTCGACCACGACGGCCGGCGGACCCACCTGCGGCCGCTGCCGGAGACGCGGAGCGCTACTTGACGCTGATCCGGGTGCCGAGCTCGGCACCCTCGCAGATCCGGCGCATGACCCCGGCGGCCGCGACGTCGAACACGTGCATGGTCAGGGCCTGCTCGTTGGCCAGCACGAACGCGCTGGTGTCCATGATGCGGACGCCGGCCGCCAGCGCCTCGTCGTAGGTCAGCCGGGTGTACCGGACCGCGTCCGGGTTCTGGTGCGGGTCGCTGTCGTAGACCCCGTCCACCCCGCGCTTGGCCACAAGCAGCGCGTCGGCGTCCAGCTCGAGCGCGCGCTGGACCGCCGGGTAGTCGGTGGTGACGTAGGGCTGCCCGATCCCGCCCGCGAGCAGCACGATCAGCCCGCGTTCGAGGTGGTGCGCGGCCCGGAGCCTGATGAAGGGCTCCGCGACGCTGTGGATCGGCACCGCCGTCATGACCCGGATGTCGGTGTCCGTCCTGGCCGTCAGCGCCCCCCGGAGCATCAGCGCGTTCATGATGGTGCCGAGCATCCCGATGTTGTCCGCCTCGGCCCGGCTGATGCCCCAGCCCTCGGCCATCCGGCCGCGGAAGTAGTTCCCGCCGCCGACCACCACGGCGACCTGCACGCCGAGATCGTGGACGGACAGAACCTCCTGCGCCACGCGGGACAAGCTGGCCGGGTCCACGCCGGAACTGCCCGTTCCCGCGAGCGCCTCGCCGCTCAGCTTGACGACGACCCTGCGGTAGCGAGGCACAGTATCCGAAACCCCCATCTCGGCCGCCCACGTGGCGGTTTCGCCCACGGTACCGTACGCCGGACCCGGCCCCGGGTCGCGCGGCCGCCCCGGGAACCAGCTGGATGTGATCTCGGTCACGGCAGCTTTATTCCGAACGATCCTGCCCGCGTGCGCCCGGCACCACCCCGTGCCGGCCTGCCGCTACTCGGCGGCGTCCCCCGGGCCGTGGGTTCCGGCGTTGTGGCCGCCCGGGCCGTGGGTTCCGCCGATGTAGCCCGGGGTTTCTGTCGCGCGCTTGCGGCAGACCTCTATCTCGGCTTCGGCCGCCTTGCGGTCGGCCCAGGCTTCGGCCCGCACCATCTTGCCGGGTTCCAGGGCCTTGTAGACCTCGAAGAAGTGCTGGATCTCGAGCCGGTCGAACTCGGGCACGTGGTGGATGTCGCGCAGGTGCTCCATCCGCGGGTCGTGCGCCGGGACCAGGAGCACCTTGTCGTCGGCGCCCTTCTCGTCGTGCATCCGGAACATCCCGATGACCCGGCAGGTGATGAGGCAGCCTGGGAAGGTGGGCTCGTCGAGGAGGACGAGCGCGTCGAGCGGGTCGCCGTCGTCGGCCAGGGTTTCTTCGATGAAGCCGTAGTCCGCCGGGTACCTGGTCGAGGTGAACAGCATGCGGTCCAGCCGGATCCGTCCGGTGTCGTGGTCCATCTCGTACTTGTTGCGCTGTCCCTTGGGGATTTCGATGACAACCTCAACGTCCACGGTTTCGCTCCAGACTGGCCTGGGTGATTAACTCCATTGTCCACGCAATCCGCGGCCCGTACTGCGCTTACTCATTGGGCTAACTTATCGGGCGAGGTGGTGAGGTCATGGTGCGCCGCACCCGGAGAGCGGCATTGCTGACGCTGGCCATGATCAACGTGTTCACGCTGGCGGCGGGCATCGTCGTGGCCCGCATGCTGCCCGCCCGGCTGGCGGCCCTGCGGGTTCCCGTCGTCGCGGCCGGCCGGGTCAGCGGCCCGGGCACCGTCCTGGCGGCCGGGACGCAGCGGGGTCCGGGGCCGACCGCGAGCGGCGTGCACGCGGCCCTGGCGGCCCCGCTGTCGGCGGCCGCGCTCGGCCCGGGCGTGTCGGCGCTGGTCGCCAACCCGGCCACCGGCCAGGTCCTGCTGTCCGAGCGGAGCGGTCAGCCGTCGACCCCGGCCTCCACGGAAAAGCTCGTCACCTCCCTGGCCGCGCTGGCCGTCCTCGGCGCCGGCGCCAGGTTCAGCACCCGGGTGGTGGGCGGCGCCACGCCGGACCGCGTCATCCTGGTCGGCGGCGGGGACCCGACGCTGGCGGTGAACGCGTTCCCGGCGGCGGACTATCCCCGGCCCGCTACCCTGGCCGCGCTGGCCGCGGCGACGGCCCGGACGCTGACGGCGCGGCATCGGACGGCGGTCAGCCTCGGCTACGACACCTCGCTGTACACCGGCCCGGCGCTGGCGCCTGGCTGGCCGCAGAGCTACGTCAGCACGGGGAACGTCACCCCGATCGTCTCCCTCGAGGTGGACCAGGGCCGGCTGACCCAGGCCGGGACGCCGGAGGACTCCGACGACCCCTCCAACCTGCGGCCGCGCTCGACCGATCCGGCGGCCGTGGCGGCCACCTCGTTCGCCGCCCTGCTCACCGCGGACGGCATCCGGGTCAGCGGCACCCCGGCGGCGCAGACCGCGGCGGCGCACGCGCCCGTCCTGGCCAGCGTGTCCTCGCCGCCGCTGTCGGCCATCGTCGGGCAGATGCTGACGGAGAGCAACAACGTGATCGCGGAGAACCTGGCCCGCCAGGTCGCGCTGGCGGCCGGCCGGCCCGCCTCGTTCGCCGGCGCGGCCGCCGCGGTGACCGCGGAACTGCGGCGGCTGGGCGTCAGCGGCGCGCTGTCCCTGGTGGACGGCAGCGGGCTGTCTCCGCGGGATGCGATCGCCCCCGCCACGCTGGTCAAGGTGGTGGAGCTCGCGATGGCCGACCCCGGGTCCCGGGCGCTGCTTGCGGGCCTGCCGGTGGCGGGGTTCTCCGGCACCCTGCACGCCGGCCAGAGCGTGTTCAGCGGGATCGGCGGGGCGGCCCTGGGCGCGGTCCGGGCCAAGACGGGCAATCTGGACACGGTGACGACGCTGGCCGGGCTGGTGTCCGACCAGAGCGGAACGACGCTGGTCTTCGCGTTCATGGCCGACCGGGTACCAGCTGCGGCGATGCTGACCGAAGCGGCCAAAGCCATCGACGCGGCCGCGGTCGCGCTGGCCGCCTGTGGTTGCCGGTGACGGAGACTATCGAGATGTAACGTACGGTTGGTCTGTGAGCAGCACGCAGATGATCGACTGGGATATCGCCATTTCCACCGGGACCCGGTGGGCCAAGGCCGGGCCGCAGGTGAGCCTGGCGGAGGCGCGGCGAACGGTCTCAGAACTACGCGACCTGGCCGGCGCCGTTCAGCAGCCCGTCCTTGAGGTCACCGGAATGTCGGGCGGTAGCAGCGGCTCGCTGGGGCGAGTCGCGGTGGTAGACCGGGCCGGCTGGATACGGGCCAACGTGGATGGTTTCCGCGTCGTCCTCGAGCCCCTGGTCGAGCAGCTGAAGGAACGTGCGCCCGGCGGTTCGTCCGGGTCCCGGTCACCGGGCTCGGTGATGACCGCGGTGGGGTCCCGGGTGACTGGCATCCAGGCCGGGCTGATCCTGGCCTACCTGTCATCCCGGGTGCTCGGCCAGTACGAGCTCTTCCTGCCGCCGGAGGCGTCGCCGGTCAACGGCGATCAGCCGGGGCGGCTGACCCTGGTCGCGCCGAATATCGTCATGGTCGAGCGCGAACTCGGCGTCGACGTCCACGATTTCCGCCGCTGGGTGTGCCTGCACGAGGAGACCCACCGGCTGCAGTTCACCGCGGTCCCCTGGCTGCGGGACTACGTGCAGAGCCAGATGACCAAGTTCCTGCTGGCCTCGGAACTCGACCCGGCGGCCATCTTGCAGCGGCTCAGGTCGGCGGCCGACGCGATGGCGGGCGCGGTGCGCGGCGGTGACGGCGGCAGCCTGATCGACGCGGTGGCGACCCCGGCTCAGCGCGAGATCATGGACCGGCTCACCGAGGTGATGACGCTGGTGGAGGGGCACGGCGACTACGTCATGGACGCGGTCGGCCCGCAGGTCGTCCCCTCGGTCGAGCACATCAGGGAGCGGTTCAGCGCCCGCCGCGGATCGAGCGGCCGGGTCGAGCAGACGATTCGCCGCATTCTCGGCATCGACCTGAAGATGAAGCAGTACGCGGAGGGTTCCCGGTTCGTCAGCATGGTCGTGGAGGAGGTCGGCATGCCCGCCTTCAACAAGGTCTGGACGTCGCCGGAAACGCTGCCGACCAAGGCGGAATTCGCTCACCCGCATGCGTGGGTGGAGCGGGTCGTATCCGGCTCCTAGCCCGATGGGTCCCGGCCCGGCGGTCGCCGAGGTCCGTACCGCGGTGCGGACCGCCCTGACCGGCCTGGCCGCCGGGGACCTGGTGCTTGTCGCGTGCTCCGGCGGCGCGGATTCGCTCGCGCTGGCCGCGGCCACCGCGTTTACGGCCCCGCGGCTTGGCCTGCGGGCCGGCGGCGTGACCGTGGACCACGGGCTGCAGCCGGGCTCCGCCGAGCGGGCGGCGGGCGTGGCGGCGTTGCTCGGCCGGCTCGGCCTTGATCCGGTCCGCAGCCTGGCGGTCACGGTCGCGCCGGCCGGGGAGGCCGCGGGGCCCGAGGCCGCGGCCCGGACGGCCAGGTACGCCGCGCTCGACGCGGCCGCCCGCCGGGACCAGGCCGCCGCCGTCCTGCTCGGGCACACCCTGGACGATCAGGCCGAGACGGTCCTGCTCGGACTCGCCCGCGGATCCGGCGCCCGCTCGCTGGCCGGCATGCCCGCCCGCCGTGGCTCCTACCGCAGGCCGCTGCTGGCAATCCGGCGGGCGGCGACCGAGGCCGCGTGCGCCGAGCTTGGGCTTGAGCCGTGGCAGGATCCGCACAACCGCGATTTCCGTTACACCCGGGCCCGGGTGCGTCACCAGGCGCTGCCTGCCCTGGAGGCGGCGCTGGGGCCGGGGGTGGCCGAGGCGCTCGCCCGCACCGCGAGCCAGCTGCGCACCGACGCCGAATGCCTGGATGAACTCGCATTCGCCGAAGGCGGACAGCTGCGCGGTGACTGCTCCGACCCGGCCGCGCTCGACGGGCCCTGGCTGCGGGCGCTCCCGGCGGCGATCAGGCTGCGGATCCTGCGCGATGCGGCGATCATGGCGGGCTGTCCGCATGGCGCGCTCACCGCGGGGCACATTGAGGCGATCGACGCCCTGGTCACCGGCTGGCACGGGCAGCGGTGGGTCGACCTGCCCGGCCGCCTGCGAGCGCGGCGTCGTGATGGCAAGGTGTGGTTCACCAGCACCGCGGCAACCTAGGGGCGAGCCCGTTGGACGAGAACGACATGGGACCTGAGCTGAAGCAGGTACTGATCAGCACCGAGCGGCTGCAGGCGCGCATCGGCGAGCTCGCGGCGCAGATCGACGCCGACTACGCCGGCCGCGAGCTGCTGCTCATCGGCGTGCTGAAGGGCGCCGTCATGGTGATGGCCGACCTGGCCCGCGCGATGCACCTGCCGGTGCAGATGGACTGGATGGCGATCTCGTCCTACGGCTCGGGCACCAGGTCCTCCGGCGTGGTCCGCATTCTCAAGGACCTCGATACCGACATCACCGGCCGGCACGTGCTGATCGTCGAGGACATCGTGGATTCCGGCCTCACGCTGTCCTGGCTGGCGGGCAACCTGCGCTCGCGCGCCCCGGCCTCGCTGGCCGTCTGCGCCATGCTGCGCAAGCCGGGATCCGCCCAGATGCAGGTGAACGTGGCCTACACGGGTTTCGACATCGGGGACGAATTCGTCGTGGGCTACGGCCTTGACTACGCTCAGCGTTACCGGAACCTTCCGTTCATCGGGACGCTGGCCCCGGCCGTCTACGGAGGTGGTTAGGCCACAGTGGCGGGGGAACACAATCCGCCACGGAAAGCGTTGACTTTCCAGGCGTTGCACCCTGGCGGTGTACCGTCAATGTTTGCGACTCGCGGCCACTGCCGACCATGGGCTGCGAAGATGATAATCATGGCCATCCCGCCGGAGGTCGACGGGATTTGATGCTGGTCAGGAGGGAACGGTCCCGGGCCGACGGGACCGCTCATCGATGGAGCTAAGGCGCTTTCTCCGCGCACCGCTGCTGCTCATCGCGGTAGCGGTGCTGCTGTTGCTTTTCGTGCTTGACTACGCGAATTCCGGCAGCACCTACCAGCAGACGGATACGTCCAACATCGTCAAGCTCATCGATCAGGGCCAGGTCAAGAGCGCGCTGATCGTCGACAAGAACCAGACGATCCAGATCACGACCAACGCAGGTAAGAACCTCGAGGCGTCGTGGGTGTCCGGTCAGGGCCTGCAGCTGCAGAACGAGCTGCAGACGCAGTACGACAAGGGCAACCTCAAAGACGGGTACAACGTCAGTATCCCGAAGAGCAACGCGCTGCTCGACCTGATCCCGACGGCCCTGATCTACCTGGTCATCTTCCTCGTCTTCTTCTTCATGCTGTCGCAGATGCAGGGCGGCGGCAACCGGGTGATGAACTTCGGCAAGTCGCGCGCCAAGCTGATGACCAAGGACACCCCGAAGACCACGTTCGCGGACGTGGCCGGCGTGGACGAGGCCATCGAGGAACTGCAGGAGATCAAGGAGTTCTTGCAGCAGCCGGCCAAATTCCAGGCCATCGGGGCCAAGATCCCCAAGGGCGTGCTGCTTTACGGCCCGCCCGGCACCGGCAAGACGCTGCTGGCCCGGGCGGTGGCCGGCGAGGCCGGCGTGCCGTTCTACTCGATTTCCGGTTCGGACTTCGTGGAGATGTTCGTCGGGGTCGGCGCGTCCCGGGTCCGCGACCTGTTCGAGCAGGCCAAGGCGAACGCTCCCGCGATCGTGTTCGTCGACGAGATCGACGCCGTGGGGCGGCACCGCGGCGCGGGCCTGGGCGGCGGGCACGACGAGCGCGAGCAGACGCTGAACCAGATGCTCGTCGAGCTGGACGGCTTCGACACCAAGGGCGGCGTCATCGTCATCGCCGCCACCAACCGGCCCGACATCCTGGACCCGGCGCTGCTGCGGCCCGGGCGCTTTGACCGGCAGATCGTGGTGGCCCAGCCGGACCTGGCCGGCCGCAAGGGGATCCTGCGCGTGCACGCCCGCGGCAAGCCCATCGCGCCGGACGCCGACCTGGACATCATCGCCCGGCGCACGCCCGGGTTCACCGGCGCCGACCTGGCCAACGTGATCAACGAGGGCGCGCTGCTGACCGCGCGGCACAACGGCAAGCAGATCACGATGGAGGCGCTGGAAGAGGCCATCGACCGGGTCATGACCGGCCCGGAGCGCAAGAGCGTGCTGCTCTCGGAGAAGGAGCGGAAGGTCATCGCCTATCACGAGGGCGGCCACGCGCTGGTCGGCCACGCGATGCCGCACGCCGATCCGGTACACAAGGTGACGATCATCCCGCGCGGGCGGGCGCTCGGTTACACCAGCTCGCTGCCCACCGAGGACAAGTTCCTGGTCACCAGGGCCGAGATGCTGGACCAGCTGGCCATGCTGCTCGGCGGCCGGACGGCCGAGGAGCTTATCTTCCACGAGCCGACGACCGGTGCCGCCAACGACATCGAGAAGGCCACCCAGATCGCCCGCGGCATGATCACCGAGTACGGCATGAGCGAGCGGCTGGGCGCGCGCAAGTTCGGCAACGGCGACGCCGAGCCGTTCTTGGGCCGGGACATGTCGCACAGCCGGGACTACTCCGAGGAGATCGCCTCCACCATCGACGAGGAGATCCGCCGTCTGATCGAGTCGGCTCACGACGAGGCCTGGGAAGTCCTGGTCGAGTACCGCGAGGTGCTCGACGCGCTCGTGCTGCGCCTGCTCGACAAGGAGACCGTGGGCCGCAAGGAGGTCCTGGAGATCTTCGCCTCGGTCCAGAAGCGGCCGGTCCGCGGCTCCTACACGGGGTACGGCAAGCGGCTGCCCTCGGACCGCCCGCCGGTCCTGTCACCCAAGGAGCTTGCCCTGGCGGCGGCCGACCCAGGCAACGCCAACGGGAGCATGGCGCTGCCCGCCAACGGCCAGTCGTTCGGCTACAACCCGGGCGTGGGGTCGGAGAGCGGGAACGCGGGGAACGCCGGCGGCTCTGCGGGGTACGGCAACGAGCCGGGCCACGGCGAGACCAGCGGCAACGGATGACAGAAGGCCCGAGCGGCAGTTCGGAGTTCGACCTGCCGCGGATCGAGCGTGCCGTTACCGAGATCCTGCTCGCGATCGGGGAGGATCCGGACCGGGACGGCCTGCGTGATACGCCGGCCCGGGTCGCCCGCGCCTACGCCGAGCAGTTCGCCGGGCTGAACAAGCACCCCGCGGATGTCCTGACCACCGTTTTCGACGCCGGCCACGACGAGATGGTCATCGTGCGCGACATCGAGATGTACGCGACCTGTGAGCATCACCTGGTCCCGTTTTTCGGCGTGGCGCACATCGGTTACATCCCGAACGTCAAGGGCCAGATCACCGGGCTGTCCAAGCTGGCCAGGCTGGTCGACGTCTACGCCCGGCGTCCGCAGGTGCAGGAACGGATGACCAGTCAGATCGCCGACGCCCTGGTGGAGTCGCTTGAGCCGCGCGGCGTGGTCGTGGTCATCGAGGCGGAGCACCTGTGCATGGCGATGCGGGGAGTACGCAAACCGGGCGCGAGGACGGTAACCTCGGCGGTGCGCGGCGCGTTCCGCGACAACGACGTGACCCGTGCCGAGGCGATGAGCCTTATCTACGGTCATCGCTGAGCACGATTTACCGCCGCCACTGAACGAAAGTGCCTTCTGCCGCGTCTATGAGGTAGGCCGGCCGGCCCGAGACCGCCCCGGGGGATGCCGTGAAGAGCTACTTCTGCACCTCATGCGGACCGCTGACCGGCCTCGTTCCGCAGCCGGGACTTTGCCGAGGCTTGGAGGTACCGTGAACGCAGGACGCGAGGCGACGCGATGACTACGCTGACCCATCGTGATCCAGGGCCTGACAAGAAAGCCGCCGAGATGAGCGACAGCGACGAAGCTGGGCAACCGAAGGGCACGGCCCCGGCCCCGGCCAGGGGTGGCGGGTTGTCGGCGTCCACCGGGAACTTCGCCGACCGCGGGCGGCACCACGGCTGGGTGCCGGTCAGCGCGGCGCTGCTCACCATGCTCATCGGCCTGTCGGACATCATTGCCATCTTCAAGCCGGGCTGGCCGAGTCGGCTGCACAAGCTGACCCACCTGGTGCAGGTGCCGGGGACGCTGACCAACGTCGCCCGCACCTCCGACGTCATCATCGGGCTCCTCCTGCTGCTGCTGGCGCACGGGCTGCGCCGCAGGAAGCGGAGGGCCTGGCAGGCGGTCATCGCGCTGCTCGCGTTTGACGTCGCCATCCACTTCTACCATTCCCACCGGATTCCCACCGCCGTGGTCGCGCTGGTGGAGATCGTGGCGCTGCTCTACTTCCGCAACGAGTTCTACGCCGAAGGGGACCAGCGCAACCGCTGGCGAGCGCTGCGGACCTTCGTCGGCCTGGTGGTCGCGGACGTGGTCATCGGGCTGACCTACATCCTGCTGGCCAAGGGGCTGTCCGAGAACTACTCGCTGGGGGACCGGGTCTGGGAAGTCATCACCGGCCTGGTCGGGGTGTCCGGACCCGTGCAGTGGGCGCCGGAGGCGCGGGGCGACCTGTTCGGCATCCTCACCGGCGCGCTTGGCCTGTTCACCCTCGTCGTCACCGCGTACCTGTTCCTGCGCCCGGCCGAGCCGCGGGCCCGGCTGGCCCGGGCCGACGCCGAACGGGTCAGGGAACTGCTCGGCAAGCACGGGGACCGGGACTCGCTCGGCTATTTCGCGCTGCGGAACGACAAGAGCGTGATCTGGTCGCCGACCGGCAAGGCCTGCATCTGCTACCGCGTGGTGTCCGGGGTCATGCTGGCCAGCGGTGACCCGATCGGTGACCCGGAGGCGTGGCCGGGTGCGATCGGCCCGTTCCTGGACGAGGCGGCCCGGCACGCCTGGGCGCCGGCCGTGATGGGCTGCAGTGAGCTCGGCGCGGAGGTGTGGTGCCGTGAGGGCGACCTGACCGCGCTCGAGCTCGGCGACGAGGCCATCGTCAACGTGGCTGATTTCAGCCTGGCCGGGCGGTCCATGCGCAACGTCAGGCAGATGGTCAACCGGGTGGCGAAGAACGGTTACGTGGCCGAGGTCCGCCGGGTGGGCGACATCTCGCGGGCCGAGCTCGACGGGATCGTCAAGTCCACCGATTCCTGGCGCGGCAGTGCGACCGAGCGCGGTTTCTCCATGGCCCTCGGCCGGATCGGCGCGCCCGGTGACGACCAGTGCGTGCTGGTCACCGCCAAGGAAAACGGGGTGGTCCGCGCGGTGCTGCAGCTGGTCCCGTGGGGCGCCGACGGCCTTTCCCTTGACCTCATGCAACGGGACAGGGCCGCCCAGCCCGGGCTGAACGACTTCCTCATCACCGAGACGATCAAGGCGGCGCCCGGCCTGGGCGTGAAGCGGATATCGCTGAACTTCGCCGTCTTCCGGGCCGCGCTCGAACGGGGTGAGCGGATCGGGGCGGGCCCGGTGCTCCGGGCCTGGCGGGCGGTGCTGATCTTCATGTCCAAGTGGTTCCAGATCGAGTCGCTGTACAAGTTCAACGCCAAGTTCTGCCCCGTCTGGCAGCCGCGATTCTTCGTCTTCCCGAGTACCAGGGATGCGCCGAGGATCGCGCTGGCCGCCCTCCAGGCGGAGGCGTTCCTGGTCCGCCCCCAGGTGGAGCTGAACAGGATCGCCCGCCGCCTGGCCCGCAAGCTGGGGCTGGCCAAGCTCCGCCGCAAGCTTCGCCGGGACCCCGCTTGAGCGAGTCACAGCACGTCCTGTCCGCCTGGCCGGCGGCGGACCGCTGTCTGGTGATGGGGGTGGTGAACGTCACGCCTGACTCGTTCTCCGACGGCGGCCAGTGGTACGGCGCGGAGGCGGCCATCGCGCACGGCCTGGAGCTGGTGGCTCAGGGCGCGGACATCGTGGACGTCGGCGGCGAGTCCACCCGGCCCGGCGCCCAGCGCATCGGGCAGGACGAGGAGCTGCGGCGCATCGGCCCGGTCGTGACCGAGCTCGTCAAGGCCGGCGTGCCGACCTCCATCGATACGATGCGGGCGCCGGTCGCGGAGTTCGCGCTGAACGCGGGCGTGCAGCTCGTCAACGACGTCAGCGGCGGCCTGGCCGACCCGGACATGCCCCGGCTGGTCGCGGCGGCCGGGGTCGGCTACGTGGTGGTGCACTGGCGCGGCCACAGCCGCCAGATGTACTCCCGGGCGGTCTACACCGACGTGGTGCGTGAGGTCCGCGACGAGCTGGCCCAGCGGGTGGACGCGGTGATCGCGGCCGGAGTCGACCCCGGCGCCATCGTGCTCGACCCTGGCCTCGGCTTCGGCAAGCTGGGCGAGCACAACTGGACGCTGCTCGCCCACCTGCCCGAGGTGGCGCGGATCGGGGCGGCCACCTTCCCCGTCCTGGTCGGCGCGTCCAGGAAACGCTTCCTCGGTCACCTGCTGGCCGGACCGGACGGCACGCCGCGGCCGTTCGAGGAATGCGACGAGGCCACGGTCGCGACCACGGCGCTGGCCGCCGCCGCGGGCGCCTGGTGCGTGCGCGTCCACCGGGTCCCGCCGAACGCGGACGCCGTCCGGGTCGCCGCCGCCTGGCGCGCCGCCTCCCAGAACACCGCTTCCCCGGACGCCGCTTCCCCGGACGCCGCCTCTTCGAGACGCCGGCGCCGCATCCCCGGACGCCGGCGCCGCCTCGCCCGGCGCCCACGGCGCCGCCGAGCCGCCGCTGCCGGTCACTGGCCGGTCGTGACCAGGCGGCACGTGGTGCTGGCCGTCGGAGCCAACCTCGGCGATCGGCTGGGTACCCTTCAGGGATGCGTGAACGCCATCGGCAGGCTCCCGGATACTGACGTGCTGGCCATCTCACCCGTGTACCAGACCGCCCCGGTGGGCGGCCCGCCGCAGCCTGATTACCTGAACGCGGTGCTCACCGTGTCGACCGGCCTGGGCCCGCGTGAGCTGCTCGAGGCGGCGCACGGCATCGAGGCCGAGTTCGGCCGGGTCCGCGAGGTGCGGTTCGGACCCCGCACGCTGGACATCGACATCGTCAGCTACGCGGGCCAGGTCAGCGACGACCCGGTGCTGACGCTGCCCCATCCGCGCGCGCACGAGCGTGCCTTCGTGCTCGCGCCGTGGCTCGATGTCGACCCGCAAGCCACCCTGCCCGGACGGGGACGGGTCCGGGAGTTGCTCGCGGGCCTGGACACCGGCGGCATCCGCCGGCCGCCCGGCATGGTCCTGCGGCCTCCCCCGGGTGAACGGGCGGATGAGGCCAGATGAAACCGACCCGTCCGTCCGCGCTGGCCGTGGTCGCGGTCATCTTCGCCGTGCTGGGCTGGCTGCTGCTGCGCCTGCTCTACCAGCGGCTGCCTCCGCTGCCGTGGACCGGAGTGCCCGCGCTGCTGCTGGCCGCCGCGGCGGAGGCCCTGATCGGTCGTGACCTGCGGGCCAGGATCGCCGGACGGCGGGCAGGCAAGCCGGCCGACCCGCTGTTCGTGTCGCGGATGGTCGCGCTGGCCAAGGCCAGTTCGCTGGTGGCGGCGGCGGTGGCCGGGATCGCGGCGGGTTTCGACATCTACCTGAGCGGGTCCCTGACCGCCACGGTGCCGCGCCAGGACGCGCTCAGCGCGGTCTTGACGCTCGTCGCCGCCATCCTGCTGGCCTGCGCCGCGCTCTTCCTCGAGAACTCCTGCCGGGTGCCCGACCCTCCCGGCCGCGACCCGGACGACCAGGCCACCCCGCTGCGCTAACCCCCCCGCCTCCCCCGCCTCCCCGCCTCTCCCGGCACACCCGTGCTGGGGCGCTCCCGCTTCCGACCCACACCGATGGTCCATCGTGGTTGCCCAAGCAACACCCATGGTCCTTCGATGTGGGTCAGGTCCGAGGGTGTGTCCCCCAGGCAGAACCACCCCTGGGCAGTCCCGCCGGGAAGATTCTTCTGAGCACTCGCAAATTTAACGTGCAGTGTGGAACAGATGCCAATGTCCGTTCGGAATATTAACTGCGGGTACCCCGCGGTCCCGTCGTGTGCAGGCGGATCTCTGGGCGGAGGAAGAGTGCTATCTTCGGGCCACTGAAATTGTCGCCGACGGGGAGTTGGCGGCACGCTCAACGCTGCGGGACCGAGGTAGAACATGCAGGTAGATGGGCTATCGTGGGGCGACTTGGAGTCGCGGTGGCGGTCGTCATGAGCTGCGTACCGGTCTTCGCGGCCCTATCCCGCCAACCGTATGACCGCGGGAATATTTGCCCTTCATTACGGGCCGCTTCTTCATATTCAGAGAGAATCTATGGTCCTTGATCCGGTCAACGTATGCGGTAGCTGGATCGCGATCCCGATTCCCGGGAAACCGGCTCGCGGCGGTGCCGCCGTCCTTCCGCGCACGGGGGCGGCTTCGCGTTTACGGGCGACGCGGCCGGTATCTGGCCGTCGGCCGGGCGCCGGATACCCGGCTGGTCTCCCGTCGTCTTTCTCGTGGCTATCCTGGTCAGCGCAGCATCCGCCGTCCGGTACCCCGCAGGACTGGAACGAAATGAAGCCTGATCACCATCCGTCCGCCGAGGCCGGGGCCGCCGCTCCGCATCCGGCCCGGCTCGCCGTCGGCATCATCGGCGCGGGCAAGGCCGGGACCGCGCTCGGCGCTGCGCTGCGCCGCGCCGGTCACCAGGTCGTCGCCGCATCCGCGGTGTCGGACGCCTCGGTGGACCGGGCCCGGGTGAACTTCCCAGGTGCGGTCATCACCGAGCCCAGCCAGGTCCTGCGCCGCGCCGACCTGGCCCTGCTGACCGTGCCCGATGACGCGCTGCCCGGCCTGATCGCCGGGCTGGCGGTGACCGGGGCGCCGGTCAAGGGACGCATGCTGGCCCACGTGAGCGGGCGCTACGGCGTGAGCGTGCTCGAACCCGCCACCCGCCTGGGCGGGCTGCCGCTGGCGCTGCACCCGGTGATGACGTTCACCGGACGCAGCGACGACGTGGACCGGCTCAGCGGCACCTGCTTCGGGGTGACCGCGCCGGATGTCCTGCGGCCCGCGGCCGAGGCCCTGGTGATCGAGATGGGCGGCGAGCCGGTCTTCATCGCCGAGGAAAACCGCGATCTGTACCACGCGGCGCTGGCGGGCGCGGCCAACCACCTGATCACGCTGGTCGCTCAGGCCGCGGACCTGCTCAGGACCGTGGGCGTGGCCGATCCGGGCCGGATGCTCGGCCCGCTGCTCTTCGCCTCCCTTGACAATGCGCTGCGGTTCGGCGACGCCGGCCTGACGGGCCCGGTGGCCCGCGGTGACGCGCACACGGTGGCCGCGCACGTGCGCGCGCTCGAGGCCGCGCCGTCGGCTTCGACCGCCGCGGTCGCCGCCTACATCGCCATGGCCCGGCTGACCGCGGACCGCGCGCTGGCGGCCGGGCTGCTCAAGCCGGCCGACGCGGAGCGCCTGCTCGACGTGCTCGGCGGCCGCCCGTGAGTCCCCCGGACCTGATCCGGACGAAGGCCGGATTCGTCGCCGCGCGGGCCGCCCTGGACGTCGGGGGTGGCCCCGTCGTCCTGGTGCCGACCATGGGCGCGCTGCACGCGGGCCACCGCGCCCTGCTGCGGGCGGCCCGGGCGCTGGCCGGGCCGGACGGCAGCGTGGTGGTGTCGATCTTCGTCAACCCACTCCAGTTCGGCCCGGGCGAGGATCTTGATCGTTACCCGCGGACGCTGGCGGAGGACCTGACGGTGTGCGCCGCGGAGGGGGTAGACCTGGTCTTCGCCCCGTCCGCCGTCGAGATGTACCCCGGCGGGCAGCCGGAGGTGACCGTCGAGCCCGGCCCGGCCGGGAGGGTGTTCGAGGGTGAGTTCCGGCCGGGCTTCTTCGACGGCGTGCTCACCGTGGTGCTGAAGCTGCTGCACCTGACCCGGCCGGCCGTCGTGGTGTTCGGCCAGAAGGACGCGCAGCAGCTCGCCCTCGTGCGCGCAATGGTGACCGACACGGACCTGGGTATCACCGTCGAGTCGGTGCCCACCGCGCGGGACGCCGACGGGCTGGCGACCTCGAGCCGGAACCGTTACCTGTCCGCGGCCGAGCGGACGGCAGCGCTCGCCCTGCCGCGCGCCCTGCTGGCCGCACAGGCCCGGGCGGCGCAAGGCGCGACGACAGTCCTGGCCGCCGCCCAGGCGATGCTAGAGGCCGAGCCCGCGCTGGCCGTCGACTACGTCGCGGTCGTCGACCCGCGCACGTTCACCGCGGTCCAGCCCGGTCAGGGCGGCCCCGCGCTGCTGATCGCGGCGGCCAGGGCGGGCCGCACCAGGTTGATCGATAACGTGCCCGTCGCCCTCCCGGCCGGACCGGGTCCGGCCGGACCCCATCCGGCCGGGACGGAGCCGGAGGACGGAGCCGGGGATGGAGCCCGGTGATGCGGCCGGGGAAAGGCGGACTCATCATGCTGCTGACCATTGACATCGGAAACACCAACACGGTGCTCGGCGTATTCGACTCCGACCGGGTGATTGAGCACTGGCGGATCGCGACGGTCCCGGCCCGGACCGCGGATGAGCTGGCCGTCGTCCTGCATGGCCTGCTCGCAGCCAGCAACGCCTTTGCCGAAAGGGATATACACGGTATATCGCTGTGCTCAACTGTGCCTTCGGTGCTGCGTGAGATGAGAGAGATGTGCGAGCGCTATTACGGTGACCTGGAAACGGTCATCGTCGAGCCGGGGGTAAAGACAGGCGTCCCGGTGCGGACCGACAACCCCAAGGAAGTGGGCAGCGACCGGATCATGAACTCGCTCGCGGCCGTGCACCTTTACGGCGGCCCGGCGATTGTCGTGGATTTCGGCACCTCGACAAACTTTGACGCGGTGAGCGGGCGGGGCGAGTTCGTCGGCGGCGCGCTGGCCCCGGGAATCGAGATATCTGTTGACGCGCTGTCACGGCGGGCCGCCCAGTTGCTTAAAGTCGAGCTGACCAGGCCGCCCCGGGTCATCGGTAAAAACACCGTGGAGTCCCTGCAATCCGGCATCGTCTACGGGTTCGCCTCGCAGGTGGAGGGAATTGCCAGCCGGATGGCCCGTGAACTGTCGCCTGAGGACCCGGACGCGGTGACCGTCATCGCCACCGGCGGCCTCGCGCCCTTGGTCATCGACGAGGTCAGTGTCATTGACGCTTACGAACCGTGGCTGACCCTCATCGGCTTGCGGCTGGTTTACGAAAGGAACGCGGGCCAGGCCGAAACCCGGAACCCGAGGTGAGGAGTCCGGCCGCCGTCTCAGCCGATCCGGACGGCGCCGACGTAGGCGCTCCAGTAAATCGGCTGGATCTGCACGTTCTGACCGAAGTCGGGTGCGTCGACCATCAGCCCGTTGCCGACGTAAATGCCGACGTGGCTGATGTCGGGGAAAAAGAAGACCAGGTCACCCGGCTCCAGGTCGGCCCGGGCCACGTGCACGCCTGAGTTCCACAGGTCGCCTGTGTAGTGCGGCAGCGCGATGCCTTCCTGGCCGAAGGCCCATACCACCAGCCCCGAGCAGTCGAATTGGCTTGGGCCCGCCGCACCCCAGACATAGGGGTCGCCCCGCCGGGTCAGCGCGGCCTGCAGGGCCTGGGTCTCGACGGTATTGGCGGTCGGGATGGTGATGTCGGGATAATTACCGGTCTGGGTGAATACCGCCATGGCCTGCTTCATCGCCGCGCCGTTGACCACGTCAATTTTGGCGTCGATGGCTTGCTTCTTCGTATTCATCTGCGCTTGCAGCGCTTCGACCGCCGCCACTTGCTGATCGGCCGTCTGCTTGGCTCGCAGCGCCTGGCTGACCTCGTTGCTCAGCGTATGGACCTTGGTGCCGCTTGACTGATCGAGTTCGGTCATCGTGGACGCCTGGCTCAGGAACTGCTCCGGATTGCCTGTGGTCAGCGCCTGCAGCGTCGGGTCGAGCCCGGAGTTCATGTAGTTCTCGGCCGCCAGCTGGGCCACCGCCTGCTGGCTGGCGGTCAGCGCGGACGCGCCCCGGGCGGCGGCGTTCTCGGCGATCTTGGCGTCCGCCTGAGCCCGGGTGAGCTGGATGCGCAGGCCGTCATACTGCTCGCTCAGCGCGTTGATCTGGAACTCAAGCTGTTTGGCCTGCGCCACCAGGGTCGTCAGGCTCGGCTTGGGCACCGTCGTCTGCGCCGCGCTGCTGCCGCCCGGTATCACCAGGGCGAGCGCAGCCGTTACCGCGGCCAGGCCGACGGCTCCGCTGAGTTTGCGCACAGCGATGCACAATATTGGAATCTAAGCTCCGCTGCCAGCGGACTTGGAGAAGTTTTACCCGCGGCCGGTTCCGGCCGCCTCCGGCCGGCCTCCTGGCCCGTCCCGGCTGCGGCTATCGTGGATGGCGTTATGTCGTACACGGTCAGGCCCGCTCGCACGCGTGACGTTCCGGCCATCCGGAAGCTGATCGACGGCAATGTTGAGTCTGGACGTTTGCTGAGTAAGGCTCCCGTCACGCTCTATGAGGACATCCAGGAGTTCTGCGTCGCGGAACTATCGCCCGATCTCACGCTGGCGGGTTGCGGCGCATTGCACGTAATGTGGGAGGATCTCGCCGAGATCAGGACCGTGGCGGTGGCCGCGGACTGCCAGGGACTTGGTATCGGTCACCTGATCGTGGACACCTTGCTAGAGCGGGCCAGCGCGCTGGGCGTGGATCGCGTGTTCGTCTTGACTTTCGCGGTGGACTTCTTCGCCCGGCACGGATTCCGGACCATCAACGGCACTCCGGTGGCCGCAGAGGTGTACCAGGAGCTATTGCGTTCCTATGACGAGGGCGTCGCGGAGTTTCTCGACCTGGGCTGGGTAAAGCCGAACACGCTCGGCAACACCCGCATGCTGTTGCGCCTCTAGCCGGAACGGTGAAAATGAGCATCGGCGTGGCGTGCGAGACGACACAAGCCTCGGCGGGAGTCCCGTCCCCCGCGGCGGCGCCAGAGAGCGGTTGAGAGAGGACTCGACTATGTGGCAGGACCTCGCGGCACTGACTCCGCCGCTGATAGTTTGCGTTGGCTTCCTCATCGGCCTGGCGATCTTCCTGCGTCACCAGATGTCGCCCAAGCACCGCGCGGAGAGGAACGACAAGCGCCGATCGGGCCAGGACCGGTCGTGAAATATCATGCCACGACGGCTTTATCCGAACTGGTAGAACTGCTCGCAACGGGTAAACGCTTGGCCTGACTGATCCAGTATCGGCGGAGCGCATGATCTGTGTCTAGCAGACGATGCTAACGATGCCATCAAAGTGTGATTACTCTGAGTGACCACCCTGGGATGCCGCCGATGTTCCCGCATGCGGAAAAACAACCAATCATTCGTTGCGGAATTGTCAACGTCAAGAGATTGGGTATACATTTAGCACTTGAAATAGGTTGCTCCGTCAGAAGGGCTGATTCCATGGCACAGAAGGTGCAGGTGCTTCTCGTTGACGATCTCGACGGCAGCGAGGCTACCGAGACCGTCGCGTTTGGACTCGATGGTGCCGCGTATGAGATCGATCTGAGTACCGGCAACGCGGGCAAGCTTCGTAAAGAGCTTGCCCACTACGTAGAGCACGCGCGCAAAGCGAGCTCACCGGCTAGGCGCCGCCGGGCGCGTACCGGGCCCGGCCGCGAGCGCAGCGCCCAAATCAGGCAGTGGGCGAAGCAGCGCGGATACAAGGTCAATGAGCGTGGCCGTATTCCGGCGAACATCGTCGCTGAGTATGAAGCGGCGCACTAGTACGCACGTATACCTAGGCGCCGGAGTTCGCGAGTTCTTAAGCGGGCGCCGGGCTCATCGCCTTGGGGGAGCGACTCCAGAGCAAGCAGTGGTGCACAGGACCGGTCCCGACCCGGATCATTCTTCCGCGGCCGGGCCGGCCGATCGCACCGTTGGTCCCCAGGATGGTTCTAGCCGTCCCAGGGGCCAACGGTGCGTTTGCTTTTCCGGGGACGGCCGGGAACAGAGGGCTCGGGCTGGCTGGCTGGGTGGCCCGGGGGCCGGTCATGCCTTTGCTGCCGAACGGCTCCGTCCCCCTGTCCTGCGGGACAGGCTCGCCTGCGCCCGGGCGGTCGCCCGGCGGGTCACGGACGGGCGTTCGCTTGCGGCGTACCGGGAACAAGTGCCTGATCAGAGGGGTTGGACAGAGATGAACGCCCCGTGTCCAGGGAAGGCCCTGTGATGCGTGGCGCATACTCAGATGATGGAGTACAACCGTGGGCACGCGGTCGCAACCGTGGGCACGCGACTACTATGCGGAGTAGGCAAGGATAGGGCCGCCCCCGTGCTGTGAGGAGAGCGACGATATGTTCGAGAGGTTTACCGACAGAGCGCGGCGGGTTGTTGTCCTGGCGCAAGAAGAAGCCAGGATGCTCAATCACAACTACATAGGGACCGAGCACATCCTGCTCGGCCTTATTCACGAGGGCGAGGGTGTCGCGGCCAAGGCGCTCGAGTCGCTCGGGATCAGCCTGGACGCGGTGCGCCAGCAGGTCGAGGAGATCATCGGCCAGGGCCAGCAGGCGCCGTCCGGGCACATCCCGTTCACGCCCCGCGCCAAGAAGGTGCTTGAGCTTTCGCTGCGCGAGGCGCTGCAGCTCGGCCACAACTACATCGGCACCGAGCACATCCTGCTCGGCCTCATCCGTGAGGGTGACGGCGTGGCCGCGCAGGTGCTGGTCAAGCTGGGCGCCGACCTGAACCGGGTGCGCCAGCAGGTGATCCAGCTGCTGCACGGGTACCAGGGCAAGGAGCCCGCCGCCTCCGGCACGGCCGCGGAGTCCGCGCCGTCGACGTCGCTGGTCCTTGACCAGTTCGGCCGGAACCTGACCCAGGGCGCCCGCGAGGGCAAGCTCGACCCGGTCATCGGCCGGGAGAAGGAAATCGAGCGGGTCATGCAGGTGCTGTCCCGCCGGACCAAGAACAACCCGGTCCTGGTGGGCGCGCCCGGCGTCGGCAAGACGGCGGTCGTCGAGGGGCTGGCCCAGAAGATCGTCAAGGGCGAGGTCCCCGAGACCATCAAGGACAAGCAGCTGTACACGCTGGACCTCGGGGCCCTGGTGGCCGGGTCGCGTTACCGCGGTGACTTCGAAGAGCGGCTCAAGAAGGTGCTGAAGGAGATCCGCACCCGGGGCGACATCATCCTGTTCATCGACGAGATCCACACGCTCGTCGGGGCCGGGGCCGCCGAGGGCGCCATCGACGCGGCCTCCATCCTCAAGCCGATGCTGGCCCGCGGCGAGCTGCAGACCATCGGGGCCACCACACTCGATGAGTACCGCAAGTACCTGGAGAAGGACGCTGCGCTCGAGCGCAGGTTCCAGCCCATCCAGGTGGCCGAGCCCACCATCTCGCACACGATCGAGATCCTCAAGGGGCTGCGGGACCGGTACGAGGCGCACCACCGCGTGTCCATCACCGACGGTGCGCTTGTCGCCGCGGCGCAGCTGGCCGATCGCTACATCAGCGACAGGTTCCTGCCGGACAAGGCCATCGACCTGATCGACGAGGCCGGCTCGCGGATGCGGATCCGCCGCATGACCGCGCCGCCGGACCTGCGCGAGTACGACGAGAAGATCGCCCAGGTGCGCCGGGAGAAGGAATCGGCCATCGACTCGCAGGACTTCGAAAAGGCCGCGGCGCTGCGCGACAACGAGAAGCAGCTGCTGGCCAAGAAGGCGGCCAGGGAGAAGGAATGGAAGGCCGGCGACATGGATGTCGTCGCGGAGGTGAACGAGGAGCTCATCGCCGAGGTGCTCGCCACCGCCACCGGCATTCCCGTGTTCAAGCTCACAGAAGAGGAGTCGCAGCGCCTGCTCCGGATGGAGGACGAGCTGCACCGGCGGGTGATCGGCCAGAACGACGCGATCAAGGCGCTGTCCCAGGCGATCAGGCGGACCCGGGCCGGCCTGAAGGACCCGAAGCGGCCCGGCGGTTCTTTCATCTTCGCGGGCCCGTCCGGCGTCGGCAAGACGGAGCTGTCCAAGACGCTGGCCGAGTTCCTGTTCGGTGATGAGGACTCGCTGATCCAGCTGGACATGAGCGAGTACATGGAGAAGCACACGGTGTCCCGGCTGTTCGGGTCTCCGCCCGGCTACGTCGGTTACGAGGAGGGCGGCCAGCTCACCGAGAAGGTCCGGCGGCGCCCGTTCTCCGTCGTGCTGTTCGACGAGATCGAGAAGGCGCACCCGGACATCTTCAACTCGCTGCTGCAGATCCTGGAGGACGGCCGCCTGACCGACGCTCAGGGCCGGGTGGTCGACTTCAAGAACACGGTCATCATCATGACCACCAACCTGGGTACCAGGGACATCTCCAAGGGCGTGTCGGTGGGCTTCGCGCGCCCCGGTGACTCCACGGGCTCCTACGACCGGATGAAGTCCCGGGTCGGCGAGGAGCTGAAGCAGCACTTCCGGCCGGAGTTCCTGAACCGCGTGGACGACATCATCGTCTTCCACCAGTTGCTGCGGGAAGAAATCTTCAGCATCGTCGACCTGATGATCGCCAAGGTGGACCAGCGGCTCAAGGACCGCGACATGGCCATGGAACTGCGGCCGGCCGCCAAGGAACTGCTGTCCGTGCGCGGCTACGATCCGGTCCTCGGCGCCAGGCCGCTGCGTCGCACGATCCAGCGGGAGATCGAGGACAGCCTGTCCGAGAAGATCCTGTTCGGCGAGCTCAGGCCGGGCCAGATCGTCGTCGTGGACGCCGAGGGCGGTACCGGCGAGAGCGCCAAGTTCACCTTCACGGGCGAGCCCAAGCCCGATGTCCTGCCGGACGTGCCCGTGGAGCTGACCAGCGAGCCCGTGGCCACCAAGAGCGGTGCGGTCGGCAGCGCGACGGGCAGCCCGGGCACCGCGGACGGCGGCGGAACCGCCTCCGCGCTGGGCTAACCGGCTGGTCGCTACCGGCTAGGGAACCCGGGTCTCGCGGTGCTACGGCACCGCGAGACCCGGGTTCCGTGCTGTCCGGGCGGGTCCGCCGAAGCCGGGCAGCGCGTAGCGCCCGTCCGGCCGCGGGTCGACCAGGCCGTCGGCCACCAGACCGTCCAGGGCGCGATCCAGCTGGGCCTGACCCGCCCAGACCGCATCGAGCTCAGCCCGGCTCACCGGGGTGCCGGAATCGCGCAGCACCGCGAGCAGGCGGCCGCGGCATTGCCGGTCGGTGCCGTCGTAGCGCTGGGCCCGGCGCCTTGCCGCCTCGGGCGGCTGGCCGGCGGCCAGCCAGGCGCAGTGGCGGGCCACCGGGCAGGCTCCGCACCGCGGGCGGGCGGCCGTGCACACCAGCGCGCCCAGTTCCATCACCGCCACCGACCAGCGTGCCGCGAGGGCCGGTGAGTCGGGCAGCAGGGTTTCGGCCAGCCGGGTCTCGGCCACCGAGGTGGCGGCCGTGGCTTGCGCTGCGCCGGTAATCAGCCGGGCCAGCACGCGCCGGACGTTGGTGTCGAGCACGGCATGCCGCTGGCCGAAGGCGAAGCTGGCCACGGCCGCGGCGGTATAGCTCCCGATCCCGGGCAGCGCGAGCAGCGCGTCCCGGTCCGCCGGGATGATCCCGCCGTACCGCGTGGTCACGATGGTCGCGGTCTCGTGCAGCCGCAGCGCGCGTCTGGGGTAGCCGAGCCTGCCCCACTGCCTGATCGCCTCGCCCGGCGGCTCGGCGGCCAGCGCGTTCGGCGCGGGCCATCTGGCTAGCCACTCCCGGTGGGCCGGAATCACCCGGGCGACGGGCGTCTGCTGCAGCATGATCTCGCTGACCAGCACCGACCAGGGGCTGCTGCCGGGGGCGCGCCACGGGAGGTCCCGGGCGTGCCGCGCGTACCAGGTCAGCACCGGCTCCGTATAGGACGTCGACATGATGCGCCTATCGTGGCACGCGCACGGCCCCGCGTGCCGTCCGGAACGGGGTGCCGTCCGGAACGGGGTGCCCGCCGGAACAAGGTGCCGTCAGGACGAGACGGGCCGTTCTCCGGCCGGCGAGTCTCCGCCACTCGCCGACCCCGAGCTTGCATACTCTCCGCATGGATATGAATTCATACAGTGACGATGATGATATGGGGCAGCCCGATTCCTACTGGCGCCGAAGGGTGATCGCGCTGGTGGCGGGCCTGAGCCTGCTCGGCGTGGTGGCCTGGGCCTTCTCCGGCGGCGGGAAGCCGGTGGGTCCGGCGCCGAAGACCTCCCAGGCGTCGGGCGTCGTCCCGGCCGTGGCCGACAGCGGCGCGCCGTCGGCCGCTGGCACCGGGGCGGCATCGCCGGGGGCCGCGACGGACCACCTGACGGTATCCGGCCTGCCATCATCCTCGTCGGGCCCGGACCGGTCCGCGAGCGGCGAGCCCACCACCGGCTCCTCGGCTTTAGCCCGCGTTCAGGGCGCGGCGGGCGCGGCGTCATCGGGGAGCGGGACGCAGTCAGGTGGCGACTGCTCGCCGCGTGCGGTGGTGCTCAGCCTGTTCACCGGCCGGACGGACTATTACGGCGGGCAGGACCCCGAATTCGAGGTCGACGCCGTCTCCACCGCGGCCGGCGCGTGCACCTTCGGCATCGGCCCGAAAAAGCTCCAGGTGGTGGTGATGTCCTCGGGCCGCATCATCTGGGACTCCGCCGACTGCGCCAGCGGGCAGGCCAACCGGGTCGCCGAGCTACGCCGCGGCGTGCCGAGCCAGGAGTCGGTCAGCTGGAACCGGACCATCAGCCTGCCGGGCTGCGTCAGGCTGGCGTCCGCACCTCCGCCTGGCACCTATCAGGTCCAGGCCAGGACGGCCAGCGTCGCCAGCCCCGTGCGTACCTTCAAGCTCGCGCGCTAGTCCGGTGGCCCGCTAGGGGTCGGTGCCCAGCACGGCGGAGAGCGCCTGGCGGATGTCCTGGACCTCCTGGACCTCCATGACCCGTGAGGAGCCGTCAGCAGGCTCTAGGGAGCCACCGGAGGCCGCCGGGACGATGGCACGCCGGAAGCCCATCCGCTCGGCCTCGGCCAGGCGATGTGACAGCGCCGCGACCCGGCGGACCTCGCCGGCCAGTCCGACCTCACCGATCGCTACCACGCCACGCGGCACGCTCAGGTTGGCGGCCGAACTGGCCAGGGCCACCGCCACGGCCAGGTCCACCGAGGGCTCGGTCAGGCGGACGCCGCCGACGGTCGCCGCGTACACGTCCTGCCTGCCGAGCTTGAGCCCGGCCCGGCGCTGCAGCACGGCGAGCACCATGCCGACCCGGGCCGCGTCCAGCCCGGACGTGGCCCGGCGTGGCACCTCGAGCGCCGACGGGCCCACCAGCGCCTGCACCTCGGCGGGCAGCGGCCTGCGGCCCTCCAGCGTGACCGTGACGCAGGTGCCGGGCACCGGCTCGCGGTGCTGGGACAGGAAAAGGCCGCTCGGGTCGGGCAGCCCGATGAGGCCGTACTCGCCCAGGTCGAAGCAGCCGACCTCGTCGGTCGGCCCGTACCTGTTCTTCACCGCGCGGACCATGCGGAGCTGGGAATGCCGGTCGCCGTCGAAATGCAGCACCACGTCGACGAGGTGCTCCAGGGTACGCGGGCCGGCCACCGAGCCGTCCTTGGTGACGTGCCCGACGAGGATGGTGGCCAGCGACCGATCCTTGGCCACCGCGGTCAGGGCACTCGCCACCTCCCGGACCTGGGTCACTCCGCCGGGTACCCCTTCCACCCCGGCGGCGGCGATCGTCTGGACCGAGTCGATGATCAGCAGCTTGGGGTTGACCTGTTCCACGTGCCTGAGCACGGCGTCGAGGTCCGTCTCCGCGGCCAGGAAGAGCTGTTCGCTGACCGCGCCGATCCGGTCGGCGCGCAGGCGCACCTGAGCGGCCGACTCCTCCCCGGTGATGTAAAGCACCGGGCCGGACTCCGCGACCAGCGCGCCCGCCTCGAGCAGCAGGGTGGACTTGCCCACACCCGGCTCGCCCGCCAGCAGCAGGACGGCGCCGGGCACGAGGCCGCCGCCGAGCACCCGGTCCAGCTCGTCGAGCCCGGTGGCCCGCGCGGCGGCGTCGGTGGCGTCGACCTGGCCGATGGGCAGGGCCGGCGTGCTGACCGGCACGCCGATCCGGTGCGAGACCGTCCGGATGCCGCCCCCCAGAGCCCCGGACGCCCGGGTGGCCCGGGCCAGCCGCGACACCTCCGCCTCCGTCACCGTGCCCCAGGCCTGGCACTCGCCGCAGCGCCCGCTCCACTTGGCCGACTGCCAGCCGCACTCCGTGCACCGGTAGCCAGCCGAACCCGCCGTCGCTTTCGCCATGACCCGCACAGTAACGGTCGCCTCTGACAATCTCAGTAAGCTGAAGGGGAAGCTACGGAGGGAGTCCAGCGGTGAGCGGCGAGGCAAAGGTACCGAATCCGCCCGTCGCCCTGTCTACCTCGTCCGTCTACCCCGAACGCACACCTGATGCCTTCGAGATGGCCGCACGGCTCGGGTACGACGGGGTCGAGGTCATGGTCTACACCGATCTGGTCAGCCAGGACGCTGACGCGCTGCTCGGGCTGCGCGATTACCACCAGGTCCCCATCATGTCCGTGCACGCACCGAGCCTGCTGCTTACCCAGCGGGTCTGGGGTCGCGAGCCGTGGGAGAAACTGCGGCGGGCCAAGGATCTTGCCGAGCGCGTCGGGGCCCGGGTGGTGGTGCTGCACCCGCCGTTCCGCTGGCAGCGCGAGTACGCCCGCGGTTTCGAGAAGGGCCTGGCCGCGATGGCGGAGGAGACCGATGTCATCTTCGCGGTGGAGAACATGTACCCGCTCCGGGCCGGCGGCAGCGAGATGGTGGCCTACGCTCCGCACTGGGACCCGACGGCGCTCGACTGCCCTCACGTCACCCTGGACCTGTCGCACACCGCCGCCTCGGGTTCTGACGCCCTGGCCATGGCCGCCGAGCTCGGCAGCCGCCTGGCCCACGTGCACCTGGCCGACGGCACGGGCGCGCCCGCCGGGCCATTCCCTGACGAGCACCTGGTGCCCGGGCGGGGCGGCCAGCCCTGCGCCGAGCTGCTCGGCCAGCTGCTCATGACCGGATACCACGGGATGGTGGTGGTCGAGGTGAAGACCACCCGGGCGCCGACCCAGGAGGCCAGGGAGGCCGACCTGGCGGAGTCGCTGGCGTTCGCCCGGCGCCACCTGGCCCTGCCGGCCGGCCAGGCCAGCCGGGGGTAAATTCCCGGCATGACCGCAAGCACTGAGCAGGCCGGCCAGGTCAGCCGGGGTAAATTCCTGGCATGACCGCAAGCACTGAGCAGGCCGGCGAGGTCAGCCGGGGTAAATTCCTGGCATGACCGCAAGCACAGCTCATCAGACCCTGATCACCGTGGCCCCGACCGGTGCCGAAGCGGACAAGTCCGCGGTGCCGCCCTTGCCGGTCACGCTGGACGAGCTCGTCGGCACGGCCAAGGAGTGCCAGGCGGCCGGCGCGGCGGTCATCCACGTGCACATCAGGGATGAGGCGGCGCGGCCCACGCTTGAGGTCAGCAGGCTCGCGGATACGGTCGCGGCGCTGCGCCAGGGCACCGATCTCATCGTCCAGCTCTCCACCGGCGGCGCGGTGACGGACGGCTTCGCCAGCAGGCTGGCCGTGCTCGATGCCGAGCCGGACGCCTGCTCGCTGACCTGCGGCACGGTGAACTTCGGCGACGGCGTGTTCGCCAACCCCTGGTCGTTCATCAAGGAGCTGTACCAGCTGACGCAAGAGCGCCGTGTGGTGCCGGAGTTCGAGCTGTTTGACCTCGGCCAGGTGGCGACGCTGCACCGGCTGCTCGCCGAATTCGGGCCCCCGGCCGGCGGTCACGTGCACTGCGACCTGGTGATGGGCGTACCCGGCGGCATGCCGGGCGACGTGGCCACCCTGGCTGCCGCGGTGGCCGCGCTGCCCGCCGGCGCCACCTGGTCGGCGACCGGCATCGGCCGTAGCACCTTGCCGGTGATGTTCGGCGCGCTCGGCGCCGGCGGGCACCTGCGAGTGGGAATGGAGGACACGCTGTCCTTCGCCCGGGGCCGCCCGGTCGCGCACAATGCCGAACTGGTCGAGCGGGCGGCGGAGCTAGCCGGGCTGGCCCAGCGCCCGCCTATGTCCCCGGCCGCTGCCCGCACCTTCCTCGGCCTCAGCGACTAGCCGGCCTCGTGGCCTGTGAGCTGGGGGAAGCTCTCACAGGGACGATTTGCTGGTGGCGGCGATGACGATCAGGGGTGTCTGCCCCCCGCCTCGGCGGGACAGTCGGACGCCGAGGCGCCTGGCGTGGTCGATGAGGCGGGTGGGGCAGCGCAGGACCCGGGGTTTGGCGCCGTCTGGCTGAATCGAACAAAGATTTTGGTAGATTCAGGCTTAGTGAAGACCTCTGGGTACTATGATCCACAAAAGTCCCCACCAAGCCTGAATCCTCCACATAAGTTCACAGCTGACCGGAACTAAAGTGATCCGGGGACACGGACGGGGTGGTGGTGGCGCGTGGTGCCCCACTAGCCGGGGCAATAAGCGGATCGCGCGGGGCTGGGGCGGGCGGGTTCCCCCGGACGGGCGGCTATGCGACGTCGACGCGACAAGCCCTAGGTCGGCGCGACAGCCGGAGTCGGTGCGACAGCCGGAGTCGGTGCGACAGCCGGAGTCGGTGCGACAGCGGGAGTCGGTGCGACAGCGGGAGTCGGTGCGACAGCCGGAGTTGGCGCGACAGCCCGGGATAGCGCCTCCCCGTCGGCCGCTTGCTAGGCGTTTGCAATTGCAAGCAGGCGATGGCAGACTGAAGATATGCCCAAGGTGACAGTGAATTCGATCGGTGACTACATCAGGGAGCAGCGGGAGCAGGCGAAGATCTCGATGCGCCAGCTGGCCCAGACGGCCGGGGTCTCCAACCCCTATCTGAGCCAGATCGAGCGCGGCCTGCGCAAACCTAGTGCCGACATCCTCCAGCAGATCGCCAAGGGTCTTCGTATCTCGGCGGAGGCACTCTACGTGCAGGCCGGGATCCTGGAAGACCGGCCGGCTGACTCCGGTGTCCGCTCGGCCCTGCTCACCGACCCGGAACTATCCGAACGGCAAAAGCAGGTGCTCATCGAGATCTACGAGTCGTTCCGGCGGGAGAACATCGCCGCGAGCGAGAGCGCGCAGGCCGAGGTGGTCGCGCTCGCCGCGAGCGACCCGGGCCCTGGTGACGCAGGTCTTGACGACACAGGTCTTGACGACGGAGCGCCGGGCGCGGAGGCGTTCCTCGCCCAGCAGGCAATGGAGACGGCGGAGATGGCCACGGGGTCAGCGCCGGAGACCGGGACGCAGGCCCCGGCCGCGCCCGTCCCGGCTGCGCCCATCCAGGCCGTGCCCGTCCCGGCTGCACCCGTCCCGGCTGTGCCCATCCAGGCCGAGCCAGGGGCGGTCGCGTACAATCCGGAATCCGAAGCAACGGACATCGGGTCCGGATCGGAGCCGGGCGACGTTCGGGACGAGCCAGGCAACGTTCAGGATCAGCCGGGCGTGTCCAGCCAGGCGGTGCCTCCGATCAGACCAGACAGTGCCTCCGACTAGGTAGCGTGATCCCGTGATCGGTTCCTCCTACACCCCAATTACCTACTTTTTCCTGGCCTTGGGCGTGGTGGCGTTCGGCGTCGAGCTGTGGGCCTTCATCGACGCCATCACCAGGCCAAGCCAGGCCTTCGTGGCCTCAGGTAAGCGGACCAAGCGGTTGTGGCTCATCATCCTCGGCGTGGCCGTCGTGGTGGGGCTGGCCGGCGTGGTGTACCGCATCGGCCCGACATCGATTCTGCCGGTTGCCGCGTTTGTCGCGGCCGCGGTCTACCTAGCCGATGTCCGCCCCAAGGTAAAGGAGTTCCGCGGCGGCGGAGGAACCAGCTCGGGACCGTACGGCCCCTGGTAGCAAGCCCCGCAGGTAGCCCGCAGTCACCCTGCGGCCAAGCGGCGGCCAGGCGGCGGTCAGACGACAAGCAGGGCGACCGGCGCGGTGACGAGCACGGCGGCGGCCAGGAAGATCGCGGCGACGGCGAAGACGGGCAGCGGCCGGGCCGGGTGAAGCAGGCGGGTCACCCGCGCGGTCACCTCGCCCTCGACGACGGCGAGGGTACCGGCGGGGGCCGGGCCGGGACCCGCGGTGCCGAACCGCACCAGCGCGGATACCAGTTCCCGGGCTGGGCGCGACCGCAGCGCGTGATCGTCGGCCAGCATCTCGACCAGCAGGGCGACCGCGCGGTGCGCGTCGGTGCAGGTGGCTGACCTGGGGAAGGCGCGCCGCAGCGCGGTGAAGGGGAGCAGCACGAGGTCGTGTCGTTCGCGCAGGTGCGCACGCTCGTGCGCGAGCACCGCCGCCAGCTCGCCGTGGCCGAGCAACTCCAGGGTGCGCACACTGACCACGATCTGCGACCGCAGCCCGGGCAGGCAGTACGCCGCCGCGGTGGGATAGTCCACGACCAGGGCGCCGGGCACCTTCGGGTCGCCATGGGCCAGCAGGGTGAGCAGCGCCCGCTGGCGGCGCCTGGCCTGCAGCGCGGCGGTGGACGCGGCGACGAGCACCCAGCACAGCAACCCGAGCAGGGTTAGTCCGCCGGCCAGGCAGGCCAGCCGGACACCGATGACGACGACCGGCACGGTACCCGCCCCGCTGAAGGCGCCGAAGGCCCCGATCACCCGGAACGGGCCGCCGGTGCGGAACAGGACGGCCAGGTGCCAGACCGACCGGATCACGCCTGTGTCGCTGCCGGGCATGGCCAGGCCGAGGAGCGTGCCCACGGCGGCCAGGCCGGAGGCGAAGCCGAG
The DNA here is from genome assembly GCA_963808315.1 of uncultured Actinomycetes bacterium. GTDB lineage: Bacteria > Actinomycetota > Actinomycetes > Streptosporangiales > Streptosporangiaceae > Palsa-504. The sequence continues at coordinate 134,166 of CAWEFK010000005.1, read as the reverse complement.
GGACTGCCAGAGCAAGATCGCCGCGGCCGGCGACCGGCGAGGCCAGCGCGCTTGCCCGAGGGCCGAAGCTCCGAACGCGCTTCCGACAGCGACTACGGCAAGGAGCGCCGCGTCATCAAGTCCGGTCATCTTTCTCGCCGCTACCTTCGCTTACTTCCAGGGCATCGCGCAGTGCCTCGGCCTCGACGCCTGAAACCGATTGTGCGAACCGGGTCAGTGCTGCCGTGCGATCGCCGGTCTGCTCGAGCGCGGTCAGCATGAGCTCGGTGACGTAGGTCTCGCGAGTAGCGGCGGGACGATATCGCCAGGCACGCCCATCGCGTTCCCGTCTGGCGAAGCCCTTTTTCGCGAGCCTGTCGAGCACCGTCATGACGGTGGTGTGAGCTAGATTACGTTCGGTCAGCCTAGCACTGACCTCGCGCACGGTGAGAGATGTATCCGTTTCCCAGAGGACGTCCATGATGGCCCGCTCCAGATCACCCAACCGGTTCACGGAGGTCAATGTACCCGCATTGCCGGCGATCCAATAGCGATCTTTCCAGGAGCCCGCCGCCAGTCCCGCCGCCAGTCCCGCGCCAGCCCCGCCGCCACGCAGCGCCACGCCGCGCCAAGCGGTCGCGGTCAGCGACCGGGATCGGGACCGGCCCCGTCGTCCGCCGCTCCCGAGCGGTCGGGATCGGCGAACCGGGCGAAGGCGCGCAGGTTGGCCAGGCTCTCGCCGCGCTTGGCGCGCCACGCCCATTCCCGCCGGATGGCCGAGGCGAAGCCGAGTTCCAGGGCCGTGTCGAAGTTGTCGTCTGAGTAGCTGAGCACGCAGCCGAGCAGCCGGTCGATGTCGGCCATGGTCACCGCGCTGAGCGGAAGCCGCCCGGTCAGGTAGACGTCGCCCACCGGGTCCAGGGTGAAGTGGACGCCGTACATGCGCCCGTTGCGCTCGAGCAGGAAGCGGTAGAAGACCTCGTGGTTCTCGTCGGGCTGACGGCAGAAGAAAGACTCTACGCCGAGGCTGTGCTCGCCGACCACAAGCCAGGCCATGGTGGCCAGCTTGTGCTGCCCCTCGAGCCGGACCAGGTAGGCCCCCGGCCGGGGATTCTCGAACGACAGCCCCAGCTCGATCAGCGCCGCCTCGATCGAGCCAGCGGGGCCGGCCGAGCCAGCGGGCGAGCCAGCGGGGCCGGCCGAGCCAGCGGGGCCGGCCGAGCCAGCGGGCGAGCTCATGCGCGCACGGGGGCGGCGGCCTGGTCCATGGCGTTCATGGCACCGGTATACACGCCCATCAGCTTGTCCGCCGTCGCGGCCCAGCCGAACGCGGACGCATGCTCGATCGCACCGCGGGAAAGGTCCGCGAGCCGGCCGGGCGAAGCGATCAGTTTCTCCAGCTCATGCGCGTAGAGAACCGGATCGTGCCCCTCCACGAGGATCCCGGAGACGCCGTCCCGCACCGCGGTCCGCAGGCCGCCGACGGCGGCCGCGACCACGGGGGTCCCGCAGGCCTGAGCCTCCAGCGCCACCAGGCCGAACGATTCCGAGTGCGACGGCACGAGCACGATCGTGGCCGCCCGGTACCACTCCGCCAGCTCGCGTTGCGGGCACGGCGATTCCTGCCTGACCCGGTCCCCGATGTCCAGCGTGGCCGCCAGCGAGTCGAGCCGCCCGGGCGCGCCGACCTCGGAGCCGCTCGGGCCGCCGACGAAGACCACCACCAGCCGGTCCGCCAGCTGCGGGGCGGACCGCAGCAGCTCGGCCGCGGCGCGCAGCACGATGTCGGGGCCCTTCAGCGGCTGGATGCGCCCCGCGAAGACCAGCACGATCGCGTCTGCGGGCAGGCCAAGCCGGGCCCGCGCCGCCGCACCGGACCCGGGTGAGAACACCGCCAGGTCCACGCCCGGGTTGACGGTCTTGACCCGGCGCGGGTCGGCGCCGTACAGCTCGACCAGCTGGCGCGCCTCCTCGGCGGTGTTGGCCACCAGCCGGTCCGCGGCCGCGACGACCTCGTCCTCGCCGCGGATCCTGGCCTCGGGCTCGGCGCAGTCATCGCTGGCCAGGGCCAGGTTCTTGACCTTGCCCAGGGTGTGCATGGACTGCACGAGCGGCACGCCCCAGCGCTCGGCCGCGACCGCGGCGACCTGTCCGGACAGCCAGTAGTGCGCGTGCAGCAGGTCGTACCGCCCGGGCGCGAAGGCGGCTTCCGTGCGCAGCACCCCAAACGTGAACGGGCAGATCTGCGCGGGCAGCAAGTTCTTGTTGAGTTCCTCGAACGGCCCGGCCACTACGTTGCGGACCAGCACGCCCGGGACCAGCTCGACGGCGGGTGGCGAGTCGGGGCAGACGGCCCGGGTGAAGATCTCGACCTCGACCCCGCGGCGGGCCAGCTGCTTGGCCACCTCGACCACGTAGACGTTGAGTCCGCCCGCGTCTCCGGTGCCCGGCTGGTCCAAGGGGGAGGTGTGCAAGCTGATAGTGGCGATGCGCCTGGGACTGCGCGTCCCGGCGCTGGGACGATGCACTTCGAGCACGTTGTTCCCAACCTCGGACAAGCGCCGCCTGTTCCCTGGCTTAGGCTTGGCGGTCATGAGGACGCTGGTATTGCTTCGTCACGGCGAAAGCGAATGGAACTCCAAGGGCCTGTTCACCGGCTGGGTGGACGTCGGGCTCTCCGCGACGGGCGCGCAGGAGGCCGCGCAGGGCGGCGCGCTGCTGGCCACCTCGGGTCTGCACCCCGCGGTGGTGCACACCTCGGTGCTGACCCGTGCCATTCAGACCGCCAACCTCGCGCTCCAGGAGGCGGGCTTGGGCTGGCTGCCGGTGCGCCGGTCCTGGCGGCTCAACGAGCGGCACTACGGCGCGCTTCAGGGCAAGGACAAGGCGCAGACCAGGAAGGAGTTCGGCGACGAGCAGTTCATGCTGTGGCGCCGCTCCTACAACGTGCCGCCCCCGCCGATCGCCGACGACGACCCGCTGTCTCAGTCGGGTGACGCCAGGTACGCGGGCCTGCCGCCGGAGGCCAGGCCGCGCACCGAGTGCCTGAAGGACGTGCTCGAGCGGATGCTGCCCTACTGGTACGACGCCGTGGTGCCCGACCTGGGCCCCGACCGCACGGTGCTGGTCGTGGCACACGGCAACTCACTGCGCGCGCTGGTCAAGCACCTGGACGGGATCAGCGACGCGGCCATCGCGGGGCTGAACATCCCGACCGGCATCCCGCTCGTCTACACCCTGGACGACGACTTCCGGCCGACCCAGGCCGGCGGCCAGTACCTGGACCCCGATGCCGCCGCCGCAGCCGCCGAGGCGGTCAAGAACCAGGGCCGCTGACCGGCCAGGACCCGCCGCGCGGCCACGACCCCGGCCGGTTCGACCCGGTAACTACGAAATTAACGGACATTGACCGTTAGGTGAACAACCTTCGAATATCGCCCGCCGCGGCGTCTCGCACTATTGTCCGGGGCGCCCGAGCGCATACGATGAGGACCGTGAGTCTTCACTGGTCAACGTCCTGGCCTGCGCGGATATCGGAGATCGGGTGGCGATAAGAACCAGGGTCGGCGCGAATACCGCGAATACGCGGCAGGCCCGCGGGGTGCGGCTCCGGGCGGCGCAGCAGCCGGCCCGGCTGCCGCCGGGTATCGCCTCGGTCCTGTCCGTGCTCTCCTCCTCCGCCGTCGTGCTCGACAGCAATGACCGGGTGCTGCGGGCCAGCGCCGCCGCCCGTGCGTTCGGCCTGGTGAAGGGCGACCGGCTGATGGTCACCGAGCTGTCCGCGCTGGCTCGCCAGGTGCGCAGGGACGGCGAGATCAGGGACGGCGAGGTCGAGGTCCCGATGCCGAGGTTCGGCGGCCGGACCACCAGCTTCGCCGTCCGGGTGGCGCCGCTCGGCGGTGCCGTCGGCGGCGGCGGCCTGGTCCTGGTGCTGGCCGAGGACCAGACGGAAAGCCGTCGGGTGGAAGAGGTCAGGCGGGACTTCGTGGCCAACACCAGTCACGAGCTCAAGACGCCGGTGGGGGCGCTGGCGCTGCTGGCCGAGACGATCGAGGACGCCGCCGACGACGCCGAGGCGGTGCGCCGGTTCGCGGGCAAGATGCGCCAGGAAGCGCAGCGGCTGACCAACCTGGTCCAGGACCTGATCACGCTGTCCAGGATCCAGGCCGCCGAGCCGGTGCCCGACCCGCGCTGCGTCAACCTGGACGCGGTGGTGGCCGAGACCGTGGACCGCTGCCGGATGAAGGCCAACGCCCGCGGCATCGCGCTGGCCACCGTCGGCGCTCAGGGCCTGTTCGTGCTGGGCGACGAGGACCTGCTCGTCACCGCGCTGCGCAACCTGCTGGAAAACGCGGTCGCCTACAGCCCGGAGCGGACCCAGGTAGTGATCAGCATCAGGCGGCTGAACGACGGCACCGCCGAGCTGAGCGTGGCCGATCAGGGCATCGGCATCCCCGAAGGCGATCTTGAGCGGATCTTCGAACGCTTCTACCGGGTCGACCCGGCGCGCTCGCGCGCGACCGGCGGCACCGGGCTCGGACTGGCCATCGTCAAGCACGTGATGGCGGCCCACAACGGCCGGGTCACGGTGCGCAGCGTCGAAGGCGCCGGATCCACCTTCACCCTGTACATCCCGCTGCGGAGCGAGCATGCCGGCACCGGCGCGGCTTGACCGCCGGCTGGCCCCCGACCCCGCCAGGCGCGGCTAACCCACGAGCACCGCTAGAGCCCAGGAGGGACTCAAGTGACACGTGTGCTGGTAGTTGAGGACGAAGACTCGTTCAGTGACGCCATCTCGTACCTGCTCCGCAAGGAGGGGTTCGAGGTCGCCGTCTGCGCGACCGGACCCGACGCGCTCGACACGTTCGACCGGACCGGAGCCGACCTGGTGCTGCTCGACCTGATGCTGCCCGGCCTGCCGGGCAGCGAGGTCTGCCGGTCGCTGCGGGAGAAGTCCAGCGTGCCGGTGATCATGCTGACCGCCAAGGACAGCGAGATCGACAAGGTGGTGGGGCTCGAGCTCGGCGCCGACGACTACGTGACCAAGCCGTTCTCCTCCCGCGAGCTGGTCGCCCGGATGCGCGCGGTGCTCCGGCGCCGTGGTGAGCCCGAGGGTGTGGCCGAGTCGGCGCTGGAGTCCGGGCCGGTGCGGATGGACGTGGACCGGCACGTGGTTACCGTCCGCGGCGACGCGGTGCCGCTGCCGCTGAAGGAGTTCGAGCTGCTCCAGGTGCTGCTGCGCAACGCCGACCGGGTGCTGACCAGGATGCAGCTGATCGACCGGGTGTGGGGCGCGGACTACGTGGGCGACACCAAGACGCTGGACGTGCACATCAAGCGGCTGCGGGCCAAAATCGAGGCCGACCCGGCCCGCCCGCAGCACATCGTGACCGTACGTGGCCTAGGCTACAAGTTCGAATCGGTGGCCTGAGAAGTAAAACCACGGTCCGTTTGGTAAAATTTATGCCGAACGGACCGGCCTGCGTGCCCGGGCCCTGCAGCGTGCCCTACGGGGTCGAGGACGGGCTGGCTGACGGGCTGGTGCCCACCGAGGCCGACGCGCTTCCCGACGCGCCGGGCGACACCGACGGCGAGGTGAGCACCGTGGGCGTGGCGGTGGGCGTGGGAATGGCCGGCGGGGAGTAGGTCGCGTACTCGTAGGCGTCCGGCATCACCGGCACGTTGAGCGTGATCACTCCCTGGGTGGCGAAGGTCAGCTCCAGCTTGATCGTCTGGCCGCCGCTGAGCGGCGTGGTCAGCCCGGACAGGACGATCTGCGGGCTGGGGCCGCTCAGGTCCACCAGCGACTGCGCCGCCAGGTTGAGCGACCCGCCGGTGATCTGGACGTTGGCCGCGGTGCCAGGAGCGCTGACCGAGACCAGCCGGTCGCCGTTCTCGGCTTCGAGGGAGAGGAACAACCCGGCCTGGCCGCCAGCCGGCAGCGTGGCGTTGAGCCCGGGTCCGAGCACGAACGCGTCGTCGATGGTGATGCCGCTTTCGACGACGCTGACCCCGTAGCTCGCCGGATGGAATTCCAGCGTGGGAGCGTTCAGGCCGGCCTTCACAGCCGGCCAGCACCGGGACCAGCAGGGCTACGGCGCCGACAAGCAGGCGCCGGTTCCAGCGCGTCACCTTCACGGTCTCCTCGATTCACTCCCGTCGGACGGAAGAAATCGTAGCGGTCACCCGGCGCCGGGTTGACGCGGGGTCTGCGGGACCGAGGGGGCGGGAGCGGGGGCATCAAGGGGTATCAGGGATACGGGAAGCCGGAGGCGAGGCCGGTCCGGATCGGCTGCCCCGACGAAGCGGACGGTGTCGCCGCGGCGGACGGTGTCGAACCCGCGCCGGACGGTGTGGCCGGATGGGCCGCTGTCCCGGTCGCCGACGCGCGGGCGGTGCCGGTCGCGGTGGTCGTGCTGGCCCGCGGCGTGGACGGCGAGGTCGAGGTCGCCGTGGCCGACGGATGGGTTCGTGGCGCTGGGGTTGTCTGGTTCGTCGCGGGGTTGAACGTGGCCACCGACAGCATCGCGCCCGCGACCAGGCAGACGGCCAGGATGCTGGCCAGCAACGGCATCATCGTCCCCTGCCCGGCGAGCGGGCCGGCCAGCCGCCGCAGCCGGCGGCGGCGGCGCTTGGCCCGCAGCTCACGGTGGTAGGCGAGAACGTCGCGGTCGAGTTCCCGCGCGTCATCCGGGATCTGGATATCGAGCGGGGATTCGTCCCACCCAGCTCCGCCGCCAGGATTCACCGTCACCTCCGGCGCGACAACAACCTGTGCTCTCCAGTATGAAGCCCGTGGGGAGTGCGGTGATGACATGGGTCCCCTGAGCCTTCACGGGTTCGGCCTCCCTTAGGGCGGCGACATCGCCATCGGCAACATGCGAGGGACGCCGGTGTAGCTCAGGTAGACTAGTAAACAACTCGCGAGCCGTGAAGGGGCGGTGCTGGCCGTGGTCCGGCCAGCTGAGCGCTATGGGTACGGGTTGGTTCGGGTTGCCCAGGGTTACTTGGGGTTGCCTACCACCGTACTGACCTGCATATTTACCGCGATGAGCATTTTATAGAGACCGCTCGACGTGGTAAGATAGCCTTCAGCGGAAGGGGTACTTGCCACATGTCTTTCAAGGTCGGCGATACCGTCGTCTATCCCCATCACGGGGCTGCTCGCATCGAGGCGGTCGAGACTCGCACCATCAAGGGCGAGGATAGGACCTATCTGGTCCTCAAGGTTGACAAGGGTGACCTCACCGTACGGGTTCCCGCGGACAATGCCGAGTTGGTGGGCGTTCGTGACGTCGTAGGTGCCGAAGGGCTTGAGCGTGTTTTCGAGGTGCTCCGCGCCCCGCACACAGAAGAGCCGACGAACTGGTCCAGGCGCTACAAGGCCAACCTGGAGAAGCTCGCCTCCGGTGACGTCAACAAGGTGGCCGAGGTGGTCAGGGACCTCTGGCGCCGGGACAAGGAACGTGGTCTGTCCGCCGGCGAGAAGCGCATGCTCGCCAAGGCGCGCCAGATCCTGGTGAGCGAGCTCGCCCTGGCCGAGAAGACCAACGAGGACAAGGCCGAGGCCCTGCTCGACGAGGTCCTGGCGACCTGAGCCAGCCGAGTCTGACCGTGCTGTGCCGGCATCCGGGGCCCTGGGCGTAGCCCAGGGCCCTCGCATTCCACGGGTAGGTCTCGGCGTCGACGTCCACCCGCTGACCTCCGGGCGGCAGCTCTACCTGGCGGGCCTGCTGTGGCCGGGCGAAGCGGGCCTGGACGGTCATTCGGATGGCGACGTGGCCGCGCACGCCGCCTGCACCGCCCTGCTGTCGGCGGCCGGGCTTGGTGACCTGGGCGAGAATTTCGGCACCGCCCGCCCGGAGTGGGCGGGCGCGTCCGGGATCGCCTTGCTGCGCGAGACGAGCCGGCTGATCACCGAGGCCGGGTTCGTCATCGGCAACGTCGTGGTCCAGGTGATCGGGAACCGGCCCCGGGTCGCGCCGCGCCGGGCCGAAGCCGAGAAGGTGATGGCCGAAGCGCTGTCGGGCGCCTGCGTCACCGTGGCCGCCACCACCACCGACGGCCTCGGCCTGACCGGCCGGGGTGAGGGCATCGCCGCGATGGCCACCGCGCTGCTGCTGCCGGCAAGCCAGGCCAGCCGGGGCGCCAGGTCGGGTCGGGCCGGGCTTGGTCGGCCGCCCCGCCGGGGCCTGAGGTATACCGTAGCCTGACAAGGTGACGTTGCACCTCCATGACACCGCGACGCGGGCCGTACGCGAGTTCACGCCGATTACGCCGGGACAGGCGTCGGTGTACCTGTGCGGCGCCACCGTGCAGGCGCCACCGCACATCGGCCACCTGCGGTCGGCGGTGTGCTTCGACGTCCTGGTTCGCTGGCTGGAGGTCAGCGGGTACTCGGTGACCTTCTGCCGCAACGTGACCGACGTGGAGGACAAGATCCTGCGGACCGCCGAGGCGACCGGCATCGCGCCGCCGATCCTGGCCGAACGCAACCAGCGCGCGTTCACCTGGGCCTACGACGCGGTCGGGTGCCGTCCGCCGGATATCGAGCCGCGCGCCACCGGGCACATCCCGGAGATGATCGTGCTGATGCGCCGCCTGATCGAGCGCGGCCACGCCTACCCGGGCGGCGGCGACGTGTACTTCGACGTGCGCTCCTACGACGACTACGGCGCGCTTTCCGGCCAGCGGCTCGATCAGATGCGGGCCGCCGAGGACGCCGACGCCGGCGGCACACAAGCGCGACCCGCGCGATTTCACCCTGTGGAAGGCCGCGAAACCGGGCGAGCCCAGCTGGGAAACGCCGTGGGGTCCGGGCCGCCCGGGCTGGCACCTGGAATGCTCGGCCATGGCGACCAAGTACCTCGGGTCGTCCTTCGACATTCACGGCGGCGGGATGGACCTGATCTTCCCGCACCACGAAAACGAGCGCGCGCAATCCAGGTCCGCCGGTGACGGCTTCGCCAGGTACTGGCTGCACAACGGCCTGCTCGGGCTGGCCGGGGAGAAGATGAGCAAGTCCGGCGGCAACTCCTTGCTGGTCACCGACCTGCTGACCCGGGTCAGGCCCGCCGAGCTGCGTTACTACCTGGTCCAGGCGCATTACCGGTCGCTGCTCGAGTTTTCCGAGGATGCGCTGGACGAGGCGGTCGCCGCGTACCAGCGGATCGAGCGTTTCGCCGTGCGGGCCAGCGAGGCGCTCGACCGCCTCGGCCTCGACGAGGATTCCGGTGGCCCCGCGGAGCCGGTCGGACGCGAGGCGGGTGAGTCGGGCACGCTGCCTGTGTCGTTCCGTTCGGCCATGGACGACGACCTGGGCGTGCCCGCCGCGCTGGCGGCCGTGCACGCCTGCGTCAGGGACGGCAACCAGGCGCTGGCCGCATCGGACAAGACCGGCGCCCGGCTGAGCCTGGTCAGGCTCAGGGCGATGCTCGACGTGCTCGGTCTCGACCCGCTGGCGCCGCCCTGGGCCGGGGCCCAGGCCGGGTCCGATGACCGGTTCAGGCAGGTGGTCGGGGCGCTGGTCAGGCTGACCCTGCAACAGCGGGACGCGGCCAGGGCCCGCCGCGACTACGCGACCTCGGACGCGATAAGGGACGGCCTTGAGCAGATCGGCATCGTCGTCGAGGACACGGGCGAAGGCCCGCGATGGGAGTTGAAGCGTTGAGCGGAACAGGTGGCGCCCGGCCGCGCCGGACCGGAGCCGGCCGGGCCGGCACGGGCCGCGCGGGATCGGGCCGGGCCAAATCGGGCAAGCCGCGTCCGGGCACCGGCGGCCTGGGTCGGCGTGCGCTTGAGGGCAAGGGCCCGACCCCGCCCGCGGCCATGCGGCCGGGGCACCCCGCGCAGCGGCGCGCGGCCGCTTCCTCCGACACGTCCCGGCCCCGCCGCCCAGGTGACGGCCCGGCCGCCGGATCGGCCGAGTCGCCGGGTGCGTCCCGGCACACCAGCCCGGCGGGTCCGTCCCGGTCTGCCCGCCCGGCGGGTCCGTCCCGGTCTGGCCGCCCGGCGGGTCCGTCCCGGTCGACCCTCCCGCCGGGGCCGGGCGGGCCCTACCGCTCCGGCGCCTCCTACGAGTCTGGCGGGTCTTACGGGTCCGGGGGGGCTCGCGGATCAGGGGGTTCTGGCGGGGCCGCCAGGTCGTATGGGTCGGCGGGGTCTTCTGCGCGTGGCGTGCGGGGGGCGGGAGATTCGGCCGAGTTCGTGGCCGGCCGTAACTCGGTGGTCGAGTCGCTCCGGGCCGGCGTCCCGGCCGCGGTGCTGTACGTCGGAACCCGCATCCAGCACGACGACCGGGTCGCCGAGGCCATCAAGCTGGCCGCCGACCGCGGCATCGCGGTGCTCGAGGCCGGCCCCGCCGAGCTCGACCGGCACACCGGCGGGGCGCTGCACCAGGGCCTGGCCCTGCGGGTCCGGCCCTACGACTACGCCCACCCCGACGACCTGCTGGCCCGGGCGGCCGAGGCCGGCGAGCTGCCGCTCATCGCCGCCCTGGACAGCGTCACCGACCCGCGCAACCTCGGTGCCGTGGTGCGTTCCGCGGCGGCGTTCGGCGCGCACGGGGTGATCGTTCCCAGCCGCCGCGGCGCCGGCGTCACGGCCGGTGCGTGGAAGGCGTCGGCCGGGGCCCTGGCCCGCGTCCCGGTCGCCCGCGCGGTCAACCTGACCCGCGCGCTGCAGTCCTACCGCGACGCCGGGGTCTTCCTGGCGGGCCTGGACGCGGGCGGGGACACCGACATCCGGGAGCTGGAGCTGGCCACGGCTCCGCTGGCCCTGGTCATCGGGTCCGAGGGCCGCGGCCTGTCCCGGATCGTCTCGCAGTCGTGCGACGTCCTGGTCCGGATCCCGATCGCGGCCCGCACCGAGTCGCTGAACGCAGGGGTCGCCGCGGGCATCGCCCTGTACGAGATCGCCGCGATCCGGTCCCGGCTGCGGTAACCTCGCGCGATGGCCGCCCGCACGCCGTGACCCGGCGCGATCGGCTACCATGCTCAGAGTCTCCCGCCGGTGTAGCTCAGTTGGCAGAGCAGCCGTCTTGTAAACGGCAGGTCAGCGGTTCGATCCCGCTCACCGGCTCCCAGGTCAGATAGGGTATCGCCTCTTTGCGGTCTTGGTTCGTGGACCGGTTCGTGGACCGAATGACAGTCATTCGGGTTATCCTCCTCGCATGTCCAGGGTTGCGAAAGGCTGCGTCGCCGCTGCGGTGGGTCCTGGTCGTCGCGCTCGGTTACAGCCATGGGTCCATTTCTCGCCGTCCGCGTGGACCGGTTCGTGGACTGGGTCGCCGGATAATCCCAGCGTCACGAGTGCCGTCGGTGCAATAGCCCAAGTCATCGCTGCAGCTAGCGCATCCGGAGCTCCGGGCCGGGCTTCTCATAATCCGCCGGTCGTGGGTTCGATCCCCACCCGTCCCACCGCAGTGTCACCTGAATAACGTTCGAAACGGTTCGGCTGGCAAGGGACGACTGCATCGCGCCAGCACCCTCGATAACGTCCGGGAGCCGACGATGCATCTATTGTCCGGTCTTTCACCCGAGCTCTGGGCCGTCGATCTGCGGAGCCGCCTGCTGTCCCAGGTACCTGACCGATGGCCAATCAATCGACTTTGATGGGCTGGCCTGGGGTGGGGCGGCGGAATTCTGCGAGCCAGCGGTGGTCGTCTGGCTGCCCGGGAATGGCCGTAATCTCGATACGGGTCGGGCTCAGTCCGTCGGCGCCGAACGCTTCGATCTCGGCTCGCCGCAGTGGCCAGGGCGGGAGCGGTGTGTCGGGTGTGTCGTCATGGTGAACGGCGGCGATGACAAGCAGCGTTCCACCAGGTCCGACCAGGCGGCTGACGTTGGCGATGGCCTGGCCGCGGGGCGGGTCGGGCAGCGCCTGGACCGTGATGATCTCGATGACCAGGTCGTAGGCGCGCAGCCAGGCCTGCGGGTAACTGAGCAAGTCAGCGACTACGTACCGGACGGTGGAACCGGGGAAGCGCTGCCGGGCGAGCCGGATGGCTGTGCCGGAGATGTCGAAGCCGGTGGTGTCGAAGCCGACGGAGGCGACGTATTCGGCGTCGGCGCCCAGGGCGCAACCAACCACCACCGCGCGCTGGGCAGCCCCCGAAAGTTCCTGCTCGGTGGCCCAGCGAGCCAGCAGCGGATGAGGCTGGCGGCGTCTCCACGGGACCGGCACCTGCCCGCACGCACCCGCGGCGTACAGGCGGTCGAACCAGCCAGTCGGGTCGCCTGCGGCTAGCGATGCCGATGCTAGGCGGGCCTCCTCTTCCTCTTCCAGGGCGCGCTGGGCGGCTTCCGGAGCCTCGTGCTCAGGTTCACGGGGACTGGCGCACATGGCCTACCTCCCAGGTTCCACCGGACCTCCTGGAGTACCCACGGGTTGCCGCCTTGGCGGTCCGCCCGGGCCCGCGTCGATTACCTCGCGCACCTCGGCCTTGGTAGGTTGCATGCCGAAATCGGTGACGATCCAGGTCGCACCGGCCTGCGCCCATGGTTCCGTGTCGTCACCCGGCGCGATGTCCACCACCACGTCGAATGGATCATCTGCCCGGCGTGCTTCGCGGATCTCGCCAGTCAGTTCGGCTAGCGCCTCCGGGCCTGGCAGGCCGATGGGGAACACGCCTTCCCACCGCAGCGCCCGTCGTAGGGGCCGCCGGTGCGGCCAGACCGCGGCTACCCACACGGGGATTCTCGGCTGCTGCACCGGGACTGGCTGGAACTCCCCGGCCCAGTACCTGACCAGATCATCGAGACCTTGATCGAGTAGTCGAGCCCGTTCGATTGGATCCACGACTTCCCCGAACGGTTCAAGTTCGCCGTTTCGCGTCCCGCCGAGGCCAACCCCGAGCGTGAGACGGCCCGAACTCAGCAGATCCAGGGTGACGGTCTCCCTGGCTACCTTGTGCACGCGCCGCCGTGCTAGCGGGGTGATCAGCGGCCCTATCCGCAGGCTGCGCGTGGCGCACGCCACCGCCGCGAGTGCCACCCACGGATCGGCGACGGCCCGCACAGGCGCGCGATACACGATGTGGTCCCAGACAAAGAAGCCGTCCCAGTCCCGCTCCTCCGCAGCAACCGCGAGCTCGGCCAAGTCCCTCGGGTCGGCCAGCTCGCCGAACGGTGCAACATAGATTGCTTGCTTCACGCGCCTGAGTCTATTGCCATCAGCTGTTGCCCTTTGGGGCCGCCGTACAGCGGTCGCCTGCACCTTGAACTTTCTCGCCCTGATGCGGACAAAGACGATCTTGGCTTGGTTGCAGCGTGGAACGACGTGCCAGATAATCCCAGCGCAGCGAGTGCCAGTGCGACGACTCTAGTAATTTGTATAACTGGCGCGCGCGATTCTCGAGGCCGTACTTTTGTAAATAACAAGTCAGCCTGGTGACGTTATGTGATCGGCATGAGGCTATGGCTGCGATGCGCGGACCGGTTATCGGCTGGCAGCAAGCGTGCCCGTTCTCCACGGGGTGGCGCGAGTATAAAAGTTGCGACGCCGCGCCGACGGAGCGGCCTCCGTCCCGTCGCGGTCCCATACTTGGGGCGGCCCAGGAGCCAGACCCGCACAACATGGCCGGAGAAATCGCGTTGCATCTAGTGCTCGATGCCGCAGCTGGGATCGTCGCAGACGAAACGCCTGAGCTGGAGCTTTTCACGGGCGAGATGCCCAAGTCGCGCTTCGATTGCTTGGGTTAGCTAATCCAGTTCACCTGGATGATGACCACGCGTTCGCCTCGGACGTCGGTCAGGTAGACGAGCATTAGTTGGCCTCGCTAGACGGTGCGCAGCCCTGGCGGCTCGCCTGTGAACTCGCGCCCGTCGAGGAAGATCATCGATTCGCGGACGGTCAGTTCCTCGGCTACCTGACGGACCGCTGCCAGAGCGGCAGGTGGCAGCCCGTCGAGCAGGTCATCGGTGACGGGCTCCCAGTGCCAGTCAGCCACCTACGACCTCGCGGTACGCTGCCTGGACGATCTCGGCGGCTTCCCGGATTGCCTGATCCCGGACAGCGGGGTCGGGGTCGGCGAGGGCTCGTTCGGCGGCATGGAGCCGGGCGGCAACCGAGGGCCGCCGCTCGATGGCGATGGCGGCGCCCCAGCGCTGGTAGAAGTGGCGGATGGGGAAGACGCTGTCTTCCTCGCCAGCCTGGGTGAAGGCGTCCTGGATTTCCTGGAAGAACTCCGGCAGCCGGGACGGCGCGACCGTGGCGACCGCCTGGCGCAGAGCGGGGAGCGACAGCGCGGGCATAGGAATCAACGGCTCGTCACCCTGCGGGTACTCAGCAGTCAACCCGGCCCGCCTCCTCTCACGTCCAGCAACAGAATAAACCGTGCCACGCCTCGGGGCGGAGTCTGGCTATTCGCTCGCGCGGACGTAGGCCGAGCGCTCCTGTGACACGGCTCGCTGGTATCCGTGCAGCTAGTGCGTACGATGCACGGGGTCGTAGTTCTCATAATCCGCCGGTCGTGGGTTCGAGCCCCACCCGCCCCACTTATCATTATTGAATATACGTCTGGAATCTCTGCCTAGTAGGCCGAAGATGTGACGGGACCTCGAGTCCGGGTCGAGCGGGCTTTGATCTGATGGCCGATCCGGCCGCTGGTGTCACGTGTCGAGGCTCACGTGCTGCACGCTGATGAATTCCTGGCCTTGATGCTCGCTGACGGTGTACCAGATGGTCACGTTGTCGGCGGGCAGGTGTAGCTCGTAGGCGCCGGGCAGGGGATCGTCCTGGGGGAAAGGGTCCGCGAGGGACGGGACCGGCTCGTCCAGCAGATGAAAGATCGTGCCGTGCACCGTCCACCGCAGCGGCTGCGGCAAGGCCTCGATCTGCTGCCAGGACGAGCCTGGGAAGCGGACGAGGCGATCACTCACGTATTCCCCATGCCTCAGCGAGATCCTCGCGGGTGAAAACGGCTGCTTCATCGCCCGGGCCGGGGTCGGACTGAATGCGCGCCAGGGCGACAGTTCGCCCGGCCTCCCGGCGCAGTCGCCTCAGCTCAGCCTTCAGCGCATCCAGTTCGGCACGGGGAATGCTGACCAGTTCGGATGCTTCGGCGCTCACGGTGCTCCCTCAGTTCGGCACTTCAGGCCTAAGTGTAGATCGATGAAGCCGGGCTAGCCTGGTAGGCGGCTAGCTGTTTATGGCCCAGGCTCAGTTACGGGGGCGGCGACATCACGGTGGCTAGTCGCAGTCGATGGATAAGCCATGGAACGGCTCCCTGACCTTGCCAGCCCGGGAATGCTCGGCATGACGACGGTGACGTTATGTGATCGGCATGGGTGATGGCCGCAGTGAGCCGTGGACCGGTTCGTGGACCGACCCACCTGTGCAAGCGGTGCAATAAGCGCCATAGGCGGCAAGGCTCCGTGGTACCTGTGCAGGTAGAGCGTCCGGAGCGGCGGGCCAGGCTTCTTGTAAACGGCAGGTCAGCGGTTCGAATCCGCTCACCGGCTCCCAAAGGTCTTCACGTTTCAGTGGAGGCTTTGTCATTTGCCAGGACCATGGGACCAGGGTGTTGCCACGACCTAGGGACCACCCTTGCGGCTGCTGTGTCATTTTGGGGTGTGCGGCGGGATCGGTCAAGCCGGGGGGCGGCTGGGGCGCTGGCGTTTGCGGTAGGAGTCGCCTTCGATGATGAGCTCGTGGCAGGTGGAGGTGAGCCGGTCGACGGCGGACTGGGCTAGGAGCTGGTCGTGCATGAGGCCGAGCCATTCCTCCGGGGTCCTGTTTGAGGTGACGATGGTGGCGTTCTTGCGGTGCCGGGCGACGGTCAGTTCGTAGAAGTCGGTGGTGGCGGTCTCGTCCAGCGGGGTGAGGGCGAAATCGTCGATGATCAGCACGTTGACGGCGGCGAGGCGGCGGTGCTCGGCTTCGGTGCTGTTGTCCAGCCGGGCGGCTTTGAGCCGTTTGAACAGGTGGCCGGCGCGGGCCATGTGGACGGTGAGGCGGCGGCGGACGGCGATGTGGCCCAGCGCGGTGGCCAGGTGGGTCTTGCCGACCCCGACGGGACCCAGGATCAGGGCCCCGTGGGCGGCTTCGGTGAACCGCAGGCTGACCAGCTCGTTCCATAGCTGCTGGTCGTAGCGGACGGCGGCGGCGGGATCCCAGGTGTCGATGCGCATGCCGGGGTCGAGCCCGGCGGCGCGGGCGCGGCGGGCCGCGGAGCCGTTCTCGCGGCGGGTAACTTCGTCGCAGAGCAGCAGCTCCAGGAAGTCGGCGTGCGGGAGTTTCTGCTGGCGGGCGAGGGTGAGCCGGTCGGGGAGGGTGGCCAGGAGCTGGCCGAGCTTGAGGGTGCGCAGGTGCCGTTTGAGGTCGGGGCTGACCGGGTCGGCCAGGGTCATCGGGTGTCCTTTCATCGCTGATCGCGGGTGTGCTGGGGATGCCGGGCGCCCGGCGGCCCGGGCGGGGGTGCCCGGGCCGCCGGGCGGCGGGGTCACCGCGGCTGGCGGCGGCTGGTGCCGTTTCCGGCCGGTTCGGCGGGCTGGTGCCCGGTGCTGCCGCCGGCGTGCGGCTGCTGGGGTCCGCCGTTGCCGGCGGGCGCGGCTGGCCTGCTGGTGAGGAGGTCGTGCAGCAGGGTGACGGTCTTGTGCTGTTCGGCGCGCTCGCGGTCCAGGGCGGTCTCGGTGCGGGTGAGCTGCTGGCGCAGCGTGGTGATGGTGCCGGTCGCGGCGGCGAGCTGCGCGGCGGCGGCGGCGAGCTCGGCGGCGTGCCGCTGCTGGTCCTGCTCGCGGGCGCGGGCAGCATCGGCGCGGGCTTGCCCGGCGGCGGCTGCGGCGGCGTCACGCTCGGCGCGGGCAGCGGCGGCGGCCTGTCCGGTTTCGGCGATCCGTGCCGCGGCGGCCCGTTGCTCGTCGTGCAGGGCATGATCGGCGGCGCGGGCCCGCTGTTCGGCGTGCTGGCGTGCGGTGGCCTCGGTTTCCATCGCGGTGATGGCCTGGGCGGCTGCGGTGCGGGCCTCGGCGGCGTCCAGCTCGGCGGCATGCCGGGCGAGGGCCTGGCCGGCGGTCTCGGCGCGGGCCTGCTCGACCTGGGCGGCGCTCTGGGCGCGGACCGCCTCGGCTTGGGCTTCGGCGGCCTCGGAGTCGCCGGCTGCGGCGAGCTGGGCGCCGAGGACGGCGAGCTGGTCCAGCGCGGCGCCCAGCTGGGTGCCCAACCAGCCCATCGCGGCGATGGCGTCGTCGCGGATGACCGCGGCCCGGCTGAGGGCCGCGGTGACCGGCCGGTCGCCGCCCGGCTCCCCGGTGAGCTGGCCGCGGCGCCGGAACGCGGTCATCGCGGTGTGCCGGACCAGCGCCGGCGTGCCGTCGCCGCGGTCTTCGTGGACTTCCTGCTCGCAGTAGCCGGGCCGCGGACCCGGCACGGCCGGGTCCTTGCCCCGGGCCGGGCTGGCGCATCCGGGGTACCGGCACCTGCCCGGCGTGCCGTCTGCCTGCGCCGCCGCTGCGGTCTGGGTGTTGCCCGGCGCTGAAGACCACCACGAAGGCGGCGTTCACGATGCCGATGTGGGGATGCGGGAAAGCCCCGCAGCCGGGGTGACTGCGGGGCTTTGGTGGTGGTGGTGCCGGTGGTTGTGGGTGAGGTGCCGGTCAGGTGTCGGTGACTTCGGTGATGGCGGCGCGGGCGGCTTGCTCGTCGACGATGGCTTTGCCGGCGGCGTAGGTGGCGACGAGCGCCTGGATGGCCAGGTTGTTGACCGCGCGGGGGTAGCCGCGGGAGGTGGTGTGGACCAAAGAGGCCGCATCATCGCTGAACAGGGGGTCTGACCGGCCGGCGAGCTTGAGGTGGTGGATGATGTAGCTGCTGGTTTCCTGGCTGGTCATCGGCGGCATCGCGTAACGAAGGGCGGTGCGCTGCTCCAGGGCTGCGAGCACGGCGAGTTTCATGGTGCGCCGCAGGGTGGGCTGGCCGATGAGCAGGCAGGCGAGCGGGGAGTCGGCATCGAGGTTGTGGTTGGTCAGCATCCTTATCGTCTCAAGCTGCTCATATCGCAGCAGGTGAGCCTCGTCGATGACCAGGACGGGGGTCTTGCCGCGCTCGTCGCGTTCGGCGGCGAGGATCGCGCTGGCCTGGGCGGTGAGCCGGGAGTAGCTGCGGTCGGGCTGGCCGCCGAAGGTCGCGACGATCATCTCGTGCAGCCCCCGTGTGCCGATCATCGGGTTAGGCAGGTAAATGATGGTGTGCCGGGAGGCGTCCAGGCCGGCCAGGACGGTGCGCACTGAGACAGTCTTGCCCGCCCCGACTTCACCGGTGATCACCCCGATGGCCCGTTCGGCGATGCACCAGGTGATCCGGGCGCAGGCTTCGTTGTGGGCGGCGTGGCGGTGCAGCATGCCGGGGGCCAGGTCGCGGCCGAAGGGCATGCGGGTGAACCCGTAGTGGGCCTGGAGCTTGTCGATCATGGCTGGTCCTTGCGGTCGCGGGGGCGGGGGTTGCCGTTGATGAGGGCGAGCTGCTGCTGGGCGGCGTCCAGGTCGCCGGCCAGGGCGGCGGCGCTGGTGCGGGCGTCGCCGAGGAAGATCGCGGCGGCGTCGATGGCCGCGGCGGGGTCTTCGCCGAGGTCGTGGCCGAGCCGCCCGGCGGCCAGGGCGTGATCTAGCCACCGTTCGATCTGGGTGAGCAGCTGTCCCAGGCGGGAGGCGGTCAGGGCCAGGGCGCCGGTGATGTCGTAGGCGGCTGATGGCTGGGCCAGGCCGGCGTCATGGCGGGTGAGGTGGTTCAGGCCGCGGACTGCCTCGGCGGCGGTGCGGGCCAGGCGCACCGTGTCGTCGCTGGTGGCGTGGTCCAGGTCGATGACCTGCCGGAAGTCATCCACGGCCGTCCTCCTCGCCTGCATCCCGCCCGTCCTGCCCCTGGCCCTGCGCCCCGGAGCCGGGCGGGGCGTCGTGGCTGCCCGCGCCGGGCATGAGGGCGTAGTAGTTGACCGCGCGTTCCCTTTGCCGGTCGTGCTGCTCGCCGAGCAGGGCGATGTAGTCCACGCCGGTGGCGCGGGGGGCGTCGTCACCGCTGCCGGGGTCTTCCGGGCGGGCCCTGGGGTGGGAGTGCCGGGTGATGTGATGCGGGGTCGCGGTCCCGGCGTCCTTGCCGTCGCACCGCACGAACAGGACGGTCAGGTCAAACGGGTCGAAGACCAGCTCGACACGCCGGCGGGCCAGCGCCGGATCCACCTGGTACACGTTGCCGTGCAAGGACACGGTCGCGGTCTTGGTCACGGTCCGCCGTTCGGACCAGCGGAACGCCTCAGCCAGGTCCCCGTCTGCCGGACGCGGGAACAGGCCGCCCGGCTTCCCACCGGGCCAGCGGCGGCTGCCCGGTCTCCGAATGCACCCGGACGTGGTAGACCGTCTCGATCCAGGCGGTGAACAGCTTGTTCAGCTCGGCCAGGTCCGCGATCCGGGCGGCGCGCTCCTCGGTAAGCTCGACCAGGAACTGATCCCGCACAGTCCTGAAAAATCTTTCTATTTTTCCCTTCCCTTCCGGCCTTCTGGGCTGACTGTGGATCAGCTTGATGCCCAGCTTGGCGCAAGCGCGCAGCAGCCACGCGTCTACGAAAGCGCTGCCGTTATCGACGTAGGCGTGCGCCGGGATCCCCCTCGATCCCAGGGCGGGGCGCAGCGCGGCGGCCAGCCGGATGGTGTCCTCGGCGAACCCGAACCGGGCGGCCATCACCGCGCGGGAATGATCGTCGATGAACGCGAACAGGTAGGTCTTGCGGCCACCCAGCCGGATCGCGTGCATCGCATCCCCGGTCCAGATCTCATTGGGCCGCGACGCCTCCCACCGCCCGAACGCCGGCACGGCCGGGGTCAGCGCGGTCAGCCCGGTCCGGGTGAACATCCGCCGGATCGTCGTCTCATCCGGCGCCCACCCGGACTGCGCTTTCAGGATCCGCTGCACCTGGGCCGCGGTCCGCGCCGGGTTCTCCTTCTTCAGCGCCACCGCCAGCTCCATCACCTCCGGCGGGGTCCGCGGCGCACACTGGCGCGGCGACGGGACCAGAGCGTCGAACCCGTCCTGGCGCCACCTGCGGATCCACACATCCAGCGTCCACCGGGTCAGCCGCACCGGCCGTCCCGACGGGTCGGTGTGCTCACGCGCGGCGATCTCCCGCACCAGCTTGCCCCGCTGCCGCGTGGACAGCGCGGGATCAGCGGCCTCCCTGATCAGCATGTACCGGAACAGCCCCACTGCCCGGGCCCGTTCCAGCCGTACCTGTTCTTCTTCTTCGGCCTTGCTCATGCCCATCGGGCACCTCCTCGGTCACACCGGTGATGACCGGGACACCATCGCGCGCCCGCCCGGCAGCGCGTAACGGGTCAGCTCGTGTTGCACCCGGCAGGCGGCCAGCCCGGCGCGAGCAGCAGCCCGCCGCTGGCCGCTGAGGCCGCCGCCCACACCGGCACCGCACCGACCGCGGGCCAGCGCTGCGCCACCGCAGCCGCCGCGCCCGCGACCGCCGACACCGCAGCAGCCACCGGCCCGGCCGCCCCGGCCGGCATCACCGGGTCCGGGCTGGTCCTGGCCAGCAGCACAGCGAAGAACACCCGCACCTGCTCCGCCCGGCCCGCGAACCGGCGCAGCCACCCCCGCACCGTCGGTGCCGGGCGGCCCAGCCCCGCCGCGACCTTGCGGTGCCCCGCCCCGGCGGCAGCCGCCTCCAGCGCCGCGCCGATCACCGCGCCCGCATCCGCCCGCCGCGACAAGAACTGCGCCGGCAGCAGCACGTGCGTGCCCCCGCACCCCTGACAGCACCGTGACCTGCGCGGTACCAGCACCTCATCCGGCCCGGCCAGCATCCGCACCACCCGCTGCCGCGCGTGCCCCCACCCGCTCAGCACACCGCCGCACGACGGGCACTCCAGCTCCCCCCCTGCCAGCTGCCGTTCGACTACACCCCGGTCACCGTTTACCGTGAGCACGACGCCTCCAAGCGTCAACCCAGCGGCCCTCCCAGAGCTTCGCCAAAAAGATCACGGGGAGGGCCGCGCCTCATCCGACTCGCTCACCTTGCAGGCGCGCACCCACCCGTGCCCTACCCGCAACACCAGTGACGCGGATCCGCTACAGCATCGTCATCGGCCAGGTGCCGCCGCCCACCAAGACACCCCCAGCCGGCTCAGCCGCAAACCCCCATCGGCATCCCCAATGCCGCCACAACCCCCAGATCATCGGAATCCTGAGCGCCGTTGGTGTCCGGTCCGCCGGGCAGGACCTGCATGCGCACCCCGGTCGCGGTGGCGAACTCGCGGGGGTCGCGGCGAACCGGGCCGCGGTGACCCGGGCCGCGGCGTCGCCGGCCTGGCGGCTGCGCGCGGCGGCCTGCGCGGCCTGCTTCCCGGTGCCTTTCTCCACGATCGACTTGATCTTGGCGACGCTGATCACGTCGAGTTCCAGCGCGGCCGCGCAGGCCTGCTCGACCGGGTCGCTGCCGTAGGTGCGGCACAAGCCGATCAGCGCGTAGACCGCGCGCATCTTGTCCACGGCAGCGGGATATCCAGGACCCGGCCGCGTAGATCCCGATCGCCTCGCCCCTGGCGGCGGCCATCCTCGCCAGCTTGCCCGCATCGCGGCGGCGTAGATATCGGTGTCCGGCGGGAAATCCGACGGGTCCGATGCCCGGCCGCCCGCGGGCTGCTGTGCATGGGTGCGGATCACCTGGCCGCGGTGGCAGATCTTCACCAGCGTCCCGTCCGCCCGCACCGTGACCTGCTGCCCGATCAGGCGCAGGCACCGAGTAGAACGCGTTCTGCGCCCGGACATGGAAATCGCGCTGCACCTTGGCCTCGCTCCACCAGACCCGGTACGGCTGCTCCGGCGCGGGCAGCAGCGCCGGCGCCTCCAGCTCCGCGAACACCTCCGCGGCCGCGCTGGGTGGTGCCGTGCACCCGCATCCCGGCCCGCACCCGGCACCAGTCCTCCGCCCGGCGCTGCGCATCGGCGATCCCGGCGAACTGCTCCCCAGCGAAGAAGCTGACCTGGACAAACTTCACCCCGTTTTCGACCCGCCCCTTATCCTGCGGGGAGCGGACCCTGGCCGGGTCCACGACCAGGCCGCGGGCCTGCGCGTACTCCAGCCACTCCCGGTTCCACCGCGGCTCCAGCCGGTCCGCCTTATCCACCACCGGCTTGAGGTTGTCCACGATGAGCACCTTGAAGGTGCCCCCAAAAAGTCCAGGCCGCTTCGCAGCCCGCGATCACCGCGGCCGTGGTCTGCGAGAACGTCAAGAACACGAAGCAGTACCGGGACAGCACCGCGGTGAACACCAGCGCGTGCAGCTTCCGCCGCCGGTCCCCGTCGCCGATCATGCCCAGGTAGCCGAAGTCGATCTGCACCTCTTCGCCGGGTTTCCCGTCGGCCACCGGGACCGTCACCTGCCGCCCGGACGAGGAGTAACCGCACTCGGCCGCGGCGAACCGGGCCAGCGTCCGGTACGGCACCGCGATCCCGCGGCGCTCCACCAGCTCCCCGATCTTCACCAGCGTCAGGCCGTCTTTCACCCACCCGGTGATCTCGGCCCGCACCGGCACCAGCGCCTCCCACGAGGCGCCGTGCCCGCCGGGCGGGCCGGCCGGACCGCCGCCACCACCTGCCCGAGCAGCTCATCAGTCAGCTGCGACTCATCCCTGTCACGGGCCAGGCCCGCCTCCCGCGCCGCCGCGATATACCGCGCCGCGGTCTTCACGTCCACCCCCGCCCGCCTGGCCGCCGGGCGCTTACCCGCCCCGGCCAGCCAGGCCCGAAGGACCTCTCTCACCTGTGTCACCAGAACCTCCCGGAACGCCATACCCTGCCGTCTCTTCCAGTCCGAAATGAACCGGAAGATCACAGCATCACGTTTGGGCCTTGGGTGATCTTCGCATCTGGGTCTGATATTCCTGGCGTGCTTGCGCTGCCCGGTGCGTTGCGTGGGTGGCTGGTTGCTATGTGTCCCCGGTGCTTGTTCCCGGGCATGCTCGTGCTGCCGGGCGGGCGTGTTCGTGGTGGTGAGGGGTGCCGGGTGAGGGTTACGGCGGTGCTGCGACGGGGCTGGCGAGGGGTTTGCGGCGCCGGCGGCGGGTCCGCGGGGGGAGGCCGGTGGCGGCGCGGCGGACGTTGTCTTCCTGGCGCCTGTCCCAGGCTGTGGTGATGCGCTGGTTGCGGGTGATGGCCGTGCAGGTGGTGAACAGCATGCGGGGTGCCAGGCCCATGATGCGGCACCAGCCGCGGGTGGTGTCGTTGGTGGCGGGGTCTTTGCAGGTGGCGAAGCCGCGTTCGGCGCCGGTACGCCGGTTATAGGAGCGGCGGTGCGCGGCGGAGGGGTAGTCGTGTTTCTGCGCGGTCTTGGCCAGGACGTCCGGGGGGACGGTGAGGGTCTGCTGGGTGCAGCAGGCCGACGGGCCGGCGGGCGGGGCGAGGATCTCGGGCCGGTCCCGGTCCAGGGTCATGGACGGGGGGCGGAGCGGGCAGCGGATCTTGCCCATGACCGCGGGGCACATGACACGGTGGTACCCGTCGGGGTCCTCGGCGGTGATCTTGCCGAGCTTGTAACGGGCCAGTTCCGCGGTCCGGGTGTCGTGCGCGGACACCTGCTCGCGGGTGACGTCGCGGGCTAGCGGCCCGAGCTGGAGCAGGGCGCGGGGTGCCTGGGGGCCGTACAGGTTGCCGTTGGAGATGACCGCGCCGTGATGGGTACCGTGCGGGCCGCGGTCGTTGGGGTGCAGGTCCTGGACGAGGCTGGCGCCGGCGGCGCGCAGCGGGATTGCCCAGGTCGCGGGGATGCGGTAGGCGTAGCCGGAGTCGGTGAGGATGTCGCCGAGCGGGATACCCGCGGCATGCAGCGCGGTCAGGACGGGGACGAACGCGGGGACGGGGTCCTGCCGGCATGATGAGAGGGTAATGCGGCGCGCGTACTCGGGAACGGGCGGGCCGTGCTCGCCGGGCATCATGATGCCCGCGGAGAAGTAGTAGCCGAAGAACAGCTCGTCATCGCGGTGCAGCCGGTTGTCTTTGCGGTGCCCCCAGGATGCCTCGGGGTCAGCGCAATCGCTGGTTCCCTTCGGCGGGGGCCGGGAGAAGGTTTCCATGTCGGTCCAGTCCACGGCCAGTGCCGTGCTGGCGGCCTTGTGCCCGGCGGGGATGCTGGCCTCGAGCAGGTCATCGTAGGTTGCCTGCAGCTCCGCCGATGGCAGCCCGTCGGGCTCGTCCTTGGCTAGCACGGCCGCGACTAGGGCGAAGGTCCGCTCGACCTGCCGGTAAGTGAGCTGGTACGGGCCGCCTTTCCAGTCCGTCACGATGCCGAGCCGCCGCTGGTCCTCGCCGGGCAGGCTGGTCAGCGCCTGATGCACCCTGGTCAGGTGGGCGGGCCGCCCGTCCGCCTGGGTCAGGCATATGCCGGCCAGCAGGACCCGGATGCTGAGCTGCCTGGGCCGTACCCCTGCGGGCAGCATGGCCTCGATCCCCGCGGCGGCGCTGGAGGACCCGATGACTTCCTCCAGCGCCGCGAGCCCGCCCGGGCTGCTCACTGCGATGCGCCGAGCAGGACCACCGCCTGTTCTTGGGCTGCGGGTTCCAGGCCGGCGATCAGGTCACCGAGGCGCTGGGAGCAGGTGATCCCGGCGGCGTGCATGAACGTGGCCAGGCCGATCAGCTCCGCGCAGTCCCGCAGCCAGGTCGCCCGCAGCCGGCTGGTGTCCAGCCGGGGCAGGCCGCCCCCGCCATCCAGGGCGTTCACCAGCGGGCTGGTCAGGTTCCGGCGGCCGGGATCAGTCCCGCACAAGACCAGGCCGTCCCCGGCGAACCGGGCCGCGGTCAGTAGCGGGCTGTGGTAGCGGGCCAGCACCGGCACGTCACGCGGCCGTGTGCCGCGGACGGTGACCACTACCCCGCCGGACCGGCATGCCACGTCGGTTCCGTGCACGTCGCGCAGGTCCCCGCGGATCAGCCCGGCGCCGGCCCCGAGGCAGACCAGGGCCGCTGCGCGGATCCGCCGCCCGGCCGCGGGCTGCGCGTCCGCCAGCGCCAGGAACCCGCTGATCTCCGCTGCGGTATACGGTGCCTTGGACCGCTCCCGGGGCAGCGGCAGGTCCGCGGGATACAGCTGCGGCACGACCCGGCGGCCGATGAACCGCAAGTTCGTCCGCAGCGTCCGCCGCGCGACGCGGGACAAGCCGGGCGCGCACCGGGTGAACCGCTCCGCTGCCGAGGGGTGCAGCAGCACTTCAGGCACCGCTTCCAGTCCCAGCCCGATTCCGTAATCGGCAAGCCTGCCCGCGGCCCATAGCAGGTTCTTGGCCCGCTCCCGCTCCCGCGGCGCGGTCCTGCTGATCACGTCCCGCGCGAACGCCGCCCCCTCCGCCGATACCGACGACGGCCGCCACTGCCCGGTATAGGCGGTCACCTCATGGTCTGCTGTCATCAGCCCTCCCGGGTGCGAATTGTCCACAGGACTATACTGTGGACAGCAGGAGACCCTGCGGCTCTGAGACGGTGTGTCGCATGGAACCCAGCCCAGCCCAGCGCGAAGCCCGCGACAGGATCGCCGCCGAGCTCGCCCGGGCCGGCTTCGCCCTGCCCGGGACCCTGACAGTCCGCTCCTACGCCTGCGGCAAGCAGAGCTGCCGCTGCCACGCAGACCCGCCCCGGCTCCACGGCCCCTACGCCGAATGGACCCGCAAGATCGCCGGAAAGACCATCACCCGCCGGCTCTCACCCGCCGAGCTCGCCGAGTACCAGCCCCTGTTCGACAACGCGAAGAAACTCCGCGCCCTGCTCGCCGAGCTCCAGGACCTCACACTGGAGCTCACCGCCGAAGGCGGCACCACCGAGCCGTTACGCCCGCAGAACCGAAAGATCCGCCTCCGGATACCGTGGGCAGCGCCCGCTTAACCCGTGGGCAGCACTCCAGCCAGGCCGCGTATGCCCAGCTCAGGGCCAAACGTGAAGACCTCTCCCAGGTCAGAAGGGTTAAGTGCCCTCAGTGTGTCTCGGTTCGTGGAACGAATGTTATTGGCCGGTCTGTCTGGCAGCGCTCCGACTGCTGTCCGGACGGTGGC
Organism: uncultured Actinomycetes bacterium; assembly: GCA_963808315.1. Classification (GTDB taxonomy): domain Bacteria; phylum Actinomycetota; class Actinomycetes; order Streptosporangiales; family Streptosporangiaceae; genus Palsa-504. The sequence continues at coordinate 108,150 of CAWEFK010000005.1, read as the reverse complement.
GGCGGGGTCGACGAGGCACCAGCGCGGCCAAATCGGCAAGCGTCATACTCGCAGCTTCACGAGCGCGGCTTACCTCTGCCCCGAAGAGGCGGCCTTAAGAACAGCCGCTGGGTGGACTCGGTGTCGACGACCCCGTCGTAGCGGGCGGCCCAGGGGGTGATCCTCACGCCCCCAACGCAACAGCGAACTTTCGCGCATGTCACCCTCCGTGTCGGTTTTGTCGTGGTGGCCGCCACCGCTGGCTGGTTCCCGGACCGGGATGCGGTGGCGGATGGTGAGTTTCTCGGGGCCGACGAGGACGTCCTGGACGACTGCGCGCAGGACGCGCTGGCGGTCCTCGGTGGTGGCGGTGGCCGAGTTCTGCCGGAGCCTGGCGGGGAAACCCTCGAGGTCGCCGGCGAGGCTGAGGGAGGCGTCGCGGTCGGCGGCCTGGGCGTCGAGGGCGGCGATCTGGTCTTTCAGGCCGGCCTTGCGGGCGCGGAGCTCGTCGATGGTGATGAGCTGCTCAGAGAACGCGGTGACCATCGCGGCAACCGACTTGCCGGCCTTGGCCAGGGCCTGATCGAGCTGGCCGCGCTTGCGCGTGACCGGGTCGGAGGTCCGGGCTCGCTCGAGTCTCTTGCCGATCTCGGCGCGGATGAGAGCGGGGTCGGCGAGCAGGGCGGCGACGTGGTTCCAGACGACCTGGTCGACGTAGTCGGCGCGGACAGGCTTGTTGCCGCAGACGCGTCCGCCCTGGTAGCGGTAGTCGCCGGAGCCGAGGCAGCGGTAGTAGTAGATTTTCTTCCCGGAGGTCGTGGTGGCAGAGGTGCGGTAGTAGCCGTAGCCGTAGCCGCAGGACGCGCAGGCGGCCAGGCCCTGCAGCAGGGAGGGGACCTTGGTGTTGCGGGCGGCGAACCGCTTGTTGTCTTCCAGCCGCTGCTGCACCCGGTCGAACGTCTCCTCGTCGACCAGGGCCGGGACCGGGATCCCGGTCCATTCCTCGCGCGGGCGGTGCGGTTGAGCCCGGCGGGCTCGTGGACGACCTGGGTCTTGCCGAAGACCGCGGTGCCGGCGTAAGCGGGGTTGCGGAGCATGCCCCAGATCACGCTGCGGTCCCAGCGGTCCTTCCCGGTGCGGGTGCGGACGCCCTGCGCGGTGAGCCAGCGGCCGAGGTCGGCGATGGCGGCGCCGTCGTCGGCGTAGCGGCGGAACATCTCCGCGACCAGGGCGGCCTCGTGCGGGATGACCTCGTAGCGGGCCCCGGACCCGGGAGTCTTGCGGACGTAGCGGTAGCCGAATGGGGCGCCGCCGCGCACGTTGACGCTGCCGGTCTTCGCGCGCCAGGCCTTGCCGCGCCGGTAGCGCTCCATCAGCTGGGCCTTCTCGTACTCGGCGAACATGCCCTGGAACTGGACCAGCAGCTGGTCCTCCGGGCTGTCGCCGCGCGGCCCCTTCACGAACTCCACCCGCACTCCGCAGCGGGCCAGCTCCTCGATCAGCAGCGCCTGGTAGGCGAACTTGCGGGCCAGCCGGTCCGGGGAGTAGACGAGGACGACGTCCAGGCAGCCCTGGGCGGCCAGGTCCCGCAGCGACTCCAGGCCCGGCCGCACCAGCGTCGCCCCGGAGTGGCCCTCGTCGGCGAAGACCCGCTCTTCGGGCACGTCAAGCCGGCTGGTCGCGGCGTGATCGCGGAGCGCGGACAGCTGGGAGCCGGTCGTCTGGTCTTTCGCCTGCCGGGCGCTGGAGACCCGCGCGTAGATCGCCGCTGCCGTCACTGCTTCCTCCTTCCGCCGCCGGGGCGGCCGTCCTGGCCCGCCGCTGCGGCACCAAGATGCCGTAGGCCACTGACATTTCCGCGGCGGCATGGCGGGAGAAGACGTGCTCCGTCTCCACCGCCAGCTCCCTCACCTGCCCGGACGGTCCCCGTGGGCACGGGACAGGAACTCCTCCAGCGCCTGGACGGCGACCGAGGAGATCGTGCGGCCCGATGCCCGGGCGTGCTCCCGGACCGCGGCGGCCAGCCGCACCGGGAGCCGGACGGTGAACACCGTTCCCTCGCCCGGGACCGCGACCCGGCCCGACTCCCCGGCACGGGCGACGTAACGCCGGGCCTGCCGCTGCGAGCAGCCCAGCCGCCCGGCCAGCACCCGGGCCGCCTCCGCGGCCGGGATCCCGGCTTCCAGCAGGGCCGCGGCAGCGTTGACATGCGACGCGTACTCGGCGGCACCCGCACGGCGGTCCCCAGGCATGACATGAAACTACTACAGATAACGTCCAGTAGCAGGCAGATGCCGGCACCCTGCCCCGTCAGCCCGCTCACCGGGACCGCTCCGCAGCCCGCGACCGCTCGATCCACGAGGCAACCGTCAGCAGCGTCGAGGTGTCCAGCCCCGCCAGCCACCGCGCGACCCGCCGGTCCCACGCCCCCAGCTCCACGCCCTCCAGGACGCCCGCCAGGACCGCGGGCCGCTCCTCCCCGGGCAGGAAGCCGCCCGGAGCCAGCTCCAGCGGTCCGGCCGGCACCGCGGCGCTCACCGGCCGCGCTCCAGCCGCCGGTAACCCAGCGTAGCCTCGAAGCAGAAATTGCCTTTTGCGTTGGGGCCGTGATGGTTGCCCCCTGGGGCAAGTAGGGCATTATCCGTGTCGGAAGACATGATCCATAACGAAAGCGGGTAACAGGGCTGAAACATTTGGCAGGTGCGCGGCATCTGGTCCGCTGATCGTGGACAGGACTCGGGCCGGGCTGACCCGCTCCATCGGAGGTGATGGGCTTGCTCAGGCTTCATGTCGACGTGTTCGACTACATCATCCTGGCGATCTATTTCGTCCTGGTCATCACGATCGGGGTGGTGGCCCGGCGGGCCGTCGCCACGAGCGAGGACTTCCTGCTGTCCGGCCGGTCGCTGCCCGCCTGGATTACCGGCCTGGCCTTCATCTCCGCCAACCTCGGGGCCATCGAGATCCTGGGCATGGCCGCGAACGGCGCTCAGTACGGCTTGCCGACCGTGCATTTCTACTGGATCGGCGCGGTCCCGGCGATGGTGTTCCTCGGCGTCGTCATGATGCCGTTCTACTACGGGTCAGGAGTCCGCACTGTGCCGGAGTTCCTGCTCCGGCGCTTCAACCCGGCCACCCACCTGTTCAACGCCATTTCGTTCGCCGCGGCCGCGGTGTTGACCGCCGGGGTGAACCTGTACGCCCTGGCGCTGGTCATCAACGCGCTGATCGGCTGGCCGATCTGGCTGTCGATCGCCATCTCGGCGCTGTTCGTGCTGGCTTACATCACGCTCGGCGGCCTGTCCGGTGCGATCTACAACGAGGTCTTGCAGTTCTTCGTGATCATTGCGGGGCTGGTCCCGCTGGTGATCATCGGACTGAAAAGCGTCGGCGGCTACGGCGGCCTGAAAACCAAGATCGGTCACACCTCCCTGGGCGCCCACGCCTTCTCGACCTGGGGGGGCGTCGGGGTCGGGCACTGGACGAACCCGCTGGGCGACTGGATCGGCATCGTCATGGGGCTGGGCTTCGTCTTGTCGTTCGGCTACTGGACCACGAACTTCGCCGAGGTTCAGCGCGCCCTGTCGGCCAAGGACCTGTCCGCGGCCCAGCGGACGCCGCTGATCGGGGCGTACCCGAAGATCTTCATTCCGGCCCTGACCATCATCCCGGGTCTTATCGCGGTGGCGGTCATCCCGCACCTCGGCACGCCCAAGGGAGCCTCCTACAACGATGCCATCCCGCTGCTGATGGGCAAGTTCCTGCCCAACGGCGCGCTCGGCGTGGCGCTGGCCGGCCTGCTGGCCGCGTTCATGGCGGGCATGGCGGCGAACGTCAGCTCGTTCAACACCGTCTTCACCTACGACATCTGGCAGACCTACATCAGGAAGGGCCGGCGGGACCGGTACTACCTCAATGTCGGCCGGGTGGTCACCGTGGCCGGCATCCTGATCGGGATAGGCACGGCGTTCATCGCGTCCGGCTACAGCAACATCATGAACTACATCCAGTTGCTGTTCGGCTTCTTCAACGCGCCGCTCTTCGCCACGTTCATCGTGGCCATGTTCTGGAAGCGGACCACGCCGTGGGCCGGGATCAGCGGACTGGCCGCCGGGGCGCTCGGCGCCACCGTCATGCATTTCGCCGGGTACCACATCGCCTACTTCTATCCGAACCAGGTGCTTGACCCGACCCACGCCACGATCAACGCGCAGATGCTGAACTTCTACGGAGCCATCACGGCCTTCGTCGCTGACCTCGTGGTCACGGTGGTCGTCAGCATGGTGACCAGGCCGAAGCCGGTATCCGAGCTCGGCGGCCTGGTCTGGGGCGTACCCAACCCGGACGCGCCCGACCCGGCGAGCGTGCCCAAGCCGGCCTGGTGGGCGTCGCCCAAGCTGCTGGGCGCAGTCGCCCTGCTCATCGTCCTGGTGCTGTCCATCATCTTCGCCTAGAAGGAGCGCGTCATGTCCGAGGCTTCCGCCCCGTCCGCCGGCGTCCCGTCGGCGGGCGACCCGTCCGCCGACGCCCCGAAGTCGGCCGCCGCTAGGCTCTTCGACATCCGTTCGCTGATCGGCGGGCTGTTCGTCGTGTACGGGATCATGCTCACCGTGGCCGGGTTCTTCACCTCCCATAAGAACCTGGTCAAGGCCAGCAACATCAATATCAACCTGTGGATGGGTATCGGGATGCTCATCGTCGGGGGGCTGTTCGTGCTGTGGTGGCGGCTCAGGCCGCTCGTGCGCCCGTCCCAGCCGGATGCGGCCGGGACGGGCGCAGCCGGGACGGGCCAGTGAGCGCCTCGGCCGTCCCGGCGGTTGCGTTCGTGTCGCTGGCCGTACGGCACGAATGCGGGCCGTCTCGTCCACCGCGGCGGCCTGGGCGTGCTCGGCTCGGGTGACGGCTGCGGCCTCGCGAGCCTGCTGGATGTCGGCGGCCGCGCTGGCGCGGGTACTGAGTACTTCCGCTTCGGTGGCGGCGCGGAGTTTGGTGAGTTTATGTTCTAGGCCGAAGTTCCCCCCAGCGATCCGCGCGCTAGGCCGTTCACCTGGGCTTTCGTGAGGTCCGGGCCGGGCTGCTGACTACGCGACCCCGAGGCGGTGGCTGACGCCGAGCAGGTCGAAGGCGTGGCGCTGGACCGTGGTCGGGGTGGTGACGAGCCGGAAGCCGGGCAGGGCCGGGTCGGCGGGTGTGATGGTGTTCAGGCAGATGGTGGCCAGGTCGGTGAGCAGGCTGGCGAAGCTGTGCACCGGCAGGTCGTCACCGGTGCACTTGGTGGCCGCCTTGGCCAGGGCTCGCGGGGAGCGGGCGGCGGGGGCGACCGGGCTTTGCCGGGCAGCGTGGGCGGCGGGCTTGTCGTCGTCGGTGAACAGCAGGGGTGCGAGCCGGGCCTGCATGTGCCAGGTGATGTAGTAGGAGATCATCCGCAAGAACACGTGGGCGCGGACCCGGTCTTCGGTGCGGTGCCGGATCGGGCGGATGTCCAGGTCGGTACTGAACGCGCGGAAGGCCCGCTCGACCTGGGCCAGGGCCTTGTAGGAGGAGACGACCCCGCCGGGTTCCAGGTCGCCGGGCTGGACGCTGGTGCGCAGCACGTAGATCCCGTCCAGGGCGGCTTCGGCGGTGATGGAGTCCTGGTTGCGGGCGTAGCTAAACCGGTCCTCGCCGATGTCGGTGGTGAAGTGCTTGCCGACCTTGCGCCGTTTCAGGACCCTGTCCACGCGCACCGCGATCGCGTCCTTGCCGCGCAGCGGCCGCCGGGCCCGCGTGCAGGCGGCCGCGATTTTCTCCAGGTCGGATTCGGTGGCTGTGAGCAGGCTTTCGCGCGTGCGGGCCCGGTCGGCTTCCAGGAACGGGTTCATGCAGGCCACCAGCCGCTCGCCGGGGAAGTCCGGGGAGGTGATCTCGGCCAGGTCCTGGACACCGGACAGCGAGAGCTGCAGGTCGCCGTCCCGGGCCAGCTTCTTGACCTGCGGGGCGCGCAGCGCGGTGATCCAGTCCAGGCCCTCGAGGCCGGACGTCCTCGCGCAGCCGCGCGGCGGTCAGCATCCCCCGGTCCCCGGTGAGTACCACCTTGGTGATCCCGAACCGGTCCGTGACCTTGGTCACCTGGCTGGCCACGGTGGTGGGGTCGCCGGTGTTCCCGGCGAACACCTCGATCGCGACCGGGATGCCCTCGGCGGAGGTCAGCAGCCCGTAGACGATCTGCAGGCGGCCCCGGACCCCGTCTTCGGGGTGCCCGATGGCGCCCAGCGGGCAGGTCCGGCCCTCGAACGCGGCGCAGGACACGTCGTACAGGACCAGGGTGCCGCCGGCCAGGTGCCGGGCCGCCAGCGCGTCCTCGATCCGCTCCTGCCGGGCATGCAGCCAGTCCATCGCCTCGTACAGGTCATCCTCATCGCACGAACCCAGGCCGAGGACCTCGCCGAGGGAGCTGGCGGCGGTGGCGTCCCGCAGGCCGCGGGCGATGGCCAGCTTGGAGCCGGGCGCGATCACCTGCGCGGCCGCCATCGCCATCACCAGGTCCCGGTGCCGGGACGGCGCCGGGTCGATCAGCTCGTCCAGGCCCAGCTGCCGCGCCGTGCCCAGGACGGCGGCGACGTGGCCGTGCGGCAGGCTGCGGGTGATCTCGAACGCCTGGTCCAGGTCCGCGGCGGGCGGCGGCTGGCCTTTCAGGACCCGGGTCAGCGCGTCGACCTTAGCCTCGGGCCAGGCCGACAGGTTGGCCAGGGTGCGGTTCTTGACCTTCCCGGCCTCGCGGTAGCTTTCCCGCAGCAGGACGGCGGGCGGTGATCCCCGGTTCGGGACCCTGGCCACGTACATGTGCACATGATAGCAGAAATCTGGTCATCTATCAGCCAGGACGGTAACTTTACATGACTACATTCTGTATTGTGGCGGGCGCGAGTCCGCTGCTCACAGGCATGTTGGAACCCTCCGGACACGTTGCGCAGGGGGAACTTCGGGCTAGGGCAGCGCCGTGACCGTGCCGGGGTAAGCCAGGACGTCCTCGGTGTTCGGATGGCCAGCAGATTCAGGAGCAACGTTGGTAGTCGGTTCTGACATTCTTCAGACGGTGTCGTAGCCGACCTTGTCGGCGTAGTCGTCGACTCGCTTCGTCATCGCGGCGAGAGCCGCGGCGAGTTTGGCGGTGGAGACGCTGCGCTTCACGGGCCGGTGCCGGTAGACGAAGTTGGGGTTGAATCCAAGCCACCCGCCCGGTGCGTAGTTCTTCGTCTTCAGCTCGGACCCGAGGATCGCTGCGATATCGGCATAGTCGAATAAGTCGACATGCTTGGCCTCGACGATCGCCTCACGCGCGGCCCGCCTGGCCGCCCCCTGGAGCTCCGGATCCTCGACCGTGATCTGGAAATCGGAGTTGGTTCTCCTGGAACTGCCAGCCAATGCCCCGATTGTCGGCCAGTCGGCGCCAGTAGCTAATGATCCCGCCACGGTCGCCGCCCACCTCGAAAGACTTCGCCGTCACGAAGTGGGACTGAAGGACCTGAGCGAGCCCGCTGAAGCGCATCCAGGCGATCGCGCCGTCGAGACCTCCGCCCGGGAGTTGGGCGACAGCATCTGTGGCGGAGAACTGCTCATCGAGTGCCTGTGCCGGGTCAACGGCCTCGGCGAGTGCGACGAGGCGGTGGATCAGGCCGCGGTAGCGCACGAACTGCTCGCCCGTGCGGCCGAGTGGGTCAGCGTCGACGAGGTCGAGCGCCTCGGCCAGGGCTCGGTAGCCGACATGCACCCAGGGGCTTGGGAGCGGGAAGGATGGCTTCATCAGGCTCAGCAGCACGTACCGGGTATCCGGCGCGCCCGACCCACCATGATCCGGCGACCACGTCAGCGGGTGGGCGTTGTACTTAATGAGCTGCGCTGGGTAGGGCACCAAGTAGAGCTTGTTTTCCACGACGATCTTCGGCCGCGCACCAACAGGGTCGATGACGATGTCGAGATGCCGGCGTTCGCGCCAGACGTCGACCTGACCCACATCCCCGTACTGCGTCGCGCCGGGGAGGCCGAGCACGGGAACAGCGGGACCGGGGAAGCTCTTGAGCAGCCAAGCGATGGTGTTGGAGTGGAACAGCTCTTGTCCGGCCCGCGACTGTGCCCACAGCAGGTCATGCTCGAAGGCGTCGAGAAGCGGCAGCACACGTTCGAGGAGGCCTGGCTCGACAGCTTCGCCGGCAAACGTCTCGGTCGGCGTCGCGGCAGTCGGCGCGACGGAAGCCGGTGGAATCGACGGGTCGGTGAGCAGCGTGTCGAGCGGGAGATAGCGGACCGGGTTGGCTGATCCAGGGCGGAATAGGTGCGCGACATCGCGACCGACATACGTATCGCCGTCGGCCGCAACGACCCCGTTGAACCCGATCCGGTTCTCCAGACCCTCGACGGGCGACGACAACCACTCGATCGGCTCGTAGACCTCGCGCACGATGCCGCGGGTCACCGCAAGGACCCGGACCACCCGCTGCGCGTTGACAGACAGCGGACATCACCCACCAAGCCCGGGTGATCTCGTAGAGCTCGTCGGCTGGGATGCCTTCATACCAGCTCTTGTTCAGCCGCAGCAGCAGGGCGAGGTCTTCCTCAGGCACAAATCAAGGCTAGGGGAGGGGCTGGGCTTTGAGCTTGGGATGAGTTTGAGACTTTGCGTCAGCGTGTCAATCGCTAGGTGGACAGCTTCATCGATTTGACGCGAGCACACCAAGCATCGTTCGTAACGTCTCATCGGGCATCCTGACGGTGCCAGCATCTGCGGTGGCAACACGCGAGCGTTAGGTGTGACCCAGCTATCAACGTTGGATGTTCCGTGCTAACTTCCAACGCGGCGGCTGAAACGTTGGATCTACGGCCTGCGGGTCGCGCAGTGGATCGCTGGCACCGCTCCAGCCGTTCGCCCAACTTCCTGCTGGAACTGTCAGCGGCTGAGCTGGCGGTTGGTCCACCAGATGCAGAATCCGGTCAGGAGGAGGGCTAGCGCGAGGAATATCGCGGTCTCCGACCACTGGAAGGCCCAGTAGCGGCTGCCGGGCTGGTAGATGACCACTTGCCGGAGGTGGAGCCTGCCGAGTGCGGCATTGCAGGCGTTCGTCTGCCCAGGCGATAGGAACTTCGCCGACTGCGAGATGCACGCCCGGGGCGCCAGGCCGAGGAAGGTGCTGCCGTCTGGGGCGGTGACCTGGTTGGAGTAGACCCAGGCGCCGGGGATGTTCACCGCGGCGCCCACGAACAGGTTGTTGTCGGGAAACGAGCTTCCCACCGCGTTGATGGCGCTGATGTTGAGCGGTGACACGCTGCGGACGGGCGAGAAGAGGTGGGGCCGCACCCAGAGAGGCACGGCGACCTGGACGGCGGCGAAGATCGCGAGGGTGATGGCGATGGCGGGAACGACGCGACGGGCGAGCAGCCCGATGGTGACGCCGAGGGCGACGGCAAACGCGGCGGAGCCGATGGGGACAAGGCCGCGGGCGCCGAACAGCGGAGCGAATAGCCGGTAGCCGCCGAGCGGGTTGCGCCGGTCCGCCGAGCTTGACCACCAGGTCACCATGAGGCTGAGCAGACCGGCGGTAACCATGCTGGCCAGGCCGGTCAGGCCGATTTTGACGGTTAGCCAGCGGGTGCGGGAAATGCTCTGGGTCCAGGCCAGCCGGAAGGTACCCGTCTCCAGCTCGCGGCTGATCAACGGCGCTCCCCAGAAGATCCCGATGACGGCGGGCGTCAGGTACATGACCACGATGCTGGCCAGGTAAAGCCAATTGGATGCGCCGGATGCCAGCGCGCGGTGCGGGGCGCTGACCCCGAGCACGACCACGACGGCCGCAAGCGCCGCGGCGGCGGTCACGGCCTGGCCGCGGAACTGGAGCCAGCTGAGCCTGATCATGACACCACTCCTAGCTGCGGCCTGCGGGCGCGGGATATCGCTGGCCGGGTTCATATAGGCGATCACCAGGTCCTCCAGGCTGACCGGCGTGACGGCCCAGGCCGGGTCGTGGACGGGCTCGCCGGTGCGGACCAGCAGGACGGTCTGCTTGTCGGTGTGGCTTTCCTCGATGACCTCCTGGTTTGCGGGCAGGGTGCCGGGGTCGCGACGGGGCCCGGACAGCCGGTGATGGGATGCGAGCAGCCCGCTGACCTCCCCGGCGATGCGGACCCTGGAGGCGACGAGCACGATCAGGTAGTCGCAGACCCGCTCCAGGTCGGCGACGAGATGGGAAGACAGCACAACACTGGTGCCGTGCTCCGCTACCGCCTCCATCAGGCCGCGGAGGAACTCCCGGCGGGCGAGCGGGTCCAGGCTGGCGACCGGCTCGTCGAGAAGGAGGAGTTCGGGGCGCTTGGCGAGCGCCAGGGTGAGCGCGAGCTGGGCGCGCTGCCCGCCGGACAGCGATCCGGCCCGCTGCTCCGGATCCAGGCCGAGCTGCCCGATCCGCCGCTGTGCCAGCTCGTCATCCCAGCCGGGGTTGAGCCAGGCGCCAAGCCGGAGGTGATCCGCGACCCGCATCCGGGCGTATACCGGCGTGTCCTGGGCGACGAAGCCGATCCGGGTCAGCTGGGCCGGGCTGGCGGCGGGATGCTCGCCGAGGACGGTGATCGTGCCGCAGGTAGGTGTGAGCAACCCGGTGGCCAGCTGGAGCAAGGTGGTCTTCCCCGCGCCGTTCGGGCCGACGAGCCCGACGACGTGGCCCTCGGGGATGGCGAGCGTGCAGTCCCGCAGCGCCCACGTCCGCCGGTACTGCTTGCCCAGCCCGCTGGCCTCGATGACGGCGGTCATCATGCCGCCCCTTCGGCGAAGCAACTGCGGAACGCGGTGCGGTAGATCGCCTCGATGTCATCGGGGCCCAGGCCCGCTGACCGTGCCGAGCGGAGCCAGTCGGTCATCGCGGCGAGGAACCGTGCCTGCGTGGCCGGGTCGGTCCCGGATGGCGAGCGGGTGATGAACGTGCCGAGCCCCGGGCGGGCGCGCGCCAGCCCCGCCCGCTCCAGCTCACGGTAGGCCTTGTGCACCGTGTTCGGGTTGATGGCCAGCTTGGCGACCACCTGCTGCGCGGTCGGTAGCTGGTCACCGGGCTCCAGCATCCCCATCCGCAGGGCTTGATGAACTTGCTGCACGAGCTGCAGGTAAGTGGCAACGCCCGATGTCTCATCGAGCTGGAACTCGATCATGGCTACTCTCATTCAACTAAGGTCTTAGTAGAATGAGAGTAGCGGGCAGCCGATGGGCCGCGCAAGAACAAATCAGGTTCGGCGCGGCGACTGCCGATACCCCTCTTTGGTCCGCAAGCTTGGCGTCGGCCAGGGTGTGGTGTCGCGGCTAGAACGCCGTGGTACCCATCAGGTGAGGCATGCAGATCATGTCGTTATGGGCTACGTGGGTGAGTCGACCGGCAGGCCTGCCGCGCTGGCCGCGTCCAGCAGGCGCTTATCGTAGGTGACGAAGGAGACTAGTCCGGAGCGTGCTTGCAAGGCCGTGCCGAGGTGAATCGCGGCCAGGCTGCGGACCGTGGCGGGCTTGGCGGTCTGGGCCAGGATCCGGATACCAGGGTCGAGGTCGATCAGGTCGATCTGGTCCAGCACGGCAGGCAGCCGGGAAACGGCGGCTGGCGCGTATCTGGCCAGCGCCCGGAATGATTCGATCTCTACCAGGACGGAGCTGATCCACCCGGTATCGGCCCGCTCATCCAGCCAGCCGCGCAGCGCCGCCGATTCCGGCTCGGCATGGACGAGTTTGACGACAGCGGCCGAGTCGAGGTAGATCATCAGCGCTCCCCGGCGCGATCCCGGGCCATTTCCTCTGCCACATTGACGCCGTCGGGCTCGCCTAGGTCCATCCTTAGCACTTCTTGGCGCATCCGGGCTGCGCGCTCGCGCCGGCTGGCCACCTCGAGCACCGCCTCCCGGATGGCAGCGGATCGCGAGAGGCCATCGTGCGTCAGTACCTACTTTTCCAAGAATGATCGGTGCTGCCTGAAGGTTGCGCGCCATCGGAGATGGCGATGCGCGCGGGGACCAGAGCCGTTCAGCCGAGCTGGCCGACGTGGCGGATGATGTCCTCGACCGGGTAACCGTCGGTCAGCTCGATGTCATCGATGACGGCGCCGTCGCGGAGCCGGATCAGCCGCTCGCTGTGCACGGCGACCTGCGGATCGTGCGTGGCCAGGATGATCGTCATCTCGTGATCCTGCCGGAGTCGCCTCAGCAGCTGCAGGATCTCGGCGGCGTTCGCGGAATCCAGGTTGCCGGTCGGCTCGTCGGCTAGCAGCAGCGACGGGGCGTTGATCAGTGCCCGGGCGATGGCGACCCGCTGCTGCTCGCCGCCGGACATCCGCGATGGCAACGAATGCTCGCGACCCGCCAGGCCAACGGCCGCCAGGAGCTGTCCGCCCCGCTCCCTCTTATTGAAGGATGTCCGGTACGGCAGCACCGGTGCGATCACGTTGTTCAGGGCGGTGAGCGCCGGCAGCAGGTTGTAGCGCTGGAACACGAAGCCCACAGAGCGGCGGTAGGCGGCAAGCGCCGCACCGCGCAGCGCTGTCACCTCCTGCCCACTGCTGAGGATCGTGCCGGAGTCCGGTCGCTCGATCGCGCCGATCAGGTGCAGCAAGGTCGACTTGCCTGATCCGGAGGCGCCGGTCAGCGCGATGAAATCGCCCGCCGCAATGCTGAAGCTCACGTCGTCGGCCGCGCTGACCTGCTCGTCCTTGCTGATCCCGTAGTGCTTGCTGATGCCGCGTAGTTCGATGCGGGCACTGGCGTCCTGGCTATCGGGCATGTGCTTACTCCTCGGCGAGAAGGTGCGCGGCGGGCAGGCGGCGTAGGGCCTGAGCGGGCAACAGGGCGGCGGCGGCGGTGACGAGAGCTCCGGCCGCGACGGCGGCTCCGGCGACGACATAGAGGCCGGGCGGCAGCTGGCCGGCGAAGTTGGCTGCTGCGGCGAGACCGAGTGCGGCCCCAGCGAGCGAGCCGGTCAGGCCGATGATCACGCCTTCGGTGACGACGAGCCGGCTGAGCGCCGACTCCCGCCAGCCGAACATCCGGATCACCGCAAGCTCGGCGGCCCGCTCGCGGATGTTCAGGAAGACCACGTCGGCGACGGCCAGCACGCCGAGCGCGACGGTCGCGGCAACAGCGACGTAATCTACGCCGCGGACCTGGACCGCGACTGCGTTGCCGAGCAGCGAGCCGACAAGCACGCCGCGGAAGGCGACGGTCACCGCGGCGAGCATGGTGAGGGCGGTGACGCCGACCGCCAGGCTGATTGCCCCGACCAGCGCGCGGCCCGGCGTGCGCAGCACGTTCACGGCCGCCAGCGCGGTGATGCCGCCTGGCTGGTGCGCGCGCCGGACGGCCAGCACTGGCGGGCGGACCGAAGCGACCGGGTCGGCCCGGGCCGCCAGCCAGGCTGGGACCATGCCCGCGATGACCGCCACGGCCACCGCGATCGGCACGGCCAGCGCCGCCCGCCCCGGTGAGGCGTGCAGGCCGAGTGCAGATGACAGCGGCAGCGCGGCGGCCGCGCCCAAGATGCCTGCGGTCAGGCCGATCGCCGCAAGTTCGCCGAGCACGGCGGTGAAAAGCCGCGGCCGGGTCCAGCCCAGGCAGGCAAGGACCCCGAGCTCGCGTCGCCGGACCCGGATCGCCGCCGACGCCGAATTCGCGACGAATAGCACGCAGACGATCAGGATCAGCGTGAACAGCACCAGGCTGTTCTTGTCGACCGCGGTCAGGATCGCGACGGCAACGCCCTTCTTCACCCAGCCTTCGCTGAGCGTCAGTGATGGCGGGCCGAACTTCCCGGCCGGCAGGTCGATCGTCGTCGGCGACGGCGAGGATCCGGCCACGATGTCGACATCCAGGTCCGTGCGTACGGCGATCTGCTGGGCGACCTCTCTGATCCGCTCCAGGGACACCGCGTTCGGCCCGGTCACCCCGGCCACCCGCACCCGGATCACACTGATCGGATCGCTGCTGGGCAGGTTCTGGCCGTAGTAGCCGGCGTTCTGCAGTGCGGGCAGCGCCGATAGCGTGGTGATCAGATCGACCGGCTGACTGACATAGCCGCCGAGGTTCTGGTTCGGCAGCAGATCGCTGCCGGTCAGCGCCTGGCGGCTGGCCGCGTTGACCGGTGTCGCGGCGACCGGCTGATAGACACCCAGCGGGACCTGCGACAGCGGGTCGAACGACTTGACTTTGGCCGGGTTGAAGATCCCGATGAGCTGAGGGCTGGCCAGCGGCCCGGTGAACGCACCGTCACTGGACGGAGCATGAACTGTGAGCGCCCGGTACTGGTTGTCCGCGTCATCGATGGGAGTCAGGGGAGTCAGCCCCGTGTCCCAGACCGAGGCCGGGTTGTGTACGAGCAGCGGGGTGAGCGCGCCGCCCGCGCTGCGCCGGTAACTCGCCGGGCCGACGCTCCAGTAACTGAGGACCGCGACCCGCGCCGCCGAGCCGGTCTTGCCGCCCATGGTATCGAGTAGCTCCTGGTAAGCCTGCTGCGCCGTGGTCCGCTTCGTGACCAGGGTCCGACCTGGCACCGTGGCCTCTTTCGTCAGCCAGGGCACGTTGATGTCCGGCGGGGCCTTGGGCGGCGCGAGCGTCTGCAGTTGCGTCAGCGCGTACTCGTCCATGCCGCTGGCCGAGGCGGCCAGCACCGGGAAGGTGGCCGTGTCGCCGGCCGGCGAGCCGTCGCTGGCGTCCTCGGTCAGGTAGTGGCCCGAGATCACCGCGTGGTCGAGGCCGTCCAGTTTCGCCTCGGCGGCCGGATCGACCGCCGCGATCAGTACCGGAAGGACCCAGCTAGGGCCCCATCCTGGATTTGATGTCTGGGGGGCGCCCGGGCCGAGACCCTGCCCGTTGACCTTGGACGAGCACACGGCACCTGACTGGGCGGCTACGCCGAAGGGATTTTCGGCCGGCGTTACTGGCCGCGGGGAACACACCGGCACGCTGCTACCGTCAGGCAGCAACTCGCGGATCGCGGCCGTCGAGTTAACGAACTGGACCGGGCGTGGCGTGATGTAGACATACGAGGCGGGTTGCGGGATACGGCTGGAGCCTCCGTCGCTCACCCAGGTCGTGCTGATCCGGTAGAGCTGGCGGCCGGGCCTGGCGAAGTCGGCCGCCGGCAGCGGCCAGCCCAGGCCGGGCACGACGAGCAGCGTATAACCGACCATGGCGATCGGCGCGGCGACCTGAACGCCGGGGACCTGCTGGATCTGGCGGTATCGGGCCATGCTGATCCCGCCGTCGATGCCGGACAGGAAGTTCGGCTGCACCGTGCCGGTTTGCGTCTCCAGCCCGGTCCTGGCTCCCTTGGGCCGGACCAGGATGTCGTAGGCAGGCACGAAATGCGCCGACACCGTGCCGACCGTGCGCAGCTGGGAGGTGCGCGAAGCGGCCGTCAGCACGGTGAATGCCGTGGTCGCCACCAGCATCCCGGCCAGCAGCGCGATGAGCCGGGTCGTCTGGAATGTCAGCTGTGACCAGGCGAGCCGTCCCATCGTTATCGCTCCCTCGGTACTCCGGCAGTATTCGTTTGCACAGGCACGGCCAGGCTGGCGCCGGGCCATGCCCGCGACTACCCTGGCTTCTTAGCTAGTAACAATGCAAGCCCGGCACGGGCCCCATTACCTAGTGACAAGGCAAGATGAAATCGTTTCGTTACGAAGGTCAGGGAGGCTGACCCGCGGCCATGCCTCTACATCACGCGGTGCTGGCGCTGCTCGACGGTAAGCCGACCCATGGCTATGAGTTGAAAAGCAGCTTCGAGCAGGCCGTTGGCGAGCAATGGGGCGGCCTTAACATCGGGCACCTCTACCAGATACTTGACCGGCTGAGCCGGGACGGCCTCATCGAGTCCGAACGGCAGCATCAGCCGGTCAAGCCGGACCGCGTCGTCCATCACCTCACTCCCGCGGGCCGCGCGGAGCTGCACCACTGGCTGAGCGAGCCGAGCCCGCGCGTCCGCGGCTACCGCGACGACTTCTTCCTCAAGCTGATGGCGGCCGTCCAGGCAGGCGACCCGGCCACCCTGGGCGGTGTGCTCCGGCGGCAGCGTGCCCACCTGCTCAAGGAACTGCGTGGCCTGGCTGACGCCAGGACGCACGCGCCGTCAGCGGTGGTCTCGCTGCTGATTACCGCGGCCGAGTTGCATATCCGCGCCGATCTGGGTGTCGTTGACGCCGCTGAGCAGAGGTTCGGTGCTGAACTTGACGCCGGTAAACGCCAGTCATCTCCGGCCGGGACGAGTGAGGCCGGCCCGGGGGAGACGGCGACGGAGTCCGCGATCGGCTGACCAGCCACGCGGAGCGGCAATCCCCCTACGCCACGATTACCAGTTTGAGTGTCAGTGGGCGCCGGGCTAGGGTCGCCTCTGCAGGCAACGCCAGCGCATCCCCGTCTGTCTGACGGTCACCGGCCGCCGTCATCCCCATCGTCGGCGCGCACCTCCAGGGCGCCTTCCCGGGCCGGACTAGCCAAGGAAAACCGGGACCCGGCAGCGAGGAATGCGGTTCCGAAGAACAACTCGATCCAGGAGAAATCGGTCAGCTCGTCCTGCATGGCGGCGCGGATCGCCTCCCACGGACGGCGCATGGTCCACTCATCTATGGAGGCGAAGGGCCGCACCATTGCGGTTCCGAACTGCGTTAGCCACCGAGGCGTGTTGCCGGGAACCTTGAGATCAAGCACGGCCCAGCGCCCGCCTCTGGAAAGGGCCTTGGCGCCGTGGGCGATGACGTCTGCGCACTCGGGCACCTGCGTCATGGCGTACGTGGACAGGATCGCGTCGACCCCGGCCGGGAAGTCGAAGCCGGCCGCGTCGGCCTGCACGAGGCTGATATTGCTCCACCCGTTCGTCGCTATCCGATCCTGGGCGCGGGCAAGCATCGCGTCGGTCAGGTCGACGCCGACGATCCGGCCGCCGGGACCGACCGCCTTTTCAAGCAGCCGGAAGTTCAGGCCTGTGCCGCAGGCCATGTCGATCACCGTGTCACCCGGGCGAAGGCCGAGCGCTCGCACGGCCTGGAGGCGTTGTGCCTGCTGGGGATAGCCGGGCACCGGGTAGAGCCGGGAGGTGATGTCGTAGTGCTTCGCCTTCTTGCGGTATGTCTCGATCAGGCGCTCTTGCGGACGGTCGGTCAGGGTCACGGTGTGCTCCTCGAGTTCGGCAGCGGCGCGGTAAAGCCGCGCCGTCCCAGCTAGGACTCCGCGCTTTCCCGCGCAGCGGACTCGACAGCCGCCTTGATCGCGGCCATCTCGCTATCGCTTACGCGCTGAATTCTGCGTTTGAGCATGTCGGCGGGGATCGCGCGCATGATGCCCGCGAGGTCGACCTCAATCCACATCATGGCGTCGGTCTGCCCGCCGTCGGCCGGCTCGAATTCCATTCCCCAGCGTGCCGCGGAAGTACCCATCGGCCCGGCGAACGCCAGGTGGTGGGGCGCCTCGACGACGGTCACCCCCTGGCTCCGGCGGCGACTCGTTCCGAGTATCCCCTTCGCCCGCTGCTCCACCCGCGAGCCGGACTCAAGCGGACCTCCGCCGCGGACCCAGCCTTCGAGAACCGTCGGCGCCCACTCCGGCCAGCGTCCGACGTCACAGAGATACGCCCACACCTCATGGATGCGGCCGGCGATGGTGATACGGCTCTCGGTCCTGAATGTCATCGGCTGACTTCTCCTTCGTCTTGATCGCTGGCGCCGGACAGGCTCACTGCGTCGTAGCCGGCCAGTGCGTTAGCTATCTCCTGCGTGGTCTGCTCCCAGCCGCGCAGGGTCGACTGCCGCTGTCGTGCGGCGGCCCGTAGCCGGTCTCGGTGCCGCTCGTCGCCCAGCCAGTCGGCGAGCGCGGCGGCGAGGGCAGCCGGATCGCCGGGTGGGATCAGCTGGCCGGGGCGGGTGCCATCGGCGGTGGAGCCGAGCGCTTCGGGCAGCCCGCCGACGGCGGCAGCTAGGACGGGCAGGCCGTGGGCGAGCGCCTCGGTCACGGTCATGCCGTAGGTCTCCGAACGGGACGGCGCGACGAGCAGGTCGGCCGTGGCGTACGCGTGGCTGAGCGCCGCGCCGGTCAGGACGCCGGCGAGCCGGACGCGGTGGTCGTAGCCGAGGCGCCTGATCTGGGTCCGCAATTGTTCGACGAAGGCCGGGTCACGGTCGAGCGATCCGGCCAGCACGCAGTGCCAGTCCCGGTCAGCGAGGCCGGCGAGGGCCTCGACGAGGAGATCCTGCCCCTTGTGGCGACCCAGGACCCCGACGCAGATCAGCCGACCGCGGACCGGCCGGGCCGGGGCAGTAACCCGGTCGACGCCCGGCTGGGCGACGTGCACCCGGCAGGCCGGGATCGCGTACCGGGTCAGGACCTGCCGACGGGTCCACTCGCTGGTCACGACCACGCCCGCGGCGGTACGGAGGACGGCCCGTTCGGAACGCTCCGCGCTGGCATCGTGGTGGGTGCCGGCCTTGGTGGCCAGTGGCATGTGGAGCAGGACGGTCATTCGCAGCCGCCCGGTGTGTGGCAGCAGTTGCGCGGCGGCCGGCGAGGCGATGAGCCCGTCGATCAGGACGGTCTCACCGTCTCCGATGGCGGAAACGATGCGGGCCAGGTCGGCACGGGCGTCCGAACCGGGTACCGGCCACGCCGCGGCGACGGTCGCGATCAGCACCTGGAAGCCGACCTCGGCCAGCCCGGCGCAGACCCGCCGGTCATAGATGTTGCCGCCGGACGGCTGGCCGGGATGGTCGAACCCCGCGGGGACTACTACGTGGACCCGCACGATACCGAGCAGCCTCCCCTGGCGGCCGGGCTGAACCACACCCGCCGCCGATCCGTCATACCTGACACAAGGTAATACGTGGAAGCGGCGGACGCGGTTCGACCCGAGATGCGTACGGGACCAGACAGCAGACAGGAGCAACGAGCACCATTGCGGACGGCACTAGAGCGGGCCCGGGCGACCGCCTACCCCGCGGGCGAGTACGTGGGCCAGGAGAGCTTCATGCGGGCGACCGAGATCCGGAGGCTGGCTCGCCAGGCCGAGGTCGGCCCCGGTGTCTCGGTGCTCGACCTGTGCTGCGGAGTGGCCCGCCCCGGCCGGATGATCGCGGCGGAGTCGGGATGCCACTACCTGGGCGTCGATCACTCCGCCAGCGCACTGGCCACCGCCCGGCAGCTGGCCGGAAAGCTGCCCTGCCGCTTCGAGCAAGCTCATCTCCCGCCGCTGCCCGAGGGCCGCTTCGAGGTGGTATTCCTGCTGGAGACGATGCTGGCCTTCCCCGACAAGAAGGCCCTGGCAGGTGCGGTGGCGCGGGTGCTTGAGCCGGGCGGGCGTTTCGCTTTCACGGTCGAGGAAGGCCGGCCGCTCACCCGGCAGGAGCGGGCCCGGATGCCCGCCGCCGATACGGTCTGGCCCATCGAGCTGGCGGAGTTGACGGGCGTGCTGCGCGACGCGGGGTTGACCGTGACCTGGCGGCAGGACCACAGTTCCGCACATCAGGCGATAGCGACGGCGCTGCTTCGCTGTTACCGAGTTGATTCACCTCAGCTCGCCGGCCAGCTCTCCAAGCCGGCCACCGCCGGGCTGATCACGGCCCATCAGCTGTGGAGTGACTGGCTGGGCAGCGGGCGGGTGCGCAAGTTCGCGATGGTAGCCCAGAAGCAATGACTAGCTTCGATCAAGCCCCGATGACCTCCGGCTATGGCCGTTACCTGACCGCGAAGACGACCGTGGACGACCGGGCGCTTAACCGGCACGTGCTGACCGGGTTGCGCCGCCTTATGCCCCCGGGTGCCCCGCGGGTACTTGAGGTCGGCGCCGGCCTGGGGACGATGGTGGCCCGGCTGATGGACTGGGGCGTGGTCGGTGCCGGCGAGTACATCCTGCTGGATGCCGACCGGCAGCTGTTGGATGATTCGCGCCGGTGGCTGCGCGACTGGGCGGCCGCGCGGGGCTTGCGCAGCGACCTGCTACCGAATGGGCTACAGCTGGGTGACCTGCGGGTGGGCCTAGAGCACGCCGAGCTCGGCCGGTACCTGGAGGCAGCGCACGAGACGCGAGGGCAGCCGGCCGATGTGCTGATCGCCAACGCCGTGCTCGACCTGGTGGATGTGCCCGCCGTCCTGCCCGGATTGTTGCGGTTGCTGGTCCCCGGCGGGGTCTACTGGTTCACGATCAATTACGACGGCGAGAGCATCTTCGCGCCCGGCCATCCCTACGATGACCTGGTCATGCAGGCCTACCACCGCGACATGGATGAGCGCGTCCGCTACGGCCGCCCGGCCGGAGAGAGCCGAACGGGCCGCCACCTGTTCCACCATCTGCGGGCGGCGGGAGCGCCCGCGCTGGCGGCGGGGGCGTCGGACTGGGTCGTCAGCGCCGGCCCGGATGGGAACTACCCGGGCGATGAGGCCTACTTCCTGCGCAGCATCCTGAGCACGATCCAGAGCGCGTTGCGGAGTCGCCAGGATCGGGTGGAACCGGCGCCCCTGGCCGACTGGCTGGCCGTGCGCGGCCGGCAACTGGCCGCGGGTGAGCTGGTCTACATCGCCCACCAGCTTGATTTCGTGGGCCGCTCGCCCGGCTAGCGCCCGGGCGGGTGCGGCTCGGCGGCGCGTTCAAGGCTCAGCGAAAGCAGATCATGCCCTCCGCGCCGGGCCTTGGTGGTCAGGTAGGTGGCGTTGGTCTCGGTCAGGTGCAGGGCGGTGGGCACCTGGCTGGCGATCGTGATGCCCAGGCGGGCCAGCTGAGCACCCTTGTCCGGGTTGTTGCTCAGCAGCGCGATGCGGTTGGCGCCGAGCGTATGCAGCATCTGGGCCGCGCTGGTGTAGTCGCGCTCGTCGGCCCGGTGACCGAGCGCGAGATTCGCGTCGTAGGTATCCAGGCCACGATCTTGCAGCGCGTAGGCGTCGAGTTTGTCGTACAGCCCGATGCCGCGCCCCTCCTGGCGCAGATACAGCAGGTACCCGCCGTGGTTGGTGATCCGCTCGATCGCTTCGCGCAGTTGCGGACCGCAGTCGCATCGCTGGCTGCCGAACACGTCGCCGGTGAGGCATTCACTGTGCAGGCGCACCAGTGGCAGGCGAGCCGCGGCGGGTCGGCCGAGCTCGAGGGCCACGTGCTGCTGCGCGTCGGCCAGGCCGGTAAAGGTGATGGCCGCGGCCGTGGTGGAGTAGCCGTCAGCCAACCGCAGCGGGATGCGAATACGCCGGCGGATCGTGGCCGCCTGGACCGCACGGGTCAAGAGACAAGCCGTTCGGCCTCGCGCCAGGTCGAGTGCCCCGCCAGCGGCACCGGATCAGGTTCTCTCGACTCCTCCGGCTGCACCCGCCCGCGGACGGCGTCCCCCACCAGCAGACCCGCGCCCGGGGCCACCGCGGCCAGCATGATCACCGCGTAAAGGGTGGCGACCGTGACCCCGTTGGCCGCGCCGAGCCCGGCGGCGGCGAAGGCCCAGGCGGCCACACCCTCCCGTGGCCCCCACCCGCCGACACTGGCGGGGATCCCGGCGGCAATCTGGATGACCATCAGCAGCGCGATCAGTTCGCCTAGGGGTGCGGTGCAGCCGGCCACCCGGGCCGCGATGACGAACGTGGCCGTGTGCCCGGCGACGACCAATAGCGAGGCCAGCGTGAGCTGCGGCCACACGCGCGGGACCAGCAGGCCGCGACGCAGGTCAGCGGCGATGGCCCGGGCGGCGCGGGCCGGCCGCGACCGGCCGCGGCGAGCGGCGACGGCCACCATCAGCGCGGCACACCCGGCTACGCCCGCGATCCCCGCCAGCAGGTAGGGCAGCGCGGGCCGGACCGGCGAGGGCAGGGTCGCCAGCACGACGGCGGTCACTGCGGCCTGGATCACCTGACCGCACAGCCGTTCCCACGCCACCGCGCGCACCCCCTGCGCCACGTCCCCGGCGCGCCGGCCTTGCGTGACCGCCCGGTGCACGTCGCCGAGAATCCCGCCGGGCAGCACAGAGTTGAGGAACAGGGAACGATAGTAGGCGCTGGTCGCGACGGGCAGGTCGATGTCGGTGCCGAGCGCCCGGGCGACGACCCGCCACCGCCAGGCCGAACACACCGTGGTCAGGGCGGTGAGCGTGACGGCGGCCACGACCGCCGGCCAGGTGACCGCGCGCAGCCCGTCCTCGAACGGCGTCGCGCCGACCAGCCGCCCGAGAAACCACAGCACGGCGACGCCGGCGGTCAGCCGCAGCAGCGACGGGCCGAAGCGACGGGCGGCCGGACCGATTCCGGCCGGAACTGAGTGCAGGGGCGCCACACCCGTAACACGGGCCGGCGAGACAAATAGTTCAGGTCCCGCCGAAATCCACGTCGCAGCGTTGAACCGGCGAGACCGCGGCCCCGTTGTCCCTAGAAGGGATCACGGCAGATGGGGCCACGGAGGGCGCGCGGTGCATACGATTCAGCCTGCGGACGAAGGCGCACCGCCTGCGGACGAAGACGCCTCGCCGGCGATCCGGCTCGCGGGCAAAGGCCCGCTGCCGACGATCCGGCTCGCGGGCAAAGGCGCGCTGCCGACGATCCGGCTCGCGACGATCCTGGGGATGCTCGCCACCGCCGCTCTGCTCGGCGTGGTGTCCGCCACGGCTGGTCTCGGCGCCGCCGGCTGGATCACCGGCCTGGCCACCGGTTCGGCGGCGGCCGCGCTGCTGGCCACCGCCCGGATGCGCAGCGACCAGCCGGCGATACTCCCGGCGGACTGGGTCACCCTGACCCGGGCGCTGCTGATCGCCGGGGTCGCGGGCCTAGTGGCCGACTCGTTCGACCGGCCGGTGGCGATAACCGCGCTGGTCACCCTGTCCAGCATCGCGCTGGCCCTGGACGCGGTGGATGGGCAGGTAGCGCGCCGGACCGGCACCGCCACTCCGCTAGGCGGCCGCATCGACGGCGAGGTCGACGCCTTCCTTATCTTGCTCCTCAGCATCGCCGTGTCCCGGGATTACGGCGCCTGGGTGCTGGTCATCGGCGCCGCCCGCTACGCGCTGCTGCTGGCGGGGTGGCTGATGCCGTGGCTGGCCGCGCCGTTGCCGCCTCGGTACTGGGGCAAGGTCGTGGCCGCGGTCCAGGGCATCGTGCTCACCGTGGCCGCATCCGGAGTGACCAGCCGCCTGGTCGGGATGATCGCGGTCGCCGTCGCGCTGCTGCTGCTGGCCGAGTCGTTCGGCCGCAATGTGATCTGGCTTTACCGCACCGGCGCCGGCCCGCGTACCCGCCGGGCCGCGCGGATCGCCATCACCGGGCTTGCGCTCGTGATCCTGTGGTTCGACCTCGTGGCGCCCGACCGTTCCTGGGACTACCGCCTCGCCGATTTCGTCCGCTTTCCCGTGGAAATACTGGTTTTGGTTGCTGTCGCGCTGGTGCTGCCGCCCTGGCCACGACGGATCGTGGCCGCTATCGCCGGAATCGGATTCAGCCTGCTCACTTTCGACAAGGTCCTCAACATCGCGATGTACGGGGTGGTCGACCGGGCGTTCAACCCGCTGAGCGACTGGAGCAGCATCAGGCCGGCCGTGGGCGTGGTCCGCGACGCTATCGGCACCACGCTCACGAACGTTGTGCTCGTCGTGGTCTGGATCGGTATCGCCCTGATCGTCGTCGTCATTACCGCGGCCACGATTCACGTCACCGCCGTGGCCGCCCGTCACCGCCGCGATACCGTTCGCGGCCTGGCTGCTCTCACCGCCCTCTGGGGGCTGTCCGCGGTCCTGTCACTGCAGCTCATCCCGGGGTCTCCGGTCGCCTCGACCAGCGCCACCGCGCTGGCCGTCGCGCAGGTGCAGCGCCTTCCACGCAGCGCTCGGCGACCCGCGTCGTTTCACGGCAGGCCACCCGCAGCGCCGACCCCGAGGCCGCCATCCCCGCTTCGGACCTGCTGACCGGCTTGCGCGGCAAGGACGTCCTCATCGTCTTCGTCGAAAGCTACGGGCAGGTCGCCGTCCAGGGTTCGAGCTTCTCGCCGGGCGTCGACGCCGTCCTGCGCCAGCAAAACGGCATGCTGACCCAGCGCCGGCTGGTCCACGCAGAGCGCCTGGGTCACCTCCCCGACCTTCGGCGGCATCAGCTGGCTCGCCCACTCCACCCTGCAGTCGGGGCTGTGGGTCGACAGCCAGCAGCGGTATAACGAGCTCGTCGCCAGCCAGCGGTTCACCCTCAGCGACGCTTTCAACAAGGCCGGGTGGCACACGGTCGCCGACGACCCGACCGACAACCGGGACTGGATACCCGGCACGACAGTTTTATCACTACGACCAGCTCTACGACCAGTTCAACGTCGGCTACCGCGGCCCGAAATTCAGCTACTCCCAGATGCCCGACCAGTACACCTTCGCCGAGTTCCAGCGGAACGAGCTCACGCCTGGCCACAAGCCCGTGATGGCCGAGATCGACACGACCTCCTCGCACATACCCTGGGCCCCGCTGCCGACCATGGTGCCCTGGAACAAGGTCGGCAACGGCTCGATATTCGACCCGCAGCCTGCGGAGAGCGAATCCACGGCCACGGTCTGGCGCAACGGAAACACCGTGCAACAGTTCTACGGGCAGTCGATCCAGTACTCGCTGACAGCCCTCACTTCATGGGTCACCGAGCTGAACGACCCGAACCTCGTGCTCATCTTCATGGGCGATCACCAGCCCCACACCGCCGTCTCCGGCCCTGGGGCCACTCACGAGGTGCCGATCTCGATCGTCACCCGCGCCCCTTCGGTGCTCAAGCAGATAGTCCCCTGGCACTGGCAGAACGGGCTGCTGCCTGGTCCCGGCGCTCCGCTCGAGCCGATGGACGCCTTCCGCAATCAGTTCCTCAGCACCTTCAGCACGGCCCCGGCCCAGACGGCATCGGCCCGGGACCGCGAGTCCGCTAATCAGGGAAGGTGGCTGGTGTCGTTGACGCGATGGACGGCGGCAAATCCACGGCCGTGCCACTGGATCTCGTTGATGCAGGCGGAACCGAGATACAGCCGGTAGACGGTGCTGAGCGGGACGCCGAGGGCCCGGCACAGGATGATCTTTATCGGGGTGACGTGATTGACCACCAGGACGGTCTGGCCGCCATGATCTCGCAGCAGCCGGTCACAGGCCCGGTTCACCCGGCGTGAGGTGTCGGCGAAGCTCTCCCCGCCCGGCGGTGCCTGTTCGGGGTCGCGCCGCCAGGCGGCCGCGGCCGCGGGCCACCGCTGCTGGATTTCTGCCAGGGTGAAGCCATCCCAGTCACCGAAGTCGGTTTCCCGGAGGTCATCGTCGATGGCTGCGGGCAGGCCCAGTTCGGCGGCCGCAATGGCGGCGGTGTCGACTGCGCGCTGCAAGGGCGAGCTGACCACGGCGTCGAACGGAACGCCGCTGGCGAGGCGGCAGGCGGCGGCCTTGGCCTGCCGGGTGCCGTTCGCGCTCAGCGGGAGGTCGCGCAGCCCGCTGAAGCGGTGTTCGGGTGACAGCTCGGTATCGCCGTGCCGCAGCAGGACCGTGGTGGTGGGATCTGCTGTGGGGTTATCCCAGCCCAGAGTCATACGGCTGCCCCCGCGATAGTGACGAGTGATGTGTTCCTATGACAGGACACGAAAATGGCAGCAGAACGGTTCAGCCGCCCCGGGCCGGCCCGTGTCAGCACCGTCCGCGGTATCCGCCAAACGCGACGGGAGTTTCCCAGACTCGCACGGCCAGTGATTCGCCGCCTGCGGCGGCTACGGCGGGCGAGAGGGTGTCGTGCACCCAGCGGGCGAACACCTCGACCGTGACCGCCTCGGCCTCGGCGGGGCGTATCTCCTCCAGGTTGCGGTCTTCGACCCGGCTGGTCAGCTCGGTGAGCGCCGCTTCCAGCACATCCAGGTCACAGACCATGCCCCGCTCGTCGAGTTGCTCGCGGTCCACCACGATGTCGATCCGGTAGTCATGATCGTGGAGTTGCCCCTCTGGCCCGGGCAGTCCCGGCATGATGTGGAAGGCGCGGACGCTTCGGCTCAGCCCGACTTCACAGGTCACCGGCAGCACTCCTGTCGTAGTTGAGAACGGCATGCATCAGCCCAGGTTTCCCCTGGTCCACGGCTCGGAATGCCTCGGCGGCGGCATCGAAGTCGAAGACGTGAGTGCACAGCTGCGCCAGCGGTAGCCCGGGCAGCAGTTCAACGGTCTCCCGGCGGCGCCGGGACCGGCTCCAGGTCCCGGACAGCCGGGCCGGCACGGTGGAGACCTGCGTGCTGCGAATCGTCAGACGCCGCCGGTGGAAGGCGCCGCCGAGCGGCAGGACCACGGGTTTGGCACCGAACCACGACGCGACCAGCAGGGTCCCCTCGTGGGCCAGCATGTCCAGCGCCATCGCCGGCGCATCCGGGTTACCGCTAGCGTCAATGACCAGCGGAACCTCCTCGTTCACCAGTTCCTCCGGTGCCGCGGTGGTGACGCCGAGGCCGCTGGCGACGGCGCGGCGCCACTGGAGCGGCTCGGCGATCAGCGGCCGCCACCCGGAGCGCTGCAACAGCAGGCCGGTCAGCAGCCCGAGCACGCCGGCCCCGAGCACGATGACCCGGTCCCGATATCCGGCCCCCGCATCGAGCGTCACCTGCAGCGCCGTCTCGACCAGCGGCAACAACGTCGCGGAGGCGGGATCGATGCCAGGCAGCGGAATCAGTTCACTGGCCCGCGCCGTAAAGACGTCCTGGTGCGGATGGAACGCGAAAACCGCCTGACCGGACTCCGCTACCTCGCCGACACACGCGTACCCATAGGCGAAGGGATAGGAGAAGGTGCCGCCAAGCGCGCCGATCGTGTCGTCCAGCGCCAGCTCGGCCGGGACCTCACCGCGGTACACCAGCCGTTCGGTGCCACCGCTGAGGCCAGAGCACACGGTGCGGACGAGGACCTCACCGGCCGCAGGCCGCGGTGTGGGCAGTTCCCTGATTTCTACACAGCGAGGCGCGGTATGAACTAGCGCGCGGGCAGGCACCCAGCTCATCTACCCGCCATTTACCTGTACAAACGGTTGATTTGCCCAGCGGTCCTTCAGCTCACGGGCTCCGCTGACACGGCGTCGGAAGCCAGCAGGACGGCCTGGCCGGGGACGATCTTCAGGTCGCCCAGGTGAGTGTGTGATCCGCTGCCGGCGCCGAAGCCGGTGGCTCCGGCGGTGAAGGTGAACGCGTTACCTGTGCTGTCGGCGTAGACGAAGGTGCCGGCCTGGTCGGCGACTGCCAGGCCGCCCGATGACCCGGACGGCAGCGACGCGGCCGTCTTCCAGCCGCTGCTGGCCAGGTCCCAGGTGTACGAGGATCCGAACACGGCGATCGCGTTCCCGGCCCCGTCGATCGCGGTGGACACCGTGATCGCGGGGGCGGTCCGGGCGGTCAGTACCGTCTCGGCGCTCCAGGCCCCGGCCGGGGACCGGGTCAGCACCCCGGTGTGGCCGTCCGGCACCGACCAGACGACCGACGCCTGCCCGGCGTTGTTCAGCGCGACCTGCGAGGTCCCGATCGGGTTGTACTTGTTAGATCCGGCTCCGGAGGCGAGCTCGACCGGGGCGGAGAACCCGCCGGTGACGGTGCCGGAGAGGGCCCAGAGGTTGTTGAGGCCTCCGTTGAAGGTAATGATCGCGACCCCGCTGGTGTTGACGGCCAGGCTCAGGCTATGCGCCGGGCCTTCGTTGCCTTCGGTCGACAGCGTCGTGGCCGGCCCCCAGCTGCCGCTGCCGGCCGGGAGAACCGCGTAGGTGGTATCACCGGGGTTCACCACCCAGGCGGCGATGACGTTGCCTGAGCCATCCACGCCGAGCACCAGCCCGCCGTCGGAGAGCGCCAGGCTGGTGCTGAGGGTTACCGGCGCGCTCCAGCTGCCGCCGGCCGGATGCACGGCCGCCTCCAGCGTGGCGGTGCAGGTCGAGCACGGCCAGTTACCCCACACCGCGACCGTCTGGCCGGCCGGGGTGACCGCCACGACTTCGCTCCGCCCGGAGGTTGGCGCGTTACCGCCCTGGCCCAGATCCGTCGCCTGCCAGGTCTTCCCATTCGCGCTGGTGCACACCTGGACGTGCGTGGTGCCTCCGGAGGCCGTGAAGGTCCCGCCGGCGGCCATGGCCCCGGCCTGGTTCACCGCCACCGGGCCGCCGCACGACCCCGGCAGGTCGACCGGCGACGACCACGAGGCGGCGAGCGCGGGCAGCGCGGGTGAAACCCCGAACATGGCTGCGCCCGCCAGCGCCACCAGAGCTCCCCGCCTGATCCACCTGCTTGAACGACCGCGCGACTGAGCATGCTGCATGATGTTCTCCTCCTGACAGCTGAGATCGCTCGCCACGTGCGGCCTGCCACCTGATACCCCTGGTACGTACCGGCCGCCCGACCGGTTCAGATCCGCGGTCAATACCAGGAAATTTCTAGCCAGCCCTCACGTCTGGCCGGGCCGGGGCGGCCCTGGGGGTCCAGGTGAAGCTGCCGACTTCGGGAAGGTGGCCGGCGATGGCCTGGGCGACCTGCTGGCCGAGCGCGTCGGAGCCGGCCACGGTGAGGTCGGGATCGACCCAGCCCTCGATTTCCAGCCGCAGGGTCCGGCCGGTCCACCGGGCCCGTGCGTGGGCGTGGACCACTGCGTCCAGCGATCCGGCCACCTGCTCGGCGGCGGTGATGACGGCCGGGTCCACGCCGTCAGCCAGGCGCTGCACGACGTCCTTGGTGACCTCGTAGCCGACGTGGCAGATGAACAGGGTCACCGCCAGGCCCGCGATCGGGTCGCCCAGCCGGAAGCCCAGCGACACCGCGACCAGCCCGGCCAGGGCCCCGGCCGAGGACAGGGCATCGAGCCAGGAGTGCCGGGCATCCGCGACCAGCGTCGCGGAGTTGATGCGCCGGCCCACGGTGAGCTTGTACCTGGCGACGACCTGGTTCCCGATGATGCCAAGCGCCGCGCCGGCGATACCGAAGCCGACGTGGCTGGTGGTGCCGTGATCGACGAGCTTGCGGACGCTCTCGTACCCGGCGAACGCCGCGCTGGCCCAGATGACCACGGCGATGCCGATCCCGGCCAGGTCCTCCGCCCGGTCCAGGCCGTAGGGATACCGCTCGGTCGGTCCCTTGCGGGAGAGCCGGAACCCTACGAACACCACGGCGCTGGTGGATACGTCCGACAGGTTGTGGATCGCGTCGCCGAGCAGCCCGACCGAGCCGGTCAGGATCGCGAGCACCAGTTCCGCGACGCCGGTCGCGGCCAGCCCGGCCGCGCTGGCCGCGATCGCCCGGTTGGCCTCCCGGCGTTCCTGCGCGTCATCCCGGGTGATCGGCAGGGGAAACGCGGCGGCCGGGTCCCGCACCCCGGTGGTCTTATGCATACCGCCAGGATGGCCGGGTAACAACAGCCCGGCAAATCCCGCCAGGCGGCTCACCGCGGGCGCCGCCGTCGTGGCAGCCGGCCGTCGACCCGCCATCTCGAGCCGGGGCGGCCGGGCAGCAGCAGGACGATCAGCAGCCCCGCGGCCGACAAGATCAGGCCGAACGTCAGTCCGGTCCGCTCGCCATAGCCTTTACGCTCGGACAGCCACGACGCGGTAGCCGCCGAGATCAGCCATACGAACAGGAAGTACAGCGCATTGGCGCCGATCGCGCCGCTCATTTCTTCGCTCCGTAACCGGTCATGTGCCCAGGTAGGCCTTCTGGACCTCGGGATTGTCCTGGAGGCTGGCCGAATCGCTGGCCAAGGCGACCCGTCCGGTCTCCAGCACGTAGCCGCGGCTGGCGGCGTCGAGCGCCCGGTTGGCGTTCTGCTCGACCAGCAGGATCGCCACCCCGGAGCGGTTGATCTGGCCGATGGTCTGGTAGATCCGCTGCACCAGGATCGGGGCGATCCCGAGCGAGGGCTCGTCGAGCAGCAGGAGTTTCGGCCGGGCCATCAGCGCGCGCCCGATCGCAAGCATCTGCTGCTCACCGCCGGACATCGTGCCGGCCTTCTGCCGGTCGCGTTCCTTGAGCCGGGGGAAGAGGTCGTAGACGCGGTCGAGGTCTTCGCTGATCCCTGGGCCGCGGCGCCGGTGAGCGCCCAGGTCCAGGTTCTCGCGCACGGTCATCCGCGGGAAGCAGTGGCGGCCCTCGGGAGCGAGCGCGATGCCGCGGCTGGGTATCTCGTGCGCCGGCACGCGCGTGATGTCTTCTCCGGCGAATGTGACCGTCCCCGAGCTGGCCTGGGTGAGTCCCGAGATAGAACGCAGGGTGGTGGACTTGCCTGCGCCGTTCGAGCCGATCAGCGTGACCACCTCGCCCTCGTCAACGGTCAGCGATACGCCCTTCAGCGCCTCGATCGCGCCGTAGTGGGTGTGGATGTCCGAGACCTCGAGCAGGGCCATCACTCTTGCCTTCCGAGATACGCCTCGATCACCCCGGGGTCCGCGCGGACCACGGCCGGCTCACCTTCGGCGATCTTCTTGCCGTAGTCGAGCACCGTGACCCGCTCGGAGACGCCCATCACGACCTTCATGTCGTGCTCGATCAGCAGGATCGTCAGCTTCAGTTCGTCTCGCAGCGTCTGCATGAACTCCGTCAGCGCCCGGGATTCGTGCGGGTTCATCCCGGCGGTCGGCTCGTCGAGCAGCAGCAGCCTCGGCCGGGACGCCAGTGCCCGGGCGATCTCGACGCGCCGCTGGTCTCCGTACGGCAGCTGGGCGGCGAGCCGGTCGAAGCAGGGCTCACGGAGGCCGACGTAGGCCAGCAGCTCGCGTGCGTGCTCGCGCGTTTCCCTCTCCTCGCGGCGGACCCAGGGTGGCCGGACGATCGACCCGAAGAGCCCGGCCCGCATCCGCGCATGGTGACCGACCATGACGTTCTCGACGGCCGTCATCGCGCCGAACAGGCGGATGTTCTGAAAGGTCCGCGCGACACCGTGCTTGGTGATCACGTCAGGCCGCGCGCGCGTGATGTCTCGTTCGCCGAGCAGGATCCGTCCCTGCGTCGGCCGGTACAGACCGGTCAGCATGTTGAACAAGGTGGTCTTGCCAGCGCCGTTCGGTCCGATCAAAGACACGATGGAGCGTGGCGGGACGTGGAACGAGACGTCATTGACGGCGACCAGGCCGCCGAACGTCTTCGTGACGTGCTCCGCGCGCAGGACGGCGACGGCAGGCGGCGCTGGCGCCTCGATCGAGTTCACGGTCCGTCTCCAGGGGAGCCGGGGGCCTCGGCGAGCTGGGCGTCAGGTGAGGCAATCCCGGCGGTGAGTTCGAGCCGGTGCCGCCGCTCGGGGAGCAGGCCCTGCGGCCGGAGCACCATCATGATGACCAGCAGGAACCCGAAGATCCCGAACTCCACCTCGGTCAGCTGGAAGTTGAACCCGAGATTGGCGGGGATGCCGTTCAGGACGTCCGGGATCAGGTAGTTGTTGATGTAGCCCAGCGCCAGGCCGCCGGCGACCGCGCCCCAGATCGACCCGAGCCCGCCGATGATCACCATGGCCAGGATGAAGATCGAGAACCCGAACTGGAACTGCCCGGCGTTGACCTCGGTGTAGTACGTCCCGAAGAACGCGCCCGATATGCCGCCGAAGGCGGCGCCGATCGCATACGCGAGCAGCTTCGTCTTGACCAGCGGAATGCCCATCGACACGGCCGCCACCTCGTCCTCGCGCAGCGCTACCCAAGCCCGGCCGAGCCGGGAGTCGCGCAGGCGCAGGTTGACGGCCAGGACGACGAGCAAGATGGCGAAGATCAGCCAGTACCACGGCCGCAGGTTCAGCAGGTTGAACGATCCGATCCCGGGGAAGTACGGCGCGTCCACCGCGCTGATGCCGAGGTTTCCCGCGGTCAGCGTCATGCCGTCACCGACGGGGACACTCTGCCCGTTGACCGCGACCACGCCGATGATCTCACCGAACGCGAGCGTGACGATCGCGATGTAGTCGCCGCGCAGCCGCAGCGTGGGCAGGCCGATCACCACTCCAGCCGCGGCGCAGATGAGCGCGGCCCCGATGAGGATCAAGATGAAGTTGAGGTGGATGCCTGGCAGCGTGCTCGCGACTGGAGAGACGAGAACGTGGATGTGAGCCTTGAAGAGGAACCCCGATCCGAACCACCCGAGCGAGTACGCGCCGAGCGCGTAGAAGGCGACGTACCCCAGGTCGAGCAGCCCGGCAAACCCCACCACGATATTCAGGCCCAGTGACATCACCGCGTAGGCCACCGCGATGATCGTCGCGTTCATGAACCCGCTGGCCGGCGAGAACAGCAGCGGCAGGACGATCCCGACCACGATGAGCAGTGCCACCAGCGCCCGGCTCCACCACGGCGGGAGCTGGCTGTCCACCGCCGAGCGCCATTCCCGCAGCTGCGCCTGCAACTCGCTCATCCCGCCTCCCTCGTCTCCTCACCGAGCAGACCGCGCGGGCGAAGCACCATGATGGCGATGAGGTAGCCGAATACGACCGCCTCGGTCCACTGCGGGCCCAGGCGCGAATCGGACAGTGACTGGATGACGCCGATGATCAGTCCGCCGAGCACGGCGCCGCGGACGTTGCCGATGCCTCCCATGACCGCCGCCGTGAACGCGATCAGCCCGGCCTCGAAGCCCTGGAAGTACCAGACGTTCGTCTCATACAGGGCGTACACGAGTCCCGCGGCGCCGGCCAGCATGCCGCCGAGGCCGAAGGTGAGCGAGATCGTGGCGTTGACGTTGATGCCCATCAACCGTGCCGCCTCCGGATCCTGGGCGGTCGCGCGCATCGCCCGGCCGGCCCGGGTGGCGTTGATGAACCAGGTCAGAGAGAACACGAGCGGGATCATCACGGCGAAGGCGAGGATGTACCCGCGCAGGATGGGCACGCCGGCGATGGTGAACACCGGTTGCTGCGCACGGATCAGGTCGTTCACGCTCTGCGGGGAGCCGCCGCGCCAGAGCAGGCCGACGTTCTGCAGGATGAACGAGAAGCCGACCGCGGTGATCAGCGAAGCGAGCTTGGGCGCGCCTCGCAGCGGCCGGTAGGCGACCCGCTCGATCAGGACGTTCAGGGACCCCGTCACGATCATCGTGATGGCCAGGGTTACGACCAGTCCGCCGACGAGCCCCAGGGCGCCCGTGGTGAGCCCGAGCCCGAGCGTCCCCCACAGGCCGACGGCGGTGAAAGACCCGACCATGAACACATCGCCGTGGGCGAAGTTGATCAACTCGATGATTCCGTAGACCAGGGTGTACCCGATCGCGATCAACGCCCAGATCGCGCCGTTGGACAGGCCCTCGGCGAAGTTGAAGCCCAGCTTGGAGAGATCGTGATGGATCACCACATGACCCGCCACGAAGCCGGCCTGGTAACCGTTCGTCAGGTCGCTGATGCCGTAGTAGATCGGCAGCGCGGCGAGCGCCACGATCAGGCCCCAGCGGCCGAAATAGCGGCGGACCGCCGCGAGCGGGCGTGCCGCCACCGTGGGCGGGACGGGCGAAATCGTCGTGGTTTCCACGGGTTCCAGGTGATGTACGGGCGCAGTGTCGATGCCGCCGGGTGGACGTGGAGGGGGCGCGGTACGCCCCCTCCACGATTTCTAGCCTTGGACGGTCTTGGTGGGCGTGATCGTCTTGAGGAAGACCGGCTCGCCGTTGGCTGCGACTTTGTACAGGCCGTAGGCCTTCAGGGTCGTGTCGCCGTTTTTGTCGAACCCGTAAGTGCCGAGCACCGAGTTACGCGCCTTGGTCGCGAACAGCGCCTTGAGCACGGCCGACTTGCTGTCGCCCTGAGCGCCGAGTTTCGCGATCGTGTCGAGCCCGAGCTTCATGACCTCGTAGCCGTAGATCGCATACGGGTCCGGATTCGCCGTGCCGTACTTGGCCTTATAGGCCGCCAGGAAGGCCTTGCCGCCCGGATACGCGGCCAGGTCCTGGGTCGCGACCGTGCACTCAATGAGCGGGTCAATCGAGGCCGGGACACCGCCCTTGGAGGCGGCCGTATAGGAGTCCGTGCAGACACCGTCACCGCCAAAAATCTTGGCCTTGGGCAGCGCCGAGTTGACGTCCTTGGTGATCTGGACGGCGCCGTTGGAGACGATGCCGGCGAAGAAGAAGCAGTCCGCGCCCTGGCCCTGGATCGTGGACGCGTAGGAACGGAAGTTAGGCGCGGTCGGGTCAACCCCGGTGTTGCTCACGACGTTGATCCCGTAGTAGCCCTTCTCCAGCTCGATCAGCGTGGCCAGGCCGGCCCCGTACGCCTCCTTGTCGTTGGCGACGGCGACCTTTTTACAGCCGGCCTGCTTCATCGCGATCAGGTCCGAGGCGGCCTGGATCGAGTCGATCGGCACGATCCGCAGGTAGGTGCGGACCCCGGTCGGGTAGTACTTCTGCGGCTCGCCGGGAGCGCTGCCTGCGAGGTTCGTGGTCAGGCCGACGTAGGTGTTGGCCGGGCTTACCTGGGGAGTTCCCCCCTGGTTGAGGATCGGGATCGACACCTCGCTGGCCCCGGAGTTGAACTCGCCGATGTAGTAGACGGCCTTCGGGTCCGTGGCCGCCTTGCGTGCGTTGGCGGCCGTCTGGCCAGGGTCCCACTTGCCGGCCGCTGCGGTCGAGTCGTCGAGCGAGGAGTAGTTCACCTTCCACATCCCGGCCTTGCCGCCCGCCTGAGAGAGCGCGAGCTTGATGCCGTTGACCATCGGATCGGTCTGGGCGGTCGAGGCGCCCTGCAACGGGAGGCTCGAGTAGATGTCAACCGTGCCGCCGCCAGAGCCGCTTGCTGAGCCGCCGGGGGCGCTACTGCTACTGCCGCTGCTGCAGCCGACAGCCGCGAGGGCGACCACCGCCAAGGCCGCGATCGCCGGGGTTCGTCGTATTATCTTCATTATTTCCTCTCGGTGATTTCAATAGCCTGGCGGCCACGGAGCGCGCTAACCGGCCCAATCCGGGCTTTTGAGTTCACTGGCGTTGACGATGGAGATTGTCGCTTCCTGCCGCAATTCTTCGCGGCAGGCTCATTCAGATCCGGCCATCTTGGCACGGGAGAGCTTGCCGGATTCCTGTATCGCGGAGATTAAACGCGAGGTTACGAAACGGTCAACGGCACGCTGGCAAGGTAACCGCCAGTCGGTGGCTGACCAGGGCTTAGTCTAGGGCTCCGGCGTGTTCCTGACTTGCCCAGGTTTATGCATTATGCGTGGCAGGGCGGTATTGCGCGGGTTGTTAGGAACGGGCCTGCCGGGTTAATTATGTAGGTCTCTGACCCGAATCCGTGAGTAGCCGGTGACACGGCTGTGCTAATACCGATAGGTACCGCTATGGCCGGGGGTGATAATCGCGGCCAGGCTCTCGAGTGGGGCAAGGCCAGCGCGGCCGGGTGGTTTCCAGCCACTGCCTCAGCAACCAGCGTTCGCCCGGTTACCCGGTTACCCGGTTACCCGGTGCGGTAAAGATCACGCCCGGCGCAGGGTCGGCATCCCGCGAGCACCACCGCCTCGCCTACCACATCCGTGCCGGGCGCTCCCGCGCTGAAACAACACCGATGGTCCATCGCGGTTGCCCTGGCAACACCTATGGTCCGTTGTTGTGGGTCAGGTTCGGGGTTCTGCCCCGGCGAAGCTGCTGGTAGCGGGGCCAACGTTACCTAACGCGGCTCTAGTTACGCGGCGAGAGAGGGCGGCCCATGGCCGTCATCTACAAGACCACGCTGATCCCGGGAAAGCTGGATCAGCGGGCGGGTTATATCGCCGCGGGTTTAACACGATCAGTACCGAGCAGGACGATAGGGATCGTCCCCATCCGCGCGACTCCGGCCGAGGTGCTCATGCGTCGTTTGGTAGCGGTTTCTGCGATGTCAGCGCTTGCCGCCGTCCTCCTGGCCCTGCCGGCCGGGGCCAGCACCGCCGCTGGCCAGGCTGCGCCAGGGGTGGTCAAGGAGCCGGTCGCGGTCGGCACCGGGGGCGCGGTCGCCTCCATGGACACCGATGCGAGCCAGGCGGGCATCGACGTGCTGAAGCACGGCGGCAACGCGATCGACGCCGCCGTGGCCACGGCGAGCACGCTGGGCGTGACCATCCCGTTCGTCGCGGGCCCGGGCGGCGGCGGCTTCATGGTGATCTACCTGGCCAAGACCCATCAGGTCGTGACCATCGACGGCCGCGAGACGTGCCCCGAGCGCCTGCACGCCGACGATGTTCACCGACCCGAAGACCGGCCAGCCGCTCGGCTACGACTACGCATCGGATCAGCCGCTGGCCACCGGCGTCCCCTCGATGGTGGCCACCTGGGCCAAGGCGATCAGCCTGTACGGCCGCAAGAGCCTGGCCGCGGACCTCCAGCCGGCCATCGGGGTCGCGGAGCGCGGGTTCCGCGTCAACGCGGACTTCCAGCCAGCTCACCGAGTCCGACCTGCCCGAGCTGCAGGCTTACCCCGCCAGCCGCGCCCTGCTGCTGACCCCGGCGGGCAACCCGCTGCCCGTGGGCTACCTGCTCCGCAATCCCGACCTGGCCAAGACCTACCGGCTGCTGGCCCGCTACGGCCCGTCCTACCTGTACGACGGGCCGCTGGGCCGGGCCATCGTCCAGGCCGATGATCACCCGGTGCTGACCCCGGGGCAGACGGTGGTCGCCCTGCCGGGCATCATGACCACGAGCGACCTGCGCGCCTACCAGGCCCGGGTGCAGGCGCCGACCCACGTCCGCTACCGCGGCCTGGACATCTACAGCATGGCGCCGCCGTCGAGCAGCGGATCCACCGTCGGCGAGGCACTGAACATCCTGAGCGGATACAACCTCTCGGCCGAGCCCAGGGCGACGGCGCTGTTCCACTACCTGGAGGCCTCCCGGCTGGCCTACGCCGACCGCAACGCCTACGTCGGCGACCCCCGCTACGTCAGCGTGCCGCTGTCCGGGCTGCTGAGCCCGGCGTTCGCCGCGACCCGGCGCTGCCTGATCCAACACAGGCGCTCGTCTCCCCGGTGGCCCCGGGCAACCCGTACCCGCCCTACCAGAGCTGCCAGAACCAGAGCGCACCGCAGCGGCGGCGTCATCGGAAGGGCTGCCACACCAACAACATCGTCACCGCCGACAAGTGGGGCAACATCGTCGCCTACACCAACACCATCAACTTCTTCGGCGGCAGCGGCGAGACCGTGCCCGGCTACGGCTTCCTGCTCAACAACGAGATGACCGACTTCGACTTCGCGCCGCCCGTCGCCCGGGGCCTACGACCCGAACCTGCCCGCCGGCGGCAAGCAGCCACGGTCCAGCATGGGACCGGTCATCGCGTTCCGCGACGGGAAGCCGGTCTTCAGCGTCGGCGCGGCCGGCGGATCCACGATCATCACGACCATCCTGCAGATCATCCTGAACCACGTCGACTTCGGCATGTCGCTGCCCGCGGCGCTGGCCGCTCCGCGGGTGAGCCAGACCAACTCGGCCACCTCGCTGGCCGAACCCGCCTTCTACAACAGCGCGCTGGCGCAAGCAGCTGACCAGTCAGTTCGGCGAGAAGTTCACCGCGGCCACCGGGCCGATACTCCCCCTCGACCACTATCCGGGCGACGCGACGGCGCTTCAGATCCTCGGCCACGGCCGCGTCGAGGCCATCGCCGAGCCCGTCCGCCTCGGCGGCGGCAGCGCGCTTGTCGTGAACCCAGGACCGTAGCCTGCCGAACCGCTGACCACCGTCTACCGCCCGTGGCCCGGCTCGTTAGGTGATCTCACCCAGCCGCTCGGCCAGCCAGTCGGCGGCCTGCGGCCGCCAGCGGTAGGTGAGGTTCATGCAGACGTGGTTGCCCTCCTCGAACATCCACAGCTCAGCGTGCGGTGCCTCCTCGCGCCACCCGGACGGCCTGCTGCCAAGGGACCAGCCGGTCGCGTTTACCGAAGACGACGACCATGGGCTGGGTGAGCCGGCCGAGCACGCCCTCCAGGGTGATCCGGGACGCGAACTCGTAGGTCTCCTCGGTGCTGGCGGTCCCGCTGTTGCGGGCGAAGGTGGCGAGGCTATGCGCGGGCCGGTCCCGGATCAGCGCGCCGTAGTCGTACGGGCCGCCGGAGACCACGACCGCCCGGATCCGGGGCTCGAACGCGGCCGCCCGGGCGGCGTAGTAGCCGCCCAGGCTCACCCCCAGCATCCCGACCCGGTCGCCGTCCAGGTCGGGGCGGGCGCACAGCACGTCGAGCGCGGCGGCGACCGGCGCCTCGAAGTCCGGGCGGATGGTGGTGGTGTACCCGGTTTCTCCCTGGCCGGGGCCGTCCAGGGAGAAGGTGGCCATGCCGCGGGCCAGGAAGACGTTCTCGGCCGCGAAGAACTCTTCCTTGGTGGAGTCCAGGCCCGCGATCAGCACGACCAGCGGCGGCCGGTCAACGCCCGGCGGGCGGCGCAGGTTACCCACCATGGTCGCGCCGTCGAAGGCCAGTTCCACCCGTTCGGCGGTGGGATCGAGCAGCCGGTGCGCGTGGGTCATGGCGGCCACCGACACGATCGGCCGCGCCCCGGTGCCTGGCCTGGTCGAGCATCCAGACGAACTTGGCGAAGTGATAGCTGAGGGCCGCCCGGACCCAGGCCTGCCCGGCCGTCAGGGACCGGCCCGCCTGCTCCGCCTCGCGGGCGAGCCCGGCGTGCAGGTCGCCGTTGGCGCACCAGGCGTCCAGCCAGTCCGCCCAGTGTTCCAGCGGCCCCGTCACCCGGGCGAAATCACCCGGATCGACACCCTGGGCGGTGAACCGCGGACCCCAGTTGGCCACGGCCGAGGTGATCTCGGCATCCGGCACGGGCTGTCTCCTCTGCGCTGGCCATACGGTGCTGCGCTGCTCGCCGCAACCGTTTGCAGTGACGCTAATCAAGGGGCAGTTAGCGTGTCAAGGGTTCGTGATCTGTGCCGATATGCACCCCGACCAGACCCGACCAGGCCCCGACCGACTCGACCGACCCAGACCGGACCCAGACCGGACCCCGACCGGACCCGACCGGACCCAGACCGGTGACCCACGGCGCGGGAACACCGGTTCTGGCTCGCTATTCGCGTCCCAGGGGCCGGGTTCGCCGCCTGGTAAACTTGCCTGACCTGTGGCGCTAGCGTTTGCATCGGAGTGTGAGACGTGTCATCCGGCAATCGTGAGGATCGCCTCCGGCCGCCGGGCCGGCCGGGTGTGGCGCCGTGACCCCCGATCGTCGCTCACCGCGCCTGAAGGATGTGGCCGAGGCGGCGGGCGTGCACATTTCCACCGCCTCCCGCGCGCTCAACGAGCGAACCGCGGCCCTGCTCAACCCGGCCACCCTGGAACGCGTCCGGGAGACCGCCGACGGGCTCGGCTACCGCGTCAACGGGATGGCGCGGGCCCTGAAGACGCGGCGTTCGATGTCCATCGGCATGGTGGTGCCGGACATCACCAACCCCTTCTTCCCGCCGGTCGTCCGCGGCGCGGAGGACGTGCTCGACCGGGCCGGGCTACTCGCTGCTGCTTTCCAGTTCGGACAACGACCTGGGCAAGGCCAGGCGGCAGGTCGCCGCGATGCTGGAGGGCCAGGCGGATGGTCTGCTGCTGGCCATGGCCCGCCGGGACGACCCGGTGGTGGCCGAGTTGCGGGCCGGCGGCACGCCGCTGGTACTGGTCAACCGGACCACCGACCGCGGCGGCGTGTCGGCGGTGATCCCCGACGACTTCCACGGCGCCACCGAGGCGGTGGAGCACCTGTACGCGCTCGGCCATCGCAGGCTAGCCTTCGTGGGCGGTCCGCTGTCCACCTCGAACGGAGCCAGGCGCCGGGCCAGCTTCGATGCCACGGTGCAGCGGCTCGGCCTGCCCGAGGTGGCGGCGCTTGAAGCGTCCGCCTTCGACGAAGAAGCCGGGTACGCGGCCGCGAAGACCCTGCTTACCGAGCACCCGCGGATCACCGGCGTGGTGGCGGGCAACGACCTGATCGCCGTCGGGATCATTGTGGCGGCCGCGGATCGGGGCCGGAACTGCCCACGGGACATCTCGGTGGTCGGCTTCAACGACATGCTGCTGGCCGGGCGGCTACAGCCACCGCTGACTACGATCCGGATCCCCCAGTACGACGTGGGCACGCGAGCCGCGGAACTGCTGATGGCCCTGGTGGCTGAGCCTAGCCGGAGCCCCGAGACGGTGCTGATCTCCGGCGAGCTCATCATCCGCGGTTCGACCGCTTCTCCTTCTCCGCCTGAATAGCCCGCCCCGCCCCGCCGCGCCCCTGCTGCTTGACAACGCGCTTATCGGTGTAGAAGCATGGGTGCAAACGGTTGCAAGACGCTGTTGATGTCGCATCGCAGGTAAGGAGACGCCGGTCGTGGGCGTGAATCAAGCGGGCGGCCATGGCGGCGCGCTGCTCGCGGGGCTGCTGGCCGAGCACGGCGTCCGTCATGTGTTCGGGGTGCCGGGCGGCCAGACGCTGGCCCTGTACGATGCCATCCTGGACCGGGCACCCGCCCTCAGCCACGTGCTGGTGCGTGACGAGCGAACCGCGGCGTACGCGGCCGATGGCTACGCACGGGTGAGCGGGCGAGTGGGCGTCTGCGACGCGACCGTGGGGCCGGGCGCGGCCAAGCTGCCTTCGGGGCTGGGGGAGGCTCTGGGCGCGTCGGTGCCGGTGATCGCTCTGGTCAGCGACCTGCCCACCCGGATGGCGGCGCACCGGTACCGGTCCGCCGCCTCGCAGGCGCTGGACCAGGCGGCCCTGCTCGCACCGGTGACCAAGTGGCTGGCCAGCGTCCCGGACGCGGCCTCGATGCCTGGACTGGTCCGGCAGGCCTTCCGGGAGGCGACCAGCGGCAGGCCGGGACCGGTCGCGCTGCTGCTGCCGCAGGACGTGCTCGACGCCCCGGCCGAGCCGCTGGCGCCGCGGACAGCGTCGGCGCGCTTCGGCGTCTTCCCGGCGTTCCGGCCGCCCCCCGAGCCGGCTGACGTGGCCGCCGTGGCGCAGGTGCTGCGCCGGGCCGCCCGGCCGTTCCTGCTGGCCGGCGGCGGGGTCATGCATTCGGGCGCCGGACCGGCGGTGGCCGCCCTGGCCGTGCGCCTGTCCGCGGCGGTCGGGACCACCCTGACCGGAAAGGGCGCGATCGCGGAGGACCATCCGCTGAGCGTCGGGGTGACCGGCACGATGGGCACAAGCGCCGCCGCGGCGGCGCTGGCCGAGGCGGACGTCGTGCTCCTGGCCGGGACCAAGGCCAGCGGCGGCGCCACCTACGGATGGACGCTCCCGCAGGCCGGCCAGCAGGTCGTGCAGCTCGACATCGACCCGGCCGAGCTGGGCCGCGCGTTCGAGGTCGCGGCGGCCATGCTCGGGGACGCGCGGGCGGCCCTGACGGCGCTGCTGACCACGCTCGGGCCCGCCCCTCCGGCCGCCAGCGCGAGCGCAAGCGCAAGCGCGAGCGCGAGCCAAGCGCGGCTGGCCTGGCTGACGGGGCCGAGCCGGATCGCGGCGCCTGGCGGACCCGGCTGGCGGTGCTGACAGAACAATGGCGTGCGGCACGGGACACCGAGCGGGCCAGCGACGCCGTCCCGATCGCGCCGCAGCGCGTGCTGGCCGCGCTGGAGCAAGCGCTCACGCCGGGCGACACCCTCATCTGTGACGCCAGCCTGGCCAGCGGCTGGGGCGGCGTGTACTTCGAGCAGCGGTGGGCGGGGCGCCAGGTGCTGTTTCCTCGCGGCCAGGCCGGCCTCGGCTACGCGCTGCCCGCGGCGATCGGCGCGGCCACCGCCACCGCCACCGCCAGCGCGGCCACCGCCGCAGGCAGGACCGTGGTGCTGACCGGTGACGGGGCCCTCGGCTATGCCGTCGGGGAGCTGGCCACCGTCACCGAGCTGGGGCTGCCCGTCACCGTCGTGGTCCTGAACAACCGCTCGCTGGGGTGGATCCGCTGGTACCGGCGGATCACCTTCGGCCGCGGCTGGGAAGAGGACGATTTCGCCGACGTGGCCTACGCCGACGTGGCCGGAGCGTTCGGACTGCATGGTGTGAGAGTCACCGACCCGGCCGAGCTCGGTGCCGCGCTGTCCGCCGCCCTTCGCGCCGAACATCCCTCGCTCGTCGACGTGGTCACCGAGGCGTGGCAGACCCCGATCGGCGCCCACAGAGACGCGGTCGCGCAGGGCGCGACCGCGGGATACGGAGGCTGATAGACCATGCCACGTCACCCTGATCGTCAGCTCGAGCGGCTGTCCCAGCCCGTGGTCGCGCAGCTGCTGGCCGCGAGCGGCACGGCGGTCATCGCCGCCGGCAGCGTCGAGCAGCACGGCGGTCACCTGCCCCTGGGCACCGACGCGTTCGCCGCCCAGTCCATCGCCGAACGGGTCGCCTTCCGGCTGGACACCGTGGTCGCGCCGCTCGGCCCGGTGGGCGTGGCTCCCTACCATCTCCCGTGGCCGGGGTCGCTGTCCCTGTCGCCGGGCACGCTGACGGCCGTCCTGGCCGACGTGTGCGCGGCGCTGGCCCAGGCCGGGGTGTCCAGGATCGTCCTGGTGAACTGGCACGAGGGCAACTCGCCCACGCTGCGGCTGGCCGCCGCCGGCGCGCAGCAGCGGCATGGCCTGCGCATTCTCATCGCCGAGGCGCACGTCATCACCCACAGCCTGTTTCCTGACGAGATGGAATTCACCCACGCCGGCGCGATGGAGACCGCGGCCGTGCTGGCCTACGAGCCGGGTCTGGTCCGGCTGGACCAGGCCATCTCCTCCAGCGACCTGGCCTGCGGTGAGACCGCCCACGAGCTGTTCCGGCAGCGCGACGTCTACCCGGTCCTGCAGGACTTCCGTGACATCGCCCCGACCGGGTGGTACGGGCGGCCCGAGCGGGCGGAGCCGGGCCGGGCCGAGGAAATCGCCGAGGCGGTGGCCGACCAGGTGGTGCGCCGGGTCAAGGAGATCTGGGCGCAGCTCGGGGACCGCGACGGTCCCGTCCCGGACGTCGGCGACGGCCTGAGCGCGGCCGCCTCGGGAGCGCAGCGATGACCGGCCGCCCCGTTCCGGCCGAGATGGACGCGGCCCTGCTGCGCGAGTTCGGCGAGCTTACCGTGCAGCGGGTACCGGTGCCGCGGCCTGGCCTGGGCGAGGTGCTGTGCCGGGTGCTGGCCTGCGGGATCTGCGGCACCGACCTGAA
Source organism: uncultured Actinomycetes bacterium (assembly GCA_963808315.1). GTDB lineage: Bacteria > Actinomycetota > Actinomycetes > Streptosporangiales > Streptosporangiaceae > Palsa-504. The sequence goes on along the minus strand of CAWEFK010000005.1, from coordinate 65,142 downwards.
GATCGTGGCCGGCGACTATCGCGGCACCTGGCCGCCCGCGCTGCCCTTCATCATCGGGCACGAGTGGTCCGGCGAGGTCGCCGCGCTCGGCCCGGGCACCGAGCGCAGCGGGCTCGCGGTGGGCGACCGGGTGGTGGCCGAGAACCACACCGGCTGCGGGGCCTGCCCGATGTGCCGGGCCGGACGCTACAACCTGTGCGAGCGGGTCCGCGAACCCGGTTTCAAGCTCTACGGTCATACCGCCCCGGGCGCGCTTGCGGAGTACGCGGTCCGCCCGGCGGTGGCCCTGCACCCGATTCCTCCGCAGGTCAGCGACGTGGCGGCCGCGCTCGTCAACCAGGGCGCCCTGACCGTGCACGCGGCCAGGCGGGCCCGGTACGAACCGGGCTCGAGCGTGGCGGTGTTCGGTCCGGGGCTGCTCGGCCTGCTCATGCTGCAGGTGGCCCGGGCCGCCGGGGCGACCCAGATCATCACCGTGGGCCGCGGCCAGCGGCTGGTCACCGCGCGCGAGCTCGGCAGCACCGAGGTGGTGGACTACAGCACCGCCGATCCGGTGGCCGCGGTCCGCGCCGCGGCGGGCGGCCGCGGGGTGGACTACGTCTTCGACTGCTCGGGCAACCCGGCGGTGCTGGCGCAGGCCATGCGCGCGGCCCGGCGCGGCGGGACGGTCGCGGTGCTCGGCCTGGCGGGCGGCCGGTCCGCGGAGCTGCCGGTCGACCCGCTGGTGCTCGACGAGCTGAACCTGCTGGGCATCAGGTCGAGCCCGAACGCCTACCCGGCCATGATCGCCCTGCTCGCCTCGGGGGCGATCGCCACCGAGCCGCTCACCACGCACCGGTACCCGCTGCGCGACGTGGCCGCCGCGTTCGGCGTGCTGGCCCGCCGGGAAGCCATCCGGCCGATCATCACCATGCCGCGCTACGACACCGCGGATCGCGGCGACATCGGCCCCGTCACCCCGCACCGGCACCTGGATCTGGACCGAACGGCTCTGCGACTTCCTCATCGGGCGCGGCGTGCACGGCCTGGCGCTGCCGCTGCACACGGGCGAGTCGCTGAACCTGACCACGGCCGAGCGCAAGAGCCTGGTTGAGAGCGCGGTCAGCGCCGCGGCCGGCCGGGTGCCCGTCTTCGCGCACGTCAGCCTGCCCGGTACCGACCAGGTGATCGAGCTGGCGCAGCACGCCGAGAAGGCGGGCGCCGCGGCCGTCATCGTCGTCACGCCCTATCACTGGCGGCCGCCCCGGGCGGCCCTGCTGGCCCACTTCACCGCGGTCGCCCGGGCCGTGTCGATCGATGTGCTCGCCTACAACTTCCCCGGCCGCCTGCGGCGTCGGACGTGGACGCCGGCCTGCTGGCCGAGCTCATCGAGCCGTGCGGCAACTTCGCCGGGGTGAAGGACGCGAGCTACGACATGCAGTCCTTCACCGAGGCCTGCGCGCGCACCAGCGCGCTGCGCCCCGGTTTCGCGATGCTCACCGGCGTCGAGTACCTGCTGACCTCCATGCCGGTCGGTGGGGCCGGGTGCTTCTCGCCGTCCGCCGCCATCGCCCCCGGCCTGGTGCGCAGCCTGTACCAGGCCTGCCGCGACGGTGACCTCGGCGCGCGCCCGGCCGCTGCAGTACCGGGCGTCGGCCCTGTGGCACCTGCTCCGTGAGACCGGGTATCCGGCCTCGGTCAAGGCGGCCATGGCCATCTTCGGTCGCCCGGCCGGTGGCGTCCGGCTGCCCCTGCTCGACCTCGACGCGGCCGCGACCGGTCGGCTGCGGGACGGCCTGGCGCGACTGGGCCTGCTGGACAGCGAGCCGCACGGCTGGCGCTGACGTGCCGGTCATGGCCGGGCGGAGGGGCCCCGGCCATGACCGAGCCGAGGCGGCCGTCAGGGAATGATCGGTAGCAGGAGCGAGGAGGGGGTCCGGCCCCCGGTATGAACCCGGGTGACCACCGCGTCCCGCGCCGCCGGGCGGTCACCGGGTCGTCGTGCGCGAACGGCCCGGAGCCGCGGAACCCATCCGTCCCGGGAGCCGGGTCCGGCCGGGCGAAGTCCCGCCCGGCCACGGACAGGGCCAGCCGGTAGCCCGCCGGGAGCACCACACAGGTCGGCCACAGCTCCACGGCCGCCAGGTAGGCCTGACCCGGCCGGGCCGGCTCGGCGGCCTGGTGCGGGTGCCAGGGCCGCCAGGGCAGGGACCGGGCCGGGTCCACCGCCCGGTGGGACAACCGCAGCCATCCCTGCGACAGCGGCGCGCGCGGGTCGTTCGCGCCCCGGAAGGTCACCTCCCGCGCCGTCGGGCGCGAACGCGCGCAAGGTCAGGAACAGGTCGGCGTCGTCCCCCTCGGTGCTGACGTGCAGGTCGGCGGCGCAGCGGGCCGGTGAGCTCCAGTGGCGCGGGCAGCGGCGCCGAGCGTGAACGTGACCCCGTCCCCGCGGCCGTCAAACGCCGCGGCTGGCCGCCGTCCGCGGCGCGGATCCGCCGCACAGGCCGGGCTTCGTCGGCATCCAGGTACCAGCGGGCCCATTCGGTGCCGGGGCAGTGGCCACGCCGTCCTCGCCGCGCCGCACGGATGGTGCCGTCCGCGTGGCTGATCGCCAGCTGGACCGGGCGGCTCAGCGTCCCAGCCGTTGTCCGCTCCCTTGCAGAAAGTGATCGAAGAACCGCCGCTGCAAGTCGCAGGCCGTGAGCCGTGTAGAAGAGCTCCTCGTGGCGGCCGGTGTGGACCTCCAGCCACTTGGCCGCGGAGCCTGCCCGCGCGAAGCCCTCGAAATTGCCGCGGCTGTGCAGCCCGAGCCCGCCCCAGTTGGCCGCCGACAGCAGCGGAACCTCGAATCCGGCCCAGGTCGGCGCTGCGCTCAGCGTGCCAGCCATCGTCGAGCCCGTGCCCGCGGATGTCATCCGAGATAATCGGTGCGCAGTCGCCGGAGCTCAGCCGTCCGGGCTGGGTCTCCGGACCCGTCACCAGGCCATCGCTCGATCCAGGCGCTGCGTGCGGCCCGGCGGTGCCGCGGCCATGCTGCGTCGGTAGCACCTGGCGCGCATACCAGCGCTCGAAGAAGCCGTTGCTGAGGATCCCGCCGTGGTAGCGACATGTCCCGGTAGTGATCGCTGGCACCCTCCCAGGGCAGGATCGCGGCCAGGTGCGGCGGCCACCGCAAATGATTGCACTCAGGCGAAATATACGGCCCCCAGGCGAGCCTCGTGAAGCGTTGACACCCTAGATACCCGCACCGTAGCATGACTGCAATCGTTTGTGTTACATGCTTTTCATGCCGTGAAATCGGACATTCGCATCATGAAGGCCAGCCCTCCGGGCTGGCGCGATCGGCTGGCTGTCGGGCCTGGGCAGGCTGTGCCGGGCCCGGCAGCAAGATGAAACGGCTCCTGCGCGGCATGCGACATGTGCGGCCGACGAGCCGAGGCGGCCGCCGGCTTGCCCGGCGGCCCGAATCGGGAGGTTGATAAATTGCCATGAAGCTCCATAGCAACCCTGGCCGCAGACCCAGACGCACCACTGCGGCGCTGTGGACCGCCGGGGCCGCCGCGGTGGCCCTGATCATCGCCGGGTGCGGCTCGTCTGGTTCCTCCTCGGGCGCGCCGGCGGTTCCACTCAGCCGATCACGGTCGGCATCTCGGTCTCGCTGTCCGGGGACTTCTCCGGCGACGGGCTGGCCACCAAGCAGGGCTACGAGACCTGGGCCGCCTTCCAGAACGCCCACGGCGGCATCCTCGGCCGCCAGGTCAAGCTGACCTTCCTCTCGGACGGCTCCAGCCCGACCCAGGTGATCACGAACTACCAGAAGCTCATCACCGTGAACCACGTGGACTTCGTCATGGGTCCCTACTCCACGCTGCTGACCAAGCCTGCCTCGGCGATCGCCAACCGGTACGGTTACGTGATGATCGAGGGCATCGGCGGCGGGCCCTCGGTCTTCTCCCAGGGCCTGCACAACGTGTTCGACGTGAGCGCCTCCGCCGCGTATCAGCTGATTACCTTCGCCAAGTGGCTGGTGGCCACCCAGCAGCCCGAGCCCATCGCGTACGCGGCCATGACCGACCCGTTCCTGCAGCCGATGCTGGATGGGGCGCGCAGCTACCTCACGGCCCACGGGTTCTCCAGCGTGGTGTACAAGCTGTACCCGCTGGAGACCACCGACTTCACCCCGATCGCCTCGGCCATCGCGGCCTCCAAGGCTCCGGTGGTGGTGCTCGGCACCATGCCTCCCGACGGCTACGCGTTCATCCAGGACCTGATCCAGGACAAGTTCAGCCCCAAGGTGCTGATCGAGGCCTCCGGGCCGGATCAGGGCTCGGCGTTTATCAAGGCCGTCGGCGCCACGAACACCGGTGGCATCATGGTCCCGAACACCTGGTACCCCGGCTCGACGTATTACCAGAACGCCGCGATGGTGCAGCTCTACCTCAAGATGTTCGGCGGCACCGCCAACAACATCAGCGCCGACGTGGCCGAAGCCTTCTCCTCCGGCCAGGTGCTCACCCAGGCGATCGACCACATCAAGAGCACGAGCAACTCCGCGCTTGAGTCCTACCTGCACTCCGGGGCCACCTTCTCCGAGCGTGCAGGGACCGGTCAAGTTCGCCGCCGACGGCGAGAACGCCGCCGCCACCCCCTTCGTGTTCCAGTGGCAGAAGGGCACGCTGCAGGACGTGCTGCCGACCGGGGTGGGCACGACCAAGCCGGTCGTGGCGGTCAAGCCAGCCTGGGGCGCCAACGGCTGACCCGGCATCGCGCAGGTGACGGCAGGGCCCGCAACGGCAAGGATGTTAAGACCACCGAGGGAGCGTTCCGATGTTGGTTCTCCAGGCCATCATTGATGGAGTCCTGGTCGGAGGATTTTACGCGCTGATGGCCGGCGGCCTGACGCTCGTGTTCGGCGTCATGGACATCGTCAACTTCGCTCAGGGCATTCTTGTCGTGCTGGGCGCCTACCTGAGCTACGCGCTGTATGCCCATCTGAACATCGATCCGTTCCTGGGCCTGCTGATCACCATTCCGGTGATGTTCGTCGTCGGCATCGCCGTGTACTGGTCGATGATCAAGCCGATCAAGCGAGATCGGGTGATCATGTCGCTGCTGACGATGTTCGCCGTGGGCACGGTCGTGGAAGGGATCCTCGACTACATCTTCACCAGCAACCTGGTCGCGATCCACACCTCCTACGTCAACTCCTCGGTCAAGCTCGGTTCGCTCATCTTTCCGAGCATCTACCTGTACGCCTTCGCCATGAGCGTGCTGCTTCTCGGCGGGGTGTACTACCTGCTCTACCGCACCAGGTTCGGTCGCAGCCTGCGGGCGTCCATGCAGAACCCGACGGCGGCGCGGCTGGTCGGCATCAATACCGACTGGGTATCCGCGTTCACGCTCGGCATCGGGGTCGGGCTGGCGGCGGCGGGGGGGATGGTGTTCGGCCTCACCAACTCCTTCGACGCCGCCAGTTCCTACGACCTCATCTCACGGCTGCTGGCCATCGTCATCTTCGGTGGCTTCGGCAGCCTGTCCGGCGCGCTGATCGCGTCCATCATCATGCTCGTCATCCAGGATGTGGTGGCGGTGGTCTGGTCAGCGACCTGGGGCCAGACCACCTTCTATCTCGTCCTCGTCCTCGTTCTTCTGCTGCGGCCACAGGGCCTGCTCGGCCGGAAGGCGGTGCGGGCCCAGTGACGGCCATCGAGGTGACCCCGGTGGGGGCGGCCGCTCCCGAGCACATTCCCTACGAGCCCCCCAGGGCCGTGCGGCGCGGCGGTACCGCCCTGCTGCTCGTCCTGCTTGTCGCCTTCCCGCTGGTCTTCACGAATCCGGCCGTGACCTCTATCGGGGTCTTCACGATGATCTTCCTGGTCGCGGCCTGCGGCTGGAACATCTTCTCCGGCTATTCCGGCTACATCTCGATCGGGCATGCCGCCTTCTACGGCATCGGGCAGTACACGGTGGCCCTGCTCGTCATGCACCTGAAGGTGCCGGCCGGCTGGGACGCGTTCGCGCTGCTCCCGGTGGCCGGCGTCGTGGCGGCCGTGCTGGCCGTGCCGATCGGGTTCCTGCTGCTGCGGGTGCGCAAGCACACGTTCATCATCTTGACCGTCGCGATCATGTTCATCCTGCAGTTGCTGGCGTTCAACCTGACCTCCTGGACGAACGGGTCATCGGGCCTGGAACTGCCGTTCCCCACCTGGACGGGTTCGTTCTTCAACGAGCCCTTCTACTACGTCGGGCTGGCCGCCGCGATCGTCGCCTGCGCGGTGTCCTGGTGGGTGCGCAGGTCCAAGTACGGCCTCGGGCTGCTGGCGATCCGCGACGACGAGGACCGCGCCCGCGGTCTCGGCATCCACACCACCCGGACCAAGCTGATCGCCTACGTGATGTCGGCGTTCTTCGTCGGCATCGCGGGCGGGCTTTACGCTCCGTTCGTCGGCTCGGTGTACCCCCAGTTCGGCTTCGACCCGAACTTTGACCTCGCGGTCGCGGTGCTGGTCTTCGTGGGCGGCATCGGCACCCTGTCCGGGCCTGTCATCGGCACCCTGCTGCTCATCCCGCTGCAGCAGTACTTCTACCTGCAGTTCGGCAACGACAACCTGTTCCTCATCGCTTACGGCGTCCTGTTCATCCTGATCTTGCGGCTGCTGCCTGGCGGTATCTCACCCAGCATTACCCAGCTGTACCGGCGGGTCCTGGTCGCGCGCCAGCTGCGGACCGCGGCGCCACCAGGGCCGCCGGGTCCGCCGGGCGCCGCCGGGACCTCCGGGGCTCCCGGCGCACGCCGGCCACCGGGACGGGTGCCGAGAGCCAGGAGGACACGCCGTGAGCATCCTGCAAGTCACCGGCATCACGAAGTCCTACGGCGGCATCCAGGCGCTGACCGGGTGCACGATGACCTTCGAAGAAGGCGCCATCAACGGCCTGATCGGGCCGAACGGCTCCGGCAAGACGACGCTGTTCAACGTGATCAGCGGGTACGAGGTCGCGGATGCCGGCCAGGTGATGCTGCGCGGCCGGGACATCACCAACGCCAAGCCGGACCAGGTGTTCGCGGCGGGCATCGGCCGCACGTTCCAGATCACCCGCATCTTCGGCCGGCTGACCGTGCTCGAGAACCTGCATGTGGCCTCCCAGCGGCGCGGCTTCATGGCGCAGCTGCGCTCCTGGAAGTCCGCGGCGGAGCGCCAGCACGCCCTGGAGGTGCTGGACTTCGTCGGCCTCACCCGGCTCGCCGACGAGCCGGCCGGCGGCCTGTCCTACGGTCAGCAGAAGCTGCTGGAGTTCGCCTTCATCATGATCGCGAAGCCGTCGATCATCTTGCTTGACGAGCCCGCCGGCGGGGTCAACCCGACGCTGCTGCGCGGCCTGGCCGACCGGATCAGGGCACTGAACTAAGACGGCGTCACCTTCGTCATCGTGGAACACGACATGGAATTCGTCATGGGCCTGTGCGACAAGGTCCTGGTCATGCACCAGGGATGCGCGCTGACCGCCGGAGCGCCGCAGGAGGTCCGCTCGAACCCGGCCGTCCTCGAGGCGTACCTCGGCACCGACATGACCGACTCGGAAGGGGCGGCCTGACATGCTGACCATCTCTGGCCTGTTCGCCGGCTACGGCAGCGGCGACGTGCTGCGCGGCGTGGACCTCACCGTGGCCGAGGGGTCGGTCACCTGCGTCGTCGGACCTAACGGGGCGGGGAAATCGACCCTGCTCAAGATCGTGAGCGGGCTGCTGCGGCCGCGGCTGGGCCGCGTGACCTTCCGTGGCGCCGAGATCGGCGGGGCCAGCCCGCGGAAGATCCTGCAGGCAGGCATCGTGCAGGTCATGCAGTCCCGGAACCTGTTCCCCGAGCTGACCGTGCGGGAGAACGTGGAACTCGGCGGCTTCCTGCTGCGTGATGCCGGGCTGGCCCGCAAGCGCATGGCCGAGGTGGCCGAGCAGTTCCCGATCGTGGCGGAGCGAGCCGCCGACCGGGCCGGCCAGCTCTCCGGCGGGCAGCAGCGGATGGTGGAGTTCGCCCGCGCCCTGATGCTCGACCCGGCCCTGGTCGTGCTGGACGAGCCGTCCATGGGCCTGGAGCCGCGCGCGGCCGCGCTGATGTACGCCAGCATCAAACGGATGACGCAGACCGGCCGCACCATCTTGCTGGTGGAGCAGAACGTGCGCGTCGGGCTCGGCCTGGCCGACCACGGCGTGGTGATGGAGACCGGACGGGTCCGGCTGGAGGGGACCGGGGCCGAGATCCTCGCCAACCCGCAGATGCGCGCGCTGTACCTGGGCGGCACCGTGGAAGAAGGAGAACAGGGGGATCTGGGGGATCTGGGGGATGTCCCGGCCGGGGACCTGAGCGCGTGATGGACGACCGGCTGGAGTCGATGTACCGCCGCTTCACCTGGCGGATCTTGTCCAACTACGTCTCGCCGTGGGAGTTCGAGCAGCTCCGCGAGCAGATCACCGACTACGAGCAGTGGTGCGGAGCGTGGTGCCGGCAGGCCGAGGGCTCACCTCCAGCGAGGTGACGAGGCGCTCGCGGCGGGCGGCGGCGGACCGCGGGCGATGCCTACCTGCGGGCCGGCCTGTTCTACCACTGGGCCAGCTTCATGTTCTGCCACGATCAGGAGCAGTTCCGCGCCGCCCTGACCGCGATGGCAGGCGCGTGGGACCGGGCGGCTCCGCACCTGGACCCGCCGATGGAGATCCTTACCGTCCCGTTCCGGGACATGACGCTGAACGGCTACCTGCGGATTCCCCCGGGCGTGACCCGCCCGCCGGTCGTGCTGCTGCTCCCCGGCGCCGACTCCACCAAGGAAGAGCTGTACAACCTGGGTGATTACATCGTGGCGCGCGGCCTCGCCTTCGCGGCCTTCGACGGGCCCGGCCAGGGCAGCGTCAGCTTCCAGGGCAAGCTCGGGCCCGACTACGAGCTGGCGGTGCAGGCCATCATCGACGCCCTGGCGGGCCGCGAGGACCTGGACCCGGGGCGGCTGGCCGTGGGCGGGATCTCCTACGGCGGCCTGTTCGCGATCAGGACCGCCGCGATCGACGACCGGGTCCGCGCCGTGGTGTCGATCTCGAGCTGGTACTCCCCGGCGGGCCGGTTCGAGACCATGGAGCCGCTGTCCAAGACCGGCCAGTATCAGCATCTCGGGCCGGACCCGGCGGCCGTCATGGCGTCGATCACCCTGGCCGGCGCGGCCGAGCAGGCGGTCGTGCCGCTGCTGCAGGTCTACGGCGGCCTCGATGCGGCCTCGCCGCCCGCTCAGGCGGAGCAGGTCGCCGCGGAGTACGGCGGACCGGTGACCACGCTGGTGTTCGACGACGGCGTTCACATCCTCAACAACGTCTGGTTCAAGGCCAGGCCCGCGGTGGCCGACTGGCTGGCGGAGACCCTGTGACGGACTGACTACCAGGTCCGAGGCGAAGGCGGCGGCGCGGGAGCGGTTCCGCGGGCTGTGGGCGGCCACCACCACCCCGTTCGACGCCGCCGGCCAGCTCGACGAGGGGGGGCTGGCCGCCGACATGGACCGGCTCACCGGCGAGCTGGGCGTGGACGGGGTGTTCTGCGCCGGGGTGATGAGCGAGTTCTGGGCGCTGAGCGGCGCCGAGCGGCGCAGGCTCGTCACCGCCGTGGCCGCCGCGGCGCGCGGGAATGCCAGGTCATCGCGCACACCGGGCACCACAGCGTGACCGAGACCATCGAGCTGACCCGCCACGCGGAGGCCGCGGGGGCGGATTTCGCCGTGGTCATCAACCCGTACTATCCGCGCGGCGGACGACGACGGGCTCTACGACTGGTTCGCCTACCTGTGCCGGAACGTGAACATCGGCCTGTGGCTGTTCGACACCCGGTTCGCCGGGCGTCAGCCTCTCGCTGCCGCTCATCGACCGGCTGGCTGACCTTGAGAACGTCTGCGGCATCAAGGTCGGCCGCGATCACGGTCGCTACCTGGAGGTGCTGCGCCAGGTCGGTGACCGGATCCTGGTCTGCGAGCCGAACGAGGGCACCTGGCTGGAGAACATGGTCACCCGCGGCCAGCGGGTGTTCATGTCATCGGCCGCGCCGTACCTCTACCAGGTCCCCGGCTGGCGGCCGATGCGCGAGTACACCGAGCTCGCGCTGGCCGGAGACGCCGCCGGCGCGGCGCAGGTCGCGGCCACGCTGGAACCGGTGCGAGCCGTGGCGGACACCTGGCTGCACGGGGAGGCCGCCCGGCGGCGCGGCAGCCCGGTGCCCTACATCAAGGCCTGGGCCGGCCTGCTCGGCATGTCCGGTGGCCCGGTCCGGCCGCCGCTCACCCAGGTCTCCCCGGCCGACCTGGCCGCGCTGGCCGCCGACCTGAACGCGGCCGGCCTGCCGGTGCGCGGCGGGCTCAGCCACCTGAGGGCGCGGCGCCTGGCCGGCCAGCCGACCAGCCGGGCGGCGTTGTCGCCGAGCACGCGGCCTCGGCCTCGGCGGGCGGCCGAGCGCGCGGACCTCGCCCACCGGGTCGTCGCTGCCCATATCGAAGGGCCGGTCCTAGCAGGACGTGCCCGGCCAGCGGCCGCGCCCACCACGATGTGGGCGTGCGCGTCTATGATCACCGCGAGGGCCCGCTCAGCCGGTGACCGACGGCGCGGGACGGCGTGGCGGCGCGGCCATCACCTCGGCCGGGTCGTGGCCGAGGTCGTGCAGCAGCACGATCGCGGCGTTACGCGCCGGGCGCGCCGGTGATGGAGCCGCCCGGGTGGGTGGATCCGCCCGTCTGGTACAGGCCGGGGATCGGCATGCGGTGCGAGGCCCAGCCGGGCACCGGCCGCAGCGGGCCGCTGCCGGCCAGCCCCCGGTCACCGCCGTGGAAGGCCCCGTGCACCATGTGCCGGTTCAGCCGCTCGTAGTCGGCCGGAGACTTCACCATCTGGCCCGAGGACCACGTCGTCGGTGAAGCCAGGCGTGAAGGTGCGCAGGTAGCGCGAGCTGCCGCGCGGCGTGCTCGGCCTTGACCTGCTCCCAGTCCGGCATGCCCGCCGGCAGCTCGTAGACCTGATGGCTCAGCACCTTGACGGTGTGCTTCCCGGCCGGGGCGCGGCCCGGGTCCACCAGCGTCGGCGTGGCCACCAGGAGCCACGGCACATTGGACACGAACCGGCCGGCCCGCAGGTCCTGCCCGAGCTGCACGACGTCCTCCGGCCAGCCCACGGTCCCGGCCGAGACCGCGGTGACCGGGCCGTCGGGCGTCCCGAACTCCGGCGGAGCGCTGGTGGCGAGGTAGACGCCGAAGCCGGGCACGCCCACGTCGTAGGTGTCGATCCCGTAGTGGAACTCCTCCGGCCACGCCTCGGCCGGGGCCATGTCCCGCAGGTGGGTGACGTGGATCGTGGACAGCACGGCGGTGCTGGCCAGGTACTGCTCGCCGTCGTCGGTTTCCACCCCGATGCAGCGGCCGCCGTCGAGCACGAGCCGGGTGACCAGCTTGTCGCACAGCACGGTGCTGCCGTGGCTTTCCAGGTAGCCGGTCAGCGCCTCGGTGAGCCTGGCCGGACCCGCCGACCAGGATCGACCAGCTGCGCTGCTGCCGGCCGAAGATGAGCGAGTAGGCCAGCAGGCCGGAGCCGGGCACGTCCACCGCCTGGTTGGTCTGGAAGGCCATCCAGAGCATGAAGGCCTGCACGTGGCGGCTGCTGAACTCGTGCCTGATGATGTCCCACGCCGACAGGACACGCCGCCGCTGCCACACCCGGCCGCGCGGGTGCTCGGCCAGCCGCGCATCTACCGAGGGGCCGAAGCCGACCGGGGTGAACTGGGACGCGCTGAAGATCGACTTCACCTCGTCGTACTCGTCCAGCATGCGCAGGTAGGCCGCGGCGTCGGCCGCCGAGAACCGGGCGATCTCCGCCGCGGTGCGGTCCCGGTCGAGCCACATGGTGAAGTGCTCGCCGTCGGGGAAGGCGACGTGCGCGACCGGATCCGGGTCGATGTAGCGCAGCCCGTAGTCGGCCACCAGCCCGAGCTCGTCCCTGGTCAGCAGCGGGTTGATCCGGATCAGGGTGTGCCCGGTGGCGCACGTGTCGATGCCGTAGCCCGGCAGCAGCAGTTCCTCGGTGGCGGCGCCGCCGCCGGGTATGTGCCGGGCGTCCAGGACCAGGCACCGGTAGCCAGCCTTGGCCAGATAGCACGCGGCGACCAGGCTGTTGTGCCCGGCCCCGGCGACGACGATGTCCGCGCTGGTGTCCATGCTTCTCCTGCCCGCTAGACCGCCCGCACCAGGCCGGCCGCTAGCGGCGCCAGTGATCATCGGCCATAATGCAAACCATTGCAGGATTTGCCGCCGCGCGCAAGAGACCCAGCCGGCCAGCCCGGTCACGACCCCGCCAGACCCGTCAGCAGACACTGAGGAGCCGCCGTGCGTGCCGTCGTCGTTTCCGCGTTTGGCGGACCGGAGATGCTCTGCGTCGCCGATGTCCCCGAGCCGCAGCCCGGCCCGGGAGAGGTATCGGTGGCGGTGCGGTTCGCCGGCGTCAACTACACCGACGTCAGGAACCGCCGGGGGGACGGGCTCGGCCAGCCGCCCTTCATCCCGGGCGTGGAGGTCGCGGGCACGGTCCGCGCCGTGGGAGCCGGCGTGACGTCACTGCGGCCGGGCCAGCCGGTGGCGGCGTTCACCCGGGGACATGGATACGCGGAGGTGGCGACGGCGGCGGAGGCGTTCACGGTCCCGCTGACCGAGGACCTGGCCGCGCGCCCGGAGTCCGCGGCGATGCTGATCACCGTTCCGCTCGTGCTGATGCTGCTGCGACGGGTGGCGCGGGTGACGCCGCAGGAGACGGTGCTGCTGCACAGCGCGGCAGGCGGCGTCGGGACCGTCGCCGGCGCAGCTGGCGCTCCGGGCCGGCCTGCGTCCGCTGCTGGGCACCGCGGGCAACGCCGGGAAGGCCGAGTACGCGCGGCAGCATGGGTTCGGCGAGGTCTTCGGCTACGACGATTTCGACACGAAGGTCCTGGCCGCGACCGACGGCCGGGGCGTGGACGTGGTCCTGGACCCGGTGGGCGGTGACATCCGGGCCCGGTCGTTCCCGCTGGTCGCCACGTTCGGCCGGCTGGTCAGCTACAGCAACATCTCGGGCGAGCCGGAGACCGCGCCCGGCGCCGAGTGGCTGCGCGCCCGGTGCATCGGGTACGCCGGCTTCTCGGCGGGCCAGCTGTCCGGCCGGGACCCCGCCGTCATGCGGCCGGTGCTGACCGAAGCGGTCCGGCTCGTGGGCTCGGGTGAGATCGACCCCGGGGTGACCGGGGTCTACCCGCTGGAGCGCGCGGCCGACGCGCACCGGGTGTTCGAGAACCGGGCCGCCGCGGGCAAGCTCATCCTGGCCCTGTGAGCGGCCGTCAACCGGGGCACCGGTCAGCTCGCCTCGATGGCCCGGATGATCTGCGCGCTGGTCAGCGGCAGATCCCGGACCCGCACCCCGACCGCGTCGGCGACCGCGTTGCCGATGGCTCCGGCCACCGGTCCGGCGGCGAGCTCGCCCGCCCCGGTCTCCTCCTCGTCGGCCGCGTCCACGATCCGCACCGTGACCTCGGGAACCTCGGTGAACCGCAGGATCGGGTAGCTGTCCCAGTTCGCCGACGTGATCTGCGTCCGGTCGAACCTGACCTGCTCCCGCAGCGTCCAGCTCGCGCTCTGCACCGCGCCGCCCTCGACCTGGTTGCGTACCCCGTCCGGGTTGATGACCCGGCCCACGTCCACCGCGAGCCAGAGCCTGCGCAGCCGGACATCGGTGTCGGCTTCCACTCTCGGCCACGGCCGCGCAGTAGCCGGCCACCCCCTTGTAGCGGGCCACCGCCACGCCGAACCCGGTCCCGTCCCGGCGGGCCCGGGTGTCCCAGCCCGCCAGCTGCGCGGCCTCGGCCAGCACCCGCCGGGCGCGCGGATCGGCCAGGTGGTCCAGCCGGAACCGCACCGGGTCGGCGCCGGCCGCGGCGGCCAGCTCGTCCATGAACGACTCGATGGCGAACACGTTGAGGTGCGCGCCGAGCGAGCGCAACGAGGACGTCCTGATCGGCATGTCGAGCAGCCGGTGCCGGGTGACGTGCAGGTCGGGGATGTCGTACCCCGGCACCGCGTTGCGGGTCGACCCCATCGCCCCGGTCGGCGGCCCGTCCGGCGCCGGCGGCATCGGCCGCGGGCCGCCGCCGGCCAGGTGGGTCAGGGCGAGCAGGCGCGGCTCCCCGCCGGTGCCGGGCCGCCCGATGAAGCCGTTGCTCCACACGTCCTGCCGCCAGGTCACGATCCGGCCCGCCGGATCCAGGCCGGCCGACAGCCGAGCCAGCATGGCCGGACCGAACGGCGCCCAGCGCATCTCGTCCTCCCGGGTCCACTGCACCCGGACCGGCCGGCCCCCGGCCGCGCGGGCCAGCAGGACCGCGTCCATGGCCGCGTCGTCCGCCCCGTTCTGGCCGTAGACGCCCGCGCCTTCGGCGTGGTGGACGGTCACCTGCCCGGCCGCCAGCCCCAGCCCGGCCGCGATCGCCCCGCGCAGGGCGAAAATGCCCTGGCTGTGGCTCCACACGGTGACGGACCCGCCGTCCCAGCGAGCGATCGCGCAGCTGGGCGCCATCGACGCGTGCGCCACGAACGGACGGCTGAACTCCGCGGTCAGCGTGCGGGTGGCCATGGCGGCCGCGCCGGGATCCGGCTGCTCAACCACCGGCTGCGGCTCCGACGGGGCGGCCAGCAGGAAGGACCGCAGGTCGCGCTCGTCGGGCAGCGGACCGGGGGAGTCCGCCAGCTTCCATCGCGCCGCGCGGGCCACCCGCCGGGCCGCCCGCAGCGCGGCCCGGTCGGTCTCAGCCACCACCCCGACGAACGAACCGTCCTGCACCAGCCGCTCACCCCGGCCAAGCCGGATGGCGGGCAGCTCGCTGAGCTCGGCGGCCGCCGAGGGCGGCCGCACCACCCGGCCGAACAGCATGCCCGGCAGCACCAGGTCATGGATGAACCGCGGCCGCCCGGTGACCTTGTCCGGGAGATCCAGCCGCGGGGCAGGCCGCCCGGCGACGGTCCACTCGGCCGGCGGCCGGGCCGGCACCGGGGCGCCCGCCGCCCGGTCCAGCATGTCCGCAGTGGCCAGCGACCAGTAGCTCAGCCCGGTCGGCCGCCCGGACGCCAGGATCTGCCCGTCCGCCACGCTCAGCGCGGCCGGGCCTGACGGCGAGCCGGGTCGCGGCCGCCGCGAGCAGCAGCCCGCGGGCCTGCGCGCAGGCCTGGCGGAGGGCGGAGCCCGAGTCCTGCACCGACCGGCTGCCCGAGGTCACGCCCTCGTCGGGGCTGGTGCTCGTGCTGACCGGCGCCATCCGCACCCGGGCCAGGTCGACCTGCAGTTCCTCGGCCGCCACCTGCGCCAGCGCGGTCCAGATACCCTGGCCGTACTCGACCTTGCCGACCCGGACCGTGACCTCGCCGGTACGCCGAAATCGAGCCACCGGCCCAGCACCGGGTTCGCCGCCAGGCTGACCGGCAGCGCGCGCCCCCCGGCGGAGACCACCTCCGTCCCGGCGGCTACCGGGCCCGGCCGGGCGTTACCGGTCCGCCGCGGCGCCGCTGGCGGCCCTGCGACCTGCCCGGCCGCCCGCAGCACCGCGCGGACGATCCGGCCGTGGCTGCCGCAGCGGCACAGGTTGCCGTCCATGCCCGCCCTGACGTCCGGCTCAGCCGGGGCGGGGTTCTTGCCCAGCAGGTCCACCGCGGCCATCATCATGCCCGCGGTGCAGTAGCCGCACTGGGCGGCCTGCTCGTCGAGGAACGCCTGCTGGACCGGGTGGAGCCGGCCGCCGGACGCCAGCCCCTCGACGGTCGTGACCGGGCCGTCTACGGCGCAGACGGGCAGGTTGCAGGAGGACTGGGCCCGGCCGCCGACCAGCACCATGCACGCGCCGCACAGGCCGATCCCGCAGCCGAAGCCCGGCCCGGCCAGGCCCACGTCGTGGCGCAGGACGTCCAGCAGCGGGGTGTCCGGCTCGCAGCTGACGGTGTGCTCGGCGCCGTTGACGACCAGGAGGAATTCTTCCGTTTCCATCATCTCCCTCCAGAGCGCCGGCCCGGCGAGCGTGCCCGAGCGGCCAAGCCGGTCCGGTGCAGCGGACTGGTCACGGTGTTGACCCGAGCCTTCCACAAGAGTATGCATTCGTTTGCAGAGACCTTAAAACGATCGCTGGAAGGACCGTGACATGGACGACAGGCTAGCCATGGCCATCTCACACTGGGCGCCGCGGTTCACCACCAACGGCGTGACCGCGGCGGACTTCGACCGGATCACCCGAGATCTGCCCTCCTGGGACGAGTGGTGCTCGGCCTGGAGCGCGGTCGCCGCCGAACACGAGCAGCTCGGCCGGGACGCGCTGAAAGCGGGCCGGACGATCTCGGCCGGGGAGCATCTCGCGCAGGCCGCCGTCTACTTCCACTTCGCCAAGTTCCTGTTCGTCAGCGACATGGCGCAGCTGCGGGCCGCTCACGAGCGGGCGGTGAGCTGCCTGACCGATGCGCTGCCCTACCTGGATCCTCCCGGCCGCCGGGTCGAGATCCCGTTCGAAGGGTCGCGGCTGGCCGGCGTCCTGCGCTCAGCCGGCCGGACCCGGGACCTCATCCGGTCATGATCATGATCTCCGGACTCGACTCGGCCAAGGAAGAACTCCGCAGCACCGAGCAGCTGTTCCTGGAGCGGGGTATCGCCACCTTCAGCGTGGACGGGCCCGGTCAGGGCGAGGCCGAGTACGACCTGGCCATCCGGGGTGACTGGGAGGTGCCGGGCGCCGCCATCATCGACCAGCTGAGCACCGAGGACGGACTCGACCCGGAACGGATCGGGATCTGGGGCGTCAGCCTCGGCGGTTACTACGCGCCGCGGGTGGCCAGCGGCGACCGCCGGGTGAAGGCGTGCATCGCGCTGGCCGGGCCCTACTCCTTCGATGACGGCTGGGACAGCCGCCCCATCCTCACCCGCGAGGCGTTCCGGGTCCGGTCCTTCTCGCCGGACATGGAAACCGCCCGCCGCCGGTCGGCGGAGCTGACCATGGCCGGCCGGGCCGAGCTGATCACCTGCCCGCTGCTGGCGGTCATGGGCAAGCTCGACCGGCTGATCCCCTGGCAGCACGCGCAGCGGCTGGTCGATGAGGCGTCCGGCCCCGCCCAGCTGCTGCTGCTGGAAAAGGGCAACCACGGCTGCGCCAACCTGGCCCCGTTCCACCGGCAGGCCACCGCCGACTGGGCCGCCGAGCAGCTCGGCGGGACGGTGCAGCCGCGCGGCCGCGCGCTGATGCCCGGCCACGCGGGCTATGCCCGGCTGATCCCGGGCCTTACTAGGATGCAAACGATTGTGATAATCTCGGCCGAGTGATGACGGTGCTGGGTGCGGTGGTCACTGCGGCGGGGCTATGCAGGAGGGACGTCGTGATGGCATACCGTGCGCTTTCGCAGCCCAGGATTGGCTGGATCGGGGCAGGCCGGATGGGCCTGCAGATGGCGGACAGGCTCCTCGACGCGGGGCATGACGTGGCCATCTACAACCGGACCGCGGCCAAGGCCGCTCCCGTCGTCAGCCGCGGCGCCGTCGCGGTAGAGCCGCCCGGCGGACCTGGCCGACCGCGACGTGGTGTTCACCATGGTGTCGGGCTCCGATGACCTGCTCCAGATCACCACCGGCGCCGACGGGGTGCTGACCGATCCCGGCCGTTCGCCCGCGCTGCTCGTGGACTTCTCCACGGTCTCGATGGAAGCCTCCGCCGCGGTTCGCGACGCGGGCCGCAAGCGGGACACCGACTTCCTCGCCGCGCCGGTCAGCGGCAACCCCAAGGTCGTGAGCGCGGGCAAGCTCTCCCTGGCCGTATCGGGCCCCGCCGGACACCTTCGCCGCGGCCGAGCCGCTGCTGGCGCTGTTCGGCGCGCGGGTCACCTACGTCGGCGACGACGAGGTGGCGCGGCTGGTCAAGATCTGCCACAACGTGCTGCTGGGCGTGGTGATCCAGGCCCTGTCCGAGGTCACCGTGCTGGCCGAGAAGGGGGGCGCCAGCCGGGCCGCGTTCCTGGAGTTCATCAACCACTCGGTGCTCGGGTCCATGTTCACCAGGTACAAGTCGCCGGCGCTGGTCAACCTGGACTTCACCCCGACCTTCACCAACCCGCTGCTGCTGAAGGACTTCGACCTGGGGCTGGCCGCGGCGCATGACCTGCAGGCGCCGATGCCGGTCGCCTCGGCCGCCGCGGCCATGGTGGCCTCCGCGCTGGGCGCCGGCTACCAGACCGAGGATTTCGCCACGCTCATCCTGGAGCAGGCCAGGCGCTCGGGCATCACGCTGGCCGCCGAGAACGTCAAGGTCGACGACGGGCTGGAGGCCTCGTGAGCAGCGCTCGCCCGCTCCGGGCGCCCGGACACGGCGGCGTCGACTTCGAGTCTCGCGTCGACTTCGGCCGGCTGCGCCGCTACCGCCTTGACCGCTCGCGCGCGGTCTTGGATGCAAGCGATTGCGGCGCGTTCCTGCTCTTCGACTTCTACAACATCCGGTACACCACGCAGACGTGGATCGGCGGCGCCCTCGGCGACAAGATGACCAGGTACGCCCTGCTGACCCGCGGCGGCGAGCCGGTGCTCTGGGACTTCGGGTCGGCCGCCAAGCACCACCAGCTGTACTGCCCGTGGCTGGTGCCGGAGAACTGCAAGGCGGGCATGCTCGGCCTGCGCGGCGCCATCGCGCCTGACGTCGGCCTGATGACCTCCGCGGTGCGCGAGATCAAGCAGCTGCTCGCGGACCAGGGCCTGGACGGCCAGCCGGTCGGCGTCGACATCATCGAGCTGCCCTTCCTGGCCGAGATGCAGCGCCAGGGCCTGACCGTGGTCGACGCGCAGCAGCTGATGCTCGACGCGCGGCAGATCAAGTCGGCCGACGAGATCATGCTGCTGACCCAGGCCGCCGCCATGGTCGACGGCGTCTATACCGACATCGTCGAGGCGCTCAAGCCCGGCGTGCGGGAGAACGAGATCGTGGCGCTGGCCAACAAGCGCCTGTACGACATGGGCTCCGAGCAGGTCGAGGCCATCAACGCGGTTTCCGGCGAGCGCTGCAACCCGCACCCGCACAACTTCTCCGACCGCATCATCCGGCCCGGGGACCAGGCCTTCTTCGACATCATCCAGAGCTACAACGGCTACCGGACCTGCTACTACCGCACCTTCAGCGTGGGCAGCGCGACGACCTCGCAGCGCGACGCCTACACCAAGGCGCGGGAGTGGATGGACGTGGCCATCGGCGCGGTCAAGCCAGGTGTGGGCACCGACGACATCGCGCGGCTGTGGCCCGCGGCGACCGATTTCGGGTTCGCCAACGAGATGGCGGCGTTCGGCCTGCAGTTCGGCCACGGCCTGGGCCTCGGCCTGCACGAACGGCCGATCATCAGCCGGCTGAACAGCCTGGAGCACCCGGTCGAGATCCAGCCGGGGATGGTGTTCGCCCTGGAGACGTACTGCCCGGCCTCCGACGGGTTCTCGGCGGCGCGGATCGAGGAGGAGGTCGTGGTCACCCAAGACGGCCCGCGCATCCTCACCCTGTTCCCCGCGCAGGACCTCATCGTCGCCAACCCGTACTGAAACCCATTGCCGGAGGGGCCGTCATCGTGACACAGGTGGATCAGATCGTCAGCGGCCTGCTGACCGATCTCTACATCGGCGGCAAGGCCGTACCGGCCGCCGGGGGAGGGCGGTTCGACGTGCTCGATCCGGCCACCGGGACGGTGATCACGTCGGTCGCCGACGGCGGCATCGAGGACGCGCTGGCCGCCGTGGCGGCGGCGGACGAGGCCGCGGCGTCCTGGGCGGCCACCGCGCCGCGGGCGCGCGCGGAGATCCTCCGGGCGGCGTTCGAGCTGATGACCGCCCAGCGCGAGGAGCTGGCCACGCTGATCGCCCTGGAGAACGGCAAGGCCCTGACGGACGCGCGGGCCGAGGTGAGCTACGCCGCCGAGTTCTTCCGCTGGTACGCCGAGGAAGCGGTGCGCATCGACGGCCAGCTGAGCCTGGCCCCGTCGGGGAGCAACCGGATCATGGTCACCCGCCGGCCGGTGGGCATCTGCGTGCTGGTCACGCCGTGGAACTTCCCGGCTGCCATGGCGACCCGCAAGATCGGCCCGGCGCTGGCGGCCGGCTGCACGATGATCCTCAAGCCCGCCAGCGACACCCCGCTGACCGCGCTGGCCATCGGCCGGCTGCTGGCGGCGGCCGGGGTGCCGCCGGGGGTGGTGAACGTCCTGCCGGGCCGGCGGTCCGGGCCGATCGTGTCGGCCATGCTGCATGACTCCCGGGTCCGCAAGCTCAGCTTCACCGGCTCGACCGAGGTCGGACGCATCCTGCTCCGCGAGTGCGCGGACAACATCGTCAATTCCTCGATGGAGCTGGGCGGCAACGCGCCCTTCGTCGTCTTCGCCGACGCCGACCTCAGACGCTGCCCTGGACGGCGCGATGATCGCCAAGATGCGGAACGGGGGTGAGGCGTGCACCGCCGCCAACCGGTTCTATGTCGAGGCGCCGGTGGCCGCCGAGTTCTCCCGCAGGCTGGCCGAGCGGATGGCCGCGCTCCGGGTCGGACCGGGCACCGAAGAGTCCACCGAGGTGGGCCCGCTGGTGAACGACGAGGCGGTGGACCAAGGTCGGCACGCTGGTCGCGCGACGCCGTCACGGCGGGCGCGACGGTGATCACCGGCGGCTCGCGGCCCGCGCGCCAGGGCTGCTATTACGATCCGACCGTGCTGACCGGCGTGCGCCCGGGCTCCGCGATCCTGCGCGAGGAGATCTTCGGCCCGGTCGCGCCGATCGTGGTGTTCACGACCGAGGACGAGGCCGTCGCGCTGGCCAACGACACCGAGTACGGGCTCGTCGCCTACGTCTACACCGGTGACCTGGCCCGCGGCCTGCGGATCAGTGAGCGCATCGAGACCGGCATGGTCGGCCTGAACCGCGGCCTGGTCAGTGATCCGGCCGCCCCCTTCGGCGGCACGAAGCAGAGCGGCATCGGACGTGAAGGCGGCCACGAGGGCGTGCTCGACTACACCGAATCGCTCTACCTCGCGCTCGGCTGGTGAGGTAATCGTGCCCGTCCCTGGACTCACCCGGG
Source organism: uncultured Actinomycetes bacterium (assembly GCA_963808315.1). Taxonomy (GTDB): domain Bacteria; phylum Actinomycetota; class Actinomycetes; order Streptosporangiales; family Streptosporangiaceae; genus Palsa-504. The sequence continues at coordinate 44,020 of CAWEFK010000005.1, read as the reverse complement.
TGGACCACATCGGGATCACCGTTCCGGACCTGGAGCAAGCCAGCCGGTTCCTGATCGACGTGCTCGGCTGTGAGTACATGTACACGCTCGGCCCGTTCGTGCACGACGACGACTGGATGACCGAGCATCTGAACGTGCACCCCCGGGCCGTGATGCGGCAGCTGCATTTCTTCCGCTGCGGCGGCCAGGCGATATTCGAGGTCTTCCAGTACGCCTCGCCCGACCAGAACCAGAAACTTCCCAGGAACAGCGACCACGGCGGCCATCACGTCGCCTTCTACGTCGACGACATCGACGCCGCGGTGGACTACCTGCGCGCCGAGGGCGTCCAGGTGCTCGGTGATCCCACCGCGAGCAGCGGCCCGAGCGAGGGCCAGCGCTGGGTCTACTTCCTGGCCCCCTGGGGCATGCAGTTCGAGCTCGTCTCTTATCCCGGGGGGCAAGGCCTTCGACCGTCAGGGAACCAGGCCGGCCTAGGTACAGCCACAGGGAGCGCCATGCCGGAGCACAACCACCTTGAGATGTCCGTGCCGTGGGTCGAGGTCACCGTGACCTCCTCCGACTGGGACGAGGCCGACCCGCAGTTGCTGACCAGCGCTTTCGCGCAGCTCAGCCTGATCCGCGCGTTCGAGGAATTCGTGCTCGGAGCTGGCTGCGGAAGGCCTGATCCACGGTCCGGCCCACTCCAGCATCGGGCAGGAAGGCGGCGCCGTCGGTTCCGTGCTCGCGCTGCGCCCCGGCGATACGGTCAACGGCTCGCACCGCGGTCACCACCAGTTCCTGGCCAAGGCGCTGGCCCACGTGGCGCCTGGCGGCATCGACCCGGTGCGGCCGTACTCCGAGCAGGTCCGGGCGCTCATGCTGCGCAGCCTGGCGGAGGTCTGCGGCCTGGAGCGCGGCTTCAGCCACGGCCGCGGCGGCTCGATGCACCTGCAGTGGAAGGAGGCCGGCGCGATCGGCACAAACGCCATCGTCGGCGGCGGGGTGCCGCAGGCGGCCGGCTCGGCGTGGGCGCACCAGCACGCCGGGACCGGCGCGGTCGCCGTCACCTACTTCGGCGACGGCGCGATCAACATCGGCTCCACGCTGGAAACGCTCAACCTGGCCGCGGCCTGGAAGCTGCCGCTGTGCTTCTTCATCGAGAACAACCGCTACGCGGTCTCGACCCGGGTGGATGAGGCGACCGGCGAGCCGCGGCTGTCCGCGCGCGGCCCCGGCTTCGGCATCGCCAGCTGGAAGGTCGACGGGATGGACCCGCTGGCCGTGCACGTCGCCATGACCGAGGCCGCCGCGCACATGCGGGCCGGGATGGGCCCGGCCGTGATCGAGGCCGACGTCTACCGCTTCTTCCACCAGAACGGCCCGTTCCCCGGCAGCGCCTTCCGGTACCGCACCAGGGAAGAGGAAGCCCAGTGGCGGGCGCGCGACCCCCTCACCCAGATCGCCGGGCACCTGGTGCGCCGCGGCATCATGACCGAGACGGCCGTGGACTCGGCCCGTGAGCAGGCCGGCCAGCTGATGGCCGAGGTCGGCTCCGTCCTGCTCGAGCCGGTGCCGGGCGGCAAGCCGGACGAGCGGCGGATCAAGGCCGCCGAGTGGCCCGACCCGGCCTTCGTGGACGTGGGCGTCCGCGGTGACCTGACCGAGTTCGCCGACGTCACCTTCGCCGACCGCGCCGACTTCCGCGGCGCCGCGCGAGGAGATGAAGTTCATCGACGCCGTGGCCGGGGTGATGGCCCGGCGGATGAGCCGCGACGACCGGATCGTCGTCATGGGTGAGGACATCCACCGGCTCAACGGGGGCACCAACGGCGCCACCAAGGGCCTTGCCCACGCCCATCCCGACCGGGTGCTCGGCACGCCGATCAGCGAGAACGCCTTCACCGGCCTGGCCGGCGGCATCGCCCTGGACGGCCGGTTCCTGCCGGTGGTCGAGTTCATGTACGCCGACTTCATGTGGGTGGCCGCGGACCAGCTCTTCAACCAGATCGCGAAGGCGCGCCACATGTACGGCGGCGGCAACGACGTCCCGATCGTGCTCCGCAGCAAGGTCGCGACCGGGCACCGGATACGGCTCGCAGCACTCCATGGATCCGGCCGGCATCTTCGCCACCGCACCGGGCTGGCGCATCGTGGCTCCGTCGACGCCGTTCGACTACATCGGCCTGATGAATACCGCGCTGCAGTGCCGGGACCCGGTGGTGGTGCTCGAGCACGTCGACCTGTACCCGTCCACCGGCGAGGTACCAGCGGGGGAGTGGGACTTCTGCCTGCCGGTCGGCCGGGCCGCGGTGCGCCGGCCGGGCTCAGAGGTGACGGTCCTGAGCTACCTGGCCATGACCGGATACGTCCTGGCCGCCGTCAACCGGGTCGGCACCGTGGACGCCGAGGTTATCGACCTGCGCTGGCTTGATCGCGCCAGCGTGGACTGGGGCACGATCGGCGAGAGCATCAGGAAAACCAATCGCGTCCTGATCGCCGAACAGGGGGCGCTCGGCACGTCCTACGGTGGCTGGCTGGCCGACGAGATCCAGCGGCGCTTCTTCGACTGGCTCGACCACCCCGTCCAGCGGGTGACCGGCGGCGAGGCGTCGCCCACCATCAGCAAGGTCCTGGAGCGCGCGGCCATCGCGCGCACCGAAGAGGTGGCCGACGCCCTGATCCAGATCGCGAAGGCCTGAGCATGGCTCATCTGCTGCGCGTTCCCGAAATCGCGGCCGGCACGACGGAAGCGGTCCTCGCCACCTGGCCGGTCGCGGAGAACAGCCCGTACTCGGCCACTGACGTGATCGCCACCGTGGAGACCGCCAAGGCGATGATCGACATCGAAGCCGAGGAAAATGGCGTGATCCTGCGCCGCCTGGTACCCGAAGGCGCCGACGTCGCCGTCGGTCAGGCCATCGCGCTTATCGGTGCCCCCGGCGAGTCAGCGGACAACGTCGAGGAAGTACTACGCGCCCAGGGCATTACGCCGGACGTGCCAGCCGCAGCTGCCCCGACGGCCTCGGCAGCCCATGCCGAGGCCGGCCTGCCTGCCGCGAGCGCCCAACGAGCACCGGAGCGTACCTTTATCAGCCCGATCGCGCGGCGCATGGCCCGCGCGGCTGACCTCGACCCGCGTGATATCTCAGGGACCGGGCCGAACGGCCGGATCATGCGCCGCGACGTCGAGCGGGCCGCCCGCACGGCGGCCAGTTCAGCGAAGGTCTTGCCCCCGGCGCAGCCCGAGGCCGCGGTCGCGGTCACCCCGCCAGGGCCAGCGGATTACCGCGAGGTCCCGCACAGCCGGGCCCGGCAGGCGATCGCCAGCAGGCTGGCCGAGAGCAAGCAGACCGTCCCGCACTTTTATGTCAGCGGCAGCGCCCGGGCTGGCAAGCTGCTGCGGCTACGCGCGGAGCTCAACGAAGGCGCGAGCCCGGTCCGGATTTCGCTGAACGACCTGATCATCAAGGCGGTGGCGCGCGCTCATCAGCTGGTGCCGGCGATGAACGTGATCTGGACACCCGACGCGGTCAGGTCTTTTACCTCGGTGGACATCGGTGTCGCCATCGCCAGCCCGCGGGGCCTGGTGACGCCGGTCCTGCGGTCGGTGGACCGCACCGGGATCGCGGTGATCGCCGCGGCCGTTAAGGACCTTGCGGAACGAGCCGGATCCGGCCGTCTGGCCCCCCAGGACCTGGAGGGCGGCACTACCGCCGTCACCAACCTGGGCATGTTCGGCACCGAGAACTTCGCCGCCATCATCAACCCGCCGCAAGCCTCCATCCTCGCGGTCGGCGCCGTGCACCGCGCGCCCGTGGTGAAGAAGGACAAGCTCGCGGTCGGCTCGGTCATGGAGATGACCCTCTCCGTCGACCACCGGGCCGTGGACGGTTCCACGGCGGCCGAGTGGATGAGGGCATTCGTCTCGGTGATCCAGCACCCCGCCCAGATCCTGCTCTGAGCTCTGCGGGGATCGGGCACCGGGACGCGCCAAGTAGCGTCTTCCTGTAAGGGAGGGTGCCCGGTGAGCATGAACAAGGAGCGTGAAACGGCTGTCCCCGCCGTAACGGCGGGAACCGGTCGCGCGCCGGCCAGCGCAGGCCCGGTCCGTTCATGGCAGGTGGTGGTGGTGGCGGCTGCGGCGCTGGTCGCGCTGCTGTGTGTCCGTAACCGGTTCCTGTTCACCACCCGGCTCTATGAGGACGCGGATATGGGCGCGAACTCGATCCTGATCGAGCAGGCACGGCATTTCACGCTGCTGGTCGGAAACTACTCCCGGGACCACTTCCACCATCCCGGGCCCGCGTACATGTACGTCCAGGCAGCAGGCGAAACCCTATTCTGGGCGTGGCTGCATGTCGTTCCGTCCGCGTGGAATGGCCAGTTGCTCACGGTATACGCGCTAAACGCCACGCTCATCGCGCTCGCCATCGGTGTGGGTTACGGCTGGACCGGGTCGCTGCGCGGCGCGGCGGCCTGCTTCGCGGCCGTAGTGGCCCTCGTGTCCGCGCACCCGGCCGTGCTTAGCTCAGACTGGATGCCGTACATGTACGTGCCGGCGTACATCGCATTCCTCGTCGCGGCAGCGTCGGTGGCGGCGGGGAGTGCCCGGGACGCGTGGATACTGACGCTGACCGGCTGGCTCCTCATTCACGGGCATGTGTGCTTCCTGTTCTTCGTGCCGGTGATCTGTTCCGCCGTGGTTGCGGCAGCCCTCTGGCCTCGCCGGCACAGCCTTGGCGCCGCGGTGCGGTCCTTCTTCGTCACCCAGCGGCGGGTATGGGTTCCCGTGGCCACTATCAGCGCCGTCTTCGCCCTCCCGATCATCGTGGACCTGGTGCTGCACTGGCCAGGCCAGTTCGGTGACTACCTGGCGTACGTGTCATCGCGGAAGGCGGGCGGCCACAGTCTTTCGGCGGCGGTGCAGGACGCGCTGTGGTACTGGTGGCCGTACCGGAATGCGTGGGTGGTCCCGATAGCGGGATACGCGGCCGCCGCCGCGGTCAGCAGGTGGCTCGCCCCGGTCCAGTTGCGCCGGTTCCTGTTCGGCCTGCTCGCCGTCGACGCGGTGTCATCGCTGGCGTTCCTCTACTACGCCATGACCGGGATCGATAAGATCTCTCGGCACTACATCGGATATTTCTACTGGTCGGCTCCGGTCCTGATCCTTCTCGTCATCGTGCTGGGCGTGGTCGAGGCGCTGCCGTCGCCGCTGGGTGCCGCCACGGCCATTGGCGCGGCGGTGCTCGCGCTCACCGCCCTCGCGCTGGCGCCGGAAACGCAAACCAGCACGAACAGCAGCGATCCGGCCAATCTCAGCAGCGGCCCGGACACCGACCCCGCGCTGCCCGGTGCCGTCGCCGCGCTCGCCGCGCGCGCAGGCGGCCAGATGATCGTCTTGCGGTTCAACTACCTCTCCTGGCCCGACGTTACCGGCATCCTGGTCCAGGCCGAGCGCACCGGGGTGCGGGCCTGCGTGGCCAACCCCGCGTCGGCACTCGTTGTGACTAGCCAGTTCATCTGCACGCGGTCAGATATCGCGAATGGCCGGGTCTATTGGCTCACCCCAGTCGCCCCGCACGGCCGCGCGGTCATCATCCGGCTCCGGCAGGCCGTGGTGACCGCCGGATGGCTCATAAGTGCGGGGAGGAACCGCGCACACGATGTCCCTGTTAATCGGACCAGACCGGCGCAGCAGGAGGCCCGCTTCCCAAGCGAGCGATCGTGTAATCCTGCGGCGCTACCCTGAACCAGCCGAACAGCGCGATAGCACACACGCACAGACCATCAGCGGCCACCAGATAGCTCAGGTAACAGTGTTCGCCCAGTTCAGCGGCTCATACGAGGTTAGGATCACGGTCTCCTTGATGACGGTCGCCGAGCGCCGGTTTTGCCTTCTTATGTCACCGGGCTCGGCTGAGTTCGCGCAGCAGATTCTTATCCCAGACCAGGATCGTGTAGGCACCGACGTGGTAGGTTCGCGCGGGCTTGCCGAACAGCGTCAGCACGGCCTGCTCCTGGGTAAAGCCGCTATATTCCGCCACCCCCGGGAAGAGCACGACGAAGTTCGCCGTATGATGCCGCGGGTCGTACCACTCCGCCTTCCCTTCAAATGAGCTGGGGACGAGCCCTCGAGCGGGAGGCGTTCACCAGCCGGATCTGGACCCGGTCGCCGCTGGTCAGCGTGACGACATTGGACTCCCAGTAGCCGGACAGGCCGGTATGCAGGTGCCGGGCCGCCAGCCAGGAGGTGAGCTGCTGGTTCTGCGCCGCGACCGGCGGCTGGCTGATCTCGTCCGCCAGGCCGAGCAGGTAACCGAGCAGGACGACGAGCAGCAGGGGCACGAGCAGGGCCGACTTGAGCCGCCCGGCCAGCGCCTGCCCGCCCACCCAGCGTCCCTGTCCAGCGCGCCCCCCAGCAGCGCCCGGCCAGGACCGCGCTAAACGGCAGCACAGGTGCGATCTCACGGACCTGGGTGATCACACCGGCCCGGGTGCTGAGCACATAGGCGGCCAGGTTGATGGCCACGCCCGCGACGAGCAGTTGAGCGATCCGGTCGCCATCTCGCAGGAAGCGCCATGCCGCCAGGCACGTTCCCCATGCCGCCAGCACCACGCCGACCACGTGCAGCATCGTGAAGGTGGTGCTGGCCGTCGGGCGGAGCCCGAGGAAGTCAGCGCCGCCCAGCAGCAGCAGACCCTGGGCGGTCATGCCCAGGTTGTGGACCAGCATCTTGCCGTCCGCGAACCCGGTAGTGGGGGCCGGCATGTAAAACCCGCCGGAGGCGTGGATGACGTGCAGCGCCAGTACGGCCGCCGCCGCGCCCAGCATGGCCGCCCCGCCCAGCGCCATGTCATACCACTGCGCCGCCAGCGGCTTCCGCTCGATGGCCACGGCCCGGAAGACCCGGATCGCGCATACTCCCGCCAGCGGCAGCACCCCGATGAGGGCCACCAGCGTGTCCGCCACCGTCGCCCAGCCAAGGACTGCTCCCGCGATGACCGGGATATACCAGCGGGGGCGGGCGTGGTCCAGGATCAGCCAGACCGCCATCACCGGCACCGAGGTGCCGATGTGGTCCGGTGACGACAGCAGGATGTTCACTCCAGACGCCAGCTGCGGCGCGAGCATGATGCCGGCCGCGATAAGCATCCGCACTACGGCCTGTCGCCCCGTGGCAAGTGCCCTTGGCCAGCAACGCGGCCAGCAGCACCGCGAGCGCATAGGTCATGGCCGCGGCCACGTGCACGACGTCCTGGTTCAGCCCGCGCAAGAACTCCACCAGCATGTACTGCGGCAACTTCGGTGGTGTAATACGAGACGTCCCCAAGCGACCAGCCATGCAGCAGCAGGTTGCCGTGGAGCATATCCCAGGCCTGCAGCGCTTGGCCCGCGCCATCGGAGTTCACGGCCCGGGTCCGCGACAACCGCAGGTAGCACGCGAAGGCGGCGACCACGCCGAGCACCCACACTGCCGTTACCGCCAACGGATGCAGTTTCAGCGCATGAAGCCTTGTCGGCCGTGCCGGGCCTGGTGCCCCGTCATCCTCGGGTTCCGAGGGCAGCGCTTCGCTCGCACTCACCCGCCCCATTGAACCATGCGGCCCGGCCGGGCTAACTTGCCTGCGGACCTGCGGCCCAAGCGTGCCGGATCAGCGACCTGCCGTTCAGAGCTGGCTGGGCTGGTAAGTGGTGAGGTCATACGCCCTGGCGATCGCCTTCCACCGGGTGGCGAAGGCCCGCTTGCCGGCCGTGGCCTGGCTCTCGGGGATAGCGGAGGCCCGCAGGTAGGTGTCGGAGCGGCTGCCGTGGCGGCAGCCGCGGGCGATGTTGTCCCGAGCCCACCGGGCGAGATCGGTGTCTACCTGCGCTGATGCTTGCCAGGCACTGGTCAGGTCCGCCAGCAGCGCCGCGGGCAGCGCCGCACGGCCCGCCAGCGTAGCGAGCCGGGAGAGCAACTGCTGCCGGGAACTCGCTGAGTGCGCGAAGGTCTGGGCGTCCTGATGCAGGGACGGGCCGCAGCCGCGCACGTCCTCGGCCGCGCGGGTGACGGCGGCGCGGTCGGTGCCGCTGAGCGCAAGCAGCCCGGCCAGGCGCACGGCCGCCTGGCGCCGCGCGTCCGGCGGCGAGGTCGTCGCCATGGCACCGGTCGTGCCATTCGCGGCACTACCGCTGGAAACGGACTGCATGATGACCAGCGCGGCCACAACCGCCGCGAGCGCGGCGGCGGCGACCACTACGACCAGCCGTCGGCCTGGACGACGCCGCGGGCCAGCGGGAGCGGCGGCCGACCGCAGGCTCTCGAAGAGGTCCGTCGGTGAGTCGCCGAACGGCCGAAGGCCGGGACCATCGGCCCGCGTGGCATCCGGCCCGGCGGCCCATGGCTGCGGGTCATCCGGCGGCGTCGGCCACGGCTGCGGGGCGGTCGGCGCGCGCGGAGGCGCGAACCACGACTGCCACGGGTCGGGTTCTGGCTGGGACGGCCCAGCGTTATCGGCGGTCGGCCGCCCGCAGACCGGGCAGAACAAGGCATCGGGAGGCGCCGGGTGTCCGCACGCCCTGTCACCAGAATCAGTCATAGCGGTCATCGCCACAGCAGGCTAGACCAATCACCGGGCCTCGCGAACCCAAACGCGACGACCGGCCCATGGAACCCGGCTCCCGTCAGCGGCGCCTGGCAACATTCACGTCTGTGCGCCAGGCAACGGCTCGACAAGGTATTAATTCGAGGACAAGGTACAGCTGAAGGGGCAAAGGAACACCGATGGGATCGCAATCGCGCTGGGGTCTGACGTTGCCGCTGAGCGGGCTGCCGCTGGCCGCCCAGCAGGACCTGGTGACGGGCCTGCCCGCGCTCGGCTACACCGATGTCTGGTCGGCGGAGCTGAACGGGATTGACGGCTTCACGCCCCTGACCCTTGCCTCTCAGTGGGCGCCTTCACTGCGCCTCGGCACCGCGATTGTCGGCATCTTCACCCGCGCGCCGGTCTCGCTCGCCGTGCAGGCCGGCACGCTGGCCGCCCTCGCTCCCGGCAAGTTCGTGATGGGGATCGGCACCTCGTCCCAGGTCGCCGTGGAGCAGTGGAACGGCATCCCGTTCGCCCAGCCCTACCAGCGCTCGCGGGACATGCTGCGGTTCCTGCGCGAGGCGCTGGCCGGCGGCAAAGTCACCCGCGAGTACGAGACGTTCTCGGTGCATGGCTTCCGGCTCGACCCGGCCCCCGAAATCCCGCCCGCGCTCGCCCTGGCCGCGCTGCGACCCGGCATGCTCAAGCTCGCCGCCGCCGAGGCCGGCACGGCCATCACCAACTGGCTCGCCCCGAAGGACGTGCCGAAGGTACGCGCCGTGGTCGGCCCGGACTGCGAACTGGTCGCCCGGGTCTTCGTCTGCCCGACCACCGACGCCGGCACCGCCCGCTTTATCGGCAAGCGAATGGTCGCCGCTTACCTCACCGTGCCGGTGTATGCCGCCTTCCAGCAGTGGCTCGGCCGCGGCGACGTCATCGCGCCCATGCTGACGGCCTGGAACTCCGGCGACCGCAAGGGTGCTCTCGAGGCCATCCCCGACGCGCTCGTCGACGAACTGATAATCCACGGATCCGCGGAACAGTGCCGGGAGCGCGTGGCCGAGTATCAGGCGGCCGGGCTGGACACTCCCGTCATCGCGATCTCGCCGGTTCCCGGTCTCGACCTCGCCGACACCATTCGTCAGCTCGCGCCGGCCTGACCGGCCTGGCAGGATGCCGGTAGCTACCCGAGCGGCCAGGGGAGGAACCCGTGTCTGTCCGCTTTCAGCTGGTCATCGACTGTGCCGACCCGGACCGGCTGGCCCGGTTCTGGGCCGCCGCGCTGGGTTATGAGGTCGCGCCGGCCCCGGCGGGCTTCGCGACCTGGAACGACTTCTACCGCGAGCTGGGTGTGCCCGAAGAGGACCTGGCCGACGGGGCGGACCGGATCAGCGACCCCCAGGGCCTCGGGCCGAGCATCTGGTTCCATGCCGTCCCGGAGGCTAAGGCGGTCAAGAACCGGCTGCACCTCGACATTCGCGCCGGCGGCGAATGGACGGACCCGATCGAGGCTCGCCGGACGCGAGTCGATGCGGAGGCCAGCCGGCTGGCCGCCCTGGGCGCCACCATCACGGGCGTGCTGTCCGACGAAAGGAACTTCTACGCGGTCGGCATGCAGGACCCGGAAGGCAACGAGTTCGATATCAACTGACCGCTGGACCCGGTGGCAGCAGGCCGGCGGCCTCCCCAAACCGTCTGAACTGGCAGTGGCGACCGGCTCGGCCTGCCTTATTTCTTCCGAACGGACCGTGGCTTATCCCGTCCCGCCCCGCTCACCCAGCGGGGCCTAGTCCTGCCACGGCACGAAGGCTTCGGCGATCTCACCCGCCCCCGGTGGTGCTGTTCACCATCGGCGGCCGGAGGTGAACTGGCTGGAGCCGGCGCCGGATGCGATGGTGACCCCAGACTCGGCTGATCCCGCGGCCATCGTGGCGGCGCGCGCGGGACTGCGGCTGGCGCTCATCGCCAGCCTGCAATATCTTCCGCCGAGGCAGCGGGCTGTGCTGGTCCTGCGGGATGTGCTGGCGTTCCCCGCCGCCGAGGTCGCGGTCATGCTCGGCACCACGACGGCGTCGGTAAAGAGTGCGCTGCAGCGCGCCCGTGCCCGGCTGGAGGAAGTGACTCCGGCCGCCGACCAGATCACCGAGCCGACCGCGCCTCGAGCACGCGCGCTCCTCGATCAGTACATCGCGGCCTTTGAGAATGCCGACGCCGCGGCACTGGAGCGGCTCCTGGTAGAGGATGCCATCCTAGAGGCGACACCGCTGCGGACCTGGTTCGCCGGCCGCAAGACCTGCGTGCCGTTCCTCCGCGACCAGCTTCTAGGATCACCTGGTGACTGGCGCATGCTGGCCACCAGCGCCAACGGACAACCTGCCGCGGCGGCCTACACCCGTGACCAGCACGGGAACTACCGGCCATACGGAATCTGCGTGCTCACCCTCACCGGCGCGGGCATCCGCCGGATCTCCTCTTTCGGCGACCCGAGACTGGTCACCCTGTTCGGGTTCCGGCCGGACATCGCACCACCACCGGGTCCCCATGGGTAACGCGACACCGCTTTTTGAGGGGCAAGGCGTTCAGGACGATTCCTTTTCCGTTCTCGTCGGGTCTTCCTGGGTGTAGGCACGCTGGCCTCGATGACGCCAGCGAAGGAAAGGAAGCGATTGCCGTGAGCATCCCCGCTACCATGCGCGCCCTGCAGCAGACCTCCCTGAACGGTCCGCAGGATCTGCGCCTTATCACCGACGCCCCGGTGCCGGTCCCGGGACCGGAAGATGTCCTGATCCAGGTCAGCGCCGCCGGTGTCAACTTCGCCGATATCTCGCAGGCCCGGGGCACGTTCGGCGGCGGCCCGCAGCCGCCGTACCTGGCGGGCTTCGAGGCGGCCGGCGAGGTGGCCGCCGCGGGCGAGGGGGTGACCGGCCTGGAGCCCGGTGCCCGCGTCGTCGGCACGAACGTCGTCAGGCAGGGAGCTTTCGCCGAGTACATGGTGTTGCCCGCGGCTGCGGTGGTGCCGGTGCCGGCGGGCTGGGCCGACGAGCAGGCGCTGGGCATGATGGTGAACTGGCCTACCGCGCTGGCCGCGCTTAAGCCGCTGGGTGATATCGGCGCCGGCCAGACGGTCTGATTCACGCCGCAGCGGGCGGGACCGGCCAGGCCGCGGTGAAGATGGCCAAGCATTACGGCGCGACGGTTATCGCGGCCGTCTCGCCCGGCAAGCAGGAGACGGTGCGGACGCTGGGCGCCGACCTGGTACTTGAGCATGCCCGGCGGCACCACCTTCGGCGCCAGCCTGGCCGCGGCGAAGCGGGTCACCGGGCGGGTCGTCGTCTACGGCACGGCCGGCGGCGAAGCCGCGATCACCAACTGGGAACTGATCTACCGGCACCAGGTCCACGTGATAGGCCTGAACATCGGCGTACTGATCCAGGCCGCACCGCAGATCTTCGGCGAGGTCATGGGGGAGCTGTTCGCGCTCATAGCCGCCGGGGTACTCACCCCCGGCCAGCCCACCGCGTATGAACTGGCCGACGGCCCGAAGGCGCTCGCGGAACTGGAAGCCCGAGCCACCGTCGGCAAGCTAGCCCTGATGCCCTGACCTCTGCCCGACCACGCCAGACAGCCGCGGCGAGAACGGCCCTACGGGTAGATGGCTTCGCGCTGCTCCTTGGTGGCGTGCATGGTCCAGAGCAGGCCGGCGAGGTGTTCGGGGTCGACGACAGGCATGTCCCAGACCGGCTCGCCCGCGGCTCTGGCCTTTTCCAGTTCGGTGTGGAAGGCGCTGTTCCTGATGGCGGCGCCGATGTAGAGCATGCCGACGTAGACGCCTTTCCCGGCCACCTCGGCGTGCAGGGCCTGCAGGTAGTTGCGCTGGGCGGCTTGCGCGGGGCTGGGGCCGCTCATGTCCGGCAGGCCCCGGACGGTGCTGCCGCCCTGCGCGGTCAAGATGGCGCCGTCGCCCTGCTCGAGCATGTGCGGCAGGAATTCCTGCACCAGGGCCAGCATCGTGTAAAAGATCAGCGGCATGAAGGCCCGGGCGTGCTGCGGGGTCAGGCGGGCGGCGGGAACGAACCCGGTATCGGGCGTGGGTGCGTAGTACAAGGCGTCGAGGTCGCCGGCCGCAGCGCGGATCTGCCTGGCCAGCCGGGGCGTAGCCTCGGTGTCGGACAGGTCGGCTGTGATGACGTGCGCGGTGGCCCCGGCATCGGTCAGGTCCTGCGCCAGGCGCTCGAGGGGCTCCGCGCGGCGGCCCACCAGCGTGACGGCGTAGCCCTCTTGCGCGTAGCGGCGGGCAACCGCCTGGCCGAGGCCGGGTCCGGCTCCGAACACGGCGATGGATCTGGGCACAAGAATGCTCCAATGGCTAGTCCGGTCACTACTCCGGATTACCTATAGCTTGCCGTTCAACCTGGCCTTAATGGCGAGCGGTCGGCCCGGGGATCTCGGCCGTCTCGACGGCTCGGCCGTCATCGGCGCGGCCTGGATCATCTCCCGCGTCCCGTCATCCCCCTGTTCCCCGCTCCCGTCCCCCGGATACTCCCCAGGGCCCAAATACTCCCCGGGTCAAGGGCGGCCGGGTTCATCACGATGCGCTCGTGCACCACAGGGAACACCAGCACTCCCGCCGGGAGACAAAATCATGCGGCCTTTGGACAAAACTCAAGCTATAAGGTCAGCTTTCCCTGGCCGTCAAGTGATTTAACGAGGCTGTGGTGCGTGATTTCCGGAAGCTGAGCCTTTGGCTAAGTAGCGGTACGGCACGCGCAGCCCGGTGCAGAATGTCGGGGTGAGCGAGGCGGCGAAAATCCTGACGGCGGCCCAGCTGGAGACGGCAGCCGGGCCCCAGCCGGAGACGGCAGCCAGACCGGCCCAGCCAGAGACGGCGAGACGGTGCTGCGCTGGCGCGGCGAGATCTCCGGGCTGGCTCCTCTGGCGGGCGGGCGGATGGTGGCCGTGGTGGCCGGCGACGAGCTGACCGATGATGACGAGCGCCGCCAGGCCGAGGGTGACGACGCGATGGCGTGGTCCGAGCGCGCCGTCCGGCAGCACTGGCTCTGGCACCGGCTGCGCCTGCTCGACCTGGCCTCCGGCGAGCTCAGCGTGGTCGCCGGCCTGGCCGGACGGCACGTGATCGGCCTGGCGCAACGCCCGGATGGCGGGCCGCTGGCCATGCTGAGCTGGGCATGCCCGGAGTACGAACCGGGCGTCTTTACGGGCCGACTGCACCTCGTCGGCCTTGATGACGGCACCGACGGCACCGTGACGGAGTTGGGGCGGCTCGGCCTCGACCCGAGCGGCCTCACCTGGTGGCAGGGCGCCGACGGCTGGCATGTGGCCTGGCTGGAGATGGCGCCACCGGGTGAAGGCGGGGCGGTGCTCGACATCGCGATCCCGGCCGACGGGGCCGCCTCGGCCGGGCCGCGGAATCTAACCGCCGGCCTCACCGCTTGCCCGAGCGGGCTCGTCCAGGCCGCCGGCGGCCCGCCGCTGGCGCTGTTCGCCGAAGGACTGGACACCGCCCTGTACCGGCTTGATCCGGCGGGTCCGTCGTTCCGGCGGGTGTCCGGCTGGGTTGGGCAGGCCGACGCGCTCACCGCCAGCGACGACGCGACCGCAATCGCGATGCTGACGAGCACGGCCTACGCCCCCCGCGATGTCACCGCGGGACCGCCGGATGGCCTCATCCGGGTCAGCGATACCCGCCCGGGACTGCGCGATATCGCCTGGGGTACCCAGGAGCGGGTGTCCTGGCGGGCATCCGACGGGCTGGAACTCGACGGCGTCCTGATCCTGCCGCCGGTCCAGGGCCGGGCGAACAGCCAGAGCCGGACGAACGCCCAGGGCCGGGCGAACAGCCCGTTCCCGATGGTGACGCTGGTCCACGCCGGGCCCTGGTACCGGTGGGCCGACGAGCTCATGGTGTCGTGGGTGTCCTGGGGTCAGTGGCTGGCCGCGGCCGGCTTCGCGGTCTTCTGCCCGAACCCCCGCGGTGGTCAGGGACACGGCCTGGCGTTCGCGGCGATGCTGGACGGCGCTCTGGGCCAAGGCGAGTGGACCGATATCCTGGCCGGCCTGGACACCTTGGTGGCTGACGGCGTCGCCGACCCCGCCCGGCTCGGCATCGCGGGGTGGAGCCATGGCGGGTACCTGACGGCCTGGGCCGTCACCCAGACCGGGCGCTTCCGCGCCGCCGTGCTGGGCGCAGGCGTTACCGACTGGTCCATGCAGGTCAGCGTCGGCGAGCTGGGCCGCACCGACGCCGGCCTGACCGGCAGCTTCGGCTGGGAAGGACCCGGCCCGCACCGCCACGACCAGGTCAGCCCGATCTCCTACGCGGCCAAGGTGACCACCCCGGTGCTGATCCTGCACGGCGAGAATGACACCAACGTCCCGGTCGGCCAGGCGCTGTACTTCCACCGGGCGCTCAGCCAGGTCGGCACCGAGCACGAGCTGGTGATCTACCCGCGCGAGGGGCATTCTTTCACCGAGCGAGCCCACCAGATCGACGTCCTGGAACGCACCCGCGCCTGGTTCACCCGCTGGCTGTGCGGTCCGGATGACAGCTGACGGCTCCGGCGCGCGCCGGAACCGAACCGCCGCTGCCGTGAGCTGCGGGACCCCGTCCTGCGGGACCACGTCCGCACGCTACCCACGGCACGGCCAGTGACGCGCTTCCGCGGCTGGCCAGAGCAGGCCTACGCGGTGCTGCTCGAGCTGGACGGGGAGCCGTCGCGGGCGACGCGTGAGCGGGTCCGGCGGCACCGCGAGGAGCAGGTGCGGCAGCCGATGATCGACCTGCTCAACGACCTTGCGGACGTGGACCCCTGGTATGAGGACTTCGCCGTGTGGCGCTACGCCAGCACCTCGTACTGGTGGCAGAACCAGTGTGCCATCGTGCGCGTGGCCCGCAACGTCGAGATCGGCTTCCGCTTCAACCTCGACGGCCTGCGCGTCGGGGCCGCCTGGCGTTACGCCGGCCCGGAGCAGATCGCGTTGTTTCGCGCGGCGGCCGCCGCGGACGAGAGCGGCCGAACGCTAGTGGAGCTCGTCTCCTCGCTCGCCGCGGACGGGTACGGGATTGACGGCGACGTCATGAAGCGCGTTCCGCGCGGCTATCCCGCCGACCACCCGCGGGCCGGCCTGCTCAAGCACCGGTCCCTGCTGGCCGGCCGCGAGCTCGAGTCCGACGCCGTGCGTGGTGTCGAGCCCGTATATCGCGCTTGCCAGCGGCTGCGCCCGCTGCTCGAATGGCTCGCCGGACACGTGGACGCCGCGGCGCCCGCTCCGTTACCGTATCCCGGTCGCCGGGTGAGGCACTATGCCATTCTTGGCGATATGGATGAGGGGCATCCCGGTCAGCCGGCAGGCAGTCAGCCAGCGAGTCGGCCACCGGGCGGGTCGCTGACGGACGCGGACCGCGATCGCGTCATCCAGGTACTGTCGCTGGAATATCAGACGCTGCGGGAGGACATCCTGGTCCGTGCCTCCGGGCGCTTCCAGTTCCTCGGCCTGATGACCACCGCGGCGGCTCTGGTGGCCAGCGGCGTGGTCGGCCATTCGGTCTTCAACGGGCAGGGATTGATCTCCGCCATCCTGGCCGTGGTGGTCCTCGTGTTCGGCCTGTCCCTGTTCTTGCTGCTCGGCCGTCAGATGGCCACCGCATCGGCGCATGTGGCGCGGTTGGAAGCGAGGATCAACGCGCTCGTCGCGGTCGGGCCCGATCCCCTTCCCCCGCTCAGCTGGGAAACGCTGAACCAGCACCACAGCTTCCTCGGCTACCTGTCCCTGGGCGTCCGGCCCGGCCGTCCGCCCCGCGGCTAGCGCACAGTCCCAGGCCGAGCCGAGACCGGCCGTTACGGTCCCCCGAACAGCTTCCTGAGCATGGGCTCGACCTCGTCACCCTTAAAATTACGGCCGAACGAGGGGACCCTGCGCCCGTACCCCCTCAGGATCAGCCGCTCGGGGTGCCGCCCCCGGCCCCGAAACAGAAACCGTAACCGCAACCGCCGGTCCATCCCTGGTCTACCTCAGGGGTTCGCCAAGCCCCGAGCCCGGATCTGGTGGACGCGCCTACTGATCGCGATAGCCACCGACGTCCCCCTCTCGGTCATCATCAACTGGCGGCTCGGCCTCACGGCCGCGATCCTGGCGGTGATTATCGGCACCATCTACCGATACCCCGCCGCATGCGGCCGGCGGTGCACTGAAGGTCATGCCTTCGTCCCCGGCGAGCGTCAATTAATTGAGCTCCCCGGTCCATTACGGCGTCAGCAGGGAATGCAGGGTCTGGGCCAGGTCTGCCATTCCGTCCCAGTACGGCGAGGCCTCGACCGCCCGGGCGAAGAGCCAGCGCAGGACCCGGCCGTGATCGAGGTCGAGCAGGCGCGCCATCCGGGCGGCCAGCGCCCCGGCATCGGCCCCCGTCAGGAATACCCGGTTGAAGATGTGCTGGGTCACGTCGTAGGCGGGGTCTCCGACGTAGGGCTTAGGGTCGATGGCGAGCCACGGCGCGCGCACGGCGGCCAGGACGTTGCCGGCGTGCAGGTCGGTATGCAGTAGCCGGGCATCGCCGTCGCTGCGCGGGAGCTCGCGCAGCAGGCCGATGCCCTCGCTGGCCAGCGGCGCGGTCAGGCCGCTTCGTTCGGCCGGGTTCCGTTGCTCGTACCGGCTGGCCCAGTAGTCGCACATGTCCGACAGGGGCCGGAAGCCGTGGCCGGGCGGTGGCTTGATCCACAGGCGCCGCAGCAGGCCGGCGATGACCAGATCGTGTTCGTCGGGCGGCCAGGCCCGCAGCTGTGTCCCCGGCCGGCACCGCTCCAGGAGCAGCATCGTGGCCTCCGTCAGCTCCTTGACCCGGTACAGGCGGATGGCTCCGGCGCCGTCCCAGGTCCGCAGGCCGTCGGCCTCGTGCGCCGCCTCCGGGTGCGGCCAGCCGACCTTGACCGCGAGGTCGTGGCCCGCCTGGTCACGGGCCGGGGCCACCCAGGCGGTCTCGCCGCCGGGCAGGAAAGGGTCGCCGATCTCGATCTGCCAGTCGGCGGCGATCCGCGTGACCAGGGCCGGCAGCCCGGCGAGCCAGTCGTCGCGTCCCTGCCTGGCCGCGGCCCGCGCCAGATCAGCGGGGATCACGAAACGTTCCGCCATGCCGGCCATTCTTCTGCCAGGAAGGCGGACCCCGTAGAGTTTGCGGTATACACATCGCCTCGGGCCTGGAAGCGAGGGGCAGATGACCGCGAGCCGCCGTGCGGTTCTGACGGTGCTGGCGGTCGGCCTGCTGGCCGGCTGCGACCGGCCCGCCGCCGTAGCCGGCGGCAAACTCGCCCCCGCTCCCGCCCACGGCAGGCTCACCCCGCCCCCCGCAGCGTCCAGGAGCCCCGCTCCGGGCACAGTGCCGGTCGTCCCGCCGCTCCTACTGACCCGGGCCCAGGTCGTGGCCCGCTTCGGCCATCTCCGGCCGCATACCTGGGGCTTCGGGGGACCGGAAGTGATCCGCGACCTGCCCGCGGCGCGGCGGGTGATCGCGCTGACCTTCGACGCCTGCGGCGGCCCCAGCGGCAGCCGCTACGACCAGGCCCTGATCAGCTTCCTGCGCCGGCACGAGGTGCCCGCGACGCTCTTCCTCAACTCCCGCTGGATCGACGCCAACCCGGCCGCCTTCCGCCGGCTGGCCGGCGAGCCGCTGTTCGAGATCGCCAACCACGGCACCCGGCACCTGCCCTTGTCGGTCACCGGCCGGTTCGCCTACGGCATCGGCGGCACGCGGAACGCCGGGCAGGTCTACGACGAGGTCGCCAGGAACCAGGCCAAGCTCACCCGCCTGCTCGGTGTCCCGCCGCGCTTCTTCCGGACCGGCACCGCCTACAGCGACGACGTCGCGGCGCAAATCGTCAGCGCGATGGGAGATCGCCTGGTGACCTTCTCCGTCAACGGCGACGGGGGAGCGACCTTCACCCCCGGGGAGGTCCGCAGTACGGTCGCCGGTGCGCCCGGCGGTTCCGTCGTGATCTGCCACATGAACCACCCCGAGAGCGGCACGGCGCCAGGGATTGCCGCCGCCGTGCCCCATCTGCTGGCCTCGGGCTACCGCTTCGTCCGCCTCTCCGACGAACTCCGCTGACCCCGCAAAGGAACCGCGGGCTTACCCCGGCTCGGCGCCTTCGTGCACCATCTCGTCCTGGGAGAGCTCCGACTCGGCCCCGCACCGCGCCAGCCAGGCGCACAAGACATCGTCCCGGGCGTCCACGGTGGCGAGCGCGATCCGCTCCGGGACCGCGTGCCGCAGCGCGGCCGCGAGCAGAGCGCGCCCGATCCCGCGCCGGCGGGCGGTCGGGTCGACCGCGATCTCGGCCAGGTCGCCCCGGTCCGCGAACAGCACGGCGGACCCGCGCAGCACGCCGCCCTCGCGCACCGTCAGCCAGACCGGGTGTTGCCGCGCGCGGCCCTGCGCCTCGCGCCGGTTCTGCCAGGCGGCCGGGTACGTCAGCCATGACTCGGGCGGCAGGGCGGCGGGTGTCCACGGCTCCGCGGCGACCGGCCACGCGGGCTCGCCGAGCCTCGCCTGGGTCCGCGGCAGCTGGTAGTAGCGCAGCACGCGGGCGGCCCGGAAGCCAAGCCGCCGGTAGGCCCGGGCCGCGCGCTCGTTGCCGCGGATCACCTCCAGCTGGTGCGGCCGCGTGCCCGTGGCCGTCCGCACCCGCGCGAACATGGCGTCGAGTCCGCCGCCGCCGCGCGCCTCGGGCACGATCCCGGCCATGGTGCAGTAGGCCTCGCCGCGGCCGTCGTCCCGCCCGGTGAGCCAGAACCCCGCCAGCCGTCCTCCGGCGAACAGCCCGGCGGACCAGGCTGGTTCCCAGCCGCGGCGGGTGAGCATGGCGTCCAGCCCCGCCACGTCGGTCCGCAGCGGCACAACGTAGTCGGCGAACGCCTCGGCCACCACGGGCTGCAGGTCAGCCGCCTGATAACCGGCCAGGTCCCCGACGGCAACGCCCACGCCGCCAATCTAACGCAACCACCCAGCCAGCTTTCCGCCGGCGCCCAGGCGGCGGGCCCGTTGGTGCCCCAGACACCCCCGAGGGGTACCTGGCAGGGCGTGAGATGATGTCGCCGCGTGCGCCAGCGCGCTCGGATCGGCCTCTGGCCAGCGTTCCGCGAGCAGCCGGCCAGCTCGGCCCGGGTGCGCGGCTGTTGCGCCAGCAGCCGTTCGGCCTGATCGAGCAGCACATCCAGGTCCACTCCGGCGGTGCCGCGCCGGAAGTGCGCGCCGAAGCTGGCGGCGGGCAGCGGGGCGAACAGCGGGCGCCAGCCCAGGCCGTCGCGCGCGCTGACCAGGTGCACGGTGTTGCGCATCAGGTGCAGCCGCCTACCCGGCGCTCCTGGGTCTTGCGGAACGAACCGTGGTGCGCGCCCGCCGTAACCACCCGAAGCCCTGCTGCTCACCCCTAGAAGACTAGGGTTCGACGTCGCCCCTTTGGCGATGATGCGACCGAATTCCGGGCACTCGCGCGTGACCCTCGCCGAGCTGGTGGCGACGCTGTCGCCCGTCATCTTGGTCGCGGTCAGCCGGGTTCCGCCGGATCGGGCTGGTCGGGAAATTCCTGGCGACCGCTGGCCACTCGGTGCAGCAGGTCATGGAGTCGCACTGCCGCGTCACGAGCGCCCTGGCCGAACGGCTCGGGCTAGGGCCGGCCGTATGCGATCCGCTGGCGCAGACGTTCGAACGATGGGACGGGAAGGGGGTACCCGGGGCGGCCGGTGCCAGTGATCTTGCCCCGGCCATCCGCCTGGTTCACCTGGCCGACGCCGTCGAGGCGTTCCACCACACGGGCGGGGCCGAGGCCGCGCTGCGCGTGGCCCGGGAGCGGCGGGCAGGCCGGCGCCCTGGCGTACCCGGTAATGGCGGCTGAAGTAGGCGATCCCGTACTCGGCCCGCCAGGTAGCAGGGGCCCGGGCACCAAGTTGCGTCAGCCAGTCATCGATCGGTGAGCGGCGGCCGGCGGCATCGATTACCAGGTCGGCGTTCACCTCGCCCGGGCGGTGGCCGGATGCTCGCACGCTGCGTCCTGTCTGTCAGGCCACCGCGGCGTCATCCCGGCTGCGGCCGGGCCGGCGGTGGCGGGATGGCCGTCTGGGCGCGGGCGGCGTCCGGGGCAACTAGCGCGACGACGATCGTCAAGATGAGCAGTTCCGCCAGGCCGGCTCTGATCAGGAGGGGACCGTGCACGTAATGGATCAGGAAGGTGCCGTGCGGGTAACGGATCAGGATGGGGGCTTGCAGGTAGTTGCCGAGCGAGACGAGCCGGTACATCCCGGCGGCGGCGGCGAGCAGCACCAGGGTCAGCGACCACACGCCCGTGCCGGCCCGGCTGGACCGGGCCCGCGGCAGGTGGGCCA
This sequence comes from uncultured Actinomycetes bacterium, assembly GCA_963808315.1. Classification (GTDB taxonomy): domain Bacteria; phylum Actinomycetota; class Actinomycetes; order Streptosporangiales; family Streptosporangiaceae; genus Palsa-504. Next base: position 23,077 of record CAWEFK010000005.1, on the reverse strand, counting down.
GGCAGAGGAGACTGACCAGGATGCAGCACAGCCCGGGAGTGTCCGGTATCCAGGCAGAGGGGGCCCTCTCCTGGGCGGCCAGCAGCGGCTCGGCCACCAGGAGGTATCCGGCGGGCAGCGCCAGCAGCCAGGGCCACCGCGAGGCCGGCGGGGCATCGCGGTGGAACGCGGCCATGGCCGCGGCCGGGGCCAGGTCGAGCAGGAACCAGTACGCCCACGACCCGAAGGGCGTCAGCAGGGTGCCGGTGGCCTGCGTCTGCAGCAGCCAGGCCAGGTCGGCGGCGGCAGCCAGCACCGCGATCACCCGGGCCGTGCGGTAATGCCCCAGGACCAGCGCCGCGAAGACCGCGGTCCAGGCGCAGCCCAGCAGGTGCCACACCGCGGGCGCCCAGACGCCGCCAGCCGAGGTGGGCAGGATGAGCGCGGGCGGTCCCGGGATGACCGGGTAGCGGTTCCCGGCGGGGAACACGGGTACGAGCCCCTCCAGGCCGGTTACCGCGTGGAACAGCAGCACGGCGAGCACCGCGCCCCGCACGGCCTGCCCCCAGGCGAAGTAGCGGCGGGGAGCGCCCGCGCCGCCCAGGTACAGCCGGGCGGCCAGGCTGGCCACGCTGGCGATCTCCTGCCGGGAGGGCCGGTCGAACTCCATGGTGACCGAGTCCTCGTCCGGGTCGCCGGTCAGCCAGCTGTCCAGGAACGCGGCGACCATGTCCTCCTCCCAGATGTCCCGGTAGTAGCCAGGCAGCAGCCGCAGCACCCGCCGGTACCGCTGCTCCAGGTCCAGGCCGCCGTTCATCCGGTTGCCTCCGCGCCGGCCAGGCCCAGTCTCGCCCGCGCGACGCGCGCGGTGGCGGCCCGGAGCACGGCCTCCTCAGCCAGCGCCTGCCGCCCGTCCCGGGTCAGCCGGAAATAGCGGCGCAGCCGCCCGTCGTGCGCTTCCTCCCGGTCGGGCTCGATCAGCCCGCTGGTGACGAGCCGGTCCAGCACCCCGTACAGGCTGCCGATCTTCAGCTTGACGCGGCCCTGCGACAGCTCGGCCACCTCACGCACGATGCCGTACCCGTGCCGCGGGCCATCGGCCAGCGCGGTGAGCACGAAGAACGCCTGCCCCGTCATCGACCTGACCGCCATGCCGTCAATATAATGGAAGACAGGTTATTAGTCGATAGCTGACATCGGTCTCCCGGCGCACCGGCACACTGCGCGCAGGCCGCTCAGAATGGCGGTGATCTGCGCGTTTACAGCCGGGAACCGGCGACTCAGCCAAGGCGCCGGAATCGGCGATCAGGTGGCTCGCGTTGGAGAGTGACTATCACACTGCGTCATGATTCCTGCTGTTTTCCAGCGGGCCGGATCCGTCGGCCGTGCGGGTGCCGATTATTCATCCGTGCTGGTCAGACAGCATGCCAGTATTCGTGGAGGGTGCCACCGAGCCGGTCCCGTCTGCGGACATAGAGGTGCGCGATCTGTTCAGGATCGGCAATCGGGGCTCCCGGCTTCTCAAGGTCCATGACCAGGTTCCTGGCGGCCTGGACAACCCAGGATGCGGTGGGATGAGGGGTCGCGCCGGGGATGCGGATCCGCCGGCTGGCGTGCTCGATGACTCCTGGCACGTAGAGGTGGGCGCCGGTTAAGGTAACGGTCCCGGAGAAGTTGCAGGCGAGCAGCGCGCCGGCCTGGGAGCGCAGGAACTGGCCCAGGTAGTAGTGGTGCGCTCGGGTGCCGGGTCAAGCCCGGCGTGGCTGAAGGATCTCCCACACCGTGAAGGCGGCGATCTTGATGCCGAGGACGAGGAGTTCGCCGTGGATGCGCCGATAGCCCTAGCCCGGGGTTCTCCCGCGCGAGGCGCAGCACCAGCTGGCCGATGGAGCGGACGGTGCGTGGTCGGCCTGGGCGACCAGGGCGGGACCTGGCCGCGTGCCGGCACGCCAGGACGTCCCCGGTGCCAGCGCAGCACCGTGACCGATCAGGAAGGTGGCGAGGTCCGCCGGCTGCCCCGGCGCGCCGACCCTGTCGGAAAAGCAGATCGGCGCCTCCGGCAACCGGTGGCCGCCGCCGCCAGCGCGGGTACCGGCGCGGGCCAGAATCTCGCCGGGGTCGGCATGAACGTCAACCTCGCCCCCGTCCTTGACGTGTACTACAAATCCGGCAACTTCATCGACCAGTACCAGCGCTCCTACAGCAGCAGCCCCTCGGTCGCCTCCGAGTGCGGGCAAGCGTTCGTCACCGCCCAGCAGGCCGCCGGCGTGGCCGCCACCGCCAAGCACTTCCCCGGCCTGGGTGATCTGCGGATCGGCGGCCTGGGCCGATCTCGGTCCAGGGCCCGATGGGTGAACTATTTCCAGTCCTGCAAGACGCCATCACCGCCTGGCTGTACCGCCAGCACCCGCCCGGCGATCACCACGGCCATTAGCCGCCCGAACGTTCGGCGCGGCATCCGCGAGAGCCGGCCGGTTCCCCCCGAGAACGCGTGACAGGCGGTCATCCGGTGCGGCGGAGCCGCGCCAGTGCCGTGGGCGATACGCCAGCGAGCCGGGTGCACTCCCGGGTCAGGTGCGCCTGGTCGGCGTAGCCGGTCTCGAAGGCAACTGTTGCCAGGTCAAGAGCCCCCGGCGAGCTGGCCGCGTCCAGACGCGAGACGAACCGGCGGAACCGGAGCACCCGCTGAAACGTTTTGGGGCTGTAGCCGATCTCCGCCTGCCAACGCCGGCGGAGCTGCCTGCTGCTGAGGCAGAGCGCCGAGGCGACGTGGTCAGTGCGTGTCCGCGGGTCGCATAGCAGCCTGGCGGCGTGCATGATGGCCGCGTCGGCCTCTACGCCAAGGCTGAGGTCAGCCGCTACCGCCAGGATCAGGGCTTCCGCGGCCACGGGCTCCAGGGTTCCCGTAAGCCGCTTGGCCAGGCCCCGCTTGATGTCAGCGAACTCCACTCGCTGGTCGCGCAGCTCGCAGAGCGGAAGGCCGAGAAGCGAGCCGCCCGCTCCGGGACGGAAACGGATCCCGATCATCCTCGTTCCCGGCGGCAGTACGGTGGGCACAGGACCAGTGTCCGGGCCCGCGATGAACGACCCGCGACCGCGCTCCCAGACAAGGTCGGCGCACCCGTCCGGCAGGACGAGAACAGCAGCGGGACCATCCTCGGGGACGACCTGCGCCCATATGCAGGCCACAAGATGACGCAGCGGAGACGGCGCGGGGCGCTCACTGTATCCGGCTGGCCAACTGCCCTGGCTGGTTCTCATGGCTAAAGGTCAACAACGCGGAGACTGCCTGGCATGCCCGGCAGCCGTGTCAAGCCGGCGGCCAATTCGTTCACGACCAGCAATGGCCGTGGCGGCCGCCCTGCGCCTGCCACGGGCAGTCCTTGCCTGACCAGCGGGATGTCCGTTCTGTTCAATACGGACAGGGGCCGGTCACCGTATCGTCGGGCTATGGATGACGCGTTCGCGGCGGGAGACCGCTTCTTGCTGAACCAGGCGCGGCTGCTCGAACGGCGCCTGTTCGCCACCTGCTTCCTGGGTCAGCCTGCCGCCGGGGTTATCGATGCCCTGCGCGGCTACCAGAACGATGACGGCGGGTTCGGCCATGCTCTCGAGCCGGACAAGCGCTGCCCGGGCAGCCTGCCGGTCGATGTCGAGATGGCATTTCAGGCACTCGCCACCGCGGGCGCCGTCGACCACGACATGGTGATCCGGGCCTGTGACTTCCTATCACGCGCGGCCGAGGAAGCCGGCGCGGGCGGTGCCGTGCCGCTGGCGTTCCCGGTCATCGAGTCCTTCCCGCGCGCGGCACACTGGACCGACTGGACGTACGAGCCTGGCCTCAACCCGACCGCTGGCCTGGTCGGCCTGCTGTATCAACTGGGCGTTGACCATCCCTGGCGATCAGCAGGCGCCGCCTACTGCTGGCAGCAGCTCGAGTCGGGCGGCCTGCCGGTCGACGCGCACGCGCTCACGGAGACACTTACCTTTCTCGAGCATGTCCCGGACCGGCACCGGGCCGATCAGCATGCCGCCGCGCTCGCGTCAAATCTGTCTGACATCCCCCTGTTCCATCTCGACCCCGACACCCCCGGCTATGGCTTGTCGCCGCTCAACGTCGCGCCGCAGGCTACCTCCCGGTGGCGCGCCCTGTTCACCGACACCCAGATCGGCGCCCATCTCGACCGGCTGCAAAAAGACCAGCAGCCCGACGGCGGCTGGCCCATCGCCTGGGAACCGCCCAGCCAGGCCGCCAGATCCGAATGGCAGGGAATCGTGACCTTGGGAGCCCTGCGCACGCTCACCTCTTACGGGCGGCTCACCGCGGGCACGTGAATGCGCAGGTTCCGTAGCTCTCGGTGAGGTCGGCGACGGTCCCTGCCGCGAATGGTTCGCGCCGAGCTCGGCGCAGGTCAGCGCGATGCCGGTCAGCAAGATCACGCCGATGACCCGCGAGATGATGACCGCGGGTCCGGCCGTCCTGGACGCGTTCAGCGTGCCGGGCAGCTAGCCGGCCGGTCACGGAGCCCGTCGGCGAAGTCCTGGCGGAATCCCCGCACGGTCGTGACCCATCCGCGTGCCCCATCGGTCATATTGCCATCCCCTGGCCAGGTTCAGCCGGGTCAGCGCGGCGGCGGCGTGAGCCTGCAACCGGGCGGCCTCGGCGGCCAGCCGCGCGGTGCCCTCGGGCGTGAGCCGGTAGTACCGGCGCGGCCGCCCGTCCACGACCTCTTCCCGGGCCACCCCGATCAGTTCGTCCGCTCGGAGCCGGTCTAGGGCGGTGTACAAGGTCCCCGGGCGCAGCCGGATCTGGCCGCCGGAGATCTCCTGGACGTCCGTGATGATCCCGTAGCCGTGCTGGCTGCCGTCGGCCAGCGCGGTGAGAATCAGGAAGGTCGCTTCCTGCATCGCACGAATAGCCATACCTGCGTTCTATACCGCTGAACGATCTATAGCAGGCCCGTCACTCCGCCCGCCTTCGCGTCGGCTCGGGCAAGCTGACGGGACTCTGCCTGCCGTAGAGGACTGTCTGCGACCGGGCGGCAACCGAAGGGAACCATGCAAGGGGGATGCCGCGTCCAAAGCGCATCAGTTTCCCGTTAGGTGAGGAGCAATCATGCTAAGGCGAATTCCCGTCATTGCGGCGCTGGCTGGACTCGCACTCACCGGGGCGCTGTGCGGCTGCGGCAGCGCCCAGCCCAGCGCGGCCGCGGGAGCGGGCGCGAGCAAACCGTCATCCACGGCCACGCTCGCCGAGCCGTCGTCGCCTGGCCGGAGCAGCTCCCCGGCACCGGTCTCCGGTGCGCCGGTCATCTTCGCGGTCCGGCTCGGTCGCGGCTTCCAGCCCGGCACGCTGCGGATATCGCCCGGCCAGCACTTCGTCGTGACCGTGGACTCCTCGGTCAAGGCCAGCGGCCCCGGCGTGCCTAGCTCGTGCCCGGGCACCCCCGCCCGGATTGACGGCGGCATGCTGACCGTGCGCTGTACCTCCGGCGCCTTCTACTACACCGCGCAACGTCCCGGCACCGCCGAGCTGATGGCCACGGTGCGACCCAGCTGCGCCCGGGGTAGCCTGTGCCCGCAGTGGATCGCCGAAGCCACGCTCAAGATCACGATCCTGTGACCATGCCGTCAACGCTGACCGCTCAGGCCGCGTGCGGTCCGGCTCTGTGCGCCGCCGGGCATACGCAAAGCAAGACGTAATACCCGGCGGGCAGGGTCGCTCATGCCCTGGGCCGCGGGTCGCGGAGCGTAACGATCGTGGGTCGCAGTAAGCACCGCCCGGTCCAGCCACGGCATTGCCCAGCAGCACCGATCGGGTTCGGTGCGGGGCCGAGTCAGTATTTCCATGATCTCCGTCGTCCCGACTGAGTTGCCCTATGAGGGCGTGTTGTCACCGTAAGCCTGCGTCAGGCCGGGCGACGCCGAGCGACTCGGTGAGGAACGCGAGCTCGTGCCGCAGCAGCTGGCTGAAGGTGTCCGCGTCGGCTGGAGTGTGGTGGGTCGTGCCGGACAGCGGCAGGACCTGGTGGGGGCGGCCGGCCGCGAGCAGCGCCGCCGACATCCGGAGGGTGTGCGCCACCACCACGTTGTCGTCGGCCATCCCGTGAATCAGCAGCAGCGGCCTGGTCAGGCTGGCGGCCTCGGTTATGGTGGAGGACCGGTCGTATCCTTCCGGGTTCTGCTGCGGCAGGCCGAGGAACCGCTCCCGCCAGTGCGTGTCGTAGAGCCGCTGATCGTGCGGCGCGGCCCCGGAAACGGCCGCGTGGAACACGTCGGGGCGGCGGATCACGGCGATGGCCGCGAGCGCCCCGCCGTAGGACCAGCCGCGGATCCCGACCCGCCCCCGGTCCAGGTCGGGGAACTGGGCACAGACCGCGTCGAGCGCGTCCACCTGATCCTCCAGCGGCGCGGAGAGGGTATCGCCGAACACGGTCTTCGACCATTGCGGCCCGCGGCCGGGCGTGCCGCGCCCGTCCGTGACCAGGACGGCGAAGCCTTGCTCGGCGAACCACTGGTCCTCGCAGAACGCTGCGTCGCGCACGCGGACCACCCGCTGCATGGCCGGGCCGCCGTACGGGCTCAGCAGCACCGGGAGCCGCGTTCCCGGCCGGTACCACGACGGCAGCAGCAGGGCAGCGCGCAGCTTGCTTGCGCCCAGAGTCAGCCACGTGATCCGCGGCTTGAGCACGGGTTCGGCTTCGAGGCTGGCGATGGCCGTACGGGTCCCGTCGCGCCAGGCGACGGCGGCGCCGCCGCCCGCTTCGGTGTGCGAGAGCACGACGACCGTGCCGCCCGCCGCCGCGCCGTCGTGCACGCCAGGGTCCGCGCTGCACCGCGACAGGCCCTGCCCCGGTTCGTACCGCCACAGGTGCCGCTCGGTGGGGTCGCGTTCATCGGTGGCGGTGAAGTAGACGGCCTCGCCGTCGGTTCCGCTGACCGAGTCGACGTGCAGTCCGTCCGGCGTGACGGCGGCGCCGCCGACCACGCAGACGCCGGGAGCCGTCCCGGTCGGACACGGTGACCAGGTCCCCGGCGCTGGTCCGCGCCGGGGTGCCGGGCGCTAGCTCGACCCAGGCGTCGTCGCGCTCAGTGTGCAGGAGCGTTGTCTGTCCCGTGACGGCGTCGGCCGCCAGCACCATGACGGTCCGCTGGTCCCGGCTCTGCACGCTGAGCAGCGGCCCCTGGGAGTCCCACCCGGCGGCCGTCACGTACTCGTATGCGCCGCGGTCCCAGGTGACCTCGGTCCTGCTCCCGTCAAGCCGCAGCACGTGCAGGGTGACGTCCGCGTTGGCGGTCCCGGCCGCCGGGTACCTGACCGCGCGCGGCGGCCGCTCCGGATCAGCGGGGTCGGCGATCCACCAGCGCTGGACGGGAGAATTGTCGACCCGCGCGGCCAGCAGCCGCTGGCCGTCGGGAGCCCACCAGTAACCGCGGAACCGGAGCATGGACTCGGCCGCGACATGCTCCGCGAGGCCGTAGGAAACGTCGTCGTGCTCCGGGGCGGCCAGCAGGCGGCCCGTCCCGTCGGCCAGCTCGGTCACGTGCAGCGCGCCGTCCGCGACGTAGGCCACGCGCTGCCCCGTCGGGTCGATCCGCGGGTCCGTCACCGCGCCCGCGGCAGGCACCGGTTCCGGGACACCGGCCGGCGCGCGCGGGTCGTCGCCGACGCGCAGCACCCACAGCCGCCCGTCCAGCGCGAACACGACCGTCCGGCAGTCCGCGTCGGCCGAGTAGGCCACGATCCCGGCCGCGGTCTCGCGGGCCCGCTCCCGCCGGACGCGCTCGGCCTCGGGCACATCGCCAGGACCGCAGTTCCACGGCGCCGCCGGATCGGCCAGAAGCCGCTCGCGTCCTCCCCGCGCCGTCGGCCAGGTCCAGCCCCCACAGGCAGGTGACCGGGTCTTCACCGCCCCGGGTGCGGAGGAACAGCACCCGCCCGCCATCCCGCGAGACCGTCACCGCGCGCGGAACGCCGAGCGTGAAGCGCCTCGTGCTGGCCAACTGCCGGAGGAAGTCGTCGATCACCACGCCAGCACTCTGCCACGCGGCCCCACAGCCGCGCGACAGGTTACCGCTCCCAGGACGCGGGCCGCCCGGCCCAGCCGCCCAACCGCCGACACGGACGGCATCCGCAACGAAGACGGCTGCGCGATGCCACGCCGCAACAGCCCACCCGCACGGCAGGACATCCTTAACGCCCACCCGAGTACGAATGAATATCGGGCAGGGAGGATGTGAATAGTGCTCCCGGCCCGGCTTCCCCGTTTTGGGGTAGTTCGGGCGTAGGGTCCGGGACCGCTGAGGTGCCGTCTGCTGAGACAGATCGGCCTCGTCCGCCCCGCATCGTTCGGCGATCACTGCACGCGAAGGACCCAGTTTCGCTCGGGCCAGCCGCGGCCGTGCTGCTAGTGGTCCGGCCGCGGCCGGATGAAGCCGCCGAGCATTTTCCCCACTTCCATTGTGCCCGTGCCCGAGGTCACGGCCGGATCGGCTGCGGCGAACGCCCGCAGGTCACCCTCATCGTCAGCCTCAACGACACCGAGGCCCCAAGAGCCGCTCGCGTCGAGTACGGGACCGAAGATCACCATCCGGCCTGACTCGATCCAGGGCTGCCAGTACGCGGCGTGGCGAGCCATTATCCCGCGCTCCTCGTCGCTCATGTCGAGCGCGAACGTAGGCCGGGGGGCTTTGAGCCTCATCACGAAGGTGCTCATGATCCAAGGATGCCAAAGATCCCGGCCACGGCCAGGCACCGCGGCAGATCGCGTAGTCGGCTCTGCTTTGGACACGCCAGAAACCGTCGGTCTGCACGCACATCAGCCGTGTAGAGCACCGATCCGACAGCTATCGACCGGTGTGACTGATACGGATCCCGCCGGCTGACGGGTCCTATTAGGTCACCGTGATGCCAGCTCCGGCCACCGTGGCGTGATCCTGACCGCGCGAACCTCTGGTGACCGCGGCCCGGGTGAGCTGTGTACTGAATTCGGCCAGCGCCCGCCCGGTACCCGTGGCCCAGTCCGTGAACTCCGCACGAGACATGGAATATGTGGTCCCGTCCGGGCTGCGGCGCGCAGGCTGCCCGCGGCGGCCGAGGCGGTGCCATGATGCCCCGTCCGGCGCGGCGACCAGGGCCTGCCCGAAGATCCTGGCGGCCGCGCCGGTACCAAGCGAGCTGACGGCCGGGGTCAGGCCGGTGAGGACGCAGCCGACCCGGTGGGCGTAGTCCGGGTCGGTGCCCGCCCGGGAGGCGATGGTCCGCAGGGCGCGCAGCCAGACATGGTTCAGGCTGCGGTTGCGGAAGAGCTGGACGATGAGCCGGGACAGCGCCATGTCCGTCCGCAGGCTTTGCTGTACGCGCCGCTGGTAGGCGGCCAGCCCGGCCGCGTCCAGCCGGTTTGCCGCCAGGCCGTCGGCCGCGACGGCGGCGGCCCACCGGGCACTGTGCAGCGCGTACTGGATGCCCTCGCCGTTGAGCGGATTGATCAGCCCGGCCGCGTCGCCGAGCAGCATCACGCGGTCGCCGACCAGCGGCAGCCGCGGGTTGTAGGTCGTCAGCGGGTGCCCGAGGATCTTGCCGCGCATCCGGGCGCCCCGGAGCCGGTCCTGCAGCGAGGGGTCCTCGGCGATCAGCCGCAGCAGCAGCTCGCGCAGATTACGGCTGGACTGCGGGTAGGTGGAGGTGAGCATGCCGACGCCCAGGTTGGCCGATCCGTCACCGGCCGGGAAGAGCCAGTAGTAGCCGGGGAAGCTGTCGCTGGTGAAGCAGACGTCGCCCTGGCCGTCCGGGCCGGCGACGTCGTCGAAGTAGGCGCGCACGGCCACGATCCGGTCCGGACGGGGCGGCCCGCCGCCGCGCAGCGCCCGCGCGACGATCGAGTTGCTGCCGTCGGCGCCCAGCACCAGCCGGGTGCGCAGCTGCCACGGGCCTGCCTCGCTGTCACCCTGGACCGTGATCGCGTCCGGTGCCTGCTGGACGGCGGTCACCTTCCGCCCTTCCAGGACGGTGGCCCCGGCCTGCCGGGCCGCGTCCAGGATCCAGGCGTCCAACTGCAGCCGGGGAATGACACGGCCGTAGTCCGGAAGCCCCTCTACCTGAGGGATACCCATCGCGGGGAGCTGGTTTCCGTCGACGTGCAACACCAGGTCGGCCATCTTGCTGGTCGCGCGGAACGCCTCGGTTTGGGCCACGCCGAGGTCGGCCAGTTCGGCGAGCGCCGCCGGTCCTACGAAGTCGCCGCAGACCTTGTCACGCGGGAAGCTGGCCCGGTCCACCAGTATTGTCCGGAACCCTTGCGCCGCCAGCCGCGCGGCCGCCGCCGCCCCCGCGGGGCCACCGCCGACAACCACGGCATCGCAATCGTGCCCCGCCGCCCCGGTGCGTACCAGCTGGGGCCGCCGCCCGGCCGCGGGCTCTCTGTCGAGGTGCATGCTAATCCTTTGTGAGCGTTTCGAAATAGCCTGCGTTTGCGGCGTGTCGCGGCAGCAGAACATGCAACGCGGCCGGAGGCCCGATTGCAGCTCGTTCAGGCCTACGGCGAAACACCAGAAACGCGCGTTACTTTGAAACGCTTCCCTTCACGCGGAGTTCACCCGCGAGGGAGTCACGTAATCCCGCCACGGTCCGCCGCCGACCCGAAGGCGGTCATGCCTTCCTCGTCGGCGGCGTAGGCCGTCGGCAGTAACGCTCAGCTGGGCTGAGGCACGATCCGGATGTACGGCTTGGGCTCCTCCCAGTCACCGAAGAGCTCCTTGGCCTGGTCGTTGGAGACCGAGCCGGCGATGATCACGTTCTCGCCCTGCTTCCAGTTGGCCGGGGTGGCCACCTTGTGCTTGGCCGTGAGCTGCAGCGAGTCGACCACCCGCAGCACCTCGTCGAAGTTGCGCCCGGTCGTCATCGGGTACACCAGGACCAGCTTGATCTTCTTGTCCGGGCCGATCACGAACACGTTCCGCACCGTCTGGTTGTCCGCGGGCGTGCGCGACGTGGCCTCGCCCGAGACGTCGGCCGCGAGCATCCCGTACAGCTTGGCCACGTGGAAGTCGTGGTCGGCGATGAGCGGGTAGTTAGGCGCCGTGCCCTGGGTTTCCGCGATGTCGGCGGCCCACCGCTCGTGATCGCCGGTGGAGTCCACCGACAGGCCGATGATCTTCACGCCGCGCAGGTCGAACTCCGGCTTGATCTTGGCCATGTAGCCGAGCTCGGTGGTGCAGATCGGGGTGAAGTCCTTCGGGTGCGAGAACAGGACGGCCCAGGAATCCTCCAGCCAGTCGTAGAAGTGGATCGGTCCTTCGCTCGTCTCCGCCTCGAAGTCCGGAGCGGTATCGCCGATGGTCAGTGGCATGATCTTCCTCCCTTGGTAACCGCAGACCGCGCTCAGCACGGCTACGTTCCTCCGCGTAATTTACGACATGATCAGTAGGTAATGCAGACGAGGGTAAACGAAGAGCCAGGGCTGGGAGCGAAAGACGATGACCATACCGGGTGCCGCCGGGCTTCGGGTGGCTGGTTTTGAGTACCGGCGTGTGGCTGTGGCCGGGGTGAGCGTCAACTGTGCCGTGGCCGGGTCCGGCCCGCCGCTGCTGCTGCTGCATGGCTATCCCGAGAACCACCTGATGTGGCGCGAGGTGGCTCCGCTGCTGGCCCGGGACCACACGGTGGTCCTGGCCGACCTGCGCGGCTACGGCGACTCGGACAAGCCGGCGCCGGACGCCGGCGGCCTGGTGTACTCCAAGCGGTCCATGGCCAGTGACCAGGTCGGGCTGATGCGCCAGCTCGGTTTCCGGTCGTTCCAGCTGGTCGCGCACGATCGTGGTGCGCGGGTCGCGCACCGTCTGGTGCTGGATCACCCGGATGCCGTCACCCGGCTGGCGGTGCTGGACATCGTGCCGACCCGCCATGTGCTGGGTAACGTGACGCGGGCGATGGCGGCGGCCTACTACCACTGGTTCTTCCTCATCGCCGCCAACGGCGTGCCCGAGCACATGATCGCCGCCGACCCGGGGTACTGGGTCCGGTCCCTGACCGGCCCGCTGCTGGGGGAGGGCGCCAGCATCGACCCGGAGGTGATGGCCGATTACGTCCGCTGTTTTTCTGACCGCCGAACGATCGCGGGTTCGTGCGCCGATTACCGGTCGGCGGCGGGGATCGACCTGGAGCACGACGAGGAGAGCTTCGCCGCCGGGCAGCGGCTGGGCTGTCCGGTCCTGGTGCTGTGGGGGACCCAGGGGTTCGTCGGCCGCGGCTACGACCCGCCCGCCGTCTGGCGCCAGTACGCCACCGATGTCCGCGGTCAGTCGCTGCCCACCGGTCACTTCCTGCCCGAGGAAGCACCGGACCTGGTCCTGGCCGCCCTGCGCGACTTCCTCGATTAGCGCACAGCCGCCGGGGCCAGCCCCAGCAGCCGCCGGACCCAGTCCCTAGAAGTGGCCACCGCCAGCCGCGTCGGCCTCAAGGAGACGGGTGAGGAGCCCGGTGAGCTGGCTAAGGTCGTCCGCGGTCAGACTGCCGAACGCCCGGGGCGGGCGCCGCAGGATGGCGTCGGCGGTCGCGATGGCCTGCTGCCCGGCGGCCGTGAGCGCGACCAGCTTGCGCCGCCTGTCATCGGGGTGCGGGCGGCGTTCGACCAGGCCGTGAGCCTCCAGCTTGTCCACGATCAGGGTGGCGTAGGGGGCGTCGACCCGGTTGGCCTCGGCGAGTTCGCCCAGGGTCAGCGGCCCGTCGCGGAGCTGGAAGAGGATCTTTCCCCGGCCGCCGCCGAGGCGGAACCCGAGCACCGCGGCGAGCTCGCCATGGCGGTTGTGCGCCTCGGCGAATCGCTGCATGAGGGCCCAGGCTTGCTGGGCCGCGTTCACCACGGAACCGTTCGGCCGAGGTAGTCGACGTAGTGCAGACCGGGGCTGCCCGCGACGGCGTCGAGCGTCTTGACGACGTTCGGGATGCTCTCGTCGATGCTGAGCCGGGCGCCCGGGCCGCCGAGTCCGGTGCGCACCCAGCCGGGCGCCATGAGGACCAGGGTCCGGGGCTCGCCGCTGTGCCGCGCCGCGTAGCTGCGCATGAACGTGTTGAGCGCGGCCTTGCTGCCGCGGTACACCTCGTGGCCGCCGCGCTCGTTGTTGGCCACGCTGCCCTGCCCCGAGGACATTACCCCGATCGTGCCCGCGGGTTCGACCAGGTCCTGGAGGGCCTCGATGACGCGCAGCGGGCTGAGCGCGTTGGTGACCATGACCCGGGTGAACTCATCGGTCGAGGTCTGCGCCACGGTACCCTCAGGCTGATTCGTCACGCCCGCGTTCACAAACAGCAGGCCGAACGTCCGCTCCGCAAGACGATCGCGCAGCGCCTCGACCTGGGCGGGCTCGGTGATATCGACGGTCTCGATCTCGATGTGTCCAGCGCAAGTATCGGCGAGGTCGTGCAGGGGGGTCCGGCCCGGGCCGCGCACGGTGGCCACGACCTGCCGCCCGCCCTGCGCCCACTCCCGGGCCAGCGCGAGGCCCAGCCCCCGAGACGCGCCGATCAGGAGCACGTGCCCGCCCGGGCCGGCGCCGGGTCGGCGCGAAGACCAGAGTTAGTTATAGACATAACAATTATTATATGGACTATAACTAAATCCGTCAAGCGGCCAGGCCCCTCCCCGCCGCGACAGATTGGCCCGTCAACGGGCTGCGGTGGGTGGGTGGCGGGCGTAGCGTTTGGTTATGGCGGGGCCGCGGCGGGTGTTCTTGAGTCACACGGCGGAGTTGCGGGAGTTTCCGCAGGCGTTGCGGCTGCACCAGGCCATCCCGGATCCCTACTCTATCGGCTGGGCCGTTGTCTGCCTGGCGCGGATCACCTCGGGAGACAGCCAACGGGACCGCTACTGGCGCGCGGCCCGCGAAGCGTGGACCGGCATCGGGCGAGACGATCTCATCGACTCGGTCAAGGCCGAAGTCGAGTAACCGCCAGGTCGGACCGGTGCCGATGGGCTACCAGGGCGCTGGTGAACGCCTGGACCCTGGGATGGTGCGTGGCGCCGCGCCGTACGGTCGTGTAGATCTGTCGCCTCGGACGGCCGTGCAGTCGGTGCGCTAGCACGTCGTGACGGTCGCCGGCGCCCGACAGGTCGGGCAGCAGGGCGGCGGCGAGGCCGCTCTCCACGAGTCGCAGGTGGATCTGCAGGTCGGTGGAGGTGTAGCGCACATCGGCCTCGAACCCCGCGTCCCGGCAGGCCGCCGTCGCCCATTCCCGGGCGGTGGTGCCGACGGGCTCCAGCACGAACGGGCGCGTGGCCAGGCTGGGCAGCGACCGCTCGCTCCATCCGGCCGGGGTTATCAGCCGGAGTTCGTCGGTGAGCAAGTCCTGCCGTTCGGTCTCGCGCGGGCGGGGCAGCGGGTGTCCCGGGTACTCCTCCCCGAGGACCAGGTCGAACTCGCCGGCGACCAGGGCGGGGATGGCGGCTTCCGGTTCGAGCTCGGTGATCTCGACGCGCAGCGAGGGGTGCTGCCGCGCGAGCTGGATGAGCGCGTGCGGGACCAGAGCCAGGACGGCGGTCTGGAACGCGGCGACGCGCAGCGTGCCGGCGGTCTCGTTCAGGGACCGGGCCAGCGCCGCTTCGGTCCGCTCCATGTCCTCCAGCAGGACCTGGGTGTGCGCGACGAGCAGGTCGCCCTGCGGGGTGAGCCGGACGCGGCGGCCGACGGGCTCGAGCAGGCGCACCCCGGCTTCCTTCTCCAGCGCGGTGAGCTGCTGGGACACCGCGGACGGGCTGTAGGACAGCGCCTGCGCCACGGCGGTGATGGTCCCGCGCCTGGCGAGTTCCCGGAGCAACCGCAGGCGCCGCAGGTCGAGCACACCGCCTCCTCGAAGCATCAGTTTTACTTCACGATACCGTGCGGGTTTCCGCGCTGGACCTGATGAATTCCGACCGGGACAATGAGCGGCATGACATCGTGGTACAGCTCGCCAGCCGCCCGGGACCGCAGCTGCTCGCCCGTGCCGGGTGACGCTCGCGCCTTCCACCAGTCGCTGCCGGGCTACACGCCCACCCCGCTGATCCCGGTGCCCGAACTCGCCGCCGAGCTCGGGGTCGGCCGGCTGCTGGTAAAAGATGAGTCGTCGCGGCTGGGACTGCCGGCGTTCAAGATCCTCGGCGCCTCCTGGGCCTGCCACCAGGTGCTCCAGGCGTACCCCGGGGCCATGCTGGTGGCCGCCACCGACGGCAACCACGGCCACGCGGTCGCCCGGATGGCGGCCCATTTCGGTGTCGGGGCGACCGTATTCGTCCCCAAGGTGATGCTGCCGGAGACCGCCGCTCGGATCGCGGACGAGGGAGCGAGGGTCGTGTGGGTCGATGGCGACCACGACGACGCGGTTCACCGGGCCGCGGCCTTCGCCGGCGATCAGCCCGGCCGCGCCCTGGTGCAGGACACGGCCTGGACCGGCTACGAGCGGGTCGCCGCCTGGACCGTGCAGGGCTACCAGACGCTGCTCGACGAGATCGACACCCAGCTCGGCGCGGCACCGGACCTCCTCGCGGTCCCGGTCGGGGTCGGGTCGCTGGCCGAGGCAGTCATCCGCCACTACCGGCGCCCGGGTACCGCGCATCCCAGCGTGCTGTCGGTCGAACCAGACACCGCGGCCTGCGTCCTGGCGAGCCTGCTGGCCGCGCGGGCCACCACGGTGGCGACCGCGGCGACGGTGATGGCCGGGCTCAACTGCGGCACCGTGTCCGCCTCCGCGTGGCCGGTGCTGCGGGACGGCTGCGACGCGGCCATCGTCGTCAGCGACACCGACGCGCTCCGCGCCGTGGCGGACCTCGGCCGGTTCGGCGTCTCCTCGGGTCCTAGCGGGGCAGCTACCCTGGCCGGGGTGCGAGCCGCCTTGGCCGACCCCGTGCGGCGGGCCGATCTTGACGTGGGTGACGACGCCGTCGTCGTTCTGCTCAGCACGGAAGGGAACACCCGGTGACCCGCACCGTGCGGATCGGCCGGGACCGGCTCTGGGCTCCCGCCGGGAGCCCTCACCTGGCGCACCAGCCGTGACCACGGCCGGCGAGCCTGGACCTGCTCGACGCCCTGGTCCGGATCGATTCGGTCAATCCGGACCTGGACCTGGCCGGCCCGGGACTTCTGCTCCTGAGCCGCCCGGAAGCCTCGAGCACCGGGTCGGCCTTCGGTCACTCCCAGACGGGAATTCTCCCTTCCGGGAAGCGCGCAAGGACGGGCATCGTCATCCCGGCGGTGCCGGCCAGGCTCAGGTCCGGGCCGCTATGGCACGAGCGATCGTGAGGAACCAGTAGCCGCCCGCGAGATTCAGTGCCCCGATCACCAGGAAGAAGGCGGCCCATCCGTAGACGCTGAACGAGAGGCAGATGAGGCCGGCGGCGGCCGCGACACTACCGCCGGTAATGTGCCCGACCCCGTAGAAGCGAGGGTGGCGGTACTCCCAGGGCGAGATCAGGCGGTAGATGCCGTGTCGCGGGGGGTTGAGCCACCACCCGCGCAGGCCTCCTCGAAGGTTGCGGAAGGGCGTGTAGTCGAAGATGGGTGCGCTCATCGGGATGCCTCCTATAGCTATGTGGTGCCGGTCGTCTGACCGTCTAGCAATATGATATCACTTTGATAGTTCTCGTCAATGGCGGGTTGGTGCTCGCCGCGGCCTACGATCTTGTTGTCAGCAGCGCAGCAGGGGACTTGACGGGGCGGAGGAACCGCAATGACGAGGCCGGGCACAGACAATTCCCAGTGGACGATGGTGGACGAGGGCTGGGGTCGCAAAGCGGTGGACTTCGCGACGCTCAGCGAGCCGGGCAACTGCCGCGAGTACGTCGCTGTGCACCATCGGCTCGGCGTCGATGCGGGAGACCGGCTGCTCGATGTGGCGTGCGGGTCCGGGCTCGCCGTCGAGCTGGCTAGCCTGCGCGGCGCCTCCTGCTCTGGTATCGACGCCTCGCCCCGGCTGGTGGCGGTGGCCCGGGACCGGAACCCCGGATGCGACATCAGGGTCGGCGATATGCATGACCTGCCGTGGGACCCAGCGTCGTTCGATGTTGTCACCAGCTTCCGCGGGATCTGGGGCACCACACCAGACGCGGTGGCCGAGATCCACCGGGTGCTTCGCCCCGGCGGCCGCTTCGGGATGACGGTGTGGGGTCATCTGAAGGTGTCCCCGGGAGTGTGGGCGCTGGCTTCGTTCCGTCTTGCTGCGGCGGAGAAGGTCGGCAACCAGGCTGTGATGGTGTCGCTGGGCCGGCCTGGCGCGGGCGAGCAGCTGCTCGCGTCGCACGGATTCGTCGATGTCGAGCGCATCGATGTCCCGTTTGCCTGGGAGTTCGCCGATCCGGAGCTGTACGCGCGGGCGCTGGCCGCTACCGGGCCAGCGTATGAGGCCATCCAGAACGTCGGCGAGGCTGAGTTCCATCGCGCGGCCGTGGAGCAGGCTCAGGGGCAGCTGCGCGAGGGCTTGCCGCTGCGGGCCGTGATCAACGTCGTAGGCTACCTAGCCCGTAAACCCGAGGGCGCCGGACGCGCATGACCTAAAGCTTTCTCCCAACCTCTGAACGGCGGCTACTCCCTGGGCGCTTCCGCCGTGTCGCCGAAACACCGTTCAACATCGTCTACGAAGCCCGGGTGACGGGAAGGTGATGTCGACCACCAGGCCGCCGCCGTGACGGGGGCGGGCGGTGACGGTGCCGCCGTGGATCGCGGCGATGGACGCGACGATGGCCAGGCCGAGTCCGAAGCCGTCATGGGAGGTGCGGTCGCTGAGCCGCTGGAACGGCTGGAAGATGCGGTCGGCATCCGCCGGGCTGATGACCGGGCCGGTATTGGCCACGGTCAGCTGGCTGCTGCCCGCCGCGGTGCGGGTGCTGATCCAGATGTCGCCGGCGGCGACGTTGTAGCGGACCGCGTTGTCGACCAGGTTCGCGATGAGGCGTTCGGCCAGCACCGGGTCGCCCGATATGACGGCGGGCTCCAGCGTGGCGTGCACCCGCCGGTCGCCCAGGCCGGCGGTGTCGAGGACGTCTTCGGCGACCGTGGCCAGGTCGACCTCCTCGTGGACGGTGAGCCCGCGCTCGTTGCGCGCGAGGATGAGCAGCGCGCCGATGAGGTGCTCGGCATGATCCACCGCGGCGCGGATGTCCGCCGCCATGCCGCGCAGGTCGCCGGGCGTGCTGTCCGGGTTGCCCAGCACGACGTCGACCGTCGTGCGCATGACGGCGAGCGGGGTGCGCAGTTCATGGGAGGCGTTGGCGATGAACCGCTGCTGGCCCTCGAACGCGGCCTGGAGCCGGCCGAGCATCTCGTCGAACGTCTCGGCCAGTTCGCGGAGCTCGTCGCGGGGACCGCGCAGCGCGACCCGCGCCGACAGGTTGTGTTCCGACGCGGCGCGGGCGGCCGCGGTGATCCGGTGCACCGGGCGCAGCGCCCGCCCGGCGACGATCCAGCCGAGGATCGCGGCGAGGGCGATGACCACGGCAAGCGTGATCAGCGAGTACTGCAGCAGGTGCGACAGGGTGAGGTCACGCTGGTCTTGCGCGCCCTGCTGCTGGAAGTACGCGTTGCACTTGGCAAGGACGTGCTTGTCGGGATGGGCGCTCAGCTGCTCGGATCGGCACTGCGCCACGAAGCTGGCCGGAGCACGCAGAGGAAGAAGGCTGCTGGCCCTGCCCCGGCGCCCCCAGCTGCGCCACCAGGGTGTAGCTGACCGCCACGACGATCGCCCCGCACACGGCGAACAGGCCGGTATAGAGCAGGGTCAGCCGTGCCCGGACGGTCAGCCGCGGGCGGGCTCACATCCGGTACCCCTTGCCGACCACGGTTTCGATCAGCGGCGGGTCGCCGAGCTTGCGCCGCAGCCGGGCCATCGTCACCGAGACGATGTTGCTGAACGGGTCGGCGTTGGCGTCCCACACGTGCTCGAGCAGTTCCTCCGCGCTGACCAGGGCGCCGTCGGCGGCCAGCAGCATCTCCAGGATCCCGAACTCCTTGCGGGTCAGGGACAGCGAGCGGCCACCGCGGCTGGCGCGGTGCCGGGCGCGGTCCACGGTGAGGTCCCCGCGGCGCAGGACCGGCGGCGCGGACGGCGCGCGGCGGGACAGCGCCCGCACGCGGGCGACGAGCTCGGCGAACACGAACGGCTTGCCGAGGTAGTCGTCCGCGCCCAGCTCCAGCCCGTCGACCCGGTCATCGACGTCGGCGGCGGCGGTGAGCATGAGGATCCGCGGGCCGGAGCCGGCCACCGTCCGGCACACCCGGTCACCGTGCACGACCGGCAGGTCGCGGTCGAGCACGATCACGTCATAGGCCGTCTGCGCGGCGGCGTCCAGCGCCGCCGCGCCGTCGTAGACGGCGTCCACGGCCATCCCGGCCTGACGCAGCCCCTGAGCGATCCGGCCGGCAAGCGTCGCATGGTCCTCGACCACCAGCACCCGCATCCCTCCAGTATGCGCCGGCCGGAGATGACATCCGTGCAACATCGCCGGTAGCGCTGATGTCACCTGCCCGGGCGTAGGATTGCAGGCATGAAGCGAATCCCGCGTCCCGGTATGGCAACGGCGATGCAGTCGCAGGCAACGGCGATGTCCGCCAGCGCTAGCCGCGATGAGGTCGTGCTGCCGGGCCGCGCGACCGGCCGGCGGGCGCGGGACGCGGCATCCGCCTGGTATGGGTGGAAGCGGCGCTCGCCGCTGTCGCGTTCGCGGCGCTGTGCGTCGTGGTCCTGTCCGTCGCGCCTCAGATGGCTAGAGCCCGATGACGGCGCCTACCGACCATTCGATCGTGGCGATCACCGATGGGGGATTTCCTGACGCTGTCAAGCGCGCAGCTCAATGCCCTGGACGCCAAGCTGGGCGACCCGCGGCCGGCCAGGTCCCGAACCAATGGGTCGAGCTGGCCGACGGGCGGTATATCAGCGAGAAGGACCCCGGCTATCCGTTCCTCGCGGCGCCGTTCCAGGCGCTCGGCATCATCCGGTGGGCGCCGCTGTTCTACGGGGCCCTGGCCTGCCTCGGGCTGTTCATCGGCGCCCGGCGCTGGCTCGGGCGCTTCGGCGGCCTGGCGGCGGTGGGCCTGTACTGCTCCTCCGGAGCGGCGCTGGTGTTTGCCTGGCGCGATTACATGCCGACGTTCACCGACGCCTCGCTGATCGCGGCGGGTTCCGGGACCCTGCTGTGGGCGGTGCTGGCAACCGAGGCCAGTTCCCGGCGGCGCACCTGGGCCGGCCTCGCCGGGTTCGTGGCGCTCGAGATCGCGACCTTCGTCCGCTACACCGACATCGTGATCCTCGGCTGCGCCGTCGTGGCCGTGATCGTGGCGTGGCGGCTGCGGGCCGCGCGGCTGCCCCTCGCGCACGCTGTGCTGGTGGCTTGCCTCGGTGGCCGTCTTCGGCGCCGGCGTGGCCGTCTTCGATGACCTGGTCTACGGCGGCCCGCTGACCACCGGGTACCGGCCCGGTGAGATCACGTTCGGCCTCGGCGCTATCGGGCCGAATCTGCGGTACCATGCCCGCGCACCTGATGCAGGCCATGCCGATGCTGGTGCTCGGGCTGGTGGCGCTGGCGTGGATCATCGTGCGGGGGCTGGTGCTGCGCGCGGGCCGGCGGCCAGGCCGGCGCGGTGGCCCGCCGCGATCTGTGGGTCGGCCTGGCCCTGGCCGCGTCGTGGTTCGCGGTCT
Source organism: uncultured Actinomycetes bacterium (assembly GCA_963808315.1). Classification (GTDB taxonomy): domain Bacteria; phylum Actinomycetota; class Actinomycetes; order Streptosporangiales; family Streptosporangiaceae; genus Palsa-504. The sequence goes on along the minus strand of CAWEFK010000005.1, from coordinate 2,439 downwards.
GGGGCCTGTACTCCGCGTACTACTGGACGACATGACCCTACCGAAAACACCTTGCAGGCGGCCAGGTTCTACGTTCCGGCGATCGGCGCGATCTCCCTGCTCGGCGCCTGGCTGGTGACCAGGATTCCCGGCCGTGCATGGCTGGCCGGCCTGACCTCAGCCGCCGTTGTCACGGCGATGTTCGGCCTGGGCGTGTGGTCCTTCCACGCCATGGACGCGGCGTTCGGCGGCATGGGCTAGCCGATCTGCACCCAGCAGCCAGAAAAGCCCTGGGCACGAGAAGCGCCTTCAGGTCCTGTCCCAGCTACTCACAAGCCACCCATAAGCACTCCGCGGCCCCGGGGCGGTCAGCGTGACGGCACGATCACAGGATCGTGATCTTGAGCGTGGCTTCGGCGATCCACTGCGGGCACAGGCTGCCCCGGGCACAGCGAGGTCGCACCGTGGCCATCAGCTCGGCGGTGCCCGGACGCTGCGCGGTGTAGTAGAAGGCTCCGGACGTGCAGCGCACGGTCAGCATGCCGCCATCGATCCGGGTGGTGGTGCCCGCGCACGAGCCGGGCACGCCGGGACCGCTGGCCCTGATCGAGGAGTCCACGGTCACCACGAAGTGCTGGCCGGGTGATATCCGCAGCGTGCTGGGCCCGAAGCCGCGACCGAGCCGGACCGCGAAGATGACCGGCGCGCCGGAGACCGGCGCCGGGGAGCTGCTCCGGCCAGCCGAGGGCGACCCGGCGGGCGCGGTCGCGGATGACGGCATGCTCGCCCCCGCCCCCGCGGACGTGCTGTGCTGGGCGGCGCTGCCGCAGCCGCACAGCGCCCCGGTGAGCGCGAGTGCGGTCAGCGCCGCGCTGACGGGGATCCGCTTCAGCATGACTGCTCCTGAGTGCCGGGAACTGATGCCCCTTGGACGCGGCATCCCCCCGCATGGTTCCCTTCCGTCGCCGCCCGGTCGCAGACAGCACCGCAGGCGTGTCCAACGGCAGCAGCCGGGTTCGGGGGAAGGAACTGGGCGGGCTTCTGCGGGTCCGCTCAGGTAGAGTCAGGTATCGGAACTGTCCACTCAAGAATCCCGGGCAGGCACCCGTGGGGGCGCGGGTCATCCCCGCCAGGCCTTACCACGCGATGGCGGCGAACCCCGTGACTCCCGGCAGTGGCGTGAACGTATCTCCGTTCATCACGCCGATGCGGCCTCGGCGGGCCGTCTCGCTGGTCCCGATCGCGATCGTGCCCGTCGAGTTGACCCAGTACAGGGAGAGGCCGGTCGGTGCCAGGCCCGCGAAATGGACCACGCCGACGACGTGATTTATCTTCCCGGTCACGGTCGAGTACTGGGCGAACCCCATCGTGGTGGTCTTCCCGGTGCCCGTTGCGTAACCGCAGACGATCGCGGAGCCGTCCATCGAGATCATCGCGTCCGTTGAGCACGAGACGAAGTAATAGGGTGGCGCGGCGTTCTTCAGGCTGCGGCCCACATCCTGGGGGCTCTGCTCGAAGACCAGCCGGCTGTCCGCCATCAGGTGGTGCCCCCGGCCGCTGGTGTCGAGCAAGCGCACGCCGATGCAGGACGTGTTCCGCATGCCGAAGGCGAGCGTGCGGGAGTCCGCCGTCCACGAGATGCTCTGGGCACCGTCCACACCCGACCCGGTGAATCCGGCGGGAGCATCCACGTTGGTCATCCCGCTCGTGGCCCAGGAACGGGACGCGCCGGTGGCCAGCGTGTAGGTCATGATCTTCATGAGCCGCGCCTGGGGCCAGCTGTCGGAGTCCACGTCGACGGCGAGCTTGCTGCCGTCGGGAGCCAACGCCAGGCCCGACGCCGCGGTGCCGTCCGGGATCGCCGGGACCGCGAGCCGGGGTGAGAGATTCCCTGGTTCCGGACGCGGTCAGCCGGAGCAGGTAGAACGCAGGCTGGCCCACCCACGTCACCGAGCCCCCCATGATCGACCGCTGCTCGTCAAGGACGAAGGTCCGGCCGTCGGCGGCCCCGGCCACGCTGGCGACCGGCGTCCTCGTCGTGATCCTGGCGAGCGTGGCCCCGGTCCGGTGGCCCGCACGACCGTCAGCGAGGAGTTCGCCGCAGCCGCCACGTAATACGGCGGGACACCGGAGTTCAAGAAAGCCGGCGCTCGGTGGGCGGGCGCAATGGAAGCGCCGGGCCGGGGTGTACCGGGCCTGGCGAGCAGGGAACTGGCCGTCACACCGACCGCGGCGATGACGATGATCGCCGCGGCGGCGGCCAGCGGCGCGACCCAGGCCAGGCCGGGTCCGGGGCCCGGGGGTGACCGAATCGCGCCCGGGCGTCTCCGGGAGCGGGGGAGCTCGGCCGGACCGTGCGGACGGTCCCGGCAAGCGCGCTTGTCGTGGACCACACGGGTGTTCCTCGGTTTTCTTCATGACTGCCCCTCCTTCAGGCGCCGTCCGATCGCGGCCAGCGCC
>CAWEFK010000004.1:0-127948 GCA_963808315.1 uncultured Actinomycetes bacterium | reverse complement strand
TACCGTGTACCCCTCTATCTAACATCTATCTTCGCTAACGCGTTGACTTCCTCACTGCGTTCCCGCGACGGCCTCACCCGACGGCCGGCCTCATCCCCGGACATAGGCGTTGACCTTGAGAATCGTGGTACCGGTGATGCGGTATGAACGCCAGTTGCGGGCGTAGGACGGGGGCCGGCCACGGACCTGGACGAGCACCGCGACCGGCTCGCCCGGCGCCGCGGTCCCCGTCGACGCGCAGCCCGCGACCAGCGCGATCGGGATGTACTGCACCCCCTGGATCAGGCACGGCGGCTTGACGCCCCGGACGGCCAGCTCGGCAGCGATCCGGGTGTAGTCGTCGTGGAACGTCACCGTCCCGCCGACCTCGTGGTCGAGCACGAGATGCTGGCTGACCAGCTGGAGGATCAGGAAGCAGGTCACGACCACGGTCATGGTCGGCCGCAGGTCCCGGCTGACTCCGGTGATGCACACGGCCACCCCGTCGGCCACGGGAATGGCGAGCAGCGCGTAGGCGGGCAGCAGGAACCGCGGCGCCGCGTAGTCGATCATGAACAGGTACTGCGCGGCGAGGCAGAGACCGCAGCCGACCGCCAGCAGCGCGCTGGTGAGCGTGCCTGCCCGCCTGGCCGCGACCAGGCCGAGCGCGACCAGCACGGGCAGCGCGAGCCACCACAGGTCAAGCGCGGGGTCGCGGTACCCGATCGTGCACGGCCGGCACAGCGTCGGGCCGTTCAGCGCGCGCAGCTCGTCGGGCAGCGCGAAGTGCAGCCCGAACCCGCCCTGCTCGGCACCCGCCGCATGCAGTCGGCTAGCGATACCGCCAAAGCGCAGGTAGGCCTCGACGACCCATTCGGCCCCGCCCGCCAGCAGCCCGCCCGCGATCACCGCGACCGGCCCCCAGCGCCGCGCCCATACTCCGACGACGAGCAGCGGTCCGGCCAGGTACACCGCGTCGCCCGGCCGGATCAACGTCACCAGCGCGACGCTGATCCCCAGTCCCGCCAGCGCCCCCCTCCCACCCGCAAAGTCCCCGCCCGCGGCAGCCCCGCCCGCGGATTCCCCGCCCGCGGATTCCCCGCCCGCGGAGCTCCCGTCAGCAGGGCGTCCGAGGAGGCGCGCGAAGCAGCCGACCGCGGCCAGGCAGCCCAGCGCCGAGCCCATGTCCGGCATGGCCTGCGGCCCGTAATACTGCGCCACCCACAGCCCGCCGAACACCACTCCGGCCAGCCCCAGGACCCGGGCCGGCCGCAGCGTCCGCCAGGCCCACAGGGCCAGCGTCAGCCCCAGCCCGGACGCGATCGCGAGGTACACCCGCAGCGCCACCACCGAACTGGTCAGCAGGGTCACCGGCGCGACCAGCAGCGGCACGCCCCGGGACCGCGCGGGATCGAACCAGGCGGCCGGGGCGTGCCCGCTGACCTGGCTCACGTAGACGGATTCGTCCCAGCTCAGCCCGATCCGCGGCGAGACGAACAGCAGCTGCGCCACGGTAAAGGCCAGCCCGGCCGCAATGAGCCAGAGCCATTCTCGGGGGGACGACCCCCCCAGACCCCCCCGCTTACGGGGGGACCCATCCCCCGGTGCCCCCCTTGGGCCCCCTGCGGGGGCCGCCCTTGGGTCCCCTTCGGGGACCGCCAGGTCCGCGCGGGCATTATCCATCGAGAGGTCAGCCTTGTCCGGTGCGGACGCCGAGCTCGTCGATGCGGGCGAGCATCTCGGCCGGGTCGGCGTAGACGCGGTACGCGCCGGCCCGCTCGAGTTCCTCCCGCCCGTACCCGCCGGACATCAGCCCGACGCCGAGCGTCCCGGCGCGCCGCGCGGCGAGCAGGTCCCAGACGCTGTCCCCGACGACCATCGCGTGCCTGGGCTCCACGCCGAGGATGGCGGCCGCGGCCAGGAACAGGTCGGGATCGGGCTTGGCGTGCCTGACCAGGTCGCGGGTCACCATCGGAGTGTCCTCAGGCAGCCCGAGCAGCGCCAGCGCGGGCCGCGCGGTCACCGCGTAGCCGCTGGTCGCGATGGCCCACTGCACGCCCGCCTCGGTCAGCGTGCCGAGGAGTTCACGGGCCCCGGGCAGCGCCGATACCGAGTCCACCTGGGCACGGTACTGCGCCGCGTGGGCCTGCTGCAGGCTCTCGATGTCGGCGGCCGACAGCGAGAGGCCGGTTTCCCGCAGCAGCGCGGACACGAACAGCCCGCCGCTCATCCCGATCCGCCGGTGGATACGCCAGACGGACAAGTCGATGCCGAGGTCGGACAGGGCCGCGCGCCAGGCGATGACGTGCTGGTAGACGCTATCGATCAGCGTCCCGTCCAAGTCGAACAGAAACGCCGGGGTCGGTGATTCGCTGTAGAGCACGGGACTGGACATGGCCCATAGTCTGCCCGCTCCGTCCCCCCGCCGTAGCCCGCACCCCGTCTCCCAAGTCAAACCCATATGGCCTAACGGACCGTGGTCTTGCGATCGCCGCCGCCCGGTGATGGCATCATGGGACCAATGACAGAACGTGACCTAGCGCCCGGTATCGGCACCTTCGTAGCGATCGGGGACAGCTTCACCGAGGGGCTGCACGATCCGGGCCCGGACGGCGGCTGCCGCGGCTGGGCCGACCGGGTGGCGGATGCACTGGCGCAGCGGCAGGCCGGGTTCCGGTACGCCAACCTGGCCATCAGGGGCAAGCTGCTTGGCCAGGTCATCACCGAGCAGTTGCCGCGGGCCGTCGAGCTGGCGCCCGATCTGGTGAGCCTGGCCGCCGGCGGCAACGACATCCTGAGCGGCGGCGACGTGGACGTGCTCGCCGCCGCCTTCGAACCCGCGGTGGCCAAGCTGCAGGCCGCGGGCTGCCGGGTGCTGATCTTCACCGGCTTCGACCCGCGGAGGTTCCCGGTCATCCGGCTGTTGCGCGGCCGGATCGCCGCCTACAACATGCACCTGCGCGGCATCGCCGACGCCTCCGGGTGCGACCTGGTCGACCTGTGGTCGATGCGGACCCTGAACGACGCGCGGGCCTGGAGCCCGGACCGGCTGCACCTCACCGCGGACGGCCACCGGCGGGTAGCCCTGCGGACCTGCGAGGTGCTCGGCGTTCCGGTCACGCAGGACTGGCGGGTGCCGCTGCCGCCCGGACCCGACGGGCACCCGGACGCCCCCGGCTCCCTGGGCTCTGCGGGCTCCTCGGGGTCTGCGGCCCGAACCCGGTGGCTGGCCGCCCGCCGGGCCGACGCCCACTGGGTCAGGGAGTACGCGATGCCCTGGGCCCGCAGGCGGCTGAACGGCACCTCAAGCGGCGACGGCCTGCTGGCCAAACGTCCCGACCTGCTGGCCCTAGCGGGTGAGGTCAGCCAGGACCTCTTCTAGCCGGGCCAGGGACGCGGCGATCCAGGGCAGCGAGCACGGGTCGGATGAGTTCAGCGCGGCGGTGCGCTGCGCGTCGGTATCCCCGTAGAGCATCGCCGTCGCCACCCGCAACCGCAGCCGCCAGCCGTGGTCGCCGAACGCGGAGCCGGGTAGCACCCCGACACCGTACCGGTGCAGCAGGACCGCGGCCAGCTGCTCGTCGCTGGCGATGTCGTGCCGCGCCAGCAGCACGTCGGCCAGCGGCGTGAAGTCCGGGTACAGGTAGAACGCCGCCTGCGGCTCGGGGACGGACGCGCCCGCCGCGGCGAACCGCAGCGCGACCGCACGGGCCACGCAGGCATGCAGGCGGCGGCTGAGCCCGACCCGCTCGACCAGTGCAGGCGGTTCGGTGAAGGCGAGCGCGGCGGCCTGCTGCACCGGGCCGGCCGGAGCGGACCAGATCTCGCTGCCGATCCCGAGCAGCCGGGACTTCAGCTCGCGCCCGAGCCCGCCGTCGGGCAGCCGGGCCACGCCCAGCCGCCAGCCCCCCAGGGCAAGGCTCTTGCTCAGGCCCGTGGTCACCACGGTCCGTTCGGGAGCAAGACAAGCAGGGGACGCGAACGGAGCCTGCTGGTCGTAGACGAGATCGCGGTAGATCTCGTCCGCGATGATGATCAGATCGTGGGCCCGCGCGACCGCGCATACGGCGCGTACGGCCGCCGGGGAGGCCAGCGTGCCGGTCGGGTTGTCCGGCAGGGTCAAGATGACCGAGCGCACCGCCCGGCCGTCCGCCCGGGCGGACATGACCGTCCGGGCCAGCTGGTTGGGGTCGGGCACGCCGCTCGCGCCGGGTGCGAAGTGCGCGACCCGGCCGGTCAGGTGGACCTGCGCGGCATAGCTGACCCAGCTGGGCCGGGTCACCACGACGTCGCCGCCGATGGCCAGCATCAGGCCGAACAGCAAGGCCTTGCTGCCCGGGCCGCAGATCACCGCAGCCGCGTCGGTGGGCAGGCCCCGCCTGGACCAGTACAGGGCGGCCGCTTCGCGCAGCGCCGAGTGACCGGCCACCGGGCCGTAGGAGGTGTACCCGGCGGCCCGGGCCAGCGCTCCGCGCAGCATCCGGTGCGCGGGCAGTCCCGCCTCGCCGAACGCCATCGGCAGCACGGGTTCGCCGCGGTGCCGCCGCGCGTCCATGGTTTCGTTCGCGGCGAGCGTGGCCGAGACGGGGACCGTCACGGGGCCAAGCCGGGGGTAATCGGGGTCAGAGGGCGGAAGGGGTATGAAGGGCGTGACGGTGAGAGCCACGAGGGCTAGCACTTCCTAGCTGCGGGATGGGCGAGTCAGGGCAAAAAAGCTCACTTGCTGTGACAACGCTGTGCACCTGTCCAAGTGTCGCCGGGATATACCATAAGCGCAAACGCTGATCTCTGTGGCTGAGAGTAAGGTGCGCTTATGCTCGATCTGCACAGGCTTCGCCTCCTCCGGGAGTTCGCGGCCCGTGGCAGCATCGCCCGGACGGCCTCCGTCCTCGGGTACACGCCGTCCGCCGTGTCGCAGCAACTGGCCGCGCTCGAGCGAGAGGCGGGCACGGCCCTGCTCGACCGGTCCGCGCGCCGGGCCGAGCTGACCGACGCGGGCCGCCGCCTGGCCGGCCACGCGGAGCGGATCCTGGCCATGGTCGAAGAGGCGGAGACCGACCTGTCGGCCCGGGCCAGCGAGCCGGCCGGCCGGGTGGTGGCCACCGCCTTCCCCTCCGCGGCCGTCGCGTTCGCGCCAGCCCTGGCCCGCAGCCTGCGCACGCACCCGCAGCTGACCCTGGTGCTGCGCCAGACGCAGGCTCGAGAGGGGCTGCGCCAGGTCAGGTCCGGCGACGTGGACGTGGCCATCGTGGACGACTGGGGCGCTCGCCTGGCCGAGGAGATCGAGACCGGCGGGTCCATTTTGTCCAGCTACCACCTGATCAGGGATCAGCTGGTGCTGGTGGTGCCGCGGCATCATCCGGCGGCCGATCCCGGCCAGGCGGTCGACCTGCGATCGTTGCGGAAAGAGCCCTGGCTGGCCGCGCCGGCCGGGGAGCCGTCCCGGCAGGCCGTCGACCGGCTGCTTGCCGCGGTGGGGGTAACGCCGCCTGTGCTCTCGGAGTTCGAGGGCATGTCCACGATCGTGAGCCTGGTGGCGCGGGGCATCGGCATCGCCATCTTGCCCCGGCTGGCCGTCACCGCCGCGGGGCGCCGGGTGGCGGTACGGAACCTGCCGCACGGCCTGGACCTGGCCAGGGACGTGCACGCCGTGGCCAGGACCGCGAGCGTCCGGCGGCCGTCGGTGGCGGTGATCGTGTCCGCGCTGCGGGCCGCGGCCAAGGCGATGGCCGCCGCCTGACCGCGGGCCGCCTAAGCTGACCGGGTGAATCTCGACCTCGACGGCGCGGCCCTGACCGCGGAACTGGTGGACATCCCGTCGGTGAGCGGCGAGGAGGGACCGCTCGCCGACGCCATAGAAGCAGCGCTGCGGTCGCGGCCGCACCTGACCGTGCACCGGGACGGACACGCGATCGTGGCCCGCACCATGCTCGGCCGGGCCGAGCGGGTGGTGCTGGCCGGGCACCTGGACACCGTGCCGATAGCCGGCAACCTGCCTTCTCGGACGAACGGTTCCCGGCTCTACGGCTGCGGCACCACCGACATGAAGTCCGGGGTGGCGGTGCAGCTCAGGCTGGCCGCCGGGGTTCCCTCACCCGCCCGGGACGTGACCTACGTGTTCTACGACTGCGAGGAGGTCGGAGTCGAACGCAACGGGCTGCTGCGGCTGAGCCGGCACAGCCCCGAGCTGCTCGCCGGTGACTTCGCGGTGCTGATGGAGCCGAGTTCGGCGGAAATCGAGGGCGGCTGCCAGGGGACGCTGCGGGCCGAGGTCATCGTGACCGGGCAGCGAGCTCATACCGCCCGGTCCTGGATGGGACGCAACGCCATCCACCAGGCCGGCCCATCCTCGACGTGCTGCGCGGGTACACGCCGCGGCAGCCCGACGTCGACGGGTTGCGCTACCACGAGGGGCTCAACGCCGTCGCCATCCGCGGCGGTGTCGCCGGGAACGTCGTCCCGGACGAGTGCGTGGTCACCGTCAACCACCGGTTCGCGCCCGACCGCGACGGCGAGCAAGCGGCGGAGTTCGTCCGGTCGCTGTTCTCCGCCTGGGACGTTCGGGTGCTCGACGTCGCCGAGGGGGCCCGGCCGGGACTGGACCATCCGGCCGCGGCCGCGTTCGTCGCCGCGGTCGGCGGGACGCCGCGGCCCAAGCTCGGCTGGACCGACGTGGCCCGGTTCGCCGCGCTCGGCATCCCGGCGGTGAACTACGGCCCAGGCATCTCCGAGATCGCGCACACCCCCGGAGAGTACGTGCCGGTCGAGAACATCGCCGCCTGCGAGTCCCGCCTCCGCGCCTGGCTTCGGGCAGCCCCCCCGTGAGCGGGGGGCCCGGGGGGCCGGGGGGTACGGGGGCGCCCCCGTGAGCAGGGGGGGCTGGGGATCGTCCCCCCAGAATTATCTCGCCGGGCCGGCGCCTAGCTTCATCGAGACGGTGTGCTTGTTCCCGCGCACTCCGATCCAGGTGACCGAGACGACCGCTCCGGCGTGGTACTTGGCGGTGATCCCGGTCAGCGAACCAGGCGTGGTGACGGTCTGGCCGTCGACGGAGGTAATCACGTCTCCGGAGGCCAGCCCCCTGGTGCTGGCCGCCGTGCCGCACAGCACGCCCAGGATCAGCGCGCCACTTCTGGCCGGCGCGATGGTAACCGGCACACTGACCTGGCCGTTATTAGCCTGGCAGCCCGACGGGCCGCCGCCCGGGCCGCCGCTGCCCGTCTGCTCCTCGTCGGCGGCCTGCTGCTGCGGATTCGAGCTCGCGCTCTGCGCGACTTCCACGCCGAGGAAACCGGGCAGCCCGATGTAGACCGTAGAGCTGCTCTTGCCCTCGGCGATCTCCCTGGCGATCGCCAGGGCCGAGTTGATCGGGATAGCGTAGCCGAGGGTGCCGGAGGACCCGGGCTGGCCGGCCCCCGAGGTATTCGCGGCAGTGATCATCCCGATGGCCTGGCCCGCGTCGTTGACCAGCGCGCCGCCGGAATCGCCCTGCTGGATCTGGGCGCTGGTCTGCAGCATGTGGTTCAGGTTCTCGGTGCTGTTCGCTCCCTGGTCGCTCGCCTGGATTGAGCGGTTGAGCGCGTTGATGATGCCCTGGGCCGGCGTTACCCCGCCTCGCCCCTCGGCATTGCCGAGGGCCAGCACCGGAGTACCCAGGCTGACCTGCGCGGAGTTACCGAAGCGCAGCGGGCTCAGGCCGGAGGCGCCGACGAGCTGAAGCAGGGCCACGTCGTGGGTGTCGTCGTAGCCGATCACCCGGACCCGGTACTTATGCCCCGTGTTGGACACCAGCGCGGCGTTCACGGCGGTGGCCTGGTCGATGACGTGATTGTTGGTCAGGACCAGGCCGGTAGCCGACACGATCATGCCGGTGCCTTCGGCCGTCTCGCTGTTGTACTTGAGGGTGGAGGTGATGTCGACCAGGCCGGGCATGACCTTCTTCTGTACGGCGGTCCAGTTGGCCGCCGAGGACGATCCGCTGCCCGGCGCGTTGTCGTTCGGTCCGGGCACGTCGCCGGAGGAGACGCCGGACGACGAGGCGGCCGTGCTCTGGTTGTTGTCGAGCGAGACGGTCAACCCGGCGCCGACGCTTGCCGCGAGCACGGCGACGGCGAGGTAGACGCTGAGATGCCGGCGCCGGTTGCGCTGTGGCGGGGGAGGACTCGGCATCCCCCAACCGGAGCCACCGCCAGAGCCACCGTCATCCCCGCGCCCGCCCGCCGCCCCGTAGCCCGCCGCCCCGTAGCCCGCCGGCTGTCCGTAGCCCGGCTGGTCGTAACCCGGCTGGTCGTAACCGGCTGGCCGTAGCCGGGCTGGTCTCCGTAGCCGGGCTGTCCGTAGCCGGGCTGTCCGTAGCCGGGCTGTCCGTAGCCGGCTTGTCCGTAGCCGGGCTGGTCGTGACTGGCTTGTCCGTAGCCGGGCTGGTCGTAACCGGACTGTCCGTAAGTGGTCGGCCCGGAAGCTGGGCGGGCTCCCGTAGCTGGGCTGGCCGTAGGTTTCCTGGCTGTAGCCGTGCTCCTGGCTGGGCGGCCGGCCGAAAGCGATGGTGTCCTGAGCCTCGTTCTCCGGTGGGGGAGCCGCGTTCGCCGCTGGTCCCCAGGCCCGGGGGGCGTCATCTTCCTCGCGTGGCGCCCACGGGTTGACGTACTCGGGCTGCTGCTGCCAGCCATCGCCGCTGTCGCTGTCGTTCTCTCGCATTTTCCTCGCCCTCGACCAGACTAGAGTACGTGCCGATGGGTTGTGCCGCCTCGATACCGTCTATGGCCTCATCGCCTCGCTGCCCACGCTGCCCGGGGATCCGCACGGTATGCCGCCTTCAGGACCTATTGGGCCGGCCGGTGCCGAGCGTCATCAGGGCGGTATGCAGACCGCCGCCGGGGCTGACCCAGGCGAGCGAGACGGCCTGACCAGGCCGGTAACGCTTGAGAAGCGCGGTCAGCGACCCGGGGGTGGCGACGGCCCGGCCGCCGATCGAGGTGATGACGTCTCCGGCGAACAGGCCGGCCGACGCCGCCACGCTCCCGCACAGAACTCCGTCGACCAGCGCGCCGGACCGCGCCGGGGCGATCTGGTCAGGGACCGTGGTCGTAGTGCCGGTGATACAGCCGCTGCGACTGCTGCTCACGTGGCCGGCCTGCCGTTTCTCCTGGCTCGCCTGCAGCTGCGGGTTGGCGCTGCTGCTATCCGGGACGAGCGCGCCGAGAAAGCCGGGCAGCCCGATCTGGATGGTCGCGCTCCCGCGCCCGGCGGCGATCCGGTTGGCGATCGACAAGGCCTGCCGGATCGGGATGGCGTAGCCCGAGTAGACGGTGCTCCCCCCGGCGGCGGTGTCGATCCCTATCACCTGGCCGGCGGCGTTGGCCAGCGGACCGCCGGAGTCGCCCGGCCGGACGTCGGCGTTGGTCTGCAGCATGCCGTACAGGGTCTCGATCAGCCCCGCCGTCTGGTCGCTGGCCTTGATCGTCCGGTTCAGGCTGCTGATCACGCCCGGTGCGACCGTCGGGGAGCCGCCCTGTCCGCCCTCGTTGCCGATGGCCAGGACGGGGGTGCCGACGATCACCTGCGACGAGTCGCCGATCATGACCGCCTTGAGCCCGGTCGCGTCCGGAAGCTGAAGCAGGGCCACATCGTCAGACTGGTCGTAGCCGAGAACCTTCGCCTGGTAGCGACGGCCCGACGCCACCGGCGTGACCGTCACGCTGGTGGCGCCGTCGATGACGTGGTTGTTGGTCAGCACCAGTCCGGCGGTCGCGTTGATCACAAAGCCGGTACCCTCCGCCGTTTCGTCGAGGTACGGCAGGCTGGCGTCGACGTCGACAATGCCCGGTGCCACCGCGTTGTAGACATGCTCGTCGTTCATCGCCGCCAACGCGCTCGCCGCGGCGGCGTCAGGCCGCCAGACCGTGCCGCCGTCGGCAGATCCGGAGTGACGGACCGCGAGCGTGGTGCCGACGCCTGCGGCCGCCGCCAGGACCGTTATCACCAGGTAAACGAGCAACCCGTGGCCCCAGCGCGGCCCAGCCACGCGGAACGGTCTCCACCCCGTCGCCGCCCCCGCCGGCCCAGACGCCCCGCCGGCCCAGACGCCCCCGCCGGCACCGGCTCTGGTCCGGGCACCGGCGAATAATCATGGGGCGGCAGCGACTCACTTTCAGACCTGACCCAAGCCGGGGCAGGCCCCCCATTCGCGCTGTCGTCCTCGTGCATCTTCTACTGCCTTTGCCCGGAATCGACCCTTGTCAGTAGATTTCCCGCCTCGAGGCCTGGCCAAGCCTGCCGAGCGGGTAAACCGCGGTTTCCGCCGGAAATCATTGCTCGGTGTCTCCGGGCCAATCCGAGCGGCCAGGGCTGCGGCTGTTATTAACTGCGGCGTGTCGCGGGTTCTCGCCTGTCCCGGGCCGGTCGTGATCGCGAACTCGCGGGGCGCGTTCTTCCTCACCCGCGACGCGGAGAACATCAGTGGCTGGTTCGCCGCGCACCACCTGGCCGGGGCCGCGCGAGCCCGGGGGACCGGACCGCCCTGCTCCGCCGGGATGCGCTGACCGGCCCCTCACGTCACAGCACCCGTTTCCCGTCACCCGCGTGCAGCGGCGGTTTCGGGGCGATGCGGCACCGTACCGGTTCTTTGCGGTACAGAGCCGCATTCACTGACTACGTGCCGGGTGGGACATCACCTCACAGTCGCGCACCCGCGGCCGGCCGCGCCACCGCGAACCTCGCCGCCAGCACTGCCACGGCATCTCAGAAACCGCAGCAGCACACCCCCTTGACACGCCGCAACCGCAAACCACCACCCAATCCCCGACGCGTCCCAGTTGCGGGCGCTCCAGGCGAGCCGGTCGGATGCCGTGGTACGCTGCGGGCAATACGCGATATGACGTGAATATCGTGCTAGTAGTTCGAAGGGCAGTGATTCGGATGTCCACGCCGACGCAAAGTGATCGTGATCTGTCCCGGCGCGAGGAGATGTCGGTTTCCGGTGCCGCCATGTCGGCCGCGCCATGGACGGCGGCGACCGTGACCGGCGGGGTGGTGGCGGTAGGCGACCTGGGCCTGCACGTCATCGGCAGCGGCCTGGGCCTGAGCGGCCTGAGCGGTTCGCTAGCCCTGGGCGCGGTGGCCTTCTTCGTGGTGGCCGCGGCCGGTGCCCTCTGGCGGTCCCGGCCGACCCGGGCCATCCGCTGGGCCAGGAGTAATCCCTGGCGCTTCGCGGTCATGCCCGCGCTCGCCTGCGCCGCGATCGCGCTCGTGCTTTCCGTGGTGACCGGGGGCGGGATCATCCACCCGGTGCTGAGCGGCTTGTGGCACGGCGGCCTGGTCTTCGGCCTGACCGGGGTGGCCGGTGCCGTCAGCAGGTCGCGCAAGCACCCGGCTTAGGTGCAGCTTGTCTGAGGCCCTGGCTGACCTGCAGAGTTGATGGTTGGGCGGCTGCCGGCGCCTGCTGCCTTTACCGGTCGCGTGGCCGGAGCAAGGCGGAGCCTGGCGCGATGTCGGCCTGGAGACTCTCCGCCGAGTCGTGGAGGCCCCTGCCGCAGATACCGCGGCAGGGGCTTCTCCTCGTCCGGTGCCATCTGTTAACGCGCGCGGCGAACGACGGCGAGGCGGCGAGTCACCACCGGGATGATGATCGCGGCGGCGATCAGGTGGCCGCAGGCCAGCGTGACCTTGGTCGCGGCCGTGGCGTGTGCGGTCAGCGGGCCGGCCAGCGACAGCGTGAGCAGCGGCAGCGTGGTGGCCAGGAAAGCCCGCGCCGGCCGTGCTACGCGGCGGGCGACGACGACCGCGAGCACGGTCCCCCAGAACGTGCCGAGGGCCACGCCGAACGCCAGCCATCCGGCGTTGACCTGGGTGGCGGTGTGCGCGCCGAACGCGGCGGCCCGCAGCGGGACGCCCGCGGCGTGCGCGATCGCCCCGTAGGCCTCGATGACGGCCAGGGCGGCTGCCCCCGCGGCGATGCTCACCTGGGACACTGGCCGCCGGGCGCGGACCGCGGTGCCGCCGGACGTGCTGGCTGGCATGGAGGTGGTAGTAGTAGCCATTTCTAGCTCCTCACTGGATCGGCAGAGCGTCTCGCCTGGTAGTCGGAGCCCGCGGCCAGCATTCGACATGGGCAGGCCAAGCTGGTTCGGTGGGATCAGGCCACCGGGCTGCCCGGCCGAGCTCTGGCCGGTGCCACACGAGTCGAAATCCGATCTTTGACCAGCCGAAGCGCAAAGGGAGATGACCGCATCACCGGTCAACCGGAATCGGGCCACCCGACCCGGCTTAGCTCGTCAGGGGGGGCAGCGCCGTGTGATCGGACAGCGCCTGCTCGGCGGAGCGCAGGATCGAGTAGATCGTCGCCCGCTCCGCGTTGAGCGTGCGCAGGTCACGCTGAAGCGCCGCGTGGGCCGCGGTGCGGGCGGAGGCGTTCCGCGCGGTTATCACGCTGGCCATGTCCGTCTGCACCGCTTCGGCGTCGAAGGACCAGGTCACGAAGTCGTCAGCGCAGTTCTGCAGGTTGAAACGGGCCAGGGATTCACCCACCTGATATTGGGTGAGGTCGGCCAGCGACTCGTTGTTGGCGGGCGAGCAGTTCGCCGCGTTGTAGTTGACCATGCCGAGGATGGTCTTCAGGCTGCCTTGCGAGCCGGCTTCGATCGCATCTAGCGCCTGCTGTGACTCCGTGACGCCTCCGGCGCAGGACTCGACGGCCGCGTTCATGTCCTTCATGTACGAGTTGAGGTCAGCGGCCTGCTGCGCGTTCGAGGGCTTATGCGACAGCGAAACGAGCACGGCCGCACCGCCCAGCAGCACCAGTGCGAGTAGAGCCCACATCGGGGTGCGCCGGACCGGCCAGCCGCCGGACCTGATCGGCACGTACGGCGGCTGGCCGGCAGTGGTGGGAGTACTCACCCGATCAGCTCCTTGTGGCTAGCGCGATGCCCTTACGTAGGTCGGCGAGCGTCACTGCGCCGAAGATGCGATCGACGATGCGGTGCTTGGCATTGAGGAAGAACGTCTGCGGCAGTGCGACGACACCGTAAGCGTTCGCGGCGATGAAGTGCGGATCCCACCCGACCGGATAGGTGACTCCCTTGGCGCGGGTGAACGACATCGCGTTGCTCATGACATCGTTCTCGTCCAGCCCGACCAGGGCCACCTGGCTGGTGCGGTCGAACTTGGCGAGCAGCGGCGTCTCCTGCTGGCAAGGACCGCACCAGGACGCGAAAAAGTTCACGATGACCGGCCGGCCCGAGTAGCCGGCGAGTGAGATCTGCTGGCCGGAATGGCCGAGTGCCGGGAGGCTGAAGGCCGCCGCCGCCGGGTCCGCGGCCGGCCCAGCCGGGCCTGAGCCCAAGTTAGCTAGGGCGATACCGGCCAGCGAAGCGACGACGCAGAGCGCGATGACAGTGGCGGCCACCTTGTGCCTGGCCGCCGACCGCCAGGTCTCACCGATCGCGCCGCGCCACGTCAGCAGCCCCGCGACCGTGTCACCCGCGGCCGTGTCACCCGCGGCCGTGTCACCCGCGGCCGTGTCCGCCCGCGGCCTGGTTCAGCGCGTCCTGCTTCACCGTGCTCTGCTCATCCGTGCTCATCGTCTCCTGTTCACCCCGCGCCGGCCGGCTCGTTCCTGGAACTGCGGTCACCGGTTTGTGCCAGTGTGCCACCGGAGGCCTCCCCGCCGGCCGGTGTCGCCATCGCGAGGACGGTGGGTCCCAGGGCCGGCGGCCCCTGGGCCGCGGGCAGCAGAAGCTCGAACTCGCTGCCCACCCCCGGGCGGCTGCGGACCAGGACCTCACCGCCGTGGGCGCGCGCGACCGCGCGGACCAGCGCTAGCCCGAGCCCGGTGCCGCGGGGATGGCCGCTGTCCCCGCTGCCGAACCGGTCGAATATGTGCCTTAGCTGGTCGTCGGGAATGCCCCGCCCGCCGTCGGAAACGATCATCCGGACCGGGAGACCGGGACCGGAGGCGATCACCGACAGCTTGATGATGTCGTGGTCGGCGGTGTGCCGTACCGCGTTCTCAAGCAGCGCGTCGATCGCCAGTTCAAGGCGCTCCTTGTCCGCCTGCACGGTGGCCTTGTCCAGCCGGCCGAGCTGCCAGCGGCGATCGGCGGTCGGCCGCCACTTGCGCAGGATCTCCATGGTGAAGTTGTCGAGCGGGACCGCCTCGGGATGCAGGAACTCGGGATCTTCTGAGGCGGCGATGACGAGCAGCCGCTCGGAGATCCGCCGCAGCCGGTTCAGCTCGCCCAGGATGACCTGGATGTCGTTTCCCTCCTGCCGGCCGGTCAGGCCGCGGGCGAGCAGCTCGGCGTGCCCGAGCGCGATGGTGATCGGAGTGCGGAGCTGATGGGAGGCGTCCTGGAGAAACCTGCGCTGGGTGGCGAGCAGTCGGCCGTTCTCCTGGCTGACCAGAACAGACTCCTGCTCCGCGGCGAGTTTGCGCCGGGCGTGCCAGACCATGGCCAAGAACATGGCCGCCATCAGCGGAACCTCGGTGAGTTCAACGCCCGGCTCGGCACCGCGCACGACATCCAGGCCGATCCCCGCGCTGGTCGCCGCCATCACGACGGCGAGAACCGCCAGGGTGGGCTTGGGCGCCCAGGTTCGAAACCCGTAGACCAGCGTGACGCTGATCCAGATGAAGTGGAAGGGAATGGTCTCCCAGCCCGGCATGGCGAAGATGGCCACCAGGTTGATCGCGGAAAAGACCGCCCACCCAGCATCGAGCCACCAGGGCCGGAACGGCCAGCTCAACCTGACCGCGAACCGGCCCAGCCCGGATAGGCGGCCGACCGGTCTCCCGTCAGTGGTCGGCAAGCTGGTAGCCCTCACCGCGGACCGTCTTGATCAGGCCGAAGCCCAACTTGGATCGCAACCGCCGCACGCACACGTCGACGACGTTGGAGCCCGGGTCGAAGTCGTAGCCCCAGACCGTGGCCAGCAGCTGACCCTTCGGGACGGATTGGCCGGCATGTTCGGCCAGCTCGCGCAGCAGCAGGAACTCGAGCCTGGTCAACGGCACGGCGCCGGCCCCGATATCGGCGACCAGCCGCCCGACGTCCAGGGTGAGACGGCCGGCCCTGACGATCTCGCCGGCCCGGTCGTGGCCGTGCTCCCGCTCGTGGTCGTGCTCCGCCGCCCGGGTGTGGCCGTTCTCTCCGCCGCGGACCCTGACCCTGACCCGGGCCAGCAGCTCGGCCAGCGAGAACGGCTTGGTCAGGTAGTCCTGGGCGCCCCGTTCCAGGCAATCCACCTTGGAGGCGACGTCCGCCCGGCACGAAAGGACGAGCACCGCCTGCTCGGGGCGGACCGCCAGGAGACGTTCGAGAACCACCTGACCGGCTAGGTCCGGCATGACGAGGTCCAGGATCACGAGATCGTAGGAGTTGATCAGAGCCTGCCGTAGCGCCTCCGCTCCGGTCGCGGCGAAATCGGCCGTGTAACCCGCTGCGGCCAGCGCGCGACCGATAAAGGCCCGGATCCCTGGCTCGTCGTCGGCCACGAGGATCCGGCCGGCCACCACGTCCGCTGGCTGGCGAAAGCTGACTTGAGCCACTTCCTGCGCGGTCATCGCCTCTTCGCCGATTATGGACATCGCTGTTTCCGCATGGTGCCGGGCAGCCATGCCACCAGGCATGTTACTCCACGTAACCATGGACTTTGTCCTATATAACCCCCTGTGCCCAGGTCCGATGCTTCTACTTCGGGGACATGCCGGTCAAGAGTTCACCCCGGATGCCTCGGATCTGTTACAGAGCTGTATCCCAAATACACCTTTTTACGTAACAAACGATTGCGGACGGTGTTCTGTCCGGACCTGCCGGGCCGGGTGCAAGCTTCTGAGGTGCGGGAATGTCCGTCCAGGCGAGCCGCAAGCCGGTCAGGGCGCCGACTCCTTCACCACGGCTACGGAACGTAATCGCGAGGGCCCTAAGTGAGTTCGATCGTGCGGACGAACTCGTTTTCAGGGCGTCCCTGCGGGGCAGGCGCGGGCACCGGCCTGGTTCGGGGCCGAGGGTAGATGACAATTTTGTCATTCAAGCCCCGGGCTGTTGCGCCCGATTCGTTCCACCGCCACCATCAGGTGCGGAACGTGGCATCGTGCCTGCAGACTCCGGATGAAGCCAGCCTGCCGATCCAGTCGGCGATGGCAGGAGGAAGCCGCTGCAACCGTGTGCATCGCGTGTCGAGAGAAACGAGGTGGTAACCGGTGTCACTGCCGGCCCGGGTCACGACGCTACTGATCGCGTTTGTCGCGGTCGTCGCGGCCGTGGCCTTCGTCGCCATCCACTTCATCGGCTCCAGCCCACCGCTCGAGGACTACACCCCGTACGCCAGCGGCGGGCAGGTCAACGTGGTCCTGCAGACCGACCCGCAGAACACGATCACCAATAAGCCGGACTGGGTGTCGTACTTCATCCAGGACCCGCGGACCAAGCAGTGGGTGCACACCACCTACTTCGCGGTGCCCGCGGCGACCAAGGTGAACATCACGATCGAGGGCTACGACGGCTGCACGCCGCTGCGCAATCCGGTCTGGGGCCAGGTCACCGGCACGCTCGGCGGCGTCGAGTACGTGGACGGCAAGGCGATGTCCTTGCTGAACTCGTGGGCGGGATGCAACGTGCAGCACACGTTCACGATGGCGGGCCTCGGCATCAACGTGCCGATCGCCTCACCGCCGACGCTGAATGAAGAAAACGCCCTCTGCGGCAGCTCGCCGTGCACGAGCGGCCCGCATGAGGTGGTGACCTTCAGCTTCATGACTCCGGCCAAGGGCGGGACGTTCCGCTGGCAGTGCATTGTCCCGTGCGGCGGCGGTTACGTGGACGGAAACGGCGGCCCGATGGCGACGCCGGGTTACATGAGCGGGCAGATGGAGGTGCAGACCTGATGGCCGCCGAGGCGCCAGCCGTAGCCGTAGCCGAACCGCGACACGGGCTGCGGCTGCTGATCCTGTGGGTGGTGGCCAGCGTCGTCTGCTGCCCGCTCGTCTACTTCGTCTGGGGCCCGCACCTGCCCCCCGGCGCCATGTCGAGTTCGGCCGCCAATCAGCAGTTCGACACCCAGGTCCTCGGCACGATCGCGACGCCCGTCGTGCTCGGCGTGCTGATCTACTTCGGCTACGCGCTGACCTTCTGGCGGGCCAAGGACGGCGACGAGACCGACGGGCCGCCGATCCACGGCAACACCAAGATCCAGCTGACCTGGATCGCGGTGACCAGCGCGATCGTGGTCGCGCTGGCCGTCTTCGGCACCGTCGAGCTGGTGACCGTGCAGGGCGCGGGCGCCGGCGAGGGCCCGCAGCCGATCTGGAAGCCGGCCTCCGGCAACATACTGGAAGTGCAGGTCATCGGCCAGCAGTGGGCGTGGACCTACCGGTACCCGCAGTTCGGGGGGTTCGAGACTACGCAGCTTGAGCTACCGGTCAACGAGCCGGTCCAGTTCAACGTCACCTCGCTCGACGTCATCCACAGCTTCTGGGCCTATCAGCTCGGGGTGAAGGCCGACGCCAACCCCGGCGTGAACGACGTCGTCTACACCACGGCCAAGCACGCCGGCGGCTTCGTGGTCCGCTGCTCCGAGCTCTGCGGGCTGTGGCACGGCGCGATGTTCAACTACGGGAAGGTCGTCTCGGTGTCCGCGTTCCAGACGTGGGCGCACCAGACGCAGACGCAGCTCGCCTCGGTGACCAAGACGCTGCCGCCCTACGCCCTGACCTACGACCCCACCGACATTGCCAACCTGGGCAAGGTCCTTGGGCAGCTGGGCATCGGCGGCGCCGGCGGCGGCTACTACAACCCGAACGACCCCGAGCAGCCATGATCCGGCGGAAGGTAGCGAGGTAAACGTAGATGGCCATCGAGATCCAGCCGGAAAGCGCGCAGGTACCGGACGGACGTGAGCCTGCCGCGGCGCCGAAGGCGCGGCCCTGGTGGCTGCGCCCGGCCGCGCACACCGCGCTGATCGGCGCGATTATCGGGTATGCGCTCGGACACCTGCTCGGCAACGCCATCTCCAGCGGCTACCAGCAGCTCCCGCTCTCGGACAGCAACGACACCCCGATCGTCCTCGGCTACCTCTTCGGCATCCTCGGCTGGCTGATCGGGCTGGGCGTGTTCAACGACACGGTCCAGCAGATGCTCGGGCGGCCGGTCACCGGGGCGGGCGAGGGCCACGTCGGAGACGACCTGTTCAAGTACTTCAGGTACTCCCTGGACCACAAGGTGGTCGGCATCCAGTACCTGTTCGCGATGATCGGCTACTTCCTCGCCGGCGGCCTGTTCGCGATGGCGATCCGGGCCGAGCTGCTGTCACCGAGCTACCATCTGCTCACCCCGAGCGCCTATCTCGAGGTGGTCGGCGAGCACGGCACCATGATGATGATGATGATGACCTCGGTCGTCATGGGGCCGCTCGGGAACTACCTGGTGCCGCTGATGATCGGCTCGAAGCGGGTGGCGTTCCCCGGGTCGAGGCGCTGTCATTCTGGCTGACCCCGTGCGCGTTCGTCATCTTGCTCTCGAGCGTGCTGATGGGCGGATTCCCGACCGGCTGGACCGGCTACGCGCCGCTGTCCATCCAGGCCGGCGCGGGCATGGACGGCTACGCGATCGCCTTCGGCCTGATGGGCATCTCGGCCATCCTGGCCGCCTTCAACCTGGTCGTGACGATCATCTGCTACCGGGCCCCCGGCATGCGCTGGAGTCGGCTGCCGGTCTTCGTCTGGGCCATGCTCACCACGGGCTTCTTGCTGATCCTGGCCGCGCCGGTGCTCGTGGCCGGCATGTACATGATCATCACGGACCGGACCGCGCAGACGGCGTTCTTCGTCAACCAGCTGGGCGGGAGCAACTACCTGTACGAGGACCTGTTCTGGTTCTTCGGCCACCCGGAGGTGTACATCCTGGCGCTGCCCGGATTCGGCATCGTCTCGGAGATCATCCCGGTGTTCTGCCGCAAGCCGCTGTTCGGCTACAAGATCGCCGCGGCGGGCATGCTCGGGGTGGCGATCCTGTCCTTCTTCGTCTGGCAGCACCACCTGTTCGACTCCGGCATGGACCCGGACATGCGGCCGCTGTTCATGCTGACCACCGAGCTGATCTCCATCCCGACCGGCTTCATCTACCTGGTCGCGATGGGCACGTTCTGGAAGGCCAAGATCCGGCTGACGGTGCCGATGCTGTTCGCCATGGGCATGTACGTCAACTTCCTGTTCGGCGGGATCTCCGGCGTGCTCCTGTCCGACGTGCCCGCGGACACGACGAGCCACGGTTCGTTCTTCGTCATGGCGCACTTCCATTACACGATCATGGGCGGGCTGATCTTCGCCTTCTTCGGCGGCATCTACTATTGGCTGCCCAAGATGATGGGGATCAGGCTGAACGAGAAGCTCGGCAAGCTCCACTTCTGGACCATGTTCATCTTCTTCAACTCCACCTTCATGCCACTGTTCGCGGTCGGCCAGCTGGGCCAGCCGCGACGGGTGTTCGAATACGCCCGCAACCTGGAGACGCTGAACGACTGGGTGTCGATCTCGGCGTTCCTCCTCGGGGTGTCGATGCTCATCTTCCTGTTCAACTTCGTCATGTCGACCTTGTTCTGGCGAGTACGTGAGGTCGGCAACCCGTGGCGGGCCCGCGGCCTGGAATGGCAGGTCTCCTCGCCGCCGCCGCCGAACAACTTCGCGCACATCCCGGTGGTGCTGTCCGGCCCGTATGAGTACGGCGACCCCAAGGCGCTGCCGGTCGCCGACCTGAACCCGCCTGCCGGAGTGATCAGCGGTGCCCTCGCAGGAACGGAGGCCTGAGTAGTGGCTGACCTAGCCGAAGCCGGCAGCGAAGAGGCGGCCACCCGGGCCGTCGAGGAGCAGGCGTTCTACCACGAGGCCGCGCTCAACGCGGCCTGGACGGGCTCCCGGCTCGCCATCGGCGGGCTATCGTTCCTGTTCGGCGCGTTCGCGTTCGCCTACTTCTACCTGCAGTCGGCGAACTCCCATCAGCTGTGGCTCCCGAGTTCCACCACGCCTCCGCACATGTACTACGGAGCCCTGATCACGGGGCTGATCGTGGTGAGCGCGATCGTGCAGACCGTCGGACTGCAGCGGATCAAGGCCGGGAAGAAGAACCCGTGGGCGCGGGCGGCGCTGGCCGCGTTGGTGCTCGGCGTCTCGGCGGTCGCGCTGCAGATCGCGGAGCTGCTCAACGCTGCCGTTCCAGCCGGGCCAGTCGGGCTTCGCCAGTGTCTTCGTCGGGTTCTACCCGGTCGCGTTGACCGTCTGGCTCTGCGCGATGATATGGCTGGAGATATTGTTCATGCGTGCTCGCTCGATACCGGAGATCTCGTTCGTCGAGCAGCCGCCCACCTACAGTGAGGCGTTCAACGTCCAGCGCTTCCAGGCGTCGCTCAGCTCGTTCACCGTCGTCTGGAACTACCTGGCCGTGGTCGCGCTGATCTTCTGGGTGCTTTTCTACGTACGGTAGGACGGATGTCCTGCACGGCTGGAGGTTCCGTGACTGAGCTGGTGCTCGCTGAAGGCCCGACCAGGTACCTAGGCGGGTCGATCGAGACGTTCGCACTGCCCTACGGGGCCTTCATCCTCATCGCCACGGCGCTCTACTTCATCTTCAAGCGGCCGCATAGCGTACCCCGGATGAGATACCTGACGCCTGCGCACCAGGTCGCCGCCGGCACCCGCGAACCGGGCCAGCGCGGCATGATCCGGGTGCGCGGACCGATCCCCGCCAGCGCGGTCGTGGCCGAGGCGGAAACCGGAGTGCCCGGCCTGCAGCCGCCGCACGCGTCGGAGACTCTCCAAGAACCCGACCTCCTGCCCGAGACCGACTTCATCCACCCGGCGGACCAGGCCGCAGCGGACCAGGCGACGACGGACCAGGCGACGACGGATCCGGTCGCAGCGGACCCGGCCGTGGCGGACCATGGCGCAGCGGACGAGCCCGCAGCGGATCCGGTCGCAGCGGACGAGCCCGCAGCGGACGAGGCCGAAGGCACGAGTGACGCGGGTGCCTAGCGCCTTTCCGGTCGCCGCGACGGCGGCCGTCGGCCGCGCCCAGCCGGGAGGCCCCCCGCCGCGGCGCTCGCCGCGGGTGGTCGGTGCCGCGCTGGTCGCGCTGACCAAGCCGCGCATCATCGAGCTGCTCCTGGTCACCACGGTCCCGACCATGCTGCTCGCCCAGCACGGCCTGCCGTCGTTCCGGCTGGTCCTGGTCACGCTGCTCGGCGGCACGCTGGCCGCGGGCAGCGCCAACACGATCAACTGCTACATCGACCGCGACATCGACGCGCTGATGAAGCGGACCTCGCGCCGCCCGCTGGTGGTCAACGGCCAGGGCACGATCAAGCCATGGGAGGCCCTGGCCTGGGGCATCACGCTCGGCGCCGGGTCCACCTTGCTGCTCGGCCTGATGGCCAACTGGCTGGCCGCCGCGCTTGCCGATGCCGCGATCTTGTTCTACATCTTCGTGTACACGCTGCTACTCAAGCGGCGCAGCCCGTCCAACATCGTGATCGGCGGTGCGGCCGGCTGCTTCCCCGTCCTGGTCGGCTGGGCCGCGGTGACCGGTACGGTCAGCGTGCCCGCCCTCGTGCTGTTCGGAGTCATCTTCTTGTGGACGCCGCCGCATTTCTGGGCGCTGGCCATGAAGTTCCGCAAGGACTACGCCGCGGCCAACGTCCCGATGCTGCCTGTGGTGGCGTCGCCTGCCGCGGTCGTCAGGAAGATCCTGTGGTATTCCTATGCGATGGTGGCGGCCACGCTGGCCCTGGTCCCCTACGCCGGGTGGATCTACGGTGCCTTCGCGGCCGCCCTGGGCGTCTGGTTCCTGGCCGAGGCGCACCGGCTCAAGGCCCGGGTGACCGCGGCCCCCGCGGCCGACCAGATCCCTGGTGCTGCGTCGGTCCTGGGCGGTCCGGCCAGCGGCGGCGGCGGTTCCTCCCCGGCGCCGATGCGCCTGTTCCACCTGTCCATCGCTTACCTGACGCTCTTGTTCGCCGCGGTCGCCGTCACTGCCCTGTTGCCCTGGGGGCGCTGGTAGTCCCCTGGGACCCGGCACGCGCGGCGCCGCGGGCGGTACGGCAGCGGATCCTAGCGTCATCCGGCCCGGCCGAACAAAGATCGTGGAGTATTCTGGCCTTACGGAGAGTTTTAGGTACTATGATGCACAAAAGTCCCCATCAAGCCAAAATACTCCGCGAAACTCTCGGCCGACTGAAGCGAAAGTGATTCTCCAAGACAGGTGAGGCAGGGGATGCAGGGATGACGCGGCATGACCGCGGAGTCGGTCGCAGCTAGCGGATCGCACGCGGCGGGGGACCCGATTCCCCGGACGAACGGCTGCTTCAACGCCTCTATGTGGGAGGCACCGTGCCGAGCAATAAATTCGAAACATACTGTGGGTGGCGTGAGACACCTGATGGTGCTGGAGGGACGGCATGCCTCGCATTCGCCGCCCGGGCCCCCGGGCCCCTCGGCTTGCCCGAACCCGGATTGCCCGAGCCCGACTTGCCGGCGCATCTGCCGTGCGGCTAAGTCCGCCGTAGTCGACAATGTAATCTCATCACCACACCCGTCGCGATATGTCCTGGCGTTCTGGACGAAGCGGTCACGAAACGATTCCTTCATGTTGAGCCGGTAGACCGTTTACGAGGGCTTGGCGGATCACCGAGGAGGTAGCGAGTGCAACGACCGGCATCCCGTCGCGCTAGCCGGTACTACGCCTCGCCGTCCGGAGCGGGGTCGCCGCCCGGCCCGGAATCAGAGGACGAGCTAGACCCGGCGTCCTGGCCGCCAGACCCCCGATACAGGCCAGACCCCCGACACAGGCCAGACCCCCGACACAGGCCCGACCCCCGACACAAGCCAGGCCCCCAAGGACCCGACCTGGACCCCGGCCGGAGCTTCCTCCACCCCCCGAAGGCCGCCCCCCCGGAGGCCGCCCCCCCGGAGCGCAACCGCCCGAAGCGCAACCGCCCGACGGGCCGCCGCCCGAAGCACGACCGCCCTCGCGGGTGGTTCCGCCGCACGGTGCGACGTCCCACGGTCCGGGTCGTCGGTGTCCTCATCGCGCTGCTGCTGTGCTGGTGCGCCTTCTCGGTCGGCCAGGCGCTGGCCGCGCCCAACGGCGGGTCCATGTCCTCCAAGCTGGCCGAATGGGCCCGGGATCACTATCTGGGCCCGGTGGTGACCTTCGGCGAGTGGATCTCCTACTCACCGCCTCAGGTCGGCGGCAAGCCCGGCTTCTCCCTGGCCGCACCGGGCGCCGCGCCAGGCGCGCCCACGGCCCCGCCCAAGGTCAAGGCCAAAAAGCACGGCTTCCAGCCGATCATCCCCGCGCGGCTCAGCTCGCCGGCCGGCACTCCGCTGCCGGGTGAGGGCGTGTGGCGGGTGCTGGAAACGGTCAAGGGCCAGCCCGCCATGTTCGCCACCTTCCTGCGCCCGGACAACGTGCACACCTCCTACGTCGCGGGCATCGTGTCGATGGATCAGCGGCTGCTCAGCTTCCAGCTGCATCCGGGGGCCGAGGACCCGGGCCAGGGCAACTGGAAGTCGCTGCCTGATATCCCGCCGGGCGCACGCACGGGCCTGATGGCCACCTTCAACGGCGGCTTCAAGCTAAACGAGGCCGGCGGCGGCTTCTACCTCAACGGCGTGACCCACGGAACCCTGGTGAACGGGGCGGCGTCAGTGGTCTATTACAAGAACGGCGACGTCAAGATCGGCGCCTGGGACCACGGCGTGCGGATGACCAGGTACGTCGCCGGCGTCCGGCAGAACCTCAAGCTCATCGTCGACAACGGCCAGGTCCCGGCCACCGTGAACCAGGACGTGCTCGGCAGCTGGGGCGCGACCCTCGGCGGCGGCTACTACGTCTGGCGGTCCGGCGTCGGCATCACCAAGGACGGCCGCCTCATCTTCGTGTACGGCCCGGCGCTGGACGTGCGGACGCTGGCGGGCCTGCTGCAGCGGGCCGGCGCGGTCAAGGGCATGCAGCTGGACATCAACCCGTACTGGATGTCGTTCGAGTACTACCGGGCCGGCCACCATCCCAAGGACCCGACCCCGACGAACCTGCTGCCCACCCAGCAGCAGACCGCGTACAGGTATTACTCGGTGTACAGTCGCGACTTCACCGCGGTTTACTCGCGGTGACCGCCCAGACCGACGCCGCCGAGGTGGCAGCGGCCGCACCGGCCCGCGGGGTGCGCTGGCTGATCGCGGTGGTGCGGACCGCCCGGCCCCGCCAGTGGCCGAAGAACCTGCTGGTCTTCGCCGCGCCGCTAGCCGGTGAGTCCCTCGGCCGGCCGAACGGGCTGGTCTACGCCCTCGTCGCCGCGATCGCCTTCGGCTACGCCTCGATGGCGGTGTACTTCGTCAACGACGTCGCCGACGCCGAGCGTGACCGCAGCCATCCACGCAAGCGGTTCCGCCCGGTGGCCGCCGGTGACCTGCCGAAGTCGCACGCGGTCGGGCTGGGCGTGGCGTGCGCCCTGATCGGGCTGGGCGGCGGCCTGCTGATCCGCGAGCCGTTGCTGGTGGCGGCGGTCGGCGGCTACCTGACCCTGTCGTTCTTGTACTCCTGGGTGCTCAAGCACATCCCGGTGGTCGAGCTGCTCTTCGTGGCGTCCGGCTTCCTGCTCCGGGTGCTGGGCGGCGCCGCCGCCACCCACGTGCGGCCGTCCGGCTGGTTCTTGCTGGTGTGCAGCCTGGGCGCGCTCAGCGTCGCGATCGCGAAACGCTACACCGAGCTGTCCGGCTCCGTGCTCGAGGCCATCAGGCACCGGCCGGTCATGCGCTGGTACCGGGCCGGCGCGCTGCGGGCGAGCCAGTTCGCGGTGGCGACCCTGATGATCGCCGCGTACCTGGCCTGGGCGGCGGGGGAGCGGCCCGAGGCCAGGAGCTGGCATCTGGTCAGCGCCCTGCCGCTGGCCGCGGCGCTGATCCGGTTCGCCGTGCTGACCGGCCGCCGTTCCTCCGCGCCGGTGGAGGACCTGCTGGTCAGGGACGGTCCGATGCTGGCCTGCGAGGCAGCCTGGCTGGCCCTGTTCTGCGCGGGCCTGTAAAACCACCATCATTGTTCACCAGACGGGCGAAAATCAAAATGACCTTTTTTCCGAACGGACCTGGGCTCGCCCCTCGCATTCTCCTGCTTGGCGGGGCGAGTGAGCTAGGCCTGGCCATCCTGGCCGCTCTCGATCTGACGGAGAACGCCGAGGTCATCCTGGCCGGCCGGGACTCCCAGCGGCTCGCCGCCGCGGCCAAGGAACTGTCCGCCCAGCCGCGCCCCGCTCAGGTGCGAACCGTCTCCTACGACGCGGCCGACACCGGCGCCCATCAGGCCTTCGCCGACGGCATCTTCGCCGAGGGCCCCCTCGACCTGGTCATCTCGGCGGCCGGCGTGCTGATCCCGCAGCCTGACCTGGAGGCCGACGTCCGGCGGGCCGCGGAGATGATCGACGCCAACTTCACCGGGCACGTGACCACCCTGCTGGCGATCGCGAAGCACCTGCGCGCCCAGGGGCGCGGCACCATCGTGGTGCTGTCCTCGGTGGCGGCGGTCCGGCCGCGCAAGGCCAACTTCGTGTACGGGGCGGCCAAGGCGGCCCTGGACGCCTTCGCCCGGGGCCTGGCCGATTCGCTGCACGGCAGCGGGGTCCGGGTGCTCCTGGTCCGGCCCGGGTTCGTGATCGGCCGGATGACGGCGGGCATGCCGCCCGCCCCGCTGGCCACCACCCCGGCCAAGGTCGGCGCGGCCACCGCCGCCGCGCTGCGCAGCGGCAAGCCGTCCGTCTGGGTGCCCGCCCCGCTAGCGCCGATGGCGGTCGCCCTTCGCCTCGTCCCCCGTCCCGCCTGGCGCCGGGTCGAGAGATAAGGTGGACCGCCGCCTGATGACCAGGTAAGCCACGAACGTGGCCGTCAGCTCCGGCCAGCCCCGCGACTCCAGCCGGTCGTGGACCCTGGCCAGGAAGTCGGCCCGGCGCGCCTCGCCGAGCGCATGCGTGCTGGACTGGGTGGCCAGGATGGCCAGGTAATCCCGGGCGCGGTAGACCTGCCGGAAGGGATAGGGCCCGGCTGGCCACCTCCTCGAAGAACGCTCCGGCCTCGGCGGGAAGATGCCGCGGCCCGATCTGCTCGGGTGGCGGCGGCGGATCACCCGGGTAACCCACCGCCCGGTAGTCCGCCTGCACCTCGGTCCAGAAGCGTTCGCCGTCCCCGGGCCGGGCCCACTGGCACCCGGCCACGACCATGGCGCCGCCCGGCCGGAGCAACTCATGCGGCTTGGCGTACCGCAGGTGCGCGCCGGCTTCCGGCGGCCTTGCGTAAGGTGCGGTACGGCGCCACCGATCGATGGGAGACCGCGATGGAGCTTCCCGCGGAAATCACTGCGCTGCTTGAGCGTCTCCGCGACGGGCTGCTGGCCCGCGGGGACCTCGTCGGCATCTACCTCTATGGCTCCCTGACGACCGGCGACTTCAGTCCGGCCCGCAGTGACATCGATGTGGTCGTCATGGTGCGGCGCGAGCCGGACCGCGCCGCGATCAGGGAACTCGCGCAGTTGCATACGGCCCTGGCCGGTTCCGGCGGCGCCGCCGGCCGGCTGCACTGCCTGTACGTTCCGGTGCCGGGCGCGGCCGATCCTGTCTCCCTGCGTACCTACTGGTTCGGGGACCGGATGACCCGGTGGCAGCTGAAGGTCATGACGCAGGCGGAGCTGACGTCGGCCGGGGTGGCCCTCTTCGGGCCCTGGCCGCCGCCTGGCATCGGGCCGGTCCCCGCTGCCGACGTCCAGGCCGCCGTGCAGCAGGAGATCAGCGGTTACTGGCGCCGGATCGCCCGGCGGCGGACCTGCTGGTGGCGCGACAGCTGGGTTGACCTCGGGCTCACCGTGCTCCCGCGGGCCGAGGCGGTCCTGACGGCGGGCCAGCTGATCACCAAGTCCGACGCCATCAGCCGCCTCGCCGGCTTCGGGGTCCCGGCCGCGCTCGCGGACCAGATCCGTCGGCGCCGGGCAGGCCAGGTTGACCCGCTCGGCCTGGTGCAGAGATTCCGTCGCGCTCGGCTGGCCCGCCGGATCATGAGGGACGGCGTGCGGCGGCTGAGTCGCCTTGATCCCGGCTAACCCGGCTATCCCGCCCCGCGACACCCGGCTAGCTCAGCCGTGGAGCCCATGTTCGTTCGGGCCGAGGGGCAGGTAAACGCCGGTACGATCACTCGCTTGGGCCACGGGGTGGAAGTGGCGGCAGCTGTCTGCTTGACCGCCTCTGATGCCGCGCGTCGATCATCAGCCCCACGGTTACGGGGGTGCCCGCGATCAACGTGACGGCGGCCAGAAGAGCCGCTATGACGGCGAGCCCGTTGCCGGGCCGCCACCACAGGAGCAACCCGAGCACGATGGCCGCGGTCACGACCGCGCCGACGCCGAGCCGGGCGTCGGTGGCCGTCGGCGGCCGGACTGTGGCCGACCCCGCGGGGATGTCGGCGAGGAGCGCGGCGAGCTCGGCATGGTTCCGCGCGGCGGACGCCTGCTCCACCCGCGCGTCGCATTCATCCTCGGTCAGCCGGCCTTGCACGAACGCGGACCTGAGGGCGTTGACCACCTGCACGCGGTCGAAGCGGGAGGCGTAGAGACGGCCAAGCGCTCCTGTGTCTGCTGTTATCTCATCTCCCGGCTGTGTCATCGCCGGTGCCCTTACCCGCCCGCGCCAGGTGCTGACCGCCGCGGTAGCTGTCCGGCGGAGCGCTTGTGGTGCCGTGAGCCGACCATCACGGCGACGCCGCACAGCCAGAAGAGGAGATAGGTGATCACCGCCGTAGTGATGACCATCCCGCTGGAGGGGTGACCAGATCCTCCGGGCAGGACGACGGCCGTGACGAGGGCCGGCAAAATGATCGCGTACGCGGCCCGCCAGGCCAGCTTGGTCGCGCGCCACGGGTCGCGCGGGGCCCTGGTGGTGGCGAGCCCGGCAGGGAGGCCGGTCGTGGCCTCGGCCAGCTCCGCGTACGTCCGTGACGCGTAGGCCTGGTCTACCCGTGCGCCGAATTCGTCCTCGGTCAGCCGGCCTTGCACGAACGCGGTCTTCAGCGTGCCGATCACCTGCTCGCGGTCAGCGTGGGAGGCCCGCAGGCGGCCACGGCCCGCCACGTCGTTTGCCGGGGCTGTCATCGCCGGCCCCCTTCCCCACGACTGCGATGCAGGAAGCGTAACGCGGCTACCCCTCCGGCGGCCATCCTCACCAGCCACCCTCACCTGCCATGCTGCGCCAGCTGTCCTGGCCAGCTGGTGCGGGTGGTGTTGATGCGCCCGGATGATGTCGCCCGAGACGTACCCGGGCTCATTTCTTTCCGAAGCTTCCGTGCGTGCGGGATCGGTGTGACACTTGTCGCGTGGTTGACCGGGTTCGTGCTCGGGGCGGTGCTGGCCGGCGGGGACTGGGGCCGGGGGACGATCACCACGTCGCTGCTGGCCGGCTCCGGCCGGCTCCGGACCGGTGCCGGGCAAGCCCTCGCGCTCGCGGTGGCGGTGACGGCCAGTGTGGCGGCGACGTTCGCGGTATCGGCCGCGGCCAGCCTGCTCTTCCGGGCCCTGGAAGCCGGGGAAGTCAACCCGATTGACGGAGCCATGCCGCCGACCTGGGTGCTGCTGCGCGCCATGGGTGCGGCGCTGCTGGTCGCGCTGACCTACGCGGCGCTCGGCTGGCTCCTGGGCACGGCGTGCCGCAGCGCGGCCGGCGGCATCGCGCTCGCGCTGGTCTGGGCGGTGCTCATCGAGACCTACGTCAGCTACTTCGGGTTCGATTACACCGGGTTGCTGCCCAGGGTCAGCGATTTCCTTCCGGGCACCAACGCGATCACCCTCACGGGCTTGTTCGGCGATGTGGGCGGCGGCCCGGCCTCGCAGAACTTGCTGCCGGACCGGCCCGCGATCGCGGCCTGGGCGCTGGCCGGCTGGGCCGCGGCGTTCGTGGCCCTGACCTTGGTCCTGCTGCACCGCCGGGACGTGCTGGCCGGGCGGGTGAGACGGCGCCGGCGGCGTCCCGCTGCCCTGACCCGCCCGCAGGCTGCGGTGGACACGGCCATGCCGCCGCGGCGCGCCGGCGGGGTCGCGGCATCGGTGCGGGCCGAGTTGCTGGTCCAGCGCCACCGCCCGGTCCTGTGGTGGCTGGTGCTAGCTGTGCCAGTCAACATGCTGATCACGGGGTACCTGAACGACTACGTCAACTACCAGAACGCGGGCAACGGCGCCCCCGGTTCAAGCGGCACCAGCGGCCCGCTGATGCCGCCCAGCGTGCTGCCTGTGCAGTACCTGACCACCGCGCTGAGCAGGGATGATGCTGACATTCGTGCTGGCCGCCGGCGCCGCCGCGGGGTTCGCCCTGGCCCTGGGCGGTACCGCCCTCCCGGCCGACACCCGCTTCCCGCCGGCCGCGGGCTTCGTCACCCGCAGGCGGAGCATCACCTGACGGGCGCGGCCCCCGCGGTCGGTCAGCCGGCCGGACCGACGTCGAGCATTCGTGATCTGGTGCCGTGTCAGGTAGCGTTGGTCGCGCTTCCAGCAGCCTCGCCGGGGCGGAACCCCGAACCTGACCCACATCAAAGGACCATAGGTGTTGCTTGGGCAACCGCGATGGACCATCGGTGTCGCTTCAGAGCGGGAGCGCCCGGCACGGGTGTGCCAGGCGAGGCGGGTGGTGTTCGCGGGATGCTGACCCTTCGCCGGGCGTGACCTTTACCGGTTCCGGGTGACCGGGCGAACGCTGGTTGCTGAGGTTCTAGCTCCGCTGACCGCACCGGACCAAACTGGAGGCAACATGGCCCCGCCAATTCGACTGTTCCTCGCCGATGTCGACGGCACGCTGGTGACCCAGGACAAGGTCCTCACCGATCGGGCCATGGCCGCGGTCGCGAAGCTGAGGCAGGCCGGGATACTCTTCGCCATCACCAGCGGCCGCCCACCCCGCGGCATGTCCATGCTCATCGAGCCGCTCCAGCTCACCACGCCGCTCGCGGGCTTCAACGGCGGCGTGTATGTCCGTCCGGACATGTCGGTGATCGAGCAACAGACCATCCCCGACGACGTGACACCGACGGTGATCGAGCTACTCGGCGCCCACGAGCTGGACGTGTGGGTCTACCGGGGCGCGGACTGGTTTATCCGGGATCCGAAGGCACCGCACGTGACCCGCGAGACCCAGACGGTCAGGTTCGATCCGACGGTGACCGACAGCTTCACCTCGGTATCACACGGAGTGGCCAAGATCGTCGGGGTGAGCGATGACTACGACGCGGTCCAGAAGGGTGTGGACGCGGTGCGCGAGCGCTTGGGCGACCACGTCTCGGCGGCTAAGTCTCAGCCGTACTACTGCGATGTCACCAATCCCGGCGCCAACAAGGGCGCCGTAGCGCAATATCTTTCCCGGACCTACCAGATCCCCCCCGAGCAGATCGCCACGATCGGCGACCAGCCCAACGACGTGCTCATGTTCGCCCACTCCGGGCTCAGCATCGCCATGGGCAACGCGAGCCATGAGGTCCAGGAAGCCGCCCGCCGCGTCACCACGTCCAACGAGGACGAGGGCTTCGCCAACGCGGTAGAGCGGTTCGTCCTGCCCTGAATCACCAGTGGTGTGAAGCAGAATTTGGCGCCCGGCTTGTTACTCGTTTCTGGCGGTTTCGGGGCCGGTGATGCGGGCTAGGAGGGGGAAGGTGGCGGCGATGATCGCGAGGGAGATCACGATACCGCCGGCGGTCAGCAGGTAGTACGCGATGCCGGGGGCGACCATCGTGTGCTGCTGTGCCTCCTGGGCGGACATCGCGGCGCCGGCGAAGCCGGCACCGATCGCGACGGCGGCGACGGAAAGCAGCGGGACGGCGCCCTCCAGCGCGACGACGCCGCGCAGCGTGGACAGCCGGGCGCCGGCCAGGCGGAGCATGCTGAACGGCCGCCGCCTCGCCCTCGCCCCGGCCTCCGCCCCGCCCTCGCCCCGCCCTCGCCCCGGCCTCGCCCCGGCCTCCGCGCCCGCGACCCAGGTTGGGGGGTACCCTCGGAGAGGGGTGAGGTGTCATGTCTGGTGTACCGAGGTTTTCCCGCCGGGCTCGCTGGGCCGTTCCGGTCGGCGCGCTCGTCGTGACCGGCGCGGTGATGGCTGGCTCGCTGATGTCCGGGGCGCAGGCCGCGCCCTCGCTGCCGGCCCGTACGCCGGCTCAGCTGCTGGCCGCGGTCGCGCAGGAGCAGGGGCCTGCGCTGTACGGCTCGGTGCTCGAGACGGCGTCGCTCGGCCTGCCGAGCCTGCCGGGCAACAGCAGTAACCCGACCTCGATTACCTCGCTGCTCACCGGGTCGCACACGGTCAACGTCTGGTACGCGAGCCCGGAACGCTACCGGCTGGCACTCCCGGCGTCGCTGAGCGAGACGGACGTGATCAGGACCGGCAGCACGGTCTGGCTGTGGCAGAGCACGGCCAACGCGGTCACCGAGATCTCGGTCCCGGCGGACAAGCACAAGAACAAGCCCACGCCCATGACCCCGGCCCTGACCCCGCAGCAGGCGGCCAGCCAGGTCCTCGCGGCGGTCGGGCCGACCACCGCGGTGAGCGTGGACAGCAACGTGGTGGTGGCCGGGCAAGCGGCTTATGAGCTCGTGGTCGCGCCGAAGGACGCCAGGTCGCTCGTCGGCCAGATCCGGATCGCCGTCGACGGCCACAACGGCGTGCCGTTGCGGGTGCAGGTCTTCGCCCGCGGCGCGTCGAACCCGGCGATTTCGGTAGGGTTCACCTCCGTCACGTTCGCCACTCCCGCCTCGGCCGACATTAGCTTCACCCCACCCGCAGGCGCCAAGATCACCAAGGAGAACCCCGGCCAGGGATCCGAGCCGGCCGGCCAGCCAAACGGGACGGGCATCACCACGATCGGGTCCGGCTGGCTGGCCGTCCTTGACCTGCCGTCCTCCCCGCTGACCGCCGGATCTCCCATTCCGGGCCCGGGCCAACCGAACGGCCCCATAAACGGCGAGAGCGCCGCCGCGCTGCACGCGCTGGTCGGGTCGGCCACCGTCGAGCACGGCGCCTGGGGCACCGGCCGGCTGCTGCGCACCAGCCTGATCTCGGTGCTGGTGACCGACGGCGGCAGCACGTTCGTCGGCGCGGTCCAGCCCAGCGTCCTGTACGCCGCCGCGCTCAAGGCCGCGACGGGGTCCGCGACCGCGCACCCAGCCTCCTGACCCGCCCCGCCATGACCGGGATCTCGACCACCGGGCCGCCCCGCCATGACCGGGATCTCGGCCAGCGGGCTGACCCCTTGACCGCGATCTCGACCACCGGGCTGACCAAGCGGTTCCGCGGCGGCCAACTGGCGGTTGACCGTATCGACCTGGCCGTGCCCGGCGGCTCGGTTTACGGCTTTCTCGGTCCGAACGGCTCTGGCAAGACGACCACGATCAGGATGCTGCTCGGCCTGGCTTTTCCGACCGGGGGCAGCGCGGCCCTGCTGGGCGTGAGCATGCCCGACGGAGCGACCAAGGTGCTGCACCGGGTCGGCTCGCTGGTCGAGGGACCCGCCTTCTACCCGTTCCTGACCGGCCTGGACAACCTGGCCAGATACGACGCCGCGGACCGGAGCGCCGACCCCCGGACGGCACGGACCCGGATTGATACCGCGCTTGACCGGGTGGGCCTGCTCAGCGCCGCGAAGAAGCGGTACCGGCATTACTCGCTCGGCATGAAGCAGCGGCTGGCCATCGCGGCCGGCCTGCTCCAGCCCCGTGAGCTGATCATCCTGGACGAGCCGACCAACGGTCTCGATCCCCAGGGCACCCGGGAGGTGCGGACGCTGATCAGGCAGATCGCCGCCGACGGCACCACCGTGTTCGTGTCCTCGCATCTGCTCGCCGAGGTCGAGCAGATCTGCACGCACGTCGGGGTCATGCGCGCCGGCCGGCTGGTGTTCCAGGGCTCGCTGCCCGAACTGCGCCGGACCGGAGCCGCCCGGGTCACGATCCAGACCGCCGACCCGGAGGAGGCACTCAAGGTGCTCACCAGCCTCGGCCTCCCCGACCCGAAGGCCACCCCGGCCGAGGTCTCAGGACCCGGGCCTGAAGGACCCGCGGCGGGCCTGGCCATCGCCGAGGTGTCGGCGGTGCTCGGGGAGGCCGTACCCGAGCGAGTCTGCGCCGAACTCGTCCAGGCCGGAGTCGGGGTCCGCGGGTTCGCGGTCACCTCACCGAGCCTGGAGGACCTGTTCGTCGGCCTGACCGGCGAGGGCTTCGATGTCAGCGCTTAGGTTTTTCCGCTCCGAGCTACGGCTCGTCTTCCAGCGCCGGCGGAACCTGCTGCTGCTCGCGGTGGCGGCCATCTTCCCGCTCGTCATCGGCATCGCCTTGCGCCTGGCGGCACCCCACCCAGGCGGCGGGGGCGGGGGCGGGGGAGGCGGCGCGGGCGGGGCCGCGTTCTTCAACCAGCTGGCCGGCAACGGCATCTTCCTCAGCTTCATCGCGCTGAGCACCCTGCTCATCCTGGTGCTGCCGGTGGTGGTCGCGGTGGTGGCCGGCGACTCGGTGGCCGGCAAGGCCGGCTACGGCACGCTGCGCTACCTGCTCGCGGTGCCCGCCGGCCGCACCCGGCTGCTCGCGGTGAAGTTCGGCGCGATCGTGACGTTCGGGTTGTGCGCGACGTTCATCGTGTCGGCGGTGGCCCTGGTGGCCGGGACCGCGCTGTTCCCGGTCGGGCCGGTCACGCTGCTGTCGGGGACCACGGTCTCGCTGCCGGACGGCCTGCTCCGGCTGCTGTTCGTCACCGTGTACGTGGCGGTCGCGATGGCGGCGCTCGGCGCGATCGGGCTGGCCGTCTCGACCCTGACCGAGCACGCCATCGGGGCCATCGCCACCGTCATGATCCTCGTGGTGGCCAGCGAGGTGGTCGACAACGTGCCGCAGCTCGCGGCGGCAGGCCCGTACCTGCCGACCC
Organism: uncultured Actinomycetes bacterium; assembly: GCA_963808315.1. Classification (GTDB taxonomy): domain Bacteria; phylum Actinomycetota; class Actinomycetes; order Streptosporangiales; family Streptosporangiaceae; genus Palsa-504. Next base: position 94,006 of record CAWEFK010000004.1, on the reverse strand, counting down.
ACTGGTGGCTGTCCTTCGACGCCCTGCTCCGGGTGCCCGTCGACACCTCCACCCTGCTCCGCGGCCTGCTGTCGTTCGCGGTGTACGCGGTGCTTTTCTGCTCCATCGCCTGGGCCCGCTTCACCTCCGCCGACGTCACCAGCTGACCTAACGGGCCCCGGGGACTGTCCCCCTAAGTGCACTGGGTCCTGTCCCGCTCGCAGGCTTACCGTCCGGTCAGACCCGCACCGTGGAGGTGGAACCGATCAGCGACACCGGCTTTCACCTCGGCACCGGCCTGTACTTCGGCTTCAAGGGCCACCGGCACGGCCGGTGGCACGGGCCGGCGCACCTAGACGGGGAGCGCCGCCGACGTGGCCGACGCAAAAACCGCCCGCGAGGTGCACCAGCTCCGCGACTGCGTGGTCCGCTGCCGCGAGGGCGACGCCACCGGCTACGGCATCTTCGAGTCGATGGTCATCGGCGCCCACCCGGCCTCCCCCGCGAGACCTCATTTCTATGACGCACGCACCCCGCCCCTTTTATCCCGAACGGCCCCGCCCGCGTGCCCCATCCCCCCATCGTGCCCCGGTCAGGACGTGTGCTTGATACCCGCGATCAGCTCCCGCCACCTGGCCGGCCTAAAAACGAGGACCGGACCGTCCGGATCAACCGAACTTCGCAGCAATATCGCATCGCCGTGAGCTGCTATCTCGATGCAGTCCCCGCCGCCGCACAGACTACTTTTACGCCACTCCGAGTCTTTACTGAGACCAGTCGCCAAGACGCCCTCCCAAGGTGGTAACCGGAGATTACCGGTCGGTCACTACTCATGGTAGGCATACCGAATTCCGGGCTGTCAACAGCAAAAGGGCAGAACTCAAGCCAAAGGGCACTGTGTGGCCGGTGAGGCTGAAGTTTCCGCCTTTTACCGGTCACACAGTGCCCTAGACGTCACTTGGGCATGCTGCGCTGCGTCATTTAAGCAGGCCGTCGAAATCGCCTTTTTTGATTCCCCCGACGAACTCGTGCCACTCGTCGGGCGTGTACTCGAGTACGGGGCCGTCGGGGCGCCGCGAATTTCCGATCAGGATTGAGCGGCCGTCGACCGCGACCTGCACGCACGCCCCCCCATCGCAGCTGAGGGCGGTGTGCCAGGTGAGACTCTTGTGACCACGCATTTGATCCATACCGGTATCTCCTAAGGTGTGATGAGTTAGCTAACATGCGGGAAGATTCAGCTCATGATTTTACGTCTTGTCGCGAATTCCCTCGATCTTCTTCGCTGAGTCCCGCGGGTTAAGTGCTTCATCGCGTAGATAATCGAGCGCCTCGCGATATCGGCTGAGCTCGTCCGGCCGTTCCAGGTACAAGTTACTGACGAGGCTCTCCACAAACACCAGGTCGGGCAGCATGGTACCAGCGAATTCCAGATAGCTGAAGTTGCTGTCGCTGGCGCCGTAAGCGCCGACTTCGTAGGGAATTACCTGAACCGCAGCCTTTTCCTCCCGTATGAGCGAGAGAGTCTTGTCGAGTTGAACCCTCATGACCGCGGGGCCGCCCACATGGCGGTGCAGGACCGCTTCGTCGAGCAGGACGCGGTACTTCGGCGGCTTGGGCTGAGATAGCAGCTTCTGCCGCATTATCCGGGCTTCCACCCGCTGGCCGAGGATGTCCTCCTCGATCTTCGGGGCGATGCCCTTGATGATGGCCCGGGCGTAGTCCTCGGACTGAAGCAGGGGGGGGAAGAAGTACATCCCGAAGTACGTGATGGCGGTGGCCGCCTGCTCCATGCCGATGTAGGGACTGATCCTGAGGTCGTCGTACTTGGTCCACCAGCCCTGCTGGCGCGCCTCGCGGGCCAGCTTCATCAGCTCGGCCGATGTCTCGGCGTCGGCGCCGTAGAGCTGGCACAGGTCCCGGACATCGCGCAACGTGGCCCGGCGCGCGCCGGTCTCGGCGCGGCTGATCTTCGTCGGCGAGCAGAGGAGCTCGGTGGCGACATCCTCGACCGTGAGGCCCTTCGCGGTCCGGAATTCGCGCAGCCGGATACCGAGTTCGCGCTGGCGAATGGTCGGACTCAAGTCCGCCATGCGGTGCCCCCTCTTTGGTCACGCGGACGACGGGGCTGGCTCGGGCTTGGGGGCGTCGGCGGCGCCCCCATCTCATACCAGTTGTCCCTATGTACCTAACCATTGGCATGTGCCGTGGTGGCCAGACTAGAGCCTCCGGCCGCGCGAGTCAACTTGCCGCCGAACGTGTGTCACGTCGGTCAGCCCCGCCGTGAGCTGGGGATGGGCTTCATTTGGTCGCTCGCCGCGATGGTGTCAGAGTGATCAAAGGTGCAGTAGCTGTCCACGAGATTCTGAAAACTCCAGAATACCAAATCTTTGTCTCCGGCCAATGGAATCTCACGTTTGGAATGTGCCAAATTGGAAATGCCAGAGGATGGTACCGGTGAAGGGAGCCCCACGATGACCGGATCCACTCTCTTGATCTTCCTGCTCGGCGCGATGATCGGCGTGCTCATGGGCGGCGCGCTGTGCGTGCGCTACCTGCGGCACGAGATCGCCGCCGACATCTGCCCGCGGCTGCGCCGGGTGCAGCTGCAGCTCGACAACCTCGAGTCGGCCATCAACCTGGTCCTGGTCACCCGGTACGCGGAGCTCGGCAGCCAGCCACTGCGAGCGCCCGCACCCCGGCTCCCCAGCCGAGACGAGGTGTCATGACCCCGGCTTCCCGCGCTCAGGTCTGGGAGCGGGCCAGCAGGGCTAGTTCCATCCGGGACTGGCAGCCGGTGACGGACAGGATCCGGCTGACGTACTTTTTCACGCTGTCCTCGGCCAGCGACAGGGTCTCGGCGATACCCTGCGGGCCCGCTGGTCCGCCGCCGGATCCGAGGCCGAGTCCGCGTTCGGCGACGGGCGGCTCTACCTGGAGCGCTTCATCCGCCGCGCCCGGCACATCGAGGTGTAGGTGCTGGGGGGACCGGCACGGTTCGGTCGTGCACCTCGGCGAGCGGGACTGCACGCTGCAGCGGCGGCACCAGAAGGTGGTCAAGGAGTCACCGGTCCCCGGGCTGGCCGCCGACGCCCGGGCCGCCATCGCGGCCAGCGGCGTCGCCTTCGCCGAGGCGCCCACCCGACACGCCGGCACCCTCGGATCAACACGCCCACCCGCCCGCCGGCACCCTCGGAACCGCCTACCCGCCCGCGAGCGAGCTCGGCGTGGGCCGCCCCACCAAGCGCCGGCCCGGTGCCGCCGTCGGCGGCCTGCCCGTGGCTGATTCCCGCCCCGTCCTGGCGGACGGCGCCGTCCTGGGCTGCCGCTGCACCGTGTGCCGCTACCCGGCCGCCCAGCTGGGCCTCCCGTGGTGCCCGGTCGCGCCGGAACGGTTCGCCGTTTCCGGGACGGTCTGGTCCTCGACGGTCATCGCCATTGCGGTGGGCACGCTTAGCCCTCCGTTCGGCCTGGCCTACCTCGACCTTGACGACGGCCCGCGGGTCCTGGTCCGGCTCGCCACCCCGGAGGCCGTCCCGATCGGGACCCGCCTGACGATCACCGGGACCGACGGCGGGGACCTCGTCGCCGCGGGGGAGGCGTCATGATCCAGCCCATGCTGTGGGGCGTCGGGACTTCGGCCTACGGGCTCTTCCCCGAACGCCGCATGGAGTCCCTGGCCTGAGAGGCCGTCGCCGAGGCGGTCCGCGACGCCGACGTCGCACCCGGCCAGATCGACGCCATCGTGGTCGGCTCGGTGTTCGGGCCGCCCGGCATGGCCACCCGGGTCCAGCGCGGTCTCGGCCTGGGCGGCGTCCCGATGTGGACGATCGAGAACGCCTGCGCCAGCGGGATCAGCGCCTACCACGAGGCCGTCGAGGCGGTCCGGCTCGGACGGTTCGGCTGCATGCTTGTCCTCGGGGTCGATCAGATGTCCACCCTGTTCTCCGGCGCGATCGTGCCCGAGGCCACCGACCCCGAGGGCGGGCCAGCGCCGCCACGTCAAGGCCGGCCAGCCCGCGGAGCAGCCGCCTGAGGTCGTCTTCGGTAACTCCCCCGTCATGGCGTTACTCCTGGGCCAGGAGCCGGGCGACGGGCAGGCGGCGGAGCAGGTGCGCAGGGACCAGGGCGGCGGCGATGGTGACCAGCAGCCCGGCCGCGGCCGCCGCGGCGGCGGCGGCGAACAGCAGCGGGGACAGCTGGCCGGCGAAGACGGCGGCGGCGGCCAGGCCGACCGCGGCGCCGGCCGCCGAGCCGGCCAGGCCGGTCAGGGCGCCCTCGGCGAGGATCAGACGGCGCAGGGCGGATTCTGGCCAGCCGAATGACCGGATGGTGGCGAGCTCGGGGGCGCGTTCAGTGATGCTGATCAGCAGCGCGTCGGCCACGGCCAGCACGCCGAGGATGACGGTGGCGGCGACCGCGACGTAGTCCACGCCGCGGATCTGGACGGTGACGACGTCGCCGAGCAGCGTGCCGGTGACCGCGCCGCGAAACGTGATGGTGACCGCGACGAGCAGGGTGAGCGCGGCGACGCCGACGGCGAGGCTGAGGGCGCCGATCAGGGTACGGCCGGGGGTGCGCAGGACGTTGACCGTGGCCAGGCCGGTGATGCCGCGCGGCTGGCGTGCTCGGCGGACGGCCAGCACCGGCGGCCGGACGGCGGCCACCGGCTCGGTGCGGGTAGTCAGCCAGGCGGGGACCGCGCCGGGCGACCAGGGCGAGGGCAAGGGCGACGGGGATGGCCAGGGCGGCGCGTTCCGGGGACGCATGCAGGTTTAGGGCGGCGGCCAGCGGCAGGGCGAGAAGCGCGCCGAGCACGCCGGCCGCCAGGCCGACGAGCGTCACCTCGCCGAGCACGGTGGTGAACAGGCGGGGCCGGGTCCAGCCCAGGGCGGCGAGCACGCCGAGTTCCTGTCGCCGGCCGCGGACGGCGGCGGCGGCCGAGTTGGCCACGAACAGCGCGCAGACGACCAGGATCAGGATGAACAGCGTGACGCTGCTGTGGTCGACCGCGTTCAGGATCGTGACCGCGATGCCCTTCTTGACCCAGCCGACCGTCAGCAGCATCGCGGGCGCGCCGAACTTGTCGGCCGGGACCGCGACCTCGGTCGGGGCCGGGGAGGAGCCGACCACGATGTCCACGGTCAGGTGGGTGCGGGCCTCGATCTGCTGGGCGACCGACTTGACCCGGTCCAGCGAGGCCTCGTCGGGCCCGGTGACTCCGGCCACGCGGACCCGGATCACGCTGAGCGGGGCGCTAGCCAGCTTCGCGCCGCCGGTGTACCTGCTGTTCTCGAGTGCGGGCAGGGACGCCAGCGTGGTGACGAGCTGGACCGGCTGGGTGATCAGGCCGCCCATGTTGAGGCTGGGCTGCAGGTCCTTCCCGCCCAGCGCCCGGCTGGTGGCCGCGTTGCCCGGCGCCGCCACCGTCGGCTGGTACGGGCCGAGCGGGACCTGGGACAGCGGATCGAAGGATTGGATCTTGCTCTGGTCGAACGTGCCGAGCAGGATCGGGTTCGAGAAGCCGCGCTCCGGGTTGGTCAGGTGCTCGTGCAGCGTCCGGTATTGGGTGTCGGCGTTCTCCACCGGGGGCCCCCAGAACTGGCCGGGACCGGATTCCCACACCGTGTCCGGGTTGCGGACCGCCACGGGGAGCAGGTCGCCGCCGGCGCCGCGCTGGTAGCGCACCGTGCCGACCGACCAGTACGAGAAGGGCGCGGCCGCGCCTGTCTGCGGGGAGGCCAGCTGGCCGAGCAGGTACTTATACACCTGCTGAGCGGTGTACGTCAGGCTCAGCACCGTGTGGCCGGGCAGCGTGGTGTCCTTTTTCATCGTCGCCACGTTCAGCGACGGCGGGGCCGAGGGAGCGGCCAGCTCCTGGACCTTGGTTACCGAGTATTCGCCGACGCCGCTGTCGGTCACGGCCAGCACCGGGAACTCGGAGTAGCTACTGAAAGCGGCCCCGGCGCCGCCTGCGTACGTCTCCGGCAGGTACTGGCCTGAGGTCACCGCGTGGTTCAGGCCGTCGAGCTCCGCCTCGGCCTTCGGGTCGACCGCGGCGATCAGCATGGGGAACTCCCACTCGAGGCCGTAGCCCGGGCCGGTCAGGGCCGGGGAGGTAAGCGGCGTCGACGTGCCCCGGCCGTCAACCGTCGACCAGCACCACGACGATGCCTGCCCGGCGAAGCTGAACGGGCTGGCCGACACCCCGAGGGCCGGGCACGGGGTCGCCACGGAGCCGTCCGGCGTCGTCTCCGTGACCGCGCCGCTGGAGCTCTGCAAGGTAATCTGGTCCGGCGTGACGTAGACGTACGTGGGGGCTTGGGGAATCGTGGTCGTGCCGTTCTGGCTCACCCAGGTCGTGGTGGCCCGGTAAAGCTGACGGCCGGACTGTTTGAGGTCGGCGGCGGGAATCTGCACCGGGAATTCGGCGTCCACCAGGTCGTACCCCACCATGGCGATCGGCGCCGCCACCTGGACGCCGGCGATCTGCTTGATCTGGCCCCACTGGGCCATGGTGATCCCGCCGTAGATCCCGGACAGGAAGTCTGGCTGCACCGTGCCTGTGGCCTGCTCCAGGCTGGACCGCGCCCCCGCCGGGCGGACCAGGATGTCGTAAGCGGGCTGGAAATGCGCGTTCACGGTGCCGATCGTGCGGATCTGCGCGGTGCGGGCCGCGCCCGTCAGCACGGTGAACGCCGTGGCCGCCACCAGCATCCCGGCCAGCAGCGCCAGCGCGCGCCCGCTCCGGAACCGCAGCTGCGACCAGGCCAGCCTGCTCATGGCTGTCCCCGCCTGGGTGACCGTAGCGCTTGCATGTGATCACTCTGGCTCTTACCTAGCGACAAGGCAACATCCTTACCTAGCGGCAATGCAGAGTGAGATCGGTTCGTTATGCCGCCCACGTTCCCTACCGGCAGTGGCGGGCGGCGGCGCCCGCTCCTGGATCCCTCCAGGGCCAGCGGCTCTTCCCGGCTGGGCCCGTACCGCTCCAGCGCGTCGGCGGCCAAGCGATGACCGCGACCGACTCGCCACGTTCGGCCCTGCCCACGATTTCTGGCCACGCCGGTAATGAGGCAGGATTGGACCGGGCATCCAGTGTTACTGCGGGTGATGAGGGCACGCGGAGTGTGGCGAACGCGGCGGGGTTAAGGTCGTGTTCGGCGGCGTCGACCACCTCCAGCTCGGCGCGGACGTGCAGTTCGGCCGCTTTGACCAGCAGTCCTACTACCGGTGAGCCCGAGGCGGCCATCCTGGCGTCAGCCAGGCTGCGCAGTTCCGTCAGCAGGTACACCCGCTGGCGCCGTAGCACCTCGGCCAGCGTCACCGGATCTCCTGCCTGGGCGGCGGCCATCACCTTGAGGAAGAAATCGTCACGGTAGCCCCGGGTGCGTACGCTCGGCTCATTCAGCCAGCGGTCGAGCTCCGCGCGGCCGGCCAGGGTGATCCGGTGGACCAGCCGGTCCGGCTTGACCGGCTGCTGCTGGCGCTCGGACTCGATCAGGCCGTCCCGGGCGAGCCGGTCGACGATCTGGTAAAGATGCCCGATGTTCAGCCCGCCCCACTGGTCGCCGACCGCCTGCTCGAAGCTGCCCTTCAGTTCGTAGCCGTGCGCGGGCTTGGCCGCGAGGAGGGCCAGCACGGCGTGGTGAAGAGGCATGGCACCGAGTCTCCTTGCCTGGTCCGCGTAACGATGCGATCTCGGCTTACATTGACACTAGGTAACGCTCTTGCGTTGTCACTAGGTAAGGACCAGAGTAGTCACATGTCCGGGCCCGGCGCCACGCGGCCGGGGAACGGCAGTCGGAGGATGCCAGCAGTGAGCAGACTCACCTGGTCGCAGCTTCGGTTCCGGGTCGGCCGCACGCTGGCCTGCTCGCCGGGATGCTGGTCGCGACCACGGCGTTCACCGTGCTGACGGCCGCCGCCCGCACCGCGCAGATCCGCACCATCGGCACGGTGAACGCGCACGTCCAGCCCGCTTACGACATCCTGGTCCGCCCGGCGGGGGCGCGGAGCAGCCTGGAGTCGGCCACCGGCATCGTGCAGCCGGACTTGCTGTCCGGCACCTACGGCGGGATCACCCTGGCCCAGTGGCACCAGATCCAGGAAATCGGCGGCGCCACCCGGATCCCGCAACCCGCCTCGTACGTCTACGTCACACCGGACCGGGTGCACTTCAGCTTCGCCGCGCAGGCGGGCGCATCGTGCTGGTCGCAGGCCGACGGTGACGGAACCCCGCCGGGAACCACCAGCTACCCCCACCTGAACGGGCATGCGGGCTTCAGCGTCAACTGGCAGTTCCCGGTGCTGGCCACGGCAGACGGCATCGGCGAGTACCGATGGACGACGCCGACAGCCAGTACCGGACCCTGCGGCAGCACCCGCGGGCCGCCGATACGGTGAACGTGGTGCTGCCGACCCTGGTCGGGACCTTCGGCGAAAACAAGGTCGCCGCCTTCGATCCGCTGTCCCGGGTGCCGTCTCGGCAGGCTGCCCACCGCTCAGCTACTTGCCCAGGAGTGAACCATGACCGACTCCGATCCAGCCCTCCCCGCCGTCGATGTCCGGCCCGCCGTCGAACTGCGCGATGTCAGCAAGCAATACGGGACCGGCAGCGGACAGCTGGTGACGGCCGCCGACAACGTGAGCTTGACCCTCGAGCCGGGCGGCCTCATCGCGCTGACCGGTGCCTCGGGATCGGGCAAGTCCACGCTGCTGCACCTTATCGGCGCGATCGAGCGCCCGGACTCCGGCACGATCATGAGCGATGGCACCGAGGTGACCAGGCTACGCGGCGCGGCGCTCGCGGCCTACCGTCGCACCGTGGGGTTCGTGTTCCAGCGCTACAACCTGCTTCCGGCGCTAACCGCCCTGGACAACGTGATCGCGCCGGTGCTCCCTTACCGGACCGGCTGGGACAAGGCCGCCCGCGGACGCCGGCTCCTCGAGGCGGTCGGCCTCGGCGGGCGGGAACGGTCGCTGCCATCACGGATGTCAGGCGGCGAACAGCAGCGGGTCGCCATCGCGCGGGCCCTGATCAATGCGCCGCCCCTGTTGCTCGCCGACGAGCCAACCGGCAATCTGGACTCGCACAACGCCACGGGGATCCTCGACCTGCTGACCAGGCTACGCCGCGAGAACCAGATGACGGTCATCATCGCTACCCATGACCCGCAGATCGCCGCCCGCTGCGACCGGCTGATCAGGCTCAGGGACGGCGCCGTCATCGACGACATCGAGATCGCCGCGGGCTACCCCGCCGACGAGACCATCAGAAGGATCGGTCAGCTCGGCTAAACGGCCCTGGATGGTCGCCGGTGATGACCGTGCACCCCCCCAGGTTGTCACCAGCGTTCCACCAAGGCCATGGCAGCGGCTTACACGGACAGGCGGTGACAGGGCCGAGAATGCCCACGGCGCCGCCCAGACCACGTTAGGAGTCCCGGCTACCTGCTGGCGCGGCGCGAACCCGGTCCCCTGCAGGCCCGGGTCAGCTCAGGCAGAGGCAGAAGGGGTGCCCGGCCGGGTCGAGGAACACCCGGAAGGAGGTGCCGGGCTGGTGCTCGTGCCTGGTCGCGCCGAGTTCGGTCACCGCGGCCTCGGCGGCGTCGAGGTCGTCGACGATGACGTCGAGATGCATCTGCTGGGGGACCTGCTGAGCGGGCCATTGCGGCGGGGTGTAGTCCGCCACCTGCTGGAAGGAGATGCACTGGCCGTAATCCGCGCGGATATCGGCCCAGCCGGGTCGGACCTCGGCCTTCCAGTCGAGCATGGCGCCGTAGAAGGCCGCGAGCGCACCGGGATCGGGACAGTCGATGACGATGCTGGGGAAGCGTGCGATAGCCATGCCGGGCATGCTACCCGCCGGTCCCCGCCCTACTACTATGTCGCCGTATGACTCCCGCGCAGCTCGCCGACGCCGTGCTGGCCGCCGCCGCTGCCGTCCTGGCCGACCGTGACCTGGATCCATCTGTGCTGCCGAACGAGACCGGCCTGGAACGGCCCAGGCATCCCGATCACGGCGACTATGCCTCGACGCTCGCCCTGCGGATCGCCGGCCGGACCGCCATCGCGCCACGTGAGCTGGCGCAGGCGATGGCGGACGAGCTCATCGGGGATCCGGCGATCCGCCGCGTGGAGGTCGCGGGCCGCGGCTTCCTGAACATCTGGCTGCAGCCGTCGGCGGCCGGAGCAGTGGCCGGCGCCATCATCGAGCAGGGCGGCGCCTACGGACAGGGGACCAGGCTCGCCGGTCAGCGGGTCAACCTGGAATTCGTCTCGGCCAACCCGACCGGCCCGATTCACATCGGCGGGGTCAGGTGGGCCGCCGTCGGCGACGCCCTGGCCCGGCTGCTGCGCGCGCAGGGCGCGGCCGTCACGACTGAGTACTACTTCAACGACACGGGCGCGCAGATTGACAGGTTCGCGGCCTCGCTGCTGGCCGCCGCCCGGCAGCAGGCGGCGCCGGACGACGGCTACTCCGGTGCGTACCTAGCCGAGATCGCGGCCGCGGTGCTGGCGGATCATCCGGACGTGCTGGCCAGGCCCGGGGCCGAGGCGATGGAGATCTTCCGCGCCGAGGGCGTGGCCTTGATGTTCGAGGAGATCAAGGCCTCGCTGGCCGGCTTCGGGGTGCTCTTCGACGTGTATTTCGCCGAGCAGGAACTGCACCGCAAGGGCGAGCTTCGCGCCGCCCTGACCAGGCTCAGGCAGCTGGGCCACGTGTACGAGGCGGACGGCGCCACCTGGATCCGCACGACGGACTTCGGCGATGACAAGGACCGCGTCTACGTCCGGAGCAATGGCGACTTCACCTACTACGCCGCCGACTGCGCCTACTACCTGGATAAGCGAAAGCGCGGCTTCGGCAAGGTCATCATCATCCTGGGAGCCGACCACCACGGCTACATCGGCCGCCTGCGCGCCCTGGCCGCCTGTTTCGGCGACGATCCCGATCAAACGCTGGAAATCCTCATCGGACAGCTGGTGAATCTGGTCCGTGACGGTCAGCCGCTGCGGATGTCCAAACGGGCTGGCACCATCGTGACGATCGACGACATCGTTGCGGCGATCGGAACCGACGCCGCCAGGTACGCACTGGCTCGCTATTCGCTGGACTCGGCCATCGACCTCGACCTGGACCTGTGGACCAGGCAAAGCAGCGACAACCCCGTCTATTACGTTCAGTATGCGCACGCCAGGATCGCCTCCCTGCTGCGGCACGCCGCCGAGTCGGGGATCACCCCCGATAGCCGGTACGATCCGGGCCTGCTCTCCCACGACCGGGAGAACGACCTCCTCAAGGCCCTCGCCGGATTCCCCGGCGTGGTCGCCAGCGCGGCGGAACTGCGCCAGCCGCATCGGATCGCCAGATACCTGGAAGACCTTTCCGGCACCTACCACCGGTTCTACGATGCCTGCCGCGTGCTGCCCCGTGACGGCGGTCCCATCGACGACCTCGGCCGGGCGCGACTGGCGCTGGCGCAAGCGACGCGGATAGTCCTGGCGAACGGCCTTCGCCTGCTCGGCGTCACCGCGCCGGAGCGGCTGTAGCGATCCGGCCGGGATCGCTACAGTTCAGCACCGCAATACAGGGCCAGGCATCCCAAAGTAATCCTAGGGACATATCTAATTATAATTAGGACACCGAGGTCGGCTATGGCGCCCGTTCGGTATGATCTCCATGATTGAGAATGGAGAAATGATTAGGTGCAGATCTCGGTGACGTCTCCGCATGAACTTGGCCCGGATGAAATTGCCGTTTGGCGCTCCATGCAGCATAAAACGGACTCTTTGGCCAGCCCGTTCTTGTCCCCCGAATTCACGCTCGCGGTCGGCGCTTTCCGCCCCAACGCCAGGGTCGCGGTGCTGTCCGATGGGCCGGAACTGGTCGGGTTTTTCCCATTCGAGCGACGTCGGCTTGGCGTCGGCGTGCCGATCGGGGCGGGCCTGAACAACTGTCAGGGCCTCATTCACGCGCAGGCCGCGGAATGGGATCCGCGGGCACTGCTGCGGGCGTGCCAGGTGTCCGTGTGGCAGTTCGATAGCCTGGTCGCGGGCCAGCGGCCTTTTGAACCTTATGCGATGACCATGACGCCCTCGCCGGTCATAGACCTGGCCAGCGGGTTTGATGCCTACCAGGAAAAGCTCCTGATCACGTCGCCGCGATTTTGCAAGGACCTGACCCGCAAGGCACGGAGGCTTGAGCAGGAAGCCGGCGAACTCCATTTCGCGGTCGACTCAGGCGACCGCGAAGCACTGCGCTTGCTCATCGACTGGAAATCGGATCAGTACCGCCGGAACGGCCTGGTCAACATCTTCGACCGTCCGTGGATCGCCGGTCTTGTGGACCAGCTCTTCAGCACCCGTAATGACCATTTCGATAGCCTGCTTTCCGTCCTGTACGCGGGCGGGACGCCGGTCGCCGTCCAGCTCGGCCTGCGGTCCGGCCGCGTGCTCGCGGGCTGGTTCTGCGCCTACGACCCGCGCTTCGGTAAGCGCTCACCGGGACTGCTCGAGCATGTGCGCACGGTGCGGGAGGCGGCTGCCCTCGGCGTTCACCTGATCGACTTGGGTAGCGGGCCGGAACGCTACAAGCAGACGATGAAGAACCATGACCTGTTCATCCGCGCGGGCGCCGTGGCCCGGGGACCGGTCGTCGCGCGCGCGCACCGGGTGCATGGCGCTGCCACCGAGATGGCCCGCCGTCATGTCAAGCGGCATCCCACGCTGTTCCGCGCCGCCGATAGGCTGCTCCGCCATTACGGCCGGGTGGTGTGAGGTAACGGCGGCCGCCGGTCCCGTCGGGGCCGCCGTAATCCGTGGCCGGCCCGCACCAGGGCGAGCGCGGGCGGTTCGGCGCGCCCCACATACCCATAGTGACGACACGTGAAGGGAGCGACGTTCGGTTGGCCAAGATCCTGGTCGTCGACGACGAACCGGCTCATCGGCTCCTGCTCCGGCGGATCTTCGAACGAGCCGGGCACGAGGTTTCCGATGCTAGTGACGGAGCCGCCGCGCTGCGGGCGGTGGCCGAGTCCCGGCCCGATCTGGTGGTGACCGACATGATGATGCCGGTCATGGACGGTCCCGAGCTCATCTGGCGGCTGCGCTCCGAGCCCGCCACGGCGGGCATTCCGATCCTGGCGGCGAGCGGTGATGTCCATCTCGCCGAGGGCGCGGATGCGGTCGTGGCCAAGCCGTACGCGTGGCGCCATCTCGCCGAAGTCGCGAACGGCCTGTTGAAAACTGAAGGGGTGGACCATGGTGAAGCGCATTAATACCGGCGTCGCCGGGCTGGATCTGGTGCTCGACGGCGGCCTGGAGCCGGGCGCGGTCGTGGTGGTGGCGGGTGCGCCGGGGACGGGCAAGACGATCCTGGCCCAGCAGGTGTGCTTCGCTTTGGGGACCGCCGAGCACAAGAGCGTGTACTACACGACCGTGTCCGAGCCCCACACCAAGCTCGTCCGGCACCTGGAACCGTTCACCTTCTTCGATGCCGGGGCCCTGGGCTCCCGGGTCGAGCACATCCACCTGGGTGACTTCCTGCGGCCCGGCCGCCCGGACGGGCTGACGCCCATGGTCACCGAGATCGTGCGGAAAACGCTGGCGGAAGAGCCGGCGGTGGTGGTGCTCGACAGCGCCAAGATGCTGAGCGATTTCGTCGACGAGCGCGAACTGCGCGGCGCCTTGTACGACCTGAACGCCAGCTTCGCGGAAACCAACGCGGTGCTGCTGCTTGTGGGCGAATACACTCCCCAGGAGCTGGGCAGCGGTATCGAGTTCTCCCTGGCCGACGGCATCATCCAGCTCGAATACCAGGTCCGCGAGCCGATTGACCGGCGGTCGCTGCGGGTGGTGAAGATGCGCGGCGGGAGCCACGTGCCCGGCAAGCACACCTTCCGGATCGGCGCGGGCGGCATCCGGGTCTATCCCCGGATAGAGACCCTCGCCCCGGCCCACTCCAAGCCGCTGTCCAGCCGGATGCGCAGCGGAATCGAGGGCCTGGATGAACTGATGCCCGACGGGATGAGGCGAGGTGACGCCACCTTGGTCATGGGACCTTCCGGCGTCGGCAAGACGACCCTGGGCATGGGCTGGATCGCCCAGGGACTGGCCGAGGGAGAGCACTGCCTGTTCGTCACGTTCCAGGACACCGTCGATAATCTCGTCGACATGGGCGCGACCTTCGGATGGGACCTCGCGGCCGCCCGGGCCTCCGGGCACCTGGTGATCTCTTACGTCTCGATGGGCGACCTTGACCTGGACGTGCTGGCGAACGCCGTGCGGATGAACCTGGCCGAGCACCCGATTAGCCGCATCGCCGTCGACAGCCTGGCCGAATTGGTCCTGGCCGACCGGGAATGGAACCGTTTCCCCGCTTATATGCGCAGCCTGGTCGGGCTCATCCGGGCGGCCGACGTCTCCTTGCTGGCCACCAGCGAGACGACCGGCAGCGGGATTACCGCCCAGTCGCTGGAAGGGCTCATGTTCTTGTTCGACAACGTCATCGACCTGCGGTACATCGAGGAGCAGTCCACGCTCGGCCGCGCGCTCAACGTCGTCAAGATGCGGAACAGTGCGCACAAGATGACCCTGAACAACGCCTTTATCTCCGATAAAGGACTCGTCATCGGGGACAAGCTCGACGGAGTCAGCGGACGGCTCGGCTGGAGCGCGCTGCGAGCCCAGGATCCGGTTTATCTCCCTAACGTCACCATCCCGGCGCCGGCCAAGCGTTCCTGAGCATTCCCCGAGCAATTCACCCAGACGGCCATCGGCTGAGCCGTCTGATGCGAGTGGGGCTGGAGGGGTGCAAGCAGGCCATCCAGCTACTTTTAGTAGCTTTACTGGAACTGTAGGTGACCAGGGCTATAGGGTGGGAAAATGGTGAGCGTAAAGGCCCGAGAAATCTGCGGCTTTATGGAGGAAAAGGCTCCGACTAGTCCCAGGCCGTCGAATCGCGCTTTCCCGATCAAACCGGGCAGTTAACTCAAGATGGGGGGCATTAATGGCGTATCGCCACCTTTGGAGCGTGCATGAGGTCTCCGCTGGGCGCCATTTCGGTATCGGCCGCAGGACGAGACTAAGCTACCTAGGGCGGGCCACCGAGCGCAGGACCATCAAATGAGCGCTCATCTGCGGGCGGAAGCGGCGGGCGGCGATGTCCATCGGCGTCCGCTCGACATCCTGATTGTGACCTCCGAGGCCCCGCCCATTGTTTCCGGGATTTCCACCTGCATCGACCGGCTGGCGACCGGGCTTATCGCCCGCGAGCATCGCGTCCGGGTGCTTTCCTGTACCCAGATCCGCCGGGTCGCGTTCGGCGAGTGGCGGCTATCCTTCCTCGTCGCCCACTGGCCGCAGATTGCTCCCCAGCTCCGGTATTTCGACGTGGTCAACGTGCACGGGCCGGTACCCACGATGAGCGACGCCTTTCTCTGGCTGACCAGCCGGCTGCCACCTTATGCCCGGCCGGCCATCGTTTATACCCATCATTCCCCGATCGACATCCAGGGCGCCGTCCGGATGTCAACGCGCTACAACAAGCTCCACCAGAGCCTGGCCCTGCGGGCCGCTGACCGGATCGTGGCCAGCAGCCCGCACTACGCCCGTCAGCATCAAAGCCGCTACGGCCCCATGGTCCGGTCCATACCGTGGGGGACCGATCCGCAGCAGCCGTCGCCGTTCCGGGTCCGGCCGTCCTCCGGCGACCTGAACGTGCTGTTCGTCGGGCAGATGCGGCCGTACAAGGGAGTGGACACGCTGCTGGCCGCCGCGGCCGGCCAGCCCTGGCTGAAGCTCACGCTGGTGGGAGACGGCGCCGAGCTCGCCCGTTACCGGCGCCTCGCGGACCGGCTGGGGGTGGCCAACGCCTGGTTCACCGGGCGGCTGTCCGACGCGGAGCGACAGCACCAGTACGCGATCAACGACGTCGTGGTGCTGCCCTCGGTCACCCGCGCGGAGGCCTTCGGGCTGGTGCTGATCGAGGGCATGGCGGCCGGCTGCGTCCCGGTGGCGTCCGACCTGCCGGGTGTCCGGGACCTGGCCGGCCCGACCGGCCTGGTCGTGCGCCCCGGAGACCCGGTCGCCCTGCGGGCGGCCCTGCGCGGGCTGGCCCGGGACCCGGTGCAGCTTGAGCGCCTCCAGGACGCGTCCAGGCACGCCAGCCAGGCGCTCACCTGGGACCGCTGCGTCACCTCCTATGAGGGGGTCCTGCTGGAGGCCGTCCGCGGCCGTTACGCCCGGCTGCACGGGCTCAGGAGCCTGCCGGAGCTCGACGAGCCGGTCTCGGCGCTGGCCGCCGATCCGCAGAACGGCTCGCGGCCTGGTCTGCACCAGGTACCCGTGCCCGAGATGTCGCCGAGCACCGCCGAGCTTGGCCGTTGAGCACACTGGCTCCGCGCCGGGCGCGGCCGAGCCGCGTCCGCGGTGAAACGTCGGCCGCCGCGGGCGGCGTGATCCTGGTCACGCGCTTCGCCGCGGGAGCCCTGCTCAACTACGCCTTCGGCATCGGGCTCGCCTGGCTCCTGGTGCCCGCGAGGTTCGGCATCGTCAGCGCGGCTCAGAACGTGCTGCTGCTCGCCTCCGGGCTGCTCTCGGCCGGCCTGCCGTGGGCGCTCGCCATCCGGGTCGCGAAGACCCACGGGGACCCGCAGGCGGCTAAGCCGGAGTTCCGGACGGCGCTGATCGCCAATCTCGGCCTCGGGCTCGTGCTGGGCACGGCCTTCATGGCCACGCAACTGTCCGGCCCGCGGCTTGTCCCCACCGGATCGGTGGTCCTCGACCTGTTCGTGGCCGTGGAGATCGTCATGCTGGCCGTGAACAGCACCCTGGCCGGGGTGGCGCAGGGCAGCCGGAGGTTCGCCGGGCTGGGCACGATGCAGGGCGGGGAGATCCTGTTCAAGTGCGTGGCCGCCGCGGTGCTCGTGGCCGGGCTGCACACCGGGCCGGCCGGGGTCGTGCTCAGCTTCCTTCTCGGCACCGCGGGGTCCGTGCTGATCGGCGTGCGGACCTGCCAGGGACTGCTGCCCGGCCGCGGCCCGCTGGCCAGCTTCAGTTTCCTGGCCGACTCCGGCTCGATCTGGTTCGCGTCCGCCTCGGTGACCTTCCTCATCACCGCGGACCTGCTCGGCCTGGAGGTGGCCGGCCGGGCCGCCGGGGTGACGGCCGCGGTGCTCGCGGGCTACCAGGCCTGCGGCCTGCTCGCCCGGGCCAGCTTCTACGTCAGCGACGCCCTCGCCGACGCCGTTTTCCCCTTCATCGCCGCCAGCCGGTCCCGGCGGGACAAGCACCGCTGGTTCGTGGCGGCCGCCCGGTGGGTGCCGCTGCTGATCATCCCGGTTCAGGTCGCGCTGTTCGCCGCCCCGGGACCGGTGGTGCGGTCGCTCCTGCCGCACCAGTACGCGCAGGCCGCCGCCTACGCGCTGCTCCGGGTGCTGGCCGCGGGAACGCTCGGGGCGCTGATGACGAACACGCTGGTGAAGAGCCTGTTCGCCACCGGCCACGGACGTCAGGTGGGGCGGCTGATGCCCCTCGCGGTGGTGACCGAAGTGGCGGGCCTGGTGACCCTGGTGCCTCGCTTCGGTGCCCTGGGCGCGGCCTACTCCTACCTGCTGGCGAGCTATCTGAGCGTCATCTTGCTGCTGCCGCTCTACCTCAGGGCCGTTCAGGCCAGGCTGCCCTCGCTCCGGCAGCTGGCCGCCTACGGCCTCGGGCTCGCTCCCACCGCGGCCATCTTCGCCGTGGCCGGGCTCGCGCCGATCCCGGCCGCCTGGGCCCTGATCGCGGCGGGCACCCTCCTTTTCGTCCTTCCGGCCCGCCGGATGCGGCTGATCACGGATACGGACATCGGCTTCGTGACCGGCCTGCTCCGCCGGCGGCGCGCCGCGCCATGGTGGGACGCCGACTGGTGCCTGGCCGCGTTCTGCGCCGGTGTCGCGGCCGTCGCCATGCTGTACAACCTGTTCACCAGCCCGGACGTGCTCTACGACGAGGCCGCCTACACCTTCGCGGCCCAGCAGATTGCCCTGGGCTGGCACCTGACGCTGGACAACCAGCCGCTGTTCGTTCATCCGCCGCTGATGTTCCTGCTGCAAGGGGCCTGGCTTCGCTTCACCGGGCACGCCTCGGGCGCGGTCGCTCCGGCCATCCGGGCCGCCCGCGTGCTCGCCGCCTCGGTCGGCATGGCGGACATCCTGCTGGTCGCGGCCCTGGCCTACCGGCTGGCCGGCGCGGCCAGCCCCCGGCGCCGCCGGCTGGTGACCGGCGTCATCGCCGTCGTCACCGCCTTTGACCCCGTCCTGGTCCGGTATGACCGCCAGGACGTGATCGAGCCCTTCGCGCTGTGCGTCAGCCTGGTCACCCTGCACGCGGCCTGGCACCTGCGTGACCGCAGGGCGCTGGTCTACGTGTCCGTCACCGGCCTGCTCGGCGGCCTCGCCCTGCTGACCAACGAGATAACGTTCTGCCTGGTCGCGGTGCCGACGCTGTTCGCGTTCGCCGAGCACAACTGGCCGCTGCTGCGCCGCTCGCTGGCCGCGCTCGGGATCGCGGCCGGCTTCGGAGGGTTGTTCTTCCTGTGGGCCGTCGAGCTCACCATGGCCGGCTCCTTCGTGGACGTTCAGACCTCGACGCTGCAGCGGCTCGTCGGCCTGGAGCAGATCACCGGCCTCAACATGCCGGGCGTGTCCCTGGTCGGCGCCGTGCTTCGCTCGGTCGAAGAGTATTCGAGCAGCTACATCGTGCTCGCGGTCGGCGCCGCCGCGCTGGTCTGGTGCTGGAGCAGGACCAACACCTCCAGCGGGAACTTCCTGCTGGCGTGGCTGCTGGCCAGCTACGTCTTCGGCGCCTACATCGTGGCCATCGGCACCCTGAACGAGCAGTTCTTCGTCTACCTGCTCCCGGCCAGCATCGTCGGCAGCGTGCTGCTCGCGGACGCGCTGCTGGCCGGCTGGCTCCGCCGCACCCGATGCCACCGAGCGCGCCTGCTCGTCGGCCCGGCCCGGGTCTCCCGGCGGCCGCAGGTGACCGCGGCGCTCTGCCTGGCGGGCCTGGCGGGGCTGTCCGGCGCCAGCTGGCTCACCAACTACGGCGGCGCCAGCGACGGCGTGGTGCTGGTGGACCAGTTCATCGCCGGCAAGCTGCCCGCCTGCGCCGCGATCAACGCCAGCGGCGACGCCGAGAAGTACTCCTACCTGCTGGACGGCCGCTTCTTCTCGGACTTCTCGGTCGGGCCCGCTGCGCTCGCCGACGGCGTGCACTACTTCATCCTCTCGCCCACCGACGCCACCGAGCGGACGGGCAACATGAGCCCGGCGCTGGCGGGCTGGATCACGGCGCACGGCAGGCGGCTGGCCGACTTCCCCAGCCAGGTCTACCGGACGGTGCAGCTCTGGTACGTGCCGGCCAGCCCGTATGACCCGGTCGCGGACGTGGTCGACATCGCGGGCGGTCAGTACGTCAGCACGATCGGTTCAGACTGCGGGGGGTACACCGTGACGAACGGAACCCACGGTTCCTTTTACTCCGAATATCAGGCGCTCGGCGGCAAGGGGGTGCTCGGCGCCCCGCTGAGCCAGGTCACGGCCGCGGGCCAGGGTAGCTACGAGCAGCTCACCGACGGCGCGGTGCTGGCGGCCGCCCCGGCCACCAGCTCGACGGCCGCCCGTTCCACGGCCACGGCCCGCCCGGCGGTCAGCGCGCTGCCCATCGTGGCCATGCTGGCGACGAGCTCGCCCGCCGCGTACCGCCGGGCGGGCCTGCCCCCGGTCGACCCGCAGGCCACGGCGGCGCAGCGGCCCGGCTGGCTGACGAACCCGTCGATTTCACGCGCCTACCTGGACGGCCAGCAGGACAGCGCAAGCAGCTACGCGGCCGCCGTCCGCCGGTTCGGCGAACCGCTCGGGCCGCCGGGCGCGCTGCCCGGGCCGCCGGGCGGCGCGGCCCGGGGCCGTCATCGGCCAGGCCTTCGCCGACGTCGTCCTCGAGGTGCCAAGCGCGGGCGGGACCGTCCACGCGGCGACGGTCACCCCGGCCGTCCTGGCGGCGAAGGTGCTGACCGTGCCCGGCCGGGCCCGCCGCCCCCAACCGCCGGCGCCGTTGCCCAACCCGTCTCCGCTGGGACCGGCCCAGCCCACCTCGGCGGAACCGTTCGTGATCGACCTGGGGGTGGCCCTATTCCTGTACGTGACCAGGGTCATCGCGGTGGCCCGCCGCCGGTCTCCGAGCCGCCGCCGACTGGCCGCCGCGGCGGAAGGCAGCTGGTGAGCCCCGCGGCGCCCGTGGCGGCCCCGCGCGCCAGCTCGGCGCGCTCGCTGCGCATCCTGGTGGACGGCCGGGTCATGCAGGACCGCTACCACGGCATCGGCAGGTACACCTATGAGCTGCTGCGCGAGCTGAGCCTGCGCGACGTGGAGCTCGTCGTCCTGTACAGCCCGGACGGCGGCCGGCTCGACGTCAACTGAGCTGATAACCCGCCGCACGGTCCGGGCGTTGCCGTCCCGGGTGCCGGTGGTGTCCCTTCGGTCCCAGTGGCTGCTGGCCCGAGCCGTGCTGAGTGCGCAGCCGGATGTGGTTTTCATCCCCTATCACCTCAGCACCCCCCTCCTGGCCGGCCGGGTCTCCGTCGTCTCGCTGATCCACGACTGCGTGTTCGAGCGGGACGCCGCCGCCCGCGGCCCGTCGGCCTTCTCGCTGGCGTACCGCACGGCGACCCGGCTGGCCATCGGTTCCGCCGCCGCGCTCGCGACCCCGTCCCAGGCGGCCCGGCGCGACATCCGCCGGTTCTACGGGGCCGAGCTCCCGGACACCGCGGTCCTGCCGCACGGCGTGGGCGCCCAGTTCTTCGCGCTGCGCGGCCGGTCCAGGCCCGCCGGACTCGGCCTGCCCGATCGCTACATCCTGCACGTCGGAGCGCAGCGTCCGCACAAGAACCAGCGCGTCCTGGTGGCCGCCATGTCGGCGCTGCGGGCCGGCCACCCGGGTCTCGGGCTCGTTCTCGTCGGCCAGTCCGATCCCAGGTTCCCCGACGAGGTCGGGGCGCTGGCGACGGCGCTCGGCGTGTCCGACCTGGTGTACCGCTTCCCCGGCCTGCCGGACGAGGCGCTGCTTGACCTGTACGCGAACGCGGCCGTGTTCGCCTACCCCTCGCTGGTCGAGGGGTTCGGGATGCCGGTCCTCGAGGCCATGGCGGCGGGCCTGGCCGTGGTGGCGAGCGACGCCGAGGCCGTCCAGGAGGTCGCGGCCGGCGGTTCGCTGATCGTGCCCGCCCGGCAGACCGGCGCCTGGATCCAGGCCCTTGACCGGGTGCTTACCGACCCTGACGTCGCGCAGGACCTGCGCGAGCGCGGGCAGCCATCGCGGCCAGGCACACCTGGGCCCGGTCGGCCGAGCGCACCCTGTCGCTGCTGGCGGGCGCGGCCCGGCGGGGCGTGACGGAGGGAACAGAGGAAACAGGGGATGAGAGCGTTGCCTGAGATCCGCCCGCCCGGGCCGTCGGGCCGGGTGAGCCCGGCCATCGGCGCGGGCGGCCGGCTGTCCGGCTGGGTCCTGGCCCGCAGGTACGCGCTCGCGCTCGTGTTGATCCTCCTGCTCGGCCTGGCGAAAATCCTGGTCGCGCAGAAGGTGGTCAGCGTCGCTACGCTCACCCCGCCCGAATATGTCGTGACGTCGGGCCTGTTGATCGGGGCCTCCCGGACCGACACCGATCTGGAGGAGCTTCGCGGCCGACCTGAAGGTGGACGGAGTCGTCAACCTGGGCGGCCCCGATGTCGCCGAGCAGGTGACGGCGGCCAGCCTGCACCAGGGCTACCTGTACCTGCCGGTGGCCCCGAAAACGGCCCCGACGTGGCCCCAGCTGCGTGAGCTGGCCACCTTCATGCGCGGCCATACCGAGGGCGGGGCCTCGGTATACCTGCACGACGACGTGGGCGGGGGCCGGGCCGTGACGGCCGCGGCGATGCTGCTCCTGCTGGCGGCCAGGGCTACCCGCGGTGTACGCGAACATGACGGCGGCGGAGCTTGGCTCGATGTGCGACTGCCAGCGGCTGGCCCTGCAGCGGCTGAGCGCAGCGCTGCATCCGGCCGGTCACGTCCCGGCCGGCGATCCTTACGCCGCGGCCCGGCTCGATCCATGGTGACCCGCCCACAAGGAGGAGTGCGAGTGACACCTCGACCCGAGACCTCGGTGGCCGCCCCGGGCCTGGCCACGGTCCGGCCAGGCCGCCCGCTCACCATGACCATGGTGACCCGGCGCGCTCCCACCGAGATCGGCGGGGTGGAGCGTGTCGTCGCGGGGGTGGTCAGGGAACTGGCGCGGGTCCGTCCCGGCTGGCGGGTGGACGTCATCTCGGCGTTCAGGGCGGGCAGCCGGATCCAGGGGATGGACGGGCTCTCCGACGTGATGGCCAGCCTCCGGCTTGGATGGCAGCTGCGCGGTAGCACCGCGGATGTCATTTTCGTGCACTCGCCGGAATGCCTGTGGGGGATCCGCCTGCTGCGCGCCGCGTCCGCGGCGACCGGCGCCCCGCCGCTTGTCGCGGTGTGGCACGGCGCCGGCCCGGTGCCGCACCTGCGACTGCGCCGCCAGGTCACCCGCTGACGCGCATGCTGGCCTGGCTGCGGACGACCGGGGAACGGCACGCCGTGGCCGCCGACGGTCATGTCGCCGTGCACGCCCAGGTCGAGGACTGCCTCCGCTCCCTGTACGGCCTCACGCCCCCGTCACCGTCATCGAGAACGCGCTTGACGCCACGATCGCGGACCATCTGGCCCGGCCGCCAACGGTAGCAGGCGCGGACCGGGCTGAACGCGCTCTGGGTGGGCCAGACCGGCTACGGAAAGGGCCTCGACGTGGCCATGGCCGCGGTCGCGCAGGCCCGCGCGGACCTGCCCGGGCTGCGGCTGCGGGTCGCCGGGATCCCGGCGCGGAAGGCGGCCGACTGGGTCGACTGGCTGGGGATCGTTCCCCCGGACCGGATGGCCGAGGTCTACCGCGACGCCGACCTGTTCATCTTCCCGACCCGCTACGAGAGCTTCGGCCTGGTCCTGATCGAAGCCATGGCCGCCGGACTGCCGGTCATCGTCTCCGACGTCATCGGGGCGGGCATCGTGTCCGACGGCCGCAACGGCGTGGTGGTCCCCGGCCACCACCCGTCGCGCTACGCCGAGGCGTTGCGCCGCCTGGCCCCGGCCGCGACCAGGGCCGCGATGGCCGAGGTCAACGCCGAGGACGCCAAGCGCTTCAGCGTCGAGTCGGCCGGCGCCAGCTACGCGGCGGTGGCCGAGTCGTTCGCGGCGATCCAGTAGACCTCGGGCGGCCGGCACCGTGCCGTCACCGAACAACCCGGCGAACTGGGTCCGGTATCCGGCGATCCGGCTCGCGTTCTCGGCCCGGCCGGCCAGCCAGGGATGCGGGACCAGGCCCGCGTCCCGGACGAAGCCAGGCTCGGGCGCGGCGCTCTGCGAGTACGGGAAGTCGCTGTAATAGACGATCTGGGCCCGTCCCGCTAGCTCGCGGGCGGCCCGGCGGGTGATCAGGTGGTCGACGTGGCGGCCGACGCCGAGCGGCGCGAAAATCACCCCGGCCTCGCCCGCCCGGGCGATCTCGCCCACCCGGGCGCTCACCTCGGCGGCCAGCCCGGCGTCGCAGGACGCGACCCGGCCGCGGGCGGCATCGAAGCGGAAGGTCGGGTAGGCCGGCCACCGCGGCCCCCGGCGGAACAAGGCGTCCCGGAACCCCAGGTGGACCGGCGCGGCGCCCATGGCCGCCAGGACGTCCGTGTCCTCGGCCCGCCGCTGCGCGAAGAAGTCCTCGGCGTCGGCCCCGCCGAGCGCGCGCAGCTGCTTGCGGGCGGGCAAGGACCACGGCCGCGGCGCGGCCGCCGTGAACACTGTCGCCACCGTGATGCGCTGCCTGGCCGCGAGCCGGGCCAGCAGGGCCCCGCAGGACAACACGGCGTCATCGAGATGCGGCGACATCACCAGCACGCCCGCCACCCTTCCAGCTCGCGCATCAGCCGGGTCAGCCGGTCGGCCGTCATCACAGTCCTCCCTGATTCTTAGCCAGCCCCGGTCTCAGCTGGCCGGCCGGTGATACCACGGCCCGTTCGGCCGTGAAATTTTCTTTCCGAACGGTCCGTGGTGCGTGCCCCCGGTACGCCATTCACCGAGTTGCTGGCCGCGTGCAGGGTGAAGTAGACGGTGGCGCCATCGCCGACCGCGCCTTCGACCCAGGTCCGCCCGCCGTGGCGGTCGATGATGCGCTGGACGAGGGCCAGGCCCATGCCGGTGCCGGGGAACTCGCGTGGCGTCGTGGAGCCGCTGAAACGGCTGGAACAGCTTGCCCGCGTAGGCGGGGTCGAAGCCGGCCCCGTTGTCGCGCACATAGCAGCAGAGGGGGGCTCGCCGACGGGCGTGGTGGCGAACTCGATGGTGGCGTGTTCGCGGCCAGCGGTGAACTTCCAGGCATTGCCCAGCAGCTGCTCCAGCACGGTCCGGATCAGGGGGCGGTCCGCGGTGGCCCGGACGCCTTCTTCCACGGTCACCTGGACCCGGCGGCTGGGGTCACCGGCGCGGAGCTGGCCGCAGATGGCGGTGACCTCGGCGCTGAGGTCGACGTCCTGGAGGTTCATCTCGGCGCGTGACACCCGTGACAGGTTCAGCAGGTCGTCGAGCACGGCGGCCATCTGCTCGCTGGCCGCCTGGATTCGCCTGGCGTACCCGCGTCCTGTGTCGTCGAGCCGGTCGCCGTACTCCTCGACCAGGACTTCGGCGAACCCGCTGATCCCGCGCAGCGGGGTGCGCAGGTCGTGGGCGGCCGAGTAGGTGAAGGCGGCCAGGTTGCTTGTTGGCCCGCTCCAGGTGCACGGTGCGCTGCTGCACCCGCTGTTCCAGGATAGTGTTCAGGGCGGATCTCCTCGCTCCCGGATCTCGCGTTCGGCGTCTTTACGGGCGGTGATGTCCCGGTTGATCTCCAGGAATCCCAGCAGGGATCCGCCGGGCCCGCGCTGTGCCGCCCAGCGGCTTTCCACGATGATGGTCCGCCCGTCGGCGCACCGGTGAGTCAGCTCGCCGTCCCAGCGGCCGCGCTGCGTCGCGGTGGCCTCGATACCGGCGAGCGGCTCGGGGAACTGCGTGCGGAGCAGGTCGTGGGAAGTGCGCCCCATCGCCTCGGCGCGGGTGAAGCCGTAGGTGTGCTCGGCGCCTGCGTTCCAGTACGTGATCTGCCCGGCCAAATCCCGGACGAAGATCGCGTCGTGAGCCAGTTCGATCAGCGCGGCCTGGCCCGTGATGATCTTTTCCCGGGCATGACGCTCGGACATATCAGCGAACGCGGCCATGGCGTAGTCGACCTCGCCGCCAGCGCCGTATACCGGGCGCCCCCAGACCTCCAGGGGGATCACGGCGCCATCCGGCCTGTGGATCTCCATGTCGTCATCGTGCGTCGGTGGCCACGGAGGGCCCGGACGATGGGCAGGCTTCTCAGTCGGGTACGGCCGGCCCGTGCCGGCCAGGAAAACACTGTATTTCGGCCAGCTCATCGGCGCCGATGTCCGGGGCGACGCCCCGGCCCAGCAGGCGTTTGGCCTCGTCATTGGCGTAGTAGGGCCGGCCGCCCGGCGACGCGATAAACACTCCGACCGGCATGGCGTCCAGGAACTGGAACAGCCGGTGCTCACCTTCCCGCGCCGCTCTCTCGGCCTCGGCCCGCCGGGTGGCGGTGGCCACCGCCACCCGGCGCCGCCCCTCCGCCTGCTGCGCCAGCCAGACCACCAGCGCCGCCGAGCCCGCCAGGACCAGCCCGAGGACACTGGCGGCGATGGTGAAGGTGACCGCGGAGATACGCCCCGCGGCCACGGCCCGGCCCGTCGATGGCCAGCCAGATGGCCAGACCGAGAGCCGTCGTACCGGCCGGCACCGGGAGCCACCCGGGCAGGCCCGCCTGCCGCGCCCGGGAGTCCTGCCAGGCCGCGGTGAGCAGGGTGACGGACAGCGTCGAGCATGGTCAAGGCGGTGAGCAGGGCCATCGCGGTCACCTGCGACCACCCGTAAGCCGTCGGGTTGCCGGTGGCGTACCCGAAGGTCGCTATGCCGCCGATCACGCCGATGACGGATCCTGCCGTGGCCAGCGCGGCGGACCGCCGGCGGCGGCGCCATGGGCCCCGCACCAGCAGGCCCGCGCCGACCAGGGTCAGGCAAACCGCGGTATTGATCGCCATCCTCCCGGGCACATCGTGCGGCCCGACGATAGTAGGCCTTCACGAGCAGCTGATCGATGCCGAAACTGCGGTCGAGGGCGTACTCGGCCAGCACCGCCGCGCCGAGGACCGCGTCGAACAGGCCCGCGGCCAGTGCCGCCCTGGGCGCCCCGGGCCAGCGCGACGAGCGCGGCCCCGGTCACCGCGAAGGCCAGCGCGGTATTGAACGACATCGGATTCTTGCTGCCCCAGCGCAGCACCACCGTGGCCCGCGCCCACCAGGCCACCATGACGGCCAGGCCCACGGCGGCGCACAGCAGGGCCCCCGCGATGATGATCGCATTCAGCGCCCGTTCGGTGCGCGCCGCGGTGCTATCCGGGCCAGCTGTGCCGTCCGGGCCAGCGGTGCCGTCCGGGCCAGCGGTGCCGTCCGGGCCAGCGGTGCCGTCCGGGCCATCAGGCCCGGCCGGGGGCGGGGCCGCGAGCGCCAGCCCGCCCGTCACGGCGCCCCTGCCGCGGCGGCGAGGGTGAAGGAGAAGGTGGCGCCGCCGCCGACGGAGCCGTCCGCCCAGACGCGCCCGCCGTGACGCTCGACGATCCGCGCCACGCTGGCCAGGCCGATGCCGGTGCCGGGGAAGTCGCTGGCCGCGTGCAGCCGCTCGAAGGGCTTGAACAGCTTGGCCGCGTAGGCCGGGTCGAAGCCGGCTCCGTTGTCGCGGACGTAGCAGCAGACCCGGCCGTCCTCGGCCAGCGTGCCGCCGAACTCGATGCCGACATCGTCGCTCTTGGCCGTGAACTTCCAGGCGTTTTCCATCAGGTTCTGGACCACGGTGCGGATCAGCCCGCGATCCGCCAGCACCAGGACGCCGTCACCGATGGTGAACCGGACCCGGCGGCCGGGGTCGCGGAACTGAAGCTCGCCGGCGAGGGCGGCGGCCTCGGCGGACAGGTCGACCGGGACCAGGTTCATCTGGGCGCGTGAGACGCGCGACAGTTGCAGCTGGTCATCGATGAGTCCGGCCATCCGCTCGCTCGCCGCCTGGATCCGGCCGAGATAGCCACGGCCGGTCTCGTCGAGGCGGTCGCTGTAGTCCTCGAGCAGCACCCCGCTGTATCCGCTCAACGTCCGCAGCGGGGCCCGCAGGTCATGGGAGACCGAGTAGCTGAACGCCTCCAGGTTGCTGTTCGCCTGCTCCAGTTCGGCCGTGCGCTGCACGACGCGTGCCTCGAGTCCGGCGTTCAGCGCCCGGACCTTGGCTTCGGCGACGCGCTGCGCGGTGAGGTCGCGTACCACCCCGACGATCAGCGTCGGGTGGCCATCCGGATCGCGGACCACGGCGTAACTTACCTCGGCCCAGACGACCTCACCGTCCTTGCGCAGGTACCGCTTCTCGACCGAATCGGTATCGATCTCGCCGGAGCCCAGACGGCGCAGCCAGGCCAGGTTGGCGTCGAGATCGTCGGGATGGGTGACGTCCTGAAGCCGCCGGGATCGCAGTTCGGCGGCGCTGTAGCCGGTGATCTGGCAGAACCGCCGATTGACCCGGACGAACTCGCCACTGGGCGACACCTCCTGGATGCCGACCGGTGCGTGGTCGAAGACGGCGCGGAGCCACTCCTCCGATTCGCGCAAGGCCGTCTGCGCGCGCTTGATCTGGGTGATGTCGCGGGCGGCGGCGAGGACGCCGAGCGCGCGCCCAGACAGGTCACGGTAGACCGAGGCGTTGTAGAGCACCGAGGTGGTGTGCCCGTCGCGATGACGCAACTCCAAGGGGGAGTCGCGCACGTCGTCGCCGCGGAACGCCTGCAGGTACACGGCGCGCGCCGTGCCCGGTTCGGTGAAGTAGTCGCTGAACTCGGCGCCCAGCAGGTCAGCCCGGCGGTACCCGGTCGCCCGCTCGGCGGCGCTGTTGACGTCGGTGATCGCACCGGCGGGGTCGATCACGACCAGCGGGTCCGGGCTGGCCTCGATCAGGCTCCGGTTGTAGGCGGCTGCGGCCCGATTCTCGTCCTCGATCCGCCGCCGCTCGGTGATGTCCTGGCAGATCCCCAGCATCCGTCGGGCGCCCTGCTCGTCCCGCTCCACCACCCCGCTCGCCTGCACCCACCGGACCGAACCGTCGGGCCGTACGATCCGGTGCTCGACCTGGTAGGGGGCGTTGCTGCCCGCCAGCGCCGAGGTGATCGCGGCCGTGACCGCCGGCCTGTCGTCCGGGTGGATGAGCCTCAGGTAGGTCTCCATCGTCCGGTCGAACTCGGCCTCGGCCTGCCCGAAGATCCGGTAGGTCGCCGCGGACCAGGCCAGGCGGCCTTCTCGCACCGGGTCCAGCTTCCACCAGCCCATCCCGAGCAGCTCCTGGGCCTGCTCCAGAAAGGTGTCCTGCTCGCGCAACGCCTCGAGCGCCGCGTCCGACCGGTCCTCCGCCGCGCGCTGCGCGGTGAGATCGGTCAACACCAGGCAGCGCAGCAGCATGCCGTCGAGGTCGAAGCCGCCGACCGCCAGCAGGACGGGCATGGTGGTGCCGTCGGGTCCGGTCAGCTCGACCTCGCCCCGGGTGCTGCCACCGGGCCCGACCTCGAGCAGCCGGGCGAGTTCGGGGCGGCTGGCCGCGGTGACCAGGCTATGCACCGAGGTGCCGGTCAGCTGCGCCGTTGGCTGCCCGGTCATCAGGCTTAGCCGCGGATTGGCCACCAGGATGATCCCCCGGGAGGAGACGGTGGCGGCGCCTTCGCCCATCGCCCCCACGATGAGCCGGTAGGTGCGGTCGGCGCTGGCGAGGGTATAGACCTGCTCCTGTCCGGGCGGCCCGATCACCAGTGAGTCGACACCACCGCTCCGGATCGCCTCGATCGTCTCGCGCGCCTCGCGCAGCTGCGCCCGCAGTTCGGCGATCTCGGCCGCGTCCGCGCCATTCTCGGCCGCCGATGATCGGGCCATCACTTACACATCGTCGGCACGACGGTCTGGTCACGCGAGCGCATGCTGACGGCGACCTTGGCGGCCGGCGCCTCGAAGGTCAGCAGTACGCCGGGCTGGCCGTGCGCCCTGGACAGGGCCGGCCTCACGGGGGAATCCGTCAAATCCGTCAGGATCGTATCCGCCACGTTAGCCTTTCCCAAAAAAACTGCGCCAGCTGTGGATCTATTTTTTCCAAAACTACGTTATAAAAGGCCACCGCGGCAAATCAGTTACGGATTAAATGGGCGGTTAAAGAATTACTCATGTAATTGCCATGAACGCGCGCATAAAGGGTGTAACTGGGGCAATTTAAGGTATGATAAGACTTATCCGGCAATTATTCCGGCGTACCGGGAGAAGGGGATCGTGCCGTCCCACAGCTGGGCGTCGTGAGCCCAGTAGAAGACGGTGAACCCGCACGTGCGGGCCTGCTGGATCGCGGTGGCCATCATGCCGGCCGGCGCGGTGTCGGCGTAGACGGCGTTCAGGCTGGCGGGCATGCCGTAGCCGGGGTTCTCGCCGCCGACGGGCAGGCCGTACTGGCGGGCGATGCGGCTGATCCAGCGGGTGGCGGACCAGGAGTCCAGGGTGGCGTCGGTCAGGGCCAGCGACGTGTCTTCAGCCCGGCAGGAGTCGTTGTCACCCGATCCGTCGGCGACGGAGGAGATGTAGGCGATGACGTTGGTCTTGTCCGGGAGCATGGCGTAGTAGCGGTCCCAGACCGCGCCGACGCTGGTGGTCCCGTCGTCGGACAGGTTCTGCTGCTCGGTCTGCGCCAGCACGTCGGGCCGGGTGCCAGAGCCCGGGGTCACCGTCTCGTAGTATCCGGTGAAGCCGAGCCGGGACAGGGTCTGCATCTGCCAGCTGGTCACGCTGTCCAGGCCGCCGACGTACCAGGTGACCCAGCGGTCGAGCTGCGCCTGGGTCAGGCCCGGTTGTCCGGGCCGCCAGTTCGGGTCGGGGTTGCGGGTCAGGCCGACGGCGAGCCCGGAGCCGGTCAGCGCGGCCCGGTTGAAGGCCCAGTAGGTGCCGCCGCCCGGGTAGAGCATCTCGCCGTCGCCGCCGGAGGTGAGCCGGATGGCCCAGAAATCGGCCAGCGGCAAGCTGGCGGCGACCAGGGACAGGTAGGCGGCGGCGGCGGAGCGGACGGCCTGGCTGAACACGAAGTCCGCCTCGGTGGAGGAGTTGCCGTCCTGGTCGGTGTAGGTGCTGTCGGCCAGCTTGAAGACCCATGACGGGGGCTCCTGCAGGCCCAGGCCGAGGGTGACGCGCTGGCCGGCGGCCTGGTAGACGGCCAGCTCGGACTTCATGGTGACCAGGTAGGAGGCGGACACGACGCCGGGCCTGGGTTCGAAGCTCGCCCAGTTCAGCTCGAACATAGCCATGGTGACGCCCGCCCGGTCCTCGGCCGCCGCGGTACCCGGCTGGGTGTCCAGCGTGCCGAAGATGACCGGCTGCTCACCGGACCAGGTGACGCCGGTGCCGGCCGAGTCCCCGCCGAGGATGGGGATGGTCAGGGCCATCAGCCCGGCCGCCACCAGGCCGGCGACCAGCGGCCGGATGCGACCGAATGCCGCTGGCTTACGGGACGACCAGGGGCGTCGTGGACCACGATGGCTGGTAGCTGGTATTTCCTGGGTAGCTGGCGAGGATGGGATCATGGTCCTGTTCGGCCAGGCGGATCTGGGGTCCGGTGAGCACGCAGCTGGCCACGCCGCGGGTGGTGGTGTGCGGGGTGCACAGGTGGGTGGGTCCGGAGCTGAACGACACCGGCAGTCCGCTGAGCGGGCGGCCGGACGTGGTCAGGGTCGCGCTGAGGGTGACGCCCACTCGCGGGCTGATGCCGATGCTCGCGGTCAGCGCGGTCGGGGCCCGCATGACGGTCTGCGCGAGCCGGCCGGTGGACGGGGCGTAGCCGGCGTCACCGGGATAGGCGGCGGTGATCGTATCGCGGCCGCCCGGCAGCGCGCCTGTGGTGCAGGTGGCGTGGTAGGTGAGCCCGCTGAGCTGGGTCAGGGACACGGCGCGGCACAGCACCTTGGCGCCGTGGCTGAACGTCACGGTGCCGCCGTCGGCCGGGCCGACCGTCGCGGTGAAGGTGACGCTCCCGCCGAAGGTGCTCGGGTTCCGCGACGAGGTCACCGTGGTGACGGGAGCCGGCCGGGCCACGCCGATCACCGCCACCGAGTTGGCACCCTCGTTGGCCACGTAAGCGGTGTGCGACGTTGGGTCCACCGCCACCCCGTCCGGGTCGGAGCCCACCGGTAGGGTGGCGGCCACGGTGCCCGCCGTTCCGTCGATCACCGACACGGTGCCGCCGAGGTTGGCCACGTAGACGGTGTGGGCGGTGGGATCGACCGCCACCCCGGACGGGTCGGCGCCGACGTCGATGGTGGCGGTGATGGTGCCGGTGGTCTCGTCGATGACCGAGACCGTGCTGGTGCCCGCGTTGGCCACGTAGACGGCGCGGGCGGTGGGGTCGACCGCGACCCCGGACGGGTCGGCGCCGACGTCGATGGTGGCGGTGACGGTGCCGGTGGTCTCGTCGATGACCGAGACCGTGCCGTCACCACCGTTGCCCCCGTTAGCCACGTAGACGGCGTGGGCGGTGGGGTCGACCGCGACCCCGTCGGGGTCGGCGCCGACGTCGATGGTGGCGGTGATGGTGCCGGTGGTCTCGTCGATGACCGAGACCGTTCCGTTGCCTCCGTTGGCCACGTAGACGGCGTGGGCGGTGGGATCGACCGCCACCCCGTCCGGGCCGGTGCCGGAACCGACGTCGATGGTGGCGGTCACGGTGCTTGTCGCCTCGTCGATGACCGAGACCGTGCCGTTGCCCCCGTTGGTCACGTACGCGGTGTGGGCCATGGGGTCCACCGCCACCGAGAAGGGGCCACCGCCCACACCGATGGTGCCGGTCGTGGTCGCGCTCGCCTCGTCGATCACCGACACCGTGTCATCGTCGATGTCGGTCACGTAGGCGGTGTGGGTCACCGGGTCCACCGCGACTCCGTCCGGGCCGTTGCCGACTCCGATGGTGGTGGTGACGGTGTAGCCACCCGCGGCCGAGGCGGGCACCGCGGTGGCCACGCAGACCGCCAGTGGCACCGCCGCGAGAGCCGCCACCCGGGCCGCCCGGCGCCAGCGAGCCGAGGTCCCGCCGTAGTGACCGGCGACGTCGTGATGGCTTTCCGCTGCGCGCATGTACCTGTCCCCTTGGTTGTGCCGTGGCCCCGGTCCGGTCACCTTGGTTGTGCCGTGCCCCGGTGTCGGTAGTCAGTCCGGCTGTCGGTCCCTCAGGATCAAGGTTCTGCGGCTATTTCCTCGCCGCGGGCGGTTATTTCTTCGCCGCGGACCGCGGTTTCCTCGCCGCGGGCGGAGGCGAGCAGCCGGCGGACTTGGCTCATCGCCTGCTCGGCCGCGGCCAGCTGGCCGAGGCTAGCCAGCCGCTGGGCCTCCTGGAGGTGGTCCTCGAGCTCGGCTAGCCGGGCCCGCTTCTCGACCTCGTCCAGCGCGCGCAGGATGACGGTGGGCAGGCGCGCGGGCCGGTCCTTCAGGACATAGTCGGTGGCGCCCTGCTTGATGAGTTCGACCGCTGCTTCGTCGCCGAGCACACCGGACCAGATGATGAACGGTATGTCCGGGTAGAGTTCCTGAGCGATCTGGAGAGCGTCCCGGCCGGTAAAGCCGGGCAGGTGGTAGTCGGACAGGATGATGTCGGGCCGGAAGGCGGCCAGCTGCTCGATGAACGACGCCTTGGTGTCCACGACGAAGGCGGCGAGGCTCAGGCCCGCACCGGTCAGCAGGCGCTGGGCCAGCTCGGCGTCCCAGGCTTCGTCTTCCAGGATCAGGATGCGTGCGTGGCGTCCCGCCGAGGTCGCCTCGCTTGCGGTCGCGGCGATCGCCTGGGCCGGAATGGTGATCGTCTCCGGCTGGCCCGGTTCCGGCTGGTCGCGCTGAGGCTCGTCGCTCATGGTGGCCTACCTCAATCCGATTTCGTCCCGCGGACGGGTACGGGCTCGTTCATGAGCAGCCAGAACACGCCGAGGGCGTTAACCGCCGCGGTGAAGTCGGAGAACTTGACCGGCTTTCGCACGTACGCATTGGCGCCGTTGCGGTAGCTGTCCAGGATGTCCTCTTCCAGTTTGGAACTGGTCAGCACGACCACCGGGATCAGCCGCGTCCGCTCATCGGCTCGCATTCTGTGCAACACCTCGAGCCCGCCGACCTTCGGGAGGTTCAGGTCGAGGAGGATGAGAGCCGGGTACGGCGGGTCACCCCCGTCGCCCCCGTCATCCCCGGGGAAGAGGTACGCCAGAGCCTCCGCGCCGTCTCGCACCACGACGACCTCGTTGTGGACGTTGCTTTTCTTGAAGGCCCGCAGCGTCAGCGCCTCGTCGTCTGGGTTGTCCTCCACCAGCAAGATAATTGGGTTGCTCATGCGCTTACCTTCCCGTCCAAGGTGAAGTAGAAAGTCGCGCCCGCCCCGACGGCGCTTTCGGCCCGGATCTGGCCACCGTGGCGTTCCACGATCTGCCGCACGGTGGCCAGGCCGGTCCCGGCGCCCGGGAAGTCGCGCTCCGCGTGCAGCCGCTGGAACGGCTGGAACAGCTTGTCCGCATGGGCGGAATCGAAGCCGGCGCCATTGTCGCGCACGTAACAGCACACGGCAGCGTCCCCGCTCGGCACTGTCCCGAACTCGACCGTCGCGTCGTCCCGGCCGGACGTGAACTTCCAGGCGTTCTCCAGCAGGTTGTGCAGGACCGTCCGGATTCCCCGGCGGTCCGCCTGGACCTGGACCGGCTGGGCGATAGTGAAACAGACGTGCCGGTCCGGTTCCGCGTTCTGGAGTTCCGCGGCGATCCGGGCCGCCTCCCCGCCGAGATCAACCGGTTGCAGCTGCAACTCGGCCCGCGAGAGGCGTGAGAGCTCCACCAGGAAATCGATCCGCTGCCCCATCTGCACGCTGACGGCGACGATTCGCTCGGCGTACCCGCGGCCGTCTTCGTCAAGAACCTCCCCGTACTCCTCGAGCAGGACCTCGCTGTAACCGCTGAGCGCCCGCAGCGGGGCGCGCAAGTCGTGCGAAACCGTATAAATGAAAGCCTCCATGCTCTGGCTGGAACGCTCGAGGGCCGTCATCCGAAGCTTGGCGGTGACGTCCCGGATGGCCGCGGCGACGAGGATGCCTTCATCGGTGTCGATCGTGGACAAGGTGATCTCGGCCGGGAAGGTGCTCGCATCGCGACGGCGCCCGGCGAGTGGCATGCCCGCGCCCATCGGCCGGTGCCGCGGTTCGGCGACGTAGCCGGCCCGATGCGCCTGGTGTACGGTGCGGGCCGCTTCTGGGACCAGGATCTCGACCGGCTGGCCGATAAGTTCCTCGCGCTGGTAGCCGAACAGCCGTTCCGCCTCGGTGTTGACCAGGACGACCCGGCCGTCAGCGGCTAGGCACACCATCGCGTCAGGAACCGCCTCCAGGAGCGCGACGAAAGCGGCGTCGGGGATCGGTGCCAGCGATGCGGGTAGTGTCACGATTTGTATTCTATCAGTTACTAAAAGTCGCAGGAGGGGTGCGTCATCATCGGCTTTCTTCGCGTTCAGGGTGAAATAGAAGGTGGCGCCGCGGTCCACGGCGCCCTCGGCCCAGGCGTGGCCGCCGTGGCGCTCGACGATCCGCTGGACGCTGGCCAGGCCGATGCCGGTGCCGGGGAAGTCGGCCGCCGAATGGAGCCGCTGGAACGGCTGGAACAGCTTGTCGACATAGGCGGGGTCGAAGCCGGCCCCGTTGTCGCGCACATAACAGTAGGCTGGAGCCTCACCGCTCGTAGTGGTGGCGCCGAACTCGATGCTGGCGTCGGCGCGCCTGACGGTGAACTTCCAGGCGTTCTCGACCAGGCTCTCGAGCACGGCGCGGATGAGAATACGATCCGCGGTCGTCCAGACGCCGTCCTGGATGGCGAAGCTGACCCGTCGGCCGGGATCACGGGCTCGCAAGCGGCCGGCGATCGCGACGACCTCCGCGCTGAGATCGACCGGTACGAGGGTCAGGCCGGCCCGCGACACCTCTGACAGGCGCAGCAGATCGTCGATGACCGTTGCCATCCGCTGGCTCGCCGCCTTGATGCGTTCGGCGTAGCCGCGGCCGGTCTCGCCGAGAAGCTCGCTGTAATCTTCGAGCAGTGCCTCGCTGAATCCGCTCAGCCCGCGCAGCGGAGTGCTCAGGTCATGGGCGACCGAGTAGGTGAACGCCTGCAGGTGCTTGTTCGAGCGCTCAAGTTCGGCCGTGCGCCGCCTGACGCGGTCCTCGAGCTCGCCGGTGAGCGCGCGCACCTGTCTCTCCGCGGTGCGCTGCGCGGTGAGATCGGTGAGGACCAGGCACCGCAGGAGCATCCCGTCGAGATCGAATCCGCTGACCGCCAGCAGGACAGGAACGGTCGTGCCACCAGCTCCGGTCAGATCCACTTCGCCGCGCGCGCTGTCGCCCGCGCCGAGATCGAGCAGCCGGGCGAATGCGGGACGGTGCGCGTCCGGGATCAGGTCAAGCACCGGGGTCCCGATAAGTTCCGAGGTGTCCTGGCCGGTCATCGAGCCGAGCCGCGGGTTCGCGTCGAGGATTATCCCGCGGGCGGAGACGATGGCGGTGCCTTCGTTCATCGCCTCGATGATGAGCCGGTAGGAGCGGTCGGCGGTCGCGAGGGCGTAGACCTGTTCCTGTCCTGGCGGACCGATGATCAGCGAGTCGACGCCACCGGTCCTGATCGCCTCCATCGTCTGCTGCAACTCGCGCAGCTGGGCCCGCACTTCGGCTAGCTCGGAGCGGTCCTCCTCCTGGCGTCTTTCCCCGGGCGGACCCGCGACCGGACGGTTTGGACCCGTGGCCTTCGGAGCTGGCGATCTGATCACGTCATCACTCGTCGGAGCCGGCGTTTTCGCCGCTAATTCCGGCGGGGTGGATGTCAAGCGCGAGCCGTATCGAGGAAGGGTCGGACAGGTCGCCGACGACCCGGCGCTGCGGTCCGGGAAAGCGCCTGATCAGCGTCGGCACCGCCACGATCTGGTCGCGCGCGGCCAGCGCGGGCTGCTGGCGCACGTCGATGACATCCAGCTCCACATGGCCCCCGAGCTCTTCGTCGCAGACACGGCGCACGGTCTCGATGGCATGGATGGAGACTGCGGACGCGCCCGTGACGTACAGGGTCAGGACCCACCGGTCACCGGCCGTGCTACCGGTCATCACGCTGACTTCCCGGCGGTCGAAGCTGTAGTCCGAGGAGGAGACGGTCGTCATCGGAGAGGTCACCGACAAGCTTGCGAACCGGCATCGGGAACCTCCTGACCACCGTGGGCACGGCGAGGATCTGGTCGTCGGCGGCTCGACGCGGGTTGTCGAGCAGGTCCACTATCTCGATCTGGTAGTGGCCCGCCAAGTGCTCCTCACAGGCACGCCGCAGATTTTCGATCGCCCGCATGCACTTGGGCGACTCGTCGGTCACGTACAGGCACAGATCCCATTGCTCGCCCGGGCCGGCGTGATCGGCACCGGTCCCTTCCGCGCCGGGGTCAGGCTCGCTCATAGCGGCTCTCCGTTGTGCTGCACGGCGTCGGCCCAGCGTAGCGTCGCCATCGTCGACCGGTCCTCCTGGGCATCGGCAACCTGGTGGCTTTCGCGAAGGTCGATCCGGGCGATCTCCGTCCGCTCGGCGTCGAGTTGGTCCTGCACGGCCACCAGGTGGGCCTCGCGCTCGATGACGCTGCGGTGCAGCTCACGCCGGCGGTGGGCCAGCTCCTCAGCCATCCGCAGTTCTTCGTCGCGCTCGGCGGCCTGCTGGGTCACGCGGGCCGAGCCTGTCAGCACCCCCGCCGCACCGACATACACATCGACCAGTTCGACCCCGTGATCGGTGAGGACGAACTCCCGCACCTGATTCGAGTGCGACGAACCTCGCGACTTCAGCACGAACAGCAGCCGGTTGCGTTCGCCGTTGGTCTCGGTGTTACGCAGCAGCAGCCAGGTGTCCACTATCGATGACATGGTCACCGTGCTCACGTCTTCCCCCTGACCGAGCGTCGTGATCACGCTCGTGATCCCCCGGCTCTTGAGCAGGTCGACCTTGCGGGCCACGATGGAGATGACCTCGGCGTTCACCTCGGTGTTCGGGATCCCGTTGGACAGGCTCGCGATCCCGTCGATCACGGCCACCGACGGCGTCATCTCCTCGATCAGCTCGGCGAAAATCGCCAGATGGGTCTCGAGCCCGTACGCGGACGGCCGCGCCGACCACATGCGCAGCAAGCCCGCCTCGACCCACGGCCGCAGGTCGAGCCCGATGGAGCGCATATTGCGCAGCACCTGTTCCGGCGATTCCTCGAGCGAGACCATCAGCGCCTGCTCACCGCGCGCGCAGGCCGCATTCGCCACGTGTGCGCCGAGCGAGGTCTTACCCGTGCCCGCGTCCCCGCTTACCATGAGGGTCGACCCCCGGAACATGCCGCCGCCCAGCATGTGGTCCAGGCGCGGGATGCCCGTCGGGACCCGCTCTTCGGAGGCCCCGTAGTTGAGCGCGACCGACGTGATCGGCAGCACGGTGACGCCACGCGCGGAGATCAGGAAGGGGTATTCGTTGGTGCCGTGCGTCGACCCGCGGTACTTGACCACGCGGAGGCGACGGGTGGAGATCTCCGCGCTGACCCGGTGGTCGAGCACGATCACGCAGTCGGTGACGTACTCCTCGATCCCGTGCCTGGTGAGACCGGGGCCGTTGCCCCGCTCTCCGGTCAGGACGACGGTAACGTTCCGGTCCTCGAGCCAGCGCACCAGGCGGCTGAGCTCCGACCGCACGATCGCGTCGTCGCCGAACGCGCCGAACAGCACCTCGATGGTGTCAAGCACGACGCGCCTGGCGCCCACCCGCCTGATCGCGTCGTCGAGAATCGCGAAGAGCGGTTCGAAGTCGAACTCTCCCGCCGCCACCATTTCGGGCGGGTCCACGCGGAACGCGAGCACCACGAGCAGCCCGTTGCGCTGAAGCTCGTCGAGGTCGAACCCGAGCGATCGCACGTTGAGGGCAACCTTGGGCGCCGACTCCTCGAAGGTCATGAGCACGCCGGGCTCACCATACTGGCGGGCCCCGGCGACGAGGAAGTTCAACCCGAGCAGCGTCTTGCCGGCTCCCGCGCTGCCCGCCACCAGCGTCACCCGGCCCAGCGGCAGACCGCCCTGGGTGATCTGGTCCAGCCCTGGAATCCCGGTGGGCGCCTTGTCCAGAGTTGGACCCACCGCACCGTCCGTGAAGCTCGTCAGGACCGTGTTAGCCATGCGCTCAACCTTTCGAAGCAGAATCTGCTCACTGATGGCGACGATCCGATCGGCGTAACCGCGGCCTTCCGCACCGAGACCCCCGTACTTCTCCAAGCAGGACCCCGCGGTCGCCGCTGCGCGTCCGCATCGGGGTGGCACCGATATGACATTTTGTATTTTAGCAATAACTTAAAGTAATAACAGGATGGGCGGGCGCGATCGTGCCTTGCTCCGCGTTCAGGGTGAAATAGAAGGTGGCGCCGCGGTCCACGGCGCCCTCGGCCCAGACGCGGCCGCCGTGGCGCTCGACGATCCGCTGGACGCTGGCCAGGCCGATGCCGGTGCCGGGGAAGTCGGCCGCCGAATGCAGCCGCTGGAACGGCTGGAATAGCTTGCCTATGAAGGCGGGATCGAAGCCGGCCCCGTTGTCGCGCACAAAACAGCTGACCTGGTCGTCCTCGCCTGCGGTGGTGCCGAACTCGATGGTGGCGTCCTCGCGCCTGGCCGTGAATTTCCAGGCGTTTTCCACCAGGTTCTGCAGCACGGTGCGGATGAGGACGCGATCCGCGGTGACCCGGACGCCGTCAGCGATGGCGAACCGGACCCGGCGTCCTGGCTCGTGGGCTCGCAGCTCAGCGGCGATGGCGGCGACCTCCGCGCTGAGATCGATCGGTCCGGGGCTTATTTCCGCGCGCGATACCTGGGCCAGGAGCAGCAGGTCATCGATCAGTGCGCTCATCCGCTCGGCGGCCGCCTGGATCCTCTCGATGAACCAGTGCCCGGTTTCGTCGAGACAGTCGCCGTAGTCCTCCATCAGCGCTTCGCCGTACCCGCTCAACGCGCGCAACGGCGAACGCAGGTCGTGGGCGACCGAATAGGTGAACGCCTCCAGGTTCTTGTTCGCCACCATCAGCTCAGCCGTCCGCCGCTCGACCCGCGCCTCGAGCTCTACGTTGAGCGTCCGGATCTGCGCCTGGGCGTCGTTAAGGTCCTCGAGGATGTTGAGGCTCGCCTTCGCCGCCGCTTCAGCCCCGAGGCGGTCGCTGGTCGCGTCCTCGAGGATGTTGAGGACGGCGAGCTGCGTGTCCCTGAGCTGTTCCCCCTCCTCGGCGAAGTCTTCGAGGAGGTTAAGGGTGACCTGGGCTTGATCCGCTGGACTGAGTAGATAACCAGAGGCCATTCCGGCCTGCTCGACCGCGCCCATCCGTCAGCTACCTCCAGCCGCGGCCCGCAGGCCCTCGATCTCCTTTTTGAGCTCGATCATGCGCAGCTCCCGTCCGACGGTGAGCTTCTGGAAGCGCTCGAGGTCGGCCAGCCGGTCGAGTTCCCGTGCGCGCTGCTGGGCCAGTTCACTCTCGGCCCGTTTCTGGGCGGTGACGTCACGGGCGGCGGCGAACACGCCGAGCACGTGGCCGCCCGCGTCCTTGTACACCGAGGCGTTGTAGAGCAC
Source organism: uncultured Actinomycetes bacterium (assembly GCA_963808315.1). Taxonomy (GTDB): domain Bacteria; phylum Actinomycetota; class Actinomycetes; order Streptosporangiales; family Streptosporangiaceae; genus Palsa-504. The sequence goes on along the minus strand of CAWEFK010000004.1, from coordinate 54,116 downwards.
GTCGGTCAGCTCGCCGCCGGTGTGCCGAATGGTCAGCGGGTAGTCGGTGACGGAGCCCCGCGCGAACACCTGGCGGTAACCCTCGCGAGCCAGGTCAGGCTCCGTGAAATAGTCCGAGAAGTCGGTGCCGACCAGCGCCCCTCGCTGCACCCCGGTCACCCGCACCGTCGCCTCGTTCACGTCGGTGATCTTGCCCTCCGCGCTGATCGTCACCAGCGGGTCTGGGCTGGCCTCGATCAGGCTGCGGCCGTACTCCGACGCCGCCCGGAGCTGGTCCTCGGCCAGCTTCTTCTCGGAGACATCTTCGCTCATCAGCAGGAATCCGATCGGGTGTCCCATGGCGTCGTCGCGGCGGGTCACGACCACGCTGGCGGTGAACCGGGAGCCATCCTTCCTGACTCGTTCGAACGCCCCCTCGGCCAGGTCATTCTTAAACGCGGCCGCCAGCAGCCGGTCGGCGGCACCGGACTCCACGTCTAGCGATGTGTGCAAGATGCGCGAGTTTTGGCCGACGATCTCCTCCGCCGCATAGCCATAGTTGCGGCGTGCCCCCTTGTTCCAGGAAAGAACGCGGTAGTCGAGGTCCATCCCGATGATCGAGTACTTCGTGGAGCTCTGCAAGATGTTGTCAAGGAACGCCTTGGCTTCGGAAAGCTCCCGCAGCAGCCGTCTCGAATCGGTGACGTCGCGGGCGGCGGCGAGCACGCCGAGCACGTGGCCGCCCGCGTCCTTGTACACCGAGGCGTTGCAGAGCACGTCGGTGAGGCTGCCGCCGGTGTGCCGGATGGTCAGCGGGTAGTCGGTGACGAAGCCCTGCGCGAAAACCCGGAGGTACCCCTCGCGGGCCAGGTCAGGCTCGGTGAAGTAACCCGGGAAGTCCGTGCCGACCAGGTGTGCCCGGTCCACCCCGGTCATCCGGATCGCCGCCTCGTTCACGTCGGTGATCTTGCCCTCCGCGCTGATCGCCACCAGCGGGTCCCGGCTGGCCTCGATCAGGCTGCGGGCGTACTCCGACGCCGCGCGTAGTTGCTCCTGAACGCGCTGCCGTTCGGTGATGTCGCGGGCGATCGACGACGCGCCGATGATGCCGCCGGCCGCATCGTGAATGGGCGAAACGGTAAGCGAGATTGCGATGGTCGAGCCATCTTTCCTGCGTCGCATGGTCTCGTAGGGGCCAAGGCGCTCACCGGCGCGGATCCGGTCGAGGATCTCGACCATCTCGCCGGGACGGTCTGGCGACATCAGGAGCGAGATGGAACGCCCGATTATCTCCTTGGCCGGGTAGCCGTAAATCCGCTCCGCCGCCTTGTTCCAGGTCGTGATGACGCCATCCAGCGTCTTGCTGAGGATGGCGTCATCCGATGAGTCGACGATGGAGGCCAGTAGTTTCGATCCGGCTGTGCGATTCCCGGGGCGCCGTGGCGGCGGGGTCACGAGTTTTCCCGGCGAATCGTCTGTGCGCACCGTCATGAAACCTCCTACCGCGAACCAGCACCGATCGAGCCGATAGGCGCCCGTCGTTCACGTGCCCGCCCCCGAGACGGATGTCACGGATCGGATTCGTCCAGTCACACTATAACGGCTACGGTTTACGAACCGCGATTCCCGAAGTGCTAAGAATCGAACCGAGCCGGGTTATGAGCAAATAATTTTCGCAGTTGGTGCTAAAGCCGCTGATCATGGCAATAGGAACAACCTGAAAGCACTTTGCATCCTGTTATCGTGATAAATTTCCTGACTTCGCCCGCCCGCATATCGCACGTCTTGCGGACTTTATTAATGGACCGGGGATGTGATCAGCGCGAGGACAATGAGCACGACTGCGACCAGGACGGTGGTAACCACCACATACTGCCTGACCTGGCGCACGCTGATCTTGACCTGCCGCTCGGCTTCGGTGGCCACGCCCGCCGACGCCAGGGCCGACTCCGCGGCGTTTACCGCGGCCTCCGCCGCGGCTCCGGCCCCGGCCTGCAGGTCGGCGTAAGCTCGGAGGGCGGCCGCGATGTCTGCCTCGACCTTGGCCGCCGCGGCCTCGATGCGATCAAGCGCCGCGACGCTCCTGGTCGCCGCGCGCACCGCCACCGACTCGGCCGCGACCGGCCCGGCGGTACCAGGCCCGGCGGTACCAGGCCCGGCGCGTACCAGCCCGCCGCCGGCGGTCTCGGCGTCGGTCGCGATAACGCCCGCTCGTCCGGCTTCCCTCTCCGCCGTGGCTTTCGATGCGTCGTGCAGGAAGCTGATGACAGCCTCCCTCGCCACCGCGCCCACATCAGGAGGGCCGTGCGGACCAGCGCCGGATCGCGGCCGCTGACCATGACGGCGATGTCCGCTGCCCGCTGACCCGGTGGTGCCGGTTGGATCGCTCGTACCGGCCGGGGTGTCTCTTGTCGCGGGCATAACAGCTCCTTGGAACGAGCCAGTCTGTCTAGCTTCTAATTACTCTACGTAATTTAAACACTACTTAATGGAGTCAAACGGATCCCAATTTCAGGGGGCTATCCGACCCGGATTATCCGGCCCGGGCGGTCCGAGCCCCTGCCCACACCGGCCACCTGCCGCACCAGCCTCGCGGCCGGGTCCCTGTCTCCAGCCCGCTCTGACGTGCTTGCTGCGGCGGCCACACATGACTACGCCCTCCCCGGCAGCTGTCCGGGAAGGGCGCAGCGATGAGACAGCCTAGACGCCGCTGCTGATGTCGCTGGTGTAGAGGGTGAAGGGCAGGGTGCCGTCCCACAGATGGAGGTCGTGGGCCCAGTAGAAGACCGTGAGGTGGCAGGTGAGGGCCTGTTTGATAGCGCTGGCCATCATGCCGGTGGAGGAGGTGTTGGTGTAGAAGGAGTCCAGGCTGGACGGCAGCCCGTAGCCGGGGTTCTCCCCGCCGATCAGCAGGTTGTCGGCGACCGCGATCCGGCTGATCCAGCGGGTCGCTGACCAGGAGTCCATCGTGGCCGAGGTCAGCGCCAGGACATCGTCGCCGGCCCCGCAGGGGTCGTTGCCACCGGATTGGTCGGCGACGGAGGAGATGTAGGCGATGACGTTGGCCTTGTTCGGGAGCAAGGCATAGTACAGGTTCCAGACCGCGCCGACACCGGTGGTGCCGTCGTTGGACAGGTTCGCCTGCTCGGTCTGGGTCAGGCCGTCGGGCCGGGTTCCCGATCCCGGGGTTACCGTCTCGTAGTATCCGGTGAAGCCGAGCCCGGACAGGGTCTGCATCTGAAAGTTGGTCACGTTGTCCAGGCCGCCGACGTACCAGTTCATCCAGGTGCTGATCTGCGCTTGGGTCAGGCCCGAGGTACCGGGCTTCCAGTTCGGGTCGGGGTTGCGGGTCATGCCGGTGGCGAGCCCGGAGCCGGTCAGCGCGGCCTGGTTGAAGGCCCAGTAGGTGCCGCCGCCCGGGTAGAGCATCTCGCCGTCGCCGCCGGAGGTGAGCCGGATCGCCCAGAAGTCGCTCAGCGGGAAGTCGGCGGCGATCTTGTTGAAGTAGGTGGTGGCGGCGGCGCGGACCGCCGCGCTGAACACCCAGTCGGCTTCGGTGGAGACGTTGCCGTTCTGGTCCTTGTAGGTGCCGCTGGCCAGGGAGGTCACCCAGGACGGCGCCTCCTGGGTGCCCAGGCCCAGGGTGACGTGCTGTCCGGCGGCCTGGTAGGCCGCCAGTTCGGACCGCATGGTGGCCAGGTAGGAGGCGCTGAACCCGCCATTGGTGGGCTCGAAGCTGGCCCAGTTGAACTCGAACATGGCCATCGTGACCCCGGCCTTGTCCTCGGTCGCAGCGTGGCTGGTCTGGCTGTCCAGCGTGCCCCACTGCGGCCCGGTGGAAGGGGTCGATGCGTGCGCGTTGAACGAGAGCGCCGCGGCCAGGCCGCCCAGAGCCAGGGCCGCGACGATCGCCGTGATCATCTTGGTCAACCGGCGGGTGGGGCCACGCATCGCACGCTTGAGGGAGTATCTTGCCGTTCGGCGGAACTTCCGGCTGAGAATCATGACTCTTTCTTTCTCGCATTCATTCCATATTCGTCTGGTGAACTACTCGCCACTCTCCGTGTTTCCCGGGCCGCGCGTCAGAGGCGTATTCCCTGGATATGGCAGGTCATTTGGTCCGGTCTTTTCGGCCTGGGCAATTCGGTTCGAGTCATTCGGCTCGGGTCATTCGGCCCAGGCCATTCACCGCGGTCGGCACCCCAACCGGCGACTCTGTGCGGGTCGTGCGACAGGGAATCTTCGACACGGAATCCTCGACAAGCCAGGGGCGCCCTTGCGAAGTGACTTCGAGTACCCGCCGCGGAAAGAAGCCGATCACCGCCGCGGCGCGACTTTATGTATGAAAACCCAGCCTGAAATGGCGCTATGGCCTGACATAGTAGGCAGCAATTCGCGTCAATTGGCCGATTAACCTGCGGCACACACAGAGCCAGGCCGCCCTGGGTGTACTGTCGATAGAAGTAGGGGGGGAAGCTTTCCTCACGCGTATTGGAGATCAGGGTGAATGTCTTGTACCAGTTGCAGGCGACCGTAAACGGTTAAGTGCTCTAGCGCCCTTTCCCGCCTCGACTCGGCCATCTATGACCAGAAGGCGTCGCGCGGTGACGCCGGGGCTTCCCGCACCAAAGGGGCATAAGGACCGTACCCCGACTGGTATCGAATTAGTGATGGATGAGCACGCCGGGGGAATAGATGAGATCACGCGAGGAGAGGTCAGTGCCGCCGGGAATAATCCAGGCGCGCGGGCTCCGGCGGTGGTGGCTTGACCGGCCCGTGCGCGCGAAGGGCCTGATTGTGGTCGCGGTGCCGCTGATCGCCCTGCTGGGCCTCACCTCGGCCAACCTGCGGCTCCAGCACGATGAAAGCAGTGAACGCACTATCAGCCTCTACGCCCGCAATCTGGATGACGCGGCCGGCCGTGTTCTCGCCGACGCGGTGAACGGGGAAACCGGTGTCCGCGGCTACGCCGCGACCCGCAACCCGCTCTTCCTGGCCCCCTACACCCTCATGCTGACCCGGATCGGCGCGGAGCGCAGATCGTTGCGAGAAGCGGCCGTCCTAGACGGTGACGGCGGTCAGCAGCAGGCGGTGGACGCCACCGCGGGCCAGGAGCTGTCCGAGCTAGCGCAGCTACGTACCGCCATCAGCCGCGGTACCCGAGCGGGGAATCTCCTTCCGGCGCTGGAGAACGGGAAGACCACCATGGACCTGCTGCGCCGCCAGATCGCCAGTCTGGCCGCCGGTCCCACGGTCCTGGTCGCGGTCCAGCACAACAAGCTCACCACGCTGCAGACCAGGATCGAGCTGCTTGACATCGCCGGCCTGGTGCTAGGGCTGCTCGCCGGGCTGGCCGGCGTCGCCCTGTTCACCTCGGGCGTTGCCCGCCGGGTCGGCCTGAACGCGGAGAACGCGCGCCGACTGGGCGAGGGACTACCGCTCAAGCCGATTATCCATGCCGGTGACGAGATCGGCCGCGTGGGCGAGTCGCACCTCCAGGCCGAGGCGCTGCTGGCCAGCCGGGCCACCGAGCTGACGGTCGCCAGGGACGCCGCCATGCGGGCGACCCAGACGAAGAACTCGTTCCTGGCCAGCACGAGCCACGAGCTGCGGACCCCGCTGAACTCCATCCTCGGCTTTACCCAGCTCCTGCAGCTGTCCGAGCTCGGCGAGGAAGACAGCGACAGCGTCGAGCGCATCCTCGGGGCCGGGCGGCACCTGCTCGCGCTCATCAACGAGCTCATCGACATCGCCCGGATCGAATCGGGTGACCTGGGCCTGTCCCTGGAGCCGGTCCTGGTCCGCCCGCTCATCCAGGAGTGCGCCCAGCTGATGGCGCCGATCGCCGCCGCCCGTTCGATCCGGATCATCCAGGACTGCGCGCATCCGGGCCTGGCGGGCTTCGCCGACCGGCAGCGGCTGGCCCAGGTCCTGGTCAACCTGATCTCCAACGCCGTCAAGTACAACCACCGCGATGGCACCGTCACGATCTCCTGCACCGAGGCGCGCCCCGGCCAGCTCAGCATGGTGGTCTCCGATACCGGGCCCGGCCTGGCGCCCGATGACCTGGAGCGGATCTTCATCGCGTTCGAGCGCCTCGGCGCCGAACGGACCGCGGTCGAAGGCACCGGCATCGGGCTGCCCCTGGCCCGGGCCCTCACCGAGGCCATGCAAGGCCACCTGACCGTCGCCAGCGTCCTGGGTCACGGAGCGGCGTTCACCGTCACCCTGCCCCGGGCCCCGGACCTGATCCAGATCCCGAAGCCCAGCCCCGCGCCAGTCTCCCCCGCGGCCGGGCCGCACCCGGCGGTCGGAGCCGGCCTTCGCGTTCTGTACATCGAGGACAACCCGGCCAACGTCGAGGTGGTCACCCGGTTCCTGCGGAGCAGGCCGAACGCCGGGCTGCTGTCCGCGGCATCGGGCCAGGCCGGCCTTTCCGCTGCGGTCCGGGACCTGCCCGACGTCATCCTGCTCGACCTGCACCTGCCCGACCTGCAGGGAGAGGAAGTCCTCAACGAGCTTAGGTCAGATCCGGCCACCGCCGCCATTCCCGTGATCGTCTTGTCCGCCGACGCCTCCCGCGGCGTCATCCACCGCCTGCTGGCTGGCGGCGCGTTCGCCTACCTCACCAAGCCCATCGAGCTCGCCGAGCTCGCCGAGCTGCTCGACACCTGCGCCGCCGCCCGGTCTCAGGACCTGTCCAGGGAGGCCCGATGAACCATGCCCTGCTGTACATCGAAGATGACGACAACAACATCAGCCTCGTGCGAGCGCTGCTCAAGCGACGCCCGCAGATTGACCTTCAGGTCGCGATGACCGGCCGTGACGGCGTCCGGGCCGCCGTGGACACGCGGCCGGCTCTCATCCTGCTCGACAACCGCCTCCCCGACGCGACCGGCCGCGACATCCTGGCCGAGCTCGCCTCCGCCCCGGCCACGGCGGCGATCCCCGTGGTGGTCCTCAGCAGCGACACCGATAACGTCATCGCCCAGCTGATAGCCGCAGGAGCTGCCGAATCCGTCCCCAAGCCGTTCGATATCCATAAGTTCATGGCCATGATCGATCGATACCTGCCCTGACCGCGTAGGTCGTTAGTCACTCTTCGTAGTCATCGGCGTGACGGACAGCGAATGCGGCCGCCTGGGTGCGGCGCTGCATGCCGAGCTTGGTCAGCAGCGAGGACACGTAATTCTTCACGGTCTTTTCCGCCAGGAACATGCGCTGTGCGATCTGGCGATTGGTCAACCCCTCGCTGACCAGCTCGAGCACCCGCTTTTCCTGTTCGGACAGCGCTGCCATCGGGTCCACGATGATCGGGCGCTCCCGCAGCCGGGTCATGATCTGACGTGATGCTTGCGGGTCGAGTATCGACTGCCCGGAAGCGACCGCACGCAGCGCACTAACCAGGTCGGCGCCGCATGTCTGCTTCGACACGTAGCCCGCGGCGCCGGCCATGATCGCGCCGAGAAGGGCCTGATCGTCGTTGTAAGCGGTGAGCATCAGGCAAGCGGTCTGGGGCAGCGCGGAGCAGATTTCCCGGCAGACCGTGATGCCGTTCCCGTCCGGCAACCGCACGTCGAGAACCGCCACGTCCGGACGCAGCACGGGTATCTGGGCCAGGGCTGCCGCCGCGGTTCCCGCCTCCCCGGCCACGTCAATGTCTGGTTCATGGGCGAGCAGGGTCCGTATGCCGCGGCGGAAGATCTCGTGATCATCGACAAGGAAAACACTGATCTTGCCCTGCTTGGGTATGTGCTCGCTCATCGCCGTCTCCGTTCGCCCATCCGGCACCCGCCGTGGCGGGAAGGGGAGGCGGCATCTGCTCGGGCCTTCGCCATGCACAATCAGACCACCGCCTCGGTGTTACTATATGTGACGTAGTGATTATTCATTGTCACTAAGTCCTGGTCGGCGACGCGTAGCACAGCACGAGGGTGATCATGAGCGATGACAGCATGCGATTCCCCGCCCCTCGCGACGTGCTCGAGGGCGGCGCCGACGGCAGCGGTGCGGACGGCGCTGATGGGGGAGCCGATGGGGGAGCCGCCTCGCGGCACCTGCTGCTCGGCATGGTGCGTCGGCTTCGCGCCAGGGAACGCGGTTATCTGGCCGGCTTGCTGCATGACGGGCCGATCCAGGAGCTTGCGGCCGCGCCTCTCGAGCTGGCCGAGGCGCTCCGCGCGACGGGGACGGCGCAGCGCGATGAACTCGGCGTCATAGCGCAGCAAGTGGACGCGGCCAGCCGGTCGCTGCGCGGCGTGCAGGATGAGCTCTGGCCCTTCCCGCCGTCATCGTGTGGTCTGGCCGCGTCGCTGAAACAGCGGACCGGCTGGCTGCTGGACACCCCGCTCGCGGTGGATGCCTGCCCGGACGTGGCCGGCCTGGCCGAAGCCGACATCCAGGTGGTGGCCGACATCGTGGAATTGATCCTGGCCGGCCTGGTCAGCACCGAAGCGCCGGTGCCGGCGCGACCGCTCGCCGCGGTGCAAGCCGACCAGGACCTGATCTTCCTCCAGCTGAACATGACCGTGGCGCCCGACGGCGATCTGGCCTTCGGCGGCCCGGTGGCCAGGGCATCGCTGCGCAGCCTGGCCGCGGCGGTCCAGGCCCGTGCCGATCTTGATCTGCACGGTCGCCGCCTGCGGGTCCGGATGGATATACCTAGGCGGTCACATCAATCGGGGCTGACTGCTGCCGTCGGACCCGGGCATAACGGTAAGACCTATTGATCACTAGGAGCTGCGTCGAAGAGGCGCGTGGCGCCGGTTCTTAGGGGCGGCCCGGCGTGGCCGTACGAGCCACGTGGCTGACGCCTGGCGCGGCTGGCGATGCCAACGGGGGAGCTGCAGTGCAGGTCGCTGACCACTCGTTCGCCGGCCTGTTCGAGGGGGCGCCGGACGCGATGGTGTGCGTGGACCGCAGCGGGCGGATCTTGCTGGTAAACGCGCAGGCGGAGCGCCTGTTCGGGTACGGGCGCGCCGAGCTCGTGGATCAGCCGGTGGAGCTGCTGGTTCCGGAAGCCGCGCGGGCGGGGCACCCGGCCCACCGCGGCCACTACCTGGATGAACCCAAGCCGCGACCGATGAGCGCCCGGGTGGAGCTTTCCGGCCGCCGCCGCGATGGCAGCACGTTCCCGACCGAGATCTTGTTGTCGGCGATCGACACTGGTGACGACGGCCTCCTGATCATCGCCGCGGTCCGCGACGTCACCGAGCAGCTCGAACTGCGGGCCGCGCGCGAGTGGCTGAGCCACCAGGCCGAGACAGACAAGCTGAAACCGCAGCTAGAGCAGTCTCAGCGGCTGGAAAGCCTGGGCCAGCTCGCCGGCGGGGTGGTCCATGACTTCAATAACCTGCTCGCTGTCATCACGAACTACGCCGAGTTCGTCGGCGAAGAGGTGGCCAAGGAGGCCGCGCAGGCCGACTGGCAGGCGGTCCGCCATGATGTCAACCAGATCCGGCTCGCCGCCGGACGCGCGGCCGACCTCACCCGGCAGCTCTTGGCCTTCGCCCGCCGCGACGTGGTGCAGCCTCGGCCGCTGAACCTCAACGTGGCCATCGCAAGCGTCGAGAAGCTGCTTATTCGCACCCTGGGCGAGCAGGTGGAGCTGAAAACAGAGCTGGCCCCGGAGCTGTGCACGGTGCTGGCCGATCCGGGCCAGATCGAGCAGGTCCTGGTCAACCTGGCCGTCAACGCCCGAGATGCCATGTCGGCCGGCGGGACGCTGACAGTGGAGACCACGACCGCCGATATCGACGCGTCCCATCCGGCCAGCCAGCCAGGAGTGCCGCCCGGCCAGTATGCGTGCATGACAATCGGTGACACGGGCACCGGGATGCCCAGGGAAGTCATTGACCGCGCCTTTGAACCGTTTTTCACCACCAAGCCCAAGGGTGAGGGAACCGGCCTCGGGCTGGTCACCGTCTACGGGATCGTTACCCAGGCCGGCGGCTACGTGCAGCTCTCTTCAGAACCCGGCCTCGGCACCACGTTCACCATCCTGTTGCCGGCCACCGGCCAAGCGGTCCGGATGGAGCCGGCGGCGGAGCAGAAGCCAGCCAAAGGTGCGGGCGAGACGGTCATGATCGTTGAGGATGAGCCCGCGATGAGGGAGGTGACGCAGAGAATCCTGTCCCGGGCCGGCCATCACGTCCTCGCCGCCGCCAGCGGCCGCGAGGCCATCGAGATCGTCACGAACTACCCTGACGACATCGACGTGCTGCTGGCCGATGTCATCATGCCGCAAATGTCAGGAACGGAAGCCGCCGAGCGGATCCGCGTCCTGCGCCCTGGCATAAAGGTGCTCTTCATGTCGGGCTACACCCAGGGACTCCTGGGTACCCAGGGTATCGTCGCGGCAGGCATCACCGTGCTGGAGAAGCCGTTCACGGAAGCAACCCTGCTTATCAGGCTCGGGCAGCTCATGGCCAGCACCGGGCCAGCATAGCCGCCCGTCCGTGGGAACCCGCCCCAGCCCCGCGCGATCCGCTGACTGCGCCGCTCGTGGGACACCACGCGTCACCACCGCCCCGTCCGTGTTCCCGGATCACTTCCGTTCCGGTCAGACGTGAACTTTTCGTGGGAGATTCAGGCTTGGTGGGGACTTTTGTGGATCATAGTCCCCAATAGTCTTCACGAAGCCTGAATCTACCAAGATTTTGTTCGATTATGCCAGGCGACGCCAAGTCCCCGGGTCCTGTGCTGTCCGCCAGACCGGATTGCCAGCTGACAAACCCGCACCCCAGGTCATGCGACACCCTCGGGGGTCCCCAAGATCCTCCACATAGCCAGAATCATCCATGATCCTTGTCCGGAGAGAAGCACCGGGACACACGCCACTACGGCGCACAGGAATATACGACGGTTTCCGTACCCCGACTGAAACGCTACCGGCCCCCCTCACCGGCCGGATCCTGCGCGGAACCTCGGCGCGTCGGCTCGGCCTCGTCCCCGCAGGGATCCCGCCAGCCCGGTCCGGGACGCCCCTTACCGCGAGTCCCGCGCGGCGCAGCGGATGCAGGTCACGGCGGCCGGCCGGGCCGCCAGCCGTTCGTCTCCGATCGGTTGGCCGCACCGCTCGCATATCCCGTACGTGCCGGCCTGCAGCCGCAGCAGCGCGGCCTCGATCGCGGCCAGCTGCGCCCGAGTCGCGTCAAGCAGCGCGGCGGCGTGCTGTCGCTCGAACGCGAGCGTGGCCCCCTCGGGATCGTGTTCGTCGTCGGTCCCGGCCGCGCTCGCGGCCTGCGCCAGGTCGGCGAACTCCCGCTCGAGGGCCGCGGCCCGCAGCCCGGCGCGCCGCTGCTCGGCCAGCAGGAGCTCGCGTGCGGTCGTCATGCTCCGACGATAGGTCAATTGATTTGACCTCAAGCCTGGTTGAGGTTGGATGATCCGGAGGTGACAAGCGATCGTCCGGGTAAGCCCCGGCCTCCCGGAGGTGCACAAGAGACCGAAGCGCTTGACCCGGCCTCGCTCGACCCGCCCCCGCCGCCCCCGCCCGATCCACTCTCAGCGCCCGACGCGTCCCCGGCACCCCGGCCGGCCCCGGCACCCAGGACCTTCCGGCTGGCCGAACGCGCCCGCGCCTCGCCGTATTACCCGGCTCTCGTCCATCCGGTGCTGCGCCGGGTGCTGCCGGGCGCGGCCGCTTCCGCGCTGGGTGACGGGATGAGCGCGGTGGCGATCGCGTGGCTGGCGCTGAAGCTGGCGCCTCCCGACAGCCGCGGGCTGTGGGTCGGCGCGGCCGTCGCCGCCTACTCCCTGCCGGGCGCGGCCGGCGCGGTCGCGCTGCGCCGCTGGCTGCGCGGCCGCGGCGGGGCGCGGCTCGTGTTCGTCAACGCCGTGCTGCGGGCGCTGGCTCTGGGCCTGGTCGGTGGCCTGGCCGTCGCCCGGCGGCTCGATCCCGAGGGTACGTGGCTCTGCTCGGCGTGTCCTCGCTGCTCAGTGCCTGGGGCGTGGCGGGCAAGTACACGCTGATCTCCGACCTGCTCCCGGCCGAGCACCGGATTGCCGGAAACTCCGTTTTCGGCCTGGCCGACCAGCTGAGCCTGATGATCGGTCCCGCCCTGGCCGGGGTGGTGACCGCGGTGGCCGGACCCGCCGTCGTCATCAGCCTGGACGCCGCGAGCTGGGTGGTCCTCGCCATCAGCTACGCCCGCATCGCACCCCTCGCGGCCCGCCTGGCCACCAGCAGACCCGCCGTTTCATCCGGCCTCTCCGGTGCCCGTCGATGCAGGGTGCCTGGGCGGTGATCCGGTCCAGCCCGGTGCTGCCGGGCCTGCTGGCCCTGTCGTTCGTCTTCTACCTGCTGTATGGCCCGATCGAGGTGGCGCTGCCGGTGCACGTGGCGTCCGACCTGCACGGGTCGGCGGCGCTGCTCGGCACGTTCTGGGCCGTGTTCGGCGTGGGGGCGGTGATCGGGGAGCTCTCCGCGCCGTTCCTGCGGCGCTGGCCGGTGTGGCCGACCATGACCGGGATCGTGATCGGCTGGGGCCTGGCCATCGTCCCGCTGGGCCTGCCGACGCCGCTGTGGGCCGGGCTTGCGGCCTTCTTCGCCGGCGCCGTCATCTGGGGCCCGTGGATGTCGCTGTCGATGGCGGTGTTGCAGGACGCCAGCCCGCCGGGCGCGCTGGCCCAGGTCATCGCGGCCAGGAGTTCGCTGCTCATCCTGGCCGCGCCCCTGGGGACCGCGCTGGGCGGCCCCATCGTCACCGCCCTCGGCGCTCGCGGCACCCTGCTCACCTCCGGCCTGGCGACGGTCGCGCTCGGCCTGGCCACCGCCGCCGTGCTCGCCCGCAGCCCGAGCCCGTCGCTAGCTTCAGGTGTCCTTCATGTTGCTTGGCTAGCCTCTGCCCAGGATGAGCCGCACGAGCCGCACGAGCCACAAGCTCAGAGGTTACCGAGAAGATCTGTGCAGTGATTTCCGAAGCCCTGGACACAGAATGGGTGACATGAGCGCACACCGAGACGGCATCCGCCGTGCCATAGCGGACAGGCAGAACGGCCGGCACAAGGTCCGCTCCGCAACCACCGCGGTCAGCGTGGCCAGCGTGGTCGCGGCGGGCGCGCTCGCCCTGGCCCTGCCCGGCTCCACCCACAAGACCACCACGTCGACCGGCTCCTCGTCAACGGGATCATCCTCGACGAGTTCCGGCACATCCGGCTCGGGCTCGAGCACCTCAGGCTCTGGCACCTCAAGCTCTGGCACCTCAGGCTCCGGCACCTCAAGCTCTGGCACTTCGAGCTCAGGCTCCTCAGGCAGCTCCAGCTCGGGCAGCTCCAACTCAGGCAGCTCCAGCTCGGGCAGCTCGAGCGGCATCAGCTCGAGTAACACCCCGAGCTCGAGCTCGGGCAGCAGCCAGGTCACCTCCGGCGGCTCATGATGCAGCCCGCCATCGCCGGCCGCAGCAGCCCGCCACCACTGACCCGGACCAGGCGAACACCTCGGCGAGCTGGCGGGCCCTCGGCACGCTGGTCCAGCTGGTGGTGACCGACCCGCGGAGCCTGGCCGAGGCCCGGCACCTGCTGGCGGCCGACCTCGACGAGGTGGACGTGGCCTGCAGCCGGTTTCGCGCGGACGCGGAGATCCGCAACCTGCGGACCGCCCACGGTCGGCCGGCGCGGGTCAGCCCGCTGCTCGCCGAGGCCATCGCGGTCGCGCTGCGGGCGGCCAGGCTGACCGACGGCGACGTTGACCCGACCGTGGGCGCGGCCATGTCGGCCGTGGGTTATGACCGCGACTTCGACCGGGTTCCGCGCACCGGGCCGCCCCTGCTCGTCACCGCCAGGACGGTGCCGGGCTGGCGCGAGGTGCACCTGGAAGGTCAGTCCCTGACCATGCCCGAAGGCATCCAGCTCGACCTCGGGGCCACGGCGAAGGCGTGGGCCGCGGACCGGTGCGGCCGCTCGGATCGCCGCGCGAGCTCGGCGGCGGCGTGCTGGTCAGCCTGGGCGGCGACATCGCCGTCGCGGGCGCCGTTCCGGACGGCGGCTGGCGGGTCAGGGTGCAGGACGTGACCGGTTAGCCGGAGGAACCGCCGGCCGGCCCCTACGCGCTGATCGCGATCCACGCGGGCGGCCTGGCCACCTCGAGCACCGCCGCGCGCCGCTGGCAGCGCGGCGGTGACGTGCTGCATCACATCCTGGACCCGCGCACCGGCCGCCCGGCCGACGCGGTGTGGCGCACCGTCTCGGTCGCCGCGGACAGCTGCGCGGACGCCAACGCGGCCAGCACGGCCGCGGTCATCCGCGGCCGCGCGGCCCTGGGCTGGCTGGCCAAGCTCGGGCTGCCCGCCCGGCTGGTCGACGCGACCGGCGTGGTGTTCACCGTGGCCGGCTGGCCCGCCGCAACCCGGAGCTCAGCGACTCAGCGCCCACCGACCCAGCTCCACCGACTCAGAAGCCAGCTCAGAAGTAGCCCTCAGGATCCACAGACGGCCGCCCGCGAGACTAGTATGACGTGAACAACGAAGCAGAACGAGCCAGCGACCCAGGGGGATGGCTGACATGAGCGGGAGCACCGCGTTCTGGTACGCCAGCCGCGCGACCGGAATCGTCGCGCTGCTGCTGCTGACGGCCGTCTTCGTGCTGGGCATCCTGGTCAACCGCCAGGGCCGGCTGCCGGGTCTGCCCCGGTTCGCGGTGACGAGCCTGCACCGGAACTTTTCCCTGCTGGCCGTGGCGTTCATCGCCGTGCACGTGCTCACGGCGGTGCTCGATACCTACGTCAGCATCCCGCTGGCCGCCGGGGTCATCCCGTTCGCCTCGGGCTACGAGCGGCTCTGGCTCAGCCTGGGCGCGATCTCCTTCGACCTGATGATCGCGATGATCGTGACCAGCCTGCTCCGCAGCCACCTGAACCGGGTCCTGTGGCGCGCCATCCACCTGCTCGCCTACCTGAGCTGGCCGGTCGCGTTCGCGCACAGCATCGGCGCCAGCAAGGACCTGCAGCAGGGCTGGCTGCTCGACCTGGCCATCGGGTGCGCCCTGGTGGTCGCGGGAGCGATCGTCTTCCGGCTGGCGCACGCGGCGCGTGAGGTGCCCAGGGCCGCGCGGGTGGCTGCCGTCTTCGCCGAGCACACCGCTCGGACGCCAGGCCAGCCGGCGCCAAAGGACCAGACAGAACAAAGAGACGGTGTCACGATGACCACGACGGTGAACGAATCAGCGCCGGGCAACACCGCCCCCCAGACCGTCCCTCAGGCCACTCGCCAGGCCCGCCAGGGCGGCGGGCTCCCGCGCCTGCTGCCGGCCGCCCCGGAAGACCTCCGCGGCCACGTCGCCAGGTACGGCCAGACGCCCTACCGCGGCCAGCCCGGCCTGCTGATCGACGACATCGAGGCCTCCGGCCTGACCGGCCGGGGCGGCGCGGCCTTCCCGGTGTACCGCAAGCTCGCCATCGTGGCCAGCGCGCCCGCGGCCGCAAGGTGATCGTGGCCAACGGCGCCGAGAGCGAGCCCGCCAGCCGCAAGGACGAACTGCTGCTGCGGGTCGCGCCGCACCTCGTGCTCGACGGGCTTCAGCTCGCCGCCGAGGCGGTCGGCGCCACCGAGGCGCACCTGTACCTGCACGCCGCGCGCCAGCCCGGAGATCTTGCGGGCGCTGGCCGAGCGGTCCGCCCGCAGCGTGGACATGCTCAGCGTCACGATCACCCAGGCCCCGCCGCGGTTCCTGGCCGGCCAGGAGTCGGCGCTGGTGAACCGCCTCGGCGGCGGCCCCGCGCTGCCCACCTTCACCCCGCCCCGGGTGACCGAACGCGGCCTGGGCGGCGCGCCCACCCTGGTGCAGAACGTCGAGACCCTGGCGCATATCGCGCTCATCGCGCGCTACGGCCCGCGCTGGTTCCGCGCCGTCGGCACCGCCGCGGAGCCGGGCAGCATGCTCACCACCGTCTACCAGCCCGCAGGGGCACTGCCGGGTGGTCGAGGCGGAGATCGGCACGCCGCTGCGGACCCTGCTGCAACAGCGGATCAGAGACCCAGGCGTGGCTGATCGGCGGCTACCACGGCAGCTGGCTGCCGCTGCCGCAGGCGGCCGGGCTGACCCTGGACAACGCGGCCGTCCAGACAGTACGGCGCCGCGGTCGGCGCGGGCGTGCTGGTGGCGCTGCCGTCGGACCGGTGCGGGCTGACCGAGGCGGCGCGGGTGACCGGCTACCTGGCCGCCGAGTCGGCCGGCCAGTGCGGGCCGTGCCTGAACGGCCTGCCCCGGATCGCCGCCGGCCTGGCCGAGCTGGCCGGCCGGGGGCACCGCAAGGCAGACCCGCGCGGACATCGAGCGCTGGGCGGGCCTGGTGACGGGCCGGGGTGCCTGCAACCACCCGGACGGCACGGTGCGGTTCGTCCGCAGCGCGCTGACCGTGTTCGCGCCGGAAATCAGCCTGCACGCGCGGGGCCGGTGCTCGGCCACGAACCGCCGCCCGTTCCTGCCGCTGCCGGACGGCATGCCCACCAGCGAAGACGACTGGACCTGATCATGAGCGAAACCCTGCGGGTGAACCCGATCAACTGCACCGGGCACGGCGTCTGCGCCGAGCTGCTGCCCGAGCTCATCACCGCTCGACGAGTGGGGCTACCCCATCGTCGACCCGCGCCCGGTGCCGCCGGTCGCTGGACCGCGACGCCCGCCGCGCGGTCGCCGCCTGCCCCGCCCTCGCCCTCAAGCTGCTCGCGCACGTAACGGCACGGTAAGCCGGTCAGCGCCCGGTACCGCCGCGGCTCACGCCGCAGCCACTGCCAGAACGTCCGCCGCGGGAACCGCGCCACGATGTCCCCGCCCCGGATCCGGCCCGCCAGCTCCACGCGCAGGATGACCGGCACGTCCGGATGCGCGCCCGGGCCGGATCTTGATGTCGCCGAGGGTCGCCTTCACGTCGTCGGCATCCACCACGATGCCGGGCTTGATCACCAGGGTCAGGTCGCCGCCGGGGCCCACGTCGAGGTCGATGTGCAGGGTGTCGTGGGTGATGACCGCCTCGGTGAAGTCGAGCTTGACGTCCGCGCCCCGGGTGCGTATCTCCATCCGCCGCGGCACCACCCAGTGCCGCCGCTCCGGCTGACGTCGCCGAACCGCTGGTCGATCCGGATCAGGTCCTTGGCCTGCGGCTGGACGCCCTGCAGGTCCGCGGTGAGCGCGGCCAGCTCACGTCCGGTGCGCGCGGTGAGGGCGGTTTCCAGCCGTTCGTCGAGTTCGGCCGCGGTGAGGCGGCCGTCCCCGGCGGCGACCCGGAGGATCTCGACCGCCTTGTCCCGGTCGGCGTGCGATGCTCGCTGCTCGGGCTCAGCGCGCCGGCGCCGGAGCGCTCGGTGGCCCGGGTTCACCTGTCATGCCGCCATCCTGACAGCCCGCCGGGGGCTCCGCAAGCTAGTCAAGACCTGCGCACGCACCCAGGTCCGTTCGGAGGGCTTAGAGGACGTCGTGGCCCGGGTGCGGCTCGGCCGGGATCGACCCCAGCCGCCCGGCCTGGTAGTCCTCGAAGGCCTGCATCAGCTCGGCGCGGGTGTTCATGACGAACGGCCCGTACGCGGCCACCGGCTCCCGGATGGGCTGCCCGCCGAGCAGCAGGATGTCCATGTCCTGCCGCGGGCCCGCGGCGAACGTGATCCGCGTCGCCCGCGCCGAACACCGCCAGCTGCCCCATCTGCACCGGCCGCTTCTCCGCCCCGACGAAACCGCTGCCCGCCAGCACGTACCCCAGCGCGTTGAAGTCCGCCTGCCACGGCAGCCGCACCTGCGCGCCCGCCGACACGGTGGCGTGCACCAGCGAGATCGGCGTGTGGGTCACGCCAGGCCCGTGATGGCCGTCGAACGACCCGGCGATCACCCGCAGCAGCGCCCCGCCGTCCGCGGAGGACAGCAGCGCCACCTGCCCGGCCCGGATGTCCTGGTAGCGCGGCTGGGTCATCTTCATCCGGGCCGGCAGGTTCACCCACAGCTGGAAGCCGTGGAACAGCCCGCCGCTGACCACGAGCTCCTCCGGCGGCGCCTCGATGTGCAGCAGGCCAGACCCGGCCGTCATCCACTGGGTGTCGCCGTTGGTGATCAGCCCGCCGCCGCCGTTGGAGTCCTGGTGCTTGAACGTGCCGTCGATGATGTAGGTGACGGTCTCGAACCCGCGGTGCGGGTGCCACGGCGTGCCCTTGGGCTCACCGGGTCCGTAGTCGACCTCGCCCATCTGGTCCATGTGGATGAACGGGTCGAGCCGCGCCAGTTCCACCCCGGCGAACGCACGCCGCACCGGGAACCCCTCGCCCTCGTACGCGCTGGGCGCGGTGGTGACCGAGGTGATCTTCCGCTCGGTGTGGGTCACGTCGGGCTCGGGTACCCGCGGCAGGACGAGGATGTCGTCCACGGTGATTGCTGGCATGGGCTCCTCCTCAAGCTAGATACCAGCATAACTGTATTTGAAATATCAATTATTCCGAACGGACTTGGGTGCGTCCCCCAGGTCAGCCGCTCGTTACCATGAGGGGTCCCGACGCCGACCGTGAGCGAGCCAGCATGGATTCCGAACTGTCCCCGCACCTGTACGCCCGGGCCGGCGTGGACGAGGAGCACGAGCAGGACGTGTTCTCCCGGGCGATGCGCCCGTGGCTGGCCCGGACCGCGGTCAGGTCCCCGATGGTGACCGGCATCACCGGCCTGGCCAGCGGCTACTTCGCCACCTTGATGCAGCTGCCGCCCGGGCCCGCGATCGCGCTGACCACCGACGGCGTCGGCACCAAGATCCTGCTGGCCCGGGAGGCGGACCGGTGGGAGCCGGTCGGGGTCGACTGCGTGGCCAACAACGTCAACGACCTGATCTGCGTGGGCGCGGTGCCGCTGGCGCTGCTTGACTACATGGCCACCGACCGGATCGACGAGGCCGTGATGGAGGCCGTCGCCCGAGGCCTGTACCTGGGCGCGGACGAGGCCGGGATCGCCATTCCCGGCGGCGAGATCGCCCAGATCGGCGCCATGCTGGCCGACCCGGCGGGCGGGCCGCCGATGCTCGACCTGGTCGGGACCGCGATCGGGGCGGTGCCGTTCGGCCGGGTGCCGGTGGACGGGTCGCAGGTCCGGGCGGGTGACGTGGTCCTGGGCTTGCCCAGCTCAGGCCTGCACAGCAACGGCTACTCCCTGGCCCGGCAGGCCCTGTTCGAAACGGGCGGCCTCACCCTAGCCGACCACGTGCCCGCGGCCGGCCAGGTGCCCGCGGCCGGCCAGGTGCCCGCGGCCGGCCAGCGGCTCGACGACGCGCTGCTGGCGCCGACCCGGGTGTACGTGCGCGCCGCGGAGGCGCTGTGGGCGGCGGGCGTGGAACCGCGCGGCCTGGTGCACATCTCCGGCGGCGGCCTGCTCAACCTGGCCCGGCTGGCCGCGGACGTGTCCTACTCCCTGGACGAGCTGCCGCCCCCGCCGCCCGTCTTCGCGCTGATCGCCGCGGCGGGCCAGGTCCCGGCCGCCGTCATGTACGCCACCTTCAACATGGGCACCGGCTTCTGCGTGGTGGTGGCCCCGGGCCAGCAGCAGGCCGCGATCGACGCGCTGCGCGGCGCGGGCGAGCAGCCGGTCCGGATCGGCGTCGTCACCGACCACCCCGGCCGCCACGTGTCCATACCGTCCGCCGGCCTGACCGGCCGCGGCGAGGTCTTCGAGCCGGCCGGCTAGCGAGGCCCTCCCGCGCACCACCCGTGGCTCCTGGGTCGCGCCTACCCCGTCGCTCCTGGGTGATGAGTTAGGATCCGCACCGGAGGTGCGGATATGGAGTGGTTCGTGACGGCGCCGGACGGCAGGACGCTGGCGGTCGAGGATGCCGGTGACCGTGGCGGCCGCCCGGTGCTTGTGCATGTCGGCTCGCCGGGAGGCCGCCGCCTGTACGGTCCCCGCACGCTGGCCGACGCCGAACGCCACCAGCTGCGCCTGATCAGCTACGACCGGCCGGGTTACGGCGACTCGACCCCTCAGCCCGGACGTTCCATGGCCGATTGCGCCGCCGATGTCCGGGTGATCTGCGCGGCCCTCGGCATCGACCGGCTGCCGATGTGGGGCGTGTCGGGCGGCGGCCCGCACGTGCTGGCCTGCGCGGCGCTCCTGCCGGACCTGGTCACCGCGGCGGCGTCCCTGGCGTCACCAGCGCCCTACGACGCCGAGGGCCTGGACTGGCTGGCCGGCATGCCCGCCGGAGCCCATGAGGACGTCCGGTTGACCTTCGCCGACCGGCACGCCGCACGCGCCCTGTTCCACCAGGAGCGGGAAGAACTGCTCGCGACGCCGCCCGCCCAGGTGGCCTTGGACTGGCAGGCGCGCTTCTCGCCCGGCGTCAGCCTGGCGTTGATCGCCGACGAGGTGGTCTCGGTGCAGCAGGCCGTGGCGCCCGGGATCGAGGGATTCTGGGACGACAGCGTCGCCCAGCTCACCCCGTGGGGTTTCGACGTGGCCCAGATCTCGGTCCCTGTGCTGTTGCTGCACGGCGCCCAGGACCAGGGCGTACCGATCAGCCACGGTCAATGGCTGGCCGCGCACATCCCCGGCGCCGAAGCCAGGTTCATCGACGATGAAGGGCACGCCCTCGGGGAAGGTCACATGGAAGACGTGCACGCCTGGCTGGTCGAACGCAGCTCCTGACTTTCGAAATCCGAGAGATATCTGTCAAGAGAAATCTCTTTTGACCCATGGACCAGGTGGCCGTCCAGGGCGCTTTATCTGCGGCGTGGCTGACCGCGCGCAACCCCCGTGGCGCCTGGGTGATGAGTTAGTATCCGCACCGGAGGTGCGGATATGGAGTGGTTCGTGACGGCGCCGGACGGCAGGACGCTGGCGGTCGAAGATGCCGGGGACCGTGGCGGCCGCCCGGTGATGGTTCACGTCGGCACGCCCGGAGGCCGCCGCCTGTACGGCCCCCGCACGCTGGCCGACGCGGAGCGCCGCGGGTTGCGGCTGATCAGCTACGACCGGCCGGGTTACGGTGGCTCGACCGCCCAGCCGGGACGGGCCGCGGCCGATTGCGCCGGTGACGTCCGGGCGATCTGCGCGGCCCTCGGGATCGACAGGCTGGCGATGTGGGGCCTGTCGGGTGGCGGCCCGCACGTGCTGGCCTGCGCCGCGCTCCTGCCGGAGCTGGTCACGGCGGCGGCGTCCCTGGCCTCGCTCGCCCCATACGACGCCGAGGGACTGGACTGGCTCGCCGGCTTTAGCGCTGAAGCCCAGGAGGAGACCCGGTTGATCTTCGCTGACCGGGACGCAGCACGCGCCCTGTACCACCGGGAGCGGGAGCAGGTCCTCGGGGCGCCGCCCGCCCAGGTGGCCCTGGACTGGCAGGCGCGCTTCTCGCCCGGTGTCAGCCTGGCGTTGATCACCGACGAGGTGGTGGCGGTGCAGCTGGCGCTGGCGCCCGGGATCGAGGGATCCTGGGACGATAGCGTCAGCCAGCTCACCCCGTGGGGTTTCGACGTGGCCCAGATCTCGGTCCCTGTGCTGTTGCTGCACGGCGCCCAGGACAAAGCCGTACCGTTCAGCCACGGTCAATGGCTGGCCGCGCACATCCCCGGGGTCGAGGCCCGGTTCTTCGACGACGAAGGACACTCCCTACGGGAAGGTCACATCGAGGAGGTGCACGCCTGGCTCATAGAACGCAGCTGCTGACCCTCGAAGCGGTCCGCTTCGGGTAGTCCTCACGGATTACCCCCAAGGATTACGGCGGCACCGCAAATCACTCGCGCGACCGATGCGCGGCGCCCCGGCGCTGCGGCAGCATTGGCCTATGAATGCGGGCCCCACCACCCCGCTGACGGATTCCCCGGTCGCCGTCAGCCGTCGCCGGGTCCTGGCCCGGACCCGGCTCGACTTCTGGCTCGACGCCCTCCTGCTCGTGGCCTATGCGCTCGCCTACAGCCTGGGCTTCACCGGGATCGCCACGCACGAATGGCTCGGCATCGGGCTTGGCGTGGTCTTGCTCGTCCACATCACGTTGCACTGGGACTGGGTGATCCGCACCACCAGGAAGCTGCTGCGCCGAGGCGGCCGTGAGCGGTTCGTCTGGCTGGTCAACCTGCTGCTGCTGCTGTCCATGACGCTTTGCATCGCGTCCGGCATCCTGATCTCTGAGGTGGCGCTGCCAGCCTTGGGAATCACCCCACCGGCCAGCTCCTTCTGGCGGCAGATGCACGGCACCACGGCCACGCTGACGCTGATCCTGGTGCCTATCCACGCGGCGCTGCGCTGGCGGTGGATCGTGGGCGTGGCCCGCCGTTTCGCCGCCTGGCGTCCGGGACGGTCACGGTGAAGTTCCTGCGGCGTCTCGCCGCGGTCGTGCTCGTGGTTGCGGTCATCGTCGGGCTGGGCCTGCTGTGGGCCCACGCCTCCGGCGGCAGCGGCAGCGGCAGCGGCCTCAGGCAGGCACCCTCGCGCGAGGCCCTCCTGCGGCTGGAAAAGGTCAGGGAACAGATCAAGGTCGGCGCGATCAGGGTCCATTCCGACAACGGGTTCAACCTCGCCGATGCCGGCAACCTGATCCGGACCTGCGAGATCGAGGCGGTACTTGCGGCCGCCGTGATCACGGTCAGCGTTATCCGGCGGCGGCGCCGCCGGGCGGCTCGGGCGTCGGCAGGCATGCGACGTGTCCCCATAGCCCCAGAACCGCAGACAAAGGGTCGCTGATCACCTAGGACGTCCGCACGATACGGTCTAGTCATGGATTCCCTTGGCTATGGTGAGACGCTCCAGACGCTCGCGCTGGCCCGGGGGACGGTCGACCGGATCACCGAGAAACGCAACGACCAGGCGTGGCTCGCCGCCGCCTGGCGGGATGCGCGCACCCGCGTGTTCGCGGTGTCCCGCGGCCAGGCGCTGGTCCGGATCGACGACGAGCGAGCGGAGCTGATCTTCGTCTCGCCCGCACAGGCGCCGCCAGGCATCCGCATGCTGCTGGGCCAGGACGCCGACGGGGTGGTGTACTTCGGCGTCGACGGAGACCTCCCCGCGCCACCCTCGGCCGACGGTGCTTCGGTCGGCGGTGCTTCGCGCCGGCGGTGCTTCGGCCGGCGGTGCTTCGGCCGGCGGGGCTTCGGCCAGCGGGGTGCGGGCGGCCTCGCTGCGGGAGGCGGGGTCGCTGCTCGGCGACCGCGATGCGGGCCTGTTCACCCACGCGGTGGCCCTGGCCAACTGGCACGACACCCACACGCACTGCCCGCTGGACGGCACCCCGACGGTGCCAGAACCGGGCGGCCACTCCTCCCGGTGCCCGAAGGACGGCACCGAGCACTTCCCGCGCACCGATCCCGCCGTCATCATGCTGGTGACCGACCAGGATGACCGGTGCCTGCTGGCCAGGAACGCGGCCTGGCCGGGACGCCGGGTGTCGATCCTGGCCGGGTTCGTGGACCCGGGCGAGTCGGCTGAGCAGGCCGTGGTTCGTGAGGTCGGCGAGGAAACCGGCATCAAGGTGACCAACGTCAGGTACGTCGGCAGCCAGCCCTGGCCGATGCCGCGCAGCCTCATGCTCGGTTTCCGCGCCGACGCCCCGGCGGGCCAGGACATCAACGTCGACCACGACGAGCTGGCCGAGGCGCACTGGTTCAGCCGGGACGAGCTGGCCGCCGCGATCGAGTCCGGCGACATCGCGCTGCCGCCTTCGGTGTCGATCGCCCGGCACATCATCGAGGCCTGGTACGGCGGCTCGCTCCCGCCCACGACCTGGCCCGAGCCAGGCCCGTCCCGCTGAACCCTCGCTGAACCCGTCCCGCCGACCTGGCGCCAGCAAGCTGGTGGGTAAGCCGAGAAGGTTCACCGCCGGGCACGGGGGGATCCGCAGGGGATGCGGGGGAAACGGGAGGGACGCCGTAGGGTGGCGATCGTGAACGTGGATGCGACGCGGCCGCCGCGCACGAACTGGGCCCGCAACATCACCTACGGCGCGGCCGAGTTCTACCGGCCGGCCACCGTCGGCGAGCTCAAGGGGCATCGTGGCCCGGACCGGCCAGCTCCGGGTGCTGGCCACCGGCCATTCGTTCAACGACATGGCCGATTCGCCCGGCGCCCAGGTCAGCCTGGCTGACCTGCCGCCCGAGGTGGAGGTGGACTCCGTCGGCCGGCCTGGTCCGGGTCGCGGCGGGCCTGAGCTACGCCCAGGTGGCCAGCCGCCTAAACGCCCAGGGCTTCGCGCTGCGCAACCTGGCGTCCCTGCCGCATATCTCGGTGGCCGGCGCCTGCGCGACCGGCACCCACGGGTCGGGTCCGGCCAACCAGAGCCTGGCCGCGTCCATCACCGCCCTGGAGATCGTCACCGCGGACGGCGACGTGGTGGAGATCGCCCGCGGCGATGACTCCTTCCCCGGCGCCGTGGTCCACCTGGGCGCGCTGGGCGTGGTCACCCGCCTGGTGCTGCAGGTGGTGCCGACCTTCGACGTCAGCCAGTGGGTGTACGAGGGCCTGCCGCTCGAGGTGCTCGACGATCACTTCACCGACATCATGGCCAGCGGCTACAGCGTCAGCATGTTCACCGACTGGCGCACCTCCCGCTTGACCCAGATCTGGGTCAAGCGCCAGGTCGAGGACCCTGCGCGCCCGGTCCCGCCGTTCGAGCTGACCGACGCCCCGTGGTTCACCGCCACGCCCGCCCCGGCCGACCGCAACCCGGTGCCCGGCCTGGCCGCGGACAACTGCACCCCGCAACTGGGCGTGCCCGGCCCGTGGCACGAGCGGCTGCCCCATTTCCGGCCGGGGTTCACCCCGAGCTCAGGGGATGAGCTGCAGTCCGAATTCCTGCTCCCTGTGGAGCACGCGGTGCCCGCCATCGGTGCGCTGCGCCAGATCAGCGAGCAGCTGGCCGCGGTCGTCCGGATCTGCGAGTTCCGCGTCGTGGCCGCGGATGACCTGTGGCTGAGCATGGCCTACCGCCAGGACAGCGTGGCGTTCCACTTCACCTGGATCCCCGACCTGGCCGCGGTGCTGCCGGTGGTCACGCTGATGGAACAGCACCTGGCCCCGTTCGGCCCCCGCCCGCACTGGGGCAAGGTCTTCACCGCCACCCCGGAGTACCTGCACGCTAGCTACCCCCGCCTCCCCGACTTCCTCGACCTGGCCCGTCACTACGACCCCGCCGGAAAGTTCCGCAACCCCTACACCGCCCGTTACCTAGCTCGCTGACGCCCGCCTCCCCAAACTCTCTGTTGCCTTGTCAGTGAATGCGGCATCGTACCCAAAAGAGTCGGTACGATGCCGCATTCTCCCGCAAAGCGCCGGTTCAGCGGAGTGGCTCACGGGCTTAGAGCTAATCGTGTGACTGAGGTGACCGATCTTCGGCGGCGAAGCCTTCGCTGTGTGAGGACGCCTCGCAGCCATCGCTGGAGACCACCCTCAGCTGCCGTCCCGGAGGTTTTCCGGCGCGCCAGAGCGGAACGTGATGTGGTCGAAGGTCGCCGCGCAGCCCGGCCCGGTGGGGGACTGGGCCAGGAACCCGATCCGGACCAGTTCGGCGGGGTCCCCGCTGAGCGCGAAGTAGCGCAGCAGCCGCCACCAGGCGCCGTCGGCCGACGCGTGGAAGGCCCAGGCTCCTCCGGTCCGGGTCACCCTCAGCCACAAGGTGCTGCCGTCCACCTCAAAGGAATTGCTGTCATCGGAGGTTCCCTTGGTCACGACCGTGACCGTGGTCGGCTGCCGCTGCGGCGAGTACTCCAGGCAGAGCTTGGCCCAGTGCCGCTCGCGGGCGTGCAGCAGCAGCACGCCCGCGTCGTACATGCTGCCGAAGTCCACGCTGACCTGCGCCGCGAGCGTGAAGTCTCCGGCCGGGGGCAAGCCCAGGAAGCGGCCCGCGTCCGGCAGCTGGCCAGGCTCCGTGCCCGCCGGATCGATGAACAGGTCGGTACCAGCCCCGGCGGTCAGTGTCAGCACGCCGTGCCGGACCCGGCACCCGGCCGGCGGGGACCCGGCGGGCTCGAGCGGGAACGGCAATCCGGGCAATTTCAATGCGGCCACCCGGGTAGTGTGCCATGCCCTACGCCGCCATGCCCTACGCCGCCATGCGCCGCGCCCACGCCGCCATGCCCCACGCCGCCATGCCCCACGCCGCCGGCTGGTGACACCATCGTCGTCGGCCTGGCCGGTCCGGACGGCAGTCCCGTGTTCTGGCTGGTGCCGCCCGGCGGTCAGCTTCTCCGCATGGCCCGGACGCGCCTGACGGCACGCCGGGCGCGGCCGCCCCGCTCGGCCCGGACACGCCTGACGGCTCGCCGGGCGCGGGCGGCCCGCGTGGTCCGGTCCGGGCGATCGGGGCGATCGGGGCGATCGGGGTGATCGGGGCGGTGCGGGTGGTGCGGTGCCGACCGGGCCTGGACGTGCCGTTCCCGCAGGGCCCGGAGCGGCTGCCTGACCTGGGTCTGGGCCTGGGCGGTCCCGGGTAGCGCCCCCGGCTGGAGCTCCGCGCGCAGCCGGTCCACCTGAGCCAGGATCTCGCCACGCAGCGGCCAGCCCTCGGGCTGCTCCGCCGGGTCGGTGCGGAGCAGGTCGGCGAGCCGGTCCTGCTGCCGCCCGGCCTCCTCCAGGTGATCTTCCAGCCGTTCGGTAATGGGTTCGGCGGCAGCGGCGGCGTGCTCGACGGAGGTCGGATCGGCCTCTAGGAGCTGGCCGTAGGCGCGGACCGCGGCGGAAAGCTCGGTCAACATGGCGGCCAGCCTGGCGCGGGTCTCCGGCTGCCTGACCGGGCTGTCCTCGCTGTCCAGCCGAGTGCCGTCAGCAACAGAACGGGCCAGCACCCTGATGTCGGTGGCCGCTCGTTCCAGCGTGGCGACGCCGTCCCGCAGACCGGCGGCCGGGTTCACGAGCATGAGCCGCCGGGGGTTCAGCCGGACGCTTTCCTCGGCCTGGCTCAGGGCGTCGTCGACGTGCTCGATCTCGCCGCGCAACGCCCGGGTGCGGTCCAGCCACTCGGCCGCGCGCTTCGGGTCCGGTGCTTCGATCAGCCCGTCCGCCATCTGGCCGAGCAGGTCGGCCATCTGGCGGCTCAGCTCGCCGACCGCTTCCCTGGCGGGCTGCACCCGCAGCCGGGCGAGGACCAGCCCGGCCGCCAGCCCGGCGGCGGCGCCGACGAGCGTTTCGGTGATGCGGCTGGTCGCGTACGCGTGTGAGTCGACCGAGAAGATCAGCATCGCGCTGATCGGCACCTCAAGAATGTCCTCGCGCAGCCGCAGGAGCAGGCCAAGGACCAGCGCTCCGGCGATGAGCAAGCCGAGTACCCACCAGCTGAACGGCACGTAGGCGGCGACCGCGACGGCCGCGAGGACGCCCGCGGTGACCCCGACCACTCGCTGGACGGCGCTGCGGATGGTGTGGAACAGCGTCGCCTGGGCCACGAGCAGCGCGGTCAGCGGCGCGAGCACGTCGCGGGTCGACGCGCCGGGCAGCCGTAGCGCGAGAAGATACGCGAACACCGCCGTGGCGGTCAGCCGGGCAACGTAGACCGCGGTCGGCTGGGCGCGGCGACGGACCAGCGTAAGCTGCTCGGCCTGGCGCCTGGCCACCGCCTTGGCTGCCTCGCCGACGGTCTCGGCCGGGACTCTACGGACGGGAAAAATCTTCATGAACGGCACAATCGTCAATTAGCAGGGTCAGAGACAGGGGATAGCTCTAACCGCGAGCAAAACCCCACGCCAGTTCAACGCCCGATCCGGCCCGCTATTCCCCGGCGATGACCCTCAGTTCCCAAACGGTTACCCTCGGCTCTCAAACGATGACCCTCAGCGCGTCCCGTCAGCGTGTCCCGTCAGCGTGTCCGGTAAGCGTGTCCGGTCAGCGTGTCCGGTCAGCGTGTTCCCTCAGCGCACTCCGTCAGTGTCGTCAGCGCGGCCTGGTACAGCTCGACCAGCCCCGCCTGCACCTGCGGGTCACCGAACCGGGTATTCCACACCAGCTCGGCCAGCGAGTCGCTGATCACGAAGGCCGACGCCAGCTGCAGGCCACGGACCTGCGCCACCGCGAACAGGGCCGCCGCCTCCATCTCCACGCACAGGACGCCCTCGGCCTGGTAGTGCCGCGCCTCGGCGACGGTCTCCCGGTACGGGGCGTCGATGGTCCAGGAGACTCCGGTGCGGAACGTCAGGCCCGCCTGCTCCATGGCCGCGCCCAGGGCGCCCGTCATCGGCTCCGGCGCCGGGACCAGCCTGGCCGGCGGCAGGTAGTGGTGGGAGACGCCTTCGTCCCTGATAGCGGCCTCACACAGGACGAGGTCGCCGGGTTCCAGGTCACGCTGGAGGCTGCCCGCCGTGCCGACGGAGACGACCGCGGAGGTGCCGAGCGCGGCTAGTTCCTCCAGCACCTCGGTCGCGGCCGGGGCCCCGATCCCGAACTGCCCGAGCAGCCCGACCCGGCCGCCGGTACTCGGCAGCGCCACCGGCAGGCGCCCCGGCCGGGGCGCCTTGACCTGCAGTCCTTCGGCCCGCAGGACATGATCATGCAGGGAGCGCTGGTAGCAGATGATCACCCCGGCGGGAGCTTGCTCGTCGCCGAGCGTGCCGGTCCGGCGCAGGTACGCGATGAAGTCGGCGGCGGTGAACAACGCCTCCTCGGCGTGCTTGCCCTCGAAGTTCGGATAGCTGACACCCGGCACGATGGCCGATTCTACGCCCGGTTAAATCGGTTGCCGGGGCCGTGGCGGTCTGCTGTACTTCCGGGCGTAGGGCAAGTGGACCAGGGAGAAGCGATGCGCACGGCTTTCATGTCATCTCAGCAGGGATTTGCTACCTACGCAGAGGACATGACCTTCCGTGCCAACGCTCAACCTGGGAATCCTGGCGCATGTTGACGCCGGCAAGACGAGCCTGACCGAGCGGCTGCTCTTCGCGGCCGGTGTCATCGACGAGATCGGCAGCGTCGATGACGGCAGTACTCAGACCGACACCATGGCGCTGGAGCGGCAGCGCGGCATCACGATCAAGGCCGCCGTCGCCTCGTTTGCCCTCGACGACCTCACCGTCAACCTGATCGACACCCCCGGACACCCGGATTTCATCGCCGAGGTGGACCGGGCGCTGAGCGTGCTCGACGGGGCCGTGCTGGTCGTCTCCGCCGTCGAGGGTGTGCAGTCGCAGACGCGCGTGCTGATGCGGGCGCTGCGGAGGTTGGGCCTGCCCGCGCTGATCTTCGTGAACAAGATCGACCGCCCTGGCGCGGCCCGCGAGGCGGTGCTGCGGGACATCGCGACCCGGCTGACCCCGGCCGTGGTGCCGATGGGCACGGTGGCGGGGCTCGGCACGCCGGATGCCGCCTATCGCCCGCACGGCGCGACCGAGGCGGCCTTTGCCGCGCGGCTGGCTGACGTGCTCACCGAGCACGACGACGCGCTCCTGGCCGCCTATCTGGACGACCAGAGAGCCCTGTCCAGCGGCCGGCTGAGGGCCGAACTCGCGGCGCAGACCAAGCGGGCTCTGGTGTATCCGGTGTTCTTCGGGTCGGCCATCACTGGCGCGGGCGTGGCGGCGCTGACCGCCGGCATCAGGGAACTGCTGCCGTCGGCCGATGGCGATGCACAGCGGCCGCCCTCCGGCACGGTCTTCAAGGTCGACCGGGGCCCGGCGGGGGAGCGGGTCGCCTACGTCCGGATGTTCGCCGGCACGGTCCGCGTCCGGGACCGCCTACCCTTGCCCGGCGCACCCTTGCCCGGCGCACCCCTGCCCGGCGCACCCCTGCCCGGCGCACCCCTGCCCGGCGCACCCCTTCCCGGCGGACCCCAGCCCACCGGACCGCAACGCAGCGCGCAGCGGGTGACGGGCATCAGCGTGTTCGAGCGCGGCGCACTCGTTCGGCGCGAGTCGGTGGCCGCCGGGCAGATCGCCACGCTGCACGGCCTGGCCCGGGCCCGAATCGGCGACGCGATCGGAGCGCCCCGGGCCCGGGCAGGCCGCCACTTCGCCCCGCCGACGCTGGAGACGGTGGTCGTCCCCGCTCGTCCGGCCGAACGCGGCGCGCTGCTCGCCGCGCTCACCCTGCTCGCCGAGCAGGACCCGCTGATCAACCTCCGGCAAGACGACACGCGCCAGGAGATCGCCGTCTCGCTCTACGGCGAGGTGCAGAAAGAGGTCATCGCGGCCACGCTGGCGGATGAGTTCGGCCTGGCCGTGGAGTTCCGCCAGACCACGACGATCTGCATCGAGCGGCCGGCGGCCAGCGGCGCCGCCGTGGACCGGATCGGCGAATCAGGTAACCCGTTCCTCGCCACCGTGGGCCTGCGCGTCGATCCGGCTGCACCAGATTCCGGGGTCGGATTCGGGCTGGACATCGAGCTCGGTGCGCTTCCGCTCGCGTTCCTGCGCGCGATCGAGGACACCGTGCACGCGACGCTGCGGCAGGGGCTCCGCGGCTGGCAGGTCGCCGACGTCACCGTCACCCTGACGCAGTCCGGTTACTGCCCCAGGCAAAGCCATGCCCACGCCCGGTTCGACAAGGCCATGTCCAGCACGGCCACCGACTTCCGCGCCCTGACCCCGCTGGTCCTGGCCGCCGCGCTGGCCCGGGCGGGTACCCGCGTCTACGAACCGGTGCAGCGCTTTCACCTGGAGATTCCCGCCGACACCGCCGGGGTCGTCCTGGCCGCGCTGGCGCGGCTGCGCGCGGTGCCGCAGACGACGCGGACGAGCGGTGAGTCGGGCACCATCGAGGGCTCGATCCGGGCGGCCCGGGTGCGGGAGCTCGAGCAGCTGCTCCCCGGCCTGACCCGCGGTGAGGGCATGCTCGAGTGCGTCTTCGGCTGCTACGAACCGGCCGGCCACCCGGTGCCCACCCGGTCGCGGTCGGGTCACGACCCGCTCAACCGGGCGGAGTACCTGCGCCACGTCACCCGCTAACCGCCAGCACGATGACCGGTACGACCGCCAGCCCGGCCAGCGCCCAGGGCAGCCCGAAGGCCTGCGCGATCAGCCCCACGGCCAGCGGCCCGAGGCCGCCGGCCAGGCTCGCGGCGCTGCTCAGCGTCACGGCCACCGGGCTGCGGCCCGGCAGGCTGCCGTACAGGCGGGCCTGCAGCAGCGGGTACCACGGTGCCGTCGCGGCACTCAGCCCGGCCAGGACGACCAGCTTGGGGACGATCCCGGGCGCGAGCAGGAAGCCCGGGTAGAGCAGCGCGGCGGCGGCGGCGCTGACCCGCAGCACCACGAGGTCGTCGGCCCGCTTGAGCAGCGCGACGAGCGCCGCGTCCCCGGCCAGGGCGGCGCCGAGCCTAATCGCGATGCCAAGCGCCGCGATGGCCGGCCTCATGTGCGCCACGTCCACCAGGTAGAGGGCGAGGAATCCGGTGAACACGTCCACCAGCAGGTTGGCCACCTCGACGAGCATCAGCCAGCGCAGCGTATTCCAGCCGTGCAGCGCGGCGAAGACATCCCGCGCCCGCGCCCGCCAGCGCGGGCCCTGCTCTGGCGGGCCCTGCTCTGGCGGGCTCCGCACCCGGCGCCTGAGCCCGTACCCGTGGCCCCCGCAGGCACATGGCCAGCCAGGTGACGGCGGCCGCTCCGGCCAGCGCGAGGTAGGAATCCCGCCAGCCGCCGCCGACGGCGAGCACCGCGGTGACCAACAGCGGGCCGGCCACCGCACCGGTCGATCCGGCCAGGTCCCAGCGCGCCATGACGTGGGCCTGCCGGTCCGGCCAGCTGTCCATGAGTTCGGCCTGGGTGAGCGAGACGAACGCGCCGGAGGCCGGGTAGAAGGCGATGAACGCGGCCAGCAGTGCCGCGAAGGACGGGGCCGAGGCGGCGCCAAGCAAGGCGACCACGAATCCTGCGCCGCCGCCGAGTACGGCGAGCCGGCGCCGTCCTCCTTCGCCGGCCAGCACGCCGAGCGGCAGCTCGAGCAGGCCGCCAAGCAGCAGCGGCACCGAGGCCAGCAACCCGATCTGGTCGTAACTGAGCCTCAGGTCGTACCGATTAGCGAACCGGCCGGTTCTCGGTACGCCAGACCACCCGCAGGCCGGACCAGTCGTCGTCGATGGCGGCGACCTTGACGTCGACCAGCCCGACCGGGAGCGCGTGGGTGCGGATCACGTTGTCGGTGATGTTGCTGTGGTGACCGGCCGCCCGCCGCGGCCAGGCCACCCAGAGCGCCCCGGCGGGATAGATGCGCCGGGCCAGCTCGTCGATCTCCCCGGCGATGTCGTCCGCCCGGGTGAAGAACGCGATGATCACGTCGGCCCGCCCGTCGGCATCCGCGGCGGCCAGGCCGGGCGGCGGATCGGCCAGCGTCCAGCCAGGAGGCCGACGGTGCAGGTGGACACGCTGTTCGGGCTTGAGCCCGAGCTTGGCCGCCTGAGGCCGGCCCGAGTATCCCGCCGCCATAACTCGGCAACCAGGGATGAGTTCACGGTCCCCGCCGCGTCTATCCTGCGTGGCGACGGACACTGCGTCAGCCCCACAGACAGCTGGCTCAAAGACATCTGGCTCATAGACAGGAGCATGACATGTTCGGCAGCACCAAGGCGTTCAGCGGGTTCGCCGTCGACGACGTGCAGGCGGCGAAGAAGTTCTACGGCGAGACGCTCGGGCTGGAGACCTCTGAGCAGAACGGGCTGCTGACGCTGCACCTGGCCGGCGGCCGGGACACGCTGGTGTACCCGAAGCCTGTGCACACCCCGGCCGACTACACCATCCTCAACTTCGAGGTGGACGACATCGACGCGGCCGTCGGCGAACTCCTCAGCCGCGGCGTCGAGATGGAGAAATACGAAGGCATGGGCCAGGACGCCAACGGCATCAACCGGGCCGGCGGCCCCTACATCGCCTGGTTCAAGGACCCGGCCGGCAACCTCCTGTCCGTCCTCCAGCCGCGCTGACCCATAGGGCCCGCGCGGCCCGCCGCGGGCGGTTAATATATCGGTGCGTATCGCCGCCCGCGAGGGCCCTCGAGGGGCAGGAGGCATGGACTCGGACCTCAACCCCGAGCGCCTGGTCGGGAAGATCGACGACCTCGTCGCGCCGGCCGCCGAGCCGGAGAACGCGGTCCTGGTGGACCAGTCCCGGCTGGTCCGGTGGGTCGGCCCGTCGTTCGCGCTGTTCGCCGTGCTGATGCTGCCGTGGATCGCGTACATCGGCCTGTCGCTGCCGTCCCGCCAGCTGTCGCCGAATTACGACATTGCCTGGGCCGGGTTCGACATCCTGCTGGCCGCCGGGCTGGGCAGCTCGGCGTACTTCGCGCTGCGCCGGTCCCGCTACCTGTCCGCCGCCTCCGCCGCGACCGCGGCCCTGCTGGTGGTGGATGCCTGGTTCGACTGCATGACCACCCCGGCCAGCGGCCGCTGGGAATCGTTCCTGTTCTGCTTCTGCGTCGAGCTACCGCTGGCCGCGCTGTGCCTGTGGCTGAGCTATCACAGCGAGCAGCTGGCTGCGGAGCGGATCCGCATCCTGCAGCGCCTGCTCAGGCTCCGACACCGTCCGGCGCCGGCACGCGGACGAGCAACGCCTCCGGCTGGACGGTGATGACGAGCTGACGGGTGCGTCCCATCACCTCGCCGTCCAGTTCCCACAGGTGCGGCCGGTCGATGTCGATGCGCAGCTCGGCGAAGCTCCGGCGCAGCACCCGGGACGACACGTCGGAACGCCGCCGCAGCAGCACGTGCAGCATCACGGCCAGCCAGCCGGCGACGGTGCGAGCCGTGAGGACCACCAGGTCCAGCCGGCCGTCGTCGGGCTGCGCGTCCGGCAGCAGCGGGACCCCGCCCTGCAGCGCGCCCACGTTGCCGGCGATGACCCCGCTGGCCCGGCGGCGCACCGGCGGCTCGGCATCGGTCCTCAGCTGCACCCGCATGGGCCGGTCCCGCAGGTGCCTGAGCGCGGCCAGCAGGTAGGCCAGCCAGCCGAGCCGTTTCTTGACCGGCTCGCTGGCGTCCGCCAGCATCTTCGCGTCCAGCCCGAGCCCGGCCATGGTGAGGAACAGGCTGCCGTTGGCCAGGCCGGTGTCCAGCCGCCGGTTCCGGCCGGTGAGCGCGACGGTCAGCGCCTGGCCGAGGTCGACGGGCAGCCCGAGGTTGCGGGCCAGCAGGTTGCCCGTGCCGAGCGGGATCACCGCCAGCGGTACCCCGGTGCCGGCCAGCCCGGCCGCCGTGGCGGTCACGGTGCCGTCCCCGCCACAGGCCAGCACCACGGCGACGCCCGCCTCCGCCGCCGTCCGGGCCTGCCCCTGGCCGGGATCTTCCTGTGTCGTTTCCAGCCACATCGGCTCGTCCCACCCGGCCTCGGCCATGGCGGCGCCGACCTTCTCCCGGAACGAGCCCGGCAGCTTGACCGGGTTCACCACCACCGCCGCGCGGCTCACGGACGACCGGCGCGGGTGCGTAGCAACATGGCCCGAAGCTTAGCCCAGCACATTTTCGGGCCGAACGAACCGTGGCGCGTGCGCGCCAGCCACGCAGAGCCCACCGAGTTTGCCCCCCACCCCCTAGCCCAGGAATTCGAATTAACGTGGATTCCTAGCTACCCTATGAGGATAGTAGCGATCCACGATCCCAGTAGGGGCCGGGCCGGGGTCGGGGGGATGAGGCGGCTGGGGCGTGCGAGGCCAGTGAGGTTGGATGGGACAGGTGGTGGGCTGCTTCAGCCGGCGTCCGGCTTGACTGGAGGCAACGGACCGTGGCTCGACCGCCTGCCACCGCTTCGTTCACGGGGGTTAACCGGGCTAGGAATTAGGGGGGTTAACCGGTGTGCGAAACGCTCAGATGACTGTTACTATACTCAGTATGCTACTCGATAGAATCACACCATGAGCGTACGGCACGCCCTGCTCGCGCTGCTCAGCGAGGGTCCCAAGTACGGCCTTCAGCTGCGCGAGGAGTTCGAGGCCAGGACCGGCGAGGTCTGGCCGCTGAACGTCGGCCAGGTGTACACGACCCTGCAGCGGCTCGAGCGGGACGGGCTGGTCGAGTCCGAAGACGCCGAGCAGGACGGCCCGCAGAAGGGTTTCCGGATCACGGTCTCCGGTCAGCGGGAGCTCACCGGCTGGCTGCGCACGCCGCCCGACCTGGCCGCCCCGCCCCGCGACGAGCTGGTGATGAAGGTGCTGGTCGCGACCGCGGGTACCGGGGACCGACGTGCACGACGTGATCCAGGTACACCGCAGGTACCTGGTGCAGCTGATGCAGCAGTGGACGCGGATCAAGGAGGCCGAGGCCGAGGCCGACCTGAACCTGGCCCTGGTGGTCGACGCGGAGCTGTTCCGGCTCGACGCCGTGGTCCGCTGGCTGGATACCGCGGACGGGCGCCTCAAGCGCGCCGCCGCCGCCGGCCAAGCCGCCCAAGCCGCCCAAGCCACCCAAGCCACCACAGCCACCCAAAACACCCAAAACGCCACCGAGGCCGGCCGGTCCCTCCGTCCCTGCCCCGGCTACGCCGCAAGGCAGGAACGGGACGATAACCATGCCGTCAACGGAATCCAGATCGGGGGCAGCGCGATGAGCCTGCTTGAGATGCACCAGGTATCGCGGAGCTACGGCCAGGGTGCCGCCGAGGTGCGGGCGCTGTACGAGGTCGACCTCGATGTCGAGGCCGGGATGATGGTCGCGGTGATGGGGCCGAGCGGATCGGGGAAGTCCACCCTGCTGACCATCGCCGGCAGCCTGGAGGACCCGGACAGCGGCCAGGTCCTGGTCTGCGGCGAGGACGTGACCACGCTGTCGCGCAACGCCAAGGCACGCCTGAGGCGCCGAACGATCGGGTACGTGTTCCAGGACTTCAACCTGCTGCCCGGGCTGACCGCGGCGGAGAACGTCTCGCTGCCGCTCGAGCTCGACGGCATGCCCGCCAGGAAGGCGCGCGCGGCCGGCCTGGCCGCGATGGAGCAGCTCGGCCTGGCCGAGCGGGCGTCGCACTTCCCCGACCAGCTCTCCGGCGGTGAGCGGCAGCGGGTGGCGATCGCCCGGGCCGTGGTCGGCGACCGCCGGCTGCTGCTGGCCGACGAGCCCTCCGGTGCGCTCGATTCGGCCAACGGCGAAGCGGTCATGCGGCTGATCCACGCCGCGTGCAAGCGGGGCCTGGCCGCGGTCGTGGTCACCCACGACGCCCAGCTGGCCTCGTGGGCCGACCGGGTCGTGTTCCTGCGCGACGGCCGGGTCACCGACCAGACCGTGCCCGCGCCAGGTCCGGAGTCGCTGCTCACCGGCCCGGTACCGCGCCAGCCGGGATCGGGCCAGTGAGTACCGGCCTGGGCGGCACCGCGCTGCGCGAACGGCCGGCCTCGGCGGGAGCACCCAACGGGGGCGTTCCCGCCCGCCGCGCCGTGATCCGCTGGGCGTGGCGGATGTTCCGCCGCGAGTGGCGCCAGCAGCTGCTGGTGCTGGCCCTCATCGTGGTCGCGCTGGCCGCCACCGTGCTCGGCGCGGCGGTGGCCACCAACAACCCGCCGCCGGCCGGCGCGGGCTTCGGCACCGCGCAGGACCTGGCCGTGTTCAACGACGGCGGCTCGCGGCTGGCCAGCCAGCTCGCCGCGCTGCGGCCCTACGGCCCGCGTCGACGTCATCGAGAACCAGACCATCGCCATCCCCGGCTCGATCAACACCTACGACCTGCGCGCGCAGAACCCGCACGGCCCGTTCGGCGTGCCGATGCTCTCCCTGGTCACCGGGCACTACCCGGCCGGGCCGGGCCAGGTGGCCGTGACCGGCGGCGTGGCCGCCACCTTCAACCTCAAGGTCGGCGACGTCTGGCACGTCGGCGGCCAGACCCGCCAGGTCACCGGCATCGTGCAGAACCCGCAGAGCCTGCTGGACGAGTTCGCCCTGGTCGCACCCGGCCAGGTCACCGCGCCGAGCCAGGTCACCGTGCTGTTCAACGCCCGGCCCGCGAGCGGGTCCTCGCTGCCCGCTTCGGTCCGCCCGTACGTGCAGTCCCGGCAGGCGGCCGTGCCCAACAACCCGCTCAACCCCGAGACCATCGTGCTCGCGCTGGCCACGATCGGCATGCTGCTTATCGCGCTGGTCGCGGTGGGCGGCTTCACCGTGCTGGCGCAGCGCAGGCTGCGCTCGCTCGGCATGCTCGGCGCCCTGGGCGCCACCGACGCGAACATCCGTCTCGTGGTCCGGATCAACGGCGTCCTGGTCGGCCTGACGGGCGCGCTGGCCGGCACCGTGCTCGGCCTGATCGGCTGGCTGGCCTACCGGCCGCACCTGGAATCCAGCTCCCACCACGTGATCGGCACGTTCGCGCTGCCGTGGGTCGTGATCGGCCCGGCGATCGCGCTGGCCGTGCTGGCCACCTACTTCGCCGCCTCCCGCCCGGCCCGCTCGATCACCCGGGTCCCGCTGGTCGCCGCCCTGTCCGGCCGTCCCGCGCCGCCCAAGCAGGTGCACCGCTCGGCGATCCCCGGCGTGGTCCTGTTCGTGGTCGCCGCGGCCTTGTTCGTCTACACCGGCAAGAGCAACGGCAACGGCGGCGGCGGCGCCCTGACGCTCGTCGGCGGCTTCGTCGTGCTCATCGCCGCGGTGATCATGCTGGCGCCGCTGGTCCTGACCGTGCTTGGCCTATCCGCCCGCCGGGCCCCGATCGCGGTGCGGCTGGCCCTGCGCGACCTGGTCAGGTACCGGGCCAGGTCGGGCTCGGCCCTGGCCGCCATCAGCCTGGGCGTGCTGATCGCCGCCCTGATCTGCGTACTGGCCGCGCAGCGGTACGGGAACGTGCTCGACTACGCCGGGCCGAACCTGGCCTCGAACCAGATCATCGTCTACACCCCCAACGACAACCCGAACGGCGGCGGCCCTAACGGCGGCGGCCCCAACGGTGCCAGCCCACCGGCGACCACCAGCACGCCGCAGGCCCAGGCCGCGACCGCCCGCAGCATCGCCAAGGCCCTCGGCTCCGACACCGTCATCGCCCTCGACCAGGCCGGCGCCTCGCTCCAGCACGCCGCGGCCGGGCGCTCCTGGTCGGGTCCGGTGTACGTGGCCACCCCGCAGCTGCTGGCGGCCTTCGGGATCAAGGCGTCCGACGTCAACCCCGACGCCGACGTCCTCACCGCGCGTCCCGGGCTGTCCGGCATCTCCCTGATGCAGCTCGTCTACGGTAACGACAACGGCCCGGGCGGCCCCGGCGGCGGTGCCACAGCCCGCAGAACGTGGGGGCCAACAGCTACCCGTGCCCGAAGGGCGAGTGCGTGGCCAACCCGGTCATTCAGGAGGTCAGCGCGCTGCCCGGCGGCACCTCGGCACCCAACACGGTGATCACCGAGCACGCCATCCACGCGCTCGGCCTGACCGCCAGCCTCCATGGCTGGCTGATCCAGGCCCCGCACCCGCCCACCGCGGCGCAGATCACCGACGCCCGGCTGACCGCCGCGGCGGCCGGCCTGACCATCGAGACCAAGTCAAGCACGCCTAGCTCGGCGGAGATCCTGGACTGGGCCACCGTGTTCGGGATCGCGCTCGCGCTCGGCATCCTGGCCATGTCCGTCGGCCTGATCCGCAGCGAGACCGCCCGTGACCTGCGGACGCTGACCGCCACCGGGGCGAGCAGCTCGAGCCGCCGGATGCTGACCGCCACGACCGCCTTCGCCCTGGCCCTGGGCGGCGCGGTGCTCGGCACGGTGGCGGCCTACGTCGCCGCCATCGGCTACGCCTTCGACAACCCCCTCGACGGCCTGTCCGAACTGTCCAACGTGCCCATCACGAACCTGCTGATCATCGTGAGTCGGCATGCCGACGATCGCCGGGGCGATCGGCCTGCTGCTGGCCGGCCGCGAGCCCTCCGGCATGGCC
The DNA here is from genome assembly GCA_963808315.1 of uncultured Actinomycetes bacterium. GTDB lineage: Bacteria > Actinomycetota > Actinomycetes > Streptosporangiales > Streptosporangiaceae > Palsa-504. The sequence continues at coordinate 15,454 of CAWEFK010000004.1, read as the reverse complement.
CACCAGCCCCTGGAGTAACGAGGTACGGCGACCAAGCACCACGGCCCGTTCGGCCCACAAGATCGTGACCGAACGGGCCGTGGCCTTAACGTCTACCGTCCAGCCCCGTGCCCCCGGCGGGGTCCTTGCGCTCGAGCATCTCCGCCGCACCGCGGACCACGCACCGCAGCGGGTCCTCGACCAGCACCGCGCCGATGCCGGCCGTGTTCTCGATCCGGCTGGCCAGGCCGGGCAGCAGCGAGCCGCCGCCGGACAGCCTGACCTTGCCGCGGACCACGTCCTCGGCCAGGCCGGCCGGGATTTCCGACAGCATCTCGTGCACCGCGGCCGCGATCGCGGCCACGATCGGCTCAAGCGCGGACGCCACCAGGTCGCCGGGCACGAACTCCGACCGGGGCGTGCGCTGCGCCACGTCCAGGCCGACGACCTCGGCTCCGCCTGACCGCCCCGCCGGTGACCCCGAGCGTCATCTTCAGCTGCCGGGCGGCCCGCTGGCTGATGATCAGGCCGAGCTCGTTCCTGACCGCGTGCTCGATCGCCTCGTCCATGGCGTTACCCGCCTTGCGCAGCGAACGCGACCGGACCACCCGCCAGCCCGCCACCGCGGCGACCTCGGTGGTCCCGCCGCCGATGTCGACCACGAAGCCGCCGGCCCCGCCGGTCAGGTCGAACCCGGCGCCGGCCGCGGCGGCCACCGGCTCGTCGATCAGCCGGACGTTGTACCGGGGGCGCCGCACGCTCAGCGCCGCGATGATCGACCGGCGCTCGACCTGGGTGGCGCCGCTCGGCACGCAGACCAGGGCGTTCGGGCGCAGCGGGCCGCGCCGCCTGACCCGGCGCAAGAACGCGTGCAGCATGGCGGCGGCCGCGTCCAGGTCCGAGATGACCCCGTCCCGCATCGGGTGGATGACCTGGATGTCCTGCGGCTCTTTGTCGGCGAGCGCGTCCGCCGCCTCGCCCACCGCGGCCACCTTGCCCGCGGCGGTGTCGATGGCGATCGCGGTAGGCTCCTCGAGCACGATGCCGCGCCCGGCTACCCAGACGAGCGTGTTCACGGTGCCGAGGTCGATCGCCACGCTACTCCGGAGGCGCATGCTGCTCTCCTTTGTCCTTCGCAGCTCTGCTTTTCGCAGTCGAGCCGAACGAATAGTGGCATCGGGCTGTGATGGTCTGAGCGGTTGCCGGGTGTTATGGTCGTCGGGGCTGATGGAAGGAGTCGTCAATGCGGGTGTCGAGGCGGATCGTGGTTGCGTTCGGTGCGTGCGGGCTCACGGCCGCCGCGCTGGCCGCGGCCGGGACGGGCGTGACCTCTGGGTCGGTCGCCGCGGGCCCCGCGGCGACGGGTTCGGTTTCCGGGGCGCTGTCGGCTGCGGCCGGGGTGACGGTCCAGCCGGGCGTGATGCACGCTCGGCCGCGCGCAGTCCAGCCCCCCTACCACCGCTGACTGCGAGAAAGCCTACAAGGTCGCGTGCTTCGAACCGGCACAAATCCAGCAGGCGTATAACCTCCCCGCGCTGTACGCCAGCGGCGTGACCGGCCGGGGGGCCACGATCGTCATCGTCGACTCCTTCGGCTCGCCCACGATCAAGCACGACCTGGGCGTCTTCGACCAGACGTTCGGCCTGCCCGCGCCGCCCTCGCTGCGGATCATCCAGCCCGCGGGCAAGGTCCCCGCCTACAACCCGAACAACTCCGACATGGTCGGCTGGGCGGGCGAGACCACGCTGGACGTGGAGTACGCGCACACGGTCGCGCCGGGCGCGAACCTGCTGCTGGTCGAGACGCCGGTCTCGGAGACCGAGGGCGTGCACGGCTTCCCGCAGATCATCAAGGCCGAGGAGTACGTGCTCAACCACCACCTCGGCGACGTGATCAGCCAGAGCTTCAGCGCCACCGAGCAGACCTTCCCGGTCCCGCGCCCGGCCTCGGTCCAGGCGCTGCGCGGCGCCTACGAGCTCGCCGCCAAGGACAAGGTCACCGTGCTCGCCGCCGCGGGCGACTCGGGCGCCGCCGACGTCGGGCTCGACGAGAGCACCTACTACCTGTACCCGGTGACGTCGTGGCCGGACAGCGACCCGCTGGTGACCGGCATCGGCGGCACCCAGGTGCACGTCAACGCCAAGGGCCAGCCCACCTACCAGACCGTGTGGAACGACACGTACAGCAAGGCCACCAACGAGTTCGCCTTCGGCAACGCGGGCCCGAACCCGCTGGCCGGCGGCGGCGGCAAGTCGATCCTGTTCGGCCGCCCGGCTTACCAGAACGGCGTGCAGAAGGTCGTCGGCAGCCAGCGGGGCGTGCCCGACATCTCGATGAGCGGGGCCTGCAACGGGTCGGTCGACACCTACGGCAGCTTCGGCGGCGCGCCGGTCGGCTGGACCCCGGCCTGCGGCACCAGCGAGGCCACCCCGCTGTTCGCGGGCATCGTCGCGCTGGCGGACCAGGTGGCCGGGCATTCCCTCGGGCTGATCAACCCGGCCCTGTACCGGCTGTCCGCCGAGCATGCCCCCGGCATCGTGGACATCACCTCGGGCAACAACACCGTGTCGTTCGTCCAGGGCGGCCACAAGCACACGGTGGACGGTTTCGCCGCTCGGCCCGGTTACGACCTGGCCTCGGGGGTCGGCACGGTGAATGCCCTGTCCTTCGTCCTCGAGCTTGCTTTCCTGGCCGGTCACTAAGATCCTTTTGGGCCAAACGAGTATTGGTGCGTCTCACTCCGTACCTCTTTGACTCTCTAATGGCACCGGACTAACTCCTGTCACCAGCCACGGAACATGCTTCCGTCATCTCGGCGGAAAGCGCCGTTCACGGCGGCGTGCGCCGAGATACATTGTCAGCGGGTGGCGGCATCGTGGCGCCTTCTGTGCCGCCTCCCACGTGCGCTATGACCTCGCGTTTCTCGGTGGAATCACCCACACCGCGCAACCCCTTCTGCCATGAATAAGCCTGACCTTCGGGGGAAGTGCGAACTCGCCCCCTGGGTGGGCTCGCAATGAGGAGAGGAGGACAGAGATGGAGGACGTGTTCGAAGTCCTGGCCGAGGACCATGAGGAGATCGGCGCCGTCCTGGACGAGCTCGAGAAGGGCCCGACCGCGGCCACCGGCGCCGGCGAGGATCAGCTGATGCTGCGCAAGATGATGACCGAAGAACTCATCATCGAGGCCAGCCAAGCACGCCGACGTCGAGCGGATGTACGTCTGGCCGGCCATCCGAGAGCATGTCCCCGGCGGCGGCCCGCTCGCCGACCGGGCCATCTGCCAGCAGCTCGAGGCCGGGGAACTGCTGGCCGAGCTGGACAAGCTGGACGCCGCCGACCCCGGGTTCGAGGACCTGCTCCGCCGGTTCACCCGGATGGGCCGGGCGCACTTCGACTTCGAGGAGAGGCAGGTATGGCCGCGGCTGCGGGCGGCCCTGCCCGCGAAGGTCGCCAGTGACCTGGGCCGCAGGATACTGCTGGACCGGAAGGTGGCCTCCGTCCTGCCCCATCCCGCGCGCGTGGGCCTGACCCCGACCCAAGGACCCCGAGACCCCAGACCCCGGCAGACCCCACAAGGCTCTGGCCGGGCAGCCTGACGGGATCTGCAGCGAGCCTTCAGCTATCTATCAGCTTCATGGTGCTCACTTGAGGCAGGCAGCACAGGCCAGGCGTTTGCGTGCGGTCCGTCCTGCCCACGAGCGACCGGACGCACGCGACCGAAGGCGTGATACAGATGCAGGATTACAGCGGCTACGGCATGCCGCCTGCCGATGGCGGTGGCTACGGCGGCCCCACCTCACCCCTGCCCCAGGGCCCTCCTCCGCCTCCCCCGCCGCGGCGGCGCGTCGGCCTGCTGAGTTACATGGCCGTGGCGCTGGCCGCGGGTGCGCTGGGGGCCGGGCGCCGTCGTGGCCGTGTATCACCCGGCGTCCAGTAGCTCGGCGGCGCCGCAGCCCAGCAGCAGCGCGCGTCCCCGCGATCCCCGTGCCGGCCCCGAGCAGCAGCGCGGTGCCCGAGCCGAGCAGCGGACCAGGGACCAGCGCCGCAGCGGCCGCGGTGATCAAGAAGGTCTCGCCGGGCGTGGTCGTCATCAACACCACGCTGCAGTACAGCAGCGAGCAGGCCGCGGGCACCGGCATGGTGCTCAACCCCAGCGGCCTGGTGCTGACCAACAACCACGTGATCGAGAACGCCACCAAGATCAGCGCCACGGTGCTGGCGACCGGCCGCACCTACCCGGCCAAGGTCGTCGGCTACGACGTCACCGGCGATATCGCCGAGATCCAGCTGCAGGGCGCGTCCGGCCTGCACACCGTCCCGATCGGCAATTCGTCCCAGGTCAAGTCCGGCACCTCGGTGGTGGCGCTGGGCAACGCCGAGGGGCAGAGCCAGATCGTCGCGGCCGAGGGCCCGATCACCGGGGTGAACCAGACCATCACGGCGAACGACCAGGGCGGCACGGTCACCTCGGAGACCCTGCACGGCATGCTCGAGACCGACGCGAACATCGTGGCCGGCGACTCCGGCGGTCCGCTGTCCACTACGGCGGGCCAGGTCATCGGGATGGACACCGCGGGCAACAGCGTGAGCTTCTCGCAGCAGCAGTCGACCGCGGGCTTCGCCATCCCGATCGACACCGCCCTGGCGATCGCCCGTCAGATCTCCGCCGGGCACGCCAGCTCCACGGTCGTGATCGGCTACCCGCCGTTCATCGGGATCTACATCGGCAAGGGGACGAGCAGCCAGCCCGCAGGCCCAGGCCCAGGCCCAGCAGGCGCAGAGCGGCGGCGGCGGGTTTCGGCGGAAACGGCTTCGGCAACTCGGGCCCCGGCAGCACCCCGGGCTGCTACACCAGCGACGGCAACCTGATCATGCCCCCGTCGATCGCCTCGGTCAGCTCAGGCACCCTGGTTCTCGGCACGATCTGCGGCAGCCCGGCCGCCACCGCGGGCCTGACCGCGGGTTCGGTCATCACCGAGGTGAACGGCCAGACGGTGGGCTCCCCGCAGAGCCTGACCAGCATCATGTCCAAGTTCCTCCCCGGCACCAACGTCTCCCTCACCTGGGTCACCCCCTCCGGCCAGACCAAGACCGGCACCCTCACCCTCACCGCGGCCCGCCTCTGTAAGTGAGCCGAGGGCTAGCTCCCCTCAGAGCTAGCCCTCGTCCCTTCCCGCCTTAGCCGTGGCCGACCCCAGAACGCCAGCACGCAGTCTCTCCAGTCCCGTAGGCCCCTCGTCTCCCTAAGCGGCGTTTTTGGGATTTCTTGTGTGTCGCTGACCCCCTTATAAGGGAGCTAGCGACACACAGAACGATTGCAGCTGGTTCGCCCGGTGCACGGGATACAGCCGGATCCACCACGGAGCCCGGGATCCATCACAATCTCGGTCCGGGCCGACGCACTACAGCAACGCATGCGCCGGCGGCCCAGCCCAGTCCCGCCGCCTTAGGCGGCTTCGGGGAGCGAGGTCTGCTGGTGCTCGAAGAGGCCGATGATCTCCTCGACCGGCAGGTTCTTGGTCTCGGGCAGGAACTTCCACACGAACACGATGGCCAGCGCGCACAGCCCGGCGAAGACGACCATGACCCCGCCGAGGCTGATGGCGTTCTGTGACACCGGGAACACCTCGATGAGGGCGAAATTGGCCAGCCAGTCGATCATCGCGCAGAACGCGGCCGCCTGCCCGCGGACCGCGGTGGGGAACACCTCACCCTGCAGCGTCCAGCCGGTCCCGCCCACGCCGATCGCGAACGAGGCGATGAAGAAGTCCAGGCCGACCATGATGACGACGAGCCGGAACGTGCCGTGCGTGAGCGTCAGCCCGGCCGCCGCGACCAGCGCGAAGACGATCATCCCGGCGAAACCGCTCATGGACAGCTTGCGCCGGCCGAACTTATCGATCCAGCGGAAGCCCAGGTAGGTGGAGGCCACGTTGACCGCCGTCATGATGGCGGTGACCTCGACCCCGGCCACGGTGGTCTGTACCAGCGTGGCGTGCGCGCCGGAGAAGATCGGCCCGAGCAGGTGCGGCCCGTAGTACAGCGGCACGTTGATGCCGGTGATCTGCTGGAAAATGAAGAACACGGACACCACGATCAGCGCCCGGCGCACCCCCGGGGTCCAGGCCTGGCGGCGTTTCTCGCGGCCTCCGCCTTCGACCTGCTCGATGACCGTCGCGGCGCGGCGGACGTCCTCCATGCTGGCCTCGGTACCGAGCGCGGCCATCGCCTTCTGCACGTCCTCGTAGCGCCCGTGCCGGAGCAGCCAGCGGGGGGATTCCGGCATCTGCGTGCGCAGCGCCAGCCCGACCAGGGCCGGGACGGCGCCGAGGCCGAGGACCAGTCGCCAGCCTACGGTGGCCGCGCTGCCGGGGAAGGCGCTAAAGATGATCAGCGCGACGATATAGGAGATAAGGATCCCGACGGTGATCATCCACTGCTGCAGCAGGCCAGCGACCCGCGCCGGCTCTTCGGCGCGTATTCGGCGATGTAGGCGGTCGCGATGGCGGAATCCGCGCCGATGGCCAGCCCGATCAGCGTCCGCGCGATCAGCAGCACGGCGGCGTCCGGCGTCACCGCGGACAAGATCGCACCGAGCGCGTAGATGCCCGCGTCCACGACCAGCAGTTTTTTGCGACCGAAATGGTCCGAGATCGGCCCGGCCAAGATGGCGCCCGCGGCCGCCCCGAGCGACGCGCCGGATACCAGGTAGCCCTGGGCCAGGCCGTGCAGGTTGTAGGGGACGAAGTTCAGCGCGGACCCGATGTTCGAGGTGTCGTAGCCGAACAGGAAGCCGCCCAGGGTCGCCAGCAGGGTGAGCTGCCAGTAGAAAGCGGTGGGGATCCGATCATCAAGGGTGGTCAGGACGTTGCCGTCCGTCGCGGGCTGAGCCATGGGCGCTCCTTTGCTGCCATCGGCTGCCATGGATTTTGACCAGCGCCACTTCCCAAACCGCAGCAAAATGAACATGATCAATCCACCTGCCGCGGCCGGCCACCCCAGGTCGGCACCCCCCAGGCCGGCCACCCCAGGCCCCGCCAGCCAAGGGCGGCTACCTAAACCCGATGCCTGGCGCCGCGGGGGTTCTAAAGACGGCGTCCGGCCGTCACACTAGAAGGTGTGTACGACTACGACGTGCTGGTGATCGGCTCGGGTCCCGGCGGCCAGAAGGCGGCCATCGCCGCGGCGAAGCTCGAGCGGCGGGTGGCGATCATCGAGCGCAAGGACATGATCGGCGGCGTCTGCCTGAACACCGGCACGATCCCGTCCAAGACCCTGCGTGAGGCGATCCTGTACCTGACCGGCCTGGACCAGCGGGAGATGTACGGGTCGAGCTACCGGGTCAAGGACGAGATCACGGTCGCCGACCTGGCCGCCCGCACCAGCCATGTGGTCGGCCGCGAGATGGACGTGGTGCGCAGCCAATTGACCCGTAACCGGGTCTCGATCATGACCGGCACCGGCAGTTTCGCCGACCCGCACACGGTGAACGTCGACGACGGTGACGGCCGGATCCGCCGGGTCGGCCGCCGAAGCGGTCGTGATTGCCACCGGCACCCGGCCGGCCCGCCCGGCGAGCGTCGAGTTCGACGACCGCACCGTGATCGACTCTGACGGGATCGTCCACCTGGAGCAGGTGCCCCGCTCGATGGTGGTCGCGGGCGCCGGCGTGATCGGGATCGAGTACGCGTCCATGTTCGCGGCGCTCGGCACCAAGGTCACGGTGGTCGAGCAGCGTGACCGGATGCTGGAGTTCTGCGACGTCGAGGTGGTCGAGGCGCTCAAGTACCATCTGCGCGATCTGGCGGTCACGTTCCGGTTCGGCGAGACCGTCGACGTCGGTGCAGGCCCGGCCCGACGGTGCGATCGCGACGCTGGCCAGCGGCAAGAAGATCCCGGCCGACACCGTCATGTACTCGGCCGGGCGGCAGGGCGTGAGCGACAACCTCAAGCTCGACGCGGCCGGGCTGACCGCCGACAAGCGCGGCCGGATCGTGGTGGACGACTTCTTCCGGACCGCCGTGCCGAACATCTACGCCGTCGGCGACGTGATCGGCTTCCCGGCGCTGGCGGCCACGTCGATGGAGCAGGGCCGGATCGCGGCCCATCACGCCTGCGGGGAGCCATTGCACGCGGTCAGCGACCTGCATCCGATCGGCATCTACAGCATTCCCGAGATCAGTTTCGTCGGGCGGACCGAGGAGCAGCTGACCAGGGACAGCGTGCCGTTCGAGGTCGGCGTCTCCCGTTACCGCGAACTGGCCCGCGGCCAGATCATCGGGGACTCCTACGGAGTGCTGAAGCTTCTGGTCTGCCTCGATACCCGCAAGCTGCTCGGCGTGCACGTCTTCGGCACCGGGGCCACCGAGCTCGTGCACATCGGCCAGGCCGTGATGGGCTGCGGCGGCACCATCGACTATCTCGTCGACGCCGTGTTCAACTACCCGACCCTGGCCGAGGCCTACAAGGTCGCCGCCCTGGACGCGATGAACAAGATGCGCCAGATCGCCCGCTTCGCCTAGCCTCAAAAAAGCCCGGCGAAACGCACCCAGAAGCACCCGCCGGGAACATCCGCCGGGAACATTCGGAAACACCCCCGTGATGCACGGTACACATCAGGTGTCTACGCTTCGTGTGTGGCGGACATTTTCGATGGTTACCGGCTTGCCCAGGCCTGGGACGAGATGTTCGCGGCTCCCGGCAAACCCCGCACGCCCTACGACGCGCTGGTGTCGGTGCTTCAGCCGATGGATCCGGCCGAGTTGCGGTACCGCGCCGACCAGCTCGCCCGGGTGTTCACCGACCGCGGGGTCACCTACGACTTCGCCGGGGAGGAGCGGCCCTTCCCGCTCGACCTGATCCCGCGGGTCATCGACGCGGTGGAGTGGGACCTGGTATCCCGCGGTGTGCGCCAGCGGGTGCGAGCCCTGGAGGCGTTCCTGGCCGACGTGTACGGAGCGGGCCGGGTCTTCGACGACGGCGTGATGCCGTGGAGCCTGATCTACACCTCGCCTCGCTTCCGGCGGGAAGTCGCCGATTTCACCCCGCCGAACGGTGTCCGCGTGCACGTCGCGGGCATCGACCTCATCCGCGACGAGCAGGGCCGGTTCCGGGTCCTTGAGGACAACGTCAGGGTGCCGTCCGGGGTGAGCTACGTGATCGAGAACCGGCTGGCCATGACCAGGACGTTCCCGGCCCTGTTCGCCGAGCAGGCGGTGCACCGGGTGGACGAGTACCCGTCCCGGCTGCTGGCCGCGCTGCGCGCCGCCGCGCCGCGGGAGACCTCGGACCCGTGCGTGGTCGTGCTGACCCCGGGCGTGCACAACGCCGCCTACTTCGAGCACACCCTGCTGGCCCGGCTGATGGGCGTGGAGCTGGTGGAGGGGCGGGACCTGTTCTGCTCCCATAACCGGGTCTACGTGCACACCACCCGGGGCCGGCGCCCGGTGGACGTCATCTACCGCCGGGTCGACGACGATTTCCTCGACCCGTTGCACTTCCGGCCGGACTCGGTGGTCGGCTGCCCGGGCGTGATCAACGCGGCCCGGGCGGGCCACGTCACCATCGCCAACGCGGTCGGCAACGGGGTCGCCGACGACAAGCTCGTCTACACCTACATTCCCGACCTCATCAGGTATTACCTGTCCGAGGAGCCGTTGCTCGACAACGTGGAGTCCTACCGGCTCGATGACGCCGACGTGCTCGACTGGGCGCTTGGCTGCCTGGACGAGCTGGTGATCAAGCCGGTGGACGGGGCCGGCGGCAGCGGCATCGTCATCGGCCCGCAGGCCACGGCGGCGGAGCTGGCGGTGCTGACCGAGCAGCTGCGGGCGGACCCGCGCGGCTGGATGGCCCAGCGGCCGGTCGCGCTGTCCACCTCGCCGGTGCTGATCGGCGAGGGCCTGGCGCCGCGGCACATCGACCTGCGGCCGTTCGCGGTCAACGACGGCGATGACGTGTGGCTGCTGCCCGGCGGCCTGACCCGGGTCGCGCTGCCCGAGGGGGAGCTCAAGGTCAATTCCAGCCAGGGCGGCGGCTCGAAGGACACCTGGGTGCTTGTCGGCCCGCGCTCGGTGGAACCGCCCGCGCCCGCCGCCGCCTTCCCGCTGCTGACGCCCCGGTCGACCGCGACGCTGACGGCCGCCATCGAACGCCAGAGCGGCCCCGACCAGTGAGCGACGACCAGTGAACGACGAACTGCTCAGCCGGATGGCGGAGACCCTGTTCTGGACCGGCCGCTACGTCGAGCGGGCCGACGACACCGCCCGCCTCGTCGACGTCTACGTGCACCGGCTGCTCGGCAACTCCGGCGGGCAGGGGGCGAGCGCGGACTGCGGCCCGCTGTTCGGCATCCTCGGGGTCAAGCCCGCCGACGACGCCGAACCCGACGTCGGGATGGCGTTGTTCCGGCTGGCGTACGACGCGGGGAGCCCGAGCGCGATCTCCGGCTCGGTGCTGGCGGCGCGGGCCGGGGCCCGCGGCATCCGCGAGGTGATCTCCAGTGAGATGTGGGAGTGCCTGAACGTGGCGGGCCACAGCCTGGCGGGCCAGCGCCGGGCCGCGGAACGGCTCGGCCCGCACGTGTTCCTCCGGTTCATCAGGGAACGGGCGGCGCTGTTCTTCGGCCTGGCCGACTCGACCATGAGTCACGATGACGCCTGGCGGTTCCTGGTGCTCGGCCGGTCGCTGGAGCGGGCCGACATGACGGCCCGGCTGCTGCTGGCCCGGCTGCCCGGCCCGGCCGAGCTCAGCTGGCCGCTGCTGCTGCACGCGTGCGGCGCGTACGAGTCGTTCATCCGTACCCACGGCTGGGCCGCGGAGCCCACCCGGGTGGCCGAGTTCCTGCTGCTCGACCGCCTGTTCCCGCGGTCCGTGCTGCATTCGCTGGTGACCGCGGAGGAATGCCTGGTGGCCCTGAATCCCGGTCCGGTCCGGATCGGCATGGACGACCCGGCCCGCCGCCCGGTCGGCCAGCTGCGCACCCGGCTCGAGTACGCCGACCCGGATGAGCTGCCCGACGAGCTGCCCGACCTGCTCGGCCAGCTCCAGCAGGCGTGCGTGGAGGCGTGCGACGCGATCAGCAGGCGGTACTTCCAGTACGAGGCGCCCGTCCTATGGGAAAGGGACGGCTGAGGATGAGCTGGCGGCTGCGGGTCGCGCATACCACCCGGGTCAGCTACTCGGCGCCGGTCCGCACCTCGTTCAACGAGGCCCGGATGATGCCGCTGACCCTGCCCAGCCAGGTGACGCTGGAAAGCCGGGTCTCGGCCGGCCGGGCGTCCCGGTCTGGACCTACTGCGACTACTGGGGCACGTTTGTCAGCGTGTTCGACATCACCGAACCGCACGAGTCGCTCACGATCAAGGCCCAGGCCACGGTGGAGACCGGTCAGGGACTCGACGGCGCGGACGCCGGCCGGCCGTCCTGGGAGGAGTTGCGGGCCCGGACGGCGCAGGGCCGCCTCCTCGAGTTCCTGCTGCCGACCCCGCTGACCACGGTGGCGTCCGGCGTCGCGGCCGCGACCCAGGACGCGGTGCGCGACGCGGATCCGGTTCAGGCCGCCACCGACATCGCCGCGCAGGTCCGCGCGCAGGTCAGCTACATGGCCGGCGCCACCGGGGTGCGGACCAACGCCCAGCAGGCCTGGGACCAGGGCCAGGGTGTCTGCCAGGACATGGCGCACGTCACCGTGGCGCTGCTGCGCGAGGCGGGGCTGCCGGCCAGGTACGTGTCCGGCTACCTGCACGCCGACCCGTCGGCCGAGCCGGGACAGACCGTGGTGGGGGAGAGCCACGCCTGGGTCGAGTACTGGGCCGGTACCTGGCGGCCGCTCGACCCGACCAGCGGCGCCCAGGTGCGCGAGCGGCACGTGGTGGTGGCCCGCGGCCGGGACTACGCCGACATCCCCCCGCTCAAGGGCATCTACCACGGCGCCCCGACCAGCGCCCTCGACGTGACCGTCGAAGTCACCCGCCTAGCCTGAAAGAACCCTTTTAGGCGCCGAACGGACCGTGGTGCGTGCTCCCACCCCCCGCCTGCGGCCCGAGCCTGAGCCGCGGTGAGGCTACCGCCGCGCCCAGATGACCGCGCCTAGGCCCCCCTCGTTCTAGACTCTCCGTAGTTATCTAACTACTAGTCGTTAACGAGGGAGCAGTCGCTAGTGCGAACGCTACGGGGTCTAGGAAAAAAGCAGGTCGGCACGGTCGTGGCGGGAGGCTTGATCGCGATGCCCATGGCGGTGCTGGCTGGCCACAGCCCCGCGACCTCGGCGACGGCGACGGCGACGGCGTCACCGACCGCGACGGCGACGGCCAGCACCGCCCGGCCCACCGCGACGGCGACCGCGACCGCCCGCCCGCCGGGCCCGGCCTGAGTATCAGCGTGACCGACGGCAGGACGGCCGTGAAGCCCGGTGACCAGCTCACGTACGTGGTGAACCTCAAGGACATCGGCACCGTCGGCGCACCCCACCTCAAGATCACGCAGACGCTGCCGGCCGGCCTGGACTTCGTTTCTGCCAGCGCTCATGGCGTGGCCGCCGGGGGTAAGGTGACCTGGCTCACCGCCCTGGCGCCCGGCCGGGCCGCGACCTTCACGCTGGTGACCCGCCTAACCCGGACCCCGGCTCGGGTGTTCCGGCTGGCCGCCGTCGCCTGTGCCGCGACCCAGGGCAGCGCCAGCCCGATAGTCTGCGCGGCTCACATGGACCAGTTGCCTGCCGTCGCGCCTTCGCCGGCCCCCAAGGCTTCCGGCTCGCTCGGCGGGGCCCGGACGGTCTACATCGGCGCCGGGCTGGCCGTGCTCGTGGTCGCGGCGTTCATCGTGCTCCTCGCCCGCCGGGCCGGCCGGCACCGCCTGGCCGGCTGACCCGCGCCGCATGGCCGGTCAGGACACCGAGTGGACGATCGTCGCGGTGTAGGGGCCGGCCACCGCGGTGGCCGGCACCGACACCTGGATCAGCGGGTTCCAGGCGGCGGAGGTGTTTCCGGCCACGTTGGTCACGCTGACCACGGCCTGCGGAGCAGTGCTGAGCGTGGTCCGGGGTACGAAGGTGAAGCTGGCTGATCCGATGAGCTGGCTGAGCGCGCTGACTCCGTAGGAGGCGTCGCCGGCGGGGATGGTCTCGGTCGGCGTGCCGGCGCCGGTGGTGAAGGCGCTGCCGGAGACCGTCGCGGTCCAGCCGGCGCCGAACCCCCGGTTGTCGATGACCTGGACGGTCCCCAGGGTTCCGAGGGCGGTGCCGCCGGGGGCGGCGGAGCCGAGGCTGGCGCTGGCCGGGACGGTTACCGACAAGGTCCCGCCGATGACCGCGACGGTGACGGTACACCCGGGGCTACTGCTGCCGGGGGGGCAGGTGCTGCCTGTCGCGGTGGAAACCACGCGGTTGGACAGGAACCTGCCGCCGGCGTCGGGATTGCTGACCGTGACCGAGTAGCCGATCGTGGCGGTTTGCCCGGGGACCAGGGCGCCGGTCCAGCTCAGCACCGGGCTGGTGTAGCCGACGGTGCCGGTGCTGGCGGTGGCGTCGTTGTTGTAGGCGGCGTCGCCCAGGACGCCGGCCAGGGAATCGGTGACCCGCGCGGCGGCGTAGGGGGTCTGGCCGGTGTCGGCGACGGTGATCGTGTAGCCCACGGCAGAGCCGGGGGTGACCGTGCCGACGTTGGCGGTCTTGGTGATGGTCAAGGCCGGGATCAGGTCGGTGACCGTCACGATGCACGAGGTGTTGGCGGTGCCGGTCGGGCAGGTGCTGCCGGGATCATCAGAGGTGGCGACGTTGCTGAGGTTCTTGTCGCCGGTGTCGGGGTTGCTGATGGTGATGGTGTAGCTGATGGTGACGGTCTGACCGGGCGTCAGGTCCCCGGTCCAGATCAGGTCCGGGCTGACAAACGAGAGGGTGCCGGTGCTGGCGGTCGCGTTGTTGTTGTAGACGGCGTCGGGCAGCACCCCGTCGAGGGCGTCATTAACGCTGGCCGCGGTATAGGGAGTGGGGCCGGTGTCAGTCACGGTGATGGTGTAACTGACGGTGGAGCCGGGGGTGGTGGTGCTGGTGCTGGCGGTCTTGGTGATGGTCAGGGCGGGGATCAGCACGGCGACGGTGGCGGTGCAGCGGCGGGGTCGGTGCCGGTGGCGGGGCAGGTGCTGCCGGCGGCGGGGGAGGTGGTGGTGGAGGTGAGGGTCTGGTCGCCGGTGTCGGGGTTGCTGACGGTGACGGTGAAGGTGACGATCGCGGCGGCGCCGGGGGCCAGGTTGCCGGTCCAGGTCAGGGTGGGGCTGGTGATGGTGACCGAGCCGGTGGTGGTGGCGGCGTCGGCGTTGTAGACGGCGTCGTCCAGCACGCCGGCCAGCGGGTCGGTGACCGTGGCGGCGGTGTAGGTGGTCTGGCCGGTGTTGGTGATGGTGATGGTGTAGGCCACCGTCGAGCCGGGGGTGGTGGTGGCGACGCTGGCGGTGTTGACGATGGCCAGGGTGGCGATGTCGGTGGTGGTGCCGCAGCGGGGGTCGGTGCCGCCGGCCGGGCAGTTGTTCCCGGTCGTGGCCGAGGTGATCGCGGTGGTCAGGATGTGGTTGCCCGACGGGTTGTCGACGGTGACGGTGAAGGTGATGACCGCGGTCGCGCCCACCGCGAGATCCCCGGTCCAGGTCAGGTTGGGGCTGGTGAACGCCAGGGTGCCGGTGCTGGCGGTGGCGCCGGTGTTATAGGTGGCGTCGTCCAGCACCCCGGCCAGGGAATCGGTGAGCGTCGCGCCGGCATAGGGGGTCTGCCCGGTGTCGGTGACGGTGATGGTGTAGGTGACGGTCCCGCCGGGGGTGGCGGCGGCCGGGGCGGCGGTGGTGATGGTCAGCGCCGGGGTCAGGATGATCACGCTGGTCACGCAGCCGGCGGTCTGGCTGCCGGGCGGGCAGCTGCTGCCCGCGGCAGCCGAGAACACCTCGCCGAGCAGGTCCTTGCTGCCGGTGTCGGGGTTGTTGACGGTAACGGTGAAGGTGATGACCGCGGTGTCACCGGGGGCCATGCTCCCGGTCCAGGTCAGCACCGCGCTGGCGTAGGCCAGCGACCCGGGGCCGGTGGTCACGGCGGCGTCGCTGTTGTAGGCGGCGTTGCCGAGCATCCCGGCCAGCGGGATGATGACCGTCGCCGCGGTGTAGGGAGTCTGCCCGCCGTCGGTCACGGTGACGGTGTAGCTGACCGTCTGGCCGGGCACCGCCACGGCCGCGTTCGCGGCCTCGGTGATGCTCAGCCCGGGGACCAGCACGGTGACTGTGGCGGTGCAGGGGGTCGGTGCCGGCTGCGGGGCAGTTGTTCCCGGTGGCGTCCGAGGTGATGGTGCTGGTCAGGCTCTTGTCGCCGGTGTCGGGGTGGTCCACGGTGACGGTGAAGGTGATGGTGGCGGCGGCGCCGGGGGCGAGGTTCCCGGTCCAGGTCAGGTTCGGGCTGGCGTAGGTGATCGATCCGGCGGTGGTGGCGGCGTCGG
>CAWEFK010000003.1:0-134367 GCA_963808315.1 uncultured Actinomycetes bacterium | reverse complement strand
TCCAGGACCGGGTAGCTGACCTCCCCGTACACCACCGGGGTCACCGACGCATCACACGCGAACCCCTCCGCCGCGTCCCCGTCCAGCCAGGCGGCGCCGTCCCCCCGGGCCACCGACGCGGCGGCGCGGTGCCCGGCCCACCGGGCCCGGACCCGCTCGGCCCACTGGGTCTTGGAGGGCGGATTTTGGCGTCCAGGACCATCAGGTCGGCCAGGGAGATATGCGCCCAGACCCGGGCGGGCTGCCCGGCCCGCTCGGGCAGCAGCCCCGCGCTGACCAGCCGGTGCATCGCCTCCGCCAGGCCCATCGTGATACCGCTGCGCGTGACTGCGGCCCGTCCTCCGCGCCCCGCGGCGCCGACAGCGCCGCCAGCACCGTCCTCCACCAGCGCCGCGCACTCCGGGGTCAGGTCCCCGGACAGGAGCCCGGCACCTTGAGGAACGTGGTGTCCAGCCGGACCGCGCGGTCGTCGAAGCTGATGTCCGGGTCGTCAGGTCGGGGGGGGCAGGCGCGGGACGGTGATCTCGGCGGCGAGCATGGCCAGGTCCCGCAGGTCCATCCCCTGGACCGCGGCCCGCGATCAGGATCGCGTCGGCGGTGTCACGGTCACCGTCGGGGAGCTTGCTTGGTCCAGGTGCACAGGGTGCGGGCGTAGGACTCGGACAGGTCCCCGGTGGCCAGGGCGGCCAGGATGCGGGGGTGGGCGCGGGCCCGGCGGGTCCAGGCGGTGTGCCCGGTCGACGGCGCCTTTGGTGATCCGGGTCTTGTGGATCAGCCAGGACCGGGGGCTGTAGTCGGCGTCCTCGGCGTGACCGCGGGCCGACGGTGAACCCGCCCAGGACCGAGGTACGGGCGGCGGTGTGGTGACGGCGGGTGACCCGCTCGAGCGCGGCTAGGCACTCGGCCTGGGTCTTGGATGCTCAGCTGGGACGGGGTCGGCAGCGGCCAGGTAGCCAATCGTGAATTCCAGCAGCTCTAGGGCCTGGGTGGCGCTGGTGATCGCTGGGGTGGTGCCCATCGGGGTCGTCACCTCCCGTCTGGTGATCGCGGGATCAGGCAATTCTCGTAGAAAGCTTGGTCAATGATCATCTAGCTTGATCATCTATTTCATACTACTTGTTCGAGACTAACATGTGGTGCCGACATTTTCCTGAAGCGACACGCTCGCTTGTCGGGGGCCTGGTCGACCTGCGCGGGCGGACCAGCGCGACGATCAGAGGAGAATGACCAGGAATGCGCCGGCGATCATGACGGGGCCAAAGGGAATGTGCTGCTTCCTGGTGGCGCGACCCGATACGAGCAACGCGATGCCAATGAGGCCCCCGAGCAGGAAGCCGGCCGCGCCGCCCGCGATCAGCGGGCGCCAGCCGAACCACGCCAGCAGGGTGCCCAGGCTGGCGGCCAGCTTGACGTCGCCTAGGCCCATCGCCGACGGGCTGATGAGCAACAGGGCCAGGTAGAACCCGGCCAGGGCGAGACCGCCCAGGACGGCCCTGAGCAGGACAGGCCAGTCACCTGCGGCGGCCAGGAGCAGGGCGGTGCCGGTGTAGGCGGGGACGACCAGCAGGTCAGGCAGCCTGCGGACAGCGGCGTCGACGAACGCGAGCGGGACCGCGCAGGCAGCTAGCCAGCACGCCGCCGCGAGGACCAAGCCGGGGTGAACGCGAGCGGCGAGCGCACCGAGCAGGATCGCCGTGACGGCCGCGAGGGCCAGGGCAGGCGGCCCGGCCCGGGTACCGCGGGCGGGGCCGCGGAGGGACAACACCCGGGACCAGAAGGATGGGGTGTTACAGGTGGGGGGTGGTGCATCGGGGGGACGACGTACCGGGCGATAAGCGCGTGCTGAGGCCAGGCGACCGCGAGGCCGGCGAGGGCCAGGGCGGCGACCAGGGAAGGGTTCACGCGATAATTCCGCGGCCGGGTCGGCGGCGGGGGCCGCGGGGGAACCGGAGGCGGCGGGGGAACCGGAGGCGGGGGTTGCGTCGGAGGCTAGGGGGAAGTCGGCGGTGTGCATGAGGGCCAGGGAGCGGGAGAGTTCGATACAGCCGTAGGCGACGGCGAGGACGGCGGCGATCTCGATGACGAGGAGCCATCCGCCGGTCCGGACGTTCTCGTTGAAGACCGTCACGCCGTAGGAGGCGCTGATCAGCGCATCACCGAGGGTGAGCGGCGGCTGGACGGCGACCAGGGAGCCGGCCTGCAGGCCGTTCTGCAGCAGGAACAGCGCACCGACCCCGGCGGCGGCGGTCGCGTACAGCTGCCAGGACGTGAAGAACGGCACGACGCCCTGGGACAGGGCCGACACCGCGCTCTTCATCAACGTCGCGGTCAGCGCGTAACCGCAAGCCGCCGCGAGCCCGAGCGCGGCCCCGCGGGCGTTGCCCCGCGTCCGCACGCCGACGGCGATCACGATCGCCTCGAAAAGGCCGGTGACGATCAGGGTCGGCACCCAGACCTTGAGGGGAGCCTGCGTCGTCCCGCCGGACGGCGCCGCGGCCGCCAGGCCTCCGCCGAGGCTGACCGTGACCAGGCCCACCGCCCACCAGGCGCGCCGGGGCAGCCTGCGGTGCGCCAGCCTGACCGCCACCAGCAAGGTGAACGGCAGCTCGATGATAAAGATGGGCTGCACCAGCGCGACCGGACCGGTCGCCAGGGCCACGGCCTGGCTCACCGCGGCGACGACCACCATGGCGATCCCGGCCAGCCACACCTTGCGCCTGATCAGGTAGCTGAACAGGGACAGGTGCAGGGCGCTTGAGTCCGGCGCGGCCGCCGCGGCTATCCGCTGCAGGACCGATGCCGTGCCATTGCACAGCGCTGTCAGCAGGGCAAACAGAACCGATACCACCGCGGCATCTTAGCGGCTTTAGCGACCAGGTTGAAAGCGGCGCAGCCGAAGGCTGTTGGTCACCACGAACACGGAGCTGAACGCCATCGCCGCCGCCGCGATCAGCGGGTTCAGCCAGCCAAGCGCCGCCAGCGGTATCGCGGCCGCGTTGTAGCCGAACGCCCAGGCCAAGTTGCCCTTGATGATCCGCAGCGTGCGCCGGGACAAGGCGATCGCGTCGCAGGCCACGAGCAGGTCGCCGCGGACCAGGGTCAGGTCGCTGGCCTGGATGGCCGCATCGGCGCCGGTGCCCATGGCCAGCCCCAGGTCAGCCTGGGCCAGGGCGGCGGCGTCGTTGACGCCGTCGCCCACCATGGCGACGACCCGGCCGGCCGCCTGGAGCTGCTTGATCGCGTCGACCTTGCCGGCCGGCAGCACGCCCGCGATCACCTCGGTGATGCCGACCGCGGCGGCGACGTCCCGGGCGGCCTGCTCGTGGTCACCGGTCAGCAGCACCGGGCGCAGGCCGAGGTCACGCAGCCGCGCGACGGCCGCCGCCGAGGTGGGCTTGACCGCGTCGGCGACGACGAGCACGCCGCGCACCTGGCCGTCCCAGCCGGCCAGCACGGCGGTCCGGCCGGCCGCCTCCGCCCGCGCGGCCGCGGCCACGGCCGGCCCAGGGACGGTCATCTCCCAGCCGGACTCCAGCCAGTCCCGCCGCCCGGCCAGCACCGTATGCCCGTCCACCACGCCGCGCGCGCCAAGGCCGGGATAACTGGTGAACTCGCTGACCCCGGGGTGCGGGACGGCGGCCGCGATCGCGGCGGCGATGGGGTGCTCGGAGCCGGATTCCAGGGCCGCGGTGAGCCGGAGAAGTTCGGCTTCGGACTGGCCGGGCACGGTGACGACCTCCGCCAGGCTCATCTGGCCGCTGGTGAGGGTGCCCGTCTTGTCCAGGACCACCGTGTCGACGGTCCGGGTGGATTCCAGGGCTTCCGGTCCTGAGATCAAGATGCCGAGCTGGGCGCCCCGTCCGGTGCCGGTCAGGATCGCGGTGGGGGTGGCCAGGCCCATCGCGCACGGGCACGCGATGATCAGCACCGCGACCGCCGCGGTGAACGCCGCCGCGGCGGGGCGCCCGGCCGCGAACCAGGCGGCCAGCGTCACCACGGCGATACCGATGACGACGGGGACGAACACCGCCGAGACCCGGTCGGCCAGCCGCTGCACCGGCGGCTTGCCCGCCTGCGCGGCTGTGACCAGCCTGCCGATCCGCGCGAGCTGGGTCTCGGCGCCCACGCTGGTCGCCCGGACCACCAGCAGGCCGCTGGCGTTCACGCCGCCGCCGGTCACCGCGTCCCCCGGGCCGGCCTCGACCGGAACCGGCTCGCCGGTCAGCAGCGAGGTGTCGACCGCGGAACGGCCGGAGACGACGATCCCGTCGGTGGCGACCTTCTCCCCCGGCCGGACGACGAACTCCTCCCCCACCGCCAGCTGCGCGACCGGCACCCGCACCTCGACCCCGCCCCGCAGCACCATGGCCTCCTTCGCGCCGATGGCCAGCAGCGCCCGGAGCGCCGCGCCGGAGCGCCGCTTGGCCCGCGCCTCGAGGTGCCGGCCCAGCAGGATCAGCACGGTCACGCCCGCGGCCACGTCCAGGTAGGTCGACCCGGTCCCGGTGACCAGCGCGACCAGCGACCACAGATACGCGGCCGTCACGCCCAGGCTGATCAGCGTGTCCATGGTGGCCACACCGTGCCGGGCGTTGGTCACGGCCGCGCGGTGGAAGGGCCACGCCCCCCACAGCGCGACCGGGGTGGCCAGCGCCAGCTCCAGCCAGGAGCGGGACGGCCAGGCCATGGCGAGCACCACCACGGGCACCGACAACACCAAGGAGACCAGCAGTCGCGGGGGAAGCGACGCGACGTTAGAGGGCCCAGAGGTCTGGGGGGGCCGGAGGAGGGCGGTGTAGCCGGCTTGCTTGACGCCGGCGATCAGGGCGTCGAGGTCGACGGTGGCGGGATAGCTGACGGTGGCGGTTTCTGTGGCCAGGTTGACCGTGGCGGTGACGCCGTCCAGCTTGTTCAGCTGGCGTTCCACCCGGGCCGCGCACGACGCGCAGGTCATGCCTTCGATCGCGAGGTCAACCCCGGTTACCTGCATGAGGGCCAGTATACCCTTGGGGGTATGACGGTCAGTCGGGCCGGACCGGGTAGCTGCCGCGCCTGGGGACGGTGACGATCTGGCCCGAGTCGCGGAGCAGCCGCAGGGCGTGCAGCACGGTGTCCCGGCCCACCCCGTAGTCCCGCTGCAAGGCCTTGACCGGGGGCAGCGGGCCGGTGGCCACTCCCCCGCCTCGATCCGGCGGGTGAGGATATTCTCGAGCTGCCGGTAGCCGGCTCTGGCAAATGGGCATTAACCGTATTATGTTCGGCCACGGGGCTAACTTAGCCGACCAATACCGAACACAGCACCGATTTTTGCTGGACTGGTCTGGTCTGATCTGTTAGCGTTGACCTTGGATCCCACGAGGGGGGGATGACAGCTCCGGTACACGGCTCCCATTCCCAGTACCGGAGCTGTCCCCTTGAGCTAGGGGGCCGGGACACGGAAGATCCGCATCTGCAGAGCCAGCATGGCGTAGTAACCCACCAGGGTGGACAGCTCGACCAGGCCTTCCTCGCCGAGGGCGGCGATGACGCGCGGCGTACTCGCGGTCGTCCAGGTCGGCCGGCCGCCGGCCAGGGCGCGGGTGGCCGTGTAGGCGACCTGTTCGGTGGTGTCGGCGAACGCGGGATCCGCACCGG
The DNA here is from genome assembly GCA_963808315.1 of uncultured Actinomycetes bacterium. Lineage (GTDB taxonomy): Bacteria > Actinomycetota > Actinomycetes > Streptosporangiales > Streptosporangiaceae > Palsa-504. The sequence continues at coordinate 128,733 of CAWEFK010000003.1, read as the reverse complement.
ATCGCAGGGCCTCGATCTCCGGCTCGGTGAGCCCGGCCTCGCGCCCGATCGGCTCGTGCGAGGCCCGCTCGTAGCCGCAGTCCCAGGCCTGCGCCACCACCAGGATCGCCAGCTCGCGGACCCGGGGCGTCAGCTTGGTCCGGAACCTGATCGCCGCGCCGAGCTCCTGCAGCGCGTGGCCCACGGCCGGCGCGTACAGCATCGCGTTGAACGGGCCGGCCAGGCCGCCGGTCCCGTCGGAGAGCTGGATCGCGCGCGGGCCCTGGCCGCGCGGTCCGGACAAGATCGCCCGGTACAGGTCCACCTGGTCGGTGGTCATTTCCTCGGACGACAGGACAGCAAGGCGCATCGGCACTCCTCTGCCGATCCGGGCTGGTGCCCGGGCCGCACCGCCTCGGCCAGGAAGGCGCTCATCCACGGGTAACTGCCCACAGAACCCGATCATGCACCAAGGACCGGCCGGAGGGCGTGTACGGCCCGCAGATGGGGGGATGGTGGCTCCGTTGAGGTCAGGCTTAGCGCGTGCGCCTCGGCGGGAGAGGACATCGATGGCCGCCGCCGCGAGTAGCACCGCGGCGACCACGATGTCAATCCACTGGCTCGACACGCCTAGCAGGTAGAGGCCGTTGTAGATGCCGCCGATGACGAGGCCGCCCAGCACGCCGTGGATGGTCCTGCCCCGGCCGCCGAAGAGGCTGGTGCCACCGATGACCGCCGCGGCCACCGCCAGCAGCACGTAGCTGTTCGCGGCCTTGATGATATTGGTGGTCAGCGAGACCTGCCACGAGGCGAACAGCACGCCAGCGATTCCGGAGATCAGGGCGGAGAGGACGAAACACCAGGTCCGGATCGAGGTCAGGCTGATCCCGGCTCGCCGGGCCGCCTCGGCGTTACCGCCGATGGCGTATGCGTAGCGGCCGAAGCGGGTTCGCTGCAGCAGCATCGTCGAGGCGCCGAGCACGACCAGGACGATCGGAATGATGTAGGGAACGCCCTCGATCGTCCCGACGTGGGCCCGGTTGACGTTGCAGATGACGACGAGCCCGATTCCCGCCGCCGCCATGAGGACGATCTTCACCGCGGTGAGGCTGCGCGGCGGGGCCTCCAGGCCGTGGCGGCGCTTGCGGGCGTCCCGCAGCCAGAACCCGGCACCAGTGGCTCCGACCACCACGATCAGCAGGATCCAGCTGACCGTGGTGTTGAACGCCCCATTGAAGATGTTGTAGAGGACGAGCTCGTTTTTGAACTGGGAGTTGCCGATGCCGACGAGGCTCCCGCCGAGGACGATGATGGCCACGCCCTCCAGGATCAGCAGCCCGCCCAGGGTGACGATGAACGACGGCATCTTCAGCCGGGCCACGAGCGTTCCCTGGATGGCGCCGACCGCGCAGCAAGCGAGCAACGTCACGATGATCGCCGCCCACCACGGCCAGTTCGCGCCGGTCGGCTGCACAAGCTCGGCGACCACGACACTGCCGAGCGCCATGATCAGGCCGACGGAGAGATCGATCTCGCCAAGGACCAGGGCGAAGATCTCAGCGATGGCCAGCAGCATGTAGATGGTGCTCTGCTCGAAGAGGTTGACCAGGTTCTGCGCCGACAGGAACTTCGAGTTCGCGATCTGGAAGCTGATGGCGACCACCACGATGGCCAGGACCACGGGCAAGACACCGCTATTGCCGCTGCGGACCCGGGCCCAGGAGGCCCGCAGGTACTGGCCCAGCGACTGGGCGACGAGCTCGGGCGGGACGTCGGCCGCAGCCTCGTGGGCAGCGGTGAGGTCGGCCACCATCGTGGCGTCCGTCGCCCCGGCCGGGGTCTCGCTGGAGTCCTCGGTCACTTCAGACACGGGTCACGCTCCCACTACCTCGCCGTGACAGTACGTCAATGAGCACTGCGACCAGGAGCACGCCGCCGGGCAGGATGTATTGCAGCGGCGTAGACAGGCTACCCAGGTTGAGCAGGGATACGCCGTAGGCGATGCCGCCGATGAGTAGGCCGCCGAGAACACCGTGCAGGGCCTTACCCCGGCCGCCGAACAGGCTGACCCCGCCGATGACGGCGGCGGCGACGGTGTACAGGACGAGCTGCCCGGGGTCGGCCGTGTTGGTGCTGTACTCGCCGTAGAAGAAGGAACCGAGCAGGATGCCGCCGAATCCGGCGGTCGCCGAGCACAACGCGAAGGCCCAGGTGCGGATGCCGGCCAGGCTGACGCCGGCCCGGCGGGCCGCCTCGGGGTTGCCGCCGATGGCATACAGGTAGCGGCCAAAGCGGATCCGCCCGAGCACGAGCGTCCAGATGCCGAGCACGACGAGGACGATCGGGATCACCCACGGAACTCCCTGCACCGTCTTGAGCGAGGTGCCGCGGTTGATATTGCAGACCGCCACCACAGCGACCCCGACGAGCGCCGTCAGGGCGATTCTGATCGCTATCACACTCATCGGGGGAGCCACCAGACCTCGGCGCCGCCTCCTGGACGTGCGCAGCCACAGGGCCGTGCCGGAGGCCCCGACCAGCACCGCCAGAATGACCCAGCTGGCCACCGGGGGGATCACCCCCTGGACCAGGTCGTAGATGACGCGCTGGTTGAACTCCGAGGTGTTGAGGTTCACGGAGCCGTCGGCGCCGCCGAGGACGACGATGAGGATTCCCGAGAACAGCAGGAACCCGGCCAGGGTCACGACGAAGGACGGGATCTTGAGCCGGGCGGTCAGCGTCCCCTGGAGGGCGCCGAACACGCCGCAGGCGACGAGCGCGGCGAGGATGGCGGCCCACCACGGCCAGCCTGCCCCGGGTTGCTGCACGAGTTTGAAGGCGATCACTCCGCCGATGAGCGCGACCGCGCCGACCGAGAGGTCGATCTCCGCGATGAGCAGGACCACGGTCTCAGCGATGGCCAGCACCATGTACACGGTGCTCAGCCCGAAGATATACACCAGGTTGCTGGGCCGCAGGAAGGCGTGCTGGGGGGTGATGATCTGGAAGACGACGGCGACCACGACCATGGCCAGGACCACGGGCAGGACACCGCTGTCGCCACCGCGAACCTTGAGCCACCAGGCCCGGAGGTACTGGCCCAGCGACTGGGCGACGAGTTCGCGGACCTCGGCCGCGGCCGCCGGGGCGGGGGCGGCGGTTAGGTCAGGCGCCGTCATCCAGGCCACCGCCGGGTCGGCCGAGGTCTCGCCGGGGTCCGGGGTCTCGCCGGGGTCCGGGGTCTCGCCGGAGTCCGCGGCCACCGGGACTTCCCGATCCGGGCCCACGGGTTCAGCCCTCGCCACGGGCGGATCCGGCAGGCTCGGACGGCCGCCCGTTGGCGGCACCCGTCGTCATGTACTCCACCACGCTCTGCCGGTCGAAGTCCGCAGCCGGCCCCTCGGCCACCATCCGGCCAAGGTACAACACCGCGATCCGGTCCGCGACCTCGAAGATGTCGTTCAGGTTGTGGGAGATCACCATCACCGCCAGCCCGCGGTCGCGGAGCCGTTTGATCAGGTCCAGCACCTGCCGGGTCTGCACCACCCCGAGGGCGGCGGTGGGCTCGTCAAGCAGCACCAGCTTGGAGTTCCACATCACCGCCTTGGCCACCGCCACCGACTGCCGCTGACCTCCCGAGAGCGAGGCCACCGGCTGGCGGATCGAGCGCACCGTGGTCACCCGAAGGGTTTTCAGGGTGTCGGCCGCCGCTAGCTCCATCGAATCCTCGTCGAGCAGGCCGCGGCGCAGGGTTTCCCGGCCGAGGAACATGTTCTGGACGATGTCCAGGTTGTCGGCGAGCGCCAGATCCTGGTAGACGGTCTCGATCCCGAGCGCGGCGGCGTCCCGGGTGCTCCGGATGTGTACCGGTCGCCCCTCGAAGAAGATCTGGCCATGGTCCGGCTGGTGCGCGCCGGCGATAGTGCGGGTGAGCACCGACTTCCCGGCACCGTTGTCCCCGCAGAGGCCGGTCACATTGCCCGCGAACAGGTCCAGGTTTACCCCGTAGAGCGCCTGTACCGGCCCGAAGTGCTTGTCAATGCCCCGCAGGCTTCACCAGGGGTTCCGCGCTCGTCCCCGCCGCTGCTCGCGCCTTTCGGGGCCTCGTTTACCTCAGTCATCTTGAATACCCGTCAGTAGCCTTGCCGAGGCACAACTATGTCATGACCTGGGGAACCTCAACGCAAACCTGTCGAGGTTCCCCAGGTCAGCTGATTACTTGATGCCAGCTGCGCTGCAGGTGCTCGCGCCCGCGATCGCGCAGATCTGCGCGGCCGTGTCGAACTTGTCCGCGACGACCGTCGATTCTATGTTGGCCTTGGTCACCCACACCGGGGTCAGCAGGGACGCCGGCTCGGTGATGCTCGAGTTGGCCGGGTCGACGGTCGTCCCGTTCAGCAAAGCCGACGGCGCCTTCTGGCCGGCCAGCAGGATCGTGGCCAGGGCCACGGAGTCCTGGGCCTCCTTGTAGACGGCCTTGTACACGGAGCCGCACTGGTAGCCCTCGAGGATCCAGGCCATACCCTGCGCCGTGGCGTCCTGCCCGGTGGTCGGGATCGTGGTGGGCTTGACCCCGGCCGCCTTGAGGACGGTGATCACCGAGTTGGCGAGACCGTCATTGGCCTCGATGGTGGCGTTGATCTTCGGGTGAGCGGTGAACTCCTGCTGGAAGATGGTGCCGCCCTTGGTGTTGTCCCACCCGGGGGCGAAGTTCTCGCCGACCAGCGTGGCGCCCGTGCTGCTCTTCGCGCCGGCGGCGACGGTCTTGGCCGACTGGCCCCAGACCACCTTGTTGTAACCCGAGGCGAAGGAAATCGCGTTGGGGTCGGTGTCCTCGCCGCCATTCAGGACGAAGACCTGCGGGCTCTTGATCTTCCAGGACGTAAGGCAGGTGTTGAAGCCCTGCCCGATCAGCTCACCCACGTGCTCGTTGTCGAAGCTGACGTAGTAGGTCTTCGTGCCTTCGAAGATGGCACGGTCGTAGGCGATCAGGATGACGCCCTTTTGCTCGGCAAGCTTCGCGATCGCGACGCCAGTCGGGCCATCGAGCGGGCAGACGATCAGGATCTTGGCACCCAGGTTGATGTCGGCGGTGGCGTCGTTCAGCTGGGTCGCGTCGCTGCCCTGCGCGTTGTCGATGCGGTACTCCGACGAGGTGAATCCGGCGTCGGTGAAGGCTTGCTTGAGGTACGGCGCGTCGAAGTCAACCCACCGCGTCGACGACGTGGTGTCGGGCAGGACCACGCCTACCTGCAGGCTGCTGGCTCCCTTGGTCCCGGCCTGCGGCCAGCGCCTTGAACTGGGTCATTGTCGACGCGATGTTAACGGTGAAGGAGTCGATGCTCACCGACTGGAACCGTGGCCGAGCCCGCCACGACGAGGCCGACGACGACGAGCCCGCGCGGCCGAGGTGGACGACGAGGACGAACAGCCCGCGGCCGCCAGAGCCAGGGCCGCGCCAGAGCCACCAAGCCCATTCTAGGGAGGCGCCGGAACGCGCCGCTGCGTACGGGAGTACCGACCTCCCTCACTTCTGTTACTTTCTCGCATTCCCTATACCCTTTCGCCCGAATGTACCCGAATAAGCCGACCGGGACACCGGTGGAGCAGTGATGTCCCTTCGGAGGGAAGTTATTGCATTCGACACTAGAAATCCAGGGCCGAAACTCCTCACCGTCAGCGGAATGTTGTCATCGTGCGGTAATCCGTCCCGATGATGATGTCGAATTGCGTCCGGCTGACGCCCGGCACCTGTTCGCCGGACCAGCCCGACGCGACCTCCTCCCAGACGCTCATCCGCAGGATAGAACCCGATCGAACCCAGACATGCCAGACGTCACCGCATGCCTGGTACGAACGCAGCCCAGCGTCATAGGTGCCACCTTAGAGTTCCTGGAATTAACATGGCCTTAATATCGGCACCCACCCGTGAAGATACCGTTAACGGACAGTCCAGGCGTAATGCAATTGTGATCCGAGTGTGACCCGAAATTGCGATTGAGGTCATTCGGGGGCCAGGCGATAGCCGGCCCGCGGCTGGGTGAAGATGAGCGGGGCGCTGTCGTCCGCCTCGAGCTTGGCGCGCAGCCGCCGGACGTAGACGCGCAGGTACTCGGTCTCGGTCTCGTAGCCGTGGCCCCAGACCCGGCGCAGCAGGTGGGCGTGGGTGAGCAGCTTGCCGCGGTTGACGGCGAGCTCGCGCAGCAGGGCGAACTCGGTCGGGGTCAGGTGCACCGGCTGCCCGTTGCGCCGGACCTGCTGCAGGGCCAGGTCGATGACTATGTCGCCGACCACGATGACCGGGGACGCCTGCTGCTCGGTGGGCGCGGCGGGCCTGGTCCGGCGCAGCGTCGCGGTGATCCGGGCCAGCAGTTCCTCGATGCTGAACGGCTTGGTCAGGTAGTCGTCCGCGCCCATGTGCAGGGCGGTCACCTTGTCTCGCTCGCCGCCGCGGGCCGAGACCACGATGATCGCGACCGGGGAGCGCTCACGGATCTGGCGGCACAGCTCGAAGCCGTCGGCCTCGGGCAGCATCAGGTCGAGGAGCACGATGTCCGGGTCTTCGGTCTCGAGCAGCTGAAGGGCGCGCATGCCGTCCACGGACACGATGGTGTCGAACCCGCGCACGGCGAGGTTGGACCGGATCAGGTCGACGATGTTGGGATCGTCCTCCACCACCAGGGCACAGGTCTTGCGCGCGTCCTCAGTCATCGTCACCGTCGTGGTCCCTTCGGTTCGCGGCCATCCGGCTCGCGTCGACCTCGGCCTCGACCGGCAGGTAGACCCGGAAGCAGGTGCCCTTGGGCAGCGGGGTCAGCTCGATCCGGCCGCCGTGGGCCTGCACGATCCCCTTGGCGATGGACAAGCCGAGGCCCGTGCCTGCGCTCTTGCGGTGGCCGTCGCCGTTGCTGCTGCCGACGCCCGGAAGGGCGCGGGGGGGTTCGAACGGAGCGGCCGCCAGTTCGGGCGGCATGCCGATGCCATCGTCCCGCACGCTGATGACCACCTCGGACGTCCCGTGATCGGCGGTCACGCACACCGGGGTACCCGGCGGGTTGTGGCGCGACGCGTTATTCAGCAGGTTCACGAAAACCTGCTCCAGCCGGTCGTGGTCGGCCCACACCACGGGCAGGCCCGCGTCACAGGCCAGCTCGACCGACGCGGCGCTGGCCGGCGGCAGGCAGGCGATCGCGGCCTCGATCACCAGCCGGATGTCGCACCAGTCCGACTGCAGGCGAATGGTGCCCGACTCGATCGCGGAGAAGTCGAGCAGGTCGTCGACCAGGCGGCTGAGGCGGGCCGACTCGGCCGCGATCCGGTCCAGGAAACGCTGCTGGGACTCGCGATCCCAGGTCACGTCGGGCTGCATCAGGCTGGACGCGTAGCCCCTGATGGCGGTCAGCGGGGTGCGCAGTTCATGGCTCATCCGGGACAGGAACCCCCGCTGCAGCTCGCGGGACCTGCGCAGGGCGGCCGCCTCCTGGTGGGCGTGCAGGACCTCCTCCCGTTCCAGGGCCAGCCGCAGGGAGTGCGCCGCGTCCTCCAGCAGCGCCGTCTCCTCCTTGGTCGGCGGCACCCGCCGCCAGCTGGCCAGCAGTATGGTGGGGCCGCCGGCGGCCAGGAAGGCCACCGCCCGCACGCGATGCTGGCTGCTGCTGGCCAGCTGCCGGGCCACCCCGTCGGGGAGCGTAGTGCCCAGCGCGCTCTCGGCGATATCGCGCATGGGCGGGGTGGCCGATGACCAGTCGGTGCCCTTCGGGCCGACGAAGGCGCGCCAGTGCACGGGCTGGCCGGCCGGCTGGGTGATCAGCGCGACCTCGTGGGCTTGCAGGCCACGGCGCAGCGACTGGACCGCGATGGACAGCCCTTCGGCGGCCGGGACCGGGCCGGCCAGCGTCTCCAGCATCTCGCGGATCGTCTCCAGCACCCGGTTCCTGGTGGTCACCTGGTCCAGCAGCCGGTCCCGCTCGACGGCGCTGGCGGCGTATCCCGCGTAGACGGTGACCAGGGCGAGCTCGTCGCGGGCCGGCGCGCCGTGCTCGGCCCGGAACACGGTGATCACGCCGTACAGCCCGCTGGGCCCGAGCACCGGAACCGACCACGAGCTGGCCACATTGGCCGTCCGGACCAGGTCACGGAAGCTGCCCCAGGCCGCGCCCGGCCGGACGCTGTCGGCGATGATGGGCCGTTCGTCCGCCGCGGCCACGCCCACCGGGCCGCCCGCGGGCCCGAACGGCAGCCGGCTCCACGGGTCGAGCTGCCCGGTCTTGAAGCCCTGCGATGCGGCGCAGTGCAGCATCTTGTCGCTGACCAGGTGGATGCACAGCCGCTCGCTGCCGAGCGCCGCGCCCAGCGCGGACAAGATCAGCGGCAGGCTGGAGGCCGGGTCGGCCGAGACCAGCCGGTCGGTGAGACCGTGCAGCCGGGTCAGCTGCTCGCGGGCGGAGGAGCCGGCCTGCTGGCCGGAGATCAGCGCCACCACGTCATCGGGATGGGCGTCGGCCGTCCGCAGGTCACCCGCGATCCGGCCCTGCCGCAGCACCACGATCCGGTCGGCCAGCCGGAACATCTGGTCGATGTCGTGGCAGGCCAGCAGGATCGTGGTGCCCTGCTCGCGTAGGCCCGCGATCAGCTCTTCGACCTGGGCTTCTTCCTTCACCCCGAGCGCGGCCGTGGGCTCGTCCAGGGCTAGCAGCCGCGGCTTGCGGCCCATGGCCTGCGCCATCGCCACCAGCTGGCGCTGCCCGCCGGACAGCGAGCGGACGTCGCGCCTCGTGTCGCTGATCGGGATGCGCAGCGAGGCCAGCAGCGACACGACCTCGCTGTGGAAGCGGGTCTCCGATAGCAGAAGCCGGGGCCGCTCCCGGCCGAGCATGATGTTGGCCGCGATGTCCAGGTTGTCGCACAATGCCAGGTCCTGCCAGACCACTGCGATCCCCTGCTTGACCGCCGCAGCCTGGTCGGCCGGCACGCGGCGGCCCGCGAAGAAGATCTCACCACTGGCCGGGACCACGTGCCCGGCGATGCAGCCGACCAGCGTGGTCTTGCCCGCCCCGTTCTCCCCGGCCAGCGCGACGAGCTCACCGGTCCGCACGGTCAGGTTGACGTTGTCCAGGGCGCGGAGCTGGCCATAGCTGACGCTCAGCCCCGAGACACTCAGCAGCGGCCCGGCGTCGGCCCGGCCGGCGTCGGCGCGCAGCCCCGCCTCGCCGCGCGGGGGCGCGTTAGCCCGGCCAGCTACTATCACGAACCCATTCTGGCAGCAATCAGCCGCGGCGGATCGATGTAGCGTTGTACAACTTTGAACTAGTACCGGAGGCACGCAGCGCGGTCCGTTCGGAAGAAAATTGGGAGGTCACGGTGCTCGTCGCGTTTTCGATCACGCCGATCGGGGTCGGCGAGGGGGTCGCCGCGGAGGTGGCCGAGGCGGTCCGGGTGGTGCGGGAAAGCGGGCTGCCGAACCGGACCGACGCCATGTTCACCACCATCGAGGGGGACTGGGACGAGGCCATGGCCGTGGTCAAGCGGGCGGTCGAGGCGGTCGCGGCCCGGGCGCCGCGGGTAAGCCTGGTGCTCAAGGCCGACCTGCGGCCCGGGGTGACCGGGGCGCTCACGGCCAAGGTCGAGGCCGTGGAGCGGCGGCTACGGGATCCCGAGTAGGCACACCTGAGCCTTAGCTCCTTAGCTCCGGACGAACGCATCCCCGGTGGTGTCGCCGGCCACGCAGAACGTGGCGGACGGGCAGGACACCGACATGAGGAAGATAAGAACGGGTCCGTTCAGCGAGTGAGCGGCCTTCGAGTCGATGTTGACGGGCGCGGTCCAGCGACTGCCGTCGAAGGTGACCACGTTCCCGCCGCCGCCGTCGACGGCGGCGCAGAAGTTGCTGGCCGGGCACGACACCACCGGCCAGGAGACACCGCCCTCACCCATAGTGAGACCGTTCGGATTGGCGTTGACGGGCGCGCTCCAGGTGCTGCCGTTGAACGTGAACGCGTTCCCCTTGCGATCGATGGCAACACAGAAGCTGGCCGATGCGCACGACACTGCCTGCAGGTAGCTGCCCAGGTCGATGGCGGATGGATTACTCCAGGAGGTGCCATTGAAGGTGACCACGTTCGGGCCGTAGTCGACGGCGGCGCAGAATCTGGCGCTCGGACACGACACCGTGCTCAGCTGGTTGGCCGGGTCTATGGCCGTGGCGGGGCTCCAGGAGGTCCCGTTGAACGTGAACGCGTCGGAGCCATTGCCAATGGCGGCACAGAAGCTCGGTGACGAGCACGATACCGAGGCCATGCCCATCTGGGTGCTCGGGACAGTACCGCCAGAACTCCACCTGCTGCCGTCGAACAGAAAGGTGGCTGAGTCCCGGGCGTCCACGGCCATGCAGAAGCGGGCGGTCGGGCAGGACACGGAATCGGGCTCGCCGCCGGAGGAAGACACCCCGATGGGCTGGCTCCATGCTGTTCCGTCGTATATGGCCGCGTAGCCCGATTCGAGCACGGCCATGCAGAAGCTCGCGGATGGGCAGGACACTGATGTCGGGTCTTCGTTAGCCTGGCTGTGGTCGAGGTGTGTCGCTGCTCCCCAGGCCGGCGCAGGGCCGGCCCGTGCGGTGGCAGGCCGGCCGCCCACAGGGGAGCTGGGTCCTGGCCCGGTTGGTGCCGCCGAGCCGCTGCACCCGGTAGCTGCGCCCATGAGCAGAATGGATACGCAAGCACATATTTTGCTTATCCGTCTTGTCTCCACGGTGACCATCTTGACCCGGGAGCCTTTACGGGGCCTCGACGGGGACGTGGTTGATAAGGGCGGTCAGGCCGGGTTCGTCGAGCAGGTCGGTGGGGCGGACGGTCAGGTCGTCGGCGACGTAATAGAAGGCGGCGCGGACCTGGGTGACGGGGACCCCGGCGAGCGCCGCCCAGGCCAGGCGGTAGGCGGCGAGCTGAACTGAAATCGCGGTCCGTTCGGCATCATTGTCAGGCGCGCGACCGGTTTTCCAGTCGACGACGTCGTAACCACCGTCGGGTGAATCGGCGAACACCGCGTCGATCCGGCCGCGGACCAGCCGGTCGCCGAGCAGCGTCTCGAATGGCACCTCGACGGCCTGCGGCCGGCGGTCGGTGAGGCGGTGGCCGAGGCGGTCCGGGTGGTGCGGGACAGTGGGCTGCCGAACCGGACCGACGCCATGTTCACCACCATCGAGGCGACTGGGACGAGGTGATGGCGGTGGTCAAGCGGGCGGTGGACGCGGTCGCGGCGCGGGCGCCGCGGGTCAGCCTGGTGCTTAAGGCGAACGTGCGGCCGGGCGTGACCGGGGCGCTCACCGCCAAGGTCGAGACGGTGGAGCGGTACTAGCGGATTAACGGACCCCGAGCAGGCGGAGCAGTGCGGTGACGGCGGCGGCGGCGAGGACGACGACCAGGAACGGGGCCTTGCGCCAGGCCAGCACGCCGGCCACCAGCACGCCGGCCGGGCGAGCCAGGCCGGAGAAGCCGTGGCCCTGGGTCAGGGCAGTGGTGGCCACCAGGGCGGCGAGCAGGACCACGGCGGCGGCCTCGAGCAGTCGCTGGGCCCGGGGCGGAAAGCTGACCCTGGTGCGCAGCGCCGGACCGGCCCAGCGGATGGCGTACGTGCCGGCGGCGAGGGTGGCCATCCCGGTGACGACCAGCGTGGTGTCCTTCACGACGCGGCCGGGTCGCGGACCAGGAGGAGGACGGCCGCGAGGGCGAGCAGGACGGGCAGGCCGGCGGGCAGGAACGGGGCGGCAGCCAGGGCGATGACGGCGCCGGCCACGGCGGCCTGCTGCGTGGCCCGGTCGCGCAGCGACGGAACGATCAGGGCCAGGATCACCGCGGGAAACATGGCGTCCAGGCCGAACGCGCCGGTGTCGTGCACCGCGCCGCCGATCAGGCCGCCGAGGACGGCGCCGCTTGACCAGCTGGCGAGCATGCCCAGGCCACAGACCCAGTAGACGGCGCGCTGGCGCGGGTAATCGGGCTGGGCCAGGGTGAACACGACGGTCTCGTCGTTCATCAGGTGGGTCCCGCCGATCCGCCGCCAGCCGCGGCCGGTGACGCCCGGGGGCAGGGCCAGGCCGTAGGGCAGGTGGCGGCCGTTCACCAGCCAGCCCGCCAGCGCCGCGGCGAGCGGGTTGCCGCCCGCGGCGACGATCCCGATGAACAAGAACTCCGAGGCGCCGGCCACCACGAACACGCTCTGCGCCGCCGGCACCCACAGCGGGAACCCGGAGGCGACCGCCACGGCCCCGTAGGACAGGCCGGTGAGCATCACGGCCAGGCAGGTCAGCGCGATGTCGCGGCACACCGTCCCGGGTAGGACGGGGAGCACCCTGCGCTTTAGAGTTCTGGTTATCGAACTCATAGGCCCATTGTGGGCCAGCAGGAGTTGTTCGTCAAAACGAACGGTGGACTTATATGACGAACACCGACCCGGTCCCCGGGTCTCGGGCGGGCGCGCCGCTTGAGGTCATCGCGGCCGCACTGCGGCGGGAGCGCCGTCAGGCCGGGCTGTCCCTGACCGAGGTCGCCCGCCGGGCCGGGATCGCCAAGTCCACGCTGTCCCAGCTGGAGTCCGGGGCGGGCAACCCCAGCCTGGAGACGCTGTGGGCCATCTGCGTCGCGCTCGACGTGCCGTTCTCCCGGCTGCTCGACCCGCCGCGGCCGCGCACCCAGGTGATCAGGGCCGGCGAGGGGCCGACGGTGGCCGCCGCGCAGGCCAGCTACCAGGCCACGCTGCTCGCCACCAGCCCGCCGGGCGCCCGCTGCGACGTGTACCGGATCGTGGCCGAACCCGGGCAGCCGCGGGCGTCCCAGCCGCACGGGCCCGGCGTGCTCGAGCACGTCGTGATCGGCGCGGGCCGGGCCCTGGTCAGCGTGGCCGGGGAGACGGCCGAGCTCGGCCCGGGCGATTACATCTGCTACCCCGGCGACGTGCCGCACGTCTTCGAGGCGCTGGTCCCCCGGACGCAGGCCGTGCTGGTCTCAGAGCACCCCTAGGGGCACCTGCTCGATCAGCGCGGTCAGGCCCGCCTCGTCGAGCAGATCGGCGGGACGGACGGTCTGGCCGTGCGCGACGTAGTAAAACGCCGCCCGCACCGCGCTGACCGGCACCCCCGCCAGCGCCGCCCAGGCCAGCCGGTAGGCCGCGAGCTGGACGGAGACGGCGTGCCGTTCGGCGTCGGACCGGGGCGGGGCCCCTGTCTTCCAGTCGACCACGTCGAAACCGCCGTCCGGGTCCCCATCGGACACTGAGCCGAACACCGCGTCGATCCGGCCGCGGACCAGCCGGTCGCCGAGCAGCGTCTCGAACGGCACCTCGACGGCCTGTGGCCAGCGGTCCGCCCACTCGCTCCGCTCGAACCGCGCCCGGAGCTCGGCGAGGGGGGCGAAGTCGTCGTCCTCGGACGCGCCGAACAGGTCGCTGTCGTCGATGAGCAGTTGCTGGCCGTACCGCTGCTCCAGCCACTGGTGGAACGCGGTGCCGCGGCGAGCCTGCCTGGCCGGCGGGCGCGGCATGGGCAGGCGTACCTGGCGGGCCAGTCCGGCCGGATCCCGGGCCAGCGCCACCAGGGATGACACGGACAGCCGGGCGGGCAGCGCGACCTCCGTGGGACCGTCGGCCCGGCGCTCCGCCCGCTCGGCCAGCAGCAGGTCAGCGTCCCGGCTCCAAGCCGTCACCAGCTCCCGGTCCCCCGGGCCCAAGCCCGGGGGACCGGGAGGCTCGCCCCCCTCAAGGGGGGCCCAGGGAGGTACGTGGGGGCGGGCAGCCCCCCCGTGAGCAGGGGGGGTCTGGGGGGGATCGTCCCCCCGGGCGAGCAGAGCTCGCTGGACCAGGGCGGCGGCTTCGCGGGTGGCCTGGTAGTGGCGGCCGGCCGGGGTGCCGGGCCAGGCGGCGGTGTCCACGGCGGCCAGCAGGGGGTTCTCCGCGTCCGGGGCGGGGGCCGGGGCCCAGACGGGGGTCTGCGCCACGCCGGAGGAACGCACCTCGGTCAGGAACGGCGAGGGGCCCAGGCGGCTGCTGCCGCCCTCGCCCCACCAGTAGCCCGAGCAGCCCAGCCAGAACGCCGCCCGGGTGCTCGCGACGTACATCAGCCGGCGTTCCTCGGCCAGATCGCGCGCCGCGTTGGCCTCGCTGAAGTCCTCCAGGGAGCCGGGGTCGAGCCCGCGCAGCTCGGGCAGGTCGCCGGCGTCGCCGCGGAGGCTGAACGGGATCAGCCGCGCGTTGTCGGTCCACCGGGTCGAGACCCGGGGCCGGGCCGGGAACACCTGGGACCTCTCCCCCAGCGCCAGGCCGGGTACGAACACGGCCGGCCACTGCAAGCCCTTGGCCGCGTGCACGGTCAGCAGCTTGACCGAGTCCGACTCGCCCACCCGTCCGGTCTCGAGCCCGAACTCCTCCTGCTGCGCCGCGGTCAGGTAGGCCAGGAAGGCGCCCAGCGTCGGTTCAGCGCCCTCGCCGGTGAACGCGGCCGCGACGTCGGTGAAGGCGTCCAGGTCGGCACGCGCGGCGACCGGATCGGCCCCCGGCCGCGCGGCGACCTCGATGTCCAGGCCGAGCATCCGCTCCGCTTCGGCGGCCAGGTCGGCCAGCGGCCGCCCCACCTGGCTGCGCAGCCGCCGGAGCTCGCCGGCCAGCGCGTGCATGCGGGCGTAGCCGACCGCCGAGTACGCGCCTCGGTCGCCCAGGTCGTCCAGCGCCTCGACCAGGCTGCCGGTCTCGGCGGTCAGGTCGGTGATCGCTTCGGCCAGCGCGTCGGCCGGGTCCTGGGGCACGGCCGTCGCCCTCGCCGCGGGTCAGCGCGCGGGCACGCCGGCCGAGGGCGACCAGGTCCCGCGGGCCGATCCGCCAGCGAGGCCCGGTGAGCAGCCGGGCCAGGGCGTCCGAGGCGCCCGCGTCGTGCAGCACCCGCAGCGTCGCCACCACGTCCTGCACCTCGGGCACCACCAGCAAGCCGCCCAGGCCCACCACCTCGACCGGGATGCCGCGGGCCTCGATGGCGCGCCGGAGCGGCACGAACTGTGATCGTTTCCGGCACAGCACGGCGATGTCGCTCGGCCGCACGCCCGCGGTGCGCCGGTCGGGCCATGCCTGCCCGTCAGGCGCGCATCCCGGGCTCGGCCGCGAGCAGCCCGGCGACCTGCCCGGCGACCCACTCCGCCTCGTCAAGCACCGTGTCGAGCAGCGCGCAGGCCACCGCCCCGCGCTGGGCCCGGTCCGGACCCGACACCAGCCGGGGAACGTCGGGGGCCTCGTACCGCAGGTCCTCCTGGATGGCAGCCGAGGCGTCGAGCACCCGGGCGGCGTTCCGGAAGCTGGTGGACAGCAGCAGCACCGGCGCGGGGCCCGAGGAGGCCGAGGCGCCGAACGGCCGGACCCGGGCGACGACGGGGAAGTCGACGGTGAACCGCCGGAGGTTTCCTGCGCTGGCGCCGCGCCAGCCGTAGATGGACTGGCACGGATCCCCGACCGCCGTCACCGGATGCCCGCCGCCGAACAGCGACCGCAGCAGGACCAGCTGCGCGTGACTGGTGTCCTGGTACTCATCGAGCAGGACGACCTGGTAGCGGGCCCGCTCGGCCGCGCCGACCTCGGGGTGCCTGGCCGCGATCCGCGCCGCCAGCGCCACCTGGTCGCCGTGGTCGAGCACCTCGCGGGCCGCCTTGGCCGCCGCGTAGCGCTCGACCAGCGGCAGCAGCTGCTCCCGCGCGCGCTGCGTGTCCATTATTTTCCGAACGGCCGCAGGTACCCGCCCCGGCAACCCGTCAAGCTCCGCGGTGAGCCAGCGGCCCACGGCGGTGACGTCACCGGGATCGCGCAGGTGCTCGGCGAGATCGCCGGCCAGCTCGAGCACCGCCGCGGTCACCGTCTGCGGCGTCCAGGTGATCTCGTCCATCGGGCCGTCGTAGGCGCCCACGATCCCCGCCGCGAGCTGCCAGGACAGCGCGGGAGTGATCAGCCGCATGGACGGCTCGAGCCCTTCGCGCAGGGCATTGTCGCCGACCAGCCGGCCCGCGTAGGCGTGGTAGGTGCCGATCGCCGGGTCTCCGGCCAGGTCCTCAGCGGTCAGGTTAGGAGGCTCGGCCCGGCGCAGCCGTTCCAGCCGGGAGCGCACCCGCTCGGCCAGCTCGGCCGCGGCCTTCCTGGTGAAGGTGAGCCCGAGCACCCGGTCCGGGCGGACCATCCCGTTGGCGACCAGCCAGACCAGCCGGGCCGCCATCGTCTCGCTCTTGCCCGAGCCGGCCCCGGCGATGACGGCCATCGGGCCAAGCGGCGCGCAGATCACCGCGGCCTGCTCCGGCGTGGGCTCGGGCAGCCGCAGCAGCCGGGCCAGCTGGACCGGCCCGATCCGGCCGGTGCGCTCCAGGCCCGTGGTCATCATGGCGGTCGTCACTATCGCATTCCAGCAGAGACCACCGACATTTGGCGCCCCTTACCCCGGAACGGCTCCCCCCCAAACCGCTCTGCTGTGATCGTGGATCAGTACTACCCCTATAGGGTAGGCAGTGATCCACAATAATTCGAATTCCTGGGCGAGAGTGTCGCGCGCCGATCGGAACCGGCCGGGGGCGGCCGGCGTTGACGACGTGGAGGCTGATGTGGACCAGGCCGCGCGTCAACAGATCCAGCGGGCTCTGCAGCACGAGCTGCGGGAGCGATTCGCCGACGGCGCGGTGCAGCGGGCCGTGCTCCTGCTACCCGGGGACGACCCGGCGATCGAGCCCGGGCAGCTGATGGTGCGGGTCTTCCTCCCGCCGCCGGGCGACGGGGAGGACTACGAGCACGCCCTGGCTGCCTGGCAGGACGCCCACCGCAGCGGGATGGACACGCTCAGGCGGGAGCTCTCGCTCCGGCTGCCCGCGGCGCGGCGGCTCGAGTTCACCTTTGACGACCCGGACCCGGCCACCCCGCGGATCGTCATGGCCGACGACGGGTCGCTGGCCGCCGGGCAGCCATCCGGCCGGGAGATCGTGACGACGGCGCTTACGCTGCTGCGCGACAACTACGTGTTCCCCGGCCTGGCCGCCCGCGCCGCCGAGGCGGTGCAGGCCAGGCTGGAGGCCGGCGAGTATGACCAACTGGACGAGGTCACGCTCACCGAGCTGGTCACCGGCCACCTGCAGGACGTCACCGCGGACAAGCACCTGGCGCTGCGGCTCGGCGGTGGCCCGAGGCCGGGGGGCGGACCTGGGCCGGGGGGCGGACCTGGGCCGGGGGGCGGACCGGGGGCGGGGCCGGGGGGCGGGCCTCGTCATGGGCCTGACCTGGATGGGCTTAAGGATCACGAGGCCAGGCGGCTGGCCAGGCGGCAGCTGGGGCGGCTGGACAACTTCGGTATCCACCGGGTGGAGCGGCTGGACGGCAACGTCGGTTACCTCGACGTGCGCCGGGTCCCGGTCCCGGCCAACGCCGGGCCGGCCATCGCGGCGGCGATGGAGCTGATCGCCGGGACCCACGCGCTCATCATCGACCTGCGCCGCAACGGGGGCGGCTCGCCCGAGGGCGTCATCTTCTGGTGCAGCTACCTGGTCGGCGAGCAGCCGCCCACCCACCTCAACGACATCTTCCGGGCCGACACCGGCGAGACCCGCCAGTTCTGGGCGCTGCCCTACGTGCCGGGCCCCCGCTACCTCGACCGGCCGGTCTACGTGCTGACCAGCGGCCGGACGTTTTCCGGCGGCGAGGACTTCGCCTACACGCTGCAGGCGCTTGGCCGGGCGCAGGTGATCGGCGAGACCACCGGGGGCGGCGCGCACCCGATCAGGCCGTTCGGCATCAGCGCGGCGGTGCACATCGCCATCCCGTTCGCGCGTTCTGTCAACCCGGTGACCGGCACCAACTGGCAGGGCACCGGCGTGGTTCCGGATGTCGCCGTGCCGGAGGGGCAGGCGTACGACGTCGCCTACACCACCGCGCTGCGGCACGTGCTGGCGCTGGACGACCTCTTCCCGCCGATCGCGGACGAGGCGCGCGAGGCGCTGGGGACGGTCACGGAGTGACCTGCTCGCCGTCGGGGTGAACCGGGCAGCAG
Organism: uncultured Actinomycetes bacterium; assembly: GCA_963808315.1. Lineage (GTDB taxonomy): Bacteria > Actinomycetota > Actinomycetes > Streptosporangiales > Streptosporangiaceae > Palsa-504. The sequence goes on along the minus strand of CAWEFK010000003.1, from coordinate 110,705 downwards.
GAGGCGACCGGGCAGGTGCGGCAGCCGGGGTTCACCTTGGCCTCGAAGACCGGGCCTGCCATCCCGGCGGCCACCGTTTCCACCAGGTCCTTGGCCCAGGCGGGCTCGGCGTCTTCGGCCAGCGCGCCCTGCCGCTGCACCTTGGCCCGCATGGTAACGCCGGAGGCCTTGCCGACCTGGACCAGTTCGGCGCCGCCCGGCTCGGTCAGGCCGAGCCGCTCGAACGCGCCGAGCAGCACCGCCAGCTGGTACACGCCGAGCTGCGGGTGCCGGTCGAGCTCGTCCTCGCGCGGGGCGCTGCCGCCGGTCTTCAGGTCGACGATGACCGCGCGGCCCGCCTCGTCGGATTCCAGCCGGTCCACCCGGCCGGTGATCTCCACCGGCCCGATCCGGACCTTGAGCTGCTGTTCCACCGCGACGAGCTCGCGCGGGTTCTCGGCGTGCCAGGTCAGGAACTTGCGGACCATCTTCTCGGCCAGAGCCCGCTGCTTGGCGCTGTACCAGGCGCTGCCGAAGTCCAGATGGTGCCAGATCTCGTCGATGCGATCAGCCACGGCCCGTTCGGAAGCTCCGGAGGCAGCCAGGACGGCGGCGGCGTGAATAACGGTGCCCAGGTGGCGCAGGACATCAGACCGGCCGGCCCCGACGGCCGCCTCGAGCAGCCAGCGCAGCCCGCACTTGGTGAACGACTCGACCTGGGACGGGGACAGCCGGACCGTCTCGCCGCCGGCCACGATCGGGCCGGCGTCGGACAGCTCGGTCAGCGCGTACCACGCCTCCGGGTGCGCGGCGCGGACCCCGGCGGCGGCGAGCCTGGCCAGCTGGGTGGCCGCGGCCTGGCGGACGGCGGGCGCGGCCCCCGGGTCGGCGGCGGACCGGCGCAGGTCGGCGACCAGCGCTGACATCGACAGCCAGCGGTGCCGGGAATCGGCGACCCGCTCGATAGGCACCTCGTCGCCCGCCAGCTCGGTCAGGAGCCTGGATGGCCGCTGGTCGGTGTCTTCGCCGCCCGCCGCGGTGACCACCAGCCGCCGCCTGGCCCGGGTGACCGCCACGTAGAACAGCCGCCGCTCCTCGGCGAGCAGCTTGGCGGCCAGCATCGCGGCGTCCACGTCGGCGCCCAGGGCGGGTCCCGCGTCGGGCCTGGCGGTTTCCGCGAGCTCGCCCGCGCCGAGCAGCGATCCGCGCAGCCGCAGGTCGGGCCAGGTTTCCTCCTGGACGCCCGCGACCACCACGACGTCCCACTCCAGGCCCTTGGACCGGTGCGCGGTGAGGATGCGGACACAGTCCTCGCGCACGGCGCGCTCGGCCAGCGTGTCGCCGACGATCTCCTGGCCGCCCAGGCTGTCGGCGAACAGCCCCGGCGCGCCCGGCGGCATGGTGTCGGTGAAGTGCGCGGCCTTGTCGAACAGGGCGAGCACCGCGTCCAGGTCCCGGTCCGCGGCGGCTCCGGCCGGGCCGCCCGCCGCGCTGGCCCGCTGCCACGGCCCGGCCAGCCCGGAGGCGTCCCAGATGACCCACAGCACGTCCTCGGCGTTACCGCCCGCCTCGATGGCGGCGCGAGCCTTGATGAGCAGGCCGGCCACCCGCTTGGCGGGGCCGGCCACCCGGTCGGGCAGCGCGGCCAGGTCCCGCGGATCGCGCAGCGCTTCGGCGATCAGGTCGCCGCTGCGGTCGGTGCCCGCGGCCTCGGCCAGCAGTTGCAGGGACCGGCGCAGGCGGCGCAGGCCGAGGGCGTCGGTGCCGCCGAGCGGGCCGCAGAGCAGCTCGGCGGCGCTCTGCTCGTCCAGCGTGGCCGGCCTGAGCGCGCAGCGCAGCAGCATGAGCAGTGGCCGGGTGCCCGGCTCGTCCGTGAGCGGCAGCTCGTCGCCGGCCACCGTGACCGGGACCCCGGCCGCGGTCAACGCCCGCCGCAGCAGCGGCACCTGCCGGGCCGCCGAACGGACCAGCACGGCCATCGAGGACCAGGGGACCGCCTCGGCCAGGTGGGCGCGGCGCAGCGTGTCCGCGACCAGGGCGGCCTCCTGCGTCGAGCTGTCCGCGACCAGGATGCGAACCTCGCCCGCCGGGGTGTGCGGGGCCGGCACCAGGTCCCGGTGGCTGGCCGAGCCGCCGGGCGCGGACGGCGCGGCGGGCAGCCGCCTGGCCAGGCGGCGGGACGCGGCCAGCAGGACCGGTCCGCTGCGGCGGCAGGTGCGCAGCGCCACCACGGGCGCGGGCCTGCCGGCCGCGGTGCGGAACCGGTCGGGAAACTCGGTGAGCGCGCGCACGTCGGCGCCGCGGAACGCGTAGATGGACTGGTCGGGGTCACCGACGGCGATCAGCTCACGGCCGTCGCCGGCCAGCGCGAGCAGCAGCGACTCCTGAGCCGGGTCGCTGTCCTGGTACTCGTCGACCAGCACCACGTCGTAGGCCCCGCGCTCGCGCTGCCTGGTCTCCTCCCGGCTGAGCAGCGCGGCGGCGATGCGAACGATCTCGGCGTAGTCGTAGGCGGGCACCGGCGCCAGGTCGAACCGGGCCGCGTACCGGTCGAGGAACGCGGCCGCGGCGACCCAGTCGTCGCGGTCCTTGGCCTTGCCGAGCTGCCGCAGGCCCCGGCCGTCCAGGCCACGCTCGGCCGCGCGCATCAGCAGGTCCCGCACCTCCTCGGCGAAACCCCTGGCGGCCAGGGCCGGCCTCAGCCGCTCGGGCCAGCGGGTCCCGCCGTCCTGCGCCTCCCCGCGCAGCATCCGGCGCACCTCGAGCAGCTGCTCGGGCGCGGAAAGCAGCCGTGGCGGCTCGTCGCCCGCGAGCACGAACTCGCGGCGGGCCAGCGCGTAGGCGTAGCTGTGGAAGGTCATCGCCAGCGGCTCGCGGGTGGTACGGCGCAACCGCGCCGTGATCCGCTCGCGCAGCTCGGCCGCGGCCTTGCGGCTGAAGGTCAGCACGAGCACCCGTTCCGGGTCGACGCCGCGCCGCTCGATCCGGTCCGCCACCGCGGCCACGATCGTGGTCGTCTTGCCTGTGCCTGGCCCCGCCAGCACGAGCAACGGCCCGCCCGGGTGATCCACCACCTGCTGCTGCGCCTCGTCCAGGCACGGCGCCGAGGCCGCCTGCCGGGGCCGGCGGACGAGGCGGTACGCGGGTGCGTGGGCTGAATCCATCAGTACCGCATTCCAGCAGACCCCAGTGACATTCCGCCGCCGATCCGCCGAACATCCAGCGTGTCGCGGTCAGGGGCCGGGCCAGCGGGCGCGGGACATGTCGACCCGGACGGGAGGACGGGCCGAGCGCAGGGGGGTGCCCTCGGCCAGATAGTGCTCCAGGGCGCGGCTGTCGTGGCCGGGGGCCGGGGTGCCGTCGGAGTGAATCACCCGCCACCAGGGCACGGCGCCGCCGTAAAGAGCCAGCACCCGGCCGACCTGGCGGGGACCTGGTCCCGCGCCCAGGTGTTCGGCGATGTCGCCGTAGGACATCACCCGGCCGGCCGGAATCGAGTCCACCACGTCGAGGACACCGCTGGCGAAGTCGTCGACCGGCGGCCGGGCGGAGCTCATGGACGTTCTCGACGGGGGAAGGCCAGGCGGGTGCCGGCCACGGCGGTCAGGAGCAGGCAGGCCAGGCCGAGCAACACGAACAGGACGAGCTGGCCGGGGCCGCGGGGCGGTATGGGCGCGGGCGGGATGGTGCCGTGAAACCTGGCCGCGGCGGCCACCGTGGCGGCGGGCGGCGTGCTGCGGGCGGGGGCGGGGGCGGGGGCGGCGTGAGCCAGCTGGGCGGCCTTGGTGAGGGCGGCGGTGGCGTCGACGACGCCAAAGCCGACCTGGCTGTCGTAGCCGCCGGCCGGGCGGTCCGTGGTGGTCGTGGTCAGCGCCGTGGCGACCAGGTCGGGGGCGAGGCCGGGGTACCGCGACTTGATCAGCGCGGCGACCCCGGCGACCAGCGCGCAGGCCGGGCTGGTGCCGCTGACGTACCAGTACTGGCCGTCCCGGCCCTGCGCAGGCACGGACACCCCGGGCGCGGCCACCTGGACGGACAGGTTGTCGCTGGAAAAGCTGGCCACCGTGCCGCTGGATTTGACCGCCCCCACGCTGATCACGCCCGGGTAATCGGCGGGGAAGGACTCGGGCGCCTGGCCGTCCCGCCCCGAACCGGCCACCTGTCCCGAGTTTCCCGCCGAGGCCAGGACCACCACGCCGTGATCGTAGGCATCCCGCAGCGCCGCCCTGACCGTGCCGCTTGGCGCGCTGTAGCCGATCGACATGCTGATGACTTGCGCACCGTGCGCGACCGCGTAGTTGATGCCGTTCGCCAGCGACTGCTGGATGCTGATCTCCTGCTCGCGCTCGTACTGGCCGTAGTGCGGGTCGTCGCGGTCCGGGATCACCCGGATCGACAAGATCCTGGCCTGGGGGGCGACGCCGATGACACCGTCGCCGCCGCCGTCATGACCGTGACCGGCGATCAGCGACGCCATCCAGGTGCCGTGCACGCCCCAGTCCGGGCTGGCCGAGCTGGTCTTCACGCCGGTGTAGTCGGGGCCGGTGATGACCGACCCGGTCAGGTCGCTGACGTAGGGGTTCACCCCGCTGTCGATCACCGCGACGGTGACCCCGGCGCCCTCGCTGCGCGGCCACGCGGCCGTGACGTCCAGCATGCCGAGGACCCACTGCTGGTTCTCCCTGATGGCGTCGCTGGCGTTGGCGGCCGACGCCGGCCGCTGGGCGGCGGCCTGCGCCGTTCCGGGCAGCGCCGCCAGCGCGATCACGCCGGAGGCGGCCAGCAGGGCCAGCCGCCAGTGCGGGCGCGGGTGCGGGCTCAGCATCCGGGTGACCCCGGGCAGTGCGGCGGCGCCGGCGCCGCACCGAGCGTGGCCGCGACCGACAGGGCCACTCCCCTGGCCATGCTGGTCATCTCGGAATCGGCGTACCCATCCTGGGAGACGGGGACGCGCGGTCGGCCATCGGCGTACCCGGCCGCGTACATGACGACGTAGGGACCGTCCGTGAAGCTGGCGGCGATCTGCCGGTTGTAGTCGTACAACTCCGCCGCCGGGCCGGCGAACCTGACCACGCTGACGCCCGCGGTGAGGCGGCCCGCCCCGTCGGCGTCGCCCGCCGCGGCCAGCCTGGGCTGGGCCAGCTCCGCGGCCGCGCTGGCCGCCGCGGTATCGGTGGGCAGCACCGCGACACCAACGGTCATCGCGTAGCTGCGAGTGGAATCGACGTAGGTGGCGCGGAGCACGCTCTGGCAGCCGGCCCGGCGCAGCACCGCCACGGCCGCCGCGTTGGTCATCCCCCTGGTGCAACCCGCCTGCTCCGGCGCGATGCCCACCCGCAGCGCGCGCAGGTTGAGCGGGGCGGCGTCCTCGAGCACGGTGGCGGGCAGCGCGTAGGAGACCGAGGCCGGGAACATCCGCCCGGCGGGCAGCGTCAGCCACCGGCTGCTGACCTGCCAGGCCTCGATCTGGCGCTGCTGGCCGACGGTGAACTGCCTGGGCAGCAGCTGGACGGCCACCCCGAGCACCGAGGCGGCGAAGCCCACCACGCCCACGATCAGCGCGACATACGCGGCGATGCGACGGCCCGTGGGGCCCCTCCGGCCGTGGTGCCGTCCCGCACCGCGTGCCTGAGCATCCTCCGTCACAAGGAAATGGTAGGGCTAGATTCGGGCGCCTTGGCTTAGCCAGGCAAACAAATGCCCCGCTTTGCCCGCCCGCCTGAGCAAATACGTCAATATCGCACCGAAACGGTCGGGCCGTCCGGGCTCGACGGGTAGCGGCGGCGGCCGGGCGAGTCCCGGGTTCCGGCCCGGGACCTGGTCGCTAGGCTGTGGGCCGTGGGCGAGCTTTATCCGGCCACCCGGCCGTACGCGCGAGGGATGCTCGAGGTCGGTGACGGGAACCAGGTGTACTGGGAGACCTGCGGCAACCCGGACGGTAAACCCGCCGTCCTCGTCCACGGCGGCCCGGGCTCGGGCTGCCATCCCGGCCAGGGCCGGACCTTCGACCCCGCGCGCTACCGGCTCGTGCTGTTCGACCAGCGCGGCTGCGGCCGGAGCAGGCCGCTCGCCAGCGACCCGGCCACCGACATGCGTCACAACACGACCGCGCACCTGATCGCGGACATGGAACGGCTGCGCGAGCACCTGGGCATCGGCCGGTGGCTGCTGTTCGGCGGCTCCTGGGGTTCGACGCTGATCCTGGCCTACGCCGAGCGGTACCCGGAGCGGGTCAGCGAGATCGTCATCTCCAGCGTCACCACGACCCGGCGGGCCGAGATCGACTGGCTCTACCGAGGTGCCGGCCGGTTCTTCCCCGAGCAGTGGGAGCGGTTCGCCGCGGGCGTGCCCGGCACGCCGCGCGACGGGGACATCGTGGCCGCCTACGCGCGCCTGGCCGAGGACCAGGACCCGGCGGTGCGGGAGAAGGCCACGGCCGACTGGTGCGCGTGGGAGGGCGCGGTGCTGTTCGGCGAGGTGCAGGGCCACGCCGGAGGCCGTCCGTCGGAGGCCCTGCTCGCCCTGGTGCGGATCTGCGCGCACTACTTTTCCCACGGCGCCTGGCTGGAGGACGGGGTGCTGCTGCGGGAGGCGGGCCGGCTGGCCGGGATCCCCGGCGCGCTGTTCCACGGCCGGCTTGACATGGGCGGCCCGGTGGATACCGCCTGGCAGCTGGCCCGCGCCTGGCCGGGCGCCGAGCTTACGGTGATCGAGGACGCCGGGCACCTGGGCAGCGAGGCCGGGCTCCGTCTCATCGTGGCCGCGCTCGACCGCTTCGCCGGCCTGCCGTGAGGTAGCCGGGCTTCAGTCGCCGATGACCACCCGGTTGGTGAGCGTCCCGATGCTCTCGATGGTCACGGAAACCTGGTCCCCGACGGCCAGCGGCCCCACGCCGGCCGGCGTCCCGGTCAGCAGGACGTCACCGGGCAGCAGCGTCATCACCTGGCTGACGTGCGCGATCAGGTCCGGCACGTCCCACCGCAGCTCCGCGGTGCGGGCCTGCTGCCTGACGGCGCCGTTCACGGTGACGGTGAGCGCGAGATCGGCCGGATTCGCGCCGGTCTCCATCCAGGGGCCGAGCGGGCAGAACGTGTCGAATCCCTTGGCCCGGGTCCACTGCCCGTCCCTGGCCTGCAGGTCCCGTGCGGTGACGTCGTTGGCGCAGGTGTAGCCGAAGATCACGTCCTCGGCCCGCTCCCTGGGCACCTGCCGGCAGAGCCGGCCGATGATGACCGCGAGCTCCCCCTCGAAGTCGACCCGGTCGGTGAGCTTGACCGGGTATTTGATCGCATCCCCCGGCCCGGTCACCGACGTCGACGGCTTGAGGTACAGCACGGGCTCGGGCGGCAGGCCGCCGTCGGAGTCCCGCAGGGGGGCATAGTTCCGGTCCACGCCGACGACCTTGCTCGGCAGCACCGGGGCCAGCAGCCTGACCTCGGCCAGCGGGTACCTGCGCCCGGTCAGCCGGACGCCGCCCGGGTCGACCCCGAACGGGTGCCCGTACAGCTCTGTGATCGTCAGGCCAAGGTCGGTCCCGACCTCGGTCGGCTCGCCCTCGACTACGCCGTAAGCGACCCCGTCGCCCTGGGCGAATCTCGCGATGCGCACGCCACTCCTTAGGTCTGGTCCCGGGTGGGCCTACTGCTGGTAACCCTCGACCTCGTTCACCGGCCTGGCCGCCGCCGTGTCCGGGTTCTCGCCGAACTCGCGGCGAGCCCGCCGCTGCCGCAACAGGTCCCAGCACTGGTCCAGCGCCTCCTCGGCGGACCGGAGCCGTTCACGCTCCTCCGGCGCACTCAGCTCACCGGACGCGAGCTGCTGGCGGAGCCTGTGCTCGGTCTCGATCAGCTCGTCGATGTTCGCCATGATTTGCTTGTCGTCCATGCCCCTACCGTAAATGCCGCACCGGCTTGCTGCGGCCGGGGGGCGGCTTATTGGCTAGCGGCCGGAGCGGAGGAGGGAGTAGGTGACGGCTTCTTCCAGGGCGTGGTAGCTGGCGGCGATGATGTTCTCGTGGACGCCGACGGTGTTCCAGGTGGCGCCGCTGCCGTCGTCGGACTCGATCAGGACGCGGGTCACGGCGCCGGTGCCGTGGGAGCCGGCCAGGATGCGGACCTTGTAGTCGGTCAGCTCCAGGGTGGCCAGCTCGGGGTAGAGCTGCTCCAGGGCGGCACGAAGCGCCTTGTCCAGGGCGTTCACCGGGCCATTGCCCTCGCCCACCGCGACCAGCCGCTCCCCCTTGGCGGTCAGCCTGACCGTCGCCTCGCTGGTCATCCGGTCGTCAGGGTGGCGCTCGACGATGACCCGCCAGGACTCGACCGCGAAGTACTCCTGCCGCTGGCCGAGCTCGTCGCGGAGCAGCAGCTCGAACGAGGCGTCGGCGGCCTCGAAGGTATAGCCCTGTGCCTCCAGGTCCTTGACCCGGTCGGTGACCCGGCCGATGGCCGCCTTGTCGCCGGACAGGTCGTAGCCGAGCTCGCGGCCCTTCAGCTCCACCGACGCGCGGCCCGCCATGTCCGAGACCAGCATCCGCATGTCGTTGCCGACCAGGGCGGGGTCGATGTGCTGGTAGAGCATCGGGTCCACCTTGATCGCCGAGGCGTGCAGCCCGGCCTTGTGGGCGAAGGCGGACAGCCCCACGTACGGCTGGTGGGTGTCCGGCGCCACGTTGGTGACCTCGCTGATCGCGTGGGCGATCCGGCTCATCTCCCTGATGCCCTCGCCGGACAGCACCGCACGGCCCTGCTTCAGCTGAAGGCCGGCCACCACGCTGAACAGGTTGGCGTTGCCGGCCCGCTCCCCGTACCCATTCGCGGTGCCCTGCACGTGGGTGACGCCCGCGTCCACCGCGACCAGCGTGTTGGCCACGCCGCAGGCGGTGTCGTCGTGGCAGTGGATGCCGAGCCGGGAGCCGGTGGCATCGGCCACGGCGCGGACCACGTCGGTGAGCTCGTTCGGCATCATGCCGCCGTTGGTGTCGCACAGGGCGACCACGTCGGCGCCGGCCTGCGCGGCCGTCCTGACCACTTCCAGGGCGTAGGCCGGGTTGGACCGGTAGCCGTCGAAGAAGTGCTCGGCGTCGAGGAACACCCGCTGACCATGATCGCGTAGGTGGGTCACCGTATCCGCGATCATGGCCAGGTTCTCCTCCAGCGTGGTACGCAGGGCGAGAAGGACGTGCCGGTCGTGACTCTTGGCGACGAGGGTCACCACCGGCGCGCCCGATTCGCGCAGCGCGGCGACCTGGGGGTCGTAGGCCGCCTGAGCGCCGGGCCGGCGGGTCGCGCCGAACGCGGCGAGCTGCGCGTGCACCAGGTCTAGTTCGGTCCTGGCGCGGGCGAAGAACTCGGTGTCCTTCGGTATCGCGCCCGGCCAGCCGCCCTCGATGAACCCGACGCCGAGCTCGTCCAGCTGCCTGGCGATGACCAGCTTGTCCGCGACGGACAGGTTCAGCCCCTCCTGCTGGGCGCCGTCGCGGAGCGTGGTGTCGTAGACGTGGAAGGTGTCGTCGAGCATCGGAGCGTTCCGTTTCTTGGGTTGATGCCGCCGTGAGCGCAAAACAAAAGACCCCTCGCGAATACGCGAGAGGTCTGCGCGTCGGCGGCGGGCCTTGAGCTAGCCACGCCTAGAGCTGGTGCCCTAGGAGCCGACGCGCCTGCCGATAATGATGCGGCCGGTGGTCACGAGCTCAGTGTGCCACACGTCCAGGTCCGGTCGCACATCCGTCTCGGGATGTGAGACGGCGGGGCGTTTAGCAGACCTTGTGGACCCATTTGAAGGGGTCGGGAAGGCGGCCGTACTGGATGCCGATCAGTTCCTCGCGCAGGCGCATGGTGACCGGGCCCGGTTCGCCGTCGGCGATGACCCACTCGCCGGATTCGCTCTTGACCCGGCCGACCGGGGTGATCACGGCCGCGGTCCCGCAGGCGAACACCTCGGTCAGTTCCCCGGCCGCGCACTGCGCCTGCCACTGGTCGATGGAGATCCGCTCTTCGGCGGCCCTGATGCCGAGGTCGGGGGCCAGCTTGAGCAGGGAGTCGCGGGTGATGCCGGGCAGCAGCGTGCCGGTCAGCGGCGGGGTGGTGATCAACGGCCTGCCGCCGGAGTCCGCGCGGACGAAGAACAGGTTCATGCCGCCCATCTCCTCGACCCAGCGGTGCTCCGCGGCGTCCAGCCAGACCACCTGGTCACAACCCCGTTCGGTGGCCTGGCGCTGGGCCACGAACGCGGCCGCGTAGTTGCCGCCGGTCTTGACCGCGCCGGTGCCGCCGGGGGCCGCCCGGGTGTAGTCCTGGGACAGCCACACGGTGACCGGCTTCACCCCGCCGCTGAAGTAGGACGCGGCGGGCGAGGCGATGACGCAGAACAGGTACTGGTCCGACGGGTGGTTGACGCCGAGCCCGGGCTGGGTCGCGATCATGAACGGGCGCAGGTACAGGCTGTTGCCCGCGCCGGACGGCACCCACTCGCGGTCGCGGGCGACGAGCAGTTCCAGGGCCCGGATGAAGGTTTCCTCGGGCAGTTCCGGCATCGCCATCCGGCGGGCCGAGGCGTTGAACCTGGCCGCGTTGGCGTCCGGCCGGAACAGCGCCACGGACCCGTTGGCCCCGTTGGGGCCGTCGTCCTGCCGGTAGGCCTTCAGGCCCTCGAAGAACTCCTGCGAATAGTGGAACACCGAGGTGGCCGGGTCGAGCGTGAACGGCCCGTAGGGCTCGAGCCGCGCGTCGTGCCAGCCACGGCCGGCCGACCAGCGCACCGTGATCATGTGATCGGTGAACAGCTGGCCGAACCCCGGCGAGACCAGCAGCGCCTCGCGCTCGGCGTCGGGCACGCAGTGACCGGAGGGGCGGATATCGAACTCAATCATGATCGGACTTCTTCCTCGCCCCCGCGGCGGGGCGCGACATCAACAGTAGGGCCGGATCCGGTCAGCCGGATACTCGCCCGGCGATGTCGTCGCCTATCTCCACCGTGGTACGCGCCGCCCCGGCGCCCGCCCGCTCGGCCAGGTCCTGCGCCACGGCCCGCTCGATCCGGGTGGCCTGCTCGGTCAGGCCCAGCTGGTCGCAGAGCATGCCGGCGGACAAGATCGCCGCGGTCGGGTCGGCCTTGCGCTGGCCGGCGATGTCCGGGGCGCTGCCGTGCACCGGCTCGAACATGGAAGGAAAGATCCGCTCCGGGTTGATGTTGCCGCTCGCCGCCAGCCCGATGCCGCCCGCGATCGCGGCGCCCAGGTCGGTGAGGATGTCGCCGAACAGGTTGTCGGTGACGATGACGTCGAACCGCTCGGGGGCGGAGACGAAGAACATCGACGCGGCGTCGACATGGCAGTAATCCACCGACACCTCGGCGAACTCCTTGGCCAGCCCCTCGACGGTGCGCAGCCACAGGTCGCCGGCGTAGGTCAGCACGTTCGTCTTGTGCACCAGGGTGAGCTTGCGGCGCGGCCTGGCCATGGCCTGGCCGAAGGCGTACCTGGCCACCCGTTCCACCCCGAACGCGGTGTTGATGCTCTCCTGGGTGGCGATCTCGGCGGGCGTGCCCTTGCGCAGCACGCCGCCTGCGCCGGTGTAGGGGCCCTCGGTGCCCTCGCGGACCACGATCATGTCGATCGGCCCGCGCGCCGGCCAGCGGCCCGGTCACGCCCGGGTACAGCCGGACCGGGCGCAGGTTGACGTACTGGTCGAGGGCGAACCGCAGCCGCAGCAGCAGGCCGCGCTCGAGCACGCCGCTGGGCACGCTCGGGTCGCCCACCGCGCCGAGCAGGATCGCGTCGTGGCCCTTGATCTCCTCGAGCACCGCGTCGGGCAGCGTCTCACCGGTGCGGTGCCAGCGCCGCGCGCCCAGGTCGTAGGTGGTCTCCTCGATGCAGAGGGGACCACCGCGCGAAGCACCTTGAGCGCCTCGGCCACCACCTCGGGACCGATGCCGTCGCCGCCCACGACGGCCAGCCTGATCGTTTGTGAACCCATGCCTGAACTTTACTGGCGGGCCGCGCCGGGCGCGGGCCCGCTGGCCCCGTCGCCGCCGTTGTCGCGCCGGTCCAGGGCGAACTGGACGGCGTTGGTCAGGGCGGCGTCAACGGGTGCTGCGGGCGCGACGTCGGCGGACTCGGTCCAGGGATACATGTCGTACACGGAAGAGGCTCCTGATCGCGTTGCGGAATCGGCCAGCAGCAAGCCTCCGCAGCGGATGGCTGGCCTGGGGTGGATCAGGCTCCGCTGCGGCAGGCGAAGAGTACGAGATGCCGCATGATGGCTGCTACGCTACCCGAGCTCAGCCTCCGTGCACACTATTTAAGACCTCGATCTCATCATCTGAGACGGGGGGTCAGGGGAGCCAGCGGCGGTAGCGCGGCCGGGCGGCGTGTTTCCAGGTCCGCCGGGCTTGCGCCCGGAGCCGTTCGGCCTGATGGGTTTGGTTCTGGTAGAGCAACCCGTAGGTGAAGGCGTTCTCGCCGGCCAGGTGCGCCCCGATGCCGAGATCCCTGGCCTGCGGGCGGGCCAGCACCGTGTCCTGATGATCGCCCAGGACCGACTGGACCTTCTTCAGCTGCCGGGCGAATCGCCTGGCCGGCTTGCCCACGACCGGGCGGACGGCCTCGGCCGCGTAACGGGCCCGGCGGGCCGACTTGCGGGCCTGGTGCAGGGCCGACATCTTGGGCCGGGCCGGCCGGGGTATGCCTGGCCCGGCGCATCCGCTTGTCCGCCTGCCGGTAGACCCGCTGGACCGCCGCCGGGAGCACGTCACGGGCCGGGGCGGCCGCCTGCGGGCCCAGCGGCGGCTCCAGGATCAGCCGGTCAAGCTCGGCCAGCAGCCCGGCGTACCTGGGCGAGTCGAGCGCCTCGATCAGCTCGGCGAAGGCCGCGGCCCGGCGGGGCGCGAAGTGGCCCTGCACGCGAGCCTGGACCGGGCCGATGAGCAGCTCGACCGGCACCGATTGCAGGTCGGCCTGCAGGTGCGCGGAGAGCACCTCGCCGTCGCGGGCCGCGCCGAGCAGGGCGCCCAGCCACTTGAGCTCGGCGGCGACCGCCTCGCTCCTGGAACGCGGAATAACGGAGCCGAACGACCTGAGCGTGGCGCGCAGCCTCCGGGAGGCGACCCGCATCTGGTGGACGGCGTCGGGCTGGTCGGACCGCACCTGGGGCTCCAGCGAGGTCAGGGCGGTCGCGTGGATCCGGAGATAGGCCAGCACCACCTCCCCCGCCGACGCCGAGCGGCGCGGCCGGGTGCCCGCGATGACGGGGGCGGGCGGCTCCGGGCGGGTGGTTTGCGTGATCAGGTTCACTGCCATCACAACCCGCTACCCGGCCCGGAGCGTCCGACACCTCCGATGCGGTTACTCGTCCTCCTCGAGCCAGGACATCAGCGGACGCAGCTTGGCCCCGACCTGCTCGATCTGCTCGGAGCGCTCGGCCTCGCGGCGCTTGAGGAAGTTGGGCTTGCCCGCGTCGAACTCCTCGACCAGCTCACGGGCGAACGAACCGTCCTGGATCTCGCCCAGGATGCGGCGCATCTCCTCGCGGGTCTGCTCGTTGATCAGCCGCGGGCCCCGGGTGTAGCCGCCGTACTCGGCGGTGTCGGACACCGACCAGTACATCTTGGAGATGCCGCCCTCGTACATCAGGTCCACGATCAGCTTCATCTCGTGCAGGCACTCGAAGTAGGCGGACTCCGGCTGGTAGCCGGCCTCGACCAGGGTGGCGAAGCCCGCCTTGATGAGTTCGGCGACACCGCCGCACAGCACCGTCTGCTCGCCGAACAGGTCGGTCTCGGTCTCCTCGGTGAACGTGCTCTTCAGCGCGCCCGCGCGGGTGCCGCCGATGGCCTTGGCGTAGGCCAGCGTGAGCGGCCACGCGTTGCCGGTCGCGTCGCGTTCGACGCAGACGAGCACGGGCACGCCGCGGCCCTGGGCGAACTGGCGCCGGACCAGGTGACCTGGGGCCTTGGGCGCGACCATGCACACGTCCACGCCTTCCGGCGGGTTGATCAGGTCGTAGCGGATGTTCAGGCCGTGGGCAAAGAACAGCGCGTCGCCCTCGACCAGCGCGGGCGCGATCGCCTCGGCGTAGAGCTGGCGCTGGAGGTGATCGGGAACCAGGACCATGACCAGGTCCGACTCCTCGCACGCCTCCGCCGGGGTCAGCACCCGCAGCCCGTCGTTCTCGGCCTTCTCCCGGCTCTTGGAACCCTCGGGGAGGCCGACCCGGACGTTGACGCCGGAATCGCGGAGCGAGAGCGCGTGCGCGTGCCCCTGGCTGCCGTACCCGAGCACGGCGACGTGCCGGCGCTGGATGACGGAAAGGTCGGCGCTGTCGTCGTAGAAAATCTCTGCCACTGAAATGGGCCTTTCTCTGTTGTTGTCTGTTAGGGCGGGCTAGGCGCTGCGCTCGACCGGACGGAGCGCGCGGTCGGTGATCGACCGGCCGCCCCGGCCGATGGCCACCATCCCGGACTCGACCAGCTCCTTGATGCCGAACGGTTCAAGCACCTTGATCAGGGCATCGAGCTTCTCCCGGTTCCCTGTCGCCTCGATCGTGACCACGTCCAGGGCCACGTCCACCACCTTGGCCCGGAACAGGTTCACGGTCTCCAGCACCCGCGACCGGCTCTCGGCGTCGGCCCTGACCTTGACCAGGAGCAGCTCGCGCTGCACCGTGGCGCCCGGTTCGAGCTCCACGATCTTCAGCACGTTGATCAGCTTGTTCAGCTGCTTGGTCACCTGCTCGAGCGGGTGTTCCTCGCAGTTGACCACGATCGTGATGCGGGAGATCTCGTCGTGCTCGGTCGGCCCCACCGCCAGCGAGTCGATGTTGAAGTTGCGCCGGGCGAACAGCCCGGCGATCCTGACCAGGACCCCCGGCTTGTTCTCCACGAGCACGGACAGCGTGTGGAGTGTCATTCCGTTGCCCCTCCCCAGTCGGGCGCGAGGCCGCGCGCGAAGTTGATGTCGTTGTTGGACGTGCCGGCCGCGACCATGGGCCAGACCATGGCGTCCCGGTGGACGATGAAGTCGACCACGACCGGGCGGTCGTTGATGGCCATAGCCTGCTCGATCACCTTGTCCACCTCGCCCGCCTCCTCGCAGCGCAGGCCCGCGCAGCTGTAGGCCTCGGCGAGCTTGACGAAGTCAGGGATGCGGGTGCCGTGCTGCCCCCCGGGGGCGACCCCCCGGTGACCCCCCGGCACGGGGGGCTCCGCGCCCCCCGTACCCCCCCGACGGTGCAGGTCGGTGTTGGAGTAGCGCTCGTTGTAGAACAGCGTCTGCCACTGCCTGACCATGCCGAGGCTGCCGTTGTTGATGATCGCGACCTTGATCGGGATGCCCTCGATGGCGCAGGTGGCGAGCTCCTGGTTGGTCATCTGGAAGCACCCGTCACCGTCGATCGCCCACACGGTGGCGTCCGGCCGGCCCATCTTGGCGCCCATCGCGGCCGGCACGGCGAAGCCCATCGTGCCCAGGCCGCCCGAGTTGATCCAGGTGGCCGGCTGCTCGTAGTCGATGAACTGGGCGGCCCACATCTGGTGCTGCCCGACGCCCGCCACGTACACCGCGTCCGGGCCCGCGATCTTGCCGATCCGCTCGATCACGTACTGCGGGGCCAGCGAGCCGTCGTCCGGTGAGTCGTAGCCGAGCGGGTAGGTGTTCCGCAGCATGTCGAGCTGGGTCCACCAGGCGGCCAGGTCGGGCTGGCGGCCCTGCTCGTTCTCGCTGCGCACGGCGGCGGTCAGGTCGGCGATCACCTCCCGGCAGTCGCCGACGATCGGCACGTCGGCGCGGCGGTTCTTGGAGATCTCGGCCGGATCGATGTCCGCGTGCACGATCAGCGCGTTCGGTGCGAACGTGTCGAGCTTGCCGGTCACCCGGTCGTCGAACCTGGTGCCGAGCGCGATGAGCAGGTCGGCTTGCTGCAGCGCGCCGACCGCCGCCACGGCGCCGTGCATGCCGGGCATGCCCAGGTGCTGCGCGTGCGTGTCGGGGAACGCGCCCCTGGCCATCAGGGTGGTGACCACGGGAATGCCGGTCAGCTCGGCGAGCTCGCGCAGCTGCCCGGCGGCGCGCGCCTTGATCACGCCACCGCCGACGTACAGGACGGGTCGCCTGGACTCGGCGATCAGCCGCGCGGCCTCGCGCACCTGCCGGGCGTGCGGCCTGGTCACCGGGTGGTAGCCGGGCAGCTCCATCGGGACCGGCCAGCTGAAGTCGGTCATCGCCTGCAGCGCGTCCTTGGAGATGTCCACAAGCACCGGCCCCGGCCGTCCGGTCGAGGCCACGTGGAACGCCTCGGCGATGGTGCGGGCGATGTCCTCGGGCTTGGTCACGAGGAAATTGTGCTTGGTGATCGGCAGGGTGATCCCGGAGATGTCGGCCTCCTGGAAGCCGTCGGTGCCGATCAGGTTGGACGCCACCTGCCCGGTGATCGCGACGATCGGCACCGAGTCCATGTAGGCGTCGGCGATCGGCGTCACCAGGTTCGTCGCGCCCGGGCCGCTGGTCGCCATGCACACGCCGATACGGCCCGTGGCCTGCGCGTACCCGGTGGCCGCGTGACCCGCGCCCTGCTCGTGCCTGACCAGGATGTGCCTGATCGCCTTGGAGTCGAGCAGCGGGTCGTAGGCCGGCAGGACCGCGCCGCCCGGAATGCCGAAGACGATGTCCGCGCCGACCCGCTCAAGCGCGTACACCAGCGCCTGCGCCCCGGTGGCCCGCACCTTGCCCGCGGTGGCGACGTGCGCGCGGGACGGCTCGAGCGGAGCGTGCTCTGGTGCGTGCCCGACGGCCTGCGGGAGCTCCGGGGCCTGCGGCGGCTGGGTGGGGTGGGTGGATTCGCGGTGCGGCGAGCGGGCGGCCAGGTCCCGCGGGCTGGGACCCGGCACCCCGGGTGAGCCCAGGGGCCCGGTTGCGGCCGCTGGGGGCCGGCCGGAAGCGTCGGCTTCCTGGCGGCCCGTCATCTGCTCGGTCATCGGTAAGTCTCCATCGGCTTGCGGGTCGGCGGCTTGCGGGGCGTTGGTTGCGGGGTGTTTGGTCGCGGGGTGTTGGTTGCGGGGTGTTGGTTGCGAAACAGCGGCATAAAAAATCCCCCCGTGCCTGACGGCAGCCGAGGGGAGCGCGCAGTGAGCTGGCTTGGTCAGCAGCCTGCGCGCCGGCCAAGTACGAGAATCTTCTGATGAGTCACGGGTATACCCTACTGCCGTTCGCGACGAGAGCGTCAACCGCTGACGCGAGTTGTCTCACATTCCGAGACGGACTGCTCGCGCAAATCGGCGGAATCGGTCCTGATCAGGGCGGCCACTTCGATGGCGGCCATCGGCTTGGCCAGGAGAAAGCCCTGCCCGTACTCGCAGCCAAGCTCGCGCAGCGCGATGAGCTGACGGGGCTGCTCGATGCCCTCGGCGACCACCCGCAGGCCAAGCTCCCGCCCCAGCTGCACCACGGTCCTGGTGAGCAGCGTGAGCGTGTCGTCGCGGCCAAGACCGCCCACGAACGAGGGATCGACCTTGATGGCGTCCAGCGGAAGCTCACGCAGGTGGGCCAGCGAGGCGTAGCCGGTGCCGAAGTCGTCGATCGCCAGCCGGATCCCGAGACGGTGCAGGTCGGCGAGCCGGTCGACGATCAGCCCGTCGCCGGGGACCAGGATCTGCTCGTTCACCTCGACCGTGAGCGCCTCGGGCGGCAGGCCGGCCTCGGCCAAGATGGCGGCCACCTGGGTCACGAACAGGGGCGCGGTGATCTGCCGGGCGGACAGGTTGACGCAGACTCCGACATCCGCGGCGGACCGCCGCCAGGTCACGCCCTGCGCGCAGGCCTCGCGGAGCACCCATTCTCCGAGCGGGACGATCAGGCCCGATTCCTCGGCCGCGCCGAGGAACGCCCGCGGCGGCACCAGCTGACCCTCGCGCCGCCAGCGGACCAGCGCCTCGGCCCCGGTGACACGCGAGGTCTCCAGGTTGACGATCGGCTGGTACTGCAGCTCGAGTTCGCCTTGGCTGATGGCCTGCTGCAGGTCGCTGACGATCTCCAGGCGGCGCACCACGTCGGCGTGCATGTGCGCGGCGTACACCTCGACTCGGTCGCCGCCGGCCTCCTTTGCCCGGGACATGGCCACGTCCGCGTTGCGCAGCATGAGCCTGGACGGGGAGGTGCCCGGATTGGCCCTGTTCTCGGGTTTCTCGGGGATCTCGGAGTTCTCTGGGATGAATTCGGCGAGGGCGACACCGACGCTGGCGGTGAGCGCCATCTGCTGGCCCCCGGCCCGGAACGGCTCCGCCGCGACCGCGCCGCCCAGCTGCTCGGCGATCTCGGTGATCTCCTGGGTGCTCGCGGCGTCCTCGATCAGCACCGCGAACTCGTCACTGCCCCAGCGCGCCACCGTGTCGTGCACGGGGGCGACGGCGCGCAGCCGCCTGGCCGCCTGCGCCAGCACGAGGTCGCCGGCGCCATGGCCCACCGAGTCGTTGACCGCGGTGAAACGGTCCAGGTCCAGGAAGATGACGCCGGTCGGCCCGGGCCCGGCGCCGGCGGCCAGCACGTCCCTGGCCCGTTCCTCGACGTAGGCACGGTTCGGCAGCCCGGTCAGCCCGTCATGGAAGGTCAGGTGGGTAACCTGCTGGCGCAGCGCCACCTGGTCGCTGACGTCGCGGGCGGTGACGAGCATCTGACTAGGCTCGCCCGGGGCCTGGTAGCGCAGCACGGTGGACTCGACGTGCCGCCACGTCCCGTCGGCCGCCCGGATCCTGGCCGGGAACCGGCCCGACCCTTCGGCTGGTCTGTGACCCGGCGTCTTCGGGGACTCGGCGGCCCCCGCCGGGTGGTAGCCCCCGAGCGCGAGCCGGACGGCGGCCAGCGCGGCCCCGCGGTCCTCGGGATGAACCAAATCGAGAAGTGGCCGGCCGACCAGGGCACCCGGCGCGTAGCCGTAATCCTGGACCGCCTGACTCGCGTAGACGATGGCGCCGTCGAGATCGCAGACGACGAAGACGTCACTGGTCCGGCTGGCCAGGTCGCGCAGGCTGCGGCTGGATTCCCGCCACATCGACAGCGCGACCCCGTTCTGCCGGACCAGCATGAAGGCCCGGGCCGCCAGGACGAGCACGCCCGCCCCGCCTGCCACCACCAGGGCACCCCCGGACCCGGGCGCCGCGGCCAGGCCGTTGCCGATGACCACCAAGGTGGCGGCGGCCGCGGCCAGCACGGCGATGATGGCGGCCGCCGCGGCGCTCGCGGTCCGGCGGGTCCAGCCGCCCTCGGTGACCCGCCAGGGCGCCAGCCCGAGCAGCAGCGCCGCGACCAGCAGCAGAAGCTGCGGACGCGATGCCCAGGTGGCCGCCCGTCACCCGCTGGCCGACCGCGAGCGAGTCGCCGACCGCGACGACGAGCAGGAACAGGTAAGGCAGCGTGGCACGCCGCCAGGCGGTGGTGACCATGGGCAGCAGCGCGCCCAGGACGGCCAGGTCCGCCAGGGGGTGGATGAGGGCAAGCAGGAAGGTCCCCGGCCGTTCGCCGGACCGGTGGAACTCGGTGCTGAACAGCGTCACCCAGCCGATCACGAGCAGGGCAACCGCCATGACGTAGCCATCGGCCAGGCCCGGCAGGACGGAAGCCCCGGGGCCGCTCGCCCTCGGCCCCGTCCGGACTCGCGGCCCGCACGCTCGGCAGCCGCTGGACGCCGGTGTCGCCTTCTCGCTCCGCGGTCGTGAGCATCGCGATGCCGACCGCCACGGCGGCCAGCGCCAGCAAGGGCGGCAGGTCGGCGAACGACAATCCGGGCGCGGGGTTCAGCGACCCGCCGCTGAGCTGGGCGATGATCAGCCCGGCGCAGTACATCGCGGCGGCGCCCGCCAGCCACCGGTACGCCCGCGCGATGGCGCCGTCGTGCCCGCGCGCGCCGAGCCACAGGCTCACCGCGGCCGCGCACCACGCCAGCATGCCAAGCACGCTCATACTCGGTTTCCCGAGATGATCAGGCGCACCCGGGCTCCCTTCCGTCTGCTTTGCCGCTCTCCATTACTCAACGCACGCCGGGCAAAAGCGAATAGCTTCATCACGCTTTCGTTACCACGTCGTAACGAGAAGTCGCAGTTATGGCGTAACCGCGACTGGCGACCACCGGGAACCCCAACAGAGAAGCCTGTAACCGGTCTGGCGCTCACTCTACGTACCCGAGATCACACTTCGGTTGAGGATGGGCGTCCAGCGGGAGACAAACTCCGGACGTCACGCCGACCCCGGAGGCATTTGCACCTTTCCCGGGTTCCTGCGGGGATATGTGCCAGTTAGTACCGTGGTGAGGGCGATCCGGCTACCTCGGACATGCCGGCACCCGGTCGGCATGACAGCATGATCTCACTGACCAAGATTCCGGCGCCATCGCAAGCTCAGGGAGGCCGCAGTGCGGAAGGTGCTGATCGCGAACCGCGGCGAGATCGCCGTGCGGATCATCCGGGCGTGCCGTGACGCCGGGCTGGGCAGCGTGGCGGTCTACGCCGAGCCCGACCTGGACGCGCTGCACGTGCAGATGGCCGACGAGGCCTACGCGCTGGGCGGTGCGACAAGTCAGGAGAGCTACCTGGACATCGAGAAGATCGTCAAGGTAGCGATCGACGCCGATGCGGACGCGGTGCATCCCGGCTACGGTTTCCTGGCCGAGAACGCCGACTTCGCCCGGGCGGTGATCAACGCGGGCCTGACCTGGATCGGGCCGCCACCGCAGGCCATCGAGGCGCTCGGCGACAAGGTCCGGGCCAGGCACATCGCCCGCGAGGCCGGGGCGCCGCTCACGCCGGGTACGCAAGACCCGGTCTCCGGCGCCGACGAGGTACTGGCGTTCGGCCGGGAGCACGGCTTCCCGGTGGCCATCAAGGCCGCGTTCGGCGGCGGCGGCCGCGGCCTGAAGGTGGCGTGGCGCGAGGAAGAGGTCCCCGAGCTATACGAGTCGGCGGTCCGAGAGGCCACGGCGGCGTTCGGCCGGGGTGAGTGCTTCGTCGAGCGGTACCTGGACCGGCCGCGGCACGTGGAAACGCAATGCCTGGCCGACACGCACGGCCACGTGGTGGTGGTCTCGACCAGGGACTGCTCGCTGCAACGCAGGCACCAGAAACTCGTCGAGGAGGCACCGGCCCCGTTCCTGTCCGCGGCCCAGACCGAAGCCCTCTACTCCTCCTCTAAGGACATCCTGCGGCTGGCCGGCTACGTGGGCGCGGGCACCTGCGAGTTCCTCGTCGGGCAGGACGGCGCGGTCAGCTTCCTCGAAGTCAACACCAGGCTGCAGGTCGAGCACCCGGTCAGCGAGGAAGTGACGGGCATCGACCTGGTCCGCGAGATGTTCCGCATCGCCGACGGGGAGCCGCTCGGTTACGACGACCCGCCGGCCCGCGGGCACTCGATCGAATTCCGGATCAACGCCGAGGATCCCGGCCGGAACTTCCTTCCGGCCCCGGGCACGATCACCGCCTGGGCCCCGCCGTCCGGGCCGGGAGTGCGGCTCGACGCCGGGTACGCGGCCGGGATGACGGTCCCGCAGGTGTTCGACTCGCTGATCGGCAAGCTGATCGTGACCGGGGCCAACCGCACCGAGGCCCTGCAGCGGGCGGCCCGCGCGCTAGCCGAGTTCGACATCGGCGGGATGCCGACGGTGCTGCCCTTCCACCGGGCCGTGGTCACCGACCCGGCGTTCACCGGCGAGCCGATGCGGGTGCACACCCGCTGGATCGAGACCGAGTTCGCCACCGAGATGCCCCCGCAGGACGTGGCCGAGACGGCTGAGCCCGCCGAGGCCGCCGGGCGGGAGAAAATCACCGTCGAAGTGGGCGGCAAGCGCCTCGAGGTAGTAATCCCCGCCACCCTCAACCCCCGGGCCCCCTCCGGGGGCCCCCGGGGGGCACGGGGGGAAGATTCCCCCCGTAAGCGGGGGGGTCTGGGGGGGTCGTCCCCCCGAGGCCAGAACAGCAACGCTCTCCTGAGCCCGATGCAGGGCACCATCATCAAGATCGTCGCGGCCGAGGGACAGCAGGTGTCGGCCGGTGACGTGGTGGTCGTGCTTGAGGCCATGAAGATGGAGCAGCCGCTGACCGCCCACAAGGACGGCACGGTCACCGGCCTGTCCGTCGAGGTAGGCCAGACCGTCACGGCCGGCGTCACCATCTGCCAGATCGAGGACTGATTGCCGGTGAGCAAGCTCCCCGGAGATCCCAGCGCCGGGGGGAAGACGCTGTTCGCGCTGGGCGTCAGGCTGCCCGAACGTAACCGCGAATGGGTCAGGCACGAGCTGACCGACGCCGGCTGGCGCACCCGGCTGACCGTCCGGCACCTGGTCCTCATGCTGCCGCTGTGCGCGCTGCTCGCGCTGCTACCCGGCGGGATCTGGATCCGCGTCATGGTTCCCGCGCTGTTCTTGATCTGCAGCGTGGGAATCGTCGCGATGTACGCCGACGACATCCGGGTTTCCCGGATGAGGCGGCACGGACTCGAGCCACCCGACGATCCCGACCTGGGCCGCCCCGCACACTGAGACCGGGCGCGGGCCGGGGGGTGGCGCGGGCCGGGGGGTTCGAATGTGCTGTGTGTCACTGATCGACCCCCTCATCAGGAGCTACAGGCCGTGGTGCGTCTGGCAGTTTGTTCGTCCCGGCTTCCGGCAGCTTCGCCGGGATAGAACCCCGGACCTGACCCACATCGAGGGACCATAGGTGTTGCGGGGGCAACAACGATGGACCATCGGTGTGGGTCAAGAGCGGGAGCGCCCAGCACGGGTGTGGCGGGCGAGACCGGTGGGGTTCGTGGGGGGATGCTGACCCTTGGCCGGGCGCGACCTTTACCTAACCGAGCAACGGGGCGAACGGGCGAACGCTGGGTGCTGAGGCGCTAGTGACACACGAGGACGATTGTCGGCTTTTTTGCAGCTGGTTCGCCTGGTTGCTAGGCGAGGCGGTGCGGCGGGCGGGACGCCAGGGGCACGGTGAGGCCGGGCTCATGGGGGCGCTGCTGATGATGATGATGAGCGGTTAGGGGACGTCGCCGGTGAACTCCATGAGTTTCCTGGCTGCCTCCGTCACGCTGCCGGACATGGAGGGGTAGACGGCGAAGGTGCGGGCCAGCTGCTCGCTGGTCAGGCGCTGCTCGACCGCGACCGAGACGGCCATGATCAGCTCGCTGGCTCGCGGGGCCACCACCACGCCGCCGAGCACCACGCCGGTGCCCGGGCTGGTGTACAGCTTCACGAAACCGTCGCTGACCCCGGCCATCTTGGCCCGCGGGTTGGTGGCCAGCGGCAGCTTCAGCACCCGGGCAGAAACCTGGCCCGCGGTGACCGCTCGCTGCGAGACGCCTACGGTGGCGATCTCCGGATCGGTGAAGATCGTGGCCGAGACGTGGCTGAGCCGCAGCGGGCCGACCGCCTCGCCGAGGGTGTGCCACATCGCGATCCGGCCCTGCATGGCCGCGACCGAGGCCAGCATCAGCACGCCGGTGCAGTCGCCCGCCGCGTAGACGCCGGCCGCCGACGTCCGCGACACGCGGTCGACCTCGACGAAACCGTGCGCGTCCAGCTTCACGCCGGCCTCGTCCAGGCCGATGCCGTCGGTCCTGGGGATCATGCCCACGGTGAGCAGGCAATGGCTGCCGGTCACGGTCCGGCCATCTTCCAGGGTCACCGTGACGCCATCGCGGTCCCGGCTGACCGCCTGCGCCCGCGACCGGCCGAGCACGGTCATGCCGCGGCGGCGGAACACGTCCTCGATCAGGCTGGCCGCGTCCTCGTCTTCCTGCGGCAGCACCCGGTCCCGCGAGGACACCAGCGTGACGCGCGAACCGAGAGCCTGATAGGCGCTGGCGAATTCGGCCCCGGTGACGCCCGAGCCGACCACGATCAGATCGCGGGGCAGCTCGGTGAGGTCATAGAGCTGCCGCCAGGTCAAGATGCGCTCGCCGTCAGGCTCCGCGCCGGGCAGGACGCGGGGCCGGGCCCCGGTGGCGAGCAGGATCGCGTCCGCCGCGATCTGCTTGTCGCCCGCCTGGACCGTGCCCGCGCTGGTCAGGCGGCCGTGGGCGGCGATGACCGGCACGCCTTCTGCGGCGAGCCTGGCGCTGATGTCCTGGGATTGGGCCCGGGCCAGGTCGGTGATCCGCTCGTAACAGCCGGGCGGCGTTGACGGTGGCCAGGCCGCCGGTGGCGATGCCGAGCCGGGGCGCCCGGTTCAGCATCGTCATCGCGTTGGAGGTCTCGATGAGAGTCTTGGAAGGCACGCAGTCGGTGAGCACGCAGGCCCCGCCGACACCGTCGGAATCCACCACGGTAACGTCGGCGCCCAGCTGGGCCGCGACGAGGGCGGCTTCGTAGCCGCCGGGGCCGCCGCCGAGGATCACGATTCTGCGCCGAAGCAACGTCACGGTTACCGATTCTCCCGCAGTGAGTTGATCGCAGTCGGGTATCAGGCACGGGTCAATTCGCGGCACCGGGCCGCGGGACGCCGTACGCTTGCCCCCGTGGCACTGTACGCCGCCTACGGCAGCAACATGGACCCGGCACAGATGCTGGTGCGTTGCCCGCACTCACCGCAGCGGGGCACTGGCTGGCTGGAGGGATGGCGGCTGACGTTCGGCGGTGAGGACATCGGCTGGGACGGGGCGCTGGCGACCGTGGTCGAGGCGGCCGGGGCCCGGGTCTTCGTCGTGCTCTACGACGTGTCTGAGAACGACGAGAAGGAACTCGACAACTGGGACGGGGCCAACCTCGGCTACTACCGCAAGGCCAAGGTCCGGGTGGACACCCTCGACGGCAACGTGCTGGCCTGGCTGTACGTGCTCAACTTCTACGAAGGCGGGCTGCCCTCGGCCAGGAACATCGGCATCCTGGCCGACGCCGCCGAGCAGGCCGGCGCGCCCGCGGACTACGTCGCGGCGCTGCGTGCGCGGCCCTGCGCCAAGCTCGGCGACGCCAGCACCCGACCCGACCCGCCCTGGACCTAGGCCGGACCGGGCCTGTCAACCCAGGCCAGGCGGGACCGACCCCTGAACACAGGCCAGGCAGGCCCCTGAACCCAGGCGGGACTGGGTCAGACGAGGCAGACGATGAGCAGGATGAGCGCGGGAATGAGGAGGGCGGCGAGCGCTGAGGTGCTCCAGGCGCTCTTCAGGGGGCTCGAGCCAGCCGGCGGGGCCGGATGCGCGGGACGGGGCTGGCGGGGTCACCCGGCTCGGGGGGGCTGCGGAGGCGGGGTCGGCGGGGTCGGCGGGGTGGGCGATGGCCACGGTTCCTGTGGCCCAGACCGTTCGGCGTGGGCGGCGGTGGCGCGCTCGCTGAGCAGGCGGACGACCAGTTCCGCGTCCGCCTCGGCGGTGGAGGCGGAACTGGCCGGGGCGGGACCGCTCACCATGTCGCCGTAACCCAGGCCCAGGCCCCGGCCGCCTCCCGACGGCAGGCCGAACGACGAGCGCCGGGAGCCCGGCCCCGGCGGGAGCGCACCTCGGCGGTGAGCTGGCGGCGGCGCGAGTAGTGCACGGCCCAGGAGCTGATGACCTTGCGGTCCTTCTTGCCACCCGGCGCCGGGTCCACGGCGCCCGGCGCACGGTCGCAGTGCACCCGGAGCAGGTCCACCAGGTCCACCTTGGTCACGCCGGCCCAGCCGATCCGGTGATCACGCAGCGGGTTCCTGATCGTGACCCCGGTGTCGTCCGCGATGATCCTGGGGCCGCTGCGCGGTCACGTAGGCGATCCCGGTCGCCACCAGCAGCAGCGCCGCCGCGACCACGCGAGGTGTGGTCCCGCCCCTGCACGGCCAGGTCGACCCAGTTGGCCACCGCGAACAGCAGCCACACCGACCCAGACGACCAGGGCGGTCGGCGAGCGGAAGGTCTGGACGTTGCCCGGCCCGGCGGTGCCGCCGCGCCGCCAGCTCCGCGGCTTGCCGCCCGGGGCGGGCCCACCCGGGGAAGCCGCTGGCGGCGCCCCGTCCGGCGGGCCGCTCGACGGTGAGCCGCCTGACGACTGGTTAGCTGTCATGCTGCCACCCTCCACGATGACGATCGGGCGGTAAGCCACGAACCTCATCAAGCGTAACGGCCCTGGGGGTGCGGGCTAACCGAGCCGGGCGGCGGGTGAGCGGGT
The DNA here is from genome assembly GCA_963808315.1 of uncultured Actinomycetes bacterium. Lineage (GTDB taxonomy): Bacteria > Actinomycetota > Actinomycetes > Streptosporangiales > Streptosporangiaceae > Palsa-504. The sequence goes on along the minus strand of CAWEFK010000003.1, from coordinate 84,624 downwards.
AAGGCGCCGGTGACACCGGGCAGGGGCTGGGCCACCATGGCCCCGTCGTCCCACAGGGCGGTGACCGCGGTGGCCGCCATCGACCTGACCCCCACGCCGATGGCGCGCTCGTCGATGTCGAACGTCGGCTGGTGCAGGTCGAGCGAGGCCGTCGAACCGGGCACCCGGGTGCCCAGCCGGGCCAGCGCCCCGGGGATGGACTCCAGATACCACGCGAAGTCCTCGCCGCCGAGGCTCTGCGGCGACTGCACGACCGAGCCCGCGCCGAGCACGCCAAGCGCCGCGGCGGAAATCATGGCCGTGCTGGCCTGGTCGTTGACCGTGGGCGGCACGTAGCGCTCGTAGCTGAATTCCGCCTGCACCCCGTACGCGGAGGCCACCGAGTCGATCAGCTCCTTGAGCAGGTCGGGCGCCGCAGTGCCAGGCCTCGTCGTCCAGGCAGCGCACGGTCCCTTCGACCACCCCGGCGTCGGGGATGGCGTTGGCCACGGTCCCCGCGCTGACCCGGCCCCAGACCAGGCTGAGGCTGGACCGCGGGTCGACCCGCCGGGACAGCGCGGCCGGCACCTCGGTGATGATCTTGCCGAGCGCGTAGACCAGGTCGGCGGTCAGGTGCGGCCGGGCGGTGTGGCCGCCTGGCCCGGAGACCCGCACCTCGATCTTGTCGCAGGCCGCGGTGATCGCACCCGACCGCACGCCGAGAAAACCGGCGTCCAGCCGGGGGTCGCAGTGCAGCGCGAAGATCCGGCCGACCGAGGCGATGCCGCCCGCCGCGATCACGTCGAGCGAACCGCCGGCCGCCTCCTCGGCGGGCTGGAAGACCAGCCGGACCCGCCCGGGCAGCAGGCCCGCGGCGGCCTGGCGGGCCAGGAACATGCCCGCCCCGAGCAGGACGGTGGTGTGCACGTCGTGCCCGCAGGCATGGCATACACCCGGCACCGTGGAACGGTAAGGCACGTCCTTGTCGTCCGCGCATCGGCAGCGCATCGAGGTCCGCCCGCAGTGCCACCACCGGCCGTTCGGCGGAAGAATCCGGCTCGCGAGCCGATGTCAACGATCAAGCCCGTGCCCTTGGGCAAGATCACCGGTTGCAGTCCCTCCGCGGCCAGCCGCGACGCGACCCGCCGGGTGGTGCGGTGCTCGGCGTGGGCCAGCTCGGGGTGCGCGTGCAGATCGCGGCGGAACTCGATCAGCTCGGCCTCGTGCTCGGCCAGGAACACGCCAAGATCCGCGACCAGGTCACCGCCGGCCATGCTCACCATCCCTGCTCGTGCAGAACCTGTCTTCGGCGAACTCGGTGACCAGCGCGTCCACCACGCTGGTCAGGTCACCGGTGCGAGCGTAAACGCGCCGCTGCCGCTCGTAAGAGGCGCCGTGCTCGAGCACGTCCGCGACCACGGCGAGCTCATCGCCGCAGCCGAGCCTGGCCGCGACCGGCTCAAGCTCGGCCAGCAGCTCGTACAGCTCGTCGCGCAGCGGCGCGGTGGCGCCGGCCTCGTCAGTGATCACGATCGCGTCCAGCCCATACCGCGTCGCGCGCCACTTGTTGTCCCTGACCACCCAGGACGAGGGGGAAGGCAGCGTGTACCCGCGATCCAGCTGGAAGTCGAACAGCTGGACCAGGCACTGCGAGAGCGCGGCGACCATGCCCACCTCGCGCAGCGTCGGCACCCCGTCGAACATGCGGATCTCGACGGTGCCGAAGTCCGGATGTGGCCGGATATCCCACCAGACCTCCTTGATGCTGCGAATCGTCCCAGCACGCAGCAGGGTGTCCATGTAATCCTCGAACTGTTTCCAGTCCGTCAGCCGTTGCGGTGTTCCCGCCGTTGGCAGCGCGCCGAACGTCACCGACCTGCTGGAGGCAAGCCCGGTGTCGTACCCGCACCAGAACGGGCTCGACGCAGTAATGGCGAGAAAGTGCGGAAGATAAGCGGCGAGCGCATTGACGATCGGAATCGCCTTGCTCTCGTCACGAATCCCCACGTGAACGTGCACGCCGAAAGTCTGAATCCGGCGAGCTAGCCACTGCATTTGCTCGACAAGCTCGGCGTAACGCTGGATAGGCGCCATCGTCGCATCCTGCCAGTTACTCACCGGATGAGTGCCGGCACACGCCAATAGGATACCGTGCTCGGCGGTCGCCCGCTGCAGTTCAGCGATCGTCTCTGTGAGGTCGTCCTTCACCTCGGCCACCGTGCTGCAAATGCCCGTGACCAGCTCAAGCGTGGACTGCATCAGCTCGTGGCGGATCCGCGGGTGCTCGCCGGCGGCGCCCGCCACGGGCAGCTCGTCGAGCAGTTTCCCCGGCCTCCTGGCGGAGCAGCTTCGTCTCGGCGTCGATGAGCTGCACCTCCCATTCGACACCGAGCGTGGCACCGCGGGAAGGATTCCACTCGATAGGCATGGCTGACCTCCAGGCCGGCATTGTTAAGTTGTCACATTGTTTCGGGCTGATACTCGCCCCAAACATCCCGCAAGGCGTCGCAGACCTCACCGAGAGTGGCGTCGGCCCGCAGTGCGTCCCGCAGCGGGTAAAGCACGTTATCGGTGCCTTCGGCCGCCTTCTTCAGGGCCGCAAGCGCCCGGTCGGCGCCGGCCTGGTCCCGCTGGTCCCGGACGGCGGCCAGCCGGGCGACCTGCTCGGCTTCCAGGGCGGGATCGAAGCGGAGCGGCCGGTAAGGCTCCTCGCTCGTCGGAGACGAACTTGTTCACGCCGACGATGACCCGCTCACCCTCGTCGATCTCGCGGGCGACGCGGTAGGCCGCGACCTCGATCTCCTGCTTCTGGAAACCTCGCTCGATCGCCGCCGCCGCCCCGCCCATGTCCTCGATCCGGTCCATTAGCTTCGGCGGCGGCCGCTGCCACCTCGTCGGTCATCGACTCGATCACGTAGGAGCCCGCGAACGGGTCCGCCGTCGCGGTCAGGTCGCTCTCGTACGCGATCACCTGCTGGGTGCGCAGCGCCAGCCGGGCCGCCTTGGTGCTGGGCAGCGCGAGCGCCTCGTCGAAGGAGTTGGTGTGCAGCGACTGCGTGCCGCCTAGCACGGCCGCCAGGGCCTGCAGGCTCACCCGGACCATGTTCACCTCGGGCTGCTGCGCGGTGAGCTGCACGCCGGCCGTCTGGGTGTGGAACCGCAGCATCTGCGACCTGGGGTCCTGGGCTCTGAACTCGTCCTTCATGATGTGCGCCCACAGCCGCCTGGCCGCGCGGAACTTGGCCACCTCCTCAAGCAGCGTGGTCCGGGCGACGAAGAAGAACGACAGCCGGGGGCCGAAGTCATCGATACCCAGCCCGGCCGCCAGCGCGGCCCGGACGTACTCCTTGGCGTTGGCCAGCGTGAACGCGATCTCCTGCACCGGCGTCGCGCCGGCCTCGGCCATGTGGTAGCCGGAGATGGAGATCGTGTTCCACTTCGGCAGTTCGCGGTGGCAGTAGGCGAAGGTGTCGGCGACCAGGCGCAGCGACGGGCGCGGTGGGTAGATGTAGGTGCCCCGGGCGATGTACTCCTTGAGCACGTCGTTCTGGATCGTCCCGGTGAGCTTGTCCGGCTGTGCGCCCTGCTCCTCCGCCGACGGTCTGGTACATCAGCAGCAGGACCGCGGCCGGCGCGTTGATCGTCATCGAGGTGGACACGCTCTCCAGCGGGATCCCGCTGAACAGCGTGCGCATGTCGTCGACGGAGTCGATCGCCACCCCGACCTTGCCTACCTCGCCGTGCGCGATCGTGGCGTCGGAGTCGTAACCCATCTGCGTGGGCAGGTCGAAGGCGACGGAAAGCCCCGTGGTACCGGCCTCGATAAGCTCGTGATACCGGCGATTGGACTCCGCGGCGGTGGCGAAGCCGGCATATTGCCGCATCGTCCACGGGCGGTCCACGTACATCCTCGTATACACGCCGCGAGTAAATGGGTACTTTCCGGGCCTGCCTAGGGCTGTTTCCGGCCGGAAATCCGTAAGCTTGCTGTCGTCGTAGACGGGATCGATGGGAAGACCTGATTCGGACGTACGCTCCATATGCCCAGGTTACTTCGCGGTGGGAGCCCGGCCCATGGTGAACGCAAGGAGGCTCATGCGGGATCGGCCTGGTCCGCGGGCCGCGGCTTTGGTGGCGGCCGGTGCTTTGGTGGCGGCGGGTGCTTTGGTGGCGGGCGGCGCTTTGGTGGCGGTCCCGGGCGCGGCGGCCGGGGTGCTGCCGCAGGCCATCGGGGGGAGCAGGCTTTCCGGGCACGGGGTCGTGGTCGACTACGGCTCGGACTCGGGGATGCGGGGGGCGCCGGGGGCGCCGAGGCTACGGGGGGTGCCGGGGGTGAAGGCGTCGGCGTTTGTCATTGCCGACGCAGGTACCGGTCGGGTGCTCGCGGCCAAGGACCCACACGGGTGGTACCGCCCGGCCAGCACGCTCAAGATGCTCACCGCGGTCGCGCTGATCCCGTTGCTCAACCCGAACGCCACCGTGGTCGCGAGCAAGCAGGCCACCTCGGTCCCCGCGAACGCCGTCGGCCTGCTCACCGGGCACGCCTACCGGATCTCCGGCCTGTTCACCGCGTTGCTGACGATCTCCGCCAACGACGCCGCGGTCGCGCTGACCCAGGCGGACGGGAGCTTCAGCAAGGGCATGGCGGCGATCAACGCCGAGGCGCGGCACCTGCAAGCCGACGACACCGTCGCCATCCAGCCCAACGGGCTGGACGCCCCCGGCCAGCGCACCTCCGCCTACGATCTGGCCCTGATCGCCCGGCAGGCGCTGCGGCTGCCCGCGTTGATGAAGTACGACCAGACGCGCACCGCGAAGTTCGGCGTGAGCGCGAAGAAGAGCGTCACCCTGGTCAACCAGAACACGCTGCTCACCAGCTATCCGGGCGCTATCGGCGGCAAGATCGGCTGGACCAGCGCTGCGGGCGCTACCTACGTGGGCATCGCCCGACGGAACGGCGTCACGCTGATCGTGACCCTGCTGCACTGCCCCGCGCTGACCGAGATCGACTCGGCGAAGGCGTTGCTGAACTGGGGTTTCGCGGTTGACGGGAAGGTTCCTGGAGTCGGGACGCTGGTCAGCGCGCTGGGGGCGGATGGGGCGGGACCGTCCGGTTCGGGGACGGGGGCGGATGGTTCGGGGGCGGTTGGCTTCGGGGGCGGCTGGGGCGGGACGGTCGGGCGGGGTGAGTGGGGTGAGTGGGGTGGGCGGGTCAGGGGGGCGCGGCGCGGGGGTGATGGCGAGCGGGTCGGGTTCGGTGGCAGGCAATCCGTCTGTTGTGGCGGCTGGATTCACCGGCGTCGCGCTGGTCGTGGTCGGGATTGGCTTCGGGTATCACCGACGGCAGCGGCCCGCGGCTCGTAGCCGGCGGGGAGGCGGGGGGCCCCGGGGAGGTCTAGGGGTCCAGGGGTCGGCGCCCTGTAACCGCCCAGCTCAGCCCGAGAAAGCTGCTTCTGCTGGGGCTGGAGAGACTTCACGCCCGGTGACGCTCATCATTGTGGATCGGTACTACCCGTATGGCGGGGGTAGCGATCCACAATGTTGGCCGGACCGCTTTTCTGGGGCGGGAATCGGGGGGGTTTAGGGGGTTGGCTGGAGTAGGCCGATGCGGTCGCGGGTGACCGCCATGGTCTGGCCGGCCACCTGGCGGGCTTGCGCGGCCCCGCGGGCGAGTATGTGGTCCAGCCCAGCCTCATCGGCGAGAATCTGCTGTGTCTTCTCCCTGATCGGGGCGAACGTGGCCACGATGAGTTCGGCCAGGTCCTTCTTGAACCCGCCGTAGCCCGCGCCGGAGTACCTGGCCTCGAGCGCGGCGACCGGCTCGTCGGACAGGGCCGAGTAGATGCGGAGCAGGTTGGTCACGCCCGGTTTGGCCTCCGGGTCGGCCCGGACCTCCGAACCCGCGTCGGTGACCGCGCGAGCGATCTTCTTGCGGATCACGGCCGGATCGTCCAGTACGTCGATGATGCCCTGCGGCGAGGACGACGACTTGCTCATCTTGGCCGTCGGGTCCTGGAGATCATAGATCTTGGCCACGTCGGCCAGGATGTACGGCTGCGGCGGCACGAACGTCGGGCCGAACCTGTGGTTGAACCGGTTGGCCAGCGTCCGGCTGAGCTCCAGGTGCTGCCGCTGGTCTTCGCCCACCGGCACCTGGTCGGCCTGGTAGAGCAGGATGTCTGCGGCTTGCAGGACGGGGTAGGTGAACAGGCCGACGGAGGCCTGGTCCTGGCCATCCCTGGAGGACTTGTCCTTGAACTGAATCATCCGGCTCGCCTCGCCGAACCCGGTCAGGCAGCTGAGGATCCAGGCTAGCTCGGCGTGCTCGGCCACATGGCTCTGCACGAACAGGGTGCACCGGTCCGGGTCCAGCCCGGCGCCGAGCAGCTGGGCGGCGGCGACCCTGGTCCGGCGGGAGAGCTGGGCCGGGTCCTGCGGCACCGTGATCGCGTGCAGGTCGACGACGCAGTAGAAGGCGTCGTAGTTGTCCTGCAGCGCGACCCACTGGCGCACGGCACCCAGGTAGTTGCCCAGGTGGAAGGAGTCAGCGGTGGGCTGGATGCCGGAGAGCACCCGGGGCCGGGACGGTGCGGGCTGAGCCATGCGCAGGAGTCTAGCGGCGGCCGCCGGGCAGACCGGAATCGGCGACGACCACCTCGACCCGCTGGAATTCCTTCAGGTCGGAGTAGCCGGCCGTGGCCATCGTCCGGCGCAGCGCGCCCATCAGGTTCATCGAGCCGTCCGGGACGGTGGACGGGCCGTGCAGGATCTGCTCGAGCGTACCGATCGTGCCGACCCGGACCCGGGCTCCCCTGGGCAGCTCGGTGTGATTGGCCTCACTGCCCCAGTGGTAGCCCCGGCCGGGGGCCTGCTCGGCCCGGGCCAGCGGGGAGCCCACCATCACCGCGTCGGCGCCGATGGCCAGGGCCTTGGCGATGTCGCCGCTGCTGGTCATCGATCCGTCCGCGATCACGTGCACGTAGCGGCCGCCGGACTCGTCCAGGTAGTCGCGCCGCGCCGCGGCCACATCCGCGACCGCGGTGGCCATCGGCACCGCGACACCGAGGACCGTCACCGTGGTGTGGCCGGAACCTCCGCCGAATCCCACCAGCACTCCGGCGGCGCCGGTGCGCATCAGGTGCAGCGCGGCGGTGTAGGTCGCGCAGCCGCCTACCACCACCGGGACGTCGAGCTCGTAGATGAACTGCTTGAGGTTGAGCGGCTCGGCCCGGCCGGAGACGTGCTCGGCCGACACCGTAGTGCCGCGGATCACGAAGATGTCCACGCCCGCGTCCACCACCGCCTTGGCGTACCTCGCGGTCCGCTGCGGCGACAGGCTCGCCGCGGTGGTCACGCCGGCCCGCGCGATCTCGGAGATCCGGCGGCCGATGAGGTCCTCGGAGATGGGCTCGGCGTACATGGCCTGCAGCCGCCGGGTGGCGGCCTGCTCGTCGAGCTCGGTGACCTCGGCGAGCAGCGGCTCAGGGTCCTCGTAGCGCGTCCACAGTCCTTCCAGGTCGAGCACGCCAAGCCCACCCAGGCGGCCGATGCTGATGGCGGTGGCGGGCGACACCACGCTGTCCATCGGGCAGGCCATCAGCGGCAGCTCAAACCGGTAGGCGTCGATCTGCCAGGCGATCGACACCTCCTCCGGGTCTCGCGTCCGGCGGGCGGGGACGATGCCGATCTCGTTCAGCGAATAGGCCCGGCGCCCGGTCTTGCCCCGGCCGATCTCCACGTCGCTCATGTCTGGGACCCGGTCCGGCCCGGCCGGCCACCGTAGTTCGGCGCCTCGACGGTCATCTTGACGTCGTGCGGATGGCTCTCGGTCAGCCCGGCCGCGGTGATCTGGATGAACCGCGCGTCCTGCAGGTCGGCGATGGTCCGGGCACCGCAGTAGCCCATGGCCGCGCGGAGCCCGCCGACCAGTTGCCCGGCGACCGCGGACAGCGGGCCGCGGTAGGGCACCTGCCCCTCGATGCCCTCAGGCACGAGCTTGTCCTCACGCAGCACATCGTCCTGGAAATAGCGGTCCTTGGAGTAGGAACGGCCGCGCTCACGGTTCCGCAGCGCGCCGAGCGATCCCATCCCCCGGTACAGCTTGTACTGCTTGCCGTTGATGAAGACCATCTCGCCGGGGCTTTCCTCACAGCCGGCGAGCAGGCTGCCTAGCATGACGGTATCGGCGCCCGCGGCGATGGCCTTGGCGATATCACCGGAGTACTGCAGGCCCCCGTCACCGATCACGGGCACGCCCGCGGGCCGGGCCGCCTTGGCGGCCTCATAGATCGCTGTGACCTGCGGTACGCCCACCCCCGCCACCACCCTGGTGGTACAGATGGACCCGGGCCCGACGCCCACCTTGATGCCGTCCGCGCCCGCGTCCACCAGGGCCTGCGCACCGGCCCGGGTGGCGACGTTGCCGCCGATCACCTCGATGTCGGAATTCGCCTTGATCTGGGTCACCATGTCGAGCACGCCCTGTGCGTGCCCGTGCGCGGTGTCTACCACCAGGAAGTCGACGCCGGTCTCGATGAGCGCCTGGGCCCGGCGCTTGGCGTCCTCACCTACCCCGATGGCCGCCCCGACCACCAGCCGCCCGGCGAGGTCTTTGGTGGCGTAGGGAAATTTCTCGCTCTTGGTGAAGTCCTTCACCGTGATCAGCCCGCGGAGCCGTCCGGCGTCGTCGACCAGCGGCAGCTTCTCCACCTTGTGCTGCCTCAGCAGCCGCAGCGCTTCCTCGGAGGCCACCCCCACCGGCGCGGTGACCAGGGGCATCGGGGTCATCACTTCGGCCACCCGGCGGCTATGGTCCGTCTCGAACCTGATGTCGCGGTTGGTGACGATACCGACGAGAACGCCATCGGCGCTGGTCACGGGAACGCCGGAGATGCGGTACCGGCCGCAGAGCCCGTCTACGTCGGCGATGGTCGCGTCCGGCCCGCACGTCACCGGATGGGTGATCATGCCCGCCTCGGACCGTTTCACCATGTCGACCTGCTGGGCCTGTTCCTCGACGGACAGGTTGCGGTGCAGCACGCCGACCCCGCCCTGGCGGGCCATGGCGATGGCCATCCTGGCCTCGGTGACGGTGTCCATGGACGCCGACACGAGCGGGACACGGAGCTGGCAACGGCGGGTGATCCTGGTCGTCGTGTCGGCCTCACTGGGCAGCACGCTGGAATGAGCAGGCAGCAGCAGGACGTCGTCGAAGGTCAGCCCGACGGGCGCGAACTTGTCGTCCTGGCCCGGGGGTACGTGATCAGTCATGGCACCTTCACCGAAAGTGGCAGCGGGGGGATGCCTCCATCCTATTGAGCCGGGCGACAGCCGGCTTCGGTGTCCCCAGGTTCGCGGCTATTCGCGGCGGGGGCGGGTTCCGGAACAGCACGAAAGCCGGGTTTCACGGTGTGAAACCCGGCTTTCATGTGCCTGTGGCTTTCCCGGCCGGTGGGCCGGGCGGAGCCTAGCGCTGGGGTTGGCCTAGTGCGAGTGGCTGTGCCCGTGGCCGTCGGCCGCGGACGAGTCCTTCTCTTCCGGCTTCTCCACCACGAGGGTCTCCGTGGTCAGCAGCATGCCGGCGATCGACGCGGCGTTCTGCACGGCCGACCTGGTCACCTTCACCGGGTCGATGACGCCCTGAGCCATCAGGTCACCGTACTCGCCGGTGGCCGCGTTGTAACCGTGGCCCACGGGCAGCGTCGCGACCTTGGCGGTCACCACCCCGCCCTCCTGGCCCGCGTTCAGCGCGATCCAGCGGCACGGCTCGGACAGGGCGCGCTGAACAACCCGCACCCCGGTCGCCTCGTCGCCGGTAAAGCCGAGGTCACCGAGCTCGGTGGCCACATGCACCAGGGCGCTGCCGCCGCCGGCGATGATGCCCTCCTCGATGGCCGCGCGAGTGGCGGAGATGGCGTCCTCCAGGCGGTGCTTCTTCTCCTTGAGCTCCACCTCGGTGGCGGCACCGACCCGCAGGACGCAGACGCCGCCGGACAGCTTGGCCAGCCGTTCCTGCAGCTTCTCCTTGTCCCAGTCGGAGTCGGTGTTGTCGATCTCGGTGCGGATCTGCCTGATCCTGTCCTCGATCTCGCTCTTGTCGCCGGCACCGTCCACGATCGTGGTGTCGTCCTTGGTGATGACGACACGGCGGGCGCGGCCCAGGGTGTCGAGCTCGACCGACTCCAGCTTGGTGCCGAGCTCCTCGGTCACCACGGTGCCGCCGGTCAGGGCGGCGACGTCGGCCAGCATGGCCTTGCGTCGGTCACCGAAACCGGGCGCCTTCACGGCGGTCACGTTGAGCAGGCCGCGCAGCTTGTTCACCACGATGGTGGCCAGCGCCTCGCCCTCGACGTCCTCGGCGATCACCAGCAGCGGCCTCTTCACCTGCGCGATCTTCTCGAGCAACGGCAGGAAGTCGGCCATCGAGGAAATCTTGGACTGGTGGATGAGGATGTACGGGTCATCCAGCACCGCCTCGAGACGCTCGGGGTCGGTGATGAAGTAGGGCGAAATGTAACCCTTGTCGAACTGCAGGCCTTCGGTGAACTCCAGCTCGAGGCCCATGGTCGGCGATTCCTCGACGGTGATGACACCGTCCTTGCCGACCTTGCTGAACGCCTCGGCGATCAGCTCGCCGATCTTCTCGTCCTGCGCCGAGATCGTCGCGACGTGCGCGATCTCGGTCTGCTCCTCCACGTCACGCGCGGACTCAAGCAGCCGCTTGGAGATTTCGGCGGCGGCCGCGTCAATACCACGCTTCAGGTCCATCGGGTTGGCGCCGGCCGTAACCGAACGCAGCCCGAAGTGCACCATCGCCTGGGCCAGGACCGTCGCCGTCGTAGTGCCGTCTCCGGCGACGTCGTTGGTCTTGGTGGCGACCTCCTTGGCGAGCTGGGCGCCCATGTTCTCGTACGGGTCCTCCAGCTCCACCTCCTTGGCGACGGTCACGCCATCGTTGGTGATGGTGGGGGCGCCCCATTTTTTATCAAGTACGACGTTGCGGCCGAGCGGGCCGAGCGTCACCTTCACGGCGTCGGCGAGCTTGTTGACGCCACGCTCAAGCGAGCGGCGGGCGGCCTCGTCGAACTCCAGGATCTTGGGCATTTACTACCTCAACCTACGGTTGGATCGAGTTCTCAGTCAGCATGCGAGGGCATGCTCACAGGCTCCGGCGGCACGACGGCGGCGATTGGCCGACGTCTTGCCTCCGGAGCCCGCGAACTACTGCTACTTGTCGATAATGGCGAGTACGTCACGGGCAGAGAGCACCAGGTACTCCTGGCCCGAGTACTTCACTTCGGTGCCGCCATACTTGCTGTACAGCACCACGTCGCCGACCTTGACATCGATCGGCACACGCTTGGTACCTGCGTCGTCAAAGCGTCCCGGGCCCACCGCAAGGACTTCGCCCTCCTGGGGCTTCTCCTTGGCGGTGTCCGGGATCACGAGTCCGGACGCCGTGGTCTGCTCCGCCTCGAGCGTGCGGACCACAATGCGGTCTTCGAGCGGCTTGATTACTACCTTGGTGGCGGTCGTCACGATCTGACCTCCCCCTTCGGAAAAGGCTAATGGTGAGTTGCTAGAGAAAGCGAGCGCGGCTGCCTGTCGTCGCGGGTGCCAGACCGCCTCGTCGCATTAGCACTCTACACAAGTGAGTGCTAACTCGAAACAGTAGTGGCAGCAGACGGACTCGTCAAACGCACCGGCCGGCCGACCACCGTTACTTCTACTCTTCGAACACGATCGATTACGAACCGATACTAGAGTTGGCGGGTCGTTCGGCGTCGGTTCGCCGCGCCGGAACCGATCATAACGACCACCGGGACGGGCCATCCCCATGAAGGAGCACCATGGATCAGCCGGGCAACCACATACCGCTTCGCGGTGCCAACCGGCCGGCCGCGGCCGATCGCATGCGCGAGTTGCTCGCGCGGACCGTCCAGGACCATGTGGCTGATCAGCAGTCCAACGCCGGCGCGCTGGAGGACATCCGGCAGCGGATGGAGGGGCTCGAGTGGCTGGTGAAGGAGGTACGCGAGCGGGAGATCCGCGGCGTGACCGCCCGGCTGGACGGCCTGGCCCATCACATGGCCGAAACCGCGGCCCGGCCGCCCCGGTGGGCCGAGTCCCTGGCTGAGCACATCGAGATGCTCCGGGCCCAGGTGGCGCCGGCGGCTGAGCGGCCGGCGGCTGAGCGGCCGGCGGCGAGGGCCGACGTCGGCACCGGCCCCGAGCACGTCGAGCAGGCACCCCCTCGCCTGCAGTCGGTGTGCGACATCATCGGCCAGGCCCTGGACGCGTTGCGGGCGCAGGACGAACGCCTGTCCAAGCTGCAGGACAGCCTCGGCCGGCTGCAGCAGAGCATGGAAACGGCGGCGAGCCGGTTCAGCCGATTGGACAATGCCGTCGCCGAGCTCGGTCAGCGGACCGGCCGCTCGATAGGGAGATCTCGGCGGTCAAGGGCCGCGCGGAGGTGGGCTTCGGCGCGCTCGCGGCCAAGGTGGAAACCGGCGCCGAAGCGACGGGCGGGCGGGTCACGCAGGCGATGGAGACGGTGACGGCCGCCGTGGACGCCCTGGCGGCGAGCATGGCCGGTGTCGGAGGCCGGGTCGCGGCCCTGGACACCAGGCTGGAACGACTGGACGAGCGCCTGGACGACCAGTACGACCGGGTCAGCGCGATCGACAACACCCTGGCCGCGACCGACACCAAGCTCGGCGCGGTCGACGGCCGGCTCGACGGGCTCGACGGCCGGCTGGAAGGGATGGGCGCACAGATCGACGGGCTCGACGGCCGGCTGGAGGGGATGGGAGGACAGATCGACGGGCTGGGCGAGAAGTTCGGCACGTTCGAGGGCAAGTTGGAGATCACCTGCTCACGGGCCGGGTCAGCCGAGATCCAGAACGCGGTGGCGAGGATCGTCGGGGCCGCGCAGCGCGACGTTGACTCGCACCTCAGCTCCCTGGAGGAGACCGTCCTCACCCTGGCGGAAGCCCTACTCCGGCCGCCAGGCCGCCCGGTGCCGCCGAGACGGGAAGCCCTCCGCGGCTAGGCCCGCGACCGCCACGGGCCGCGGCTAGGCCCGCGACCGCCGCGGGCCGCGGCTAGGCCGCTACCGCCGCGGGCCGCGGGCGCCGCATCCCCGCGGGCCGCGGGCGCCGCATTCCCGCGGGCCGTGGCAGGTTCGCCTGGGGGCCAGCGGGGTTAGGGTGAGCGGTATGCCCAGGGAGATCTTGGACCGAGCACACGCCGAGGAACTGGACGCGGCGGATCCGCTGGGCGGATACCGGGCGCGGTTCGCCTGGGACGACCCGTCGCTGGTCTACCTCAACGGCAATTCCCTGGGCGCGCTTCCGCTGGCCACCATGCAACGGCTGGACAGCATGATCCGGACCGAATGGGGCGCCGCCCTGGCCAGGTCGTGGGATCACTGGGTCGACTTGCCCGGCCGCGCGGGAGACCTGGTCGGCGAGCTCACCGGCGCGGCCGCCGGCCAGGTCGTGATCGCCGACAACACCACGGTCAACCTGTACAAGCTGGCGTGCGCGGCGCTTGACGCGCGGCCGGGGCGGCAGGTGATCGTCACCGACGCGGACAACTTCCCCAGCGACCGCTACGTGCTCGAGGGAATCGCGGCGCAGCGCGGCGCCGAGCTGCGCATGCTGGCGACCGACATCAACGAGGGCCTGACCGCCGATACGGTCCGCGCGGCCGTCGACGAGGACACCGCGCTGGTCAGCCTGTCCCACGTGGCCTACCGCAGCGGCGCCCTGGCCGACCTGGCGGCCATCACCGAGATCACCCACGAGGCCGGCGCGCTGATGCTGTGGGACCTGAGCCACTCGGTCGGCGCCGTGCCCATCGAGCTCGACGCCTGCGACGTGGACCTGGCCGTCGGCTGCACCTACAAGTACCTCAACTCCGGGCCAGGCGCCCCCGCCTTCCTCTACGTGCAGGGTCGGCTGCGGGAGGTACTGCGGCAGCCGATCTGGGGCTGGTTCTCCCAGCGTGACCAGTTCGCCATGGGCCCCAGGTACGACCCCGCGGCCGGGATCGCCAAGTTCACCACGGGAACGCCGGCGATCCTGGGCACCGCCGCGGTGGAAGAAGGGGCCCGGCTGCTGCTCGAGGCGGGCATCGGCCCGATACGCGCCAAAAGCACCAAGCTGACCAGCTACCTCATCGACCTCGCCGATGCCTGGCTCGTCCCGCTTGGCTGCGCGATCGGCACGCCCAGGGATCCCGACCGCCGCGGCGGCCACGTCACGTTCTGCCATCCGCGCGCCGAGCAGGTCGTCGATCAGCTGGCCGCGGCGGACATCATCACGGACTACCGCACCCCGGACCGGTTCCGGTTCGGCCCTTCCCCGCTCACCACGCGTTTCACCGACCTGTGGCGGGCCGCCGGCGCCGCCCGCGACATTCTCGAGCGAACCCGCTGAGGCGAACCATGGCTGAACCCGTCACTGAATCCGTCACTGAACCCGTCACCTACTCCGGCTACCTACGGCTGGACCAGCTGCTCACGGCTCAGCAGCCGCGGTCGGGCGAACACGACGAGATGCTGTTCATCGTCATCCACCAGATCTACGAGCTGTGGTTCAAGCAGTTGCTGCACGAGCTCGGCAAGCTGCAGCCCGAACTCGAGTCCGGCGGCGGCACGCACGCCATGCGCACGCTGCGGCGCACGCTGGCCATCATGAAGATCGTGGTGGCCCAGCTCGACGTGCTCGAGACCATGACGCCGAACCAGTTCACCCGGTTCCGCGACTGGCTGGGCACCTCCAGCGGCTTCGAATCCGCCCAGTTCCGCGAGCTCGAGGCCACCCTGGGCCGCCGGGACCCGATGATGGTCGCGGCCTACGCCGAAGGCAGCAACGAACGCGAACGCATCACGGCCGCGATGAGCAGGCCGTCGGTGTTCGACTCCTTCGTCCGCTATCTGGCCGGCCAGGGGTACGACATACCGGCGGACATCGCGCACCGGGACGTCACGGCGCCCCTGGCGGCATCGGAGGCGATGCAGCAGGTGCTGAAGAAGGTCTACGACGACGACACCGACGCGGCCGCGGTCTGCGAGCTGCTCGTCGACCTCGACGAGGGCCTGCAGGAGTGGCGCTACCGGCACATCAAGATGGTGCAGCGGACGATCGGCGCCCGGCCAGGCACCGGCGGGTCGGCCGGTGCCACCTACCTCACCACCACCCTCGGCCATCCCATCTTCCCCGACCTGTGGGCCATGCGGGGGCTGGGGTAAGGGCGGCGGGCGGGAAGGAGGGCGGGGCGGGCGAGCCACGGTTCGTTCGGCCGAAATTACTCCCACTCGATGGTGGCGGGGGGCTTGCTGGTGACGTCGAGCACGACGCGGTTGATCTCGGGAACCTCGTTGGTGACGCGGGTGGAGATCCGGGCCAGGACGTCGTCGGGGAGGCGGGCCCAGTCGGCGGTCATGGCGTCTTCGCTGGTCACCGGGCGCAGCACGATCGGGTGCCCGTAGCTGCGGCCGTCGCCCTGGACCCCGACCGAGCGCACGTCGGCGAGCAGCACGACCGGGCACTGCCAGACCAGGGTATCGAGCCCGGCCGCGGACATCTCCTCGCGGACGATGGCGTCGGCCTCGCGCAAGATGGCCAGGCGTTCGGCGGTGACCTCGCCGATGATCCTGATCGCCAGGCCCGGGCCGGGGAACGGCTGGCGGCGGACGATCGCCTGCGGCAGCCCGAGCTCCTCCCCCACCCGGCGCACCTCGTCCTTGAACAGCGATCTCAGCGGCTCGACCAGGCGGAACTTCAGGTCATCGGGCAGGCCGCCGACGTTGTGGTGCGACTTGATGTTGGCCGTGCCCGTGCCGCCGCCTGACTCCACCACGTCCGGGTACAGCGTGCCCTGGACCAGGAACTCGCACGCCTCGCCGTGCTCGCCGGCCTCGGCGGTGATCTCCCGGGCGGCCCGCTCGAAGGCGCGGATGAACTCCCGGCCGATGATCTTCCGCTTCTGCTCGGGGTCGGCCACCCCGGCCAGCGCCGAGCCGAACGCCCCGGTCTCGTTCGCCACCATGAGCCGGACCCCGGTGGCGGCCACGAAGTCCTGCTCGACCTGCTCCGCCTCACCCTTTCTCAGCAGGCCATGATCGACGAACACGCAGGTCAGACGGTCGCCGATGGCACGCTGGACGAGGGCGGCGGCGACCGCGGAGTCCACCCCGCCGGACAGGCCGCAGATCGCGCGGGAGTCGCCCACCTGCTCGCGGATCTGCTCGATCTGCTCATCGACGATGTTCACCATCGTCCAGGACGGACGGCAGCCGGCCAGCTCGAGGAAGCGGCCGAGCAGCCGGGTGCCGTGCTCGGTGTGCATCACCTCGGGGTGGAACTGGACGCCGAACCTGCGCCGGTCCGCGTCCTCCACCGCCGCCACCGGCGTCGCCGCGGTCTGCGCGGTCACGGTGAACCCCGGCGGCGCCGCCGTGCAGGTATCCCCGTGCGACATCCAGACCAGCTGCCTGGCCGGCGAGCCGGCCAGAAGTTGGCCCCCTTGGGGGCCCCAGGGGGGTATGGGGGGGAAGGTTCCCCCCATGAGCGGGGGGGGTCTGGGGGGGGTCGTCCCCCCCGAGGAGACTCATCTCAGCTCTACCGTATTCGGCCAGGCCGGTGCGCGCGACGGTGCCGCCGAGCTCGGCCACCATGAGCTGGAAGCCGTAGCAGATGCCCAGGACCGGGACGCCGGCGTCGAACAGCCCGGCGGGCGCGGGCGGGGCCCCGTCGGCGTATACCGACGAGGGGCCGCCGGAGAGGATGATCGCCTTCGGCCGCTTGGCCAGCATCTCCGCCACCGGCATCGTCGAGGGGACGATCTCGGAGTAGACGTGGCATTCACGTACCCGGCGCGCGATCAGCTGGGCGTACTGCGCGCCGAAGTCAACCACCAGGACGGTGTCGAAACCACCGGGCACGTTAGTCGTCTCCTCCCGAGGGGTCGCCAGCTTGGGGGGCCTCCGAGTCTAGCTGGGCCTGACCCTGTTGATCCTGGTGATCCTGGTGACCCTGGTGACCCTGGTGACCGGCGGGAACCATGGTCGCAGAGGCGGGGGCTTGGGAGACGCGGAGGCGGGCGATGCGGCGGCCGTCTAGTTCGGTGACGGTGATGGTGCGGCCGCCCACCTGGACGCTGTCGCCGACCTTGGGCAGGTCACCGAAGGCGGCCAGGACGTAGCCCGCCGCGGTCTCGTAGGGGCCTTCGGGCAGCTGGACGCCGGACTGCTCGGCGAACTCGCTGAGGTTGAGCAGGCCGTCGACCTCGACGGCGCCGCCGAGCAGCGTGGTGGACGGCCCCTGTTCCAGGTCGTATTCGTCCTGGATGTCGCCGATCAGCTCCTCGACCAGGTCCTCGAGCGTGACGATGCCCGCGGTGCCACCGTAGTCGTCGACCACGATGGCCAGGTGGGCCCGCTCGCGGCGCATCTCGGACAGCGAGGAGAGCACGGTCTTGCTGATCGGCAGGAACTTCACCGGCCTGCTGATCTCGCTGACCGGGACCGAACGCTTCGCCACCCCCGGCCCGAGCAGGTCCCGCACGTGCACGAAGCCGGTCACGTTGTCGTAGGTGTCCTGGTAGACCGGCAGCCGGGAATGCGGCACGCTCGCGGCTATCGCGGCGGCCTCGGCGACCGGCGTCTGCGCGTCCAGGAACACCACCTCGGTGCGCGGCACCAGGACCTCGCGGATCTGCCGTTTGCCTGCGTCGAAGACCTCGCCGACGATGTGCCGCTCGTCCTGGCTGAGCGTCTGCGCCCCGGTCACGAGCTCGCGCAGCTCGGCCTCGCTCATGGCCTGGCGGCCGACCCGGGGATCGCCGCCGAGAATGGCCACGACCAGGTTGGTCGACTGGGTCAGGAGCCAGACCACCGGCCGGGCCAGGGTGGCGATCCGGTCAAGCAGCGGCGCGGCCAGCAGCGCCAGCCCGGGGGCCCGCTGCAGGCCGATCCGCTTGGGCGCCAGCTCCCCCAGGATCAGGCTGAAGAACGTGATGACGATGGTCACCGCGAAGAACGCCACCGGGCTCGCCCAGTCCGGGGTCATGTGCTCGCTCTTGATCAGCCACGACTTCAGCACTCCGGCCAGGGTGTCGGCGCCGTAGGCGCCGGTGACCAGGGTGGCCAGGGTGACGCCGATCTGGACGGCGGAGAAGAACCGGTTCGGGTCAAGCGCCAGCTTCGCGGCCCGCTGGCCGCGCCTTCCCCGCCGGCCCAGCTCCCGGACCTGGCCTTCACGCAGCGACACCAGAGCCATCTCCGAGGCGGAGAAAAATCCTCCGACACACATGATAACCAGGACGACGATGATTTCCAGGACGACCTTGCTCACGCTCTGTCTCCTGCTCGCCGCCGGGGCGCCCTCAGGCGTCGCCCTCCCTCGTTGCTCGTGCCTCGCTCCTCAGTCCAGGCGGCGCCGCGCCCCGTCGGCTCAATGCCAGTAGCACGATGTGTCTGGCTAGTCTAGACCGGATAACGTATGGGTCCCGTGGGCACACAATCAATTTGGAAATCCAGTACCCGGCTGGCCGACGGGCGCGCGATCGTCTACTTCGACGAGTCGCCCGGGCTGGGCCGCGAGCTGGTGGCCGACACCAGGCCGCTGCCGCCGCGGCCGCCCGGGCCCCCGCTCCCGGCCGGGACGGCCGAATCCGGGATCCGGTGGGATCCGCTGGCCGGCGAGTGGGTGGTGATCGCGGCCGCCCGCCAGGACCGCACCTTCCTGCCGCCGCCCGATCAGTGCCCGCTCGACCCGTCGGGGCCCGGGCGGGCCACCGAGATCCCGGCGTCCAGCTACGACGTGGTGGTGTTCGAGAACAGGTTCCCCTCGCTGCGCGAGCCGCTCGGACGCTGCGAGGTGGTCTGCTTCACCTCCGACCACGACTCCTCCTTCGCCCGGCTCAGCCCGGCGCGGGTCCGGACCGTGTTCGAGGCCTGGGTGGACCGGACGCGCGTGCTGAGCGCGCTGCCGGGCACCGAGCAGGTGTTCTGCTTCGAGAACCGCGGCGAGGAGATCGGTGTCACGCTGCATCATCCGCACGGGCAGATCTACGCGTTCCCGTTCGTCACCCCGCGCACCGAGCGGATGGTGGCGCAGGCCCGCGAGTACCGGGGGGAGAACCTGTTCGACGACCTGGTCGCCGCCGAACTGCGGGCCGGGGTGCGGATCGTGACCCGCAACGAGCACTGGGTCGCGTTCGTGCCGGAAGCGGCGCGCTGGCCGTACGAGGTGCGGATCTTCCCGGTCGTCCGGGTGCCCGACCTGCCGGCGGTGGGCGAGGAGGCCCGCGAGGCCTTCGGGCCGCTGTACCTGGACGTGCTGCGCCGATTCGACGCGCTGTTCGACCAGCCCGCGCCCTATATCGCCGGCTGGTTCCAGGCACCGGTCTCCGACCAGGCCACGCGCCGCCAGTTCGCCGCGCACCTTCAGGTACTGTCGGTCCGCCGGGCGGCCGGCAAGCTGAAGTACCTGGCCGGTACGGAATCGGAGATGGGCGTCTGGATCAACGACATCGTCCCGGAAGAGGCAGCGCAACGGCTCAGGGAGGCCTGATGAGAGTGCTCGTCACCGGCGGCGCCGGATATATCGGCAGCGTCGTCACCGCGCAGCTGATCGCGGCCGGGCACGAGGTCACCGTGCTCGACGACCTGTCCACCGGGTTCGCCGACGCGGTGCCCGGCCGGCGCCGTCTTCGTCAAGGGCACGCTGCGCGACTGCGCGGCCGAGGTACTGAGCGACGGCACCGAGGCGGTGCTGCACTTCGCGGCCAAGTCGCTGGTCGGCGAGTCGATGGCGGATCCGGCCAAGTACTGGTCGAACAACCTGGGCGGCACGATCGCGCTGCTTGAGGCGATGCGCGAGATCGGTGTCCGCAGGCTCGTGTTCTCCTCCACGGCGGCGGTGTACGGCGAGCCGGAGCGGACGCCCATCACAGAAACCGACCCGACCCGGCCGACCAGCCCCTACGGCGCGTCCAAGCTGGCCGTGGACACCACGCTGAGTGAGTTCGCCCGGCTGCACGGGTTCGGCGCGGTCAGCCTGCGCTACTTCAACGTGGCGGGCGCCCAGCAGATCGCCGACGGCACCTGGCTCGGGGAGCGGCACAATCCCGAGACCCACCTCATCCCCAACGTGCTGGCCGGCGTGACCGACGGCCACCGGGTGCAGGTCTTCGGCGAGGACTACCCCACGCCGGACGGAACCTGCGTCCGGGACTACATCCACGTCGCGGACCTGGCCGACGCGCACCTGCGCGCGCTGGCGGCGGCCCGGCCGGGCCAGCACAGCGTCTACAACCTCGGTCACGGGACCGGCTTCTCGGTCCGCGAGGTGATCGAGGTGTGCCGGGATGTCACCGGCGCCGACATCGCCGTGGACGTGACCGCGCGCCGACCAGGCGACCCGGCCGTGCTGGTCGCCTCGTCCGCCAAGATCGCGGCCGAGCTCGGCTGGCACGCGCAGCGCGACCTGCGGGCGATGGCCGCCGACGCCTGGAGATTCACCCAGGCCCGAGGTCTGAAATGAGCGAGCCGGAGGGGCGCGACGCTGCCTGGACTGAGGAGCGAGGAACGAGCGACGAGGGAAGGCGGCGCCTCAAGGCGCCCCGAAGGTGAGCGGGCCAGCACAGCTGTTCCGGGCCAGGTTCGGCGGGGTGCCTGACGGGGTGTGGCTGGCGCCGGGCCGGGCCAACCTGATGGGCGAGCATACCGACTACAACGACGGGTTCGTGCTGCCGTTCGCGCTCAGCCAGGCCACCGTGGCCGCGGCCGCCGCGCGGCCCGGCCGCACGCTGGTGCTGTGTTCCCGCCAGGCGCCAGAGGTGGTGAAGATCCCGCTCGACGGGCTGGCTCCCGGCCGGGTGTCCGGCTGGGGCGCCTACCCGGCCGGGGTGGCCTGGGCCCTGGCCGAGGCCGGCCATCAGGTTCCCGGCGCCTGCATCGCGATCGACTCCGACGTACCCGCGGGCGCGGGCCTGTCCTCGTCGGCCGCGCTTGAGTGCGCGACCGCGCTGGCCCTCACCGAATTGGCGGGAGTGGCTGTCCCCCGTGGCGACCTGGCCGCGATCGCCCGGCGGGCCGAGAACGACTTCGTCGGGGTGCCGTCCGGCATCATGGACCAGTCCGCGTCACTGCTGGGTCAGGCCGGCCACGCGCTGCTGCTCGACTGCCGCTCGCTTGAGCACGCCCAGGTCCCGTTCGACCCGGCCGCGGCCGGGTCGCGGCTGCTGCTGATCAACACCCGGGCCAGGCACGAGCTGACCGACGGCGGGTACGGCCGGCGGCGCGCCGAGTGCGAGGAAGCCGCGCGCCAACTCGGTATCCCCTCTCTTCGCGACCTAACGGACAGTGGTGAAACCGCCCGGCTCACCGACCCCGTGCTGCGGCGGCGCGCCCGGCACGTCGTCACCGACAACCAGCGCGTGCTCGAGGTGGTCGCCCTCCTGCGCGCCGATCCTGGCCGCGACGATACCTACGCCGGGATCGGACGGCTGCTGACCCAGGCGCACCGCTCGCTGCGGGACGACTTCGAGGTCTCCTGGCCGGAGGCGGACGCGGCGGTCGAGGCCGCGCTGGCGGCGGGCGCGCTCGGCGCGCGGATGATGGGCGGCGGGTTCGGCGGGTGCGTGCTCGCGCTGGTGCCGGAGGCGGCCAGCGGCCCGGTCCGCGATGCGGTCACCGCGGCCTACCTCCGGGACGGCTGGACCGCACCGGAGTTCCTCGACGCGGCTCCTTCGGACCGGGCCAGGCGACTGGCGTTATCCGGGTGCCCGCGCCTGAGGTCGAACGTATCCTCGGGTAGACCTGCGGGTCCCGGTGCGCGACCGCGATAGGGTCATGCCGGGATCAAGGAGACAGGTAACCCGAGGAGGCACCAGTGCCGGTACGTGACGAGGCAGCGGCCATCGCGGGCGATATCGCGGAGCTGCGGCACGCCATCCACCGCGAGCCCGAGGTCGGCCTGGACCTGCCGAAGACGCAGGCCAAGGTGCTCGCCGCCCTGGACGGGCTGCCGCTGGAGATCAGCACAGGCCGGGGTCTGTCCTCGGTGACCGCGGTGCTGCGCGGCGCCGCCGACGGTCCGGTGGTGCTGCTGCGCGGCGACATGGACGCGCTGCCCGTGACCGAGGAAACCCGGCTGCCGTACGCGTCGGTGATTCCCGGCGTGATGCACGCCTGCGGCCACGACCTGCACACCGCCATGCTGGCCGGAGCCGCGCGAGTGCTGTCCGCCCGGCAGGCCGAGCTGCCCGGCACCGTGATCTTCATGTTCCAGCCGGGCGAGGAGGGCTACGCCGGCGCCAGGCACATGATCAGCGAGGGTGTCCTCGACGCGGCCGGCCCGCGGCCGGTCGCGGCCTACGGACTGCACGTGACGTCGAACCGGCTGCCGTGCGGGGTGTTCTCCACCCGGCCGGGGCCGATGCTCGCCGCCGCCGACCAGATCACGGTCACCGTGCACGGACGCGGCGGCCACGCCTCCCAGCCGCATCTGGCCGCGGACCCGATCCCGGCCGCCTGCGAGATGGTACTCGCGCTTCAGACCATGGTGACCAGGAGGTTCGACGTCTTCGACCCGGTGGTCATCACGGTGGGCAGCTTGCACGCAGGCACCACCGACAACGTGATCAGCGACCAGGCCACGTTCCTGGCCACCGCGCGCTCCTACAGCGCCCGGTCGCGGAGCGCGCTGGCCAAGTGCGTCCCCGAGCTGATCCATGACATCGCCCACGCGCACGGGCTGACCGCCGACGCCGAGTACGCGACGGAGTACCCGGTGACCGTCAACGACGCGGCCGAGGCGGCCTTCGCCACGGAGACGATCACGGCTGCGTTCGGTCCGGGCCGGGGCGAGACGGCGCAGTTCCCCATCACCGGCGCGGAGGACTTCTCCTTCGTGCTCGAGGAGGTACCCGGCGCGTTCGTGTTCCTCGGCGCGTGCCCGCCCGACCGGGACCCCGAGACCGCGCCCACCAACCACTCGGCGCTGGCCACCTTCGACGACGCGGCCCTGGTCGACGGCACTTCGCTGTACGCCGAGCTGGCCCTGCGCCGCCTCGCTCAGGGGTAGGGGCTGGCCCTGGGCTCAGCCCTGGGTTAGCTATGAGCTCGCCCTGGGCTCGCCCTCATTGGGGAGATGCGGCACCGTACCCACTCTTTTGGGTACGGTGCCGCATTCTCTGAATGGGGCTTGGTACGGCTGGGACTGGTGGGACCGCTGTGGCGAGCGGGACGGTGAGCGGGGCGGGCGGGACGGTGGGCGGGGCGGTGGGTGGGGCGGGACGGTGAGCGGGCGGGCGGTGGGCGGAACGGTGGGCGGGGCGGTGAGCGGGGCGGGCGGGCGGGGGCGGCTAGAGGGCGGCTACGTCGGCTTGCTTGGCGCGGACGGCTTCGGCGGCGGCGCGCAGGCCGGCCAGCTCGGACTCGGTCAGGTCGCGCTCGACCACACGGCGGACGCCTGTGGCGCCGATCTCAGCCTCGACGCCCAGGTAGACGCCGGAGATGCCGTACTGGCCGTCGACCCAGGCGCACACCGGCATGATCGCACCGGAGTCCTCGGCCACCGCGCGGGCCATCCGGGCGGCCGCGGCGCTCGGCGCGTAGTAGGCCGAGCCCGTCTTGAGCAGCGCGACGATCTCGCCGCCGCCGTTCCTGGTCCGGTTGACCAGCGCCTCGATCTCGTCGGCGGGCAGCAGGCGGTCCAGCGGCTGGCCGTTCACCGTGCAGGCCGAGGGCACAGGGACCATCGTGTCACCGTGCGAGCCGAGCGTCAGCGTCCGCACCGCGCCCACCGGCACGGCCAGCTTCTCGGCCACGAAGTAGCTGAACCGGGCGGTGTCCAGCATGCCCGCCTGGCCGAGCACCCGGTGCGGCGGGAAGCCGGACACCTTGGCCGCCAGCGCGGTCATCTCGTCCAGCGGGTTGGACACCACGATCAGCACCGCGTCCGGCGCGAACTTGGCCACGTTCTCCACCACGTTGCGGACGATCTTGGCGTTGACCTCGATCAGGTCCATCCGGCTCATGCCGGGCTTGCGTGGCAGCCCCGCGGTCACGATCACGATGTCCGACCCGGCGATGGCCTCGTACCCCTCGCCGCCCTGGCCCGTGGTCTGGCCGGTGACCTTGGTCTCGAAGCCCTCGACCGGCCGCGACTGGTTCATGTCCAGGGCCAGCCCCTCCGGCTTGCCCTCGACGATGTCGGTGAGCACGACCTCGTTGAAGATGTCGTACTCCGCCAGCCGCTGCGCGGTGGTCGAGCCGTAAAAACCCGCGCCAACGACGGTTACCTTACCCGTACGTGCCATTGTGAACAAACTCCTTCGTCCGTGATACATGCCAGCGAGCCTGGCGGTGACACCACGGCCCGTTCGGAATATAAATTACACGCCCATGGCTTTGCGCAGGTTACCGTCCAGCGCCGCGAGGAATTCCTGAGTGGTCAGGAACGGGGTGTCAGGTCCGACGAGCAGGGCCAGGTCCTTGGTCATCTGGCCATTCTCGATCGTCTGCACGCAGACATCCTCGAGCGTCTTGGCGAACCCGGTGACCGCCGGAGTGTGGTCGAGCATGCCGCGGTGGGACAGCCCCTGGGTCCAGGCGAAGATCGACGCGACCGGGTTGGTCGAGGTGGGCCTGCCCTGCTGGTGCTGTCGGTAATGCCTGGTCACAGTGCCGTGCGCGGCCTCGGCCTCGACCGTCCGGCCGTCCGGGGTCATCAGCACGCTGGTCATCAGCCCGAGCGAGCCGTAACCCTGGGCCACCACATCGGACTGCACGTCGCCGTCGTAGTTCTTGCAGGCCCAGACGATACCGCCGTCCCATTTGAGCACCTGAGCCACCATATCGTCGATGAGCCGGTGCTCATAAGTAATTCCGGCCGCCTCGAAATCCGCCTTGAATTCAGACTCGAATACCTCGGCGAAAAGATCCTTGAAACGCCCGTCGTAGGCCTTGAGGATCGTATTCTTGGTGGATAGGTAGAGCGGGAATTTGCGGTTAAGCGCGTAACGCATGGTGGCCCGGGCGAAATCGCGGATGGAGTCGTCGTAGTTGTACATCGCCATCGCGACGCCGCCGCCGGTGAACCGGGCGACCTCCATCTCGATCGGCTGCCCTCCCTGGCCAGCACTGCCGTCGCCTTCGGGGACGTAGGTGATCGTCACCGTACCCGGGCCTGGCACCACGAAGTCGCTGGCCTTGTACTGGTCGGCGTGCGCGTGACGGCCGATGATGATGGGTCTGGTCCAGGTGGGCACCAGCCGGGGGATGTTCGAGATCACGATCGGCTCGCGGAAAATGACACCGCCGAGGATGTTGCGGATGGTGCCGTTCGGCGAGCGCCACATCTTCTTCAGCCCGAACTCCGTCACCCGGGCCTCGTCCGGCGTGATCGTGGCGCACTTGACCCCCACGCCGTGCCGCTGGATGGCGTGCGCCGCGTCGATCGTCACCTGGTCATCGGTGGCGTCGCGGTGCTCCACGCCCAGGTCGTAATACTCCAGCTCGACATCCAGGTAGGGCAGTATCAGTTCGTCCTTGATGTACTGCCAGATGATCCTGGTCATCTCGTCCCCGTCGAGTTCGACGACGGGGTTCGCTACCTTGATCTTGCTCATTTCTCTCCCTATATCGACAGCTGCTCATGGCAGCAACAGCGCGACCGCGAGCACCCCGGCGCCGAGCACCGTGAACGCGAGCACATCAGAGACTTTTCTGCGGGTGGTCAGCAGGGCCGCGTAGCGCGCCGGCAGCACCAGCCGGGCCAGTCCCGCGGCCAGCAGTGTGCATCCCACCAGTCCCGCGCCGCGGCCCGTGTCCCACGAGGCGTGCGAGGCCAGGAGCAGCCCGGCCCCCACCCCGGCGAGCACGACCAGGTAGAGCAGCCAGGATATGGCGTTCGGCGCGGGCGGGGCGGTGGGGGCTACTGGGGCTTTGGGGGTTTTGGGAGCGTTGGTGGCCTTGGGGGTTTTGGGGGCCTTGGGGGGCCTGGGGGCGGGCCGGGAGCGGGTGGCTCGATGACCGGCTACAGCCCGGGAGGCGGGCACGGCCCGGGAGGCGGGCACGGCCCGGGAGGCGGGCACGGCCCGGGGGGCGGGCGCGACCCGGGCGGCGCTCATCGGCGCCTGTTCCCCGTGTGAGCCAGCGTTCGCCGGCTTATTCGCCATGCACATGCCTCCCGGCTTTCCGCAGGAAGTTTACCGGCGCGGGGCTGCGGTGTTACCACGGTGTACCCCGTATCGACATGTAATCTCACGGTAGGAGCAGTGACACAGGGGGTAACCCGGTGGTGAGATATCCCTAACATCGCCAACCGCAGGGAGGGTCCGCGTGGACACACCGTTCCTCCGCATCGAGGAGAGCGGCGAGGTCTTCCCGCTGCGCGACGTGGTCACAACCGTCGGGCGCGGCCGGGGTGCTGACATTCGTCTCGACGATCCCAGCGTCTCGCGGCTGCACGCCGAACTCGTTCGGCGCGGCCCCTACGTGTACGTCGTCGACCTCGGTTTATCACGCAACGGAACGAGAGTTAACGGGCGGCCCGTCGCGCGCCGGGTGCTCGATGACGGCGACGTGCTGAGCTTCGGGGTGGCCCGCGGCCGGGTCGGCGGGATCCCGCCGGAGGAAATCGCCGCCGACGCCGAACTACGCCGGGCGGCCGTGCCCGATCTCACCCGCCGTGAGCTCGACGTGCTGACCGCTCTGTGCCGCCCGGCCCTGTCGGACGAGGCCTTCGCCACGCCCGCCACGGCCCACAACATCGCCATCGACCTGGTGGTGACCGAGGCCGCGGTCAAGCAGCACCTGCTCAGGCTCTACCAGAAGTTCCGGATCCCCGAGGGGCCGAACCGGCGGACCCGGCTGGCGAACGAGGTCGTCGCGCTCGGCCTGGTCAAGCCGATTCCGCTGCCGCCGGCCACCCCCCGGCTCCCCTTGGCGACGTGTTAAGCGTTCGTATGCTTGAGCAGCCAGCTCGCCACTGACGTGATCAGGTGCGGCACCCCCGGCAGGTGCGGGGCCACCATGGGCCAGTAGTACGGGGTCTGCGACGACGCGAACAAGACGGCGGCCGCGGCCAGCGCCCACACCGCCAGCGCGGTCACCGCCGTGGACGCCGGCGTCCGGGCCAGCACGCCTGCCATCCGGTTCAGCTGACGCCGCGGCTTGCCTGACCCCGGTCCGAGTCCGTACCAGGCCACCACGGCCGCGGCCGCGAAGGCACCGGCCCGCGGCATGTCCAGGCTGTGCGTGAGCACGACCGTGGCGCCGTAGGCCGCCGCGCCCGCGACCACCGCGAGCGGGGCGATCAGCAGCTGGGTGAGCAACGCCCTGGCCACCGTCAGCGGCGCCATGACGATCACGATCACCAGGTCGCTGGGCCGCGGCCCGCGAACAGACCGGCGGACCGCCAGCTTGCTCTGCGCCCGGTCCGCGGCCCGGAGCAAGGTCACCACGGCCAGCGACGCGATCAGGCCGGCCACCGGAAGCACCACGGTGAGCGCCACGGCCGCGATCATGATGGCCAGGCCGGCCATCATGTTCGGCCGGGCCTGGGATCTGGGTTTCGGAGCGGCCGGGGCGGGGCGCGGCTGGCCGACGTTCTCCTGGTCCTGGCGCCACAGTTCCTTCTGGTTCCGGTATTGCTTGAGCTGATCCTGGGGCCAGGGCGGGCTGGCGGTGGAGGGCGTCTTTTGCTGGGCCGCTTGTTGCTGTTGGGGCGCTTGTTGCTGTTTGGGTACTTGTTGCTGCTGGGATGGGATGTAGGTGACGGTTGGGCTGGGTGGGGGGCTGGCTGTGGGGCCGAGGGGGGAGCTTGCGGGGGCGTCGGGACGGGAGGAGGCGGGGCCTGAGGAGGCGGGGCCTGAGGAGGCGGGGCCTGAGGAGGCGGGGCCTGAGGAGGCGGGCGGTTTCCAGGGCTTTGGCCTGGGCGCTGAGCCAGCTGGCGGACGGGCGTCGGGCCGGATCCCGGGCCAGCGCCGCGGATATCAGCGGCACGAGCGGCGCCGGGACACCCTCGAGATCGACCTGGCCGGAAACGATGCGGTAGAAGATCGACTCGTACGAGCCGCCGCCGAACGGCATCCGGCCGGTCGCCGCGAACGCCATCGTCGCGCCCCAGCAGTGCACGTCGGACGCGGGGGTGCTTGGGGCGCCCTCGATCACCTCGGGCGCGAGGTAGCCGGGGGTGCCCATGACCAGCCCGGTCTGGGTCAGCCGGGTCGCGTCGCCCGTCTGGGCGATGCCGAAGTCGATCACGATCGGCCGATCGTCGGCGAGCATCACGTTACCCGGCTTCAGGTCCCGGTGCACCACGCCCGCCGCGTGGATCGCGGTCAGTGCCTCCGCCGTCCCGTAGGCGAGCCGGCGCAGGCCCGGGCCGGGCATCGGGCCGCGGCGGCGCAGCATCTCCTCCAGCGTGGGCCCGGACACGAACTGCGTGACGATATAGGGATACTCCCCGGTCACGTCGGCGTCGAGGACCTCGGCCACGTACGGGCTGCGGACCCGCCGCATGGTCTCCACCTCGCGGGCCAGGCGGCGGCGGGCGTTCGGGCCCTCCTCGCCGAGCTGGTGCAGCACCTTGATCGCGACCAGGCGCCCCTCCGGGTCACGGGCGAGGTGGACCACCCCCATGCCGCCTGCCCCGAGGCGGTCCTGAAGGCGATACGGGCCGAGAGTCCCCGGCAGTCGTTCGGTCGCAGGCATTGCGTCATCCAATGTACGAAACGGATGCCAACTTGGGGAGCACTGAAGATGTTGCCTATCGGTAACGGCGGCCCCTGAGCCTGCCACCTGCTCCTCGGCGCCGGGGCCCTAGGGCGCGCGGCGGCCTGATCTGATGGCTCGCCGTCGGCGCACTACACTCAGAGGCATCTCTAACCGTGGGACGGATCGATGACTGAGCCAGATGACGCGCTCTCGCTGGACATGGTGACGGCCGCGCTGCGTGCCGACAGCACCGACGTGGCGATCTACGCGCGGGTGCTGGCCCAGTCGCTGGGTGAGACGCTGCCGCCTGACCTGGTGTCGGTGGAGCGGGACCGGACCATGTCCGACCGGATGCGCGGGCGACCCGGCGAGATCTCCAAGATCGTGGCCAGGCTCGGGGAACAGCAGATGACGCTGGCGGTCCGCAACGGCCAGCCGGTCACCGAGATCTGCCGTTCGGTCCGCGGCGTGGTGCTGTCCCGGCAGACGGTACCGATCGGCGACTGGGCCGCCGCGCTGGCCACCGCCCTGGTCAGCTACGCCGGCCAGAACGCCCAGGCCGCCGAGGCCCTGCGCCGTCTCGTCTCCGGTAGCTGATTTCCATCTTCGTGGATCGAAACTGCCCCCCTGGGGGGAGTTTCGATCCACGATGATGCGCGGGAGCGCGGGAGGAGGTTAGTGGCCGGTGAAGGTGGCTTTGCCTGGGCCGTTTTCCAGGAAGCTGCGCATGCCGGAGCGCTGGTCTTGGGTGCCGAACAGGGCGGCGAACTGGACGCGCTCGATTTCCAGGCCGGTGGCCAGGTCGACGTTCAGGCCGTGGTCGATGGCCTGCTTGGCCGCCTGCAGGGCGAGGGCGGGGCCGGTCGCGTAGCGCTGCACCAGCTCGCGGGCGGCGGCGTACACGCCGTCGTCGGGGGCGAGGTGGTCGACCAGGCCGATGGCGTGCGCCTCGGCGGCCTTGACCATCCGGCCGGAGAAAACCAGGTCCTTGGCCTTGGCCGGGCCGACCAGGCGCGGTAGCCGCTGGGTGCCGCCCGCGCCGGGGATGACCCCGAGCAGGATCTCGGGCTGGCCGAGCCTGGCCCCCTCCCCCGCGACCCGGAAGTCGGCGGCCAGCGCGAGCTCGAGGCCGCCGCCGAGGGCATACCCGGTGATCGCGGCGACCACCGGCTTGCCGAGGCCGGCCACCAGGCCCACGGCGGCCTGCAGACGGGCCGCGCGGACGGCCATCTCGGCGTAGTCCGCCTCGGCCATCTGGGTGATGTCGGCACCCCCGGCGAAACACTTCTCGCCGCCGTAGACGATCACCGCGCGGACCTCGTCCGAGGCGCCCGCCGCGGCCGCGACCTCGGCCAGCTCGGCGGTCAGCTGGTCGTTCAGCGCGTTGACCGGGGGCCGGTCCAGCCGGATCGTGCCGATGCCACCGTCGATTTCCAGCCTGACGAACTCAGCCATGCCTGGCCCCTTTCTAGCGAAGGTCGCCGTTGGTCAGGCCGCCGGCGCCTGCGGGTAGGTGACCAGGCCGAGCTCGGCCCGGCTGTCGAGCAGCGGATGACTGGGCAGCACCCGCACGGTATACCCGAACGACCCCGGCCGATCCAGCGGCACCTCCCCGGAATAGCGCACTAGCTCCCCGGAGGAACCAGCAGGACCTTCGGGCGCCAGTACCTCATACGCGGGCGTAAGGAGCTCGTCCTCGTCGTCGGGGGGGCCGTAGACCACCTCGACCGTCACGTCGTCCGGGGTGAGCTCGCCGAGCGCCACCGCGACCCGGACCACCAGCGACGAGCCCAGGCGCTGACCCGTCGACCCGGCGGGGTCGGACTCGACGTGCTCGATCCGGACCTGGGGCCAGGCCTGGACCACGCGCTTCTTCCAGGCCGCCAGTTCCCTGGCCGGGGCGAACCCGTCGGCGTCCAGCGTCCGGGAGGCGTTGGCGGCCTGGCACGTACAGCTCCGTCACGTACTCCCTGACCATCCGCTCGGCCTGGACCTTCGGCCCGAGCGAGCGCAGGGTATGCCTGATCCGCTCCACCCAGCCAAGCGGGACCCCCCCGCTGTCACGCTCGTAGAACAGCGGCGACACCGACTTGGCCAGCAGCTCGTACAGGGCGGAGGCCTCGAGCTCGTCGCGCCTGGCCTGGTCGGCCACGCCATCGGCGGACGGGATCTCCCAGCCGTTCGCGCCGTCGTACCACTCGTCCCACCAGCCGTCCCTGACCGAGACGTTCAGCCCGCCGTTCAGCGCCGCCTTCATGCCCGAGGTGCCGCAGGCCTCCAGCGGCCGCAGCGGGTTGTTCAGCCAGACGTCGCAGCCCTGCACCAGCGCGTGCGCCATCGCCATGTCGTAGTCGGGCAGGAACACGATCCGGCGGCGCACGGCCGCGGCGTCGGCGAACTGGACCAGCTGCTGGATCAGCGCCTTGCCGCCCTCGTCGGCGGGGTGGGCCTTGCCCGCCACCACGATCTGCAGCGGCCGCTCCGGGTCGTTCAGCAGCTCGCTGAGCCGCGCCGGGTCGTTGAGCATGAGCGTGAGCCGCTTGTAGGAGGGCACCCGGCGGGCGAACCCGATCGTCAGCACGTTCTCGTCGAGCACGTCGTCGATCCAGGTCAGCTCGGCGTCCGAGGCACCGCGCTGCCGCCAGGACGCGCGCAGCCGCCGCCTGGTCTGCGCCACAAGCCGGGCGCGCAGCACGTGCCTGGCCTCCCACAGCACCCCGGCCGGGGCATCCGCGGCGCGTTCCCAGTCCCCCCCGGAGGGGGGCCCAGGGGGCACGGGGGGCCGGGCAGGCCCCTCGTGATCGGGGGGGGTCTTGGGGGGGTCGTCCCCCCCGGCTAGCAGAGCCACCTCGGGCGCCACCCAGGTCGGGGTGTGCACGCCGTTGGTGATCGAGCCGATGGGCACCTCGCGGGTGTCGAACCCGGGCCACAGGCCGGCGAACATCTCCCGGCTGACCTGGCCGTGCAGCCGGGACACGCCGTTGACGCGCTGGGCCAGCCGCATGCCCATGACGGCCATGTTGAACACGTCGGGGTCGCCGCCCGGGTAGGTCTCGGCGCCCAGCGCGAGCAGCCGGCCGGCCGGCAGCAGCGGCTCGTCGGCGAAGTGCTCGGCGATCAGGCTGCGCTCGAACCTGTCGATGCCGGCCGGGACCGGCGTGTGGGTGGTGAACACGGTGCCCGCCCGGCAGACCTCGATCGCCTCGTCGAAGCTCAGTCCCTGCTCGGCGTACTCGCGGATCCGCTCAAGGCCGAGGAATCCTGCGTGCCCCTCGTTGGTGTGGAACACCTCGGGCGAGGGGTGCCCGCGCAGCGCGCAGAACGCCCGGACCGCGCGCACCCCGCCGATGCCCAGCAGCAGTTCCTGGCGGAGCCTGTGCTCGCTGCCGCCGCCGTACAGCCGGTCGGTGACCTCGCGCAGGTCGGCCTCGTTCTCCTCGGTGTAGGAGTCGAGCAGCAGCAGCGGGACCCGGCCCACCTGCGCCACCCAGACCTGGGCGGACAGCACCCGGCCCGCGGCCAGCCCGACCGCGATCCGCACCGGGGCCCCGGCGGGGTCACCGGGGTCACGGAGCAGCTCGAGCGGCAGCCCGTTCGGGTCGCCGGCCGGGTAACGCTCGGCCTGCCAGCCGTCGGCCGACAGCGACTGGGTGAAGTACCCGTGCCGGTACAACAGCCCGACCGCGATCAGCGGGACGCCGAGGTCGCTGGCCGACTTCAGGTGGTCACCGGCCAGGATGCCCAGGCCGCCGGAGTACTGCGGCAGCGCGGCGGTGATCCCGTACTCCGGCGAGAAGTAGGCGACCGCGGCCGGGCCGGTGACCCCGGCCGGTCCCGCGGCGGCGTACCAGCGCGGCTCGGACAGGTACTGGCGCAGGTCCCGTTCGGCCTCGCTGAGCCGGCCGAGGAAATCCCCGTCGGCCGCGAGCGCGGCGATCCGGGCCGCCGGCAGGCCGCTGAGCATGGCGATCGGGTCACCCCCGGAGGCCCGCCAGGCGGCCGGGTCGATCGAGGCGAACAGGTCGGCGGTCGGGGTATGCCAGGACCACCGGAGGTTCAGCATCAGGCCGTGCAGCGGAGCCAGCGGCTCGGGCAGGGTGACGCGGACGGTGAATCGGCGAATCGCTCTCACGGGCAGACCATAGTGGGTCCGCGTACCCAACGCCGAACCGTGCCGGAAATACGTGCCGCTGACACCACGGTTCGTTAGGGAAAAAAAATTCAATTCGGCCTAACGAAAAGTGGTTTTACCTCTGGGTCATGTTCACCGCCCGACGCGCGGCGCGGGCCGCTTGCGCCGGCGTCCCCCGAGATCCACCCGAGCTGGCATGAAGTGCCCCAACATCGGTAGCGTGACGGGGGTGATTGGACGAATCCCGATCCTTGACGTCGAGCCGGCCGTGGACTGCGGGCGCCGGCCGGCCAAGGCGGTAGCAGGCGAAAGCTTCGAAGTCAGCGCCACGATCTTCCGCGAGGGGCACGGGCTGATCAATGCCGGGGTGGTGCTGCGGGACCCGGACCGCAAGTTGGGCCCGCTGATCCGCATGCACATGCTCGCCCCGGGCACCGACCGCTGGGGCGCGGAGGTGACCGTGACCCGGGCGGGCGACTGGCGCTTCCACGTGGAGTCCTGGGCCGACCCCATCGCGACCTGGCAGCACGACGCCGCGATCAAGATCCCGGCGGGCCAGGACGTGGAGCTCATGCTCACCGAGGGCGCGCTGCTTTACGAGCGGCTGGCCCGGCGGATCCCGCAGCCGCCCGGGGCCGGCCGCCCGGCCGCGGCCAGGGCCGTGCTGCGCGCGCTGGTGGCCAGGCTGCGCGACCGCGGCCTGGAGCCCTGGGACCGGTTCGCGGCCACCGAGGACCCGCGGGTGGCCGCCGTCCTGGAGGTCTGGCCGCTGCGCGAGCTGGTGACCAGGTCCCGGCCGCTGCTCGTCCAGGTGGACAGGGAGCGGGCCCTGTACGGCGCCTGGTATGAGTTCTTCCCGCGCTCCGAAGGGGCTGAAATTGATCCAATGGGGCAGCGGCCGCCGGTCTCGGGCACGCTGCGGTCCGCGGCCAAGCGGCTCGAGGGGGTGGCCGCGATGGGGTTCGACGTGGTGTACCTGCCGCCGGTGCACCCGATCGGGACCACGTTCCGCAAGGGCAGGAACAACACGCTGACCCCGGCGCCGGGCGATCCCGGCTCGCCGTGGGCCATCGGGTCGCCGGACGGCGGGCACGACTCGCTGCACCCCGACCTGGGCACGTTCGAGGACTTCGACGCGTTCGCGGCCCGGGCCGGAGAGGTCGGCCTGGAGATCGCCCTCGACCTGGCGCTGCAGGCCTCGCCGGACCACCCGTGGGTGAAGGAGCACCCCGAGTGGTTCACCACCCGGGCGGACGGCTCGATCGCCTACGCCGAGAACCCGCCGAAGAAGTACCAGGACATCTACCCGCTGAACTTCGACAACGACCCCGCGGGCAGCTACGCGGAGATGCTGCGCGTGGTCCGGCTGTGGATGTCGCACGGGGTGCGGATCTTCCGGGTGGACAACCCGCACACCAAGCCGCTGCGGTTCTGGGAATGGCTGCTGGCCCAGGTCCGGGCCACCGATCCGGACGTGCTGTTCCTGGCCGAAGCGTTCACCAGGCCGGCCATGATGCGCACCCTGGGCAAGATCGGCTTCCACCAGTCCTACACGTACTTCACCTGGCGCAACGGGGCGCAGGAACTGACCGAGTACATGCGCGAGCTGGCGGCGGAGACGGCCCCGTACATGCGGCCGAACTTCTTCACCAACACCCAGGACATCCTGACCGAGTACCTGCAGCACGGCGGCGTCGCGGCGTTCAAGATCCGGGCCGTGCTGGCGGCCATGCTGTCGCCGACGTGGGGCATCTACTCCGGGTACGAACTGTGCGAAAACGTACCGCTGCGGCCGGGCAGCGAGGAATACATGGATTCCGAGAAATACCAGTACCGGCCCCGCGACTGGGAGGCGGCGGCCAGGTACGGCGCGGGCATCTCGGATTACATCACCGAACTCAACCGGATCCGGCGGGCGCATCCCGCCCTGCACCGGCTCAGGAATCTCAGGTTTCACTACGTTGACCAGCCAGAACTTATGTGTTTCTCCAAGCGGGCCCCTATCGGCGGAGGGCCCGGGGCGGATACCGTACTTGTGGTGGTCAATCTCGATCCGCACCAGACCAGGGAAGCGACCGTGTGGCTCGATCTGCCCGCCCTCGGCGTGGACCGCGAGTTCACCGTCACCGACGAGCTCACCGGCGAGTCCTTCGGCTGGGGACAGGCCAATTACGTACGGCTCGATCCGGGGTACCGGCCGGCCCACATCTTCAGCGTGACCCCATTACCTCCGTAAGCGCCGCACCCCCGTAGGTACCGAACGGCAAGACCCAGGAGATCTCGCAGTGACCGAACATCACGAGGCGATAGCCGACTCGTACAACGTGGACCAGCCGCGAGATCCCGAGTGGTACCGGCGCGCGGTGTTCTACGAGGTGCTGATCCGGGGTTTCCAGGATTCCACCGGCGACGGCACCGGCGACCTGCGCGGGCTGATCTCGCGGCTGGACTACCTGGAGTGGCTCGGCATCGACTGCATCTGGCTGCTGCCGATCTACACCTCCCCGCTGCGCGACGGCGGCTACGACATCTCCGACTTCATGTCCGTGCTGCCCGAGTACGGGAACATCGGTGATTTCGTCAACCTGGTGGACGAGGCGCACAAGCGGGGCATCCGGGTCATCGCCGACCTGGTCATGAACCACACGTCGGACCAGCACCCGTGGTTCCAGGCGTCCCGCAGCGATCCGGACGGGCCGTTCGGCGATTTCTACGTGTGGTCAGACACCGACGACAGGTACTCGGGCGCGCGGGTCATCTTCGTCGACACCGAGCAGTCCAACTGGACCTTCGACCCGGTCCGCGGCCAGTACTTCTGGCACCGGTTCTTCTCCCACCAGCCGGACCTGAACTTCGAGAACCCCAACGTCCAGGACGCGATGATCGAGGTGCTGCGGTTCTGGCTGGACCTGGGCATCGACGGCTTCCGGCTGGACGCGGTGCCCTACCTGTACGAGCGGGAGGGCACCAACTGCGAGAACCTCAAGGAGACGCACGAGTACCTGAAGCGGATCAGGAGCGAGATCGACAAGCTCTACCCCGACACGGTGCTGCTGGCCGAGGCGAACCAGTGGCCGGCCGACGTGGTCGACTACTTCGGCGACGCGGAAACCGGCGGCGACGAGTGCCACATGGCGTTCCACTTCCCGCTGATGCCGCGCATCTTCATGGCGGTGCGGCGCGAGCAGCGGTACCCGATCTCGGAGATCCTGGCCCAGACCCCGGCCATCCCGGCCAGCTGCCAGTGGGGCATCTTCCTGCGCAACCACGACGAGCTCACGCTCGAGATGGTGACCGACGACGAGCGTGACTACATGTACGCCGAGTACGCCAAGGACCCCCGGATGAAGGCGAACATCGGCATCAGGCGGCGGCTGGCCCCGCTGCTCGACGGGGACAGGAACCAGCTCCAGCTGTTCACCGCGCTGCTGCTGTCGCTGCCCGGCTCGCCGGTGATGTACTACGGCGACGAGATCGGCATGGGCGACAACATCTGGCTGGGCGACCGGGACGGCGTCCGCACCCCGATGCAGTGGACCCCGGACCGCAACGGCGGCTTCTCCCAGTGCGACCCGCAGCGGCTCTACCTGCCCCCGATCATGGACGCGCTGTACGGCTACCAGGCGCTGAACGTCGAGGCCCAGCAGCGGAATCCGGCCTCGTTCCTGCACTGGACCAGGCGGATGATCGAGATCCGCAAGCGGCACCCGGTCTTCGGTAACGGCATCTACGAGGAGCTGACCTCCTCCAACCCTTCCGTGCTGGCCTTCGTCCGGCTGCCGGGCGAATCGGCCGAAGGCGACTCCGACGGCTCGGACCGGATCCTGTGCGTGCACAACCTGTCCAGGTTCCCGCAGCCGGTGGAGCTCGACCTGCGCCGGTTCATGGGCGTCCTGCCGGTGGAGTGCATGGGCGGCGTGGTGTTCCCGCGGATCGGGGAGCTCAGCTACCTGCTGACCCTGCCCGGGCACGGGTTCTACTGGTTCCAGCTGCCCGCCGCCCGGGAAGACCGGTCGGCCGGGCCGTCGCTGAAAGGGAAATAACTTTTGCGCGGGTTTGCCGGGATCGTGCCGGGGGAGTAGGAACGGCAAGCTCATGGCGTACGAAGACATACTGGCCACCTGGCTGGTCAAGCAGCGATGGTTCGCGGGCAAGGGGCGGATCGTCCATGACGTGGCGGTCGTGGCCGACACCGAGATTATCCCCGGTGATCCGGGCCTGCGGCACCTGATCGTCACCGTCTCGCACGGCGCCACCTCCGATGACTACCAGATCTTCGTCGGCGTGCGCGCCCGGCTGCCGGCCCGGCTGCGGCACGCGTGGATCGGGACCCACGACGGCCAGCAGTTCTACGACGGCCTGCACGACAGCGCGCTGACCCGGCTGCTGCTCGACTCGATCGTGGCGGACCGGACCGTCGGCCCGCTGCGGTTCTGCAAGGTGCCCGGGGCCGAGATCGGCTTTGTCTCCGGCGGCTCAGGGGCCTCCGGGTTCGAGGGCGGGATGGACAGCCTGGTGCTCACCGGGGAGCAGAGCAACACCAGCCTGGTGTTCGGCGAGTCCGCCATCTTGAAGGTGTTCCGCCGGGTCACCCCGGGACCGAACCCGGACCTGGAGGTGTCCCTGGCCCTGGCCCGGCTGGGCTCCTCGCACATCGCCGAACCCTACGGCTGGGCGCAGACCACCACGGACGGCACCGACACGGTGCTCGCCATCTTGTCCAGGTACCTGCGGGCCGCCTCGGATGGCTGGTCGCTGGCCGCGACCAGCGTGCGCGACCTGTACGCGACCGAGGGCGCCCGCCCCGGCGAGGCCGCCCGCCCGGGCGAGGTCGGCGGCGACTTCGCGGGCGAGGCCGAGCGGCTCGGCGCGACGACCGCCCAGATCCACCGGGATCTGGCCCAGGCGTTCGGCCGGTCCTGGCTCGAGACCGACGCGATCCGCGAGCTGGCCGAGCAGATGTCCGCGCCGGCTGGAGGCCGCCATCGCGGTCGCCCCCGAGCTGGCCACGCACGCGGACATGATCGGGGACGCCTACTCCCAGCTGGCCAAGCTGACCGAGCCGGTGCCGGCCCAGCGCGTGCACGGCGACTATCACCTGGGTCAGGCCATGCGGACCCAGACCGGCTGGGTCGTGCTCGACTTCGAGGGCGAGCCCGCCAGCTCGCTGGCGCAGCGCCGGGCCAGGTCCTCACCGCTGCGGGACGTGGCCGGCATGCTCCGCTCGTTCGATTACGCGGCCCGGCACCAGCTGCTCGACCCACCCGGACGCCGGCGCTGGCCCCGATGGCCACCGACTGGGTCCGGCGGAACAGCGAGGCGTTCTGCGCGGGCTACGCCGCGGCGGGCGGGCCCGGACCCGGCGCAGAACTCGGTGCTGCTCCGGGCCCTGCTGCTTGACAAGGCGGTGTACGAGGTCATATATGAAGCCAGGAACCGGCCGACCTGGCTGTCCATCCCACTGGAATCTATCGCCGAATTGCAGACATGACACATAGTGAACTGAGCCTGGGCGAGATCGAACGGGTTGTCGCCGGACACCACCACGACCCGCATTCCGTGCTCGGCGCGCACCCGGGCCCGGACGGGGTTACCGTCCGGGCGCTGCGCCCGATGGCCAAGACGGTGACGCTCGTCCTGGAGGACGGCCGCAGG
The DNA here is from genome assembly GCA_963808315.1 of uncultured Actinomycetes bacterium. Taxonomy (GTDB): domain Bacteria; phylum Actinomycetota; class Actinomycetes; order Streptosporangiales; family Streptosporangiaceae; genus Palsa-504. Next base: position 46,120 of record CAWEFK010000003.1, on the reverse strand, counting down.
CTGCCCCATGGACCACGAGCACCAGGGGATCTTCGCCGTCACGCTGCCGGACGAGAAGGTGCCGGACTACAAGATCGCCACGTCGTACTCCTCCGGCTCGCTCGGGGGCTTCGGGTGGCTTCTGGGGCCGCTGGGGGGTCGACACTCGACGACCCGTACCGGTACATGCCGACGCTGGGCGAGTTCGACCTGTACCTGATCGGCGAGGGCCGGCACGAGGAACTGTGGCGGGTGCTCGGCGCGCACGTCCGCGAGGTCGGCCAGACCACCGGGACGTCGTTCGCGGTCTGGGCGCCGAACGCCCGCGGGGTTCGCGTCACCGGCGACTTCAACTACTGGGACGGCCGGGCCTACCCGATGCGCTCGCTCGGCGGCGTGGGCGTGTGGGAGCTTTTCATCCCGGGCGTGGCCGAAGGGGCCACGTACAAGTACGCCATCTGCGGCCCCGACGGGGTGTGGCGGGAGAAGGCCGACCCGCTGGCCAACGCCACCGAGACGCCGCCCGCCACCGCGTCGGTCGTGTACACCTCGCGGTACTCCTGGGAAGACGCCTCCTGGCTCACGGCGCGCGGCGCCCGCGGGACGCCGTCCGGGAGCCGATGAGCATCTACGAGGTGCACCTCGGCTCCTGGCGGCTCGGGCTTTCCTACCGGGAGCTGGCGGTACAGCTGGTCGAGTACGTCAAGGACCTCGGCTTCACGCACGTGGAGTTCCTGCCCGTAGCCGAGCACCCGTTCGGCGGCTCGTGGGGCTACCAGGTCACCTCGTACTACGCGCCGACGTCACGGTTCGGCCGGCCTGACGACTTCCGCTACCTGGTCGACGCGCTGCACCAGGCCGGCATCGGCGTGATCCTGGACTGGGTGCCCGGGCACTTCCCCCGGGACGAGTGGGCGCTGGCCCGGTTCGACGGCACCCCGCTGTACGAGCACTCCGACCCCCGGCTCGGCGAGCAGCCGGACTGGGGCACGTACGTGTTCAACTTCGGCCGCACCGAGGTGCGCAACTTCCTGGTCGCTAACGCCATTTACTGGCTGGAGGAGTTCCACGTCGACGGGCTGCGGGTCGACGCCGTCGCGTCCATGCTCTACCTGGACTACTCGCGCAAGGAAGGCGAGTGGGTGCCGAACAAGTACGGCGGCCGGGAGAACCTCGAGGCGATCTCGTTCCTGCAAGAGGTCAACGCCACCTGCTACAAGCGGAACCCCGGCATCACCATGATCGCCGAGGAGTCCACCGCCTGGCCCGGGGTGAGTCGGCCGGTGCACCTGGGGGGCCTAGGGTTCGGCTTCAAGTGGAACATGGGCTGGATGCACGACACGCTGGCCTACCTGAGCCAGGACCCCATCTACCGCCAGTACCACCACAACGAGATCACGTTCTCGCTGATCTACGCGTTCTCGGAGAACTTCATCCTGCCGCTGTCGCACGACGAGGTGGTGCACGGAAAGGGTTCGCTGCTGGGCAAGATGCCCGGCGACGAATGGCGCAGGTTCGCCGGGCTGCGCACGCTGCTGGCCTACATGTGGGCCCATCCTGGTAAGCAGCTGCTGTTCATGGGCTCGGAGTTCGGCCAGGTCAGCGAGTGGTCCGCGGACAACGGGCTGGACTGGTGGATCCTCGACTTCGACGTCCACCGCGGCGTGCAGCAGCTGTCCAGGGACCTGAATGCGATCTACCGCCGGATGCCGGCGCTGTGGGAGCTCGACAATTCGCCCGAGGGGTTCGGCTGGATCGACGCCAACGACGCGCAGGGCAACACGCTGTCCTTCCTCCGGCTGGCCGCGATCCCCGGGGCGGGTGCGGCCGGTGGCGATCGCCGGGGCGGGTGGCATCGCCGGGGCGGGTGGCATCGCCGGGGCGGGGACAGCGACCCAAGGGGACACGTCGCGGGCCGTGGCCTGCATCGCCAACTTCTCCGCGGTGCCTCACGTGGACTACCGGATCGGCCTGCCGCACGCGGGCCGCTGGCGGGAGATCCTCAACACCGACGCGGCGATCTACGGCGGCAGCGGCGTCGGCAACATGGGCAGCATCGAGGCGGTACCCGAGCCCTGGCATGGCCGGCCCGCCTCGGCCCTCATCACCCTGCCTCCGATGGGAGTGCTGTGGCTGGCCCCCGAAGAGGCCGCTGAGGGCTGAGGCTCCTGGCCGGCGCTTGGGGCTGGGGCTTGGGGCTGGGGCAGACGGGGCCAAGCGGGACGTCAGGGATCTTGCCGGGATGAGCGGAGATGCCCCCCTCGGGCTCAGACCGGGCTAACTTAGGCATCCCGCGGACACCACCCGTCTCGCCTGGCACACCCGTACCGGGCACTCCCGCTCTCGAGCGACACCGATGGTCCAACGCGGTTGCCCAAGCAACACCGATGGTCCTTCGCTGTGGGTCAGGTCCGGGGTTTCTGCCCCGACGAAGCTCTGACACGGCACCAGATAATTATCTCGGTCGTCCCGCGGGTCGACGGGGGGACGGCTCGTTTAGGCGCGGGTCAGGTTGTTGGCTTCGACGGCTAGTTGGAGGAAGGCTGTAGCCCGGCCGAAGGTCTCGCCGATGGGATGACCCGCGAGCTGAGCCTGGTAAGAGCGGTAGCGGGTCATCTCCCACTCCCGCGCGCGGGTCGTGAGTGACACCAGGGCCGGCACGGGCACGGCTTTCCAGGTCCACGCAGAAATGCGGGCGCTGTCTTGGTCGAGGGGCTGGATGAAGTCGCCGTGATCGGTGTCGAAGCCCATCCGGTTCCGCACGAACCGGAGGCCGCCGAAAGTGTCCTCGGTGATCCGGCGTTCGGTGGCGGCCTGGCCGGCCAGGACGCCGGTGTAGACGTCGGGCTGATAGCGCATCAGGGTGGCGTCGACCATGGTGACCCACCACACCGCCTCGCTGATGACGGCCAACCCGTTGACATGGTCCAGGCCACCAGAGCGCATCAGCCGGTCAGTGGTCTCCCGCATCGCGGTGATGGACCAGTCCAGCGGGCCGGAATCGGCCGGCGAGTCGCTCGCGTTGTGACGGTTCCACGCGACCCGGCAGCGGGCCGAGCAGAACCGGGCATGTTCGCGCCGCGGCGTGAACGAGGTGCCGCACTGCTCGCAAGTCCTGGTGTCAGCCACTAGCCCATGTTACGCGTAACGAGCAGAATCCTGGCATCGCCTGGTCGGCGGATATTATTCGGATGCAAGACACTGCGCGTTCACCTTTCGTTCATTCTCAGGTCGGCTGCGTGTCGTCTCGGTTCGGTAATTTCCGCTGCATAGACGGAAAACAGGTAGCTGCGGGCACGGTGAAAGTGAACGTGGACGGAGCCAGCGGGCGTGCCGGACAGGGCCGCGCGGCGTCGCTGGATGAGGCGGCGCTGAGCCGGTTCCACCTGCGGGCCGTGCTGGCCTCGGGGGTGGGGTTCTTCACCGACGCCTACGACCTGTTCGTGATCGGGATCGCCTCGACGCTGATCGCCAAGGACTGGCACCTGAATCCGGGCCAGCTGGCCGTGCTCAACAGCACCATGCTGGCGGCCGCCTTCCTCGGCGCGCTGGTGTTCGGGCGCTACGCGGACATGGTGGGCCGCAAGCGGGTGTACTGGCTGGTCGCCCTGATCATGATCGCCGGGGCGCTGGGGGCGGCGCTGTCCGGCTCGTTCTGGGTGCTGATCGGTTTCCGCTTCCTGCTCGGCTTCGGGGTCGGGGGCGACTACCCGGTCAGCGCGGTGATGGTGAGCGAGTACGCGAACCGCAAGGACCGGGGCAAGCTGGTCGGGATGGTGTTCGGCACCCAGGCGCTCGGGCTGATTGTCGGGCCGCTCGTCGCGCTGTCCCTGCTCGGCTCGGGGACCAGCGATGACGTCGCCTGGCGGATCTTGCTCGCGCTCGGCGCGGTGCCCGCCGCCGCGGTCATCTACCTGCGCTGCCGGCTGCCGGAATCGCCGCGTTACCGGGCCCAGGTGGAACGACGGGCCCGAGCCCGCGGGCTGGGGCCGGAGGTGGCACTGGGGCCGGAGGTGGCACTGGGGCCGGAGGTGGGACTGCGGACCTTTCTCACCAGCCGCCGGTGGCTGGTGACGCTGGCCGGGACGGCGGGCTGCTGGTTCCTGCTCGACTACGCCTACTACGGCAACACGATCTCCACCCCGCAGATCCTGGGCCTGATCTCTCCGCACGCCTCGACCATGACCAAGATCGCCCTGCAGCTGGCGATCTTCGCGGTGGCGGCGGTCCCCGGCTACGCGCTGGCCATCGCCCGGCTGGACCGGATCGGGCACCGGCGGCTGCAGCTGGCCGGCTTCGCGGTGATGGCGCTGTGCTTTGCGATCATCGCGGTGGTACCGGGCATGACCACCATGGTGGTCCCGTTCCTGCTGGTGTACGGGGTGAGCTACTTCTTCACCGAATTCGGCCCGAACATGACCACCTTCGTGCTGCCCAGCGAGCTTTACCCGGTCAGCATGCGGACGACCGGGCACGGCATCTCGGCGGGCATCGGCAAACTCGGCGCCTTCATCGGGGTTTTCCTGTTCCCGGTGCTGCAGACGTCGCTGGGTCTGCGCGGTACGCTGCTGCTCACCGCCGGGGTCGCCGCGGCCGGCTTCGCCCTCACCCTGGTACTGCCCGAACCCGCCGGGCTCAGCCTGGAGGACATTGCCGCCGGCGCGTCCGGCCCGGGGACCAGGCCGATGCGGGTGGCCGCGCGGTCATCCGCCTCCTGAGCTCGCGCGGGTTCTGCGGGCACGAGGGCGGGGCCGTTCGGCCCAAAAATGAGGGTGCTGGGCCGGATCTATCGGCTGACCAGCGCGCTGGTGCTGTCTGCCCGCGCGGCCAGGGCCGCCGCGAACCGGTGCCGGGCGTCGTGGTCAGGACGCATCAAGACCTCGGCCGGACCGTGCCGGGATACAGGCCGGTGACAGCGTCTGAGCTGGGCACGGACGGCGTGAACGGCGCCCCCGTGGCCTACGGCAGAGGTCGCGGGAATCAGCTGGCGGCCAGCGCGCGCGTGGCCATGGCATGCAGCAGGTCCGCCATCGCGGGCAGGCCGAGCTCGCTGGCACTCCGCGGGGTCGAGTTCAGCAGTCCGAAGGTGGCGTGGACGGCGGCGCGGGCCCGGGACCGGGCGGTGCCGGGGCGCACCGCCACCAGGACCTGGACCCACTCCTCGGCGTAGGCCCGCTGAAGCCGGCGGATCTGGAGGCGCTGCGGGCCTGGCACGTTCTCGAGCTCACGCTCGTGCACGGTGATGAGGGCGGGCTCGTCCAGGGCGAACCCGATGTGCCAGTCCAGCAGCGCATCCAGCGCCGCCTGCGGAGTAGTCGCGCCGGCCACCCGGTGACGGCCCTCGGCCAGCAACCGCTGGCTGATGTCAAGCAGCATCTCGGCGAGCAGGGCTTCCTTGTTCCGGAAGTGGCGGTACATGGCGGGTCCGGTCAGGCCCAGCGCCGTGCCGAGCTCGTCGATGGTCGTACCGTGATAACCGCGGCGGGCGAACAGCCGGGCGGCCGCGGAGAGAATCTCGGCCCGCCGCGTGGCGACTGGCCTGTCAACGGTCACGCCTGCGAGTCTAGACGGTAGCCGTTAATCTCCGTTAACATCCGTCCTGTTAACGCTTATTAACACGGAAGGTGAATGTGGACGTGGCACGGCTCGGGACGCTGGCCACCGGCCAGGCCGAGGCCTTCAAGCGCAACACCGAGGTCAACTTGGCCCTCGCTGACGACCTGCGCGACCGGCTGGCCCGGGCCGCGCTCGGCGGCCCGGCGAAGACCCGCGACCGGCACGTCGCCCGGGGCAAGCTCCTGCCACGCGACCGCGTGACGCAGCTCCTGGACCCCGGCTCCCCGTTTCTTGAGCTCTCCGCGCTGGCCGCCGGCGGCATGTACGGCGACGAGGCACCCGGTGCGGGGATCATCACCGGCATCGGCCGGGTGTCGGGCCGCGAATGCGTCATCGTCGCCAACGACGCGACGGTGAAGGGCGGCACGTACTATCCGGTCACGGTCAAGAAGCATCTGCGTGCTCAGGAGATCGCGCTGCAGAACCGGCTGCCTTGCCTTTACCTGGTCGATTCCGGTGGCGCATTCCTGCCGAGGCAGGACGAGGTGTTCCCGGACCGGGAGCATTTCGGCCGGATCTTCTTCAACCAGGCGACGATGTCAGCCCAGGGCATCCCGCAGATCGCCGCGGTCCTTGGTTCGTGCACGGCCGGAGGCGCCTACGTCCCGGCCATGAGCGACGAGACCGTCATCGTCCGCGACCAGGGAACGATCTTCCTGGGCGGGCCGCCGCTGGTGAAGGCGGCCACCGGAGAGGTCGTCAGCGCGGAGGACCTCGGCGGCGGGATGGTCCATGCCCGCGTGTCCGGAGTCGTCGATCACCTCGCCGACGATGACGCCCATGCGCTGCGCATCGTGCGTTCCATCGTGACGACGCTGCCACCGCCCGGTTCGTCTCCCTGGCAGGTCCGGCCACCGGAGGAACCGGAGGTCGACCCGGCCAGCCTGCCTGGCGTCATCCCGGCGGACCTGCGCACGCAGTATGACGTCAGGGAGATCATCGCGCGCCTGGTCGACGGCAGCCGGTTTCACGAGTTCAAGCGCGAGTACGGGGCCACGCTCGTCACCGGCTTCGCTCACATCCATGGCCATCCGGTGGGGATTATCGCCAACAACGGAGTCCTGTTCAGCGAGTCCGCCCTCAAGGGCGCCCACTTCATCCAGCTGTGCGACCAGCGCCGCACGCCGATCGTGTTCTTGCAGAACATCACCGGCTTCATGGTCGGCCGCGAGTACGAGTCGGGCGGAATCGCCAAGCGCGGAGCCAAGATGGTCACCGCGGTGGCCTGCGCCAGGGTACCGAAGCTGACCGTCATCATCGGGGGCTCGTTCGGGGCCGGGAACTATGCGATGTGCGGCCGCGCGTACGGCGGCCGGTTTCTCTGGATGTGGCCGAACGCCCGCATCTCGGTCATGGGGGGCGAGCAGGCGGCCGCGGTCCTGGCCACGGTGCGCCGCGAGCAGCTCGGGCCGGACTGGACGGGCGAAGCCGAAGAGGAGTTCAAGCGCCCGATCCGGGACCAGTACGAGGAACAGGGCAATCCCTACTACGCCACCGCACGGATCTGGGACGACGGCGTGATCGACCCGCTCGATACCCGCAGGCACCTCGGACTGGCGCTCGCCGTCTGCGCCGGAGCCCCGCTGGAGTCCCCCGGCTACGGCATCTTCCGGATGTGATGATGTTCGACTCGGTCCTGATTGCCAATCGCGGCGAGATCGCTGTCCGGATCCAGCGCACGCTGCGCAAACTCCAGATCCGCGCGGTGGCGATCTACACCGACGCCGACGCAGGCGCCCGGCACGTCCTGGCCGCTGACGCCGCATTCCGGGTGCGGAGTTACCTCTCGATCGAGGAGGTCGTCGCGGCGGCCCGCGCGGGCGGCGCGGAGGCGGTCCACCCCGGCTACGGATTCCTGGCCGAGAATGCGGGTCTGGCCCGGGCCTGCGAGGCCAGCGGGCTGACCTTCATCGGGCCCGCCAGCGCAAGCCATCGAGATGATGGGCGACAAGATCCGGGCCAAGCGCACCGTGGCCGCCGCCAGCGTCCCGGTCGTGCCGGGCAGCGATACGCCCGGGCTGACGGACACCGAACTGGCGGCGGCGGCCCGTGACATCGGCCTCGCGGCCGGCCAGCCGGTCCTGCTCAAGCCCTCAGCGGGCGGCGGCGGCAAGGGCATGCGGCTCGTCACCGACCCGGCCGACCTGGCCGAGGCCATCGCCGCCGCCCGGCGGGAGGCCACAGCGGCCTTCGGCGACGGGACGCTGCTCGTCGAACGGTGGATCACCAGCCCGCGCCACATCGAGATTCAGGTTTTCGCCGACACCGGTGGCCACGTCATCCACCTCGGTGAGCGCGAGTGCAGCCTGCAGCGCCGCCACCAGAAAATCATCGAAGAGGCACCGTCGCCGCTGCTAAGCGGCCCAGACGGCCCGCGTATCCGGGCCGCGATGGGCGCCAGCGCCGTCGCCGCCGCGCGAGCTGTCGGCTATGTCGGCGCTGGGACAGTCGAGTACATCGTCTCGGCTGACCGCCCGGGCGAGTTTTTCTTCATGGAAATGAACACCCGCCTTCAGGTGGAACACCCGGTCACCGAGATGGCGGTCGCTACGGGCACGCACGCACCTCTGGACCTGGTTGAGCTTCAGCTGCGCGTCGCGGCCGGCGAGCCGCTGCCGTTCGGCCAGGAGGCCGTCGCGTTCGCCGGGCACGCGATCGAAGCGCGGATCTACGCTGAGGACCCAGCCAGGAACTTCCTGCCCACCGGAGGCAAGGTGCTGGTGCTGGCCGAGCCTGACCGGCCGCACGTGCGAGTCGATTCTGGCCTGCTCGAAGGCACGATCGTCGGCAGTGGCTTCGATCCCATGCTCGCCAAGGTGATTGCGTGGGGCCCGGACCGCCCGGCCGCGCTGAGCCGCCTCGACCACGCCCTGAGCAGTTATGCGCTGCTCGGAATCGGGACCAACGTGGCGTTCCTTCGCTCGCTGCTCGCCGATCCCGACGTGCGGGCCGGTCACCTGGACACTGGCCTGGCTGAACGCCTGGCGGCGCCGCTTTCCCCGCCAGCAGCGGGCCCAGCCGCCGCCGCAGGGCCATCGGCCGCTGACAGCGTGCCGGCCGCGGTCCTGGCGGCGGCCGCGCTCGAGCGCCTGTTGTCCCTCGAGGTACCCGCCCCCAGTCCCTGGCAGGTTCCCGATAGCTGGCGCGCCGGAGGAAACGGCTGGACCACCTGGCACATCGCTGGTCACACGATCCGGGTGCGCGGCCTGGCCGCGGCGGCCGAGGTGTCGGTCGACGACAGCGATCCGGTGCCCGCCAGCGCGTCCCGCGCCGGTGCCGGTGCCGTCCTGACCGTCGGCTACGCCGGCCAGCTGGCCCGCTATTTCTGCGCCCGTGACCAGGGAACCTCCTGGCTGGCTCGGGACGGTCACACCTGGGCCTTGCGCGCCACCGAGCCCATCTCCGAGAAGGCCGCCGCGTCGTCGGGGCCAGCGGGCACGGTGACGAGCCCGATGCCCGGCGTGGTGCAGGTGGTCAAGGTCGTCGTCGGAGCTGCCGTCCAGCTTGGCGAGCCGCTGGTGATCATCGAGGCGATGAAAATGGAACACACCGTTACCGCACCGGTCGGCGGAACCGTGTCCTCTCTGGCCGTGCGGCCAGGCAGCCAGGTCACCGCGGATCAGGTGCTCGCGGTGATTGACGTAGAAGTTCCGAGGGCACCGGAGGGTGAGCAATGATCGACTTCACGCTGACCGAGGACCAGGAAGCGCTGCGCCGCACGGTGGCGGACTTCGCCCGCAGCCAGGTGGCCCCCGTGATCGGAGATTTTTACGAACGGGGCGCGTTCCCGTACGACATCGTCGCCGCCATGGGGAAGATGGGTCTCTTCGGCCTGCCGTTCCCCGAGGAGTACGGCGGCATGGGCGGCGATTACTTCGCGTTGTGCCTGGCCCTCGAGGAACTGGGCCGGGTCGACTCCTCGGTGGCTATCACCGTGGAGGCGGCCGTCTCCCTCGGCGCGATGCCGGTCTACCGGTTCGGCCGTGAAGACCAGAAGCAACGCTGGCTGCCCCAGCTCTGCTCGGGGGCGGCGCTCGCCGCGTTCGGCCTGACCGAGCCCGGCGGCGGCTCCGATGTGCCCGGGGGAATGCGCACGACCGCGGAGCTCGACCGCAGCACAGGTCACTGGGTCATCAACGGCTCGAAGTCCTTCATCACCAACGCCGGCACGGATCTCACGCAGTTCGTGACCGTGACGGCGAGGACCCCGGATGGCGGCATCTCGACGATCATTGTCCCGTCCGGGACGGCGGGATTCGCGGTCGGCAAGAAGTACTCGAAGGTTGGCTGGTCGGCTTCTGATACCCGCGAACTTTCTTTCACCGACGTCCGGGTGCCGGAAGCCAACCTCCTCGGGTCCCCCGGCAAGGGCTACGCCCAGTTCCTGAGCATCCTGGACGAGGGCCGTATCGCCATCGCGGCGCTGGCCGTCGGGCTGGCGCAGGGATGCGTGGACGAGTGCCTGGGCTATGTGCCGCAGCGCGAAGCGTTCGGCCGCCCCATCGGGCAGTATCAGGCTATCCAGTTCAAGATCGCCGACATGGAGGCGAGAACCTGCGCGGCCCGCGCTTGCTACTATGCCGCCGCGGCCCGGATGCTCGCGGGTCAGCCCTTTAAGAAGGAAGCCGCGGTGGCCAAGCTCGTCGCGTCCAACGCGGCCATGGACAACGCGCGAGATGCCACTCAGATATTCGGCGGGTACGGGTTCATGAACGAGTTTCCGGTCGGACGGTTCTACCGGGACGCGAAGATACTCGAGATCGGCGAGGGAACATCGGAGATCCAGCGCATGCTCATTGCCCGTCATCTTGGCCTGCCGGCCCGGGCGAACTGACCGTCAGCGAGCCGCCCAGATGCCGCCGTCGACCGGGATGATGGCGCCGGTCACGTAGGCGCCGGCCCGGCCGCTCAGGTACACCGCGACGCCGGCCATGTCGTCCGGGCGGCCGATGCGGCCGAGCGGGGCGGCGGCGGCGATCTGATCGCCGCCGCGGCCAGCGTCGCCGCCATCATCTTGGAGTCGAATGGCCCCGGCGCGACCGCGTTGACGGTGATATGCCGCGGCCCGAGCTCACGGGCGAGCACCCGGGTGAGCTGGTGCAGGCCGGCCTTGCTGGCCGAGTAGGAGTAGATCGGCAGCTCGGGTACCCGCAGCCCGTCGATGCTGCCGACGTTGATCACCCGGGCCGGGTCGTCCTGCGTTCCCGCCGCCTCCAGCATGGGCAGGAACGCCCGGGTCAGGTAGAACGGCGTCTTGAGGTTCAGGTCGAGGACCTTGTCCCAGGCGGAGGCCGGGAAGTCCGCCAGCTCCGCGCCCCAGGTGGTGCCGGCGTTATTGATCAGGATGTGAACTGCGCTCTTCGGCCCGGCCGACCTCGGCGGCCAGCCGGACGCACTCCTCCTCGCCGCGCCAGGTCAGCCGGAAGCGAGACCACGCGGCCGAGCGGGAGAGCTCGGCGACCGCGGCGTCACCCGCCTCGGGCTTGCGCGAGCTGACGTAGACCGACGCACCGGCCTGCAGCAGGCCGCGCGCCATCATCAGGCCGATCCCGCGGGTCCCGCCCGTAACGACGGCGACCTTGCCGGTGAGATCGAACAGGTCCAAGGGGCCCTCCAGGGCGGTCAGCTGAGCGTCAATCGGCCCAGGCAGCGAAGACGGTCAGACCAAAGATTCGGTCAGTCGCGGGCAGCCTGCGAGGCATTGTAGGCCTTCGGGTAACCGCGGGCCACCGTCCGGGCCAGGATCCCGAGGGTGGCCCGCAGCGCCGCCTCGGGGATCACCGGGAAGATGCCGGCTTCGCGCCAGTGCTGATCGATGGCCGACCAGTCGTAGTACGAGGTGACCAGCGTGCCGTCCGCTCCGTCCGGTCCGCCGGCTCGAGCCGGTACCCGTAGACGTGACCGATCTGCGGCCGGATCCGGCCCTTTATCGTCCACGCGATCTCCCGGTCGGGAACCAGCGTGGTGATGTTAACGGTCACGTCGTAGCTGGCCCATCGGGACGTCGTTCAGCGCCTCGCGGTCCATGTGCACGACGAAGGTGTCCCCGGCCGCGCTGCACTGGCTGCCGGTCGCGTCCATCAGCATTCCCGAGCTGTCGATGGCCACGTGTCCCTGCGGATCGCACAGCACCCGGAAGATCGCCGCCGCGTCCGCCGGGATCGTGCGCTGGACTTCCAGCCGCTCGCCCGTCGCCTGCTCATCGGCATGCTGCTCGCGGGCCTGCTGCTCGTCGGCCTGCTGCTCGTCGTCCATGTGGCCATGGTCCCATGGCCAGGCGGCTTGACAAATGTAGTGAGTCATCACTATCTTAATTCTCATGACCGAGACCACCGAACGGACGCCGCCAGCCGCCGAGCGCCGCCAGCGGATGCCCGCCGCGCAGCGACGCGAGCTGGTCCTGGAGGCGGCGGTGGCCGAGTTCGCGGCTCACGGGCTCGCGGGCACCTCGACCGAGGAGGTGGCCCGCAGGGCCGGGATCAGCCAGCCGTACCTGTTCCGCCTGTTCCCGACCAAGAAGGCCCTGTTCATCGCGCTGGTGGACCGGTGCTTCGAGCGCCTGCAGGACTGCTTCAGGACCGCGGCCGGTGACCTTACCGGCGAGGAAGCAGTGGTGGCGATGGGCGAGGCCTACGAGGAACTCCTCAGCGACCGCATCATGCTCCGGCTGCAGATGCAGGCCTACGCCGCCTGCGACGATCCGGAGGTCCGGACCGCGACCCGGGCCGGATTCAAGGGGCTGTGGGAGCTGACCGAGAGGCTGACCGGGCTGCCGTTCCAGCATGTCGTGGACTTCTTCGCCGTCGGCATGCTGATTAACGTGGCCGCGGCGATGGACCTGCCCTCCGTCGACGAGCGCTGGACCAGCTGGTGCCCGAAAAACGCGACCCACGCCTGGAGTGAACCCGGCGGGGAAGCCCGCCGGGCCCGCCGGGCCCGCGCCGAGTGCTCGCTAGGCTCGACATTTTTTTTGCTCGCTTAAGTTAGTGACTACTCACTTCCTAGGAGGAAAGAAATGACAAGCAAGGCCGTACCGCCTGGACCTTCGCCGTGACCTCGGCCGCATTGTTCATGGCCTCGCTCGACAACCTCGTGGTGACGACGGCGCTGCCGTCCATCCGGGACCACCTGCACGCCTCCCTCGAGGGGCTGCAGTGGACGGTCAACGCCTACACCCTCACCTTCGCGGTGCTGCTGCTCACCGGGGCCACGCTGGGCGAGCGGTACGGCCGCAGGCGGATGTTCGTAACCGGCCTGGGCCTGTTCACGGCCGGCTCGGCGGCGGCCGCGCTCGCGCCGGGCATCGGGTGGCTGGTGACCGCGCGGGCCGTCCAGGGCGTCGGCGCCGCCATCGTAATCCCGCTGACGCTCACGCTGCTGTCGGCGGCGGTGTCCCCGCAGCGGCGCGGGCTGGCTCTCGGCGCCTGGGGCGCCGTCGGCGGCCTGGCCATCGCGATCGGCCCGCTGGTCGGCGGGGCGGTGGTCGAGGGCGCGTCCTGGCAGTGGATCTTCTGGCTGAACGTACCGATCGGCGTCGCGCTGCTGCCGATCGCCCGGGCCCGGCTCACCGAGAGCCGCGGGCCGGCCACCAGCCTGGACCTGCCGGGCCTGGTCCTGGCCAGCGTGGGCTTGCTCGGTATCGTGCTCGGCGTGGTCCGCGGCAACGACTACGGCTGGACCAGCGTCACCGTGCTGCCACCTCTGGTGATCGGCGGGCTGCTCGTGGCGGCGTTCGTCGGCTGGGAACTGCGGACGCGTGAGCCGATGCTGCCGCTGCAGCTGTTCCGCAACCGCGGCTTCGCCCTGACCAACGCGGCCTCGCTGCTCATGTTCTTCGGGATGTTCGGCTCCATCTTCCTGCTCGCACAGTTCCTGCAGGTCGTCCACCATTACAGCCCCCTGCAGGCCGGACTGCGCACGCTTCCGTGGACCGCGATGCCGGTGCTCATCGCCCCGTTCGCGGGCGCCCTGTCCGACCGCATCGGCGGTCGGCCGCTGCTGGCCACCGGGCTGGCCCTGCAGGCCATCGGGCTGGGCTGGCTGGCCGCGGTGGCCACCCCCACCGTGCCCTACGCCACGCTGGTCCCGGCGTTCGTGATCTCCGGCGTCGGCATGTCGCTGTTCATCACCCCGGTCGCCAACCTGGTGCTCAGCTCCGTGCGGCGCGACCAGGAGGGCATTGCCTCGGGGGCCAGCAACGCGATCAGGGAACTGGGCGGCGTATTCGGGATCGCCGTGCTTGGCGCGGTGTTCTCCGCGCGCGGCAGCTACGCCAGCGGGGCGGCGTTCGTCTCCGGCCTGGCCCCGGCGGTCTGGGTCGGCGCGGCCGCGGTGGCTGCGGCGGCGGGCGCCGCGCTGTTCCTGCCGGGGGTTCGGCGGGGGGCGGGAACGATGAGCGTGGCCGTGGCCGGCGAGCCGGCCACGGCGGCCGACTGGCCGGCAGGTACGCGGCGGGCGTGCTGGGCCACGGAGCCGGGGCCGTGCTGGCCAGGACCCCGGTTCCGGCTCTGGGCAGCGGCGGCGTCTTCGGGATAGCCGCGGCCGGGCGCGGTGGCGCTGGGATCCCCTAGCCGTCCCACCGCGCCGGGAGGCGTCGATCTCGGGCGGGACCAGGGCCGCGGGGTTCACCCGCCGGACGATCTCGTTCAGCACGATGCGCACGTAGGGTTCCCCGACCCACAGGTGCTTGGCCCGGTCCACCGCGATCACCTCGGCCGACGGCACCCGGGCGAACCGCCGCCGTGCGTCGTCCGGGCGCAGGTAGTCATCGAACTCCGGGATCAGCGCGGTCAGCGGCTTGCCCGATGCCGCCCACTGGTCCAGGTCGGCGTCGGTGGTCCGGTGCAGCGGCGGCGACAGCAGGATCGCGCCCTCGATCTGGGGGCCGGTCCTGGTCCCGCCGTCCGGATCATCCAGGCCCCATCTCAGCGCCAGTTCGGTGCCGAACGACCAGCCGAGCAGCCAGCGGCCGGGCAGTCCGGCGGCGGCTGCGTAGGAGATCGCGGCGGCCACGTCGTACCGCTCGTCCTCCCCCCGCCGAACGTCCCCTCGCTGGTCCCCTGCTCCGATGCCGTGCCCCGGGTGTTGAACCGGAGCACCGCCAGCTGGGCCAGCGCCGGCAGCCGGAACGCCGCCTTCTTCAGCACGTGGCTGTCCATCATGCCGCCGTGTGTGGGCAGCGGGTGCAGGCAGATCAGCGTGGCCACCGGATCGGCGTCGGCGGGCAGCGCCAGCTCACCGACCAGCCGCAGCCCGTCCGCGGTGGGCAAGGTGACCGGGGTGCGCTTAGCCGGGAGCACGGTGGCGGCCCGGATCGCGGTCACGGGGCTGTCGGTCACGGGTTTCTCCTCCGGATCCTCCGGGGTCGCTGTCCGCGCCGCAGCCGGTTTTGCCAGCACGTCGTGTGCCAGTGCCTGCGCTCCGCCACGCCGAGCCCGGTGGGGAGACCGTCGGCCCGCCAGGCGACGACATGCGGAACGCCGGGGATGATCTCCTGGTCACATCCCGGGCAACGGTAGGACTTCTCGTTTCCCGCGCCGGTCACCCGGTGGACCACCCAGTCCCCGTCGGGCCAGGATTCGGCGCGCTCCGGACGCGGAGCCGGGTCCGGCGGGCCGGAGCGCTCGCGGCGGATCCGGCGTGGGCTCACGGCTTCCGAGCCTATGTGAGCCGCTTGGCTCCGTACGCATCCGGTTGCGTCTGGAGGCCAGTAGAGTTGCTGACCGTGCGGCTCGTCATCGCCCGGTGCAGCGTCGACTACGTCGGCCGGCTCACCGCTCATCTCCCGTCGGCCCTCCGCCTGCTCATCGTCAAGGCGGACGGGTCGGTGCTCGTGCACTCGGACGGCGGCTCGTACAAGCCGCTGAACTGGATGTCGCCGCCGTGCCGGTTCACCGAGACGGCGGGCCAGTGGTCGGTCACCAACAAGGCGGGCGAGACGCTCGCGATCACGATCACCGAGGTGCTGAGCGACACCTCGGTCGACCTCGGGATCGACCCTGGGCTGGTCAAGGACGGCGTGGAGGCGCACCTGCAGGAGCTGCTCGCGGCTCAGCTGCACCTGCTCGGCGACGGCTGGCGGCTGGTCCGCCGCGAGTTCCCGACCCCGATCGGCCCGGTCGACCTGATGTGCCGGGACTCCGATGGTCTCAGCGTCGCCGTGGAGATCAAGCGCCGCGGTGAGATCGACGGCGTGGAGCAACTGACCAGGTACCTGGAGTTGCTGAACCGGGACCCCCTGCTGGCCCCGGTGCAGGGCATCTTCGCGGCCCAGGAGATCAAGCTGCAGGCGCGCACCCTGGCCGAGGACCGGGGTATCCGCTGCGTCACCCTGGATTACGAGCGCATGCGCGGCGTGCTGCCGGAAAACACGCTGTTCTGACTGCCCCTGCCCCTGCCCCTGCCAGGCACTTAGAGCCTGCGTGGAGGGATCGGTTCGTCGTGGTAGCCGCCGCCGGGGGACGGCTCCACCCACCAGGCCCGGGCACCGTCCACCATGGCGACGGCTTCATGCAGTTCGGTGCCGATGTAGTGCAGACCGACGCCGTCCTCGGTGGCGTACCCAGCCGGGAGTTCGCCGTTGGCTACGTACTCGCGGTAGACGCGGCGGCGGGGCTGGTCGTCGAGCGAGTCATGAACCCCGTTGCTGTAGGGCAGGAGGCCAGGCCGTCGGTGAAGACGGCCAGGGAGTCGCCGAACGAGTCGGTCGGCCCACCGCGGTGCCAGCACAGGCTGCCCGCACTCCACCCGGCGAGAACCACCCCCGCCTCCCAGCAGTGCCGCATGACCGGAATCAGGCCGTGCGCCCGCCACACCGCCATCAGGTTGACCACGCTGCCACCCCCGACCAGCAGGACGTCCTGCGCCATCAGATGCGCCTCGACATCGGGCACGCTGGGCTGCGTGAACAGCGTGAGCACGCTGAAGTCGACGTCCTGGCGGCCGGCGAAAACCTCGGTCACCGCTTCGATGGCGAACGGAGAATCACCGGTGGCCGTCGGGATGAAGCAGACCCGTTTCTTCCCGTCGCCAGCGGCGAGGCTCACCGCGTACTCAAGGAACGCCGGGTCACTTTTTTCACCCGGGGGGCGTTTGAGGACCCCGGAGAAACCGAACACCTGTCTCGGCCTGGCGGTCACCCCCACAGCCTAACGATCCCTTACGCCCGGGGCTACGGGGGTTATGCCGACGGCTGCCGCGGCCTGCGTGAGGGTCAGGATCTCGGCAGACTCCCGGCGCTCGAGGAATTCGCGGAGAAACAGGCCATTCGAAGTAGAGATTCGACTATGAGTTCGATATAGTGGTGGTGTCAGTAACCAGCCTGAATCTCCCGAACGAAGGGGGGCTCATGCCCACGGAACCGTTCCCGCCAGGCGGGCCCGGCGGCGAGGAGCCTGAGGGTTCCTCGCCGCGACCCGAACGCGGGAACGGGGCGCAGGATGTGCTGCCAGCGGAAGGGCCTGGGCAGGGTCTGTTCGTCTGCGTACCGGCCGGGCCGGCGGACCTGTCCCGGTTCGCTACCGGGGAGGCCGGAGCGGTGGAGGCCGGCCCGGTACTGGCCGGGGTGGCCGCTGCGCTCGTCGACAGCGACGGCCTGGGGCTGGCCCGGACCTCGAAGGAGTGCCTGTACGCGGTGATGTCCGCCGGGCGCCGGATGGCGTCGTGGGGGACGTGGCTGGAGTTCTCCGCTATGCGCGAACTCGCCGTCCGTCACCCCGCCGTCCCGGACCGCCGCGGGCGCCCGAACCGTCCCGCCACCTCAGGCCAGCCCCCGGCCCAGGACCAGCCCGCCCCTCAGCATCCTCCCACCACGCCCGGGCCGACCGCCGCGCAGAAGCCGGACGGTACCGGAACTGCCGGTACCCCTGCTGGGACCGGCGCCGCCTCGGCTGCGCCTGCCGCCGATGACCAGATCCAGTTCAGCGAGTTCCTGGCCGATGAAGTCGCCGGGGAATTGCGGCTGACCTGGATGAGCGCCGCGGACCGGATGTCCTACGCGTGCGCCCTCGCTGAGCGGCTGCCGGTCACCTTTGCCGCACTGGGCGCCGGGCT
This sequence comes from uncultured Actinomycetes bacterium, assembly GCA_963808315.1. Classification (GTDB taxonomy): domain Bacteria; phylum Actinomycetota; class Actinomycetes; order Streptosporangiales; family Streptosporangiaceae; genus Palsa-504. The sequence goes on along the minus strand of CAWEFK010000003.1, from coordinate 28,474 downwards.
TATCGATCCGGTCCACGCCAAGATCATCTACGAGCAGACCATCTATTTGTCCGTCGCCGACGCCGCCCGGGCCGACCCGGTGCTGGCCGCCGCCGCGCAGGTCAAGACCTACGGTGAGCTGCGTGCCGCCGCTGTCAAGCTGACCCTCACGCTAGACCCGGAGTCCGCGGAGCGCCGCAAGCAGGCACGCCGGAAGGAAGAGGCGCATGTGCGGCCGTTCCGGGAGGAATCCGGGAACGCCGGGATGACCGCCCGGGAACTGCCCTCCGATGAAGTACTGGCCTCATGGCAGCACGTGGAGCAGCGGGCCCTGGAGCTGCGCGCCGCCAGGATGCCGGGCACGCTGCGGGAACTACGTGTCCGAGCCTATTTGGACTTGCTGCAGGAACGCGATAGCCGGCTGGTGGCCGGCTCCGCACCTGACCAGGGCCAGCGACCCGCAGAGGGGCCGGACGGACCGCAGGGCGAGACCGGCAGGAACGGCGGCTCTGGTCCACGACCGGACGGCGGTCCGGCCGGGACCGGCCCGGACGGTCACGCCCGCCCGTCGGCGAAGGACTCAGGCCCGTGTCTGGCCGCGCTGGTGAACATCACCATGCCGCTGGCCACCATACTTGGCGAGTCCGGCACCCCCGGCGAGGCCGCCGGGTTCGGGCTGCTGGACGCCGGGACCGCCCGGGACCTGATCGCCGCGGCCGCCCGCAGCCCGCACACCCGCTGGTGCGTGACCGCGCTGCACCCCGACGGGACCGCCGCCGCCCACGGTTGCGCTCCCGGCCGTAGCCCCGCACCACCAGGCCCGGAACCACCAGGCCCGGAACCACCCAGGCCCGGAACCACCAGGCCCGGAATCTCACACACCATCGGACACAGCCAGTCCCGGCACCACCTGCGACACCAGCGGCGGGCCGGATCAGCGACCCCCGCCCGGCACCCTGGCCCAGGAGTACCTACGCAGCCTGCGCGTCCGGCTCACCCCGATCGCCCGTGGGTCCTGCGACCATCAGCACGCCGAGAGCGGGTATCGGCCCAGCCGCAAACTCCAGCACCTGATCCGGGCGCGGAGCACCCGGTGCAGCGCACCGGGATGCGGGCGCCCGGCGGCCCGGTGCGACCTGGATCACACCGTGGCGTGGGACGCGGGGGGGATCACGTGCGAGTGCGGGTTGGCCCCGCTGTGCCGGCACCATCACAGGTGTAAGCAGGCCGAAGGGTGGCAGCTCACTCAGCCTGAACCAGGTGTCCTGGTCTGGCGCACCCCGGCCGGACGGACCTTCACCACCACCCCCAGCGAGTACCCGATCTAACGGACGACACGATCAGCATGATGATGATTGGCCGGCTCTCTGCCAGTGCCTCCTGAAGAACGATGCCGTGCGGCTTGAAGAGGGCGGGTGACAGCGCTAGCCGCCCTGGACGAAGCGGAGCAGACATGACAGATGCGGAATCGAGCCCGCTTCATGCGGAGTCCAGCGCTGCCGGTATCTTCGCGGCGGAACTGAAGGCGCAGCGCGGCCGGCTGTCCGTTCGGCCGTATTACCCAAGCCGACGCTGCTGCCGTGGCCCAAGATCGGGCCGGTCATCGTTACTATCAGTGGCCGGCGTTGGGACGCTACGGTCAGGGCACTGTACACGGCCGATTAGGCGCCGTCTGTCTCCAAGGGCCCCTTCTCATCTCCTGTCCGAATAGTCCGCGGATAGGGGTGCGGGGCATCGGAGGATCATGGCGTCAGCCGCTGCTGCTCCGCCCGGCGTGGGGCCTCCAATGTCGGTGGTCATCTGAAACTGTCCGCTGGCGGCCAGTGCCCAATGACGGCCACTACGGAATGTGGTCGGCCTGCAGGGAGGTCTTCGACGACCACCTTCCCGGACCCGGCGTTCTGCAGCACCTCGGCGTCAGCTGGTGAATGGTATGGGACGCGGCCCTCATCGGGCCTAGTGATGGCTCAACGCCCGCGGGACCCTGTTTACCAACAAGGGTACTTTGCGAATTCTAGGATGCGATCACAAGTGTCTTGGGGAGAGTCCTCCTCGATCCGAGGCGTGTGCTTGCGTGCTTCCAGCGAAGCTCCACTCTCATTAGGACCTAAGCTTTGACACCACCTCCACCACCGCCCAGCTGGTTCGGGCCAAGAGCCAGCACCGATGACCCCGCGGTCGCAGCGCTGCTCGATCAGGTCGCGCCTGCCAGGACGTGGCAAGACATCGGCGGCGAGTTCAACCTCAACGTCCGGCTCGACGCCGCTGAACCGCTCGTCCTGCGTGTGCATCGACCATGGGCGACGCGCGGCCGCGTGGCGGGGTTGCGCCGGCTGCGCGAGCGACTCCAGCGGGCAGGGATCCGGGTCGCCCAGCCAGTGCCGATCCTCGGCCGGGACTTGGCCAGGGTCGGTGGCCGCTGGGCGGAACTCGAAGAATTTGTCCCGCATGTGCAGCCAAACCCAAGCCAGGAGTCGTACCTGCGGTTGTTCGAGGAGCTCGGCCGCCTGCACGCGGTGCTGCGCGCGACCTGGGAGCCGGACCTGCCTCAGCCGCTCGACGACCACCGAACCAGCCGCCAGTTGCACTACTGGCTCGGCTTCACGCGTCGCGGTCTGGGCGCTGGGGCCGAGCCCGTGGTGCGCCGGGCCAAGCTCCTCCTCGACGAGTTGGGCAGAGCCCGGCGCGGCGTCGAGCTCCCGCTCGCTCCGATCCACGGCGACTACAAGCTCGGCAACGCGGTCCAACTGTCGGATGGCTCCTGGTTGAATCTCGATCTGGATTTCGTGCGCATCCGGGAGCGGCTCTACGACGTAGCCGGCAGCCTGTACTGGGCATCTGAGAGTGGCGCCAACGTCGACCTCCGCGAACTCTGCGACGCCTACGACAGTTCCGCTCCCGAACCCGTGACGCCCGACGAGCGCCGGTTCCTCCCGGCGCAGATCACCTTGATTCCCCTGCACTGGGTCGCAACGGCCGGGTTTATGGATGAGCGAATCGGAGTACACGGAACAGTGGGCTTGTCCGAGGCGGAGAGAGCGATGGACGCCGCCGAGGCGTGGTGGGCACGCCGCGAGGAATTGACGTGGTAGTCCGGCGCGCGGTCGACGGGGACTGGCCGAGGCCCGGGCCGCTGCTCCGGGCCTTTGGCGCAGTGCTGCGTGGGGTTGTTGCGAGGATCGGCGCCGTGGCGCGATCGAGTTCCGGCTGCCTGCTGGTCGCCGACGCTGGAAGTGATCTCATCGGCTACGTCTGGCCCCAGGACCTCGGGGCGCAGATGCGCCAGGCGAGAAGATGAGGCTCTGCGAGGCGTCCGCTATCGCCGTAGGCATCGCCCCGAATGTGTGATCTTCGCGAGCGGGCAAGCTGCGGGGTGATGCTGGAGAGGCGATCCCGATCGACGGGACTGGCGCTCTATGAAACCGGTCCGTGGCCCGAAATCAGGTCGAGGCCGGCGTCAGGAACGGCTCCGAGGAACAGCGTTTCGCCCGTTTCCGGTTCCGTGACCTCGACTTCGTCAGCATCGTTTCGGTGCCCGCAAATCCAGCAATAACCCCAGCCAGAACACTACCCCCAGAACTGCTGCCACCAAACCTCATCCGACCCAGCACAAACATAAAAGCACCGGCTTGCGCTAACCGGTCTTATGTATTGACAATTCTCGCCGTATGGGAAACTATCGGTAAGCGTAGAGGGGGCACGTGATGGGGGCGGTTCAAGAGCGTGGAAGGATCCGGCTTGCGCGCTGGGTCTTTGTCCTCTCTGGCCGGGGTGGTGGGCGTCGGCAGCCTAGCTGCACCCGCCGCGGCCAGCGCTAGCCCGCACATAGCTGCAGCCGCGCTCGCAAACGTGCTATCCGTTGCCAGCAATAACCTCAGCACGAGCGACTGCGCCCTGCTCTCTACGGGCCAGGTGAATTGCTGGGGCTACAACCACTATGGCCAGCTCGGCAACGGGACCACCACCAACTCCGATGTACCGGTCGCGGTTACTGGTATCAGCGATGCCAAGGCAATCGCCAGCAATAACAATAGCGGCTTTTGCGCCGTGCTCTCGACGGGCCAGGTGAAGTGCTGGGGGTTCAACAATTACGGCCAGCTCGGCAACGGGACCACCACCAACTCCGATGTGCCGGTGCTGGTCAAGGACATCACCACGGCCACCGCGGTCATCGGAGGATATTCCGAGGGTCACGACAGCTTCTGCGCCCTGCTGTCGACCAAGCACATCGACTGCTGGGGGTAGAACTTCCTTGGCGAGCTTGGCAACGGGACCACCACGAACTCCGATGTACCGGTAGCCGTGGCTACCATTACGAACGCCGCCGTGCTGACCAGCGGCTAGAGGGCTTCTGTGCCCTGCTTTCAACCAGCCACGTCGACTGCTGGGGGGATAACAGCTTCGGCGAGCTCGGCCGCGCGACCCCCAAGGCGAACTACTCCGATGTGCCGGGCGCGGTTACCGGTATCACTGACGCCAAGGTGGTCGCCGGCGACACCCCCAGCGCGACCTACTGCGCCGTGCTCTCGACGGGCCCGGTGGATTGCTGGGGAGCCGACGACTCTGGTGTGCTCGGCCGGGGAACACCCGCGACAAACTCGGATGTGCCGGCCGCCGTTACTGGCATCAGCGATGCCACGGCGGTCGGCAGCGAGGGCCTCGGCCCGACCTTCTGCGCCGTGCTCTCGACAGGTCACATGAGCTGCTGGGGGGCCAACGAATACGGCGACCTCGGCGACGGGACCGACCACGAGCTCCGATGTACCGGTGCCAGTCAGCGACATCACCACGGCCGCGGCCGTGGTCGGATCGACGTATAGCTTCTGCGCCCTGCTGTCGACCGGGCACGTCGACTGCTGGGGGTTCGGCTTCTACGGCGAGCTGGGCGACGGGAACACCACGAGCTCCGAGGTGCCGGTGGCCGTGGATACCATCACGAACGCCGCCGTGCTGGTCAGCAGCTACTATGGCTTCTGCGCCCGGCTGTCGACCAGCCACGTCGACTGCTGGGGGGACAACTTCCACCGGCGACCTGGGTGACGGGACCACCACGTACTCCGATGTGCCGGTAGCAGTCCTCGCTGTCGGCTGACCGAAGCGGCCAGAAGTCCCGTGCCCTTCCCCGCGCCGCCTCCGTGCCCGGCTAAGGCCACCGGAACAGCCGACAGCGCACCTCGTGGCTGATCTTGTCGAATGCGGCCGCGGAGCTTGGCTCGAATCGAGCGTCCCACTCCGGGTCCAGCGCATTTCGCACCCGTACTGGCTGAACGGGCTACGAGCCCGGGGCGTCGTCATCGTGACCGCATGACGCCGGCCGTGACGGCGACCAGGACGGCCAGGGCGGCCGGGACAAGCAGCGCGTTGCGCAGGCCTACACCTGAGGCGATCGCGCCGATGACGACCGGGCCGGTGAGCAGGCCGGAGTAGGCCACCGCCGCGATCCGGCCGATGTTGCGGCCGGCGTGCTCCGGGTCCAGCCGAGCCGCCGAGGTGACGATCTGCGGGAAGATACCGGCCAGGCCCGCGCCGAGCAGGGCGAAGCCGGCGATGGCGGCGACCTTGCCGCCGGCCAGCAGCCCGGCGGCCAGCCCGAGGCCGGCCAGCAGGCCGCTGGCGCGCACCAGCGCAACCGAACCGAACCGGCTGGCCAGGCGGTCCCCGGCCAGCCGCCCGGCGGCCATGGTGACCGAGAACGCGGCCAGCCCGGCGGCCGCGACGCCGGAGGACGTGCCGAGGTTGACGTGCAGGTAGACCGCGCTCCAGTCCCCCGCCGAGCCCTCGCCGACCTGCCCGGCCAGCGCGAGCAGGCCGAGCACCCAGATCACCGCCGAAATCTGCCGCACCGAGCGGAGCGGCGGATCCTCCGGCCGCGGCGGGCGCGGTGCGATCGCCGGGAGGCGGACCCGCGGCCCGGCCAGCAGGCCGAGCACGACCAGCGCGGCGCCGGTGGCGGCCAAGGCCGGAAGCAGGCCGATCCCCAGCCACGCCGACAGGCCGCCGATCCCGGCGCCGGCCAGGCCCGCGATGCTGTAACCGGCGTGCAGCGAGGACATGATGGGACGGTCGTAACCGAGCTCGAGCTGGGCCGCGGCGGCGTTCATGGCCACGTCGAGGAGCCCGGCCATCGCCCCGTAGACGGCCAGCGCCGCCATCAGCGCGGGCAGGTCACGGACTACCGCGATGGGGATGATCGCGACCGGGACAAGCACGCCGGCGAGCCTGAGCACCCGGACCGTGCCGAACCTGTCGGCGATCCGCCCGCTCAGCACGAGCGTGGCCACGCTGCCGACCGGGTAGGCGAACAGCGCCAGGCCCAGCCGTCCGTCGCTCAGGTGCAGCGCCGCCTTGATGGCCGGGAGCCTGACACTCCACGTCGCCGTGGCGACGCCGAGGATGAAAAAGTAGCCGACGACCGCGACCCTGGACCGGCGCAGCTCGGAGGCCGTCACGCGAGTACCACTCGTCGTTCTTAGCATGGTTACCGGCCCCGGGGCCACCTCCGGCGGCCGGCTGGGCCTGGTCGGCGGGCGTGAACTGTGATACCGCTGAAGCATGAGCGCACCGAGCATCCGCCGCCGAACCCGGCGGGCCGCCGGCGGTTTAATGGCCGCTGGCGTCATCGCGGCCTGGGCCGTCCTCGGCCCGGCCGCCACCGCGTCCGCCACGACGGACCCGGGTGACTGGTACGGCTACGCCGTGACCGGGGCCACCTACACCAGCACGACCGCGGACTGGACCATGCCCGCCGTGAGCTGCGCCACCTCGGGTACCTACGTCGCCATCTGGACCGGGCCTGGACGGCTACTCCTCCGCCACCGTGGAGCAGGTCGGCGCCGAGGCCTACTGCGCCGGCGCGACGCCGAGTACTTCGGCTGGTACGAGCTGTACCCGGTCCGCTCCGGTGGACTTCAGCAAGCCCCTCAAGGCCGGGCGACAGCCTCGCAGGCCTCGGTGAGCTACAAGAGCCAGGACTTCACGCTGACGCTGAGCAACGTGACCCAGGGCTGGACCCAGACCGCGACCAAGGCGTTGTCCGGCGCGGCCAGGTCCTCGGCCGAGACCGTCGTGGAGGTCCCCGACACCTTCTCCTGCCCGAAGCCGGTCACCCTGGCGAACGTCACAGGAGACACCGTGGACGGCTCGGCGCTGGGCAGCCTGAAGCCGGTCAAGGTCGTGGGCGGGAACCCGAACATCGTCGTCTCCGCCGTCAACGGTAAGTCGTTCACCGTCTCATGCCGGGTCTAGCCACGGTCGGCCCCGCACCAGGTGAGCATTGACCGAACGAGCCCGGGCGGCTAGCTCGGGGACCTCGATCACCTCGACGCCCGCCGCGCGGAGCTGGTCGGCGCCCTCGCCCGCGGTGAACAGGGCGGGCTCGCGCCAGGCGAAGACGACCCGGGGAATGCCGGCCGCGACGATGTGCTGGACGCAGGTCAGCGGGCGCGACGCGCGGGCCCCGCACGGCACCAGCGAGCTGTACAGGGTGGCGTGCCGAGCCGGGGCCGTGCGGGCCCGGGCGGCCCGCAGCTTGCGCAGCGCCACCTCCTCGGCGTGATCGTGCTCCTCCTGCTCGCGGGAGAACCCGGTGGCCAGCACCTCGCCGTCTTCGCCGACGATGACCGCGCCGACGGAAAACGCGGTCGCGCGACGGCGGGCACAGCCGGGACAGCTCGACCGCCCAGCGCAGGAACCGGTGATCCGGGCCGCCGGGCCCGAGCAGGTACCGCAGCAGGACCATCTCCTCGACCCGGCGCGCCTCGGCGAGGGTCATGGGGTCTGCCGGACCGGCGGAGCTCGCGGGGAGGTTGAGCCGGGGCGCGCCCGGGTCGGCGACGAAGAACGGGGCGATGGCGAGCTGGAGTTCATCGGCCAGGTCGCGCCCGCCAGGAACGTCCCCCAGGACGCGGGCGCCGCCTTCGACCAGGAGCGAGCCACGGCTCGTTCGGCCAGATCGTCGCAGCATGGCCCCGGCGGACAGCGGGTCGCCGGCGTCGATGAGCACGGCGGGTCCCCCAGCCGGGCCCGGGCGCGGGGCGAGCGCGGGGGTGGCACAGTACACCAGGCGGAGGGCGCCGGGGGCAAGAATTCGGCCGCCGGGTCCAGGTCGCCGGAGGCGGTCAGGGTGACCCGGGCCGGGTGCGCGGGCAGGCCGCGGGCGGCGCGGCGGGCGCGGCGGCGCGGGTCGCGGATCAGCAGCCGCGGGTTGTCCGTGCTGACCGTCTGCGCGCCGACGCAGATCGCGTCGCAGCCCGCCCGGACCTCGTCCACCCGGTCCAGGTCAGCGGGCCCGGACAGGATCAGCCGGCGCGGGCTGGCGTCGTCCAGGTAGCCGTCGGCCGAGGTGGCGCAGCTCAGCAGCACGTACGGGCGCGGCGGCAAGCGGTCCCCCTTGATCCGGTCTGGCCCCAGCGTAGCTCCGGGCCTGGCGGCGATGCTTTACTGGGCAGCGATGCTTGAGACAGTCAACCCGGCGACCGGGGAAGTGCTGGCCACCTTCCCCATCCATTCGCGCCGAGAAGTCGATGCCGCGGTGGCCGCGGCGCGCGAGGCAGCGGTGTGGTGGGCCGGGCTCGGCCCGGTCCGGGCGGCGGATCCGGCTGCTCGCCTGGAAGTCGCACCTGACCAGGTACATGGGCCGGCTCGCCCAGCTCGTGCACGAAGAAACCGGCAAGCCGCTGGACGACGCCAGGCTCGAGATCATCCTGGCCATCCTGCACATCGACTGGGCCGCCCGGCACGCCCGGCGGGTGCTGCGCCCGCGCCGGGTCCGCAGCGGGCTGGCCGCCATCAACCAGGCCGCCACGGTGGAGTACCAGCCGCTCGGCGTGGTCGGCGTGATCGGGCCGTGGAACTACCCGGTGTTCACCCCGGTGGGCTCGATCGCGTACGCGCTGGCGGCCGGGAACGCGGTGGTGTTCAAGCCGTCCGAGCTGACCCCGGCCACCGGGGAGTGGCTGGTCCGGTCGTTCGGCGAGGCGCTGGGCATCTTCGCCGAAGCGACCAGCCGGTGCTGCAGCTGGTCACCGGGGCCGGCTCGACCGGGGAGGCGCTGGCCCGCAGCGGCGTGGCCAAGATCGCGTTCACCGGCTCCGCGGCCACCGCGCGCAAGGTGATGGCCGCCGCCGCGGACACCCTGACCCCGGTCATCGCCGAGTGCGGCGGCAAGGACGCCCTGCTGGTCGGCGGCGGACGCCGACCTGGACGCGGCGGCCGACGCCGCCGCCTGGGGCGCGATGTCCAACGCCGGGCCAGACCTGCATCGGGATCGAGCGCGTCTACGTGGCCGACGCGGTGTACCACTCGTTCCTGGAGCGGCTGACGCAGCGGGTCTCCGCGCTGCGGCCGGGCTCGGACTCCGGGCGCCTCCTACGGGCCGATGACCTCGCCGGCGCAGGGCGAGATCGTGGCCAAGCACGTGGCCGACGCGCTGGCCCGGGGCGGCCGGCTCGCGGGGCTGGCCGGGCGCGGGGCCGGACGGTGGACCGGCACGGCGGCCGCCGGGGACGCGCCGTACGTGCGGCCGATGGTGCTGACCGACGTGCCCGAGCACAGCGCGGCGGTGACCGAGGAGACGTTCGGTCCCACGGTGACGGTGACACCGGTGGTCAACCTGGCCGAGGCGGTGTCGTTCGCCAACGCGGGGCGGTACGGGCTGGGGTCGGCGGTGTTCACCAAGGACCGCATCGCGGCGATGTCCGCGGCACGGGCGTTGCGGCAGCGGGATGACCTCGGTCAACTCGGTGCTCGGGTTCGTGACCGTGCCGGCGCTGCCGTTCGGCGGGGTGGGCGAGTCCGGGTTCGGCCGGATCCACGGCGCCGGACGGGCTGCGGGAGTTCGCCCGGGCCAAGGCCATCACCCGGCAGCGGATGCGGCCGCTGGTGAACCTGACCTCGTTCGGCCGCACCGACGCGGACATGCGGCGGCTGGTGACGCTGGTCACGCTGCTGCACGGCCGGCTGTACCGGCCGCGGCGGCGGTAGCGCTGGTTTCGTTCAGGCTGGCGGGGTCGGTGGCGCCGGTGATGGCCAGCGGGTGCCGGCGCCTGGCCGGCGATGACCATCGCGTCGACCGGGTCGGCGGGGTCGACCGCGGCCAGCGGGGCGCGGCCGGCGATGAGGTCGGCGGCCCGCTCGGCGATGGCGATCACCGGCGCGTTGGTGTTGCCCCGCGGCACGGTCGGCATGACCGAGGCGTCCACCACCCGCAGGCCGGTCACGCCGCGCACCCGCAGCTCGGGGTCGACGACGCTGCCCCACCGGATCTCGCCGCCCATCGCGCAGGTCCCGACCGGGTGGTACAGGGTCACCACGCTCGTGCCGGACGTAGCCGAGTAGCTCGCCGTCGGAGCGGACGTGCGCGCCGGGCGCCAGCTCGGTCTTGCAGATCCGCGCCATCGGCCTGGCCGTGACGAACTCCCGGGCCAGCTTCAGGCCCGCGGCCAGCGCCCGGGCGTCCCGGGGATCGGACAGGTAGCCGGGGTCGATGGCCGGCCGGTGCCTGGGATCGGCGCTGCGCAGCCGGATCCGGCCCCGGCTGGCCACGTCGACCAGGCCGACCAGCACGGTCATGGCGCGCTGGGCCGGGTCGGCCAGGCCCTGGTCGCGGAACGGCGCGGGCAGCACGTGCAGCTGCAGGTCCGGCGCGGGCAGCCCGGGCTCGGAGTGGGCGAAGCCGCCCGACTCGGCCACGTTGGAGGTCAGCGGGCCGCGGTGGGTCAGCTGCCAGCGCAGCACGCCGGCGTTGCCGCTCTTCTCCCACAGGCCGCGCAGCCTGCGGCGTGGACCACATCACCGGCAGCACCGGGTGGTCGCGACAGGTTGGCGCCCACGCCCGGGCTGTCCGCCAGCACGTTGATGCCCATCTCGATCAGGTGGTCGGCCGGGCCGATGCCGGACAGCATCAGCAGCTGCGGGCTGTTGACCGCGCCGCCGGACAGGATGACCTCGGCGTTGGCCTGCGCGGTCTCGGCCAGGCCGTGGCGCAGGTAGCTCACGCCGGTGGCCCGGCCGCCCTCGATGATGACCCTGGTGACCAGGGCGCCGGTGAGCACGGTGAGGTTCGGCCGGGACATGGCCGGGTGCAGGTAGGCGGTGGCGGCCGAGCAACGGCGGCCGTCCCGCTGGGTGAGCTGGTACCAGCCGACGCCGTCCTGGCGCGGGCCGTTGAAATCGTCGTTGGCCACCGCGCCCTGCTCCCGCGCCGCCGCGATGAACGCCGCGCAGGCCGGGGACTTGTACCGCGGATCGGTGACCGCGAGCGGGCCGCCCGAGCCGTGATAGGCGCGACGCGCCGCGCGAGTTGTCCTCGGCCCGCCGGAAGTAGGGCATCAGGTCCTCATAGCCCCAGCCGGCGCAGCCGTACTCGTCCCGCCAGGTCTCGAAGTCGTGCCGGCTGCCGCGGATGTAGATCATCGCGTTGATCGAGGACGAACCGCCGAGGACCTTGCCCCGCGGCCAGTAGATGGACCGGCCCGGCCGCGCGGTGCTGCGGGACGGTCAGGTAGTTCCAGTCGTAGGCGCTCTGGAACAGCCGGCTCAGCGCGGCGGGAGCGCGGATCTCGGCGGCGTCATCGGCCGGTCCGGCTTCGAGCAGCAGACGCTGACGCTGGGATCAGCGGACAGGCGCGCCGCCAGCACGCAGCCCGCGCTTCCGGCGCCGACGATGATGTAGTCATACACGGCGGCCTCCCTAACGGGATCAAGGGAACAATAACGCTGCCGGGCGGCCGAGTCGAGCCGGATCGGGGCGTGGCGGGGCGGGGCGCGGGGCGGGCCGGGGCGAGTCGAGCCGGGGCGTGCCGGGGGCGCGTCGAGCGGCGGGCGAGCTCGGGTCCGGCGGGCCCCCGAGACCGCCGGACCTGAACCCGGACGATGTTCCACCGGGCGCTGACATGCCGACGGGCTGAGGTGCCGACAGGCTGAGGTGTCGCACTGATGCGCGCGGTCAGACACGCACAGTGACGCAGCTGGAACCTATGCGTGTCGCGAGCCAGCTGCTGATTACTCGCGGGACTCACTCATCGTGTTCATACGATGTCACATCGTTCGCTGAATGGGAACAGCCGCAGGTCAATCGCTCTGGATCACTTTTTATCGCATGTGGCGGCGGTGCGGCTCGCGCCAGGCGTGCGCGGATTCCCTTAGGGTGGGGTCATGTCGCGAAACCGCAGCGAAAACCCCGTCGTGCTGTCCCGCATCTACACCCGCACCGGCGACGACGGCAGCACCGCGCTGGCCGACGGCAGCCGCACGGCCAAGACCGATTCGCGGCTGGCCGCCTACGCCGACGTCGAGGAGGCCAACTGCGCCATCGGCATGGCCGTCACGTTCGGCGAGCTGGCCCCGGACATGTCCGCGCTGCTCACCCGGGTGCAGAACGAGCTTTTCGACGTCGGCGCCGACCTGGCCAACCCGGTCACCGACACGCCGCCGCCCTACCCGCCGCTGCGGATCGACGAGGCCTACATCACCCGGCTGGAGGGCGAGTGCGACGCCTACAACGCCGACCTGCCCACGCTGCGCAGCTTCCTGCTGCCCGGCGGAAGCCCGGGGCCGACGCTGCTGCACATGGCCCGGACCGTCACCCGGCGGGCCGAGCGGAGCGCGTGGGCCGCGGCCGGCGAGCACGGCGAATCGGTCAGCCCGCTGCCCGCCAGGTACCTGAACCGGCTGTCGGACCTGCTGTTCATCCTGTCCCGGCAGGCCAACGCTGGGCCACGACGACGTGCTGTGGAAGCCAGGCGGCGAACGGGGCTGAGCGGGCGGCAGCCGTCTGGCGAGGCTGCCGCCGTTCGTATTACAGCGCGCGGGCCGAGGTGGGTGCCGGGCGGCGCGGCCTCGAGCCAGGCGAGCAGGCCGGTCAGCGCCGACTCGGTCAGGGCCAGCTCGACGGGTCGGCCCGCCCGGCCGGGCGCAACCGGCTGCTGGCGTCAGCACCGCAGCTCGCACTCCACCACGACCATGCCCGGGTCCCAGGCTGGCCGCCTCGGCGTCGCTGGGCAGACGGCGCGACACCACGGTCAGGTCCCGGCGGCGAAAGGCCTCCTCCGGGCGCATGGTCACCCGGAACATGCTGAACCAGTGGAGCTCCTCGCTCGGTACGACGCCACGCCGAGGCGCCAGGGCCCGCTCCCCTTGCGCAGACCGCACTCGACCGTGCCGCCGCCGCGCTCGAGCAGGAACCGCCGGGCGGCCATGCCGACGGCGGCCAGCACGAGCACGACGAGAAAGGCGGCGAAGAGCCAGGCCGCATCCAGCGCCAGCGCCCCGCCCACCGAGCGTTAAGCCCGGCCCGCGCCCGCAGCTGCGCCCTCGCGTACTTGGCCTCGGCCGGCTCCTCCGGGCCCGGCTCCGCGTCGGCGAGTCGAGTTGTCAAGCTCCCGCGGGCCTCATCGGCGTTGACCTCCTCGCCCGAGCAGGGCCTGCGCGGCCAGGATCGACACCTGGTCGTCGGCCACCGACAGGAACCCGCCGCTGACCGCGGCCCGCACCGGGCTCGGCGTCGTCGTTGAGGATCTCGACCAGGCTGCCCTCGGCCAGGACGCCGAACACCGGCGCGTGGCCGGTGAGCACGCCGATATCGCCCTCGGTGGTCTTCGCGATCACCGTCCTGGCCTCGCCCGACCACAGCTCGCGGTCGGGCACGACCAGCGCTACGTGCAACGTCACCGTTCCAGCTCCCTGGCCTTTCTCTCCACGTCCTCGATCCCGCCGCACATGTAGAACGCCTGCTCGGGCAGGTTGTCGTACTTGCCCTCGGTGATCGCCTTGAAGGAGGAGATCGTCTCCTCCAGCGGGATGAAGACACCCTCCTGGCCGGTGAACTGCTCGGCCACGTACATCGGCTGGGACAGGAACCGCTCGATCCGGCTGGCCCGCTGCACGGTCATCTTGTCCTCCTCGCCGAGCTCGTCGACGCCGAGGATGGCGATGATGTCCTGCAGCTCACGGTACCGCTGCAGGATCCGCTGCACCTCGCGGGCCACGTCGTAGTGCTCCTGGCCGATGTACCTGGCGTCCAGGATCCGTGACGTGGAGTCTAGCGGGTCCACCGCCGGGTAGATCCCCTTCTCGGTGATCTCCCTGGACAGCGTGGTCGTCGCGTCCAGGTGGGCGAACACGGTGTGCGGCGCCGGGTCGGTGATGTCGTCGGCGGGCACGTAGATCGCCTGCATCGAGGTGATCGAGTGGCCGCGGGTGGAGGTGATCCGCTCCTGCAGCTGGCCCATCTCGTCGGCCAGCGTCGGCTGGTAGCCGACCGCCGACGGCATCCGGCCGAGCAGCGTGGACACCTCCGAGCCCGGCCTGGGTGAACCGGAAGATGTTGTCGATGAACAGCAGCACGTCCTGCCCCTGCACGTCGCGGAAGTACTCGGCCATGGTCAGCGCGGACAGCGCGACCCGCAGCCGGGTGCCCGGCGGCTCGTCCATCTGGCCGAACACCAGCGCGGTGTCGTCGATGACGCCGGACTCGGTCATCTCCAGGAACAGGTCGTTGCCCTCGCGGGTCCGCTCCCCCACCCCGGCGAAGCAGGAGACCCCGCCGAAGTTCAGCGCCACCCGGCGGATCATCTCCTGGATCAGCACGGTCTTGCCGACCCCGGCACCGCCGAACAACCCGATCTTCCCGCCCCGCACGTACGGGGTGAGCAGGTCGATGACCTTGATGCCGGTGGTGAACATCTCCGTCCTGGCCTCAAGCTGATCCAGCGGCGGCGGGTCGCGGTGAATCGGCCACCGTTCGGTCACGTCCAACGACGAGGTCGGCACGTCGAGCGTCTCCCCGAGGACGTTGAACACGTGCCCCTTGGTGACGTCACCCACCGGCACGGAAATCGGCGCGCCGGTGTTGGTCACCTCGGCGCCGCGCACCAGACCGTCGGTGGGCTCCATGGAAACCGTCCGGACCAGGTCGTCGCCGAGGTGCTGCTCGACTTCGAGCGTCAGCGTCTTCGTCGTGTCGCCGAGCGTCACGTCGACGTGCAGCGCGAAATAGATCTCGGGCATCGCATCCGCCGGGAACTCTACGTCCACGACGGGGCCGGTGACCCTGGCGACGCGGCCGGTGCCCGCGGCGGTCTCGCCGCTCTCGGCGGTGTCTTCTGCGGTCGCGGTCATATTTCCTCACTCACTCCTTGCGCTCGCGCCGGCCAGCGCGTTGGAGCCGCCGACGATCTCGCTGATTTCCTGGGTAATCTCGGCCTGCCGCGCGTTGTTCGCCTCACGGGTCAGCCGCTCGATCAGGTCGCCGGCGTTGTCCGTGGCCGCCTTCATCGCGCGCCGGCGGGAGGCCAGCTCGGACGCCGCCGCCTCCAGCATCGCGTAGTAGATCCGGCTCGCCACGTACTGCGGCATCAGGGCGTCGAGGACCTCGGTCGGCCCCGGCTCGAACTCGTACTGCGGCAGCGGGCCGGCCGGGGATGGCTCTTCCGTCTCCTCGACCTGCAGGGGCAGCAGGCGGCGCACCGAGGGCCGTTGGGTCAGCATCGAAACGAATTCGGTCGTGACGAGGTGGATCTCGTCCACCCGGCTCGCGGCGTCGCCGTCGCCGTCCCGGCCGGCGTTGAACGCCTCGAGCAGCACGGTGGTGATCTCCGCTGCGTCCCGGTACCGCGGCGCGGCGGAGAAGCCGCTCCACGAGTCCGCGACGTCAAGCTCGCGGAACCGGTGCCAGCTGATGCCCTTGCGGCCGGCCACGTAGATGACCGGCTCGATGCCCTGGTCCCGCAGCCGCTGCCGCAGCCGGGCCGACTCGCGCAGCACGTTGGCGTTGTAGGCCCCGGCGAAACCCTGGTCGCTGGTCAGGATGAGCACCGCGGCCCGCGACGGGTTCTCCGGTTCCTCGGTGAACGGGTGGTTGATCGTGGACGAGCGGCTGATCACCGCCTCCACCGCCCGGGTGAGCTCTCGGGCGTACGGCTCGGCCGCGCGCATCTGCTGCTGGGCCCGGACGATCCGCGAGGATGCGATCAGCTCCTGGGCGCGGGTGATCTTGGCGATGGACTGCACCGAGCTGATCCGCCGCCTGACTAGGCGAAGCTGAGCTGCCATGGGTTACTACTTCTTCTCGGCGTTCTCGGCGTTATCGGCGGGCTCGACGCGCTTGGCGATCTTTTCCTGTTCCTCTTTCTCCAGGGCCTTGGCCTGCTCGTCCTCGGCGCTGAGCAGCTCACCTGAGCTGGTCTCGAACCCCTTGCGGAAGTCCTCGATCGCGTCCTTGAGCGCGGTGATGGTGTCGTCGGCCAGCGCGCGCGTTTCCCTGATGGCCTCCAGGATGCCGCCCTGCTCTCGCCGCAGGTACTCGAGGAAGTCGTGCTCGAACCGGCTGACGTCCTCGACCGGGACGTCGTCCAGGTAGCCGTTGCCGCCCGCCCACAGCGACACCACCTGGTCCTCGACCGGGTACGGCGCGTACTGTCCCTGCTTGAGCAGCTCCACCAGCCGGGCGCCGCGGTCGAGCTGGGCCCGGGAGGCGGCGTCCAGGTCGGAGGCGAAGGCGGCGAACGCCTCCAGCTCGCGGAACTGCGATAGCGAGATCCGCAGGTTGCCCGCCACCGTCTTCATCGCCTTGATCTGCGCGTTGCCGCCGACCCGGGACACCGACCGGCCCACGTTGATGGCCGGCCGCACGCCCGAGTTGAACAGGTCGGCCTCGAGGTAGATCTGACCGTCGGTGATGGAGATGACGTTCGTCGGGATGTAGGCGGAAATGTCGTTCGCCTTGGTCTCGACGATCGGCAGCCCGGTCATCGAGCCCCCGCCGAGCTCGTCGGACAGCTTGGCGCACCGCTCGAGCAGCCGGGAGTGCAGGTAGAAAACGTCGCCCGGGTACGCCTCGCGGCCCGGCGGGCGGCGCAGCAGCAGCGACACGGCGCGGTACGCCTCGGCCTGCTTGGACAGGTCGTCGAAGATGATCAGGACGTGCTTGCCCTGGTACATCCAGTGCTGCCCGATGGCCGAGCCGGTGTACGGCGCGATGTACTTGTAGCCCGCCGGGTCAGAGGCCGGGGCGGCCACGATCGTGGTGTACTCAAGCGCGCCGGCCTCCTCGAGCACCTGGCGCACCGAGGCGATGGTGGAGCCTTTCTGGCCCACCGCGACGTAGACGCAGCGCACCTGGCGGCCCGGGTCGCCCGAGTCCCAGTTCGCCTTCTGGTTGATGATCGCGTCGATGGCGATGGCGCTCTTGCCGGTCTGCCGGTCACCGATGATCAGCTGGCGCTGGCCCCGGCCGATCGGGGTCATGGCGTCGATGGCCTTGATCCCGGTCTGCAGCGGCTCCTTGACCGGCTGGCGCTCGACCACCGATGGCGCCTGCGTCTCGAGCGGACGCTGCTCGGTGTCCTCGATGGGTCCCTTGCCGTCCAGCGGCTCGCCCAGCGGCCCGACAACCCGGCCGAGGAAGCTGTCGCCGACGGGTACGGACAGGATCTCGCCGGTGCGGCGGACCTGCTGGCCCTCCTCGATCTCGTTGAACTCGCCGAGGATGACCACGCCGATCGTGCGGATATCCAGGTTGAGCGCCAGGCCCCGGACGCCGTTCTCGAACTCGAGCAGCTCGTTGGCCATGGCGGAGGGCAGGCCCTCGACCTGGGCGATGCCGTCACCGCACTCGGTGACGGTGCCGACCTCTTCGCGTGCGGCGCCCTCTGGTTCATACTCGGCGACGAAACGCGCCAGCGCATCCCGGATCTCTTCCGGCCGGATCGTCAGCTCAGCCATTGTCCTGCCTGTCTTTTGGTCCTGTGGTCTTATGGTCCGCGGCGGATCGGCGGGCGGCGTGTTGTCTTCCCAGCATGTCAGCGCGCCAGCCTGCGCCGGACCTCGGCCAGCCGGGTGGCCGCGGTCCCGTCAATAAGCTCATCCCCGATCTGGACGGACATTCCACCCAGGACCGAGGGATCAATCACGACATTGAGATGCACCTGGTGCCCGTAGGCATCGGCGAGCGCCTCGGCGAGCCGCCTGCGCTGGGTCGCGGACAGCTCGACCGCCGAACGCACCACCGCGATCAGCTGCTGCCGGCGCCGGGCCGCTATGGCCGCGCACAGGTCCAGGGCCGCGGTCAGCGACCGCCCGCGCGGATGCGTCACCACCTGGGTGATCAAGGTCAGCGTCACGGTGCTCACCTTGCCGCCGAGCAGCGCACCGAGCAGCTCGCTGTTTGGGCTCTGCTGGCAGCGCCGAATCGGCCAGCGCGGCCCGCAGGTCCGGATTAGCCGAGACCACCCGGCCGAACCGGAACAGCTCGTCCTCTAGGTCATCGAGGCCGTCGTCCGCCTGCGCGGCGAGAACCATCCCCTCGACCGCGAGCTGCTCGAGCGCGTCCACCATGTCGCCCGGGCTGGCCCAGTGGGATTCGGCGGCCGCCACGACCAGATCCTCGGTCCGCCGGGTCACCTTCCCGCGCAGCAGCGCGCCGGTGATGGCGCCCTTCTCGCCCGCGGGCTTACCCGGGTCGGCCAGCGCCCGCCGCAGTCCGTGCTCGGTGGCGAGCAGGCCGACGACGGCGAACAGCTCGTTGGCGAGCCTGGTCGCCGCGGTGGCACCGGTGACGGCCTCGTCCGTCAGCCGGTCGGTGAGGTCAGCGAACGAGGCCCGGCTCGCTCCGCGCATGCTCATCGCCTCCCGCGCTGGCCCGGGGGGACGACCCCCTGGGGCCTCATCGGGTGGACACCTGGTCGAGCTCGCCGAGGAACCGGTCCACCATCCGGCTCTGCCTGGCCTCGTCGGTGAGGGACTCCCCCACGATGCGACTGGCCAGCTCGGTCGCCAGCGTCCCGACCTCGGTGCGCAGCGAGGCCAGCGCCTGCTGCCGCTCGGCCGCGATCTGGGCCTGGGCGGCCTCGGTGATCCGGCGTGCCTCGGTCTGGGCCTGCTCGCGCATCTCGGCGATGATCTGAGCGCCCTGCTCCCTGGCCTCCTCGCGCATCCGGGCCGCGTCGTGCCTGGCCTCGGCGAGCTGCTCCCGGTACTGGTCGAGCAGCACCGTGGCTTCGGCCTGAGCCTCCTTGGACTTCTCCAGGCCGCCCTCGATCTGCTCGGTGCGCTCGGCCAGGATCTGCTGGATCCTCGGCAGCAGCATCTTGCCGAGGATGCCGAACACGAGCACGAAGCAGATCGTCCCGATGATGAGCTCGGGAAGCGAGGGAATCAGCGGGTCCTGCTGCGTTGCCGCTGCGGCTAGCTGATGCATGGTTCAGCCACCTTCACTGAGTCAGGCAGCGTGGAAGATGAACGGGACGACCAGGCCGAGCAGCGCGAGCACCTCGGTCAGCGAGAACCCGATCCACATGTAGAGCGAGATCCGGCCGGTGGCCTCGGGCTGGCGGGCCATGGCCTCGATCGCGTGCCCGAAGACCAGGCCGATGCCGATGCCGGGGCCGATCGCCGCGAGGCCGTAGCCGACCGCGCCGAAGTTGATCTGCAAGGTGGTGGTGGTCGCTGCAGCAGCGAGAACGGACATGTATCTATTTCCCTTTCGGTTCGGGTCGGCGGACCGATCCGCCGGAGACGTCGTAGACGAGCGGAAGCATCAGTGCTGCGCTTCCAGCGCGCTCGCTATGTAGGTGGCGGTGAGGGTGGTGAAGATGAACGCCTGCAGCAGGTCGACCAGCAACTCGAGCAGGAAGACGAACAGGACCATGACGGCCGAGCCGGCGGCGAACAGCAGGCCGACGGTGAAGCTGGCCAGGTACCAGGTGGCGATGCATGAAGATGGCAAGCAGCAGATGCCCGGCGAACATGTTCGCGAACAGCCGGATGCCGAGCGTGAACGGCTGGATGATGAAGAACCGGAGCAACTCGACCGGGATGAGGATGATGTATATCGGCCAGGGCACGCCGCGTGGCCACATGTTCGATATATAGCCCCAGGCACCCTGGTTCTTGAAGCCCAGGTACAGGTAAAGGACGTACACCATGAGCGCCAGCGGTACCACGAACGCCGATCCTCGACATCGACGGGAACTGGAAGACCGGGATCAGTTCCATCAGGTTCATCAGGAAGATGTAGAAGAACAGCGACACCAGGAACGGGAGGTAGGCGTCGCCCTTGCGGCCGAGCGCGGGACGCAGGATCTGGTCGCGTACCGCGAGGATGCCCATCTCACCGAGATTCTGCATGCCGCGCGGGACCAGCTTCGGCTTCCTGAACGCCGCCCAGAAGAAGCCGATCACGATGATCGTGCACAGGACGGCGATCAGCATCGGCTTGGTGAAGTGAAAGGAGCCGACGGAGAAAAGCGGCTTGAAGCTGAAGTTCTGCAGTCCGGGCGCGGGGAATCCGCAGCCGCTGAACAGGTGGCATCCCCCACCCACCTCCCCAACCCCCTTCGCGTCCGCGACCACCCGTACGTCACCGATCATCGGTCATTCCTTTCACCTGCCCTTGCCCGCCGGGCGTGCTCCAGCGAGCCCTGCCTGCCGTAGCGGTAAATGACGAAGCCGACAGAAATCGCCAGGCCGACCATCATGCCGGCCGGAAACGGCCATTCGGCGTGGACGGCCTTGCCGATGCCCCAGCCGATGGCGCCGTAGGCGACCAGCCCGGAGATCATGTAGCTGAACACGGTCCATCCGGTGCCCAGGCCGAGCGCGCGCATCTGCGCCTCGTCCTGCCTGCTGTAGCGCCCGGGCACGGCGCCCTTGCCGTTGCCGCTCATGTCAGCCGCCACCTCACTGCTTCGCGCCCGGATCGACGTACAGCAGCCTGACCCGCATCGCGGCGATGACCTGCGCGGCGCTCCACAGCAGGATGCAGCCGATCGCGGTGAAACCCAGGGTCCTGGTGCTGAACGCGGTCGTCCCTTCGAGCGAGGACACGACCACGGCCAGGACGATGATCTTGACCAGGAAGTGGCCAGCGCGGCGATCATCATCGCGGGCAGGCTGATCCGCGCCGCCCAGCCGACCACCGCGATGCTGATGCCGAGGAACAGGGCCACGATCGCCGACCCCGAGCAGCGCGCCAACCAGGCCCTTGACCCCGACAAGGGCAGCGCCCACGGCGATCATGACCAGCGCGCCGAGGACGGTGGGTATCGCCGCACGCCGCACGACGATGGCGTAACTCGCCAGCATTACTTGGCTCCTGAGGATTTACGGCACCGCGGATACGGAAGCGTCTCCCGCGTGCGGTATGAGCTCGGCACTCGTGCCGCGGTCGCGGCGCGGGTCCCCGGCCAGGTTTAGGAAAGGTATCACGGGCCTCTCATTAGCCGAAGAGGGGCTGCTCGTGAAACATATCACAAAGTCCTTGACCCTGTCTTTACCTGATCGCGCACAATTTATGACCTTCGCCGGGGCGCGGGCGGCGCAAGCCGGTCGGGCCGCTCGCCGCCTGCGTGCCGTCCGGACCAGTGGGTCACTTCAGGCTTGCTCCCGAACAGGTACATTTACCTACATTTTGCCCAGCTAAGCGGGGTGGACGCGGGGACTGGTGCCAGGAGGGAAGCGTGGCCAGCCGATAGGGAACGGTGCGCGTCCGGGCCGGTCGCGGGCCAAGAAGGTAAAGGAAAGGCTAGCGACGCCGTCGTGAGGCCTATCTGGGCTGCATGACGGGGTGTTGGGCTAGGAGACCGGGTCGGGGCGGTCGAGGGCACCGGGGCGCCCGTCCTCGGGCCGCGGGCCTGGGCCGGGGAACGGATCCTGGGCCGGGTACGGGGCGGGGGGGAACGGGGCCGGGGCCGGGGTAGTGAGCGGCGTCCCGGGCGTATCCGGGAAATGGGTCGTAACCGGATGGCGCCGTTCCGGTTGGGACCGGCCGCGAGGGGGACGCGGCGGACGGTGACCCGGCGGCGGGAGGGGGGCAGCGGCCGGGCGGCCGCGGACGGGCGGGGCGCGGACGGGCGGGACGCGGGATAACAGGCGGGGTGCGGGGCGCGAGCCGGAGCCCGGGACCCGGCCTGCGGCGCAGCGGCCGGCCTGCGGCGTAGCGAAGGAGGCAGGGGGGGCTTTACCCGGGCCGCGGACGCGCCAGGGACGGAGCCGGGGCATCGTGGCAGGCAACAGGGCGAGCACCGCGATCAAGGTCGCGGCGGCGAACACGACAGCGGGGCTCCGCACCAGGGACAGTGAGACCACGGTGACCGAGAACAGCGCCGCCCACAGGTACATGAGCAGCACGCTCTGCCGGTAGGAGTGGCCGATGTTCAGCAACCGGTGATGCAGGTGCTGCCGGTCGGCCACCATGATCGGCTGGCCCGCCCGGGTCCGCCGGATAATCGCGAACATCAGGTCCGCGTACGGGATGACGAAGATCGCCGCCGGCATCAGCAGCGGGAGCAAGGTCGGGAACCGGTCCAGGGCGTGCGTTGGGCGTAAGTGATCAGCAGGACCGGGTCGATCGAGTTGGTGCTCGAGATCGGGCCATAGGCGAGCAGCAGGCCGAGCAGCATGGCGCCGATGTCGCCCATGAAGATCCGCGCCGGGAAGAAGTTGTGCGGCAGGAACCCCAGGCACATGCCGGCCAGCAGCGCGGACGCCACCCCCGGCAGCGACTGCGACGGGGTACCGATGGTCCAGTTCAGCGTGACGGAATACACCAGGAACGAGACCGCGGCGACGGCCACGATGCCCGCGGCCAGGCCGTCGAGGCCGTCGATGAAGTTGATCGCGTTGATCGTGATCACGACGAGCAGGATGGTCAGCGTCACGCTCAGGTCTGCTTCGAACGGGACCACACCGCCGCTGGGCGTCGGCAGCCAGGGCAGCGCCTGGCCGCTCCAGACCAGGATGCTGGCCGCCGCGACCTGGGCGGCCAGCTTGCTGATCGCGCCGAGCCCCCACCGGTCGTCGACGAACCCGACCACGACCACGAACCCGCCGGCCAGCAGCAGCCCGGCCGCGGTCCTCGACCCGGCCTGGAAGGGGTCCTCGATCAAGGTCAGCCGGGTCGCGATCAGCAGGCCGGCGACCAGGCCGCCGTACATGGCCAGGCCGCCGAGCAGCGGCGTCGGCGTGGTGTGGGTATCCCTGGCCCGGGGCTCGTGCATCGCGGAAGTACCGACCGCGACCCGTCGGACCAACGGGACCAGCAGGTACGTCACCGCAGCGGTGACCAGCAAGACCAGGGCGTACTCGCTGCCCTGGATCTGATCGGCTGTCATCCCCGCCACTTTATGGCACTTGCTACGCGACCGACGGCGGCTCACCGACGGCGGGCTCCGGGAAACCTCCGGGACGCTCCATGGGATGGGGCGACGCCGGCTTGAAGTCGGGGGCCGCACCCGCGTTCTCGGCCTCGTGCTCGTGCTCGTCGTCGGCGATGATCGACGACACCGTGCGCAGCCGGTCCACCGAGATCGCCCCGGCCCGCAGCACCTTCGGGATGGTCCCGGTCAGGTCCAAGATGGTGGACGGGATGTTCTCGGCGCACGGGCCGCCGTCGAGGTACACCGAAACCGACTCAGCCAGCTGCTCCTGCGCCTCGTCGGCCGTGATGGCCGACGGGTGGCCGTGCCGGTTGGCGCTGGACACCGCGAGCGGCCCGGTCTGCTTCAGCACGTCGAGCGCGACCGAATGCAGCGGCATGCGCAGGGCCACCGTGCCCTTGGTGTCGCCAAGGTCCCACAGCAGCGTCGGGTTGGCCCGGAAGATCAGCGTGAGCGCGCCCGGCCAGAACTCGTCGATCAGATCCTGACCGAACGCGCCCAGGTCCTCCGCGAGCGCCGCCGCGGCCCGCGCCGTGCCCACGAGGACGGGCGGTGGCATGTTGCGGCCGCGACCCTTGGCCGCGAGCATGGTGGTGACCGCGGCCGGGGTGAACGCGTCCGCGGCTATGCCGTAAACCGTGTCCGTCGGCAGCACGATCAGCTCGCCCGCTCGCGCCGCCGTCACCGCGGCGTCGATCCCGGCCGTCCGGCTCTGCGCGTCCCGGCAGTCGTAACGCACGCTCATGTCTTCCTAGACCCCTTCGCCGGACCAGGCCGCGGTGACGAATCGGTCGCGGTTGGCCAGGTCCTTGTTGTTGCGGGTGTCCCGCCAGCCGGACTCCTCGGGAAACACCCAGTAAACCGCCGCGCCCTGCTGCGAGCCGTGCTCGACGGCCAGCAGGCCGCCCGGACGGAGCAGCCGCCGCGCCGTGCGTTCCACGGCCCGGATGGCCGTCAGCCCGTCCGCGCCGCTCCACAGCGCCGCGGGAGGATCGTACTCGCTGACCTCGGGCTCGACGAACGCCCCCACCGGAATGTAGGGCGGGTTACTGATGACAAGGTCCACGGTACCGTCGAGCTCACCGAGAGCGTCGCTGAAATCGCCCGGATGCAGCATGATCCGCCCCGCCGTATAGGGCGCAGCCTCGACGTAGGAGGTTATGTTCCGTTCGGCCCAGATCCGGGCGAGCGGATCCGCCTCGACCGCATGCACCCGGGCCCGGGGCACCTCCTGCCCGATGGCCAGCGCGATCGCGCCCGACCCGGTACCCAGGTCGACCACCACCGGCTCGGCGACGTCCATGTCGCGCAGGCGGCCGATGGCCCAGCCGGTCATGACCTCGGTCTCGGGGCGCGGCACGAATACCCCCGGGCCCACGTCGAGCTCGAGGTAGCGGAAGTGCGCGCGGCCGGTGATGTGCTGAAGCGGTTCGCGCGCGGCCCGGCGCGCGATGTCGGCCCAGAAACGTGCGTCGAACGCCGCGTCGGGCACCGTGTGCAGTTCGCCGCGCCTGACGTTGTGCACGCTGGCCGCGATCAGTTCGGCGTCCGTGCGCGGAGACTCCACCCCGGCCTCGGCCAGCCGCAGCGCGGCGAGCGCCACCTCGTCAAGCAGCAGACTCGTCATCGTGGGTATCCACCAGCTTGGCAGCTAGGTCCGCGGCGGCCAGCGAGTCGATCACCGCGTCCAGCTCGCCGTCGATCACCTGGTCCAGGTTGTAGGCCTTGTAGCCCACCCGGTGATCGGAGATGCGATTCTCCGGGAAGTTATAGGTCCTGATTCGCTCCGAGCGATCCACGGTACGCACCTGGCTGCGCCGCTCCGCGCTGGCCTTGGCGTCGGCATCGGCCTCGGCCTGCGCGAGCAGCCGCGCGCGCAGCACGCGCATGGCCTGCTCCTTGTTCTGCAGCTGGCTCTTCTCGTTCTGGCAGGACACCACGATGCCGGACGGCAGATGAGTGATCCGCACGGCCGAGTCGGTGGTGTTCACGCTCTGCCCGCCGGGACCGGACGACCGGAACACGTCCACCTTCAGGTCGTTATCGTTGATCTGCACCTCGACCTGGTCGGCCTCGGGTGCCACCAGGACGCCGGCCGCGGAGGTATGAATCCGGCCCTGGGATTCGGTCACCGGCACCCGCTGCACCCGGTGCACTCCGCCCTCGTACTTCAGCCGGGACCAGGCGCCCTCGGCGCCCTTGCCCTTCACGGCCACCGTCACGTCCTTGACCCCGCCCAGGCCGGTGACGGTCGAGTCCAGGATCTCGGTCTTCCAGCCGCGGCGCTCGGCGTAGCGCAGGTACATCCGCAGCAGGTCACCGGCGAACAGCGCGGACTCCTCGCCGCCCTCCCCCGCCTTGACCTCCAGGATGATGTCCCGCTTGTCGTTCGGGTCGCGGGGCACGAGGAACTTCTGCAGCTGAGCCTCGAGTCGCTCCCGGTGCGCCGCCAGCTGCTCGGCCTCGGCTCCGAAGGAGGAGTCTTCCCTGGCCAGCTCCTGCGCCGTCTGCTCGTCGGCCGAGGTCTGCTGCCACTGGTGGTACGCGTTCACGATCGGGGTGAGCTCGGCGTAGCGGCGGCTCATCGTCCGCGCCTTGTCCTGATCGGAGTGCAGGCCCGGATCGGCGAGCGCGTGCTCAAGCTCCGCGTGCTCGCTTTCCAGGTCGGCCAGCCGGTCGAACACTGCGGATCCCTTCGTGGCTTTGTTGATTCGGAGGGCGGGCGGCGTACGGCTGCTTGCACCGGGGCGTTAAGGCCATACGCTCACGATACGTTTTGCGGCACGGAGTTGGTTCAGGCACGCGGGGAGGCGGCGCAGAGTCTCATGAATCTGAGACTCTGGCCGTGGTTTGGGGGGCCTGGCTGAACCCGTGCCCTGGGGGCTAGTTCTTGGCGGGGGTTTCGGCGGGGGCGGGCTTTTGGCCGGTGGGGTTCTTGCCGAAACGCCGCTCGAAGCGGGCGACGCGACCGCCGGTGTCCAGGATCTTCTGCTTGCCCGTGTAGAACGGGTGGCATTGCGAGCAGACCTCGACGTGAATCTTGCCGCCGGGCGCGGTGCTCCGGGTGGTGAAAGTGTTCCCGCAGCCACAGGTCACCTCGGTGACGTCGTACTGGGGGTGAATGTCGTTCTTCATGACAACTCCTGCCTTGAGCGGTCGCCGGGTCGCCCGCGGGCGTGAACCGGTACCGCATGGATGCGGCTTTCTAGTGTGCCAGACGGTGGAACCAGTTTCGCTGGTCTGGCATTCCCGGCTGTTCGCCGGCGGCCAGCGGGGTTTCCGGAACCGGGCTTTGGGTGCCTTGAGCTGGCGCGGAAAACCCGGTTCCGTTCGTCATCATCGGTCGCTGTTGGATCCCAAGGTGGTCTTCTGGACCTGGAGCAGGAACTCGGCGTTGCTCTTGGTCTTGCGCATCTGCTCCATCAGCAGCTCAAGCGCCTGCTGCGGCTCGAGTGCGTGCAACACGCGGCGCAGCTGCCAGATGATCTTGAGCTCATCGGGGGGCAGCAGGATCTCTTCCTTACGGGTGCTCGACGCACCCACGTCGACCGCCGGGAAGAGCCGCTTTTCTGCGAGCTCGCGGCGCAGCCGCAGCTCCATGTTGCCGGTGCCCTTGAACTCTTCGAAGATGACCTCGTCCATCCGGGAACCGGTCTCGACCAGGGCGGCGGCCAGGATGGTCAGCGAACCGCCGTTCTCGATGTTGCGCGCCGCGCCGAAGAACCGCTTGGGCGGGTACAGCGCGGTGGAATCCACGCCACCGGAAAGGATGCGGCCGCTGGCGGGTGCCGAGTTGTTGTAGGCGCGGCCCAGCCGGGTGATGTTGTCGAGCAGGATGACCACATCGTGGCCCATCTCCACCAGCCGCTTGGCCCGCTCGATCGCCAGCTCGGCCACGGTGGTGTGGTCGTCGGCCGGGTGGTCGAACGTGGAGTGGATGACCTCGCCCTTCACCGTCCGCTGCATGTCCGTGACCTCTTCTGGCCGCTCGTCGACGAGGACGACCATGAGATGGCACTCTGGGTTGTTCTTGGTGATGGCGTTGGCGATGGCCTGCAAGATCATCGTCTTGCCCGCCTTCGGCGGCGACACGATCAGACCGCGCTGGCCCTTGCCGATGGGGCAGATCAGGTCGATGATCCGGGTGGTCATGTTGCCTGGGTCGGTCTCCAGGCGGAGCCTGTCCTGCGGGTACAGCGGCGTCAGCTTGGCGAACTCCGGCCGGGCGACGGACTTCTCCGGGTCCAGCCCGTTCACCTTGTCCAGCCGGACCAGCGCGTTGAACTTCTCCCTGCGTTCCCCGTCGCGCGGCTGCCTGACCGCACCCTCGATGACATCGCCCTTGCGCAGGCCGTGCTTGCGCACCTGGGACAGCGAGACATAGACGTCGTTCGAGCCGGGCAGGTACCCGGTGGTGCGCACGAAGGCGTACCCCTGAGCCTCGAGCACATCGAGGATCCCGGCGATGGGGATGAGAACGTCGTCCTCGCTGATCACCATCTCCGGCTCGGCCTGACGGTCGCGCCGGCGGTTCCTGTTGCGGAACCGGTCACGGCTGCGGCCGCCGCGGCCTCCGTCGTCGTACTGGTCGCTCGGCCCGCGATTGTCGGTAGGCCCGCGGTTGTCGCTGGTACCGCGGCTCGCCGCCATCGGCTCGCGACGATCGCCGCCCTGGTCACGGCCGCCCTGGTCACGGCCGCCGCGATCGCGGCCATTGCCGTCACGGCCCTCGCGGTCGCGGCCGTCGCGGTCGCGGCCGCCGTCGCGGCCATTGCCGTCACGGTCGCGGACGCCTTGCTCACGGGTGCCTTGGTCGCGGACGCCTTGGTCGCGGACGCCCTGGTCCCGGGTGCCCTGGTCCCGGGTGCCCTGTCCCGGGCGCCTTGGTCGCGGACGCCCTGGTCCCGGGCGCCTTGGTCGCGGGTGCCCTGATCACGGTCGCCGTTGTCGCGGCCGGCCTGGTCACGGCCGCGTGAGGGCAGTTCGTCGCGGCGGCCGTTCCGGCGGCGACGGTCACCGCGCTGCGGTTCACCTGGGGTGGACTCGCCAGGCTGCGTGTCGCCCTGCGGCGTCCCGGCGGCCGGCTGGGTCCCGGCATCTTCCGCTGCTGCGGGGGCCGGGCCCTGCTGAGGGGGGGCCTGCTGAGGGGCCTGCTGAGGTGGGGCCTGCTGAGCGGGGGCCTGCCGAGCCGGGGTCCGGCGTGGTGAAGCCTGGCGGGTCCGGCCGTTCGCTCGCTCGGGCACGGCCTCCTGATCGAAGCTGAGCTGCTGTCCGGCCGCATCGGCGCCGATACCGCCGTGGGCGGCGTCCCCTAGGCCGGAGCTTGCGCTTCTCCGATGCCC
>CAWEFK010000002.1:0-321197 GCA_963808315.1 uncultured Actinomycetes bacterium | reverse complement strand
CTTGGCGGCGATAAGCCGGCCGACGCCGTACAGCGGTACCCGCCGGTAGTCGCCGATGATCCGGCCACGGCCGTAGGCGTCGGGCAGGCCGGTGATGAGGTGGGACCGGCGGGCGGCGAGCACTTCGGCCGGGTAGGCGTCGAAGACGCCGTCGTTGTGGGTCTTGCGGTACTTGGTGAAGATGTCCCGGACGGCAGGGTCCAGGGTATAGCCGTAGGCCGCCAGGCCATTCTCCACCATCCGCAGGCCGCCATTGGGCATGATCGCACGGCGTAGCGGTGCGTCGGTCTGCAGCCCGACGATCAGCTCGTGCTCACGGTCGATGTACCCGGGAGCGTGGGCGGTGATCGACGAGGGGGTGTGAGTATCCACGTCGTAAATGCCGCGCGCCTGCTCCTGCGGGAACATTCCGGTCACCCGCGCCCACAGCGCGCGGGTTCGCTCGGTCGGGTCGGCCAGGAACGTCGCGTCGCCGGTGAACGGGGTGACATTGGCCTGAATGAAGCCATGCACGTCGACGTGGTCCTGCCAGCGACCGCCGGTAAAGCCGTACCATGGGTCGGCCGGGGGGCCGGCCAGTTCGGCCTGAATTGACTCGATGGTCGCACTCACAGTCTTTCCCTTTCAAGCAGCGGAGCGCCCGCGGTTTCGCCAGACACTCCGGTCTAGACCTTTGGTCTATACCAGGATGACTCACGCGGCGTCCGCGGCGTAGAGACCTATCGCCCGGATGTGTCGTCGTCTGGCCGCGATCATTGTGACCTTCGGCCCTACCGGGACAGCGGAGTATCGCTCAGGTGACGCGAACGCGACATCCGGCGCCTGGACGTCCGGCGCCTGGACGCCTGGACGCCTGGGTCCTGGACGCCCGGTGCCTGGACGGTCGGTCCCCTCACCGCGAGCACCGCGCCGGCGGCCCCGCGGTCCTGCGCTCACCCGGACCCGGGTCGCGCTGCGGGCCGCGCAGCACGCTCACCGCCCTCGCCGAGGACCTGGCCAGCCACGGCTACGTCGAGTTCCGCCTGGAAACCCGAATCTGACCCCACAACGAGGGACCATAGGTGTTGCTTGGGCAACTACGTTGGACCATCGGTGTTGCTCGAGAGCGGGAACGCCCCAGCACGGGTGTGGCGGGCGAGGCGGGTGGTGTTCGCGGGATCACCAGCGGGATTACCAGCGGAGCACAACGCCGCCGGCGACGTGGGCACGGCGAGAATGCGCGGCATTTCGTCATGCCGACACCGGTTCGTGCGCGTATCCCTTCCGCCGCCCGTCAGGACAGACGGCGGGTGAGCCGCCGGAAGCAGGACCAGGCCAGGGCCAGGGCGAGGGCGAGGTAGATCGCGGTCTCGGTCCACTGGAAGGCCCAGTACCGGCTGGCGGGCTGGTAGCTGATGGCCTCCCGGACGCCGTGGCTGGCCAGGCAGTCAAGGTAGCCGCCTTCTCCGTTTTGTCCCTTGATGACTGGCGGCGGGGGCAGGCGGCCGGGGCGGCGGTGACTGGTTGCCCGGCGGCGTTGACGGTTTCACTGGAGAGCAGCCAGGCACCGGGCTGTCCGGGGAGGTTTTCGGGGCGGAGCGAGCCCAGCGAGGTGACCGATACGATCGTGTGGCGGGCCGGGAAGAGGTGCGGGCGGATCCACGACGGCATGGCGACCTGGAGGACGGCGAAGATGACCAGGGTGACGGCCATGGCCGGGACGGTGCGCCGGATCAGCGTCCCGGCGGTGGCGCCGAGGGTGAAGCCGGCCGCGGCGTAGCCGAGCGGGGGTGATGCCATGGGTGGCGAAGACCAGCGAGGTGAACTTGCCCATGGCGAGGTTGCTGCCGCTGCCGCCGTGGCCGACGGCCCGGCCGATGGGGGCCGCCCACCAGGCCTGCATCAGGCTCATTCCCTCGGCGACGGCCATGGCGGCCAGGCCGGTGAGGGTGAGCTTGACCGCCAGCCACCGGGTGCGGGTGACGGACTGGTTCCAGGCCAGGGCGGAGGTCCCGGTCTCCAGCTCGCGTGCGATCAGCGGCGCGCCCCAGAACAGGCCGATGACGGCGGGCGTGACCAAGATGATCATGACGCCGAGCAGGTACAGCACCCAGTAGGTGCCGGCGGCATTAAGCTGCTGGAGGAAGGCGCTGGCCAACTGGGCGCAGCTACCGCCACGGCAGCCGGTGATCCCGCTGGTGGCGTACAGGCTGGCCAGATGCGGCCCGGTGGCCGCGAGCAGAATCGCGAACGCGGCCAGCGCCGCGGCCGCGGTGATGGCCTGGGCGCGGAACTGCCGCCAGGTCAGCCAGGTCATCTCTGCACCTCCAGGTGGTTGCGGCGGCGGTGTCCAGCGGCCTGGCTCAGGTAGGCCAGCACCAGGTCCTCCAGGGTCACCTCGGAGACCGTCCAGGCCGGGTCGAGCACCGGCCCGCTGATACACACCAGCAGCGTGCTCTGCACGTCGGTGTGGCTGGCCGAGATGACCTGCATGCCGTCCGGGAGGCTGGCGGGGTCGCGGCGCGGGCCGGACAGCAGGTGGTGGCGGGCCAGCAGTTCCTCCACCGGCCCGGCGACCCGCACCCGGGAGCCGACCAGGACGATTAGGTAGTCGCAGACCCGTTCAAGGTCAGCCACCAGGTGGGAGGACAGCACGACCGACAGCCCCTGCTCGGCGACCGCTTCCATCAGGTCCTGCAGGAACTCCCGCCGCGCCAGCGGGTCTAGGCTGGCCACCGGCTCGTCCAGGGTCAGCAGCTCCGGCCGTTTCGCGGCAGCCAGGGTCAGCGCGAGCTGGGCGCGCTGACCGCCGGACAGCGTCGCGGCCTTCTGCCGGGGATCCAGGTCCAGCCGCCCGATCCGGCCGCGGGCCAGCCCGGCGTCCCAGCCCGGGTTGAGCTGCGCGCCCAGCTTGAGGTGGTCGGCGACCGTCAGTCCGGCGTAGACCGGCGCGTCCTGGGCTAGGTACCCCGACCCGGGCCAGCTGCACCGGACCGGCCGCGGGCCGGCTCCCGAGTACTTCGATCGCGCCTGTACTCGGCGCGAGCATCCCGGTGGCGATGCTCAGCAGGGTCGTCTTCCCGGCGCCGTTCGGTCCGACCAGGCCTACCACGTGCCCGGCCGGGATGGACAGCGTGCAATCCGACAGCGCCCACTGCCGCCGGTACCGCTTGCCCAGCGCTTGGGTTTCGATGACGGTGGTCATGCTATGTCCTCCTCGGCGGCGGACCGAAAGGTGGTCACGAACAGGGCCTCGATGGACTCATCGTCCAGCCCGGCGCGGCGCGCCTTGGCCAGCCACCGCTGCAGGTCGCGGCGCAGGGGCCCGTGCGCGGCCAGTGACGCGCCGCCCAGGGTCCCGGTCACGAACGTCCCGATCCCAGGCCGGGCCGCCGCTAGCCCCTCATACTCCAGCTCCCGGTAGGCCTTGAGCACCGTGTTCGGGTTGATCGCCAGCCCGGCTGCCACGTCCTTGACCTTGGGCAGCTGGTCACCTTCGCGCAGCATGCCTAGCCGCAGCGCGTGCCGCACCTGGTGGATCAGCTGCAGGTACGGCGCGACGCCGGACCGGCCGTCCAGGTGGAACTCGATCACCAGTCCTCCATTTAGTTAGGTACGTAGCACTATAGCTCCATAACTAGCTGGCAGGTAGAGGACACGGCCCTGACCGTCAGGTCTCAAGCCCGGCTGCAGCGACGGGCAAACACGAAGGCAAGCGGGGCATCAGCACGCTCGGCGCCCTGCGTGACCTCTTCCACGGGCACGCCTGAATACAATCCGGACCCCAGTCCGCCGGATAGCTCATGGCCGGGATGGTCACGACCCTGCTGGCAGGCATCGCCGACCGGGCGGTGCGCTCGATACGCTGGCACTGGTTCAGCAGGCAGGCTCGGGCGCGAGCCATCTCGAGCCGAAGGGGCCGCGTGATGCGCGAGGATGCCCGGCAGTGGGCCGCCGAGTTCGTCAATGAGCAACATCGGCAGAGTTCACCTGCGCCACCCGCGGACCCAGGACGGTGCCGGACGCTGGCCTGGCGGCAGAAGGCACCAATAACCAGCTGCATTAACGTCCACCCCAGAATGCTATGGCCACGCTGCGCTCAGCAGATCACCGTTTGACGCTTGACCAGCGCCTTGTGTGTCATTAACTCCCTTATAAGGGGGCCAGTGACACACAAAAATTCGAAATACGCCGCTTAGGGGAACGAGAGTCTTGCGAGGCTGGGAAGACTGCGGGCCTGGCGTCATGAGGTCGAAAATGACTAAGCGGGATGTCCTTATCCCGTCCCGATCCTGATAGCAAATCGGCTAACGCGACCGTTCCGGCGAGCCTTATCGAGATTACCCGCGCCGACCAGCGCGGCCAGCGTCCGGTTCCCTTGTCTGTCTGGCGGATCGGGTGTAGCTTCAAAAGGAAGTCGTGCTCGTTTGTCCGCGTGCAAACGAGATCAGTATTCCCGCTGTTCCAGACCTCGGCGGCGCCTAGCGCACAGCTATAACCAAGGCGAAATATGGCAGCACCCTTTCACTACGTGCCCTCTCCGCCCGCGGCGTACAAGCATGTGGCGATGTCGCAGTATCTCAAGGCGCCCCCGCATGGCATCGAGGCGCCAGGCGCCGCGCTGCAGGGCCCGGCGGCGCCGATTCCACGCTGTCCCGAACGTTCCAGGGAGGATACATGCCTTCATGCACACCTCATCGGCGGTCATTTCGTCCAGGCCACGCGGCGGCCGGTCCGCGGGCGAACCGGGGCAGGGAGCTGACATGACATCCGCGCACCCGCATCAGGCACGAAGAAGTGCCCGGTACATAGTCTTCGCCGCCACGGTTACCTGCGCCCTGATCGGCGCGGCCGGGTTGACGGCGTCCAGCGCGGCCAACGCGGCCACGGCGTCCAGTGCGGCCACGGCGTCCAGCGCGGCGAGTCTCCCGCAGTCCGGCCACGGTACCGCGCTGCGGACGTCGCTGCGTGACGACATCAGCCAGTATCTGGCGACCAGGGGGACGATCGAGCACATCTCCGCGCTCTCGCTGCGGGTCACCTTCCCCGGCCGCGCGCCGGCCATCGACGTGGCGGTCGGAACGAACCAGTACGGCGGCGGGTCACCGGTATCCACCCGCGAGCTGTGGCAGATCGGCAGCAACACCAAGGCCTTCACCGCGGTGATCCTGCTTCAGCTGGAGGCCGAAGGCAAGCTGTCGATCAACGACACGCTCGGGAAATGGCTCCCCCAGTACCCGGCCTGGCGCAACATCACGATCAAGCGGCTGCTCGACATGACCAGCGGCATCGCAGAATACGCATTCCAGCCCGCCTTCCTGACCACGCTCGCGGCGAACCTGAGCACCGACTTCTCCGCGGCCCAGCTGGTGTCCTACGCCGTAGGCGTCCCGCTCGGACCGGCCGGTTATTCGTACTCCGACACAAATTACATCCTCGCGCAGATGATCATCGAGCGCGCGACGCACGACTCCTATGCGGACCAGCTGACAAAACGGATCATCGTCCCGCTGCGGCTGCGCAGCCTGTGCTACGCGCCCTACACCTGCCCCACGGCCGACGCCGCCCGGATGGCGACCGGGTACTTCTTCATGTCGGCGATACCGTCGCTGCTCGGCCAGCCGGTTCCGCCCCTCGCCCTGACCTGGGCGCAGGGCGCCGGGGGCATCGTGAGCTCGCTGGCGGACCTGACCACCTGGGACCGGGCACTGTACCAGGGCCGGGAGCTGCCGCCGCGCCAGCAGCGCCAGCTCGAAAGCCTGGTGTCCCAGGCCACCGGCAAGCCAATCCGCACCACCACGCTCGCCGATCCTTCCGGCTACGGGCTCGGCCTCCAGCAGAGCACCAGCCCGCAGCTCGGAACCGAGTGGGACTACATCGGCGGGACCCTCGGCAACCGGGTCGCGCACGTCTACTTCCCCCGCTCCGGGATCATCATCGCGTTTGCCGTCAACAGCGCCACGGACCCGGACAACGAAGCGCTCCTGTCCCTGGAGATCTCGCTGTACCAGACACTGCAAAACGCAGGCGTGGTTCGGGGCGGCTGAAACCCCATCCGAGCTGGTCGTGCCGACAGCGGTTAGCCGCGATGCCGGAAGGTCCTGATCTGCAGGTCGACTGTCACCATGACCGGGCTGGGCAGCGTCCGAAGGCGGGCCGCCAGTTCCTGCGGGGTGATGTGACGGGCGCTGGGACCCATGGTCACCAGGGCGGTGAGATCGGCGTGGTCCAGGTCCAGCTGGTAGGTAAGAGCGATGACGTCGGATTGGGCATAGTCGCGGTAGGCCTCGGCGAGCCGCCGGGCCTTGTGCTGGTCGATGCCGATCAGGCCGAGCGGTCCGGAAAGTTCCCGCAGGTGGGCGCGACCAGGCGAGGCGACGATCAGGGTGCCGTCAGGGGTCAGGATGCGGTCGGCCTCGGCGGCGTTGCGTGGCCCGAAAATGCTCAGCACCACGGCGGCCGAGCGGTCCGCGAGCGGAAGGGGCTGCCACACGTCTGCGCCGATGGCCGCGGCCCGCCGGTGGGCCCGGGCGGCACGCCGCAGGGCGGGCACCGACAGGTCAACGCATACGCCGTGCCGGTGCGGCAGGGCGTCCAGGGTCTGGGCGAGGTAGTAGCCAGTGCCCCCGGCCAGGTCGATCGCCAGGCCGGGCCCGCGGTGGTCACAGCGCGTGGCCAGTGACTGGATGGCCGCGGCGAGCGGCTGGTAATGTCCGCCGTCGAGGAACCGGCCGCGGGCCGCGACCATGACGGCGGAGTCGGCGGTGCCCGGCCCGGTCCGGCAGGCGGTGAGGTTGACATAGCCGTGGCGGGCGATGTCGAAGCTGTGCCCGCGGCCGCACGCCAGCAGGCTGCCGCCCAGCTGGCTGCCGCCCAGCTGGACCGGGCCAGCGCAGACCGGGCACCGCAGGTACGCGAGGGCCGCGGCCAGGGCCAGGTGCCGCTCCGCGGGCGAGCGAGAGCGGCCAGGCCGGCCGAAGGCGGGATGGCGTGGGTGCACAGAACGTCCCGTCGGGTCGGAAGGATGACCAGCCGACGGCGGCACGCATGAACGGCGGAGCCAGGTGGGGGCTCAAGCCGCAGGGCCGGATGGCCGGTAGCCATCCGGTACAGCGCACCGCCTCAGACGGTGCGCGGACGCTTGAAGTAGCGGTAACCCACGACCGGGAGCATACCCGGCGAGCGGCCCGCCGATCCTGCCCGCCGATCGATCCGGGCCGCCGATCCGGCCCCGCCGATCCGGGCCAGCCGAGGCCGATCCGGCCCGGATGCTCTTGGGTGCCGGGACACGGGATTTATTGCGGTCGACAGAGCCGGTCAAACAGGTAAAACTTGCCCCATGGATCGCCGTGGATTCGTCGCCCGGGCCGGCCTGCTCACGTTGGGCGGCACGGCTGGAGCCGCGGCCGGGTGGGCGGCCGAGCAGGTCCTGACCAGAGAGGGACCGACGGCGCGGACGGCGCGTCCGCCGGGGCCAGCGCCGTTCGTCGCGACCGCGACGTTTCGTACTCAGCCGTCGGCCAAGCTCATCGCGCTCACCATCGATGACGGCCCGACCCGGGAATGGACCCCGCAGGTGCTCAGCATCTTGCGGCGGCACGGCGCGCAGGCGACGTTCTTCAGGGTCGGCGAGCGGATGCAGGCCGCTCCTGACCTGGTGGTGCAGACGGCCGGCGCGGGGCACGAACAGGGCAATCACACCTGGGCACACTCCGATCTGACCCAGCATGACGAGGGGTTTGGCCGGGACAGCCTGGAACGCACGCAAGAACTGCTGGCGACACTGACCGGCCAGGCGCCGACGTTGTGCCGGCCGCCCTACGGTCGCATCGACAGTGTCGGATTGGCGGTGTGCGCCGGCCTGCGCTACGGCGTGACGTTGTGGTCGCACGGGATCACCGGCGTCAACGCGCGGTACGACGTCGACGAGATCTTGCAGCAGGTCTCGCCGGGCAGCATCGTGCTCCTGCATGACGGCGGACCGCAGCCCAACGCCAGCCTGATGAAGCAGCTTGACCGGCTGACGGGGTCCCTGACGGATGACGGATACAGGTTCGTCACGGTCAGCGACCTGCTGGCGGCCTCGCGCCCATCAGCCGGCCGTAGCCGCCCGTCAGCCGGCCGGAGCCGTAGCCGCCCGGAGCCGCCGGTGGCAGGCCGAGCGGAGTCCTACGTGATGACGGCGTCGGCGTCCCCGGCCAGCAGCAGTTGCGGAACCTGGCCGAAGGCGTAGGTGGCATCGGCGTTGAGCGTGAACGTCCAGATCACGTCGTAGCGGTCTTCCGGCCAAGACGTCGGGATGACGGTGCCGCGGGCCAGCGGCAGCGCGGACGCGAGCGCCGGAATGCGGCCGTGCTCCCAGCAGATCAGCACCGCGCCGGTGCCGCTGGTCAGCACGGCGGTAGCGAGCTGCGGCTCCTGTCCCTTGGCGAAGTCGGCCGTTATCTCGACGCCGAGCCGGTCAGACAGCCCGCGGATCGTCTGGTAGGTCCTGTGGTCAGCGGTCTTGTCCGGGTGCCCGTACGAAGGCGAGATCAGCATCCGGGGAACCCGCAGTCCCGCTCGCGGCGGACCGTGCGCGGGATCGAAGAGTGCCGCCAGCGCGCCGGATCGCTGCCAGCCGCGCGGCAAGAGCGAGTGCTCGTTCTGGTTGCCCCGGAAATCCACGCCGGAGTGCGCGGCGGGATGCCTGGGCGCGAGGTCCTGTGGCTTCTCGCCGTGACGGATGATGTAGACGACCTCTGGCGGCGCGGATTGATGACTCATGTCAAGAACCCCGACCTTGCTTGTCACGAAACCTCAGGCTACTGGCCCGGCTCCCGAACCACCGGGCCGCCCAGCGATGCACCGAGGTGCTTACGTTCGCCTTACGCGCCGAACCGGCCCCGGCACCGGGCGCGTTCCAGCGGTGTCCGATCGAAACAGCACAGCGGGAAAGGACATCCGCCCATGCCGAACGTCAACTTCACGTACGCGGAGATGCGGTCAGCCGTCAGGCAGCTGCAGGCCGGGGAACAGACGATCGAAGGTGACCTATCCAAGCTCAAGCGGCTGGTCGGCAACCTGGTCGCCGGCGGGTACGTGACCGACACCTCGAGCAAGCAGTTCGAGGCGTCGTACACCCAGTTCAACACCGGGGCGACCAAGATGATCCAGGGCCTGAACGGGATGAGCCAGTACCTGGACGCGGCGGTGAAGGCGTTCCACGAGACCGACGCCCAGCTCGCCGCCTCGCTCAGGCAGTAGCCAGGGGGCACGAGGTCCGCCCGGGGCGGCGGCCCGTGGGCCGCGGGACACCGGGCCGGGCGGTGGAGGGAAACAGTCATGCGGCTGACGGTGACGGTGGTGTCGCCGGCCACGGGGCGGCAGGCGGACGTCGTGATCGACGCCGATCCCGCGCGGCGGGGGCGCAGCTCGCGGCGGAGCTCGACAACATGATGCGCGGCGGGGCCCGCGGCGGGTCCCGCGGCTCCGGGGCCTGCGGCTCCGGCGCTGTTCGTGGGCTGGCACCGCTCCTG
Source organism: uncultured Actinomycetes bacterium (assembly GCA_963808315.1). Classification (GTDB taxonomy): domain Bacteria; phylum Actinomycetota; class Actinomycetes; order Streptosporangiales; family Streptosporangiaceae; genus Palsa-504. The sequence continues at coordinate 311,700 of CAWEFK010000002.1, read as the reverse complement.
CCGCCCGCCCACGCGATGACGTTTGCCCTGCCCAGCCCGCCAGGAAAGCCCGAGCGACGGCCGGTCCCGATCTTGATGGCGGTCGTCCCGGTCGTGCTCGGGGTGGCGATGGCGTACTTCCTGCGCCAGGTGTACATGCTCGCGATGGCCGCGTTCAGCCCGGTCATGCTGCTCGGCAGCTACGTCAGCGACCGCCGGACAGGCCGCCAGTCGCACGCCCGCCAGCAGGCCGATTACCGCGAGCACAAGGCCAGGGTCGAGCGCGACGCCCGCCAGGCGGTGGACGCCGAGCGGCTCCGGAGCCGCCACGACCGTCCCGACCCCGCCACCGTGGGGTCCATCGCGTCGGGCCCGCGCCGCCGCCTGTGGGAACGCCGCCGCACCGACCCCGATTACCTGCTGCTCCGGGTCGGCACCGCGGACCTGCCGTCGGCGGTGGAGCTGACCGACCCACCGCCGACGAGCACCGCCGCCTGCGGTTCTGGGTCATCCCCGACTCGCCCCTCACCATTTCTTTGGCCGAACGGGCCGTGGTGGGGGTGGCCGGGCCCGCTGACCTGCCCCGGGCGGCCGGGCGGTGGACGGTGGGCCAGCTCGCGGCCCTGCACAGCCCGCAGGACGTGCAGGTGTGCATCCTCACCGACTCCACCGGGGCGGCCGCGTGGGCGTGGGCGCGCTGGCTGCCGCACTGCCGTCCGGCCGAGGGACAGGGCTGCGCCGCGCTGATCGGCACCGACGCGGAGACGGTCGCGGCCCGGATCGCGGAACTGCAGGCCATCATCACGGCCCGGCGCCAGGCGCTAGCCGATCGTCAGGCGGCCGGCGCCGGCTTCTCCCGCGACATCGTGGTCGTCTTCGACGGTTCCCGCAAGCTGCGGTCCCTGCCCGGTGCCATCGGCGTGCTGCGCGAGGGCGGCCAGGTGGGCGTGTACTGCATCTGCCTGGACGCCGACGAGCGGCTGCTGCCCGCCGAGTGCACGCGGTCATGGTCGCGCGGCCGGACGGCGCGCTGGTCGTCCAGCAGATGAACGCACCCGTCATCGCGCCGGTCCGGCCGGAGTTCGTGACCCCCGCCTGGGCCGAACGGCTGGCCCGGTCGATCGCGCCGGTCCGGGACGTCAGCGGCGACGACGAGGCCGCCGGGCTGCCCGGGACGTGCCGCCTGCTGGATCTGCTCGGCCTGGAACCTCCGGCCGCCGGGGCGATCGCGGCCCGGTAGAACGCCGGCGGCCGGTCCACGTTCGCGGTGATCGGGGCGTGCTACGACGGGCCGTTCGGCATCGACTTGCGCAAGGACGGGCCGCACGCGCTGATCGCCGGCACCACCGGGGCGGGCAAGTCCGAGCTGCTGCAGACCCTGATCGCGTCGCTGGCGTGCGCGAACCGGCCCGACGCGATGACGTTCGTGCTGGTGGACTACAAGGGCGGCAGCGCGTTCTCCGGCTGCGCCCGGCTGCCCCACGTGGTGGGGATGGTCACCGACCTGGACGCGCACCTGACCCAGCGGGCGCTGGCCTCGCTGACCGCCGAGCTGACCCGCCGGGAGCGGATCCTGGCCGCGGCCGGGGTCAAGGACATCGAGGACTACCCGCCCAGCTCGACCGGGAAGCGCGCGGCGGCGGTCACGCGGACGGCCTGTCGGCTCCGATGCCCCGGCTGGTGATCGTGATCGACGAATTTGCCTCGCTGGTGCGGGACCTGCCGGACTTCGTCGCCGGGCTCGTCGGGCTCGCGCAACGCGGCCGGTCGCTCGGCATCCACCTGATCCTGGCCACCCAGCGTCCCTCCGGGGTGGTCTCGGCGGACATCCGCGCCAACACCAACCTGCGGATCGCGCTGCGGGTCACCGACGCGGCCGAGAGCGCGGACGTGATCGAGGCGCCGGACGCGGCGTACATCTCCCGGGCCGCCCCGGGGCGCGGGTACGTGCGGCCCGGCTACTCCTCGCTGGTGCCGTTCCAGGCCGGACGGATCGGCGGGCGCCGTCCCGCGGAGCCCGGAGCGGACCCGGCGACCGCGGCCGCCCGGCCCTGGGTGCCGCCGGTGAGCTGGCCGGCCCTGGGCCACCCGGAACCGTCGCGGCCGCCCGGCCGCCCGCGCCCAGGGCGGGACACCTGAGGCGGCCGACGCAGAGCTTCCGTTCGGCCTGATTGATCTTCCCGACCAGCAGCGGCAGCGACCTGACGCTCTGCACCTGCCGACCTTCGGCCACCTGATGGCGGCGGGCGCGCCGCGGTCGGGCCGCTCCCAGCTGCTGCGCACCATCGCCGCCTCGATCGCGGTCGGCGCCAGCTGCGCCGACGCGCACCTGTACGGGATCGACTGCGGCAACGGCGCGCTGCTGCCGCTGGCCGGCCTGCCGCACTGCGGCGCGGTGGTCACCCGGACCCAGGCCGAACGGGCCACCCGCCTCATCGCCCGGCTCGGCGCCGAGCTGGGGCGGCGGCAGGACCTGCTCGCCGAGGGCGGCTTCGCTGACCTGACCGAGCAGCGGGCCGCTGCGGCGCCCGGTGACCGGCTGCCGCACATCATCGTGCTGCTGGACCGGTGGGAAGGCTTCACCAGCACCCTCGGCGAGGCCGGCGGCGGCACCCTGACCGACGTGATCACCCAGATCCTGTCCGAGGGCGCCAGCGCCGGGGTACACCTGGTCATGACCGGGGACCGGTCCCTGCTGGCCGGGCGGATCGCGGCCATGTGCGAGGACAAGCTCGCGTTCCGGCTGGCCGAGAAGGACGACTATGCGCTGATCGGGCTGCGGCACCCGGCCCGCTGTGGGGGCTGGCCGGCGTCGGCGGTGACGAGCTGACCGCGCTGGGACCGGACCTGGCCGACGGGACGCCCGCCTTCGTGGTGGCCGGCCCGGGCCGGTCCGGCCGCTCCTGCGTGCTCGCGTCGATGACCCGCTCCTTCCTGGCCGGAGGGGCCCAGGTGATCCTGGTGACACCGCGTCCCTCCCCGCTGCGGTCCCTGGCGTCCCGCCCCGGCGTGATCGGCTCGTTCACCGGGCCCGGCCTCGGCGAGGACCTGCTCGCGGCGATCGCCGCGCTGACCGCCCCCGGTGTCGTGGTGATCGACGACGCGGAACTGCTCACCGACTGCGACGCCAGCGGTGAACTCTCCAAGATCATCACCCGCGGCGCGGGCGGCCCCTGGCCCTGGTCCTGGCCGGTGACCCGGAGTCCCTGGCCAGCGGGTTCGGCGGATGGCAGGCCGACGCGCGGCGGGCCAGGCGCGGCTGCCTGACCGCCCCCCAGACCCTGCCGGAAGGCGAACTCATCGGCGCCCGCCTCACCCACGCCCACACCGGCCACCCGGTCAGACCCGACCGGGCCCTGCTCAACGCCGGCGACGGCACCCTGACCACCATCGCCGTCCCGGCCGCCTAGCCCGCTGTCACAGGCCCGGCCGGGCCCGTCGCGGGTGCGGCGCCGGCGGCTACAGGCCCTGCCACTTTGGCTTGGCCGCGTACACCTCGCGGTAGTAGCCGAGGCGCTCCAGGTCCGGACGCCGCCGGCGGGGCGAGCAGCACCGTGACGTGCGGGTGCAGCTGCAGCGCCGATGCCGGGCAGGACGCCGAGACCGGCCCCTCCACGGCGGCCGCGACCGCGGCCGCCTTGCCGGCGCCGGTGGCGACAAGCAGCAGGTGGCGGGCCCGGCGGATCGTCCCGAGCCCCTGGGTCAGCACGTGGGTCGGCACCTGCTCGGGCGAGCCGAAGAAGCGCGCGTTGTCCCGCTGCGTCTGGGCCGTGAGGGTCTTGATCCGGGTGCGGCTGGCGAGCGAGGAACCGGGTTCGTTGAAGGCCAGGTGCCCGTCGGAGCCGATGCCGAGCAACTGCACGTCGACACCGCCCGCCGCCTCGATCAGCACCTCGTAGCGCTCGCCCGCCGTGGCCAGCTCGTCGGGACTGGGGTCGGGCCCGTTGACCCGCTCCGGGCTGATGCCCAGCCGTCGGTCAGCTCGCGAGCGATGGTCGCCCGGTAGCTCTGCTCGTGCCCGGTCGGGCAGGCCGACGTACTCGTCGAGGTTGAAGCACGTCACCGCGGCGTACGAAGGCCCGGTGCCGGCCTGGTGACGGCGGATCAGCTCCTGGTACGTCGGCAGCGGTGTCGAGCCCGTGGCGAGTCCGAGCACCGCGGCCCGGTTGCGGCGGACGGCCGCCTCAACGACGTCGGCCGCGACCGCGGCGATCTCGTCGGCCGACCCGAGCGGCACGACCTCCATCAGTATCTTCCCCTCATTTGCGTCCCAGATCATGGCGGCGCCGATGGCGCCGACCGGCACCCCGGCCGGTACCAGCCGCACCCGGGCGGCCAGGTCGAGGGCGGCCAGGAACGGCGACGTGGCCGCCTGGGCCCGCAGGGCCGCGGTGACGGCGGCCAGCAGTGGCTCGCCCAGGTTCGCGACGCCGCCGCCGATGATGATCGCGGCCGGGTCGACCGCCAGGCCGAGCATCCGGATCGCATCGGCCACCCCCGCGGCGAAGCGGCCGCGGACCGCGACCGCGGCCGGGTCCCCGGCGGCGGCGGCGGAGAACAGGGCCGTCGGCCGGCGGCGTTTCGCCGTCCGGCCTGGCCAGGCGGCGGTACAGGGCGGAGCGCGGCCGGCGGCGATCAGCTCCAGGCAGCCGCGCTGCCCGCAGGAGCAGAGCGGGCCGTCGGGGTCGACGGGCACGTGCCCGATTTCCCCGGCCGCGCCGTGGGCGCCGCGTCGCAGCACCCCGTCGAGGACGAAGCCGGCCGCGAGGCCGGTGCCGAGGCTGACGTAGGCCAGGTCGTCGGCGCCGAAGAGCACGTGGGTGCCCCAGGTGGCCGCGTTGAGGTCGTTCTCCAGCATGACGGCGGCACCCGGTGCGGTCCGCCAGCCGGTCGGCCAGCGGGAACCAGACGCGGCCGAGGCCGAGGTTGACCGCGTGGCTCACGGCGCCGCGGTCACGGTCCACGATGCCGGGGATCCCGATGCCGATGCGCGGCGGCAGGGCACCGTCGAGCGCGGCGGCGAGCTGGCCGAGCACGGTCATCGCCGTGCCGAGCACGCCGTCGGCGCCGGGCGCGGTGACCTCGCGGGACTGGGCCACGATGCGGCCGTCGGCGGCTACCACCGCGCCGAGCACCTTGGTCGCCCCGATGTCGAGGCCGACCCGCAGCCCGGCGCTCATGACACGCCCAGTTCACCGGAGAGCACCAGCACGGCCGCGCCCAGCAGCACGACGTCGTCGCCCAGCGGCGTCGTGCGGACGACCAGTTCGGCCGACAGGGCGGCCATCACCCGCTCGCGCACGGTCGCGTCGACGGTGTCGAGCAGTTCGCCGTCGAGCAGGTCGAGCGGTCCCGCGAGCACGATCTCGCTCAGGTTGAGCGCGCCGACCACCGGCGCCAGCACCTCGCCCAGGATGGCGCCGACGGCCGCGAGCGAGCGGTCGCGGCGACGCAGGTGCGGGACGGCCAGCACGGTCTCGAGGCAGCCGGCTCGCCCGCAGGCGCAGCGCAGGCCGTCCGGGTCGACCACGACGTGGCCGATCTCGCCGGCGGCCGAGGTATGTCCCTCCACCAGCGCGCCGCCGACCACGAGCCCGGCGCCGACCCCGGTGCCGATCCGCAGCAGCATCAGGTCGGCCGCCGCCGTCTTGCCGAAGGTGTGCTCGCCCAGCACGGCGGTGTTGGCGTCGTTGGCGACGTAGACGGGGACGCCGAGTTCGCGGCGGAGAATGCCGGTGAGGTCGACGCCGGCCCAGCCCAGGTTGGGCGCGGACAGGACGACGCCGGTCCCGTCGACCACACCAGGCGACCCGACGCCGATGCCGAGCAGCGGCCGGCCGGTGGCCTCGCGCAGCTGCTGCGCGAGGCGGACGGCGAGGCGGATCGCCGCCTCCCCGCAGGCGCCCTCCCTGGGGACCTCGCTGCGCGCCTTGACCTGCCCGAACAGGTCGAGCACGGCCCCGGTCATGCGGTCGTCGGGCGAAAGGTCGAGCGCCACGATGTGCGCGGCGTCGGCGAGCAGGCCGACCAGCGTCGGCGGCTTGCCGACCTTGATCTGCCGCCGGCGCCCCGAGCTCGGCCAGCAGGCCCTCGTCGATGAGCCCGCCGACCAGGTCCGAGACGGTGACCCGGGTCAGTCCGGTGGCCCGGGCGAGGTCGGCCCGGGAGGCGGGGCCGTCCGCGAAGAGGTGCTGCAGGATCAGCGCCCGGTGGTAGCGCTTGGTGTCCTCGGCGAGCAGCTTGCCGATCGGGCGCAGCGGACGACGGCGGCGACCGCCAGCGCTCACTTCACCGCTCCCGCCGTCAGGCCGCTCACGACCCGCCGTTCGATGAAGACGAACAAGATGATCACGGGAATGGTCGCGACCAGGCCGGCCGCGAACAGGTGGCCCCAGTCGACGGAGTATTCCCCGATGTACTGGTTGATCGCGACCGTCAGCGGCTGCTGCGAGGTCTGCTCCCCGAGGCTGAGCGTGAGCGCGACGAGGAACTCGTTCCAGGCCGAGATGAAGGTGAAGATCAGCGCGGTCACGATGCCCGGCGCGGCCAGCGGCAGCGTGATCCGCAGCAGCGCACCGACCCGGCCCAGCCCGTCGACCATGGCTGCCTCCTCGAGCTCGACGGGGATCGAGCCGAAGAAGGCGTTCAGGATCCACACGGCGAAGGCCATGTTGAAGCCGGCGTTGATGATGACCAGCGAAAGCGTCGAGGTCCAGCCGAAGTCGGTGAACTCCCGCTGCAGGCCGACCAGCATGGCCGCGGGCTGGAACATCTGGGTCGCCAGCACCAGCAGCAGGAAGGCCGTGCGACCGCGGAACCGGTGGCGCGCGGTGTAGTAGGCGGCCGGCAGGGCGACCAGCAGCACCAGCACGGTCGCACCGGCGGCGATCTCGAGGCTGGTGCCGATGCTGCCGCCCAGGCCGCTGCCCGACCACAACGTGGTGAAGTTGGCGAAGGTGAAGTGCTTGGGGAAGATCGTCGCGTCGCCGAGCTCGTTGTTGGGCCGGCCCGCCATGACGAGCATTTCCAGGTAGGGCAGCAGGAAGATGATGGCGACGAGGTACGCCGCGCCGGCCACGAGCCACCGGCGCACCGGCAGCCGCGGCCGCGGCGCGGGCCTGATCGTCGCGGGGCTCAGTGGCGGCGCGGTCTGGGTCGTGGCGCTCATCGGTCGACCTGCTCCTTCCAGCGGGTGGTGGCCAGGTAGACGAGGACGATGACGATGACGAGCAGGAAGTTGATGGCCGACATGGCCGCCGACTCGCCCACGTCGCCTTGCTTCAGCTCGATCATAAAGATGGTGCTGGTGGCGGTCTCGTAGCCGGGGCCGCCGCGGGTCATCTCCCAGATGATCGGGAAGGAGTTGAAGACGTTGATGACGTTGATCAGCGTCGCCACCAGGATGGCCGGCCGCAGCAGCGGCAGCGTCACCCGCAGGTAGGCCTTCCACGAGGTCGCGCCGTCGATGGACGCCGCCTCGTAGCACGTCCCGCGGGGATGCCCTGCAGGCCGGACAGGATGGCGTAGGTCGTGAACGGCAGCGACACGAAGACCGCGACCGCCATCATCCACAGCAGGGCGCTGGTCGGGTTGCCGAGCCAGTCCGCCTGGTTCGAGCCGAGCTGTTTGAGGACGCCGAGGTGGTGCAGGATCACGTTGATGACGCCGACATTCGGGTCGAGCGCCCACTTGAAGATCAGCGCGGTCATCATCACCGAGGCCGCCCACGGGATGATCAGCGCCCACCGGGTCACCCGGCGACCGGGGAACCGCTGGTTGAAGAGCTGGGCCAGCGCCAGCGAGATCAGCATGGTCACGGCCACCACGCCCACGACCCAGAGCAGGGTGCGCAGCAGGACCGAGACGAAGGCGGGCTCGTCGAAGAGGTGGCGGTAATTGTCGGTGCCGTTGTAGCCGACGACGAAACCCTCGCCGCCGATGCGCTGGAACGACGACTGCACCATGACCACGACCGGCCACAGCACGACCACCCCGATGAGTGACGACGGCGGGGCCGAGCCATAGCAATGGCGCCAGGCGGCGGAGGGCGGGCATGGAGTTCATCCTCCTGTGGGTTACGGGAGCGTGGGGCCCGGATCCGGGCCCCACCGGGACCGTCAGGTTGCCGTCAGCTGGCCGACGTGGCGGTCTGCTCCAGCTGCGTCAGCACTGTGGCCGGATTGCCGGTGACCGCGGTGCCGATCGTCTGCTGGATCTTGGTCTTCACGTTCGCCCACGAGGTGTCGCTCGGGTACTGCACCGAGTTCGGCAGCGCGGTCAGGAACGGCCCGAAGACCGGGTCGCTGGCCAGCGACCTTGGCCGCGCTGGTCGTCGCCGGGAGCAGGTCGTACTCCTTGTCGAAGGCCAGCTGGTACTTGTCCTGGTAGGCGAAGTCGAGGAACTCCTTGATCTGCGTCTTGTGGCCGTTCGGGGTGAAGGCGGCGACGTTGTCGCAGACACCGAGGGTGGTGCTCAGCGGGCCGGTCTTGCCCGCGATCGGGACCGAGGTCCAGTCCGAAGACGTCAGGACGCCGGCCGAGGCGATGATCGGGATAAGCGCGGGGGAGCCGTTGATCATGCCGATGCTGCCCTGCGCGAACTTCTCCCACAGGTCGGTGCGGTTGACGGTGGCCGGGCTGGGCTCGGTGTCGCCCGCGGCGACCAGGCCCTTGAGGAAGGTGAAGGCCTGCACGTTGGCCGCGCTGTTGATGGTGTACTTGCCGCCGGTCTGGTAGCCGCCGCCGTCGCCGAGCATCCACAGCAACGATTCGGCCTGGGCCTCCTCGGCGCCCAGCGGAAGGCCGAAGCCGACCTTGCCTAGCTTCTTGATCTTGGCGGCGTCGGTCTCGACATCAGCCCAGGTCTGCGGGGCGGCTGTGATGCCGGCCTGGGCGAACAGCTTCTTGTTGTAGAAGAGCGTGCGGCTTGACGTGGTGAACGGCAGGCCGTACTGGGTGCCGTTGTAGGTGCCCTGCGCCTTGAACGCCGGCAGCAGGTTCGCCGGGTCCGACAGTACGTCCGAGGCGGGGTAGAGCAGGCCGTCCTGCGCGTAGTTGGAGAAGTAGTCGCCCTCGGTGATGTCCGGGTACTGCTTGTTCTGGATCATCGTCTGGACCTGTGAGTCGAAGTTGGTCCACGGGATCGAGGTGACGTTCACCTTGATGTCAGAGTGGGTCTTCTCGAAGGCGGTGACGATGGTGTTCCAGTACTTCGCGCTCGCGTTGCCCGGGTCGGTGCCGTAGTTGGCGACGACGAGCTTGAGGGTCGTCGTGCTGCTACCGCCACCGGGCGAACCGCCGCTAGCGCAGGCGGCCAGGGCCAGCGCGGCGGCGGAAGCGAGCGCGACGCCGCCGGCGATGCGACTCGTGAGCTTGGAGTTCATCACGTCTCTTCTCTGTGCCATGATCCGGGCCATCTGACAGCGACCGCCCGAGCGGAAATATTTTGTTAGTTCACCGTACTTACATATTTTCGTCAAGCGTTTCCGGCCATCGCGTTTGCCTCGGAGGCGCGATCACCGCGCCGTCCCGGGTCAGCCAGGCCGTCGCCGACGAACGCGTCCACGCCAAACCCCTCCGTACCCCGGCACCGACACGCTCATCACCGCGGGCTTCGGCGCCCACTTCGCACCGTCAACCAGGCCACCCAGCCCTGCTCACCCAGCCCTGCTCACCCAGCCCTGTTCACCTAGCTCGCCACTTGCTTCACTCGTGCGTGTCGGGTAACGCTCGCCCCGCTTCCAAACAGCTTCGCCGGGGGATAACCCCGAACCTGACCCACATCGAAGACCATAGGTGTTGCTTGGGCAACCGCGATGGACCATCGGTGTCGCTCCAGAGCGGGAGTGCCTGGCACGGGTGGGTCAGGCGAGGCGGGTGGTGTTCACGGGATGCTGACCCTTCACCGGGCGCCTTACCCACCGGTAACCAGACGGACGCAGGGCTGCTAACGCACTAGCTCGCCCGGGAGAAGGCCATAACCGGCCAATAGCTGAACGGGTGGCCGTGGCTAAATACCTTCCGGCCCGTCTCCTGCCAGAAAGGCTCGCGCAGCTGGGATTTGGCGATCTTCCCGACCGGGTTCTCGGGCAGAGCCGGTACGATGTCGATCGCTTTCTGGCGCTTGAATGACGCCAGTCGTTCGGCGAGAAAGGCCTGCAGTTCAGCGGCCTCGGACGCGTGCCCGTCGGCGAACGACACGAACGCGTGTACTCGCTCGCCCACTCGGCGCCGGGAACGCCGATCGCGGCCGCTTCAAGCACCCCCGGGACTCGTAGAGCGCGTCCTCGATCCCCTTGCTCACGATATTCTGGCCGCCGCTGATGATCAGGTCTTTCTTGCGGTCAATGATGTAGAGGTAGCCGTTATTGCTCATGGCCGCGCGCGTCCAGCGCGCGCAGGCCTCGGCGAACGGCCGCTCCAGCCAGGCGAGGTGGTCGGCCTCACCGTGATCGTGCGTGGTGAGCTGGTCGGTTCTCCGGACCGCGGTGTGCCGCACGTAATCACGGGCGCCCTCGACAAGTGTCCAGAGATAGCGGATGCCCTCAGCGTCGGTCATCCTCCAGTCACCGCCGCAGGCCACGTAGACCGGCGAGGTGTGCGCGAAAACCCGGCGACCCCATTCATCGAGATGGTAATCGGCGCCGAACGCTCGGCAGGCTAGCCACGAGTTCCCGTCGATCCGCACCTCCTCGCTGATTCCGGCCTGCCGTCCTCCGTTGGCTTCCGCCCTGGCTACGACCTCGCCGTTCCGCACGACTTCGAGGCAGCGAAGCGGGAAAATGCTGCGCACCTCGGCCTGGACGCTGATCGTCCCGGCCCGGAAAGCTCGACGGTGCCGCCTGGCTCGCGGCCGTCGGCCGAGAGCGTCAGCAGCGGGCCGCCGGATAGGAACGTGCGGGCCGCCCGTACCGCCCGGCACCAGGCCTCATAGCTGAAATCCTCATCCAGCCGCGCGTACGTGCGATAGAGACCAACCGGCACGGCGCTCGACATCTTGTCCGTGCCGCCGACGAGGGGCAGCCGGTAGCCGCTGTTCAGGTACCGGTAGTACTCGAGCATCGCGTCGTCGGATTGGGCCAGCATCTCGACGGCGTCGGCGCGGCCGGTCGCGACGAGGACAGCCGGCTCGCCGTTCGGATTCGGGAAATGCGCGGCGACGACGGTGCCGCCCTGGGCGTGCGTCCGGTCGGCCCAGTCGCTCAGCGTCGCGTCTAGCGGGCCGCCGAGCTCGGCCTCGTCGGGACCGTCGCTGCACCACGGCATGACCGGTTCTTTCAGCCCCCACAGGACCGCGTGCCCGAGCATGTGCTGCCGGTTTTCCTGGCCGACATACGTTATGTAGGCACCGCCGTCGACGACGCTGGGCCGCCCGGAAAAATCCTCGGTGTTGGTGAACAGCGCGCCCCACTGCGTCTGCAGCAAATTGACGACACGCAGGTCTTCGCCCCGCTGCTCGAGCTGAGCGCCAGGGGTTGACAGGAAGTGCACGTGCGAGTCGCCCGACCACCATCCTTCCGCGGCCATGTCGGCGAGGCGCCTGATCCGCAGCGTCAGGTCTCGCTGACCCGGCTCGATCCGCACGGTCTGCCGGAGCGGCTCGTATTCGAACCCGCGGGCGACGTCCACCACGACGTCGCCCCGGGGCAGCCAGCCCTGGCAGGTGCCGTCGATATATGCGTAGCTGCGCTGGCCGAGGCGGACGTCACCGCCAACGTCGTAATGCCAGCTGCCGAGATTTTGCGTGACGTGATTGTGGTGGCCGTGCGGCTGGTAGGGAATCCCCGCCGCCGAGCGGAAATGGACCCGGCACGGCACCGGCCGCCCGGTCGCGTCGTCGACCACGCTGACATGCACCTAGTTGCGGCCGCTTTCGACCAGCTCGAGCGAGACCTGGCCGGCCTCAGCCCGCCCGTCGCGTTCCACGTCGCCCCAGCGCGCCCGGCCGAGTTCGTCCTCGCCGCGCCGGACCGTGACGGTGGCCGACGGGAGCGCCGCGATCGATGAGTAGGCGGACGTTCCCTCGGTCGCTCCCCAGCCCGCCCGGTCGTCCTCCCCGGACAGCGGCTGCGGATAGGTGGCGACACCCCGGTCCACGTCGATATCGAGGGCGCCGTCGCGCCCGTCCTTGATCACCAGCCGCACCGGGCGGGCCGGCGCGCGGACGAACGGGTGCTCATCGGCGTTGCTGGTCGTGATGCCGGCCACGATAAACCGGGTGCCGCGCGGGATGATCTCGATCCGGTCGATGGCGCGTTCCGGGTGAGGATTTTCCCAGCACCACAGGTAGTATCCGGCGGGCCATCCCATGGCGTGCTCCGTCAGGCGAACCCCGGACTCATCCCAGCTGCCCGCCAGACGCGGCCGGTTGCGGTCGCTGGTGTCGGTGACGGCGAGGAACGGCAGCTGACCCCACACCGGCGGTACCACCTGGATTTCGAACCGCTCCGGATAGGGGCCGTGACGACTTCGCCGCCAGCCAGGTGAAACGCATACTCCGCGACGGTCTGCCCGACCGCGTGCCCGGCTGGCGCGCCCGGCTCGAGCAGCCGGTGCGCGACGATCACCCGGCGCGCTAGCCGGCCGATTTCGATCGGTACCGGGACGTCCGGCAACAGGAAGCACCGCTCCTGGGACGGCGACTCCGACCCGATCAGGAACGGCAGGCCGCGCAGGTCCACCCGCCCGAGCGGAACATCGCCCGCCTCATCGCCGAGCTCATCGCCGAGAACGCTCAGACCCGCGTTGCACGCAGCAGCTAGTTCAACTGGCTCATAGCTCGGCATGCGTCCGATCGTAGGACCCGCGCCCTGGCTAGCCCCAGTCAATTTCGGCCGACCCGCAGGCGACCGGCCACCGCACCGCCTTCGGATACCAGCGCTGGCCGGGCCGCCCGCGCTGGAGAAACCTATGGGTAGGGCGCACGTTCGAATCTCAGCCCCGCCATGACCGCCAGGCTTTCAGCCGCTACAACCGGGGTCGCTGCCCGGCCTCGTCTCACCCCTGCGGATGGCGAAGACAACCTTGCCGGTGCTGCCGTCTACGCCCCGCTCCCGGTCCAGGCCGCGGCCGGCCGGGGTAAACCCGCACTTCTGCGCGACCCTGACTGACGCGATGTTCTCAGGGTCGATTTCGAGTAGGAGCTCGGTGAGCCCGAGGTGAGAGAAGGCCCAGCTCGCCGCCAGCCGCACCGCGCGCGGCGCCACGCCCTGGCCCCGGTGCCCGGGAAAGACGGAGTAGGCGATCGTTGCCACCTGGTCATCACGGAACTGCACGTTGATCAAGCCGATCGGCTGGTCAGTCGTCCGGTCCGCGATCACGAGCGGAGCCGAGCGCCCGGTCCCGAAGGCCTCTGCCACCCGCGCCATGCTCGCGGCCCTGGCCTCGTCATCCATCGGCGGGTCACTGAGCCAGCGCCGGGTCTCGGGATCATGGCTCGCGGCGGAGATCGCATCCAGATCCGTGGCGCGGCGATACCGGAGAGAGACCACGCCATCGGTCAGGGGGACAACCGGAGGCTGGATTGCCGTCGAGCGCACGGCTTCCACGCTAGCGCAACTCCTGGCCACCGAACCGAAGCCGCCGGGACCTGCCGCGATGGCTGGATTGAGCGCGGAGATGGGGGGTGGGCTTCGGCGGGATCGGTCGTGTCGATTAACTGGCCAGCGCCATGTCAGGTGCTGTTCGTCCCGGCTTCCAGCGGTTTCGCCGGGTCGGAACCACGCACCTGACCCACATCGAAGGACCATTGGTGTTGCGGGGGCAACTACGTTGGACCATCGGTGTTGCTCAGAGCGGGAGCGCCCCAGCACGGGTGTGCCGGACGAGGCGGGTGGGGTTCGCGGCAGCCTCGCGGATGGCGGCAGCCTCGCGGATGGCGGCAGGCTAGCGGCCCGGGTTCCACGGCAGCCGGTAGGCGCGGTAGGTGCCCACAATGTCGGGGAGCTTGGTGTTGAACAGCAGCTTTCCTGACGGGCTGAACTCGGAAAAGTACGACAGGCCGCCCCAGCTGACGAACAGGTCCCCGTTCCTGGTCGTCTGCGCGTTGCCGGTCGCGCCCGCCGTCAGGCCCTCCGGCTGGTTCACGGACTTGATCAGCGTCGCCGTGCGGACGGCCAGGTCCAGGCTGATCGTGACCGCGCGGCTGGAGGAGTACAGGGCCGAGTGCCCGTCGGACTCGTCGTCGAAGACGGTGTACACGTTGCCGCCTAGCCCCTCGGGGTCGTGCTGGAACGCGAAGATCTCGCCGGCCCGGTCCAGCTTCTGGCCGGGCGCGGCCTTGAGGGTGAACGTGCTGTGCTTGCCGCCGAGCTGCCACATCATCGCGCCGGTGCGCAGGTTCACCTTGTAGATGGTCCAGGTGAAGCGCGAGCTGATCAGCAAGTTGCCGTTGGTGTCCAGGTGCACGGCGTTGATGTGGACCAGTCCCATGGCTGGCCCGGCTGCCCCATCGGCGCGTGGCTGTCGCTGTACGGCACGTGGTCCGAGCTCACCCACTGGAACAGCAGCTTGCCGGTCTTGATGTCGATCTCCTGCACGACGCCGTCCACGACCGGCTGGTGCGCGGACAGGCCGAGCGAGGTCAGGTTGGCGGTGCCGGGCTTGTCCGCGAGGATCAACGCGGTGTTCCACGGCGTGATCAGGAACTCGTGGAAGTCGGATGCGTACCCGTTCGCCGGATTGACGGTGGCGATCTGCTGGTAGCGGGCGTTGTAGATGACGCCCTCGCCGCCGGTACCGCCGCTCTGGAACCAGGTCAGCACCGGCTTGCCCAGATAGGTTCTGGGTGCGGAAGTCGGTGGCGAACGCGCCCGCCGGCAGCCGGTGGAACCAGAGCACCTTACCGGTGACGCTGACGATCTCCGGGCCGGTGCCGTACTGCCGCCTTGCGGGCCCAGGAAGATGTCGCCGTTGCCGTTGTCCGCGCCCTTGGTCAGCACCGTGACCGGAGGCACCTGCGTACTCGCTGTCTCGGCCGATCCGGCCGATCCCGGCCGATCCGGACGAGCACGAGACGGCGGCGGCGCACAGCGCGGCGGCCGTCAGTGCCGCGGCTGTCTTGAACTTCACCCGAACCTCCGAGACGATCCGCCGCCCCGCCGAAAACTCCTTCACGCCCTATAACGAGTAACTCACCCCGCCGTTCCCGCTAAGCAGTCGGTTGCGCTCACCGGCGAGCTGATGGCGGGATCAGCGGTGAGCTGCGGCAGGGATCAGGGTGAACGGGTTGATCTCATCGGCGGCCAGGATGTACCAGGCCGTGGTGCCGGTATGCAGCGAGGTGTAGTAGTTGCCGCCACCGCAGTCGGTGAGCCCGTTTCTCGACGCGGCCATGAGCCCGCGCCCGTCCGCGCCGGGCCCGTGGGTCTGGGCGTAGTAGATGTCGGCCAGGTACCGGGCGGCTTGGGCGCGGTCGCCTGGCTCACCGCGGAATTCCAGCGCGTCGGCCAGGTGCGCGGTGCCCTCGAACCAGACGCCGCTGCGGTCGCCGCGGCAGGAGCTCACGCCGCCGAATCGCCCGGTGACCGTGAGGTTCTGGACGTCCCAGCCGACCGAGGCCGCGAAGCGCGGATCCCGCAGCGCCAGGTATGACCAGGTGTTGACGTCCTCGGGCAGCACGCTGTTGCTGGGGGTGAAGCCGTCGGCGGTCGTGCCCAGGTAAAACCGCCGCTGCGGGGCGTCCCACATGGCCGTCACGAAATACCGGGCCCACGCCGCGCCGGGCCGGCCACGCCGGGTTCCGCGTCTGCGCGGCGAGCAGCCGGAAAAACGCGTAGAGGTCGATGTTGTGCTCGGTCGATTTCCACGGGATGGCCGCCCCCGCGGCCGTTTCGCCGCCGGTGTAACCGCCGGGCCCGCGCCGGTCGTAGCAGTGGGCTTGCACCCAGTTACCGATGGCCTCCGCGCCGGTGAGATAGGCCTGCCGGCCGGTGGCCGCGTGCAGCTGGAGCAGCGCCAGGCCCGCCCACGCCATATTGCCCGCGAGGGTGGCCAGGCCGGTGGCACCGGCGCCGGGGGCGTGGCCCGGCGGGGCAGATACGTAGGCGGCGCGCAGCCGGCCGTCGTGCCGCGGATCGCTGGCCTGCGCCCGGAGCAAGCCGTCGCCGATCGCTACCGCTTCCGCTCGTCCCGCCGCGGTACCCGCGGCCAGGAACGCGTCGATGACCAGCGCGTCGTCGTAGGTCTGCGATGTCGTGACATGCTGTTGCCCCAGGGGGCCGCCGGTGAAGCTCTGGACCAGACGCGGGGTCGATCCGGCTGCGTAACGATCCGTCATCTGGTCGAGGAACGCGTAAGCGCGAGCCACGCTCTGCCGCAGCTGTCCGGCCGGTACCAGGCGGGGCGGCCCCGCCGGGTGCCCACCCGTCCCGCAGCCGCCCAGGCTCACGACGACGGCTAGGCCGGCCGTCATCGCAGCACACCTCAGCCCGGCAGCGCCATGCCCGCGGACCAGCCACCCCTCGTTTTGTAATTGACCTCTCACCTTATGTTACATAACTCGGGAGCTGATGTCCGCTAGCCGTCGTCACCGACACGCATGAACATCGGAGCCGGGGCCGAAATCGCAGCATTTGTCAGGGGGCGTGCTGCACCTGTGGGTACCCAAATCCCGCGAGGAGAAATTCCTGCTCTAATGCTTCGCGGCCTTCTTGATTTTTTTGCCCTTGTGCTTGGCCTTACCGACATCTTTCTTGGTCTTGCGCTTGACTGCCTTAGCGTCGTGCTTAGCCTTCTTGGCCGCACCCATGGCATGCTCCTCTTTCCTCGGGATAAACGCCTGGCCTACGCGATCCGATCTACCGCGCCGAACGCAGCCCAAACCCGCCGGGGGATAAAACCCGTGGTTGGGGCGTGGGGTGCGTTGTTAGGCTGACGGCATGTCGGATACGGCGCCAGAGGCCGAGGCACGCGAGTTCGCCGGCGCGTTCCGCGCGTTCCTGGACTGGATCAACACCTCGACCCGCGACGATGAGCGCAACGAGGTCGTCGTCCTCATCACCGACTTCCTCGGCGCGGAAGGCGTGGCCCACTCCGTGGTGACCCGGGAGCTGCCCCCGCTCGAGCACGTCAACCTGCAGACCGCACTCGACGCATGGTGCGCGTACCCCGGCCGCACGGTCGATATCCACGGCATCACCGTTCCGCCGCACCACCAGCCGCCGAATCTGCAGCAGCTCGTCGCGGCCAGCTCCATGACGCCGGTCCGGCTGGCCGCGCCCGCCCTGGCGGACTTGCCCAACGGTCCCGGCTCGACCTTGGGCTGCCTGAGGTCAGCCGTCCTTCTGGTCAGGGACGCGCGCGGCCACTACGCGCTGCTCGTTCAGGGACCCAGCGAGCATAATCCCGGCCTTGAGGTCGAGGTCGCCGGATTGCCGGTCGAGACGGCCCAGGGCGTCCTGGCCGAGCTCGACGCGCTCCGCTCCGAGCTGAACGTCTACCGCGGCCACATGCTCGACGTCGCGCTCGGCCCGATGGGCAATGTCATCCTCGGGTTCGCCGCCCCGCCCGGGCTCGCTCGCGACGATGTCGTGCTACCCAGCGTCGTTCTGGACAGGATCGAACGGCATGCGCTCGGCGTGGCGGCGCACCGGGACGCGCTGCTCGCCGTCGGCCAGCACCTCAAGCGAGGCCTGCTGCTCTACGGGCCGCCCGGTACGGGCAAGACGCACACCACCCGCTACCTTCTGGGGCAGATGACCGGGTATACCCGTCTGGTGCTGACCGGCCGGGCCCTGGTCGCCGTCGGACCTGTCACCGAGCTGGCCCGGGCCCTGCAGCCCGCCGTGGTCGTGCTTGAGGACGTCGACCTGGTGGCCGAGGACCGGAGCATGGGACCGCGGTCAAGCCCCGTTCTGTTCGACCTGCTTGACTCGATGGACGGCGCGGCGGCCGACGCCGACCTGCTGTTCCTGCTCACCACGAACCGAGCCGACCTGCTTGAGCCGGCGCTCGCCGCACGTCCCGGCCGGGTAGACGTCGCGGTCGAGATCGACCTGCCGGACGCTCCGGCCAGGCAGCGGCTGCTCACCCTCTACGGCAGAGGCGTGCCCCTGACGCTGACCTCGGCGGACACCTCGACAGCCGTCGAGCGCACCGACGGCACGACCGCCTCGTTCCTGAAGGAACTGATCAGGCGCAGCGTCCTCGAGGCGCTGCACGACGACCCGTCGCTCCCCGCCGTCACCGGCGTGCACCTGACCCGCGCCCTCGACGACCTGCTCGACGCCGCCCAGAGCGTTACCCGCACGCTGCTCGGCGTTGACGTGGACCCGACGACCCTCCCGGCCGGCGGGCTGCCGATGGACGCGGGTCCCGGGATGATGATGGCCCGCCGCCGCGCGATGGCGCGCCGCATCGGGTACGGGCCACGACCGTAGGGTTCCCGTATGCGGGCGGCGGCCCGGCGGCTAGGCTCGCTGGGTGACGGTGGGATCAGGGCTTTCGCGGCTGGGCGGGTATCCGTTCGAGGTGCGCTACAGCGATGGATCGCTGGTCCGTGCGCGGGCCGCCGCCGATGTCGCCGCGGACGCCTACGTCTACTTCAGCCGCTTGTTCGCAGGAGTTGAGCCGGACATCGCCGTCATCGTGGCCGGCGAATCGGACTGGCCGGGTAGCGGCCCGTACGGGCTGCCGTTCTTCAGAGATGACGCCGCCGAGATCCGTCCCGGCATCGTGGTGATGCCAGCCGGAGGCGGAGACTTCTGGAGGGAGATCGGCCAGGACATCCGCAATGCGTCACCCCGCGGGCATGCGACGTTGCTCGCGACCTACCCGGACGGCGCAGGTGGCCTGGACCTCCAGCCGTTTTTCGACCTCATCACGATCCATGAGCTTGGCCACGCATTCGAGGTGCTCGGAGATCTCCGGCTGCCGACCTTCTGGCTCGGCGAGATCTTCGTCAACCTGGCCATGCACGCGTTCGTCGCGACCCGGCGGCCGGCCAGCCTCCCGACGCTCGAGGTGCTCCCCACCGTGGGAGCGGGAAGCCGCAAGCTCGCGGCCCGGATGCGCGCCGAGGGGTACAGCACGCTGGAGGAGCTGCAAGCCCACTACACCGGTGGTGACGATTCGATGGACCCGCTGAACTACGTCTGGTACCAGCACCGGTGGCTCCGGCTCGCGGCCAGGACGTTCGAGGCCGACGGTGAGGACGGGCTGGTTCGCTTCTGGAATTGCTTTCACTCAACCGATCGCGTCAGCGACGCCGGGCCCACCGTGGCGTCACTGGCATCTCTGCTGGCTACCGAAGTCAGCCCGACCCTCGGACGGGCGATCCGGGATTGGCGCTAGACGCACGTCGCCTCGCCGCCGAACTCGGCATCCGCGCCTTCGACCGTGCCTTCGGCCAGTGGGCCGATCCGGTCGGCCACCAGACGCTCACCGAGCTCACGCGCCTGGCACTCGACGAACTCCTGGCCGCGACAGCCATGCTCGGCTAGGCCCGTGGGCTTGCATCACGGCACTCAGCCTCTCGCGAACACAGCGGGTCCGCGCGGGACGGGGCAAGTAGCGTGGGATCGTGGCGGAGAGGCAGGCGAGGTATGACCAGTTCGCCGACTGGTACGAGCGGTGGATCGGCGACGCGCCGCCACTGATCGCGGCGCAGGCCGACCTGCTGCCCGCCATGACCGGTGACAGGGTGCTGGACATAAGGCCGGATGAGCCGCTATCTGGCCACGCTGGGGGCCGACGTGGTCGGCATCGATATCTCTGCCGCCATGCTCGGCAAGGCGCGCGCCGCCGGGCTGGAGAACGTCACCTACATCCACGCCGACATCACCCGTCACCTCACCTGGTGGGACGGGCGGCCATTTGACGGCTGCACCTGCGAGCTGGCGCTCATGGACATCGACGACCTGGCGGGAACCCTGTCTTCGGTGACGGCGATCCTGCGTCCCGGTGGCTGGTTCGTCGCCTCGATCGTGCATCCGTGCTTTCCCGGCAACGAGCATGGCCGCAGCACCTGGCCGCCGGACAGGGTTACGAGTCCGAGGGCTGGTGGACATCACCAGACCACAATCCCGACGGCGTCCGGATCCAGGTAGGTGCGACCCACCGCAAGCTGTCCACCTACCTGAACGCCCTGCTTGATGCCGGGCTGGAAGCCGAACGCTTCGTCGAGCCGCCGGCTCCGGTTCCGACCTACCTGCTGTGGCGGTGCCGCCGCTGACCGGCAACCCTGCCCCGCCCCCACCACGGGTGCAAATTGGCTGACAACCTTTTCGGTGGGTTCGGCCTCTAGACAAGTGTGACCACCGGAAGCTGGCGGCAGTGAGTCGCCCCGAAGAGGAGTACCGGGAGTTCGTCGGTAGCCGCGCGGCTTCGCTGCATCGCACCGCATACCTGCTCTGCGGCGACTGGCATCTGGCCGACGACCTGGTACAGGAGACGTTCGTCCTGACCTTCCGCCACTGGCGGCGGGTGCAGCGGGCCGACAACCAGAACGCCTACGTTAAACGCATCCTGCTCAACGAGTACAGGCGGCACTGGCCACGCTATGGCGCGCTGCCCGTGCGCGCCGACATCGACCGCTCCGGGGTCGCCGTCCCCGACGTCTCTGACGAGGTCGTCAACCGCGCCGATCTGCTGCGCGCCCTGTTGACCCTCCCGGCCCGGCAGCGGGCCACCGTCGTCCTTCGCTACCTGGAGGGGATGAGCGAGCGGGAAACCGCTGCGGTCATGCGGTGCAGTGAGGGCACCGTGAAGAGCCAGGCGGCTCGGGCCCTCAACACGCTCGAAGGCTGCCTGAAACACAAGGAGCTGCCACTATGAATTCCCCGACCGAACAGCACCTGGGCGCGGCGTTCCGTGACCTGGTCGCCGAACAGCCCTTCACCCCGGACGTGCCGGCCATCGAGCGTCGTGCCCGGCGAGCCCGCCGGCGCGACCGGATCGTCCGGGGCGGCATCGGTGCCGGTGCCGCCGCGGTCGCGGCGGTGGTGGCCGTCGGCGTGGCCAGCGTCGTTCCGTCCGGGCCGGCCAGAACAGCTCAGGCCGGCGGCACCCACCCGGCGAAGACCCACGCGCCGGCCTCGTCGACTGGATCGGCTGGATCGGCCGATGGCCGGCCGCCACTGGTGACGCTGGCCGCCGATCTGGCCGCCGCGCCGCAGCAGGCCGGCGACGCCACGCTGGTGGAACGCGAGACGGGCGCACCGGGCCACGCGAGCATCAACGTCTGGGACCTGTACACCGACAACGGCCGGTACTTCTTCTCGCCGACCGAGGCCGGCCTGCCGGCGCAGGTCAGGGAGAACAACAACCAGGGCGGCGGCCAGTTCGGACGAGAGGTCGCCGCCGCGATCCACGCGGTGACCGGCGACCTGGACACCGCCGCGCTGAAGATGGCCTGGGCCCCCGACGCCACCCCGGTCCCCGCCTGGCTCTCGGCCCAGGTCAAGAACATGTCGGCCGGCGGCCTGCAGATCGACAACTACGTCTGGGAGGACTGCGAGGACGCGCTCGTCGCGGGTTCCGGCAACCCCCAGGTGCGGGCCGGCGTGCTGCGCCTGGTGTCCGCGCTGCCCGGCATCACCGTCACCCATGGCACCGTTGACGGCCAGCCCACGCTCACCCTCACCGCCGGCGCGGCGGAGTTGGGGCGGGTGGGAATCGACCCGGCCAACCCCAAGGTGGAGACGGGGGCCGCCTACCAGGAGGCGATCACCATCAACGCCCGCACCGGCATCCCGCTGCGGATCGCCAGCGGCCCGGCCGGCCGGGTCACCGGCACCGTCACCTACGTGGTGACCAGGGTCAACCTGGCCGACATCGCCGCCGGCAAGTTCTGACCGGCCGTACCGGCCAGCCATTTCCAGCTGGCCGGTACCAGCCGCTCGCCCGGCTCCTTGGACGTCAGGATCTGCCGAATAGAGGACGTTGCGGGCCGATATGCATATTCGCTTTCCTGGATACCGCTAACGGCTGCGGCGATAGTCAATTCAGCTTTAACGCTATGCCCCGCAACCAAATGATCATGGTGGATGCCGCTGAACCAGGCGACGGCCCGGCGACCAGCATGCAGCCGAGCGACACGGTCCTGGCCGTCGCCACCGGCTCGATCCAGTACGCCATCCGGCTCGCGCAGGACAGCGCCGATCTGGCCGGCCAGCAGTGGAACTACGAGTACGGCAACACCAGCGCGCCGTACGACGGCTCGAGCGACACGCCACACAACGACGGAACGCTCCGGCAGTTCAGCCGGGACATTTCGGTTTCCGCCGCCACCGGCGGGTGGGCCGCCCGGGTGCTCACGCCGTCCAACGGCCTGGACATCAACACCGACAGCCTCGTCTACACCCCGCCGGCCGGGCCGCCGACCTGGGCAGGAACCGGCGTCTGGTCCACGAACGACACGCCGCCCTTCGCGGTCTTTGTCTCCTTCGAAGACGCCGACAACGACACCCACATTCCGGACGCGATCCCTCGCGGGCGGCGCTTACCTCCAGGTCGCGACCGCGAACCGGGAGGGCGGCCTGATCCGCGGCCAGCTCGTTCCGCAGGGCACCGATGCAGAAACCGGCATGACGACGCTGACGGCCCGGCTCACCGGCGACCAGGTCGTGCCGCCCGTCAGCACGACGTCGACGGGCACCGCGACCGTCACGGTGAACAGCGGCAAGAGCGGCATGACTTACACCGTCACCGCGAACCTCGACGATTCCGCGCCCGCCGTCGCCTCGCTGCTCCTGGGGGCGCCGGGGAAGGACGGCCAGCTGGTCCGCGAGCTGCCGATCAGCAATACCACCACGGTGGGCTCGCTCTCGCTCGAGTGCACCAACAAGTGGCTGCGCCATCTCGCGCTCTACGTTCAGTACCTCGACGCCGACGGCCACGTGCTGCCCGCGCCCAACTGGGACGAGCAGATCCCCGACTTCCTCCGGTCGATCTACGAACCGAACCCGGACAAGCACTACCTCGATATGATTCCGCCGGTCACCACGGTCTTCGGGATCCCGGTCAAACCCGACCCGATACGCATCACCGTCCGGTGTGGGATCAGGTTAGCACCGTGCGATTCCTGTGGGGCGGGCTGGGCCGCGGCAGCTACGACCCGGGCGCGTGCCCGATGGGCATCGTCACGACCTGCCTGGCCGAACTGGCGCTGCCGGTGCTCCTGCTGGTCGCGGGCACCGCCGCGGTGAACACGGCCGTGGTCAAGTCCCTGATGGCAGACAAGGAGGTGTTGCTCGCGGTCTGCGTGGCCGGCGGCTTCCTGTTCGCGGGCGGCGTCGCCACCGACATCGGGACCGCTCAGGACCCGGCCAAGGCGATCAAGGTCTGGCCGAGAAGTTCGGCCCGATGCTGCTCAGCCCGGCAACGTCGCTCGGCCAGTGGTTCGCCAAGAAGTCCACCTCGGCGCTGATCGCCAAGGCGGTGCCCTTCGTCGACGCGGCGCTGATGGCGTTCAACGCCGCCGTCACCGCCGCGCAACTGGCCCAGACGATCATCGAGGTGCTCGACTCGCCGTTCGTCTATGAGACGGACGTGGTCCGCTCCCTCGAGCTCACCGTCAGCCTGACCCCCGGGGACAACAGCTACGGCAAGTTCCCCGATCACCACAACAAGTTCGCGCTGACCATCTCCTACGACGTGGGCACCACGCTGCCGGTCTACGTGCAGACGCTGCCGCCCGAGACGATCTCCAACGACATCCACGTCACCTTCTCCTCGCTGCCGGCCGGCGGGAACCTCAACGTCTTCGTGGCCTTCTACGCCGACAACGGCTGGCAGTCCGGCCAGGGCCAAAGCGGGTGGGCTCCGGCCTACGGGGAGAAAGGCACGCTCACCGTTCCGGTCCGGATCATGACCAACGACATCCCGCTGAGCGCCAGCTCCGTCTACGTCCACAACGAGAAGATCGGACCCGACAGCAAGCAGAACCTGGTCTGGCTTCCCTACCCGGGCAAACCGCCGACGCAGACCCTCACCAGTCCCGCGCCGTACGAGAGCCAGGGCAAGGTCGTGCAACGCTGGGCCGGGATCACCACCGCCCAGGCCCCCGAGATGATCGGCTACTGCTGGCAGGCGACCGGCCTGGGGCTGCCCCCGGACCAGACAGGGAACCCGCCGTCGAGGGACTCGATGTGGACGATGCAGAACCTGTCGGTGCTGCAGAACCCGCAGGGCGGCTGGGCCAGCCCGAAGGTCGGCTTCACCTCGCCGCCCGGCATCGCCTACGACCTGTCGTCGCCGAACGACGGCACCGGCATGAACTTCTTCATCGATCCGACCGCGGGCGAATTCGACCCCGACGACAATCGCGGCGGCGGTTACCACGCGCGGCGCATCGCGTTGTCCGCGAACGGGGCGCCCACGTTCGTCACCGGATCGAATCAGAGCTACGGCCGGTTCCCCGTCGCGGTCGACCGTTACGTCTACCACCCACAGGGCTACCTGTTCGCGATCAGCTACGCGGCCCACAAGATCTTCAAGCTGGCGCTGACCTCGACGCCCGTGGCCGACAAGGACGCGCCCCAGGCGGTCATGTGCTCGGGCCAGGGCGAGCGCGACGGATTGATCCAGGGGCCGAGCACGCTCGCGGTCGCGCTCGACGGCCGCCTCCTGGTCCTGGAGAAGCTCAACCACCGGATTCAGGCGGTTCGACACCTTCGGCAAGCCGGTCCCGTACTTCGCCAACCCAGGCTACGACCCGAACGATCCGGACAGCCCGCAGAAGATCCCGACCCTCGCCTTGCGTCAGGGCGCCAACGCGACCTACCTGGACCTCGCCGTCGAGGCCCAAGGGTACGTCTACGTGCTCTACTACACCGGGAGCGGCGGCAAGGCGAGCGACTACCAGGTCGACCTCTACGAACCCGACGGCACGTTCCTGGTCGCCACGCCCAACGTCGCCGCGGCCGGCCTCACCGTCAACCTGCTGCGGAACATGTTCACGCTGAACTACGAGCAGATTCTCGGACCGGGCAGCCGGGTGCAGCCATCGGTGTCGATGTGGCTGCCGCCCGCACCTGCGCCCGCGTCCGCGCCGAGCCGGAAGACGGCCCAGGCGTGAGCATGTCGCGGCCGTTCCTCGGCAAGCTGCGCGTGCTCGACACCATGTCGAACGGGGTCATCACCCTGAAGGGCCAGCAGGGCAACGGCAGCAGGCTGATCTACTACCAGACCGGCATGGTCGACAGCCTCACGGCCGAGGCACTGGTGCAGTTGCAGACCGACGGGATTACCCCGCGCAACCCGGGCGGCGCTGCCCTACCTGCTGCCCGCGGGCACCTGCGGAAGCAGCTATCTCATCAATCCCGGCGGCTACGCGCTCCTGCCCAGCGAGGCGATCCCGTTCTACTACCGGGAAGGCAACCCGCCCGCCCTGTGGGGCAGCGACAAACAACCGGGAACCTGGGGATTCTGGCTCGTCAACGGCGTCACCCACTGCTGGGCCTGGGCCAATACCAACACCTTGCCCCCCACCATCAACTACACGATCCAGATCGCCGCGTCGTCGGCCTGGCACGCGCGACGGTCCGGCAACCGCTGCCCGCCGAACGGCGACTACACCGGATGCGACCTGTCGGGTGAGGACTGGACGCAGCTCACCGTGCCGAGTGCGCTGTTCGACGGCGCGGACCTGTCCGGAGTCGACTTCGGCTTCGCCGACCTGACGGGGTCCGACTTCCGCAAGGCCCTGTCGATCAAGGGCACGAACTTTGTCAACGGCAACCTGTCCCAGGCGCGGTTCGCGGGGCTCAACCTGGCCGGATATGACTTCACCGGAGCGAGCCTGGACGGCGCCGATTTCACCGGCGCCGACCTGACCGGCGCGATCTTCGCGGACAGCGCCGACCGTCCGGCCAGCCTGCTCAATACCGACCTCTCGGTCGCGAAGAGCGTCAAGGGCGCCCGGTTCCGCTGCGAACTCAACCGGACCCGCCTCGACGGCATGGATCTGAGCGGCATCGACTTCACCGGTTCAAGACTGACCGGCACGTCGCTGCGGCGCACCAACCTGCGGGTGGCCGTCTTGGATTCCCCGCCGCTGTGGTCCCAGGACCACTCGGCGCCGACCGACCTGACCAGCGCGACCATCAACTTTGCGCAGACCCGCGACGCCGCCAAGCATGGCAACTGGTCGGGCACCAATCTCACCGGCAGGTCCATGCCCGACCTGCCCGCCGACCTGAGCTCGCTCAAGGCCATCAACGCCGTGCTGCCCAAATGGGATTTCTTCAAGGTCAACCTGCAGAGCGCGAACCTGTCCGGCGCCGACCTGCGCAACTGCAACTTCTCCTACGCCAATCTGACCCTCGCCGTCCTCAAGGGCGCGCAATGTCAGGGTGGCGGCGGGTACCGCGCGGCGATCTTCGAGGGCGCCATGATGCAGAACGCCGACCTGTCCGGAGCCAACCTGACCGGTGCGTCGCTGTCCGGCGTCTATCTGTACGGCGGCCAGGCCAAGCTCACCCAGGCGACTCTCGTGCAGACGTCTTTCGCCACGGCCTACCTGCCCGGCATGCTCTTCGCCGACGACTCGGGGGTCGCTTGTCAGGGCGCCGACTTCACCGGCGCCTGCCTGGTCAACGCGAAGTTCAACGGAACCGACCTGTCCGCCTACGACGACCTACAGCCACCCCACCCTGGGCGTCGACGACCCCACGGTGACCGACGACGACACGATCTGCCCCGACGGCGAGTCGGGCCCCCGCCAGGGCAAGAAGCTCATCGCGCCCGACGCGCCCACCTCCTGGCCGGTCGGCGAGATCCCACCGTGACGGGGAGCCTGCATACCGGGTTCTCCGCCGCAGGCTTACTCACCCAAGACCCACGCGAACTCTGGACGCACGCGAACTCTGGACGCACGCGAACTCTGATGAAGGCACAGTCACGGCAATTCTGCCTCGTTGCTTTCCCCGGCTACGGGACGCGAGGTACTCGATGTGCCGTCGTAACCCGTAGAAGCCAATGCTAGTGCTCCATCAACTAATGCTCCATCAACTAACGTTCGCCCGATTACCCACTGCGATAAAGAATGGCTCTAGCGGCGGCTGGCCGTCTCGCGGATCCATTCCCTCAGTCCCCGCGAATCCTACCCGCCCCATCCGGCACGCCCGTGCTATCCCGCTCCCGCTTCCGACCCACACCAATGGTCCAACGTTGTTGTCCTGGCGACCTCAATGGTCCATCGTCGTGGTCAAAAGAAGGGTTCACCGCGGCCGAAAAGGGGCGAACCGCACCTGCCATGGCACTAGGAGGTTAGGGAAGCGCCCTTGGCTCTGCCTACCTCATAGTCATGAACAGAACGGGCGCATATGACCAAAAACTGACCACGATCATGATGGACGCCGGAATGCCGCCACCCAAAATCCCGGCATAAAGTACATAAAGGGCCTCGCGTTGCCCTTACAGGCCGGCGGTTGGCGCTGTACCACAGCAGGCCGCCACCCGCGCCGCCCTCCGACGCCAGTTCCAACCCCCAGCGAGGATCCTGACCAGCAGCAAAGCCTCTAAATTCGGCACCTGCGAGTTCCTTAATTCCTAGCATTGCCCTAGCAGGGGTGCGATGGCACTTCGAGTACCTTGTCACGCCGCGTTCCCGTCCCGCCTATCGTGATTCCCGCGGGAGATCTCCGTAATTTGAATACGGCCATACGCCTCCCGCAGTGCTAGGCCGGGAGTGCCCATTCGCTGGCCGAAGCGCGCCGCTGCCGGGCTTATGTGGCCCCGGTGCGCCGTGTGCCGGTGGGAAGGCCGGCCAGGTCGGCCATCAGCCCCATCTGGTGGTCGAAGTATTCCCGGCGTGCCTCGATGGTGCCCTTGAGACGGCCGAAGACCTCGAAGCTGACCAGGCCGAAGAGGTGGGTCCAGCCGGCGAAGACCCGTTCGAGTAGTTCCTCGCTGATCCCGCCACCTTGCGCCTCGATGAGCCGGCGCAGGTCGGCGCGTACCGGCTCGGGGAGCGGCACCGGTGGCGGCACCTCGGGCGGCCTGGCCGCAGCCGCGATCTCCGCCAGCATCAAGATCACAGCTGCTGCGGGTGCCACAGTGTCCTGTGGAGCTGAGTAGCCGGGAATCGGGTTGCTGTATAGCAGGCCGTATTCGGCGGGATGGGCGAGCGCCCAGCCTCGCACCCCCTGCCCGACCGCAAGCCAGCGTTCCCGCAGGTCGTTCCGGGGGACTTGGGTTTCGGCCAGCCGGGCCGCCGCGGCCATCGTCTCGTACCCGTCACGGATCAGCGCGGTCAGCAGGTCGTCCCGACTGGGGAAGTACCGGTAGAGGGCAGAAGGGGCCATGCCCAGGTCCCTGGCCACGCCACGCAGCGACAGGTTCGCCCCGTCGGCCGCCAGCCGCCGGTGGGCTACCGCCTTGATCTCCTCGGTGAGTTCGGCACGGATCCGGGCGCGCAGTGACGGTGCTGACATGCCAACCTCACCCTTTCCGCGCGAAGAGAACGCCATCACACCGAGAGAACACTGTTCTTGACTCGAAACACTACAATAAAAAGTACGGTGATCCTATTGGTGAACAGTGTTCTCTAGGAGATGATCATGTCCCTGCACGTCGTGGTCGGAGCCGGACCCGTCGGGTCGGCCATAGCCTGTCTGCTGGCGGATAAAGGTGACCGGGTCCGGCTGGTCACTCGCACCGGCAGCGGCCCCGAGCACCCTGGCATCGACCGTCTGCGCGTCGATGCCACCGATGCCGAGGGCCTCGCCCGCCAGGCCACCGGGGCCTCGGTCCTCTACCACTGCGCGCAGCCTGCGTACCACCGTTGGGCGAGCGAGTTCCCGCCACTGAGCGCCGCTATCCTGCAAGCTGCCGAGATGACCGGTGCGGCCCTGATCAGCGCGGGCAACCTATACGGCTACGGCCTGGTGGCCGGCCCTATCACCGAGAATTGCCCGGTCCGGCCGAGCTCAGCCAAGGGCCGGGTCCGCGCCGCACTGTGGGCCGCCCAGCTCGCCGCGCATGCGGCGGGCCGGGTCCGCACGGCCGAGGTCCGTGGTTCTGACTATCTCGGGCCCGGCGCGCAGACCATCTTTACGATCATGGTCCTGCCGGCCGTGCTCAAGGGACGCCGGGCCCTGGCCCCGGTCGACCCGGACGCACCGCACAGCTGGACCTACACCGGCGACATGGCCCGAACGATGATCGCCGTAGGAGCCAACGAGTCCGCCTGGGGCCGAGTCTGGCACGCCCCTACCCCGCCTCCGGTCCCGGTCCGTACCCTGGCCGCCCGCGCCGCGAAGCTAGCCGACGTGGCCCCGGCGCGAATCGGCCGCATGCCGACACCGCTGCTTCGCCTAGCCGGTCTCTTCAGTTCAGGCGCCCGTGAGATCCCGGAGATCCGCTACCAGTTCGACAACCCCTTCGTGCTCGACTCCACCGCCGCCCAGAAGGCCTTCGACCTCGCTCCCGCTTCGACAGACCAAGTCCTCGGCGAAACGATCCGTGCCATGAAGGCTACTGCCTAGCGACCGTTGGCATGCGATAGAACCGGTTGTCCTGGTAAGGGCAAGGGCATATAACCGCCGGCTCAGCC
The DNA here is from genome assembly GCA_963808315.1 of uncultured Actinomycetes bacterium. Classification (GTDB taxonomy): domain Bacteria; phylum Actinomycetota; class Actinomycetes; order Streptosporangiales; family Streptosporangiaceae; genus Palsa-504. Next base: position 282,227 of record CAWEFK010000002.1, on the reverse strand, counting down.
TGCTACCGCAGCATGACCTGGCCGTGAAGGATGACCGCACCCGCGCCGTCGTGGAGTTAACGCATAGATGCGGATAAGTCCGGCGGCGCCGTGTAGCCTCGGCCCGTGGCTAGAGCGAGAACCGTAGCCGGGTACGCCATTCCCGGAATCGTTGTGTTCTTCTTCTGGTTGGTGGTGTGCATCCTCGCCATCATCCTGCTGGCATACATCGTTCACTGGGCCGGCGGCGGAGTCCTGAATCTGCGGCTCGGACACTTCGTCCTGGACGTCGGCTTCACCTGATCGGCAGCGACAGCAGCCTCACGCCCTTGTGCCGGTTCTGAAGTGGTGCAGGCCACGGGCGCTGGCAGGCTGCGCGACCAGGCCTGGCGCCGGTCAAGGTGACTGGCTGAGCTGCCGAGTGGCCAGCGTGTGGCCCGCCGACCTGAGCCGGGCGGCAAGCGCGGCGCCCATCGCGGTGGCGGGCGTCAGGACGCCAGCACGATCGGGCAACTGGTTCCTGTCCAGCGCCAGGCACAATGCGGCTTCGCCGAGCATCACCGAGGTGGCGGCATATCCCGGGTCGCCCTGGGCCTCGATCGTGGCCAGGTACCGGACCCCGGCCGAGGTCCGGGTGTGTATCTGGATGCGGAAATAGCCCGTGCGGCGGGTCTTCTCGCCGGGGCCCTGGCCCGGTGCGGGCAGCAACTGGCTGAGCAGCGTCCGGGATGGGCCGAACGCCAGTCCTGCGCCGGCGGCTTTCATAGCGGCGCTGACCGTGGCGGCCAGCAGGGGTGCGGCGGGGCCGCCGCCGAACCCGGTGACCTCGCGGTAGCGGAACCGGCGGCCATAGGCCCAGCCCTGCAGCGCGTTGCTGCGGCGCACTACGCGGGTGTTGATCCCGGCCATGGCGAACGGGCCGGTCCACATCCGCAGACTGCTGTCATAACGGGCCCAGCCAGGATCGCGCTCATCGCCCAGGTCGGGTTCGGCCGCGCGATCAGGGCTCAGCGCATAGGGGTCACCGACCACCCGGCGGCGCTGCGTACTGGCCCGGACCTCCTCCTGCTGGCCCAGCATCGACGCCAGCGTTCCCCCGCTGACACCGCCCCGCAGCGCCGTCACCACCAGTGTCGTGTCCTGAAGGTCGCCGGCGTCATCGGCGTGCGCGGTCTGATGCAGCCCCAGCACCCCCAGATCGGACGGGACCGAGTCGAACCCGCAGCAGTGCACGATCCGTGCGCCCGCCGCTGCGGCGTCGTCGTGGCAGCGGTCGATGCTGTCCCGGATGAACAGCACCTCGCCGGTCAAGTCCGCATAATCGGTGCCAGCCTCGGCGCAGGCCTGGACCAGTGCGAGCCCGTACGCGCGGTAGGGGCCTACCGTGCTCACCACGACCCTGGCTGCCCGGGCCAGCGCCGCCACTGACACCGGATCAGCCGAATCGGCGATCAGCAGCGGCCACCCGGACGCGGGAGCACCCAGCCCCGCCCGAACATCGGCCATCCGCCGCCCGGACCGTCCCGCAAGCCCGATACGCACCCCGCCAGGCGCATGACCGGCCAGATAAGCGGCCACGAGCCGTCCAGCGAAACCAGTGGCGCCGAACACCACCACATCTAGCTCACGGTCCCCGCTCACCCGCTCATCCTGGCTTTCGGTGGCTGAGCGTCTGCGCGGTTAGGACGGTGAGCCAACCGAGGCCGGTCCCGATGCTGGCGCGCTGGAACAATCCGGCGAGATTGACCAACCGTGGCGACTGGTTGAATCCGGCGCCGGCCAGTGCTGTCGTGGCCAGCATGGTGATGGCGGTGGCGGCGCAGTACCGGGCGAACAGGCGGTGGCCGGTCCGGGCGGACTGCACGCTGCAGGTGAGCGCGGCGGCGGGCAGGCCGAGGAACACCGGGACCGCGGCCAGGTTATGCGCGATCCCGGTGCGGCTGGGCCGGACGGGCGCGGCAGGTGTTCCTGGCGGGTAGCCGCTGACCGGGTCGGTGGCGAAGATCGCCGCGCCGATGAGGCCGGTACCCGCCGCGGCGATCAGAGCTCGGCCCGTTCGCGTGCTGAGCGCGGGATCGCCGCCGAGTTCCAGGCCGGCTGCGCCGGCCAGGACCAGGGTCCCGGTCACGGCGAAGTTCGCGGTCTGGATCCGGCCGCGCGGCCCGAGGGCCAGCGAGCTGACAGGATGGCGCCAGGGCCGGTACCCGTCCCGGGCGGCTCCCACGGCCGTGAACGTAGTGACGAAAGCCGGCCCGGCGGCTAGGCCGCAGGACAGCAGGCCGCGGGCCCAGCGGGCTGGCCGACCATCTGCGCGGGCGGTTTTCATGAGCACACAGTAGCGAGCCGGTCGGCGTTCAGGATGGTATGACCCGGGACGGCCGGCTCCGGCGACATAACCAGCTGCGGTCGCGGGCCGACCCTAACGGGCTATATTCGGCCGGTACGGTACTCACAGGACGGAGAAGGCAGTTGATCAACGAACGGCCGCTGCTTACTATCCGGCGTGATTTTCCCCGGCCGGATTCGCGATCCGTCAGCAGCTTCTCGGGAGCGGCGACGGTCCACTTGGCTGATGCCATGGACGGGCGCGGGGCCCTGGACTACCAGATCAAGGCGATTAACCCGAGTTCGTCAGCATTCGCCGGAGCGGCCCTCACCTGCTATGCCGGCCCGGACGATTCGCTCGCCATCCTGGCCGCACTGGAGATCGCTCGCCCAGGAGACGTCATAGTGGCGGCGACCGAGGCATTCAAGGGGTCGGCGGTCGTCGGCGACCTGTTCGCCGCAATCGCTGTGAGCGCAGCCGTGACCGCCATCGTCACCGACGGCCTGGCCCGCGACAGTGACGGCATCACGGCCACCGGCCTCCCCGTCTTCGCCGCCGGGATCTCACCGAACTCCGCAGCTCAGTCCGGGCCCGGCACCGTCGGCCTGCCGGTTGTGATCAGCGGTGTCCGTATTGCGCCCGGGGACGTGGTAGTTGGTGACCGCGACGGCGTGGTCGTGATAGCACAAGACCACCTTGACGCTGTGCATGAGCAACTGCTGGCCGTGCGTGCAGCCGAATCGTCGTACCCCAGGGACCCCGGCGGCCAGGTGCATGTCCCGGAGCACGTCCGCGACCTGCTCGCATCCGAGCAGGTTCGCTACCTCAGCTAGCAGGCGTACCGCCGGGTTCCGCGGCGCGGTGCCCTCGGTGCCCCGGACGGCAGCCGTTCTGTCAGCCTCGCAGCGTCGTCCGGTACTTGGTGATGGCCGACCGCAGTTCGTGGACGGCGTGTGCGCGCGCGCCGGCCAGCGGAGCGTCCCCTTTCACCCGGGCGGGACGGACCTCGACCGGGCGGGTTAGCCGCCCGCACGCGGCGCCGACTTCGTCGAGGACAAGCGGGTTCATGCCCCACGTGCCGCCGATGATGACGACGGCCGGATCGGTCAGCGCGACGGCCGCCGATATGACGCCGCCCACCGCGGTGCCGATGACCTGGCGCGTCGTCCGCGCCGCTCGCGCTGATCCGGTCACAGAAGCGGCCAGCTTCGCGACGTCGATCGCGGTGGAGTCCGGATAACGCAGGCCGAGTTCGCCGAACACGTCGATGAATTCCATCGCCCGGCGCCCAGGGCCGGCCGTGACCAGATGCGCGATCTCGCCGGCGATGACCGCCGTGGCCGCGACGGACCTCGCCGTCGCTGACGACAGCGGAGCCCAGGCCCTCTCCCAGATACAGGTAGACGAAGTCGTCCATCGATCCAGGTCCGCTAGCTGATCGCTCCGCGCGAGCGGCCCAGTTCACGTCGTTATCGACCATGACTGGCCCGGAGACCATCCCGTCGAGGGCATCGGCGGGTGACAGCTCACCGACCAGGAAGGGAGCATCGGGCAGTCGCACGAGTCGTCCGGTCGCCCGGTCGACCGGGTCGGCCGCGCTGACCACGGCCAGCCGGACCGGCCCGCGGGCCTCCGCCGCGACCCGCCGGCCCACTGCGCGCACCGAAGCGGTCACGCTGGCGGGCCGGGCCGGCCGGCGGACCGGCTCGGTATCACGCGCCGCGACATCGCCGTGGGCATCCACGAGCTCGGCGGTGATGCCGGCCGGGGCGATGCTCACGGCCAGGGCGCAGCCGATGCTGTCAGCCAGCGCATAGTAGGAGCCGGCCCGTCCCCGGCCCGTGCTCCTCGCGCCGGTATCGACGACGATTCCCGCTGCATCCAGACGGCGCACGCTCTCGCCGACCGTCGGCTTGGAGATCCCGGTCCGCGCCGCCAGTTCCGCCCGGGTCAGTCGCGTCTCGTCCATCAGCGCCCGCAGCACGTGCTCGTCGCTGAGCTCGCGCAAGAGCTCAAGCGAAGGCTTCATGGCCGTCATGCCAACTAGTTTAGGCAGGACTCTTGCCCAAATACGAGACAGGCCGTAGTGTCGTATTGGTAAGGAGTCCTTTTAAAGGAGTTGACATGGCGATCGTCACGCCTGCGCGCACTGACCTGCCGACCCTGCCGCACTGGGAGGCCACACCCGATGACCTGCCGGACGCCATCCGGCAGGTCAAGGCGGCGCTACGGGCTCGCATCACGGCCACCGGCCGGTCCGTTGAGGACGTGTTCGCCGTCATCGAGAAGGCGCGTGCGCGCGCGAGTCGAGCAGATCGCGGCCGAGAAAGCCCGCGGCGAAACCGTATGGCCCGTCATCGACTACGCCGACATCGCCGCCGGCACCGTGACCGCGGATCAGCTCGCCAGGCTCCGGCAACGCGGCTGCCTCATCGTCCGCGGCCACTTCGACCGCGACCAGGCGCTCGGCTGGGACGCCGGACATCGTCAGCTACGTCGAATCCAACCGGTTCTTCGAGACCTACCGGGGCCCGGGCGACGACTTCTTCGGCAGCGTCGGCTCCAGACCCGAGATCTACCCCATCTACTGGTCGCCCGCCCAGATGCACGCCCGGCAGAGCGACCGCATGGCCCGCGTCCAGGCCTTCCTCAACGCCCAGTGGATAAGCCAGTCCGACGGCGTGCAGTGGTTCGACCCGCAGCGCGACTCGCTGTATCCGGACCGGATCCGCCGCCGCCCCGAAGGGGCCGACTCCGCGGGCCTGGGCGCCCACCTGGACCCCGGCACCCTGGACCTGTGGATGACGCAGGCGTACCAGCGGGCATTCCGTCACCTGTTCGACGGCACGGTCGAGGCCTACGACCCGTGGGACGCCGCCTACCGCACGGCCGGGCCCCAGTATCCCGGAACGACGATGTGCTCGGCCTTCCGTACCTTCCAGGGCTGGACCGCGCTATCCGACATGGCCCACGACCAGGGTGTGCTCCACACCGTCCCGATCCCCGAGGCCATGGGCTACCTCATGCTGCGGCCGCTCCTGCCCGACGTCCCCGACGACGACATGTGCGGCGTGACCACCAACAAGGTGTTCCCCGTCAGCGACACCTGGCACCCGCTGCTCATGGAGGCGCTCACCGGCATCCCCGACGTCCGGGCCGGCGACTCGGTGTGGTGGCACTGTGACATGATCCACAGCGTCGCGCCCGTCCAGAACCAGAAGGGCTGGGGCAACGTCATGTACATCCCGGCCGCCCCCTGGTGCCCGCGCAACGAACGCTACGCCGCTGCCGTCCGGGAAGCGTTTATCACCGGCGCCAGTCCGAGAGACTTCCCCGCCGAGAATTACGAATGTGACTGGCCCAACCGCTTCCAGCCCGGCGACCTCAATCAGGTCGGCCGCCGTGGCCTCGGCCTCGAGTGATCTGCCCTGGACGGGCCGCTCCCTGAGGGAATCGCAGGCCAGCCGGGCGATCACGGCCTCGCCCCACCCGGCGGAATAACCGATGCACCCGCCTCGTTCGGATAGATGCAAACGCATATATCTTGGCGAGCTCGGGAGGCACGCTATGCAGTTCGGGATCTTCTCGGTCAGCGACATCACCCGGGACCCGGTCTCGGGGGAGACGCCGAGCGAGGCGGAGCGGATCGACGCCATCGTGCAGATCGCGCAGAAGACCGAAGAGGTCGGGCTGGACGTGTTCGCGATCGGCGAGCACCACAACCCGCCGTTCTTCTCCTCCGCGCCGACGACGCTGCTCGCCTACATCGCGGCGACCACCAAGAAGCTGATCGTGACCACGTCGACCACGCTGATCACGACGAACGACCCGGTGCGCATCGCGGAGGAGTACGCGATGCTTCAGCACCTGTCCAAGGGCCGGATGGACCTGATGCTCGGCCGCGGCAACACGGTCCCGGTCTACCCATGGTTCGGCCAGGACATCGGGCAGAGCCTGCCGCTGGCGCTGGAGAACTACAACCTGCTGCACCGGCTGTGGCGCGAGGACGTGGTGGACGCCCAGGGCACGTTCCGCACCCCGCTGCAGGGCTTCACCTCGGTGCCGCGGCCGCTTGACGACGTACCGCCGTTCGTCTGGCACGGCTCGATCCGGACCCCGGAGATCGCCGAGCAGGCCGCGTACTACGGCGACGGCTTCTTCGCCAACAACATCTTCTGGCCCAAGGAACATTACATGCGGCTGATCCGGTTCTACCGGCAGCGCTACGCTCACTACGGCCACGGCACGCCGGCGCAGGCCATCGTGGGCCTCGGCGGGCAGGCCTTCATCGCCAGGAATTCCCAGGACGCCAAGCGCGCGTTCCGGCCCTACTTCGACGAGGCGCCGGTCTACGGCCACGGCCCGTCGATGGAGGACTTCGCCGAGCTCACCCCGCTGTCGGTGGGCAGCCCGCAGGAGGTCATCGACAAGACCCTGACCTTCCGCGAGCACTTCGGCGACTACCAGCGCCAGCTGTTCCTGATGGACCACGCCGGCCTGCCGCTGAAGACCGTGCTTGACCAGCTCGACCTGCTCGGCGAGGAAGTGGTCCCGGTGCTGCGCCGGGAGATCGCCGCCCGTCAGGACCCGGCCACGCCCGACGCCCCTACTCACGCCAGCCTGGTCCGGGCCACATACGGTGACCGGGCTCCGCGCCAGCCCCGCCCGAACGCCAATCGCGGCGACAACGTCACCGGCGCCTCGCCGTACGCCGATAGCAGCCCGCAGTTCCGGGCCGAGTACCCGGACCCCCGATGACCGGCGGCAGGCAGCTGGCCGATGGCGGGCGGCTGGCCGATGGCAGGCAGCTGGCCAACGACGCCTGGGAGGCGCTGCTGTCCGCGCACGCCACGCTGATGAAGCAGTTCGCGGCCCGCGACAGCTGGCACGAGGCCTCGCTCAGGGAATACGACGTGCTGTACACCCTGTCCAAGTGCCCGGGACCCGTTCGGCTGACCGAACTGAACCGTCATGTGCTGCTCAGCCAGCCCGCCCTGTCCCGGCTGGTGGACCGGCTGGCCGAACGGGGCCTGGTGGCTCGCTGTCCCGACCCGGCCGACGGCCGCGGCGTCCAGCTGTCGCTCACCGCGGCGGGCCGTGCCGTGCAGCGGCGGATCGGCGGCCGGCACGCCCGCGACGTGGCCCAGGCCATGACCGCCGGGCTGAGCCACGGCGAGCTGGCTCAGCTGGAGATGATCTGCCGGAAACTCGCCGCCGGCGAACGGAACGAGACGAGGCCTTCGTGACCACCACAGAACCCTTCCGGCTCACGGTGATCAGCGCCGGGACCGGGGATCCATCCTCGACCCGGCTGCTCGCCGGCCGGATCGCCGACCGCGCCGCCACCCTGGCGGGCGACCGCGGCCACCAGGTGACGGTGCGGGTGATCGAGCTGCGCGAGATCGCCACCGACATCACCACCGCGCTGACCTCTCAGCTGGTCACGCCGAGGCTGGCCCAGGCCACCCGCGCCCTGGCCGGGGCGGACGGGGTGATCGCCAGCACCCCGGTCTACAAGGCCTGCCCGAGCGGCCTGTTCACCTCGTTCCTCGACGTGCTGGAGGGCGACCTGCTGATCGCCACGCCGGTCGTGCTGGCCGCGACGGCCGGGACGGCCAGGCACGCCCTGGTGGCGGACGAGGTTATCCGGCCGGTGTTCGCCTACCTGCGCGCCATGACCGCGCCGACCTCGGTGTTCGCGGCGCCGGAGGACTGGAGCGACCCGGCTCTGGCCGCCCGCATCGACCGGGCCGCGTTCGAGCTCGTGCTGCTGATGGAAAGCGGCTTCGCCCGCCAGGTCCGGGACCAAGCGTGGGCCAGCTACCAGCACGAGTTCGGCAGCGCGGCCGAAACAGGCGCCGAGGCCGACGCCGGGATCGACCTCGACACCGACCTCATGCGGCTGGCGACCGGCGGATCCGCCCGGTAGCCTCGCGCCACCCCAGCTGAAAAGCAGTCACCTTCAACAGCGAGATCATTCCGAACGAGGGCGTGTATTCCGCCTCGCGAGACTCGCTGAACGCCGCGTCGGCCCCCGCACGGGGCGCCTAGCATCCATGGCATCGACACGAAGGGACTCTGACATGACCGACTGGACCGAGACTCAGGTCACCACCAAGCTAAGCCCGCGATCGGTCGCGGCCACGGTGTCGCGGCTGACCGGGATCTTGTCCGCCAAGGGCCAGAAGGTTTTCGCGGTCATCGACCAGAGCGAGCAGGCCCGCGAGGCCGGGTTGCGGTTGCGCGAGACCACGCTGGTCATTTTCGGCAACCCGGCGGCCGGCATGCCGGTCATGGAGGCCGCCCCGCTGGTGGCCCTCGACCTGCCGCTCAAGATCTTGATCTGGGCGGACGGCAGCCGGACGAACGTCACCTACTACTCGCCCGCGGCGATCGCCGAGCGGTACGGCCTGAGCGCCGAGCTGGCGGCGAACCTGGCCGGCATCGATCCCCTGACCGACGCCCTGGTCGCGCAGTAGCAGGCCGGGCCTGGCTTACTGCGCGGGCCGCGGCCCAGCCAGGGCGCAGCGGCCCAGGCCGGCCAGCGCGTGCGCCTCGTCCGCGGCCCGAAGGGTCTGGAGGCCGGCTGCCGCGGCCAGCTCTTCCGCGGCGTCAAGCAGCGCGGACATGCCGATGCCTGGCTGCCGCGCGCCCCGCTGCCGCGTGACGGGGCAGTCCCGGCGGGTGCGGGCCGCTACCGAAGATCCGATTTAGCTCACAGGTTGAGAGTCGGTTCGTCGGGTCGGAGCTCGCCGTCCCAGGTGATCAGCCGGTGCCAGTCGTCGCGGCGGACCCCCTGGGTGGCCAGGTATGGTCGCGTGGGACAAGCTGCTGGGGCCTCGCTGGTTGAGCTGTGCCCGTGCCTCGTGCGGTCAGCTCCGCATCGATGGCATTCAGGTGCGCCAGGATCGGCGCGCGGGCCGGTGAGTCCGGCCGGACCAGGGCCAGGTTGGCCCCCAGGTCTCGCCTAGTCCGGTCAAGTTCGCAAGCTGTCAATCCCCGCACGTCGTGCGGGCGGATCGTCAGGTCAGGCATGGGCCAGCCTTGTGCGGTCTTCCTGCTCGGCTATCACCGCGTCGAGGTCGCGGCGCAGATCGGCCTGTACCGGGGCATCGGGAGGAATGCCCTTGATGGCGCGCTCAAGCTCGCGCCGCCGGGCCTCAAGTTCATACGTGGTGAGAGCGTGGATCGGATGCATCGGCTTATTCACGATTACTGGATCGGTAGGCGACATGGGCGGTTATTCCTAACCCTGGGCGTGTGGGCATTGTGTGGGGTCTGAGGGGACGCCGCGCACCCGGACGATCTTCGCCTGGTAGGCGGTTCCGTCTACCAAGTTGCCAGGCTGGGACTACCGTGAGAAGTGGCCGAGTGACTATCCGCAACTGACAACCTGGGCGCGCAAACGCCGAGGTCGGGATGCAAACCCCGGCAAGGGAGCTGACCATGCCCGCTGCACGTGACCTGGACCCCGGCGCGTCTCCTGCGCATTTCTTCGGTGCCGAAGTCCGGCGCGCCCGCGAAGCCGCAGGCAGGACACTGGCCGACCTGGGCGCCCTCGTCCCGTGCGATGCCTCCACCGTGTCCAGGATCGAGTCCGGCCTGCTCAGCCCGACCGAGAGATTCGCCGCCGCGTGCGATGAGGCATTTCCGCAGATGGGCGGATGGTTCACGCGGTTCTACAGCAACAGCCGCAAGTGGGACGGCCCGTACCCACGATGGTTCGCGGACTGGGTCGATGCCGAAGCGCGGGCAACAGTGATCCGCTGGTGGGAACCGCTGCTGGTGCCGGGATTGCTCCAGACTCCCGAGTACGCGCGGGCACTGTTCAGGGCGTGGCAGACCACGGGAGACGATGACGACGTCGAACAGCTCGTCATGGCGCGGATCGACCGGCAGCGCATTTTCGGCCGGGCTAACCCGCCGTCGTTCTGGGCGGTCATAGACGAAGGCGTGCTGCGGCGCTGTATCGGCGGCGCGAAGGTGATGCAGGAGCAGCTTGCCCACCTAGCGGAGATGTCCGAGCGCCCGATGATCAAGGTTCACGTGATCCCGGCCGAGGTCGGCGCGCACATCGGGCTGCTCGGCGCGTTCGCTATCGCGGGCTTCGCCGATGACGCGCCTGGTATCGCCTACTTCGAGTCACCCGACGAAGGAGAGACGACCACGGACTCCGCCACGGTAGCTAAGATCATCCTTACGTTCGATACCTTGAGGTCTGAGACGCTCCCGCGCGGGGCTTCGCGAGACCTGATCATGAGAGTAGCTGAGGAATATGGACGTGACCTGGCGTAAGTCCAGCTACAGCGGCGGTAACGGCGGCGGGTGCATTGAGGTCGGCGCGCAGGCCGAGGCTGGCCGCGTGCTGGTGCGGGACACCAAGGACCGCCAAGGACTAGCGCTGACCTTCAGCCCGGAGACCTGGCGTCAATTTGCTGACCACGTGAAGGCTGAGGTGTAGCACCTGACGTCTGCTTAGTCTTCCCTCTACACCCGTTCGCGGTCGTCACCGAGTGCTTGTGCGCTCGACGATTTCCCAGCCGGGCGGCTCCTGCCCGTCCGGCACACGATGGCCGAGGGCAATGCGGGCGCAGCGGCGCCCCTGGTCACGCAGCGACTGCCGCACGGTGGTCAGTCCCGCCGGGCCCGCGGCGTCGGTGTCGTCCCAGCCAGTGATGGCCACGGCGCCAGGCACGGCCAGGCCGGCCCGGCCCGCGGCCCGGAGCGCGCCGAGGGCCAGCTCGTCGCTCATCGCGGCGATCGCGTCCGGCGGATCGGCGCCCAGGAACAGTTCGTCGGCGAAAGCTTCGCCGAGCTCGGTCGCGTTGGCCTCGCACACGGCGATCCGCAGGTCGTCCAGGCCGTCCCCGGTCTCGCGCCAGGCGTCGAGCAGGCCTTGCCACCGGCGCCTGGTCACCGCGTAGGTGACGGAGGAGTCCGGCGGCCCGGTGACCAGCGCCCGGGCGCGGTCGCGGTTGGCCGGGAAGCTCAGCACCGCCGGCCGGGTCGCGCCGGCGAAGGCCAGCCGGCCGATCGCCGGGCGGCGGCCCGGTCGTCGATACCGACCGCGGGCAGCCCGGGGCGGCCCGGGCCCGCCTGCACGACCGCGGGCAGCCGGCGGGCCGCGACCGCGTCGAGCACCGGATCGTCGTCGCTGGTGGTCCACACGATGAACCCGTCCACCACCGCCTCAGCCACCCGCTGCACGTCGCTGTCGGCTCCGGTGGTCGGGACCAGGGTCAGGCCGGTCTCCTCCTCCGCGCAGACCTCCGCCACCCCGGCCAGGAACCGGGCCGCCTGCGGGTCGTCGAAGGCGTAGGTGAGGCGCTCGCCGAGGACCACGCCGAGGCTGCCGGCCCGGCCCCGGCGCAGCGAGCGGGCCCCGGGATGCGGGCCGGGGTAGTCGAGCTTCTGCGCCGCCGCCCGGACCTTCGCCGCGGTCACCGGCGCCACCCGACCCGGCTGTGAGTACACGTAGGAGGCGGTCATCGGGGACACCCCGGCCGCGTCGGCCACCTGTCGCAGGGTCGGGCGACCCTGTCGCCTGGCCGCTCTCACGCCGTCCTGAGTCACCCCTCCAGCCTAGCTGTGTATCGATATACAATGATCGTGTGTATCGATACAAAACCGCCCGCGTGCGGGCGTCCCCGCAGCGCGCCGCCGCCGCGCGACCCCGGCGCCGAGGTGTTCAGGGACGCGCCGACGCTGTTGTGTTACGGCGCGCTGGCCGGCTATGCGTACTGGCTGTACGCGTACGGGCCCGGCGCTGGCCCTGCTCCGGGCCGAGCTGCATTTCTCCTACGCCCTGCTCGGGGTGTACTCGGCCATCTGGTCCGCCGGGGCGGCCCTGGCCGGGGTGAGCTTCGCCCCGGTCGCGCGCCGCCTGCCCCGCGCCCCCTTGCTGTGGTCCTCGACGGCCGGCGCCACCGCCGGGATCGCCCTGTTCACCGTGACCCGCACCGTCGCCCTCACCCTGACCGGCGCCGCGATCGCCGGCTTCGCCGGTACCGTCCTGCTCACCTGCATCCAGGCGATTCTGTCTGACCGGCACGGCGAGCGCCGCGGCCAGGCCCTCGTCGAAGCCAACGTGGGCGCGGCCGGGTGCGCGGTGCTCGCCCCGCTGCTGCTCGGACTGTTCCAGGCCACCCCGCTCGGCTGGCGCGCGGCCCTGGCCCTGCCCGTGCTCCTCCTCGCCGGTCTCTACCTGCGCTATCGGCACCAGCCGCTGCCCGCACCGCCCGCCGCGCGGCCCACCGGGCGCCAAACCGGGCTGTCCCTGTCCTGCTGGCTGCTCGCCACCATGGTGGCGGTCGGCATCGCCATCGAGTTCTGCCCGATCTACTTCGGCACCGAAGTCCTCACCTCCACCGGGCTGCGCACCGACCAGGCCGCCACCGCGATGAGCGGTTTCTATCTCGGCATCCTCGTCAGCCGCATCGGCGGTGCTTACCTCATCCGCCGCGCCGGGCGGACCGTGCTGCTGCTGGTCGTATCCCTGGCCGTCACCGCCGCCGGTTTTGTCATGTTCTGGCTGGCCGGCCAGCCCGCCCTCGCGGTTGCCGGGCTGGCGGTGTGCGGGATCGGCCTGGCTAACCTCTATCCGCTGTCCCTGGCGCTCACCCTGGCCGCCGCCCCCGGCCACGGCGACACCGCCAACGCCCGCACCCAAGTGCTCGGCGGCGTGCTCGTCATCGTCGCGCCCTACCTGCTCGGCACGCTCGCCGACCATTTCGGCCTGCGCGCCGCGTTCACCATCGAACCGGTGCTCATCGGCGCCGCCGCGCTGCTCCTGCTGGCCGGCCTGCGGCTGTCGCCCACGCGGGCGAACTCGGTCAAGACGGCCAGGTAGGCCGCAAGACCGGGCACAACCTCGTGAGCGTCGGCGAGCCGCGCGGCGTTGACCGTGGAAGTGATGGCTACGACGTGCGTCCCGGCCGCCACCGCGGCCGCCACGCCGGCTGGTGCGTCCTCGAATGCGATGCACCTGGGCGGCGGCACGCCCAGCAGATCCGCGGCACGCCGGTACGGCTCAGGATGAGGCTTTCCGTGCGTCACGTCCTCGGCGCACACCATCACCCCTGGTGGTTCCAGGCCTGCCGCCGCTAGCCGCACATGGGCCAGCCGTCTTGTCGCGGAGGTGACGATCGCTACCGGCCATCCCGATCCCAGTAGTTGGGCGGCACCGGGCAGCGCCCTGACGCCCTTGGTATCGGATATCTCCATTGCCTCGACAAGAGCTCCCTCGATGGCTGCGTCCAGGTGTGGCGCCCATCTCCTGATCTTTTCGGCATGCGTCATGCCGTGCGCGGCGAGAAGAGGCTGCACATCCACGCCCCGGGTCTGCCCCCAGGCGCTCCATGCTCTGGTCTGGGCGCCCTGGCTGAACAGGAGCGTCCCGTCAAGGTCGGTCAGGCACGCCTGCCAGCGCGTGCTCATCGTCGGTCCTGGATGCGGGATGCGGGATGCGCGCGCCGGACAATTTCGCCAAGGCGGCGGCGCCTCCTTTTCCGTGCCGTCCGGGTGGACCCGGTCAGCCGCCAGGGTTGCGACGCTGCGATCCTCATGGGGAAGGTCCTCCTGCACGCCAGCCTCTCGGCCGGCCGAGCACTCCGCGCCCTCGAAAGTCACTCATTCTCACATATCACGAGTGGCTGTATAAGGGCCTGTGACGAGCTATTTAACAAACTATTGGCTCTGTTGGGCGGAATCCTAGATGGAGATAATGTGACTTTAAGTTGCTATAAGTGGAAAGTCAACACCCATTGCCGCATCGTTGCCCCGTCATCTAGCCTGGGCGACTAGGGTCGCGGAACATCGCGTCCGCCCGGACCTGGAGAGAACCGTCTTGCCCACTGGTAGATCCCCGGACGATGCCGCGAGGGCCGGCAGCAGCGCTGGCCGATCGCGCGACGCTGGGCGGCCCGCCTTGTTCAGCGACGAGCGCCAAGAGGCAATCCTGGCCATGGTCCGGCAGGAAAAACGAGTCTCGGTCACCTCGCTCGCGAGCCATTTCGCCGTGGTCGGCGAGACGATCCGGCGGGACCTCGCGGATCTTGAGCACCGCGGTCTCATCCGGCGCGTGCACGGCGGCGCGATCCCGGTTGACCGGGTGACCTTCGAGCCGCCGATCGAGGCCCGCCATGATCTCATGAGAGCGGAGAAGGAGCGCATTGCCCGCGCGGCCCTCGCCGAGCTGCCCGGTGAAGGGTCCGCCTTTATCGAGGCCGGAAGCACCACCAGCTTCCTGGCCGGAGTGCTGCCCGCTGACTGCAGTCTTACCATCGTCACCAACGGCGGCTACATCGCCAGCTCGCTGGCCCGGCACCCGAACCTTACGGTGCTGTCAGTTGGCGGCCGGGTCCGCTCCCGCAGTCTCGCGTGCGTGGACGACTGGGCGCTCGACACGCTGTCCAAGCTGCGGGTGACCGTAGCGTTCCTTGGCACCAACGGCCTATCCGTCGAAAACGGCCTGACCACCCCCGACCCGGCCGAAGCCGCCGTGAAGCGCGCCATGCTGGCCATCGCCCCGTACACGGTGCTGCTCGCCGATCACTCCAAGATCGGAGTGGTCAGCCTCCTCCGGTACGGCGAGCTTGACCAGATCGACACGCTGATCACCGACACCGGCCTGCCCCCGAGCCAGGAGCGTGACCTCCAGAACGCCGGAATCAGGGTCATCCGCGCCTGACCATCGAGGATGGGACGGCCCGGCTAGCCTGCCGGCAGCTCGAACTGGACCCGGGCTATCTGCTCGGCCAGCGGGCCGAGCCGGGCCCGGTACCGGTTATGCGCGACGTCCAGGTCGTAGGCCCGGTAGGACGCCACGTCGGTGAAGTCGGCCACGATCGCGAAGCTCCAGGTGCCGTCCCGCAGGCCGAGGTCGTCACCGAGGGTATAGCTGACCGTGCCCGGACAGCCCAGGTTACGGAATCCGTCCTGGATCTCCGCGACCTCCGCGGCGTCGGCTCCGGCCTTCAGCTTGACGAGAACGACGTTCCTGATCACATGCCCATCTTAGGGAACGTGTCGCCCGCATCGGCGGGACGGGCGGCCGCCGTGGCGCCTGGCGTGGTCGATGAGGCGGGCGGAGCGGCGCAGGACCCGGGGTTTGGCGCCGCCCGGCTGAATCGAACAAAGATCGTGGTAGCTTCGGGCCTTGTGAAGACTTTTGGGTATTATGATGCACAAAAGTCTCCACCAAGCCTGAATTCCCCACGAAAGTTCACAGTTGGCCGGAACGGAAGTGATCCGGATACACGGATGGGACGATGGTGAGGCGTGGCGTCCCACGGGCCGGCGCAGTAAGCGGATCGCGCGGAGCTGAGGCGGGTTCCCCGGTGGCAGCGCCTGTCAACGGCCATGTTGCGGTCCCCGGGAGCAGCGCCCGGCGGCCCGGTGATCAGCCGGGAACCGCGGGGCTTGGGCCGGCGTCCAAGCTGCCAGCCGACGATGGAGGGAAGTCATGCGGGTACCGGTCAGCGCGGGTCTGGTTCCTGCGGCCGCGGCGACCCTGGCGGCTTGCGCGAGTGCCCCGCCGCCCGTTATCGGGCCGCGCGCGGACCCCAGCGACCCGCACCAGGCCGCGGAAATACCAGGTCCGCCCACGGGCAGCCGGGCCGAGGCGGCCGCGCTGGCCCAGCTGATGCTGTCCCGGCCCGCCCGGTCACTCGACCGGGCCCAGACCGAGCCGGCGACAGCGCAAGGTGCCTGGCCGGCGTCGCGGACCATCAGCTGGCCTTCTCGGTATCCCGGCACAGCCGTCCCGCCGTCGTGGCCCGGTCCACCGAGCCCGGATGCGGAGGATCGGGGATCGTCGTCGACGGGCACCGGCAGCCCGCCCTGGACGACAACAGGACGGTAGTCGCCCTAGCCGACCAGGTCGTCAGCTAACGCCGGAACGTGTGCCTGACGTCTTTACCGGCGTCCTTGAGCTCTTCGCCGAGCTGCCTGGCGCCTCCGCTGATCCGATCGGCCAGGCCGTCAGCTCGCAGCCGAGGATTGTTCGTCGCGCGGCCGATCTTCTGCTTGGCGCGGCCCCGGCTCACCCGGGACCTGTTCCTGATCTTGTTAAGGAAACTCAACTCATCCTCCGCCGGTACGGCCCGGCCGAACGGCTCCGGGCTTTACGCGTCACATCCTGCCCCGTGGCCCGCACTTCATTCCGGCGCGTGAACCGCAGTCATGCAGGCAGGCTCAGCTTCAGCGCTGCGGTGGCGTGTAGATCAGCTTCTTGTTCACGAACTCGTCGATGCCGTACGAACCAAGCTCCCGGCCGACGCCGGAACGCTTGGTGCCGCCGAACGGCAGGTCGGCCAGCGAACCCTGCGGGCTGTTGATCCACACCATGCCGGTGTCGAGCAGGTCCGCGACGTCGGCCGCCTGGGCCGGGTCCGCACTGTAGACGACGCCGCCGAGCCCGAACGACGAGGAGTTGGCCAGCTCCACGGCGGCGGCGGCGTCGGCGACCCGGTAGATGACCGCCGCGGGACCAAACAGCTCCTCGTGGTAGGCCCGCATCTCCGGGGTGACGTCGGTGAGGACCGTGGGCTCGACGAACGCGCCCTGCCGGTCGACCCGATGACCGCCGGTGCGCAGCGTGGCCCCCTTGTCCACGGCGTCGCTGATCTGGCCCATCAGGCGTTCGGCCGCCCCCTCCGAGGACAGCGGTCCGAAGTCTGAGGCCGGGTCGGCGGGATCGCCCGGGTGCAGGGCGGCCATGGCCTCGGTGAACTGACCGGCGAACTCGTCATACAGATCGCCCACCACGATGATCCGCTTGGCCGCGTTGCAGGCCTGGCCGGCGTTGCCCATCCGCCCGGCCACCGCGGCCCGCACGGTCTTGGTAACGTCGTCGCTGTCCAGCACGATGAACGGGTCAGAGCCGCCGAGCTCGAGGACGACCTTCTTGAGGTTACGGCCCGCCACCTCGGCCACGGCGGCGCCGGCCCGCTCGCTGCCCGTTACCGACACGCCGACCACCCGCGGGTCAGCGACCATGTCCGCGACCTGGCTGTTGGTCGCGAATACGTTGATGTAGGCGTCCTGTTCCAGGCCCGCATCCCGGAAGATCTGCTCCATGGCCAGGGCCGAGGACGGGCACTGCGGCGCATGCTTCAAGATGATCGTGTTGCCGACCATCAGGTTGGGAGCGGCGAACCGGGCCACCTGGTAGTAGGGAAAGTTCCACGGCATGATGCCGAGCAGCGGGCCGACCGGCTCCTTGCGGACCAGCGCCGTTCCGCCGGCCCGCGGGCTGAGCGGGGTGTCCTCAAGCAGCGCGGGGCCCTGCTCGGCGTAGTACCGGTAGATGCTCACCACCAGCAAGATCTCGCCCTTGGCCTCCCGGGTGGGCTTGCCCATCTCCCGGGTGATGAGCGCGGCCAGGTCGTCGATCCGCTCCTTGTACAGCTCGGCCACCCGCCGCAGCACCTTGGTCCGCTCGTCCTTCGCGGTGGTCCGCCAGGACTGGTAAGCGCGGGCGGAACGCTCGAGCACCTGCTCGACCTCCGCGTCGGTGGCCGCGGCAAACTCCCGCTCGGTCTCGTTCGTGGCCGGGTTGACGACCTTGAACTCACTCACTGCTGGCATCCCTTCGAACGCGCTCACGGCCGGCGTCCTGCCGTCCCTGCGCTGCCCACGATAGTCCTGACCGGCCGCAGACCGGCAGGCCCTACCTTCAGCGCCCTGCTCGCCGAAACGTGCTCCTGGTGTTACATAGGTAGTGGCTGTCTGGAAGCCGGCTGCGCCTGGGAGGTATACCTGCTCGGTCTCGAACTTGTCGTGGTACTGGGTGCGGCGGTACTGGTGTGCGGGGTGCTGGCCCGCCGTTTCGGGGTGGCCTCGCCGGTGCTTTTGCTGGCCTGCGGGGCGGTGCTGGGATTGGCCCCCGCGTTTCGCCGGGTGTACCTGCCGCCGGAGGCGGTGCTCCTGCTGTTCCTCCCGGCCCTGCTGTACTGGGAGAGCCTGACGATTTCCCTGCGGGAGATCCGCAGCAACCTGCGCGCCATCGTGTTGCTGAGCACCGCGCTGGTGATCGCGACCGCCGGAGCCGTGGCGGCGATGGCGCACGCCCTGGGACTGCCGTGGGGGCCGGCCTGGGTGCTCGGTGCGGCCGTCGCGCCGACCGACGCGACGGCGGTGGGGGTGCTGGCCCGCGCCCTGCCGCGCCGTAACGTCACCGTCCTGCGGGCCGAGAGTCTGGTCAACGACGGGACCGCCCTGGTCGTCTATGGCGTGGCGGTCGGGGTCACCGTGGGTGAGGACCACTTCAGCGTCCCGCACATCGGATGGCTGTTCCTGCTCGCTTACGGCGGCGGGGCGCTGGCGGGGGCGATAACCGCGTGGCCCGGAATGCAGGTGCGCCGTCTCCTGGACGATCCGCTCCAGGAGAACGTGGCCATCATCCTGATTCCCTTCGCCGCGTACCTGCTGGCCGAGGCGGTACATGCCTCCGGGGTGCTGGCCGTCGTCATGAGCGGGCTCATCATGAGCCAGGTCGGTCCGCGGGTGGGGCACGCCGACACGCGGCAGCAGACGACGGCGTTCTGGTCGCTGTCCACGTTCCTGCTCAACGGCGCGCTGTTCGTCCTGGTGGGACTGGAACTGCAGTCGGTGGTCCGTGGCCTGGGCAGCGCGGCCCTCACGCGCGGGCTGGTCGCGGTCGGTGCGGTCTCGGCCGCGGTCATCGGCGCGCGGTTCGCGTGGCTGTTCACCACGCCGTACCTGATCCGCCTGCTTGACCGCCGTCCGCAGCAGCGCCCGCGCCGCGTCGGCGCCCGGGCCCGCGTGGTGAGCGGGATGGCCGGGTTCCGTGGGGCGGTGTCGCTGGCTGCGGCGCTGGCCGTCCCGGAGACGGTCTCCTCGGGGCGGCCCTTTCCCGACCGCGATCTGATCGTCTTCATCACGGCCGGGGTCATCGTGGTGACGCTGGTACTGCAGGGACTACTCCTACCTGGCGTGGTGCGCTGGGCTCGGCTGCCTCGTGATACCTCGGTCGACCAGGAGCGTCACCTCGCCGAGACGCTCGCCACCGAGGAGGCACTCGCCGCGATACCGCAGCTTGCCGCCGCCCTGGGCACTGACTCCGACGTGGCCACCCGGCTGCGCCGCGAGTACGAGAAGCACCTGCGCGTCCTGCACGCCGGCGATGACGGCGCCGATGACGAGCCCGCGCTCCGGTACGACCAGCAGTACACGGCGCTGCGCCTGGCCGTGCTCGCCCGCAAACGCGCCGCCGTGATTCGGCTGCGGGATGAGCGCCGCATCGACGACACCGTCCTGCGCCAGGTACAGACCAGGCTCGACATCGAAGAAGTACGCCTGTCCCGCCGCGAGCCTGGCCGACTGACGTTAGCCAGCGGCTAGGCTTTCGGCCGGATGCACTCTGGTCAGCTGAAGGGAACCAGATGGACCTCGCCGGTCAGGCTGTCATCGTCACGGGCTCCTCGAGCGGCATCGGCGCGGCGATCGCCCGCCGTCTGGCTGGTCTCGGGGCCGGCATCGTGGTCAACTCGGCGTCCTCGGCGCAGGCAGGCCAGCGCATCGCCGCCGAACTGGGCGACGCGGTGTACGTCCAGGGCGACATCGGGGACCCGGCCACGGCCGCCGCCCTGGTCTCAGCGGCGCAGCAGCGGTGGGGGCGGCTGGACGGCCTGGTCAACAACGCCGGGGTCACCGTGGACGTGCCGTTGCCGGACATCGCCGCGGTCACCGCCGGTCACTGGGACAAGGTCCTGCGGACCAACGTGGTCGGGACCTTCCTGGTCAGCCAGGCTGCTCTCCCGCTCCTGCGCCAGGCCGGCGATGGGTGGATCATCAACATCACCTCGCTGGCCGGAGTCCGGCAAACGGGCAGCTCGTTGCCCTATGCCGTCTCCAAGGCCGCGCTGAACCACCTCACCGCGATCATGGCCAAGTACGCGGAAGGCGGGGTCCGCGTCAACGCGGTCGCACCCGGCCTGGTCGCGACGCCCTGGACCGAGCAGTGGCACGAGCGCAAGGCCGGCGTCGAGCAGCTCGCGCCGCTGCACCGGGTCGCCACCGCCGAGGACATCGCCGACGCGTGCGTGGCCCTGGTGACCACTCGCTACGCCACCGGCCAGACGCTCGTGGTCGACGGCGGCCTCGGCCTCACGCTCTGATCGCGCTCCGCCGGGGGATCCGCTGTCAGCGGGACAGCGACCGCGGCAGGCCGAACCAGGGCAGCACGCTGTTCTCGAACCGGGTCATCGCACAGATCCGCTGGCCGGCCAGGGTCAGCACCACGAAGCCTGTCGCATGGCGGACACCGTCAGGGGCATCGACGTAGAACCCGAACGCCGGCTGGCCGTTCGCGCGGGCCGGCACGAGGTGGTACGTGCGGCCGGCGCCGAAAAGAAGGGCACAGAAGCCGGCCGCGGCATCGCGGCCTTCGTATTCGAGGGGCAACGGCGGCATGGACATGAGGACGTCGTCGGTCAGCAGGGCCACCAGCGCGTCGAGATCGGCGGATTCGTACGCGCGGGCGAACTTGGCCACGAGCGCTTCCTCGGCCGGCGACCCGGCCACGGGTGGCGGCTCGCGTCCGGCGCTGGCCAGCTGACGGCGCTGCAGGCTGGCGCGCGCTCGCTTGAGCGCGCTGCTGACCGACTCGGTGGTCGAGTCCAGCATCTCGGCCACCTCGTGGGCATGAAATCCGAGGACATCGCGCAGCACGAGCACCGCGAGCTGGCGCGGCGGAAGAAGCTGGAGCGCCGTCACGAAGGCCAGCGAGATCGACTCGGTCTGCTCGAAGCGAGCCTCGGGACCGGGCGGCACGTCGACCGCGGCCGGGAGGAAAGCATCAGGAAACGGCTCCAGCCACACGACCTCGCCCAGCCGCGTCGGTTCGGGCGGGTGCACGCCGGGCACGTCCCACTCCCTGGCCGGGCGCCGGCTGGCCGAGCGACGCGCCTTGAGGCATCGGTTAGTGGCGATCCGGTACAGCCAGGTGCGGAGCGAGGCGCGCCCGGCGAACCCGGCGAGGCCCTGCCAGGCATCTAGCATCGTGTCCTGCAGAGCGTCCTCGGCGTCCTGGAACGATCCGAGTATCCGGTAGCAGTGCACCTGCAGCTCTCGCCGGTACGGCTCGGTCAGCTCCCGGAACGCGTCGCCGTCCCCGGCCCGTGCCCTGGCGATCAGGTCCGTCGTCCCCGTGGTCATCCCTAGCGTCACCTCTTCTACCGCGGCTGCGCGGCACGTGCCATATAGATCCCGGCCGCGGCGCGAATTGGGCGGTCGGCGGCCGCCCAGTTTCCTGCCGCCTGAGTCTCTGCATCAGTGATAGCCGACCACGCCAGCAGATGGAGAACCGGAATGGGAAAGATCATCATCAGCGAGAACGTCTCGCTCGACGGAGTCATCTCCGACCCGACCGGAGAGGAGGGCTCTGCGCACGGCGGCTGGTTCGGCCAGATCGCGGACCAGGATCGCGAGGCGTGGGCCAAGCTCGAATTCGACGAGGCGCTTGGCGCCGAGGCCCTGCTGCTCGGGCGGCGCAGCGACGAGTGGTTTGCCGTGCGGTGGGCATCCCGGACTGGCCCGTGGGCGGACAGGCTGAACAGCATGCCCAAATACGTCGTGTCCTCGACGCTGGAGAATCCCAGGTGGAACAACTCGACGGTCCTGGCGGGTGACGCGGTCACCGAGGTCTCGGAGCTGAAGCACAGGATCGACGGGGACATCGTGGTCTACGGCAGCGGCCAGCTCGCGCACACCTTGATCGACCACGACCTCGTCGACGAGCTGCGGCTGACGGTCTACCCGTTGGTGCTCGGGACCGGCCAGCGGCTCTTCGGCAAGATCAGCGACACCAAGCCCCTGCGCCTGACGGGCGCCCGCACCATCGGCGACAGCCTCGCCTTCCTCACCTACCAGCCCGTCCGGAACGCGTAGGTCACGCTTCATGCCGGCCCGAAGCCGCCCAGGACCGGACCGGCATGAAGCAACCTCGCCGGGTCCGCGACCCGGTGACCGGCCGGCCGGACCGACCGAGGTTTAGGCTGGATGCCATGTTCGACCTGCCTTCGCTTGAGGAGATGCCCGAAGACCTGCGCTCTCGCATCAAGGAGGTCGCGGAGAAATCCGGCTTCGTGCCCAATATCTTCCTCAGCCTGGCCCGGCGGCCGGCCGAATGGCGCGCGTTCTTCGCCTACCACGACGCGCTGATGGACAAGGAGACGCCCGCGCTCAGCAAGGGCGACCGGGAGCTGATCGTGGTGGCGACCAGCGCGGAGAACCACTGCCTGTACTGCGTCGTGGCCCATGGTGCGATCGCCCGCATCCGGACGCGCAATCCCCGGATCGCGGACCAGGTGGCCACCGACTGGCGCAGCGCCGAACTCGACCACCGCCAGCGCGCCATCCTCGAGGTGGCCGTCAAGCTCGCGGTAGAGCCGTGGACCGTCAGCGATGAGGTGCTGGGTTCGCTGCGCGCTCACGGCCTGACCGACGACGACATCTGGGACGTCGGCTCGATCAGCGCGTTCTTCGCCATGTCGAACCGGCTGGCGCACCTGACCAAGACCATGCCGAACGAGGAGTTTTACCTCCTTGGCCGCGTGCCGCGGGCCCCGTCTGAGTGACAGGTCACGTGGCCGCTCGCCATTTTTCCGGAACGAACGGTGGTACCTGCTCCAGCGCACCTAGCCCACCCGGGGTCAGCTCAGCCGGTCAACCGCGTGGCGCAGGAAGTCGTCGCGGCGCTGGAGCAAGATGGCCCGGTCAAGGTCGGGGCGGCCCTGGGCGCTGATCGCGGCAGGAAACCAGCCCATGTCCGGTGGGGTGGCCAGTGCCGCGACCACATCCCAGTACGCCACGTCGTCGGCGGCCAGCCCGGCGGCCTGTTCCCACCCCCGGAGCACCTCGGCGGCCGCCTCGGCGCCGTAGCAGATGGCGGCGTCGCAGCGTAGCGACCCGAGGTCGACGCCCGGAGGGCCCGCGCCCGCACAGTCCCAGTCGACCAGGCCGGTCAGGATGCCGTCCTGCCACAACGTGTTGCCGTGCCATAGGTCGCCGTGCACGAAGACGCTGTGATAGCTGGCCGGCCCGATCCGGCCGGTAAGCTCCTCAGCCTCCGCCAGCAGGTCGCTGACCTGCTGCTCGCGCCGCATCTCGGCGAAATCCACGAGCGCGATGGGACGGTCGCGGGCGGGTAGCTCAGCGGTCGGTTCGAGCGGCATGGCGTGCAGGCGCGCGGCGACGGCGCCCAGGGCCCGCAGGCGGTCCGGGCTGGGCTCCGGCGGGATCTGGCTGCTGCCAGGCAGGGCCTCGGTCAGCACCAGCGGGACACCTGCGGCGGCGCCTTCGTCATGAGCCAGCAGTCGCGGGACCGGGACCTCCGCCCGGGCCGCCAGGCGCAGGGCCGCCACCTCGGTGGCGAACGAGGCCGCATCGGCAGGCCGGCCGATGCGGAGCACAAGCTCGCGGTCCTCGGCGCGGAGCAGCCAGGGCGAGCCGCCGTCGCGCAGTCCCCGCAACACCGCTACGGCGCTGCATCCCGTCAGGCCGGCCACCCAGCCCAGAACCTCGGCATCCGGATCGGTCACGACGTCACCCTAACGAACCCGGGCCGCGGCCGGACCCGACTAGCGCGACGTCAGGCGGTCGCCAGAAGAATTCAAGCTGGATGTTGTCTGGATCGCGGAACGTGACCATGGCGTTGGAGGTGTAGGAGGGCTCCTTGACGCCGGAATGAGGGATTCCCAGCTCGTCCAGGCGCGTCACCCAGACATCGAGGTCACCGCGTTGAGGCACCAGGAACTCCAGGTGATCCAGCCCGATCCGGAATTCGTCGAAGGCGCCCTGGCCGCATTGGTGATCGACCAGGCACAGTTCGACCCCGCTGAACCGCTCCGCCAGGTTGACCAGCGCGACGTGGCCGTCCGGCTGCACGTAACGGCCGGTTTCGCCCATCCCGAGGAGATCGCGGTACCAGGCCGCGCTTCGGCCGGCATCGCTGACGGTCAGGATGACAACCTGGCCGGCGTATGCGGGGCATGGGACAATTCTGGTGCTTCCGGCGCTCAGCTGGCAAGCAGCGGCACCAGGAGCCGGGTCAGCGGCACTGACCTTGATCCGGTCTCCCGCAGTTCCTGGGGGCGCCCCTGAAGCCGCCGGTAACGCCGACGTTGTTTTCATCAGGATATCCAGCTGCCGCGCTAGTTCGGAGCCGATGCCCTTATACGATCCGTGATAAAGGAATTTCTGCACTGGCATGTCATGCCCCTCTTTTCATATATTAGGGTATTTGTAGAGCGCCGTCTGGGCCTCGAAGACCGAGCGAGTAACCCGCGAAACGTCTCCGCCCTCGAGTAAACGCCTCGTTGGCGCCGCGCGGCAGGTGCTGCTAATATTTGGCTTTCGTCAAATTCACCACGGAGGTACCGATTTTATGTTGCGCCGAATTTCGACCATTGCCGCAATTGTGGCGATACTGGGCCTGGGCGCTCTACCGGCTTCTGCGGCCACCGCGAAATCCAACACCCACAGCATTTCCTTCCCCGACATGCATGGCATCGTGGCATGGGGTAATTACACCAAGTCTGGGTCAACTGTCCGGATTAATGTGTGTGTGGGAGACACCGTCCGCGGTATCTTCGCTACCGGTGCGGTCACGCTGGCGGAAAATGGCAACAATAGCCATCGTGGTGAGGTGGGGGCCGTAGACATCGGATACCACCAGGCCGTGTGCCGGAGCGCCACGCTGCACTACACCAACCACCTCCGCGTCTACACGTTCATCGGCACCGGTCACGGGACGATCTCGGCGAAGAGCAAGCTCAAGACCATTTACTGATCGTCGGCTCGGGCCTGGCTAGTGCGGCGTCAGGTGACGTTTGCCCGCTTCTCACAGCGTCGCCGGGGTAGAACTCCGAACCTGACCCACAACCAGGGACCATAGGTGTTGCTTGGGCAACTACGTTGAACCATCGGTGTTGTTCGGGGGTGGGAGCGTCCGGCACGGGTGTGGTAGGCGGGGCGGGTGGTGTTCGCGGGGTGCTGACCCCTTCGCCGGGCGTGGTCTTTGCCGCACCGGGTAACCGGGTAACCGGGTAACCCGGGCGAATGCTGGCTGCTGAGGCATTAGGTCACGGCGACGGGGAGCCAGAGCGGGGAGGCGGCCGTGGCGGGAAGCCATGGCCGCCGCGGCTTCGCGTGCCGTCGGCGGGGAAGGCTCCTGGTATGACCATCCGGCTCGGCAGCACCGTGATCAACTGCGCGGACATGGAGCTGATGACCAGCTTCTGGTCCGCCGCCCTGGACCTGGTTCCGTCCTCGGCGGCGGCGGGCGACGACTTCCGCGTGCTGCGCGGGCCGCGGTTCAACCTCTCGCTTCAGCTGGCCCGGACGGCGGTGACCGCGCGGGACCAGATGCACCTGGACCTCTACACCGACGACCAGGCGGCGCAGGTCGAGCGGCTGAGCGGGCTCGGCGCCACGTTCGTCCGTCATTGCTCCGATCCCGGCGACGACTTCGTGGTCATGACGGATCCGGAGGGCAACGAGTTCTGCGTCTGCGCCAAAGCGGAGCCGTGACCGCCTAGGGCGGGCGGGGATCAGGGGACGGTGACGACGAGGCGGCCCTTGACGTGCCCGGCCGCGCTCGCCTCCTGCGCCTGAGCGGCCTGCTCAAGCGGGAAAGCCCGGTCGACCGGGATGCCGAACGCGCCGGCATCGTACAGCCGGGCCACCTCGGCGAGCGCCCCGGCTGGTGTCCGAGGGCGCGGAGGAGACCTGAGCACCGTATTGGGGTGCGCTGAAGTCGGCGATGGACAGCACCTTCGACGGATCACCGGTCAGCTCGATCAGCTGACGCGATGACGCCGGAGCCCGCGATGTCCAGCGCCGCATCCACCCCGTCGGGCGCGAGCGCGCGAACCCGGTCCACCAGACCGTCGCCGTAACTGGTGGGAACGGCGCCGAGCGAAAGGAGGTAATCATGATTTGACTGGCTCGCGGTTCCGATGACCGTTGATGCCCCGCTGCCTGGCGACCTGGATGACAGCGGAGCCCACGCCGCCAGACGCGCCGCTGACCAGCAGGGTCTGGCCCGGCTTGACGGCTACCTGGTCGATGATCCTGATCGCTGTCTCGGCCGGGACCGGATAGCCCGCCGCCTCGGTGAAGGACAGCCCGGCGGCTTGCGGGCCCAGCTCGAGAGCACGGCATACTCCGCGTACGTGCCGGACCCCGACCCGAACACCTCGTCGCCGACGGCCACGCCCGTCACGCCCGGACCGATCTCGTCGATCACGCCTGCCGCGTCCACCCCGGTCCCGGCCGGCAGCGGCAGCGGCATCATCTCCCGCATGAACCCGGCGCGGATCTTCCAGTCGATGCCGTTCACGCCGGCCGCCCGCACCGCGATCCGGACCTGGCCGGGCCCGGCGTGCGGGGCCTCGACCTCGACCACCGTCAGCACCTCGGGCCCGCCGTAGACGGCAAACTGCACAGCCTTCATGGGTCTAACCTATTGATCGCGAACATCCAGTTAGGAAGCGGGTCCGAGATGGCCGAACCGACCCCCGAAGTCACGGTCCGGGACAACACAGAATCGCTGTGCTACGACGCGCTCATCGACGGCGAGGTGATCGGCACGATCGTGTACGAGCACGCGGGATCGAGGATGGTGTTCATGCACACGATCGTCGAACCGGAGTTCCGCGGCCGGGGCGTCGCGACCACGCTGGTGCGGGCGGCGCTGGACGACGTCCGGGCCAAGGGCATGACGCTGACCAATTACTGCGGCTTCGTGGCGGAGTTCATCACGGCTCGTCCGCAGTACGCCGACCTCATCGACGTCGAGCACCCCGGCCTTCCGCGGCGCCGGTGATCCAGCTCCGAGCGCCCCGGCACGTCAGTGCGGGATACCGGAGATCAGGTCGCCCGCGCGGGCCAGCACGGAGGTGCGGCCAGACCGGCGAGCCGATTCCAGCCGGTCGGCCGTGCGGTAGAGCGCGTACAGGCCGTGCACGCCCGCCCAGCGGGCAGGCTCGGGCTCCCAGCGGGGCGAGCGGTGGCCGACCCAGGGCAGCGTGGCGAGCGGGCTCTGGACCTGGCGCACCAGGTCGGCGAGCGTCCGGGCGGCCAGGTTGGCGGCCGCCACGCCATGCCCGGAGTAGCCACCCGCCCAGCCCAGGCGGGTCACCGGATCCAGGGCGACGGTGGCGCACCAGTCCCTTGGCACCCCGAGCACCCCACACCAGGCGTGCTCGATCCCGGCTTCGACCGCGGCCGGGAACAGCGGCGCAGGATCCGGCCGAGTTGCGCCACCGTCGACGGCGCGACCTCGCCGTCGTGATCGAGCCGCGAGCCGAAGCGGTAGGGAATGCCGCGGCCGCCGAGCGCGATCCGGCCGTCCGGGGTGCGCTGGGCATAGATGTACGCGTGCGCGTCGTCGCTGAGCGTCTCGCCGCCGTCCCAGCCGATCGACTTCCAGGCCTGGTCGCTGAGCGGGCCGGTGGCGATCATCGAGCTGTTCATCGGCAGCAGCGTCCTGCGCTCCCCGGGCAGCTGCGCCGTGAAGCCCTCCGTGCACCGCAGCACGTACGGGGCGCGCACGTCGCCGCCCGGTGTCCGGGCCCGCCCGGCCGAGATGGATGTCACCGGGGTTCCCTCGTACAGCCGCACGCCGGCCCGGGTCACCACCTCGGCCAGCCCGGCGGCCAGGTCAGCGGGCTGCACCCGCGCGCAGTGCGGTGAGTACAGGGCCCCGACCGCGCCCGCGACGCCGACTCGGCCGGCCAGCTCGGCCGGGCCCGAGGTACCGCAGGATCTCGGGCCCGTCACCCCAGGCTCGCTCGGCGTCAAGCCGCTGCCTGAGCCGGGCGTCCTGGGCCGCGGAGGTGGCCACGGTGAGCGTGCCGCCCTTCACCAGGCCGGCCTCGATGCCTTCGGTCGCGCACACCCGGGCCACCTCGTCGACCGTCTCGCGCAGCCTGCCGCTCAAGCTCGCGGACGCCCGCCCGGCCCGGCCCGGCCGCGGCGTAGCGAGCGCGTGAACCGGGCAGGGTGGCCGTGACCCAGCCGCCGTTCCGGCCGGAGGCGCCGAAACCGGCGAAGTTGGCCTCGAGCACGACGACCCGCAACCCCGGGTCGGCTCGCTTGAGATAGTAGGCAGTCCACAGCCCGGTGTAGCCGGCCCCGACGATGCACACGTCGGCCTCGGTGCGACCCGGCAGCGGCGGCCGCCGAGCCGGGCGGCCGCGCGATTGCCACCAGTAGGACAGCTCCCCGTTCCGCACGCTAGAACCTCCTCGGGCCGACGCACCACGGCTCGTTCGGCACAAAATGCTTTCCGGAAGCCGTCGAAAGGCGCACGTGGCGCGGCGGTCGGGAATCGCCCGCCCGGCTTGCCCCCTCCTCAGCAGGGTAGCGTCAGGAGTATGCGACTTGGGGTGCTTGATGTGGGGTCGAACACGGTGCATCTGCTCGTGGTCGACGCCTACCAGGGGGCGCGGCCCATCCCCGCCTTCTCCCATAAGGTCGAGCTCAAGCTGGCCGCACACCTGGAGGACGGCAGCTCGCTGTCCGGGCGCGGCGAGAACAGCCTGCGGGGTGTCATCGAAGACGCGCTGCGGATCGCGGAGGACAAGGGTGTCGAGGACATCATCGCGTTCGCGACCTCGGCCGTCCGGGAGGCCGTCAACGGCGAGCAGGTCCTGGCCAGGATCCGCAAGCAAACCGGCGCGCAGATCAACGTGATGACGGGCCAGGAGGAGGCGCGGCTCACGTTCCTCGCCGCCCGGCGCTGGTTCGGCTGGTCCTCGGGGCGGCTGCTCGTGATCGACATCGGCGGCGGCTCGCTCGAGGTGGCGTCCGGGATCGACGAGGAGCCGGACGCGGTGGTCTCACTGCCGCTCGGTGCCGGCCGCCTGAACCGGGACTGGATCAGCTCCGACCCGGCGTCGCCGGCCGAGATACGCCGCCTGCGCAAGCACGTGCGGGCGGAGATCGGCCGGGGTGTCGGCGGCATGCTGCGGCAGGGGCCCCCCGATCATGTGGTGGGAACCTCCAAAACCTTCAGGCAGCTCGCCAGGATCGCCGGCGCGGCTCCGTCCGGCGAAGGCTCGTACGTCAAGCGCGTGCTCAGGCACTCCGACGTAGCGGCCCTGGCCGAACGGCTGCCGGCCATGTCACAGGCCGAGCGGGCCCGGCTGCCTGGGGTGTCAGCCAGCCGGGCCCCGCAGTTGCCGACCGGAGCCATCGTGGCCGACGCCATCATGGACCTGCTGGGTGTCGATCAGCTCGAACTGTGCCCGTGGGCCCTGCGCGAGGGCGTCATCCTGCGGCGCCTGGACAGGCTCGCGCAGGGCCTCGGGCCGTAGTGGCTTCAAGCCGGCCGAACGAGTTAGCTGTCGCTGTCGGGCCTGATGCGGATGTTCTCGGTCTCGTCGTCGGATTCGAGGATGGCGGCGCGTGATTGCGACCGCCTGTCCTGCGACTGGCCCGACTGTGACTGGCCCGATTGTGACTGGCCTGACTGCGACTGGGCCTGACTGTGACTGGGCTGACTGTGACTGGCCGGACTGGCCGGACTGGATTGGCTGCGGCGAGGTCGCCTGGACGGACTGAGCGGACGTCGGCTGGGACAGGCCCGGGTGAGCCGGGGCCGCCTGGGTGGGAGCCGGATGGCCCGGGTACGTCTGGGCCGAGCCCGGCTGGGCCGCTGCCGCCGCGACGAGCTTGGGCGGCAGCGAGGTGGCCGGGCGAGCTGTGTCCCGGCCCGTCGGGCCGTTCGATCCGGCTTCTCCCGTGGCCGGGCCGGGTGCGGCCGCGGACTCCGGCGATCCGATCGCCTTGGCGGTCGCCTGCTCGACCTCGTCCTCGAGCGACATGCGGGCGGTCTCGGCCGCGACGAGCGTGGAGACGCCGTCGAGGATTTCGGTGAGCCGCTTGATCGTTTCCGTGTGGCGGTTGGACAGCAGGTTCAGGCGGCGCTCGGCACCGTCGTGAATGGCGGTGGCCCTGGCTGTCGCCTCGTCAAGTGCCTTCTTAGCCTGGGCCTTGGCGCCGGCCAAAGCGCTATCGGACCTTTTCTTCGCGTCGCTGGTGGTGCGCTCGGCCTCGGCCCGCGCGGCGGTCAGGGTCTTTTCCGCCTCGGACCGCGCCGATGTGATCGCCCGCTCGGCCTGCTCCTGGGCCGCGGTGAGCATGCGCTCGGCCTGCTCGCGCGCCTCGGCCCGGGCCTTGTCCGCGTCCGCCTGAGCGTCGTTGCGCTGCCGGGCGATATCTTCGTGCGCCTTGGACTTCTGGGACCTGGCCTCGTCATCGGCCAGCTTGAGGATCTGGGCGATGCGCTCGCTGACCTCCTCGTGCGCGGGCTTGGCCCCGAGGGCCTGCTGGCGGGCCGTGGCGAGGTCGTTTCTCATTTCCTCGCCGTCGTCGAGGGCGCGAGCTAGGCGCTGCTCCAGGTCGCGGATCTGGCTGCGGCAGCGGGCAATATATTCGTCCACCTGGCGGCGGCTGTATCCACGCATCTGCATTTCGAATGCATCCTCGTGGACCAGGTTTGGCAGGAGATCACTGTTGTCATTCATGGCTTCCCGAGATCATGTGGTCCGAAGTAGGCGGAACGGTGTCCGGAGTCTAGCGGGGCATGTGGACGCCGGCTCGCCTGGGCGATCCGGCCGGGGACCGCTACTTCTGTAGTATGCGTGCTCGGGACGGGTAGGACGATGCAAATCGTCCATCACCCTGGCCGGGATCCGCGACCGCGGGCCAGTTGTCCCACCAGTGTCCAGGTTCGTGACCTTTGCCCGCTAACACGCCTGACCAGATTTAGTGAGTGCTTTGGGTAGAGGTGACGGTGTTGGGGTTGTGACGCCTGTTGCCGGATTGATGGCAACTAAATGGCAGTTAGCCGGAATCGTTACCGCCAGGCTGGGTAAAACCGCACGTGAAGGTGGTCAGCGAATGGCCCTGATGGGTCATGCGGAGGAGCAGTGTCGGCACGTAACCTGGAGCGCAAGCGAACGGAATCGCGACCAGCGCCGGAGGTGAGCACGATTCCCAGGCAGTTGGATCTTCGTGTCCACGACCGGGTGGCTCTCGACGAGATCGACCTCTACGCCGAGGTGCTGACCGCGGTCGCGGCCGCGGACCGGCCGCTGACGGCGGCGGAGCTGGATGAGGCGCTGGGCATCCGCGCCCGCTAGCGGGTCCCGGGGCGGCCAGCGGCCGGCCGCCGGTACATGACGTCAGTCCTGGCGCGAGTGAAGCCTAGGGCCTCGTACATCCGGATCGCGGGTGTGTTGTCCCCGTCGACGTACAGCATGGCCACCTGCAGGCCCAGGTCGCGCAGGTGCTCCAGCCCGGCCAGGGTAAGCGCCCGGCCCAGCCCGCTGCCCTGCTCGACGGGGTCCACCCCGACGACGTAGACCTCACCGACGCCCTGCGGCCCGGCGGCCGCGGGGTCGTGGCCCTCTCCTGCACCGGCATCCGCCTCACCCGGCGGGTGGACCTTGGTCCAGTGGAAACCCGCCATCCGGCCGTGCCGTTCGGCGATGAAGAACCCCGCCGGGTCGAACCAGGGCTCACGTTCCCGCAGCTGCAAATCGTGCCTGGTCCAGCCGCCCTGCTCCGGATGCTTGGCGAACGCCCGGCCGTTCAGACCCAGCCACTCGTCCTCGTCTTGGCCGGGGACGAAGGTGCGCAGCCGGCGGCCGGCCGGGAGCTCCGGCCGGGCCACCGGGTCGCGCAGCGAGCGGCGCATCTGCCACAAGGTGCGGAAACGCTCAAGCCCCGCCTCCCGGGCCAGGTTCGCGGCGGCCGGCAGGTCGCCGTGGGCCCACAGCTGGAGCAGGTGCCCGTTCGCGGCGGCGGCCAGCTCACCGATCAGGGCCCGGCCGATGCCCTGCCGCCGGCGGCCCGGGTCAACCACCAGCTCGCCGCTGACCTCCGGCGCCGGCGGGTCCAGGTGGGCGTAGGCGGCGATCTCGCCGTCCACGGTGGCGACGACATCGCGACCAAGCCGGGGGCCGTCATAGCGCAGGTGCAGCAGCACCGGCTCGGACAGCGGCGCCACCCCGTCGGCCGCACCCGCACGGCCGGCCAGCTTCAGGATGGCGGCGACCTGCGCCGCGGTGAGATCGGCGCTGGCCAGCGACCATTTGGTCATCGGGTAACGGTCATCGGGCGCCGGTCGCGGCCCGGGGTCCCGGGGTCGGCGTGCTCCTCGCGTGCTCCTCGCCGACACCGTTCTGGGCCCGTTCGGTCCGTTCGCCCTTGACAGGTACGAACCGGTAGCCGACGTTGCGCACGGTGCCGATCAGGGCTTCGTGCTCGGGGCCGAGCTTGGCGCGCAGCCGCCGGACGTGCACGTCCACCGTCCGCGTGCCGCCGAAGTAGTCATAGCCCCAGACCTCCTGCAGCAACTGCGCGCGGGTGAAAACCCGGCCGGGGTGCTGGGCCAGGAACTTGAGCAGCTCGAACTCCTTGAAGGTCAGGTCAAGCACCCGGCCGCGCAGCCTGGCCGCGTAGGTGGCTTCGTCGATGGCCAGCTCACCGGAGCGGATCTCGTCCGGGGCGTCGGCCACCGCGGCGAAGGCCCGGCGGCCGATGGCGAGCCTGACCCTGGTCTCCACCTCGGCGGGCCCGGCTGTGTGCAAGATCACGTCATCGACGCCCCATTCCGCGTTGACCGCGGCCAGGCCGCCCTCGGTCACGATCGCGAAAAGCGGGCAATCCAGGCCGGTCGTCTGCAAGAGCCGGCAGATGCTCTTGGCGTGCGCGAGGTCGCGCCGCGCGTCCATCAGCACCGCGTCCGCGGGCGGGGCCTCCACCAGGGCTGACGCATCCGCAGGCAGCACCCGGACCGGATGCAGCAAAAGCCCGAGAGCGGGCAGTATTTCCGCAGACGGTTCCAGCACGCCGGTGATCAGCAGCAGGTCGCTCACTCGGTGGCACCTCCACTCGCTGGTGCGGTCGCACCCGTACTACTTGTATAAACAGACAAGGACCCGGGGGCATCGGCGCCCAGGTCCATGGCAAAAGGATATCCCAAATGGCCAGAGTAACAATCCAGTACTGGGCCGCGGCCAAGGCGGCGGCTGGCGTGGCCGCGGAGCCGGTGGAAGCGGAGACGCTGGCGGAGGCGCTGGCGGTGATCGTGGCGCGGCGGGGCGACGACGCGCGGTTCCGGTCGGTGCTCGCGAGCTCGTCCTTCCTGGTCGACGGCGCGTCGGCGGGCCGCCATGTGCCTGCCGACCTGGTCCTGCGGGACGCGGCCGTCATCGAGGTGCTGCCCCAGTTCGCCGGGGGATGAGGCGAGAGAGCAACCGGGGGTGGGCATTCGGCGTATATTGCGGCACACTGAATGGATAACGCCCTACAGTGTCCGAAGCGATACGCATCGGAGTCAAACCCCGACTGAGCCAGGCTGTGAGCATGAGCCAGCACGGATCTCCTCCCGCCCCCGGTCCCGGACCGGGACCGACCCCTCATGACGGGAATTATCCCGGCGAGCTGAACCATCCCGCTGCGCCGCACGTTTCAGCTGATGTGCCGAACGCGGGAACCGCGCCCCGCCCGGGGCGGGTCGCAGACGAAGCCTTTGTCCGGGCGCTGTACGCCGAACATGGCGGTGCCCTGCTTCGCTATGCCCTCCACCTCACTGGCGGGGACAGGCAGCGTGCGGAGGATCTAGTGCAAGAGACAATCGTGCGGGCGTGGCGCCATCCCGAGGCGCTGACCGACCGCCCGGCCCGGCCCTGGCTGTTCGCCGTGGCGCGGAACCTGGCGGTCGATTCCTACCGCGCCCGGCAGGCCCGGCCGCCGGAGACCGGGCAGGCGGCCCTGGAACTGCTGCCTTCCGACGACGACGCCGACCGCACGCTCGAGTCGTGGGCCGTCGCCGACGCCCTGGCCTCGCTACGGCCGGACCACCGCCGGGTGATCGTGGAGACCTACTACCGGGGCTGCTCGGTCGCCGAGGCCGCCGCCACGCTCGGCATCCCGCCAGGTACCGTTAAATCTCGGACATTTTACGCATTGAAGGCGCTCAAGCTGGCGCTACAGGAACGAGGACTGGCGCCATGAACTCAACGTCCCCGGCGTGGGACTGCACGGAGGCCAGGCCGTCGCTTGGCGTATACGTGCTCGGTGCCATCGACCCGGCCGAGCGCACGCTGGTCGACAACCACCTGGCCACCTGCCGGGACTGCCGCGACGAGCTGGCCGGCCTGGCCGGCCTGCCCGCCCTGCTGGCCCGGGTAAACCCGGACGAGGTGAGCCGCATCCACGCCGACGACACGGTGCGGGTGCCGACCGAGGACCGGCCGCCTGGTGAACTGCTCGGCACCGTGCTCGACCTGGCCGCGGCCAGGCGACGCCGGACGCGCTGGCGGCTGGCGGCCGCGGCGGCCGCGGTCGTGGTGGTCGCGGGCGGTTTGTTCGGCGGGCTGCGGGCGGCGACGTCCACCACGAATACGGTGTACGCCGAGCAGTTCCCGACCGGGTCGGGAAGCTGGGAAACCGCGCAGACCGCGAGCCAGGTCACCGGCGTCAACGCCACCATCAATTACGCCAAGGAACTCTGGGGTAACACCTTCGAGGTCCTGGTGGACGGCATCCCGATGGGCACGACCTGCGAGCTGTGGGTCGTCCACCCCGACGGGACCCGCACCGAGGTGGCCGCCTGGACCGTGTCGCACGACGAGGGCCACGTCTGGTACCCGGGCTCCACGGCGACCACCGCCGAGCCGATCAGCACCTTCCAGATCACGGCGGGCAACCGCGTCCTGGTCACCGCCACCCCGACCTGAACCCGTCTCGGCCCGGTCTAACCCCGACTGGCCCCGCTCCGGCCCCGTCCGGAGGACCGTCCCGGTTTCCTGCCTTTGCTGCGGGAATGGAAGGTGCCGCTCCGATGCTGCTATAAGCGTGATTGGCGGATTGATCGCGCTGGCTGCGGCGCTCGTCGTGGCGACGGCGCTCGGGCTGGCGATGCGATGGCGGACGGGCCGTTTCCGTACCGCCCGATCCGGCCCGCCGGCCCAGCCTGAGCGGGTCGCCGGCCGACCGGCCCGATGTCCTGACCGAGGCCGACCTCGGCGGGCGTCTGGGCCAGCAGGCCACCCTGGTGCAGTTCTCGACCGCGTTCTGCGCGCCCTGCCGCCCGACGCGGCAGATCCTGGCCCAGGTGGCCCAGCTGACGGACGGCGTGACCCATCTGGAAGTCGACGCGGCCGACCGGCTTGACCTGGTGCGGCGGCTGCGTATCAACACCACCCCGACCGTGCTCGTGCTCGGCCCGGACGGCGCCGTCGTCAAGCGGGCGGCGGGCCTGCCCCGGAAGGCCGATGTGATCGCCGCTCTGGGCGCGGTGATCGAGCCCGTGCCCGGAAGTAACTGACGCCGTGGGAGTGACAGCCCGACCAAGCCCGCATAGCATCTGGTTCGTGACCTTCCGGACAGCGAAGACGCTGACCAAGCGGCGTGCCGTCGATTTCTGCCACGTCGCCACCGCTATCTGTCCGCGTGCCCTGCTGTCATAGCCTGCCGTTTTCGCCGACTCCGCCGTGCTGATGACGGCGCCCGCGATGTCCGGGCGGGCCGGGGCGGCGACTCGGCCGGGGAGGCAAGCGTTCAGTGGCGAGGAGTGCAACCGTGGAAATCGACTCGCGTGGCCCTAGGTTCGGAGCTGCGATCACCGTGGTCGTGCTGGCCCTGGTGCTGATCACCGGCAGCGGCTGGCTGCTCGCGGCGCAGGTGGTGGTGTTCGCCGTCGGGGCCCTGGCCGGGTTGCGGTACGCCCCGTACGGCCTCGCTCTACCGCTGGCTGATCCGGCCCAGGCTCGGGCCGCCCGCGCGTACCGAGGCCGAGGCGCCACCGCGGTTCGCGCAGGGCGTGGGCATGGTCATCGCGGCGGCCGGCGTGGTGTGCTACGGCCTGGGAGAGACCACGGGCGGTCTTGTCTTCACCGCGCTCGCGCTGATCGCCGCGTTCCTCAACGCGGTCTTCGATCTGTGCCTGGGCTGCCATATGTACCTTTTCATCCAGCGTAATCAAAAGGTCCGGCCGTCCGCCTAGGACGTGTCCGGAAAAGGAGGAATATCCACTATGAGCCGATCTGACGTCCTGGTGGACGCCGATTGGGCGCGAGGCCCATATCAGCGACCCTGGTGTCGTCATCGTCGAGGTAGACGAGGACACCAACGCGTACGACAAGGGCCACATCCCGAACGCGATCAAGCTCGACTGGAAGAAGGACCTGCAAGACCCGGTCCGCCGCGACTTCGTCGACAAGACGGGCTTCGAGACGCTGCTGTCCGAGCGCGGCATCTCCAATGACGACACGGTGCTGCTCTACGGCGGCAACAACAACTGGTTCGCGGCCTACGCCTACTGGTACTTCCGGCTCTACGGCCACGACAAGGTGCTGCTGCTCGACGGCGGCCGCAAGAAGTGGGAGCTGGACTCGCGTGAGCTGACCACCGACGTGCCCGAGCGCGCGCGGACCAGCTACACCGCATCGGAGCAGAACGCCTCGCTCCGCGCGCTGCGCGACGAGGTGCTCGCCGCCATCGGCAAGCGCAACCTGGTGGACGTCCGCTCTCCCGATGAGTTCACGGGCCGGCTGCTCGCGCCGGCGCACCTGCCGCAGGAGCAGGCGCAGCGGGGCGGCCACATCCCGACCGCGCGCAACGTCCCCTGGTCCAAGGCGGCGAACGAGGACGGCACGTTCCGCTCCGACGACGAGCTTCGCACCCTCTACCAGAGCGAGGCGGGGCTGGACTTCGGCAAGGACACCATCGCCTACTGCCGGATCGGCGAGCGGTCCGCGCACACCTGGTTCGTGCTGCACGAACTGCTCGACCAGCCCAACGTCAAGAACTACGACGGCTCGTGGACCGAGTACGGGTCGCTGGTGGGCGTGCCGATCGAGACTCGGTGACGGCCGATGAGCGGTACAGCGAGCCCCGACGGCTGCGGCGCGCCCGCGGGCGGCGTCAGCGTGAGCGCGGCCAGCGGTGACCAGGCCGTGGTGGAAGGACGGGTCACCCGTGCGGGCGCCCCGGTCGCGACCGGGTACGCGCGGCTGCTCGGCACCGGGGAGGAGTTCGTGGCGGAAGTGCCGCTGGGGACCGATGGCGGCTTCCGGTTCTTCGCCGCGCCCGGGTCGTGGACCCTGCGGGTGCTGGCCCCGGGCGGCCTGCGCGCGGAGCGTTCGGTGGAGGCCGACTACGGTCAGGTGACCAAGGTCGAGGTCAGCCTGTAGCGCAGCACCTCACGTGACGGGGTGCGGCCCGCGTATCGTGCGCGGCCGCACCCCGTCGCGGGCGTTCGGTCTGCTGGCGGCTCGTTACCTTCTTGCCATGTGCTGTTTGGGCCCGCTTTACCTTGCGCCCATAGTCTGTGCTCATGAATGAGCACAGGCAGGAGTTCGACAACGAGCTTGAGGCCATCGAGGGCAAGGTCATCGAGCTGTTCGCGATGGTCGCCGAGGGCGTGCCCGTGGCCACCCAGGCGCTGCTGAACGGGGACAACGAGGCCTACCTGACGCTGGCCGAGCGCGACCGCGCCATCGATGCCCTGTACGTCGAGGTGGAAGGCCTGGCCAACCGGGAGATACTGCTGCAGGCTCCGGTGGCCGCCGACCTGAGGTTCCTGCTGTCGGTCCTGCGTATCGTGCCGGAGCTTGAGCGCTCTCACGACCTGGTGGTGCACATCGCCGCCGGCGCCACTCACCTTGTCGACGACGACCTCACCGCGCGGGCCAAGGGCCTGGTGGCACGGATGGGCGATCTCGCTTCCGAGATGTGGCGGCAGGCGGCGGACTCCTGGTACCAGCGCGACCGGGCCGCCGCCGCCGCCCTCGCCGAGCGCGACGAGAGCCTGGACGAACTGCACGGCAGCCTCGTGGCCGAGCTCGCCGCCGGGCAGACGGCGGTCCCCGTCGCGATGGAGATGGCCCAGATCGCGCGGGACTACGAGCGGCTCGGCGCGCACGCGGTCAACATCGCCCGCCGCGTGGTCTACCTGGCGGGCACGGCCGGTCACCCCCGCGAGTTACCCCATGCGGCCGGTGACGTAGGCCTGGGTGCGGCTGTCCCGCGGGTCACCGAAGATCTGCGCGGTCGGCCCGTACTCGACCAGGACGCCGGTGCGGGTGTCGCTCTTCTCGTCGCGCAGCACCGAGTAGAAGGCGGTACGGTCGCTGACCCGGGTCGCCTGCTGCATGTTGTGCGTCACGATGACGATCGTGTACCGGGACTTGATCTCATGCATGAGGTCCTCGATGCGGCCCGTCGCGATCGGGTCGAGGGCCGAGCAGGGCTCGTCCATGAGCACGACATCGGGCTCCACCGCGAGCGTGCGGGCGATGCACAGCCGCTGCGCCTGGCCGCCGGACAGGCCCAGACCGGACTTGTTCAGCCGGTTCTTGACCTCGTCCCAGAGCGCGGCCTGCTTGAGTGACCGCTCGACGATCTCGTCCAGCCTGCCCTTGTTGCGGATGCCGTTGATCCGCGGCCCGTAGGCGACGTTGTCGTAGATCGACTTCGGGAACGGGTTGGCCTTCTGGAACACCATGCCGATGCGGCGCCGGACGGCGGTCGGGGAGACGTCCTTGCCGTACAGGGGCACGCCGCGGTAGCGGATGTCGCCCTCCACCCGGGCCCCGACGATCAGGTCGTTCATCCGGTTGAGGCTGCGCAGCACGGTCGTCTTGCCGCAGCCGGACGGCCCGATGAACGCGGTGATCTCGTTCTCGTGGACGGTCAGCGAGACGTCGGTCACCGCGCGGAACGCGCTGTAGATAGATCGACGTGTTCTGCACGTCGAAGATGGCCTTGCCGGCGAATCTCTCCCGTGGGGCCGGCTCCGGTATGGCCAGCTTGGGGAGGACTTCCTGCGTCTGCTGCACGTCC
Organism: uncultured Actinomycetes bacterium; assembly: GCA_963808315.1. GTDB lineage: Bacteria > Actinomycetota > Actinomycetes > Streptosporangiales > Streptosporangiaceae > Palsa-504. The sequence continues at coordinate 243,034 of CAWEFK010000002.1, read as the reverse complement.
AGCTGGTCCTGCTGCTCTTCCATGAGATCCCTAGCGCGTATTGCGGGTGAATAGGGCCGTGATGATGCGGGCCACAATCATCAGTATGAACGTAATCGCGACCAGCGTCAGTGCCGCGCCCCAGGCGCGGGCGTTCGCGCCGGTGTAGGCGGACTGCGCGTTCGAGAAGATCTGCAACGGCAGCGAGGTGTCCGGCCCGCTGAACAGGTTGGCGTTGGTCTGCTCCACCGTGAGGACGGTGAAGATCAGCGGCGCCGTCTCGCCCGCCGCCCGCGCGACGGCCAGCAGCGCGCCGCTGACGATGCCGCTCAGCGCGGTCGGGAGCACCACGGTCAGCGTGACGCGAGCCTTGGTGGCGCCCAGGGCGTAGCTGCCCTGCCGGAGGCTGTCCGGCACCAGGCGGAGCATCTCGTAGGAGGATCGGATCACGATCGGCAGCATCAGGCAGGCCAGGGCGAACGAGCCCGCCATCCCCGAGTACCCGAAGTGCAGCACCCAGATGATGTAGATGAACAGGCCCATCACGATCGACGGCACGCCAGTCATGACGGAGGACATGAACGAGATGAGCCGGGCGAGGATGCCGTTGCCGCCATACTCGTTGAGGTAGACGGCGCCGAGCACGCCCAGCGGTATCGCCAGCAGCGCGGCGAAGCCGGTGATCTCCAGCGTGCCGACCACCGCGGCGCCCATGCCGTCGACGCCGAGCGGCAGGACATTCGGCGGGATGGTGCTGTTGGTCAGGAACTGCCAGCTGATGGCCCCGCCGCCCTTGGCGATCAGCGTGACGAGCACGAAGCCGAGCGGGATCAGGACGATCACGAACGCGAGCCACATGAGTACGGTCATCAGCTGGTTCTTGGACCGCCGCCAGCCGGACGGCTCGCGCAGGTCGACCGGTCCGGCCAGCGAATCGGAAGCGGCTGCCATCATTCCCCCCTGGCCCTGCGTGCGGAGCGCTCTACGAACCACCGGGCCACCAGGTTGACGGCGATCGTGAGCACGAACAGGAACAGGCCGAGCCCGATCAGGGCGGACCGGAACTCTCCGGCGGTGGCCTCGCCGAACTGCAGCGCGATGATCGCGGCGATCGACTGTCCGGTGTAGAACAGGTGCGGGGTGACCTCGACCGAGGCGCCGATGACGAGCGCGACCGCGATCGTCTCGCCCATCGCCCGGCCCAGCCCGACCAGGATCGCGCCGACCACGCCGCCCTGGCTGTGCGGCCAGACGGCGCCGCGGATCATCTCCCAGCGGGTGGCGCCGAGTGCGTACGCGCCCTCCTTGTCGATATCAGGCACGGTCGCGATGACCTCGCGGGACAGCGAGCTGATGATCGGCGTGATCATGATGGCCAGGATGAGGCCGGCCGTGAAGAACGAGGCGCCGCCGACGTTCGACCCGCCGAAGAGCGAGTCGAGAACCGGGATGCCGTTGACGCCCGAGGCGATGTGCAGGTAGATCTTCTGCAGCCAGGGGACGAGCACGATGATGCCCCACAGGCCCCAGACCACCGAGGGGACCACGGCGAGCAGGTCGATCACGTACACGAAGGGCCGCGCCCACCGGGCTGGGACCACCTGCGTCAGCAGCAGCGCGATGCCGACGCTGACCGGCACCCCGATGATGAGCCCGATGACCGAGCTGATGACCGTCCCGTACAGGACGCCCATCGCCCCGAAGTGGGTGTTGCCGTCAAACGCGATCTGGAAGATGTCCTTGGCGCCGCCGGAGAACCAGGTGGTGGACTGCTGCGCCGTGGAGTAGGTGATGAGGACGAGGATGACCAGGACCAGCAGGCCGGCCGCGAGGGCCAGGAGCTGGAAACCCCGGTCGCCGAGCGGCCTGCGTTGGTTGAGCGGGTGGGCGGACCCGGCCGGGGTGGCCGGGTCCGCCTTCGTCGCGGCGCTCATGACGGTTCGCTCGTCCGAGCGGCGTGAGTCATGTGCGCGACCCTAGGAGGTGATCTGGCTCAGCTGCGCGACGGCCGCCGAGTCGATGCTCGCCGGGAGCGGCGCCAGGTTGAGCGGGGTGAGGAGCGCCTGGCCGGTGGAGCTGAGCAGGAAACCCAGGTAGGCCTTGAGCAGGGCGACGTCGGACGCATTGGGCTGCATCGAGTACACCAGGTCCCAGCTCTGGTAGGTGATCGGATAGGAGGTCGCGCCAGGCTCGTCGGCCGCGGCGAAGGTCAGGTCGGACTTCGGGGTGACGTGCGTCGCGGCCGCGGTCGCGGACGCGGTAGAGGGCGCGACGTAATCGCCGGCCGAGTTCTGGACCGACGCGGCGTGCAGGCCGGCCGCGGTCGCGGTGGAGAAGTCGACGTAGCCGATGGCGCCGGTGGTGGACTTGACGATCTGCGCCACGGCGCTGCCGCCGTCACCCGCGCGCGCGGTTGACGGCCAGGTGATGGTCGAGGAGGTGCCGAGCTTCCACGCGCTGCCGGCCGCGTCCACCAGGTACTGAGAGAAGTTCGCCGTCGTGCCGGAGCCGTCGGAGCGGACGGCCAGGGTGATCGAGGTGCTCGGCAGGCTGAGCCCTGAGTTGAGGGCCTTGATCGCCGGGTCGTCCCAGGTCTTGATGGTGCCCTGGAAGATCCCGGCGAGGACCGCCGCGTTCAGCTTCAGGCCGGTGACGTCGGGCAGGTTGTAGGCGATCGCGATCGGGCCGATCTGCACCGGGAAGTACAGCATCGTCTTGCCCGCCGGAACCTTCGACGCCTCCTTGGCCGGGATGGGCGAGTCGGAGCCGGCGAAGAGCACGGTGTTCGCGTACAGGTCGGCGCGGCCCGAGCTCGAACCGACCGAGGCGTAGTCGACGGTGATGTTCGGGTCGGCCGACTTGAACGCGGAGATCGCGGTCTGCTGGAAGTTCGTCTGGAAGGTCGAGCCCGCCGCCTTGATCGTGCCGCTCGCCGTGCTCGTGCTCGCGCTCGACGAGGCACTGCTCGTGGCGGTGCCGCTGTTCGCCGCGGAGGACGTGCTCGATGAGGAGCACGCGGCGAGGCCCAGAGCCGTCGCCACGACGGCGACCCCCGCCGTCGTGACGCGCTGTCTGCGTCCAAGTTGCATATCAAAGTACTCCTTATAGGTTTATATGTTTCCCTCGGCCGCGTGAGCAGGCCCCCAGCGGGTCAGCGGGCAAACCGTGGTGTGCCAATACAGTTTGCCGGCCCCGGTGAAACGCGCGGGCAAACGAATAGTGGACAGATATGGGCCAGAAGGTTAACTTCTGGTGTCTCGGGTCGGCCCTCCGAATACGGCCTGGCCGGGAGGGCCGTCGCCCTGGGTCAGCCGGCCGTCTGGCTCTTAGGAAGCTCGCGGCGGCCCGTCTGGCGCAATCCCCGGCCGCCTTTTACCCGCACCGGGCCTCAGTTCACCTATATGACACCAAGTGGCCGTCTGATCGTTCCTTTGTCATTCAACTTCCGTTTACCTGAGATGAATATCAATGGCGTGGCAGCAGGTATGGTCACTGCGCTTGGCCTAGGAACGAGTGAGGGCATGTTGTCACTGGATGCGGAACGAGCACGACCCCCGGGCGGCCGCCGCCGCGCGGGGCGGCGGGCTCCGGCCGCGACCCGATCGCGACCTGCGGGATGACGGCCGGCGCCGCCGGACGTGACAACCCGGTCCCCTCGCCGACCGTCGAGGCCGCGCCGCCCGCGGAGGCCGCGCCGTCGCGGGGTGACGTCGTCGTCCCGGCCGCACGCGCACCGGTGCGGGCCGCGGATGTGCTGGCCGACCGGATGGCGGCCGCCCTCGTGCACCGGGAGCCCGGCTGGCGGCTGCCCCGGCGCAGCGCCCTGGCCAGGAGGTACAACGTCAGCCTGACCGAGATCGACGTCGCGCTCAGTGACCTCGCCCGGCGGTCGCTGGTCCGCAGGCTGCCGGACGGCCAGCTCTACCGGGCCAGCCCGGCCGATTACTGGATCCCGGTCGAGGGCGCGGCCGGGTTCGGCACCCGGCTGGACCCCATGGGCGGCCGGATCGACTGCCAGTCCCGGCACGAGTCGCAGCGCGAGGCGCCGCAGGACATCGCCTGGGCCCTGCGCCTGCCGCCCGGCGCGCGCATCCGGGTCATCAAGTGCGTCTGGGTGTCCGCAGGCGAGGCCGCCGCTGTTTCCACCGCCTACCTGGCCGGCTCCTCCGCCGGAGGGAACGGCGCGGACATCGAGCCCGCCGGGCCCAAGCCGGGCATCGATGACGGAGATCCGGGCGATCTCGGGTCCGGGCCGTTCGGCTCGGCCTTTCCTGACCTGCCGGCGGCGGCGGTCAGCGTGGAGATGGGCCCGCCCCAGCCGTCCATCGCACGGAGCCTGAAGCTGTCGCCCGGGCAGCCGGTGATCACGGTAACGGTCAGGTTCGACGACGCTGCCACCGGTGAGCCGGCCGGGCTCACGGTGGTCATGCTGAAACCGGAGTTGTTCAGGGTCGCCATCGAGACCAATGAGGCGACGGTCAGGACGTCCTTATTACAGCCATCTGTCCGGAAGCGGTTACCGTCTGGACACGCACGCGTTTCACCTGGGACGCTGGAGCCGACATGCCGGCTGAGGTCGTGACTGGGGCAGAACGTAAGCCACGGCGTGCCCGATACCTCCTACCCAGGGGATTGCCGCGCCGTGGCGAGTTCCTTGCTGCCTGCGTGGTGGTCATCGTGCTCGGGCACGTGTTGTTCGCGCAGCTGACGATGGTGGTGGCCGCGGCGTTCTACCTGACCACCAAGCTGACCAGATGGCGCCTGTCCTGGCTCGTCGTCCCGGCCGTGGCCGCGGTGGCCTGGACCGCGGCGGTAGGCCCGCGGGCGGCCGCCGCCGGGTTCGCCGCGGGTCCGGCTCAGGTGGTCAGCTATCTCGGGGCCAGCGGCCAGCAGGTCCGTCATCTGTTCCATTTCACCGCCGCGTTCGCCGGGATCGGCGGCTGGCTGCCCCGGCAGTTTCCGCTCGCCATCCTCGCGGGCGCCGCCGAGGCGGCCCTGGCGGGCGGACTGAGCTGGCTGCACACCGATGAGTGGAACGCGCGCCCAGCCCGGCCCGGCCTGATCGTGGCGGTCCGCCGCGCGGTGACCGTGCGGGCGATCCGGGCCGGCGGCGTCGTGACCAGGGAGGGCGGATCCCTGGGGGTGCTGCCGGGATCGGGCGCGCGGGTCACGCTGTCCTGGTCCGAGGCGGCGGGCGGGATTTCGGTGTGCGGTTCGGCCGAACGGGACGTGCTGACCACAAGTTTTCAGCTGGTCCACGCCGCGGTGCGGCGACGCAAGCCGGTGCTCGCGGTGGACCTCACCGGCGATCCGGACCTGCCGGGACAGCTGGCCGCGGTCTGCGCCGAGACGGGCGCGCCGCTGCAGGTGTTCGGCGACGCCGGGCCCGAGCGGGAGTGGACCGCGGACCCGCGGACCCGCCCGGCCTGCTACGAGCCGTTCCGGCACGGCGATCCCGCCTGGCGGGCTTCGCTGGTGACGGCCATGCTGAGCTGGGACGGCCCGGACCGCCAGTACCGGCGTAGCTGTACCGCCTATCTCGAGGACGTCTTCGAGCTGCTCGACGCGGCCCCGGGCGACCCGCGCGTCCCCGTCCTGGATGAGGTCATTCACCTGCTGAACCCCACGGCCATGCGGGCGCGGATGGAATATGTGCCCGCGGCCTACCCGCGCCGGGTCGCCCTGGCCGAGCGAACGCGGGTGTCGGTGAGCCTGCTCAACGCCGAGCCCGCCACCACCGCGCAGCTCACGCGGCAGCTGCGCGAACTCCGGGCCTCGGGTTCGGCCGGTGGCTGCGGCCGCCCGGCCCGGTGCGGCGGCCGGTATCGATCTCGGCCGTGCGGTCACCGAACGCGCCGTGGTGCTCTTCCGCCTGGCCGGCCCCGGCCCGGGAATCCAGGCCGCCAGCTCGGCGATGCTCACCCGCCTGGTCTGCCAGGACCTGCTGGCCGCGGGCGGCGGCGCTGAGCGCGATCGGCGTCGACGGCGACGGGATCATCTGGCTGGCCGAGTGCGGCTCGCTGCCCAGGCAGGCCGTCACCGACCTGATCGCCCGCGGCCCGGCCGCCGGGCTGCCGGTGCTCGCGGCCACGACGTCCCCGCAGGCCGCGGCGGAGCTGGCGGAGCTCACCAACGTGGTGGTCGCGCACCGGATGACCGACGCGGCCGCGGCCCGGCAGCTGGCCGCGACCGTCGGTGCCGCTGGCCTGGTGCGGCCGGGCGGTGACCAGGGTGACGGCGGGCCGGGTTACCGCGTGCCCGCGCCCGAGCCTGGCCGCGGACGCCGCGGCCCTGACCGCGCTCCGCGAGGTGAGTTCCTCCTCGCGGTCAAGCACCCGCAGCGGCTGGTCTGGCCCGCGCAGCTGGTCCGGGCGCGGGTCCCGTCGTTCACCCGCGACCGCAGGCCGGCCGGCCGCTGCCGCGGCCCGCGCTGGCGGGAGCGCGGGACGGGGAGGGGCCATGACGTCGTCCCGAGCCGACCGGCTGTACCTGGGCTGGCAGTACGCCACGCCCTCCCCGGAGCCAGGGCCGCCGCCGCGCAGGCCCACCCCGCCCGAGGCCGAACGGCTCAACCCGGACTGGGCGATGGCCCAGCGGCGTGAGGAGAGCCTGCTGCACCGGCCGCTGAAGGCGGCCGTCGCCGTCGCGGTGGCCGTCGCCGCTGGTGGCGATCCTCCTGGCCGTCGCGGGCGTGATCGACGTCCTGGTGGCCGGCCTCGGCGTGATCTGCTGCGCGCTCGTCGCGGCCGTGAGCGGGTACGCCATCTGGCAGGGTGAGCGCGCGCTGCGGGCCAGGCTGGCCGATGAGCGGACCCGGGTCGAGAGGATACGCGCCGCCCAGGAGAGCCAGCTGTTCGCCTGGCAAGCCGAACACGCCGCCCGGGTCCGGCAGTGGCAGGCGCTCCGCGTCGCCTACGAGCACCAGAAGCGGTGGTACGCGGTCTGCGCGCCGAGCGGCGTGCACCGGGTCGACGTCGCCGGGGGCACGCTGTCCGGCTGGTCCGCGATGCTCGCCACGGCGGGCGCGCACCGGCTGGCGGCGGGGGGCGAGGTCACCGTGCTCGACCTGACCGAAGGCTCGGTCGCCCTCGACCTGATCGGCTTCGCGCGCAGCTCCGGCATCGACCCGCTGGTCTGGGTGCTGCCCCAGGACCTGCCCCGGCTCGATCTCGGCACCGGGCTCGGCCCGGCCGCCCTGGCGGACGTGCTTTCCCTGGTGGTCAGCGTGAGCGACGAGGCACGTTCCACCCGTGACCTCTCACTCGACCACGCCATCCTGGAACGGGTCATCGAGGTGCTCGGCAACGAACCGGGCGTGGCCGGCGTCGCGGCGGCGCTGCGGGCGCTGGCACAGGTGGGCGACCCGCGCGACGACGTGGCGGCCGGGCTGATCACCGCCGGCCAGGTGGACCGGCTCACCGCGATGTTCGGCCGCGGCGCCACCGACCACGTGGTCATCGAGCGGGCCTGGCTGCTTGAATCCCAGCTGCGCAAGCTGGCCTGCGTCGGGACCGCGCCGGTGCCGCTGCCGCGCAGCGCGCTGCGCGTGGTCGCCGTGAGCCAGCGGGCGGCCGCGGTGGAGGGCAAGGTGTTCGGCACCTACCTGGCCGTCGCGCTGACGCACGCGCTCCGCGGGACCCCGCCGGGCCGGCCCTGGCAGCACACGCTGTTCGTGCTGGGCGCCGACCGGCTGCGCGGCGACACGCTCGACCGGCTCAGCGACGTGTGCGAGAGCACGGGGACCGGGCTCGTCCTCGCCTTTTCGCGCCATCCCCCCGCAGGTCAAGCAGCGGCTCGGGCGAGGGAACGCCGCGGTCGCCTTCATGCGGCTCGGCAACGCCGAGGACGCCAAGGCCGCCAGCGAGCAACTCGGCACCGAGCACCGCTTCGTGCTGTCCCAGCTCACCGAGACGATAGGCCTGTCCGTCACGGACACCACCGGCAGCTCCTACACCAGCACCACGGGCTCGGTGAGCTCGACCGCGACGTCCCGGTCCACCAACGAAGGGTCGTCCCGCAGCGCCGGGCACGGCCGCAGCGACCCGGGCGGCTCGCTGCTGCCGTCCCGGTCGTCCTTCTCGCGCAACGTCCAGACCAGCGATTCGCGGAGCACCGGCGAGAGCGACTCGATCAGCACCGGCCTCAGCTCGAGTACCGCGTGGGGGCGGACGACGTCGAAGGCGACCGGGGACAGCGAATCCCTCGCCCGCGGCCTGCAGCGTTCTCGCGAGTTCCTCGTCGAGCAGCACGAACTCCAGCAGCTCCCGGCCAGCGCGATGATCATCACCTACGCGGGGCCGTCCGGCCGGCAGGTGGTCATGGCCGACGCCAACCCGGGCCTCGGCGGCCTGAGCACCGCGACCCAGCTGACCCTGGAGGAATCCAGCCGCAGGCCGGCCGCGAGCACGGCACCGCGGGTGGCCGCTGACCCGCCGCCGACCCGCCCGCTGACCCGGCGCCTGCCCCCGCCCCGGGCCGGGTCCCGGGCGCACCGGCCGTACCGGTGAGCTGGCGTTCGGGGGGCGACCAGCCCTCGCCCAATCTCGGGCCTCCGCCGCCGCGCCTGGACTGGCGCAAGCGGCGATCCTGATGACGGCCTCGGCCCGGCCCGGAACTCCGCCGCGCCGCACCGCGACCGGATAGCATCGGGCCGAGATGAGCACGAGCAGCCCGCCGTCCCGGCGATTCAGCCTTCCCTTGCGCGCGCGCCTGGCCACCACGGTCGGCGGCGCCGCCGGCCGAGCGTCCCGGCTGGCCGGTCGCGGCGACGGATCAGTGATCGGCGGGGTTATCGGCCTGCGGCTCCAACCCGACCTGCTGTCCCTGCTCGCCCGGGGCCGGCAGGTCATCCTGGTGACCGGCACCAACGGGAAGACCACCACGACCAGGCTGATCACGGCCGCGCTCGGCGCCCTCGGCCAGCAGATCGCGTCCAACGCGTTCGGCGCCAACATGGAGGCGGGCCTGGTCGCCGCGCTGGCCAAGGCACCCGACGCGACCATGGCCGTCCTCGAGGTCGACGAGAAATACGTGCCGGCCATGCTCCAGGCGACGGGCGCGCGGGTCGTGGTGCTGCTGAACCTGAGCCGCGACCAGATGGACCGGGCGGCCGAGATCTGGATGCTCGCCCGCCGCTGGCGGGCGGCCCTGGCCGCCGCGCCGGACTGCCGGGTCATCGCGAACGCCGACGATCCGCTGGTGGCCTGGGCGGCCGGGCAGGCGCGCCAGGTTACCTGGGTAGCGGCGGGTCAGCGCTGGCACGACGATTCGTGGTGCTGCCCGCAGTGCGGGTCGCACCTGCTGCGGGACGGCGAGGACTGGAACTGCGGCGAGTGCCCGAACCGGCGGCCTCCGGTCAGCTGGGTGCTCGCGGAGGACGAGGTCATCGATCCGACCGGGAAGTCATGGCCGCTCGACCTGATCCTGCCCGGCCGGGCTAACCGGTCCAACGCCGTCGTCGCGCTCGCGGTGGCGGACGTCTTCGGGGTCGGCGTCCGCGCAGGCGATGGGCGCGATCCAGCAGGTGCGGTCGGTGGCCGGCCGGTACACCCAGGTCGAGCGCCGGGGCTGCTCGCTCAGGCTGCTGCTGGCCAAGAACCCGGCGGGCTGGCTGGAGGCGCTTGACATCCTGGCGCCGCCGCCCGTTCCCGTCCTGCTGGCCGTGAACGCGCAGGTCCCGGACGGACGGGACACCTCGTGGCTCTGGGACGTGGACTACCGCAGGCTGCGCGGACGCCAGGTTTTCGTGACCGGAGAGCGCAAGACCGATCTGGCGGTCAGGCTGGAAGCCGACGAGGTAGCCTTCCGCCTCGTGGCCACCGTCGACGAGGCCGTGGACGCGGCCCGCAGCCCGTCCATGGAAGTGATCGCGAACTACACGGCGTTCCAGCACATCCGTGCGGTCCTCGGGCGCACGGACTGAAACGACCAGGCCCGCGGACAGCCTCGGCAGCCGCGCGGACAGACTCGGCCTGACCGGCGGGAGGAACGATGAGCGAGGGCCAGGGGCGGCACCGGATGGGCGCCAAGAGCCCACCAGCAACCGCAGCGGACCGCCAAGGTCGCGCGGCCCGGTACGGTCCCGGACCCGGCCACGGCGCCCACGGGCCGTCGGCCATCCGGCTGGTGTGGGTTTACCCCGACCTGCTCAGCACCTACGGTGATCGCGGCAACCTGCTCATGCTGGCCCGCCGGGCCAGGCTGCGCGGCATCGGGGTGGAGGTCGCGGAGGTCAATTCCGACCAGCGGGTTCCCGTGGACGGCGACATCTACCTGCTCGGCGGCGGCGAGGACCTACCGCAGGTCCTCGCGGCGCGCCGGCTGCAGGCCGGCGGCGGCCTGTCGGCCGCGGCGGACCGGGGCGCGGTGATCTTCGCGGTCTGCGCCGGCTACCAGATCATCGGGACCGAGTTCGGCGGCCCGGAAGGCGAGCCGGTTCCCGGGCTTGGCCTGCTCGACATCCGCAGCGCCCGGGGCGAACGGCGCGGAGTCGGGGAGATAACCGCCGACGTGGATCCGGCGCTCGGCGTGGAACGGCTCACCGGTTTCGAGAATCACCAGGGCGTGACCAGGCGCGGTCCGGAGGTGAAGCCGCTGGCCACCGTGCTCACCGGCGTCGGCAACGGAGACGGGACCGAGGGCGCGTACTACCGGCGGGTGGTCGGCACCTACCTGCACGGCCCGGCGCTGGTCCGTAATCCCGGCCTCGCCGACCTGCTGCTGGCCTGGGTGGCGGGCCCGCTGCCCGCCATTGATCCCGGGCAGGAACACCTGGTGCGGCAACTACGCCGCGAGCGCCTGGCCGTCCAGGGCGCCCCAGCCAGTAGACGGCTCAGTAGCTTAGACGGCTTGGGTACTAGACGGCTTGGGCATTAGACGGCTCAGTTGTTGGACGGCTTGGGTACTAGACGGCTCAGTACACCAGGCCCTGGGCGCCTTCGGCCATGACCTCGGCCACGAATGTGGCCGCCCCGGCGATCCTGACCCCGCTGATCAGGTCCTCGGGCGTGATCTCCCGTCGCGCGGCGCACTGGGTGCAGACCGTCACCGAGCCGCCCGCCAGCACCCCGGCCAGCAGGTCGGCCAGCGGTGCGGCATGCGGCAGCGAGAAGTCCTCCGCCCGGCCGGGCAAGCCGAACCAGGCGGCCTCCCCGGTGAGCCACAGGGAGACGGGAACCCCGCTCGCGACCGCGGTCGCGGCCACCGTGAAGGCCTGATTGCAGCGCTCCGGCTCGTCCTTGCCTGCGGTGACCTTGATGACCAGAGAGCGCTCGGGCATGGCAGAACTCTAGTCGGCCGCCCCGGCCGTGGACAGCGCGCGGGGTGTCCGGGCTTGGCTCGCCGGCCGGGGCCGCTCGCAGTCTCGCGCGGTCCGCTACCTACGGCGGCGATGACGATCAGGCATGCCTGCCCCCGCATCGGCGGGACGGGCGGCGGGACGGGCGGCGGGACGGGCGGCGGACGGCGGCGGACGGCGCCTGGCGTGGGCGATGAGGCGGGCGGGGCAGCGCGTGACCCGGGCTTAGTGCCGGGCGGCTTAATCGAACAAAGATTTTGTTTGATTCAGGCTTCGTGAAGACTTGTAGGTACTATGATGCACAAAAGTCTCCGCCAAGCCCGAATCCACCACAAAAAGCTCATACCTGGCCGGAACGGAAGTGATCCGGGAACGCGGATGAGGCGGTGATGACGCGTGGTGTCCCGAGCCGGCGCAGTAAGCGGATCGCGCGGGGCCCGGGGCGGGTTCCCCGACGGAGTCCGGCGCGCCGGCGCCCGGGTCAGGGTGCCGGCCCGTAAACTGCCGATTATGCACGGCATGCTGAGCGCTGCGATCGTGATCGGCGTGCTCGCCGTGGTCGCCGCTGCGTGTCTGTATGTAGTCATCCGGGTGTACCTGGCCGGCACGCGCCGAGGTCCGGCCGCCGGATCAGGACAGCGCATTTCAAGACCGCCCAGACCAGGACAGGACAGCTCATGACCAGCGACGGGCCCGACATGGGCGACCCTGCCTCCGGAGACTTGGCCGATCTCGCCTCCGGAGACTCTGGCCGATCTTGCCTCCGACCTTCCGCCGGTGCACCCTGATCTGGCGCCGCTCGGGTTCCTGCTCGGCCGGTGGGAAGGCGCCGGGATCGGCGGCTACCCGACCATCGAGTCGTTCCGGTTCGGTCAGGAGGTCAGCTTCAGCCACAACGGCAAGCCGTTCCTCATCTACGCCAGCCGCACCTGGCGGCTTGATGAGGACGGTCAGATCGGGGCGCCGCTCGGCACCGAGACCGGCTTCTGGCGCCCACGGCCCGATAACCAGGTCGAGGTGATGCTCGCGCATCCGACCGGGATCGTCGAGATCTACCTGGGCGAGATAACGGGCGTCCGGATCGAGATGGCCACCGATGTGGTGGCCCGCACCGCCACCTCCAAGGAGGTGACCGCCGGGCACCGGCTCTACGGTCTCGTCGAGGGCCAGGATCTGGCGTACGCCTACGACCTGGCCGCGATGGGACAGCCCCTCCAGCCGCACCTTTCCGCTCAGCTCAAGCGGGTTGGCTGAGCTCCCAAGCGATCTGGTGACCGAGGGGCCAGGCGACGATGCAGGCGTCAGAGGTCCCGCGGGCGGTGGCGGCGGCCATGTCGATCGTCTCGTCACTTGACCTGAGCGTCGACGACGCGATCGTTCTTCATGACTCGAACAAGCTCACTCTGCGTCTGCTGCCGTGTGACGTGCTGGCCCGGGTGGCACCTGTAGCGCATCAGGTCGCACAGTTCGAAGTCGAGCTCGCTCAGCGGCTCGCCGGATCCGGGTACCCCGTGGCTGATCTTGAGCCTCGAGTGGACCCACGTGTCTATGAGCGTGACGGCTTCGTGGTCACCCTGTGGACCTACTACGAACCCGCGGCACCTCAAGAGGTCTCACCAGCCGGCTACGCCGGTGCGCTCGAGCGGCTGCATGCCGGCCTGCGCACGCTCGATGTCCCTGCGCCGCACTTCACGGATCGAGTCGAGCAGGCTCAGCAACTCGTGGCGATCCGCGACCGCACTCCGGCGCTTGCCCGCGCGGACCGGGAGCTCCTCGGCGGCACGTTGCGGAGCCTGAGACGAGTGATCGGCGAGCTCGGCGGCGCCGAGCAGCTCCTGCACGGCGAGCCGCACCCGGGCAACCTGCTCACCACGAAGAACGGGCTGCTGTTCATAGATCTCGAGACGTGTTGCCGCGGGCCGGTCGAATTCGACCTTGCCCATGCGCCCGAAGAGGTCAGCGAGCACTATCGGGGTGTCAATCAGGACTTGCTGCGCGCGTGCCGGATCCTGGTGCTGGCGATGATCGCGACGTGGCGCTGGGATCGAGGCGACCAGCTCCCGAACGGGCGCCAGCTGGGCACGGAGTGGCTCAGCCAGATCCGGGCCGCGCTCGATCGCAACGGGCTGGATACCCGCGGCTCGGCATAAGACGTGGAGGCATAAAGAAGTCCCCGGGTGACTCCAGCGCGGCGGATTGCCGCCGCGCCGGGACCGACTGGACAAGGTCGGCCAACCCGGGGACTCGGTGTCTGCCAGAAATTAGCCGGCCGCCGCCCCGTCAAACTCACTGGACGTCATGCCGGCGGGGAAGCGGCTAGCTGACAGCCACCTCACGAGTCCGTTGTCTATGCATGCTGTTGGACCACCTCCTTTCCCGCGTACCTAGCACGCTAGCCGCGAAGTGGGCATGCAGGCAAGACCATTTTGCCGTGCGCCGGATCACACCAGCGGATCTAATATGAGGCCATGGACGCCGATGCCCCGTCCCCGAGCCTGCCCGTACGCGAGTGGGACGAGCAACTGCGTGCCCGGGGCTACCGGGTGACTCCGCAGCGTCAACTGGTGCTGGAAGCGGTGGCGCGGCTAGACCACGCCACCCCGGAGGAAATCGGCGCTCAGGTCCAGCAGACGGCGCGCGGCGTCAACATCTCGACCATCTACCGCACGCTGGAGCTGCTCGAGCAGCTCGGCATGGTCACCCACACGCACCTCGGGCACGGCGCGCCCACCTACCACCTGGCCACCGAAGCCAACCATGTGCACCTGGTCTGCCGCGACTGCGGCCGGGTCACCGAGACCGGATCGGACGCGATCCGCCCGCTGCTCACCGGCCTGGACGAACGTCACGGCTTCGAGACCGACGTCGGCCATCTCACCGTCTTCGGCCGCTGCGCGGAATGCCGAGCCTCCGCCGATGGCTGAGGACCAGGTGACCATGAATCAAAGGGGGCAAACGTGAGCCAGCTTCTTGACTTTCCGGGGGCAGTGCAGGCGAGCTGGCCCGACGAGGGGGTCGCCGCGCATTACGGTGACCCGGGCGCGAGCAGCGGGCGCTCGACGGCGCCGGGGACGCGCCCGCCGGGCTGGTCGACCGGTCGAACCGCGGCGTGCTCAAGATCACCGGCGCGGACCGGCTCAGCTGGCTGCACAGCCTGACCACGCAGCACCTGCAGGGGCTCACCACCGGCCAGAGCTCCCAGGCGCTCATTCTCAGCCCGACCGGGCACGTGGAACACCATCTGGAGCTGAACGACGACGGCACCTCAATCTGGGTACACGTGGAACCAGGGACCGCGCCGGCCCTGCTGGAGTTCCTCGAGTCGATGAAGTTCATGCTGCGGGTCGACGTCGCTGACCTGTCCGCGGACTGCGCGGTGCTGACGGTCATGGGGCCGTCCGGTGACGACATCACGGTCGGGCTTGACGGGGTACTCGGCCGGGTGCAGGCGGGTTCGTTCGGCGCCATTGACCTGATCGTGGCGCGGGACCTGCTGCCGGTCACGGCCGCCGAGCTGGTCAGGCGCGGGGCCGTCCCGGCTGGCATGTGGGCGTTCGAGGCGCTGCGGATCGCCGCCCACGTGCCCCGGCTTGGCCTGGACACCGATCACCGGACCATCCCGCACGAGGTCGGCTGGATCGAGACCGCGGTGCACCTGAACAAGGGGTGCTACCGAGGCCAGGAGACGGTGGCCCGGGTGCACAACCTCGGCCACCCGCCGCGGCGGCTGGTCTTCCTGCACCTGGACGGCAGCGTGGACCGGCTGCCCGCCCACGGCGACCCGGTCGAGCTGGATGCCCCGCCAGCTGGCACCGCAACCGCCCGCACCGTGGTCGGCACCACCGGATCGGCGGCCCGGCACTACGAGCTCGGCCCGATCGGGCTCGCCCTGGTCAAGCGCACTGTGCCGATGGAGGCGACCCTGCTGGCCGGAGGCGTGGCCGCGGCCCAGGAGGTTATCGTGTCACCGGACGCCGGCGCCAACGTGCAGGTCACGCTGCGCCGCCGCCAGTTCATCTGAGGTCGGAACCGGAAACCGGAGGTCAGCTCGCCGTGCTGCGCAGGGCCCTGCTCGCGGCGTCAGCCAGTTCTCGGCTGCGCCAGCTCATCACGACCGCGCCGCAGACGCGCGCCATCGTGGACTCCTACGTCGCGGGCGAGACCGCCGACGACGCGGTCGCGGTGACCCGGACGCTGCATGCGGCGGGTCTGCTCGTGACCCTGGACTACCTGGGTGAGGACACCAAAGACCCGGCTCAGGCCGCGGCCGTCACCGACGAGTACATCGAGTTGCTCGGCAAGCTCCGGGCGGAGGGGCTGACGCATGGCGGCGCCGCGGAGGTGTCGGTGAAGCCGACCGCGGTGGGGCTGTTCCTCGGCGCCCGGATGGCGAAGGAGAACATCGCCAGGATCTGCGCGGCGGCCCGGGAGGCGGGTACCACGGTGACCCTCGATGCCGAGGAGTTCGCGGCGATCGAGCCGACGCAGCGGATCGCGGCCCAGCTACGGGCGGATTACCCCGAGCTCGGCTGCGTCATCCAGGCGGCCCTGCGGCGCAGCGAGGCGGATTGCCGCTCGCTGGCCGGATACGGCCTTCGGGTCCGGCTCTGCAAGGGTGCCTACCGCGAGACCGACAGCGTCGCCTATACCGCGCGCCGCGACGTGGATGTATCCTACGCGCGCTGCCTGCGGGCGCTGATGAACGGGTCGGGCTACCCGATGGTGGCCACCCATGACCCGCGGCTGATCGAGATCACCGGGTCGCTGGCCCTGCTGACCGGACGGGCCGCGAATAGCTTCGAGTACCAGATGCTCTACGGCATCCGCCCGGTCGAGCAGCAGCGGCTGGCTGATACCGGCGCGCGGATGCGGGTATACGTCCCCTACGGCGGCGACTGGTACGCCTACCTCGTGCGCCGGCTGGCCGAACGGCCGGGTAACCTCACGTTCTTCCTGCGCTCCCTCCGCTCAGAAACGTAGGTGCCTGCCTCGTGATCGCGATTCTCGGTACCGGCAAGAATGGGCGAGGCGTTGCTGTCCGGGCTGCTGCGCGCGGGCAGGCCCCCGTCGGCCGTGGTCGCCGCGGTCCGCCACCAAGAGCGCGGCGCGGAGCTGCATGCGCGCTACGGGATTCAGGTCAGCGACGCCGTGTCGGCGGCCAAGCAGGCGGACACCCTGCTGCTGACGGTCAAGCCGCAGGACATGGGCGGGCTGCTCGACGAGATAGCCCCGGCCATCTCGCCGGGCAAGCTGGTGATTTCGGTCGCGGCCGGGATTACCACCGCGTTCATCGGGCGGCGGCTGGCCGGCGACGTCCCGGTCGTCCGGGTCATGTCGAATACGCCGGTCCTGGTCGACGAGGCGATGAGCGTGATCTCGGCCGGGGCCCACGCGGGCGAGGAGCATCTGCGCCTGGCCGAGGAACTGCTGCGCCCGGTCGGCAAGGTGCTCCGCATCCCTGAGTCCCAGCAGGACGCGGCGACCGCGCTGTCGGGTAGCGGCCCGGCGTACGTGTACTACCTGGTCGAGTCCATGGTGGATGCCGGAATCCTGCTGGGCATGGCCCGCGGAGCCGCGCTGGAGATGGTGACCCAGGCGGTCTACGGCGCGGCCACCATGCTGCGCGAAACAGGCGAGCACCCGGTGATCCTGCGCGAGGCGGTCACCTCCCCCGGGGGAACCACGATCTCGGCCGTCAGGGAGCTGGAGAGGCACGGGGTGCGCGCCGCGTTCCTCGCCGCCATCGAGGCCGCCCGGGACCGGGGCCGCGAGCTCGGCGGCGATCCGGATGCCGCCCGATTGCGATCGATGCGGGCGTTGACCACGATCTTGCCGCGGACTCCGCGGTCATGAACAGGCACCGCGCGGTATTTCCGGCGCGGTCGGTCCGCAGCCTGATGTGGCCAAGATCCAATTGACGGAGCGATCGGTCTGGCCGGATCAGTTCTGGCGAATGTTTCCCTCGAGTCAAGGCGCGCCGGCAGATCACAGGTCAACGACGTTCCGCGAAATCCGCAGCTCAGCAGCCCGGAAGATGAATTTCCCGCCGCCGCCGTGATCATAGCGCCCAAATAGTAACAACAATGAAGCTATAGACGGGGTTGCTCTTTTCTGTGCGGGACTTACTCTGGAGACGTACGTGACTGGTGCGCCGAATCCCGTCAAGTGCTCGGCTTCGTACGGAAGAGGCAACTCGATGGCAAGTGAAACCCCCCTAAGCGACGTGAGATTCCTAACCGTCGCCGAAGTGGCCTTGATCATGCGCGTGTCAAAGATGACCGTGTATCGCCTGGTGCACTCCGGCGAACTGGAAGCGATCCGTGTCGGCCGCTCCTTTCGGGTCCCTGAGTCGGCAGTCAATCAGTACCTGAGGGCTGCCTTCGTCGGTACCGGTTGAGGCTGCCCGGTAGGGCTACTCGACCAAGCCGGATCCCTGCGCTGCAGGGGTCCGGCTGGCACGCGTGAATACGGCGGTCCCAGGCGGATGGCGCCGACCAGTCACCTCAGCACCTCGCATCGGGGGTAACCTCTAACGTTGGGTGTGTGTCAGCCACCCTGACCGGGCGAGCGCGTTGGCGTGCCCGTCATCCGCAGTGCCAAGGAAGGGTGGTCCCATGGGGTCTGTCATCAAGAAGCGCCGCAAGCGCATGGCCAAGAAGAAGCACCGCAAGCTGCTCAAGAAGACCCGCATCCAGCGCCGGAATAAGAAGTAACGACTCCTTCGTCATGGCCCCGCCGATGCCGGGCATCGTGCACCATAGGGGTTAATGTCTCTTCCCGTGCTGGTCGGATTCGCGGGCGTGCTGGTCGCGGCCGTGGCCACGGGCGTGCTCGCCGGCCGGTGCGTGCGCCAGCCGCGGGCCGACGTCATCCTGTGGGCGGTCGCGACGCTCGGGCTGACCGTGGCGCTCGCGGCGCAGAGCATGGGTTTCGCCAGCGGGTTCCGCCCGGCCACGTTCCGGGCGGTTCAGCTGTGCGCGCTCCTGCTCGCGCCGATGGCACTGGCCTGGGGCCTGGTCGAGCTGGTCACGCAGAGCGGGGCCGCCAAGTTCGGCATGCGGCTGGTCAGCGGTGCCCTCATCGTCGTGGCCGCGGTGATCCTGGCGACCGACCCGCTCACCGCGCAGCCGTTCGGTAAGTCCTGGCCATCGGTCGGCGTGTATTCGCAGCCGTTCTCCCGCTACGCGCTGGACCTGGTCCTGGTCGCGGCGCTCGCCGCCGTGGCCGTGTGCGCTGGCCTCGCGGGAGTGTACGCCAGGAACGAGCCGCGGTGGCGCCAGGCGCTGGCGACCGTGGTGCCGGTCGGCCTGGCCGTGCTGATGACGGCGGCCCTGCACTTCTCGCTGCCCGGCCAGGCCGCGTACCCGCTGCTCAGCCTGATGGCAGCGGCGTTCGTCTGGTTCGGTACAACCAGGCTCCAGAACATGCCGGGCCGGACGGCCCAGGCGACAGCGGGCGAGTCCCGGATCCGGCGGGGCCGGCGGCCCGCGATCGGCGGGGCGCCTCCGGGCCCGCGACGACTACCGGCGGGAGAACGGCCTCGTGGCTGACCGGAACTCCCCGGCGGTTACCCGGCCTACGGTCCATCCGGGCCCCAGGACCCGCGTGGGCGGCAGGCCTTCGCGGCGTTCCTGAGCCGGGCGGTCCGGGACCAGTCCGGCACGGACCGGGCTCTCCGGGACCGGGCGGTCAGGGACCGGGCCGTCCACAGCCGGCCGGACCTGGCCCGGATTCCGGCCCGCATGCGCACGGCCACGGATCGCCGGTCTCCGGGGCCGCCTCCATGGTCGCCTCCGGGGCCGGGGCCAGGGCCGCGCCTCCGCCAGGCCGTACGGCCGGATCTTGATCTTCACGTGCTCGAGGACCGGGTCGCCGACTTCGACCGGTTCGCCGAGGCCGCGGCGGAGGAGGTCAGCACCGCCGAGCCGGACACCCTGGTGTACGTCATCCACCTCGTGCCGAACGCGCCCTTGCAGCGAATCTTCTATGAGGTCTACCGGGACCGGGAGGCGTTCGAGCGGCATGAGAACCAGCCCTACATGAAGCGGTTCGTGGCGGATCGCCGGGCCTGCGTGCTCGCGACCAACGTCATCGAACTACGGCTCAAATACGCCAAGGTCGCGCCGCTCCCGACTCCGCAGCCGCCCAGCGGGGCGTCCCCGGCTGGCGGGGCGTCCCCGGCTGGTGCGGCGTCCTGGGACGGGATGGGCGCGCCGCTCGCCCCGGCGCTATCCCCGGCGGCTCGCAGGCTCCAGCCCCTGCCGCCGCCCGGGGCGTCGCGGCCGGGCCGCCCGGGTCAGTCACCGCCAGCGGGCCGCCCGGTCAGTCACCGCCGGTCGGCGTTACGGGGGTGGCTAGCATGCCGCCCCGCGACCGGATCACGCTGCTGGCCAAGCCGGGCTGCCACCTGTGTGACGACGCGCGCGCCGTGATCGAGCGGGTGGCCGCCGAGCTGGGCGTCGGCTGGGAAGAACGCGACATCAACGCCTCGCCCGACGACATGCGGAACTACTGGGACAAGATCCCGGTGACGTTTGTCGACGGGGTGCAGATCGACTTCTGGCGGGTGAGCGAGGCCCGCCTGCGGGCCGCGCTCGGCTAGTCGCAGGGGGACGAGCCGACCCAAGCTACCCGGGGGTCGGCCGGCGCCGCACCGGAGCGATGGTGCTGACTTTGTGAATAGTTGCACAAAGGCGTACCGTGATTTGTGACGTCGGCCGACGTGGGCTCCTACCGTCGCCTTGCTACCAAACCCCTGGAGCCCGATCCCAGGAGCGCTGCCGCGATGCACCGTAACGCTACGCCGTCTGGGTCCAACGGTCAGGTTGAGACCAGCGAGCAGACCGAGGCGAACGGCCGTCCTGACGGGATACCAGAAGCCACCGTGGCGCGGTTGCCGGTATACCTGCGTGCGCTTTACGGCCTGGCGGAGCGGGGCATCAGCACGGTCGCCAGCGACGAACTGGCGGCCGCCGCGGGGGTCAATTCGGCCAAGCTGCGCAAGGACCTGTCCCACCTCGGCTCTTACGGGATCCGGGGCGTCGGGTACGACGTCGACTATCTCGTCTACCAGGTGTCCAGGACGCTCGGGCTGACTCAGGACTGGCCGGTGGTCATCGTGGGCGCGGGCAACCTCGGCCGCGCCCTGGCCAACTACGGCGGTTTCGTCTCCCGCGGCTTCTCGATCTCGGCCATGCTGGATTCGGACCCCATCATCGTGGGCAGCAGGATCGCCAAGCTGATCGTCCGCCACGTCGACGAGCTTGAGACCCTAGTCACCAGGCATAAGGTGTCAATCGGCGTGATCGCTACGCCGGCCGGTTCCGCGCAGGCGGTCTGTGACCGGCTGGTCGCAGCGGGCGTCACGAGCATACTCAACTTCGCACCGCTCGTGCTCAGCGTGCCGGAAGGGGTGGATGTGCGGAAGGTCGACCTGTCGATCGAGCTGCAGATCCTTGCTTTCCATGCCCAGCGCAGGTCGGCGGCCCGGCCGGAGCCCGACCACGCGAAGGTCAACGGGAATTCTAGGTCATCGGACCATAAACTCGCGGCGAAGGGCTAGGTGGTGGGCAGATGAGCGTGCTGGTAGTCGGCCTCAGCCACAAGAGCGCGCCGGTGACCATCCTGGAGCGCGTCGCCGTGAGCGGGGACACGCTCAGCAAGCTGCTGCGTGACGTGGCCCAGGCCGAGCCCGTGGCCGAGGTCTTCGTCGTCTCGACCTGCAATCGGGTCGAGGTCTATGCCGATGTGGACCGGTTTCACGCGGGCGTGACGGTGATCTGCGAGATGCTCGCGCGGCACTGCGGAGTCCCGGCGCACGAGCTCACCGCGCACCTGTACGTGCACTACGAGGACCGGGCCATCGGCCACCTGATGGCCGTGGCGTGCGGGCTTGACTCGATGGTGGTCGGTGAGGGGCAGATCCTCGGCCAGGTAAGGTCGGCGCTCAAGGTGGCCGGGGAACACGGCACCGTGGGCCGGGTCCTGTCCGAGCTCGGCCGGCTGGCGCTGCGGACCGGCAAGCGAGCCAGGGCCGAGACCGGCATCGGCCGGGCCGGCCTCAGCCTGCTCACCGTGGCCATTGACCTGGCCGCCGCCAGCCTGGGCCAGGCCGGCCCGGACGCGCTCGCGGGCCGCGACGTGCTCATCGTCGGCGCGGGCTCGATGAGCGCGCTCGCGGCGGCGACGGCGACCAGAAGCGGGGCGGCGAGCATCGTCGTGGCCAACCGGACCCGCCGCCACGCCGAACGGCTGGCCGCGGACGTGAGCGCGAAGGCGGCCGAGCTCGCGGACCTGCCCGCCGCGCTGGGGGCCGCGGACGTCGTCATTTCCTGCACCGGTGCGGCCGGCCTGATCATCACGGCCGGCCTGGTATCGGCCGCGGTGCAGGCCAGGACGCGCGCGGGCCGTCGCGGCCCGCTGGTCCTGCTTGACCTGGCCATGCCACGGGACGTGGAACCCGCCGTGGACCAGCTGCCCGGCGTCGTGCTGATCGGCATGGACCTGCTCGCCGCGCACGGGACCGCGGCCACCGAGGACGACGTCCTGGCGGTGCGGGCGATCGTGGAAGCCGAGCTCGCCGCGTACCACGCGGCGATGGAAGCCGCCCGGGTGGCCCCGACGGTTGTCGCCCTGCGGGCCAAGGCGGCCAAGGTGGTGGACGCGGAGCTGGCCAGGCTGACGGGCCGCCTGAGCGCCGATGGCGTGAGCGGGCACACCCTGGATGAAATAGCCCAGACGGTGCGACGAGTGGTAGACAAGCTATTGCACGCGCCGACCGTACGGGTTAAGGAACTCGCAGGATCGCCGGGGGGCGAGGAGTACGCCGCGGCGCTGCGAGTTCTCTTCGATCTTGATCCGCGCGCAGTCGAGGCGGTTACCCGCGCCGCCCCAGAGCAGGAGGGCTCACGGTGAACGCCGCCACGCTGCGGCTCGGCAGCCGCAAGAGCCCGATGGCCTTGGCTCAGTCCGGCCAGGTGGCCGACATGATCACCGAACGGACCGGCCGTCAGGTGGAGATCGTCGGGGTCACGACGCTCGGCGATGTCAGCCGCGCGCAGCTGACCCAGATCGGCGGGACCGGCGTCTTCGTCAGCGCGCTGCGTGAGGCGCTGCTGTCCGGCCAGGTCGACCTGGCCGTGCATTCGCTGAAGGACCTGCCGACCGGGCCCGCGGCCGGCATCGTGCTGGCCGCGGTACCGCTGCGGGACGATCCGAGGGACGCCCTGGTCGCGCGCGACGGCGCCAAGCTCGCCGATCTTCCCCTCGGGGCCAGGATCGGCACCGGGTCACCGCGCCGGGCCGCGCAACTGCTCGGGCTCCGTGCCGATCTGCGGTGCGTGCCGATTCGCGGCAACGCCAACACCCGGGTGAGCAAGGTCGACGACGGCGAGCTCGACGGCGTGGTGCTGGCCTACGCCGGACTGGCCAGGATCGGGCTTGTCAGCGCCATCACCCAGGTCTTTGAACCCGAGGAGATGCTGCCGGCGCCCGGGCAGGGAGCCCTCGCGGTCGAATGCCGTGCGGATGAGCGCGAGCTGGCGGCGCTGCTCGAGGCCGTGACCGACCCGGCGAGCAGGGCCGCCGTCACCGCGGAGCGCAGCCTGCTCGAGGCGCTGGAAGCAGGCTGCAGCGCCCCGGTGGGGGCCTATGCGGCCGGACTCGAACAGCTGCGGATGCAGGCGGCCGTGATCAGCACCGACGGGAGCCGGATACTACGCGCGCGCGGCGCCGCGCCCGGTGCTGATGCCAGGCAGCTCGGCCGTGTCCTCGCGGCCGAGCTGCTCCGGTCGGGAGCAGGAGATCTCATCAGCGTGCCACAGGCACCGACGAGCAGCGGGAATGATGTGCAGTGAGCGTTATCCAAGGTTCTGCGGGACATGAGACCGAACAGCCGGAAACCGCGGTGGCCCAGGAGCGGCCGCAGGCCGGCTGGGTCGCCCTCGTCGGCGCTGGCCCCGGCGACGAGGGGCTGCTGACGGTACGTGCGGCGGAGCTGCTCGGTCAGGCCAGCCTGGTCATCGCCGGGGCGGACCTGGCGGCCATCGTCGGGCGCTACCTGCGCCCGGACGCGTCGCTGGCTGATCCCGCCGACGGCGCCGCCGCCCGGCTGCTCGTGCAGACGGCCAAGGACGGCCGGCTCGCGGTCCGCCTGTACAACGGTGATCCGCTCCTGAACGGCGCGGCCCAGGACGCGACCGCGTGCGCCAAGGCGGGGGTCAGGTTCGAGGTCGTACCCGGCGTGCCCGCGGCCACCGCCGTCCCCGCCTACGCGGGCATCCCGCTGGCCAGCGACCGGAACGGCGAGCTGCGGATCATCCACGCGGCCGAGGTCAGCCAGCTGGCCTACAGCCCGGCCACGCTGGTCGTGCTCGGTGCCGACGCGGGCCCGGCCGAGCTGGGCAAGATGCTGGTCGCGGCGGGCTGGCCGGAAACGACCAAGTTCGCGATCACCTGGGACGGGACCACGAGCGCGCAGCAGACGGTGGTCACCACGCTGAGCCGCATCGGGCCCGATCTCAAGGCGGCCGGCGTGTCCCTGGCCAACACCAGGGGCTCGGCCATCGCGGTCGTGGGGGACGCGGTGGCGGCCCGGGACCGGCTGTCGTGGTTCGAGACCAAACCGCTGTTCGGCTGGCGGGTGCTGGTCCCAAGGACCAAGGAACAGGCCGCCGTGGTGTCGCAGCGGCTGCGGGAGTACGGCGCCGTCCCCGAGGAGGTGCCGACCATCGCGGTGGAGCCGCCGCGGACCCCGCAGCAGATGGAACGCGCGGTCAAGGGCCTGGTCACCGGCCGGTACCAGTGGGTGGCGTTCACCTCGGCGAACGCGGTCCGCGCGGTGCGGGAACGGTTCGAGGAGTACGGCCTGGACGCCAGGGCGTTCGCCGGTGTCAAGGTCGCTGCCGTGGGCGAGCAGACCTCCGCGTCGCTGCTCGAGTTCGGCATCCGGCCGGACCTAGTCCCGGACGGCGACCAGTCGGCCGAGGGGCTCGCCGCGGTCTGGCCGCCCTACGATGACCTGCTCGACCCGATCAACCGGGTGCTGCTGCCCCGCGCCGACATCGCGACCGAGACGCTGCTGGCCCGGCTGCTCGACCTCGGCTGGGAGGCGGAGGACGTGACGGCGTACCGGACGGTCCGGGCCGCGCCGCCGCCCGCGCCGATCCGCGAGGCCATCAAGGGCGGCGGCTTCGACGCCGTCCTATTCACCTCGTCCTCCACCGTGCGGAACCTGGTCGGGATCGCGGGCAAGCCGCATGCGGTCACGGTGATCGGGGTCATCGGACCGCAGACGGCCAAGACCGCGGCCGAGTTCGGGCTCCGGGTGGACGTGACGGCGCCCAAGCCGTCGATGGCGGCGCTGGTCGATGAGATGGCTAAGTACGGAGCGAGCCTGCGGGACGCGGCGACCGAGGCGGGCGAACCGGTCAGGCGGCCTAGCGAGCGCCGCCGCGGCGCCCGCCGCCGGCTGCGCTAGGGTGCGCCGCGCTCGGGCTGGCCGCGCCCGGGCTGGCCTGGCCCGCTAAGGTGTGGCTGCTGACCGTTCCGGAGGTACCGATATGAGTAGTGGATATCCCGTCGCGCGTCCCCGGCGGCTGCGCCGGACCCCGGCCCTGCGCAGGCTCGTGGCCGAGACCTCGGTGCGTCCCGGCGACCTGGTGCTGCCCGTGTTCATCAAGGAGGGCCTGTCCGAACCGCGGCCGATCGGCTCGATGCCGGGCGTGGTCCAGCACACCAGGGACAGCCTGCGCAAGGCGGCCGCGGAGGCGGTGACGGCCGGCGTGGGCGGGATCATCGTGTTCGGTATTCCCGGCGCCAAGGACGGCCGCGGGTCGGCGGCCGATGACCCGGCGGGCATCTCTCAGCTGGCCCTCGCCGACCTGCGCGCCGAGACCGGCGACGCGTGCGTCATCATGGCCGACCTGTGCCTGTGCGAGTACACCGACCACGGCCACTGCGGGCTGCTCACCCCCTCGGGCGACGTCGGCAACGACGCCACCCTGGAGCGGTACGCCGCCATCGCGGTGGCCCAGGCGCAGGCGGGCGCGCACATGGTGGCGCCGAGCGGGATGATGGACGGGCAGGTCGCGGCGATCAGGGCCGCGCTGGACACAGCGGGTCACGAACAGGTCGGCATCTGCGCCTACTCGGCCAAGTACGCGTCGGCCTTCTACGGCCCGTTCCGGGAGGCGGCCGAGGGTGCGCCGGCGTTCGGTGACCGGGCGAGCCATCAGCAGGATCCGGCCAACGCGGTCGAGGCCCTGCGCGAGGTGGCCCTTGACGTCGACGAGGGCGCCGACATGGTGATGGTCAAGCCGGCCCTGGCCTACCTGGACATCATCAGGCGGGTCGCCGACACCTTCTCGCTGCCGGTCGCGGCCTACCAGGTCAGCGGCGAGTTCGCGATGGTCGAGGCGGCGGCCAACAACGGCTGGCTGGACCGGGACCGGGTGATCTCCGAGACTCTGACGGCCATCCGCCGAGCCGGGGCGAGCGTCATCATGACCTACTGGGCGGCCGAGGTAGCTCGCCGGCTGCAACCCTGAGGATGGCCACACCGTGACCGTCGCGGCCAGCCCGCCTAGCTCAATAAGCCGAACGGCCCGTACCGCGTGCCCTACGATAGGTAACAGAGCGAAACAGGAGAGTGGCGGGATTTTATGGTCGACGTTGTGCGGCGCCGAGGTCGTGGGGTTCGCGGCCGGGCGGCGGAACGTGATCAGCCGATGGGCATCGTGGCGGCCCAGTACGCGGCCATGGGCTGGCCGGTGTGCGTGGGCGAGCACCCGTATCACGGCAAGGCCGCCGCCCTTGAGCCGAGCCGGGGCTGTTCGTGTGACCGGCTCGGGTGTCCCGCACCCGGGGCGCACCCGGTGTCGCCGGCCTGGCAGCTGCAGGCGACCGTCGACGAAAACGTGATTGCGAGCTGGTGGGAGACCCGGCCGGAGGCGAACGTCATACTCGTCACCGGCCGGGTTTTTGATGCGCTCGACGTGCCGCTCGAGCGCGGCGCCGCCGCGCTCGAGCGGATCGAGGCCGCCGGGGTGGCGGTCGGCCCGGTGGCGGTGCTCGGCCAGGACCGGATGCTGTTCTTCGTGGTCACCAGGGGTTCGCCCGCCGACGAAGACGAGTGGTGGTCCTGCGGGCTCGACTCCGAGCCGGAAAGCGTCGTCGAGGGCCTGCGGTGGCACTGCCGGGACAGCTACGTGCTCGCCCCGCCGTCGCGCTACGCCGGCGCCCTCGGCTCGCGCTGGGTGCGCACCCCGCAGGAGCACCCGCTGCCGGATGCGCTGCGGCTGCTCGAGTTCATCGTCGACGCCTGCGAGGCCCCCGGGTGAAGGACAGCAGAGCGTGACCGACCGCAGCGCCGCCCTGTTCGCGCGGGCGCTCGAGGTGACGCCGGGTGGCGTGAACTCGCCGGTGCGCGCGTTCGGCTCGGTCGGCGGCGTGCCCCGGTTCATGGTCCGCGGGTCGGGACCTTACCTGACCGATGCGGACGGCCGCCAGTACGTCGATCTGGTGTGCTCGTGGGGCCCGATGATCCTCGGGCACGCCCATCCGCCGGTGCTCGCGGCCATCTCCGCCGCGCTGGTGAACGGGACCTCGTTCGGCACGGCCACGCCGGGTGAGGTGGAGCTGGCGGAGGAGATCGTGGCGCGTGCCCCGGTCGAGCAGGTCCGCCTGGTCAACTCGGGGACCGAGGCCACGATGTCGGCCGTCCGGCTGGCCCGCGGGTTCACCGGCCGCCCGCTCGTGGTCAAGTTCGCCGGCTGCTACCACGGGCACGTGGACGCGCTGCTCGCCGCGTCGGGCTCGGGCGTGGCGACGTTCGGGCTGCCCGATTCCCCCGGCGTCACCGGAGCCGCCGCCGCGGACACCATCGTGCTGCCCTACAACGACATCGACGCCGTCGCGGCGGTGTTCGCGGACCGCGGCCGCTCGATCGCGTGCGTGATCACGGAGGCCTGCCCGGCGAACATGGGGATCGTGCCGCCGGCCGCCGGGTTCAACGCCGCGCTGGCGTCCTTGTGCCGGTCGGCCGGCGCCCTGCTGATCATGGACGAGGTGCTGACCGGGTTCCGCGTCACCTCCGCGGGCTGGTACGGCGTCGATGGCGTGCCGGGTGACCTGGTGACGTTTGGCAAGGTGATGGGCGGCGGGCTGCCGTGCGCGGCCTTCGGCGGCCGCGCCGAGATCATGTCCAGGCTCGCCCCGGCGGGTCCCGTCTACCAGGCTGGCACGCTGTCGGGTAACCCGCTCGCGGTCGCGGCCGGGCTGGCCACCCTGCGGGCCTGCACCCCCGAGGTGTACGCGCGCGTCGACGCCGCGGCCGGTGCCGTGGCGAAGCTGACGTCTTCGGCGCTGACCTCGGCGGGCGTGCCGTTCTGGCTGTCCGAGGCGGGCAACCTGTTCTCCGTGTTCCTCGGCCGCACCGAGCCGGTGCTGTCCTTCGCCGACGCGAAAGAGCAGTCGGCCGCCGCCTACGCCGCGTTCTTCCACGCCATGCTCGACGGCGGCGTCTACCTGCCGCCGTCGCCCTTCGAGGCGTGGTTCCTCTCCGCCGCGCACGACGAGCAGGCCCTGGCCCGCATCGAGACCGCCCTGCCCGCCGCCGCCCAAGCCGCCGCCGCCATGCTAGGTGCCTGACCCCCTTCCCCGCCTGACCCCCTTCCCCGCTTAAACGCCCCGCTCCCTAAACGCGAGGCCAGGTGTCGGCAGAATGCGGCACTCTACCCACTCTTTCCGGTACGGTGCCGCATCCACTGAATCGGGGCGGGTGCGGCTGGGGATGGTGGGGCGGATTGTAGCTCGGCAATCCGCGAGGTGCTCGCTCCGGCGCTGGTCATCAGTGGGTAAGCTGGCCGGGCTATGTCGGATACAACCATTGTCCACCTGCTCAGGCACGGCCTGGTGGAAAACCCGAGCGGCGTCATCTACGGCCGCCTGCCCGGATACCACCTGTCCGCAGAAGGGCGGCTGATGGCCGTAGCCGCCGCGGATTTTTTCGCCGAACGGCCCGTGGTTTCCCTGTTCTCCTCACCGCTCGAGCGAGCCCAGGAGACCGCGCAGCCGGTGGCGGAACGGCTGGGACTCGACATCGTCACGGACGAGCGGCTGATCGAGTCGACCAACCACTTCGAGGGCCTGGCGTTCGGCGTGGGTGACGGGTCGCTGCGGCGCCCGGGGCACTGGCGGTACCTGATCAACCCGTTCCGGCCGTCCTGGGGTGAGCCGTACCGGGATGTCGCGGCCAGGATGGGTGCCATGCTGGAGGTCGCACGGGTGGCTGCGACCGGAGCCGAGGCGGTGTGCGTCAGCCACCAGCTGCCCATCTGGGTGTCCAGGCGGATGGCCGAGAACAAGCCGCTATGGCACAACCCGGCCACGCGTGAATGCGCTACCGGCAGCGTGACCAGCTTTAGTTATTCCGGTGACCGGTTGACCGGCGTGTCCTACGCGGTGCCGGCCCGGGGACAGGTCGCCCAGGGCGATGCGGCACAATAGGCTTGTACTACCCGCTGTAGGAGATCGCAAGGATCCGCCCGTGTTCAGAGCCCCGGTATGGCTAGCTGGGCGCCGCACGGTCGTCTTGGCAGCGGCCGTGCTCGCCGCGGTGCTGCTCACCGTGGTGCTGGTGGCGGGGTGGGCGACCGGCGGAACCAGCAATGTCACCTACGTCGACGGCAGCGAGAGCGCCGTGCTGTATACGGCCGGGCACCGCCCGGCCGCCCCCGATTTCACCGGCACCACGCTGACCGGGGCGCGGCTGAACTTCTCCGCCTACCGCGGCCAGGTCGTGGTGCTCAACTTCTGGGGTTCATGGTGCGTGCCGTGCCGCGAGGAGGCCTCGACCCTGGCCTCGGTGGCGGCTCTTTACCGGTCGTCCGGGGTGGCCTTCCTGGGTGTGGACGAGCGGGATACCACGGCCAGCGCGGTGGCCTTCGCGCGCAGCTTCGGCATCACGTATCCGAGCCTGGCCGATCCGGGCTCGGCGGTCACGGCCGACTTCAGCTCGGCGGTGGCCATCGCGAGTACCCCGACCACGCTGGTGATCGACCGGACCGGGCGTATCGCCGGGGCGATCTTCGGCTCGGCCACGTATCCGGTGCTGACCACGATCCTCGCCAAGGTCACCGGTAAGACGGCCACCGAGGCGGTGACCCGATGACCGACGTGCGGGTGCCCGAAACGGACCCCTTCGACCCGGCGCCCGCCGAGCGGGACGGCTCGCCGCGTCAGGGGCCGGGATCACCGGGGGGCGGCGCGTTCGGGTTTACCGACTGGCTGAAGTGGTCCTGGCGGCAGCTCACCTCGATGCGGATCGCGCTGATCCTGCTGTTCCTGCTGGCCCTGGCCAGCGTCCCGGGATCCATCCTGCCGCAGGAGGGCAACAACCCGGCCGGGGTGCAGCAGTACTACACCTCCCACAAGACCCTCGCGCCGCTGCTGAACCACCTCGGGCTGTTCAACGTCTTCGCCGCGCCCTGGTTCGCCGCCATCTACCTGCTGCTGTTCGCCTCCCTGGTGGGCTGCGTGGTGCCGCGCACGTTCCGGCTGGTCGGCTCGGCGCGTAGCCTGCCGCCGCGGGCTCCGCGCAACCTGGCCAGGCTGCCCAGGTTCGCCGAGTACGCTACCTCGCTGGCCCCGGCGGCCGCGGCGCAGACCGCGGCGCAGGTGCTGTCCGCCCACGGGTTCCGGCTCCGCCGCCCGGTCGCTTCGGCTGGGTCCGCTGGCCCCGGTGACCCTCCCGCCGCCGTGAACCCGCCCGCGGAGCAGCCAGAAAACGCCACGGGGGATCAGGAGGAGCACTGGGTCTCGGCGGAGAAGGGGTACCTGCGCGAAGCGGGCAACCTGCTCTTCCACCTGGCGCTGCTCGGGGTGCTCGTGTCGATCGCGCTTGGCGGGCTCTTCGGCTACAAGGCCGACCGGCTGCTCGTCCAGGGCGACAGCTTCACCGACACCCAGAGCTCACTGGACGAGTTCTACCCGGGTCGGCTCGTCACGGCCGCCGATCTCCCGCCGTTCTCGATCACGCTGAACAGCTTCGATGCCAGTTACATCGCCTCCGGCGAGCAGCGGGGTCAGCCGTCCGCGTTCGACGCTCAGGTCAGCTACACCTCGCAGGCCGGCGGGGCCGTCCGTTCCGCTCGTATCGAGGTCAACCACCCGCTGTCGGTGGACGGCGCGAAGGTCTACCTGATCGGGCACGGGTACGCCCCGGCGTTCAAGGTGACCGACGCCCGTGGCCAGGTCGTCTTCGACGGTGCGCAGCCCTTTATCGCCGGCGCGACGGGAAACTTCCTGTCCGAGGGCGTGCTGAAGGTGTCAGGCGCGCAGCCGGAGCAGCTCGGCTTCACCGGCGTCTTCGTGCCGACCGCGGTGGATATCGGCGGCACGCTGGAGTCCGTGTTCCCCGCCGCCGACAACCCGGTGGTCAGCCTGATCGCGTACGCGGGAAACCTCGGCATGAATTCGGGTGCCCCGCAGTCCGTCTATGCGATGAATACCGCCGGGATGCGGCAGCTGACGGCGGCCCCTGAGCTGCTGCGAATCGGCCAGTCGTACAAGCTGCCGGACGGCCAGGGCACGATCACCTTCACCGGTTACCGTCAGTGGGCCAGCCTGACCATCACCCACGACCCGGGTCAGCTGCCCGCGCTGATCTGCGGCATGGCCGCCCTGGGCGGGCTGGTGCTCTCCTTCATGGTCCGCCGCAGGCGGGTCTTCGTCCGGGCCCGGGCCGGTCAGGGCGGCACCACGATGTACGTCGGCGGGCTCACTCGTACCGATGCGAGCGGCGCCTTCGAGGAAGAGTTCGCGTCGCTCGCCGCCGAGCTCCGCCTCGCTCACCATAAAGCCGCGCAGGATCATGCGGCGCCGCCGCACGTCCCGGCCGCGCCTACCCCACCCGAGGGAGAGTAAGGGCTGTGCCTGTCAACCTTGCCCTAGGCCACATCAGCAACGACTTCCTGATCGCGGCGCTGGTCATCTACTCCCTGTCGGTGGTCGCGTTCGCCGGCGATTTCGCCTTCGGCCGCCCCCGGCGGGCCGGCTCCTCCGGGCTGGCTCAGCAGGCGCAGCGGCGGGCCGCCGCGCTGGCCACGGTCGGGGCGGCGGGAAGCACCGCTCCGGCGGGGCCGGCGGGTGAGGGGCCAGCGGGTGAGGGGTCGGCGGGTGAGGGGTCGGCGGGTGAGGGGCCAGCGGGTATGGGCCCGGCGGGTGAGGGGCGGGCGGGCGGTGCCGCGGCCGGCTCCGGGGCGGGCCGCACCGACTCGATGCCCGAGGTGGCGCTCCCCGCGCTTCAGGCGATCCGCGCGGCTGGCCGCTGGGTGCAGGCCGGCGTCGCGCTCAGCGCCGCCGGGGTGGTGGCTCACACGGTGGCCGTCGTGACCCGCGGGCTGGCCGTGCACCGGGCGCCCTGGGGCAACATGTACGAGTTCGTCACCGCCTTGACCTGCGTGGCGGCGATCTTCTTCCTCTTCGTCATGATCCGCTACCGGGCCTGGACCCTCGGCGTCTTCGTCATGGGTGCGGTGGTAGTCGCGCTCGGCCTGGCCGAGACGCTCATCTATACGGCGGCCGGCCAGCTGGTCCCGGCGCTGCAGTCGTACTGGCTGGATATCCACGTCACCGCGATGACCCTGGCGACCGGCATCTTCTTCGTCGCGGCGGTGCTCGGCGTCGTCTACCTCATCCTCGACTCCTACGCCAGGCGGGTGGCGGCCGGACGGGCCGAGCCGGACCACCCGATCGTCCGCAGACTGCCGACCATCGAGCAGGTCGACCGGCTGACCTACCGGACCGTCATGTTCGGCTTCCCGGTCTGGACGTTCGGCGTGATCGCGGGCGCGATCTGGGCCGACCAGGCCTGGGGCCGGTACTGGGGCTGGGACCCGGTCGAGACCTGGGCCTTCATCACCTGGGTCCTGTACGCCGCGTTCCTGCACGCCAGGGCCACCGCGGGCTGGCGGGGACGGCGGGCGCACTACATTCAGCTGCTCGGCTTCACCAGCTTGATGTTCAACATCTTGGTGGTGCAGGTGTTCATCGCCGGCTTGCACTCCTATGCTGGCGTGAGCTGACCTGGCTCCGCCCGGTCAGCTCACGCCGGGGTGCTTCCCACGACCGGCTTCAGACCTCTTCGCCCGCCTGGTAGTTGCCGCGGATCACGCGGTCGAGGGCACGCAGGAAGGCCGGGTCGTCGTCGGGACCCTTGGGGGCCGCGTGGGCCGAGCCGGTCACCCGGGCCCGGCCCGCCGGGTGGCGCGCCACGGCGTCGTCTGCGGCCGTCCATCGCTCGTTCAGAAACTGGGCGTCGTCGCCGGTGCTAACCCGGTCATCCAGGTCATCCTCATTACCCGGATCCTGGGTCGGCGCGAGCGGGATCGGATCGCCGGAACGACCGCGCACCGGCGGCCTGACGGCGAGCCAGGCGATCGCACCGCCGATAAATGTCACGGTGATGATGGCAACCCAGGCGGCCTTGGGCAGGCCTTGGTACTCCGGGGCAGGCGTCAGGATGGCGTCTGTCAGGCAGTAAAGCCAGAAGCCCGTCATGAACAGGGCAAATAGGGCACCGGACAGCAACATGGCGGAAGCCTAACCTCAGGTCTGCAAGCCGTGTGCCCGAATTAGTCAAGTTGTCCGTAGCCGCGTCCGCAGCCGCGGTCGCGGCCAGCCGTTGCGCGCATCGCGTGACGCGGCGGCCGGTCTCGGCATACCCTTGCCGTCAGAGGGCGACAGAGCAGGAGAACGGCACATGCGTCTAAGGCTGTTCGACCGCATCCGGAGGCTCGCTCACCGCCGTCGCCCCGAGAACGAAACGGCGTCGGGGGGTCAGGGAAGACACCGCCGGGCGCAGCGCCTCGTGCCGCCGTCACCCTCGGGCCCGCCGGCCTCCCCGGATCCTGCGACCTCCTTTGGTCCTGCGACCTTCTCTGGTCCTGCGACCTCCTCTGGTCCGGCCACGTCCGCGGGCCCGCCCCCGGGCTACGCGGCCGCGGACGAGGACTGGACGGCACCGCCGAGGCAACGGCCAGCGCCGGACTGGCCAACCTCGGCCTCGGACCAGCCCGGGCCGGCGGGGACTCGGCCTGCGTCCGGGGGTCGGCCTGCGTCCGGGGGTCGGCCTGCGGCCGGGGGTCGGCCTGCGGCCGGGGAGCCGGCCGGCCACGGGTGGCCGTCCTCGGCGCCAGATGGTTCCCCGGTGTCGCCAGCAGCAGCCGCCCCAGGTGTTCCGGGCGAGGCATACGTAACGCGGTCGGATACCGGGTCCCACCGGGCTGGCCGCGTTTCCGGTTCTCCGGCGGTGCGCGACGGGGCGGCGCGGGCGCGGATCCGCGAGGCGCCCCCGCCCGGTGAGGTGGCGAGCCCGGCCGCGGCCGCGCCGGGAATCTCACGCTTCCGCCCGCACGGGCACGAGGACACCTGGTCGGGTCCGGCGCACGCGGCCGAGGCCGGCCGGGCGGATACCCGCGCCGATGAGCTGGCCCGCGTGGCGGCCGGCGTTCCGCGTCAGGCCGACGGGCACGGCCGGACGTCCCCGTCGGCCTGGCGAACGGTCGGCGCGGCCCTGCGAACCAGGTTGCCCTTCACGGCCCCGCATGCTCGGGAGCGGCCGCGGACCGCGGACGGCCGCAGGAACTGCGGTTCCATCGAGCGCATCCTGTGGCGGCAGTGGGACGCGGCGGCCCCGCCCCCCGCCGAGGTGATCGAGGCGGTCGACCGGCTGGCGGAGCTGCCCGAACGGATCAAGGAGCGGCTGGCCGACGGCCTGGACGCGATCTTCATCGGAGCGGGCGGGGTACCCGAACTCGACGACATGACCGGGCTGCGGGGTGTCCCGCTGCCGGCCGGACGGGCCACCTGGGATGCCTGCGCCGGTGCGTACGGTGAGCGCAAGATCGTGGTTGGCTCGAAGCCGTCCCCCACCCCTGACGTCATGTGTCACGAGGTCGGACACGCGCTCGATGACCTCGACAGCGGCCCGGGTAAGTGGCAATCTGACTCTGCGGAGTTTCGCATGGTCTACGACCAATGCCAGCCACATCTGGCCAGTGATTTTCACTGCCAGCCCGGCGGTCTCGGACGTAAGGAATTCTTCGCGGACGCATTTGCCGCGATCGCGTCCCGGCAGCGGCCGGCGCTCGTGGACATGCTGAGTGGGGACACACGCACTGCGCTCAGGGTCATGCTGTATTTCAACCGGCGCTACGGCATCTAGGGTGATCAACGATGTTTGTCATACGACTGCCTAACGGGAACCTCAGAGTCCCGCAGTCCGCGATCGCCCATGACGGGCGCATCCTCGGCGATGTCTACGTGGAGATCGGACCTCAGGACGCCGATTATTCCCGGCTGGCCGAGCAGGCGCTGACGCCAGAGGAGGTCGACCAGCGGCGCGACCGGTGGCGGCGCGACGATGAGGCGCTGCGCCAGGAATTCCTTGAGTTCGCCAGGCGGCACGACGAGTACCCGTGGCCGGACGGCGACGAACTCTGAGCCCAGACCGCGGCGACCCGGCCGGGCCAGCAGAAACTACCGGTCCCAGAGCGAGGAAACACCGCCGGATCCCGGCCCAGCGGTAGCTCCGGGCTCAGGCCACCGGGTGGCCTTGCGGTGCGGGTTCGCTGTCGCCGCGCAGCAAAGCGCGCACTTCAGACTCACGGAACCTGCGGTGCCCCCCGGGAGTACGGATGCTCGTGATCCGTCCGGAAGCCGCCCACCGGGTGACGGTCTTGGGATCTACCCGGAACAGCGCGGCCACCTCTCCCGGCGTGAGCAGACGCTCGTTGTTGCCGTCCACGTTCAGTCCCCTCCGACTGTCGCCTTTAACCCTCTGTCAGATATCCCTCTAGTTTGGCGCTGAACGAGTACTTTCTACCTAGATTTCTGGAAATTAGATCCATCATTCGCTGATTTCCAGCGACGATTAGTGATTGTTTAAATGCGATAAGTAGTAATCGCGCTAGTTTACCGCTTTTTCCGTACCGGCTCCGAGTCTGGCGAGCGCTCGGTCACCGGCGAATCAGGCGAGAATAGACCTGTCGCGGGCAGGAAGTCAGGGTAGCGGAACGGCCACGGGGCGACGGGAGGGGAAGCAACACCGATGAGCGACACCGAGCCGGAGCTGGTCAGCCTGGCCGAGATCAGGGAAGCGGCCCGGCTGCTCGCTCCGCCGGTGGCGGTCCGCACGCCGCTGATTGGCTGGCCCGGGCCGGAGCCCCGCCTTCTCATCAAGCCCGAGTCGCTCCAGCCGACCGGGTCGTTCAAGCTGCGCGGCGCGTACGTGGCGATCATGGCGAGCGAGCCGGCGGCCAGGAGGTACGGAGTCGTCGCGCATTCCAGCGGGAACCACGGCCACGCGGTGGCGTACGCCGCGGCCCGGCTCGGCGTGCGTGCCGTGGTGGTCGTGCCGAGCACAGCACCGGAGGTCAAGATCCGGGCGATCGAGTCCTACGGGGCCGAGCTTGTGACGGTCGCGCCGACGCTGGCCGCCCGGCTGGCCGCCACCGAGGAACTCGTGGCCAGCCACGGGTACGTGCTGATTCCGCCGTTCGATGACCGCCGGGTGATCGCCGGCCAGGGCACCATCGGCCTGGAGATCGCGGCCGACTGTCCGCAGGTCGATCTGGTCATCGTGCCGGTCAGCGGGGGCGGGCTGATCTCCGGGATCGCAGCCGCGCTGCGGGCCTGTCGCCCGGGGGCGGCGGTGGTCGGCGTCGAGCCGGAACTCGCCGCGGACGCCCGCGACTCCTTTCGCCGCGGGGAGCGGGTCGCGTGGCCCGCCGCGCAGGTCCAGCGCACGATCGCGGACGCCCTGCGGGTAGAGCAGGTCGGCACGCTGCCGTTCGCGCACATCCGCGAGCTGGTGACCGACATCGTCACGGTGACCGAGGAGGAGATGCTCGCCGCGGTCGGGCGGCTCGCGGGGCAGGCCAGGCTGGTGGCCGAGCCCGGCGGAGCGGCCGCGGTGGCGGCATGGCTCTTCCGGGCCGGCCAGCTGCCCCGGGCGACGGCGCCGGTGGCCGTGCTCTCCGGCGGCAACATCGATCAGGCCCTGCTGGCGAGGATCCTGGCCGGGGGTTAAGCGCCCGGACCGGTGCCGTGGGCGCAAGCTCGCCGGTCAGCTTCTATGCTTGGATCGTTATGCGTGCCACTCTTGCTTACTCGTCCGCGCGGATCTTGCTGCTCGTCGTCTCCATGATCCTGCTTTACCTGGTGGGTGCCCGCGGCCTGCTGCTGCTCGCGCTCGCGTTCGTGGTGAGCGGGATAGCCAGCTTCGTGCTGCTCTCCCGGCAGCGGGACGTGATGTCGGGAGCTTTGGTGGGACGGCTCAAGAACGGGCGCCGGCGAGCCGGGGGCTTGCGGGCCAGGCTCGACGAAGGCGCCCGCGCCGAGGATGACGACCGAGCCGAAGCCGACGACCGAGCCGAAGCCGAAGCCTGAGCCGAGCCGACGACCGAGCCGAAGCCTGAGCCGAGCCGACGACCGAGCCGAAGCCGAAGCCTGAGCCAGCGCAGGTTACAGTCGCCTGACGGCGGGGCCAAGCCGGACCATCGGTGTCCTGGTCACGGAGGTTTCGCTGGACTGGTCGGGCTGGTCTGGAGGGCCGGCCAGCCATCCGCCGGTGGTCAGCAGGCGCAGGACGGCATCGATAGCCTCCGACCGGGTCATCGCCGAGGTGTCGAGCACCAGGTCCGCGTCACGAGGCTCCTCGTAGGGATCCGACACCCCGGTGAAGCCGGTGATGAGCCCGGCGCGCGCCTTAGCGTACAGGCCTTTGCGGTCCCGGGCCGCACACACCTCGACCGGTGTCGAAACGTAGACGAGGAGGAAGTCGCCGACCTTGGACACCAGCTCGCGAGCGGCCGCGCGGGCCTGCGCGTAGGGTGCGATCGGGGCGCAGATGGCGATGCCTCCGTGCCGGGCGACCTCGGCCGCGACGTAGCCGATGCGCGCGATGTTGAGGTCACGATCGGCACGGGAAAAGGTCAGCCCGGCCGAGAGCAGGTGCCGGACGTGGTCGCCGTCGAGCAACGAGACCGTTCGGTCGCCACGTTCGGTCAGCGCCTCCGCCAGCCCCCGGGCGATGGTGGACTTGCCCGACCCGGACAGGCCGGTAAAGAAGATGGCGACGCCGCGCTCGGCCCGCGGTGGCCGGGCCCGCCGCAGCTCGCGGGCCACGCCCGGCGGGGCGAACCAGGCGGGTACCTCGGCGCCGGAATCGAGCAGCCGGCCGAGCTCGGAGTCGGTCAGCTCACCTTGCTCGGCGCCCGGCTCGATCAGGGCGAGCGGCCGCCACACCTCCGACCTCGGGTCATAGGCCCATTCGCCGGCGCTGATGACCGGAATGGGCGCTCCGGGCAGAGTCACCTGGCCGTTCTTCTGGCCGGCCGCCGCGCCGAAGGCCGCGCCGGTCGCCTTGGCCACATCGGGTGGATCGGCCAGCAGGTGGGTGGCGCCGTAGGCGGCGGCCACCACCGCCTGCGCGCGCAGGTCGGCCCCATCGGGGTCGTCGGGGTCACCGGGGTCTTGGCCGGGATGACGCGGGGCCAGCGGGACCGGGATGACTAGCGTGCCCGCGGGCAGTTGCTCCCTGGCCGCGAGAACGGCGCGGACCAGCGCCTCGGGCCGGGTCACCACCAGCGCGGGCCCGCTAATCAGCGGTAGCACGAGCAGGGATGCGTTCAGCTGCCCCGCGAAGTGCCTGAGCTGGCCGATATGACGCTTGTTCAGCGGGCGGCGAGTGGCGTAGGCCAGCACGTTAGCGGGGGATTCCTGGCCGGCGGAGAGCTCGGCGCGCACGTCGGCGGGCCGCCGCCGCAGCTGGCGGAACGGCCCGTGCTCGGGCTCGCGCAGGGCCTGGACCGGACCGGCTAGCCGGGTAACCTGCGGTCCCGCCGGATCCTGCGATCCGGGCCTGGTTAGCCGTTCGGTGATCGAGAGCACAGCCAGCGGTGAGCCCTCCGGATCCTGCAGCACCAGCCGGTCCGCGGCGGGGGGAGCACGCCGGCGGGCACGTCCAGGGTCACCGGGATGACCCAGGGTGTGCCGTCGGCCAGCATGCCACGCTGGTGCACCGCGGTCGTGTCCGCGGCGTCCATGAAGCCGCGCAGCGGCGCGAGGGCACCCGAGGTCAGCAGCTCGAGATCGCCCAGCTGGGCCTCGCTGAGCGTGTACGCGGGCCAGTCCGCCAGCCCCGCGGGCAGCCCAGGCTGTGGTTGAGCAGTCAGCTGTGCCTCCGAACATCGCTTCCGACCCGGCCTGCCAGCGTGTCTCCAGAGCACACGCCAGGACAGCCTGTCCGGGCCGGATCAAGGATACGGAACGGCCGTGGTGTCCGGAGCGGAAGAACGATAAGCCTGTCAGGACGTCACACGACGTGCGCGAAACGATCCTGTGGCTTTTTTATCACGTAAACCACCTCGTCGTGCGCATCGGTGAGGCGCTCGCGGGTGAGGCGAGCGATCATGACCCGGGCCGCGGCCGCTGACCGGACTATCCCGAAGACCCCGAAGACCCTGCGGCCCCCGGCCGCCCGGCCTGGTCCGGTCGGCCATGTCCTGGCGGTCTCGCGCTGGCAGAGGACCAGGCCCCGCAACTGCATATAGGCCAGGATGGCGCGATCCGACGCGGCCGGGGAGTACACGGCACGGAACGGTCCGGGTTGACCCGGGTACAGCCGGGCCCACAGGGCCCGCCTGAACCACTGCGGCGCGATCCGGTCGAGCAGGCCCGCGGCGCAGTCCCGGTCGCGGATGCGCAGCAGCAACAGCCCGCCGGGGCGAAGCGCCGCGGTGAAGCGGTCAAGGACCAGCTCGACGTGGTCAATGCGGTCGAGCAGCAGCGCGCAGTGCACGATATCGAAGGAGCGCGGTGCTAGCGCGACCGTGCGCAGGTCCCCGAGGATGATCTTGCCGCCCTGGTCCCGGCCGGCCGTGGGGTGGCCGGCGCTGGCCTGACCCGGCAGGTCGGTCCACCGCGGGTCGTCCTCGTCGACCGTGAGCACCGTGATCTCGAAGCCGGCCTCGCGCAGGGGGGTCAGGCCGAGTTCGCCGAGTGAGGCCTGGCGGCCGGCCCGGAGCAGGTTGACCGGCCGGCCGATGCACCGGTAGACACAATCACGGACCGGGCGGGCGAACAGTTCGCGCACCAACGTGTCGGGGTAGGCCCGGGCCGCCGCGGCGATCCGCGCCTGGCTAGCCGCGTCCCGCGCCCGCTGTACCGCCCGCTGCGCTTCGGTGTGCTGCGCTTCGGTCTGGCGCGCTTCGGTCTGCTCGCTCCCTGAGCCCATAAACACGCATCGTAATCTATCGAACACGATGAATCGACGGACGGCTGGGTCGCCCCGGCTAAGGCCGGGGGCGACCCGCGCATAGCACAGCGGAACGCGTAAACTTAAACCCGTTCCGTGAAGTGCCGGGGTGCACTTGAACCCGGCTGATTCATGCTGCCCGGAGTGGGTCGCGGACTGACGCGAAGGGTCCTTCCCGCAGCGCACAGGGCCGCCAGGACCAGGAACAAACGGCGATAACAAGGACATTATGAGCCTCGCAGGACTGCTCACCATTCTCGATGACGACCCGCAGCTTCGTGACGTGGTCGCCCACGCTGGCGCCGCCGCCGAGCGCGTCTACCCGGCGGCCGACGCCGACCTTACCGGGGCTGACCTGGCTGGCGAGGACCTGGTGGCGCCGCCGACGCTGCGGCCGGTGCTGGCCGCCGCGCTGACCCGCCGGACGTCAGCCGACCAGGTCAGGTTCGTGCTGGCGGTGACGGCCACGGCCCGCGAGTCGGACGACCTGGCCACCGGCCTGGCCTCGTTCCTGCCGCCCGGCAGTGTGGCGTCCTTTCCCGGCTGGGAGACGCTGCCGCACGAGCGGCTTTCGCCCCGGTCGGACACCGTGGGCCAGCGGATCGCGGTGCTGCGGCGGCTCGCTCATCCCGCCGCGGAGGGAAAGCGAGGAGGTCCGCTGACGGTCGTGGTGGCGCCGATCAGGAGCCTGCTGCAGCCGATCGTGGCCGGGCTCGGTGACCTGGAGCCGGTCAGCCTGCAGGTGGGCCAGGTGTACGAGCTCGACGATTTGATCGGACGGCTGGTCGAGATCGGCTACTCGCGGGTCGACCTGGTCTCCAGCCGCGGTGAGATCGCCGTCCGCGGCGGCATCGTCGACGTGTTCCCGCCGACCGAGGAGCACCCGCTGCGGGTCGAGTTCTTCGGGGACACCGTGGAGGAGATCCGCTCCTTCAAGGTCGCGGACCAGCGCAGCATCGGCCTGGCCGACAACGGGCTGTGGGCTCCGCCGTGCCGCGAGCTGCTTCTCAACCCGGCCGTGCGGGCCCGGGCCAAGGAACTGGCCGGCATCCACCCGGCCCTGACCGACATCCTGGGCCAGCTGGCCGAGGGCATCGCGGTGGAGGGCATGGAGGCGTTCGCGCCGGTGCTCGCCGACCGGATGGAGCTGCTGCTCGACTACGTCCCGCCGGGCGGCATCGTGCTCGCCTGCGACCCCGAGCGGATCCGCAGCCGCGCCGAGGAGCTGGTCAGGACCAGCCAGGA
Organism: uncultured Actinomycetes bacterium; assembly: GCA_963808315.1. Taxonomy (GTDB): domain Bacteria; phylum Actinomycetota; class Actinomycetes; order Streptosporangiales; family Streptosporangiaceae; genus Palsa-504. Next base: position 202,196 of record CAWEFK010000002.1, on the reverse strand, counting down.
GTTCCTCGAGGCCTCCTGGGTCAACGCCGCCATGAGGGGTGAAGGTGAGGTGGGCGGGGAGGCGCCCGTCGACCTCGGGGCCGCGGCGTTCCAGCCGATCGCCCGGATCCGCGTGGCCGCCGCGGCGCTCGGCGTGCCGTGGTGGACGGTCGCGCCGTTCGGCGTGACAGACGACGGACAGCCCGCCGCCGGGACGTCCGCCCCGCCCGGGACGTCCGCCTCGGTCGGCTCGCAGCTGTCCGGGCGCGAGGACCGCGTGCCGTTCCGCCTCAATGCCTCGCTGGCACCTGCCTATCGTGGCGATACGGAGCGCATGATCGCGGACGTGCGCGGCTGGCTCGCCGACGCCTGGCGGGTGGTGCTGGTCACCGAGGGACACGGCCCGGCGCAGCGGCTGGCCGAACTGCTCCGCGGCGAGGGCATCGGGGCCCGCCTGCAGGACCTCGAGGACCCGCCCGAGCCCGGCGTGCCCTACGTCACCACCGCGCAGCTGGAGAACGGCTTCATCTGGCCGGCCGCCAAGCTCGTGCTGCTCACCGAGAGCGACCTGGCCGGGCGTCCGGCCGGGATGCCGACCACCAGGGACATGCGGCGGATGCCGAGCCGCCGCCGCGGCGGCGTCGATCCGCTTCAGCTCAAGTCCGGCGACTACGTGGTGCACGAGCAGCACGGGGTGGGCCGGTACGTGGAAATGACCTCAAGGACCACGGCCGGGGCCACCCGGGAGTACCTGGTCATCGAGTACGCGCCGAACAAGCGCGGTCAGCCGGCCGACCGGCTCTACGTGCCGACCGACCAGCTGGACGAGGTGACCAGGTATTCCGGCGGTGAGGCGCCGACCCTGCACCGGCTCGGCGGGGGAGACTGGGCCAAGGCCAAGGGCCGGGCCCGCAAGGCCGTCCGCCAGATCGCCTCGGAGCTGATCCGGCTGTACTCGGCCCGGATGGCCTCGCCCGGGTTCGCCTTCGGCCCCGACACCCCCTGGCAGCGGGAACTGGAAGACGCCTTTCCCTACGTGGAGACCCCGGACCAGCTCGGCGCCATCGACGAGGTCAAGCACGACATGGAACGGCCGGTGCCGATGGACCGGCTGATCTGCGGCGACGTCGGCTACGGCAAGACCGAGATCGCCGTGCGGGCCGCGTTCAAGGCGGTGCAGGACGGCAAGCAGGTGGCCGTGCTCGTGCCGACCACCCTGCTGGTCCAGCAGCACTTCTCCACGTTTTCCGAACGGTATGCCCCGTTCCCGGTCACGGTGAAGCCGCTGTCCCGGTTCCAGGGCAGCGCCGAGACGGCCGAGACCTTGCGCGGGCTCGCCGACGGAACGGTGGACGTGGTCATCGGTACGCACAAGCTGCTGTCCCCGGAAACCCGGTTCGCCCGGCTCGGCCTGGTGATCATCGACGAGGAGCAGCGGTTCGGGGTGGAGCACAAGGAGTACCTCAAGCGGCTGCGGACCGAGGTGGACGTGCTCGGCATGTCCGCCACGCCCATTCCCAGGACCCTGGAGATGGGGGTGGCCGGGATCAGGGAAATGTCCACCATCTTGACCCCGCCCGAGGAACGGCACCCCGTGCTCACCTTCGTCGGCGCCTACGACGAGAAGCAGGTCGGCGCCGCGGTCCGGCGCGAGCTGCTGCGGGACGGCCAGGTCTTCTTCGTGCACAACCGGGTCAGCTCGATTCGCAAGGTGGCCGCCCAGGTCGCCGAGCTCGTGCCGGAGGCGCGGATCGCCGTGGCGCACGGCCAGATGAACGAGCACGAGCTCGAGCAGATCATGGTCGACTTCTGGGAACGGAACTACGACGTGCTCGTCTCGACCACGATCGTGGAATCGGGCCTGGACATCCCGAACGCCAACACCCTCATCATCGACCGCGCCGACATGTACGGGCTGTCCCAGCTGCACCAGCTGCGCGGCCGGGTGGGCCGCGGCAAGGAACGTGCCTACGCGTACTTCCTGTACCCCCCGGAGCGGTCCCTGAGCGAGACCGCGCACGAGCGGCTGGCCACCGTGGCCCAGCACACCGAGATCGGCGCGGGCATGTACGTCGCGATGAAGGACCTGGAAATCCGCGGCGCGGGTAACCTGCTCGGCGGCGAGCAGTCCGGGCACATCGCCGGGGTGGGGTTCGACCTGTACGTGCGGATGATCGGCGAGGCGGTCAACGAGCTGAAGGGCGACGGGCCGGCCGAGAAGCCGGAGGTCCGGGTGGAGCTTCCGGTCAACGCGCACATCCCGCACGACTACATCCCCGGCGAGCGGCTCAGGCTGGCGGCGTACACCCAGATCGCGGCCATCGACTCAGAACCCGACGTCACCGCCATCAGCGATGAGCTGTCCGATCGGTACGGTGAGCCGCCCGAGCCGGTCCTCAACCTGCTCGAAGTGGCCCGGCTGCGGACCGCCGCCCGGCGGGCCGGCCTGACCGACATCACCGCCGCCGGCAATCACATCAGGTTCGCTCCGGTCGAGCTGCCCGATTCGCGCCAGGTCCGGGTGCAGCGGCTGTACCCGAAGACGGTGCTGAAGCCGGCGGTGCGTACGATGCTCATACCAGTGCCGAAAACCGCCACGATTGGCGGTCAGCCGTTGCGGGACACCGAGCTGCTGGCCTGGTGTGGCGAAGTCATCCGGTCGGTGCTGGCTGACCTGGCGGTAGGAGTGTTATGAGAGGGAAGAGCCTGGTGCTGGCCCGGCTTGTCAAGGTGTCCGCCGCCATGCTCGGCGCCGGGCTCCTGGTGACCGCGTGCTCGCCGGTCAAGATGGGCGCCGCGGCCGTGGTCGGCAGCCAGCGGATCACCGTGGCGAGCCTGGATACCGAGGTGACCAACCTCAGCCAGGCCGCCAAGCACTACCCGGGCCAGGTCACGCTGACCGCGGCTCAGGAGACGCAGCAAACCCTCGGCTGGCTGGTCCGGTTCAAGATCAACGACGAGCTAGCCAAGCAGGCCGGCATCACGGTCTCGAGCGCCCAGGCGCAGAACGCGCTGGCGGAGATCTACGCCTCGGCGAAGGCCTCCGCTCAGCAACAGGGAGTGACAAACGTGACCCTGGACCTCATCCTGACCGCCAACGGGATCCCGCCGAACCTGAGCGCCGAGGTCGGCCGGTACCAGGCCATCGAGACCCAGTACATCGAGCAGGTCAACGGCGGCAAGATACCCACCGCGGCGGCGGCGCAGACGGCCACGACCGCCAAGCTCGAGCGGGCTCAGTGCGTGGCGGCCAAGAACCTGCAGATTAAGATCAACCCCCAGTACGGCCAGCTGAACTACAGCCAGTACCAGATCGTGTCGGCGCCAAGCACGGTGACCCGGGCCGAGGGGGCGGCCAAGGCGGCGTCCTCGGCTGGTCTGACGCCGGCTTGCTGATCGTCCTGGTGACCAGCCCGCGGGTCGCCCCCGGGCTGCTCAGCTGGAAGGCGTGGCAGGCGCTGCGGTCCGCGGACGCCGTGCTCGCTCCGGCCGGGCATCCGCAGCTCCCCGCGCTGGACGAGGCGGACATCAGGTACCAGCTGGCGACCGAGTCCGACGCGGTCGCGCTCGCCGCGGACAAGGTCGTGGTCTGGCTGCCCGAGCCGGGTATGGAACCGCCGGTCCTTCCGGGTGCTCAGGCCGTTCCGGGTGCTCAGGCCGTTCCGGGTGCTCAGGCCGTTCCGGGTGCTCAGGTCGTGCAGGGCTCGGGCGACCTGCCCGGCGCCCGGCTGCTCGATCTGGTGGCGACCATGGACCGGCTGCGCGTCGATTGCCCCTGGGACGCCCGTCAGACCCACGCCTCGCTCGCGCCGCACCTGCTCGAAGAACCCTATGAGGCTCTCGAGGCTTTCGAGTCCGGTGACGAGCAGGCGTTCTGCGAGGAACTAGGGGACGTGCTGCTTCAGGTCGTGTTCCACGCGCGCATCGCGGCCGAACGCGACGACGGTACCTCGTTCACGATTGACGATGTCGCGGACGGGATCGTGGCCAAGCTGGTGCGGCGGCATCCGCACGTGTTCGCGGACGTGACGGTCTCCGGTCCCGATGAGGTCAAGCGGAACTGGGACGAGATCAAGCGGGAAGAAAAAAGGGCTCGGGCCGAACGGCACGGGCTGAATGCGGCCACGCAACCTGCTCCGTCCGCGCTGGATGGCGTGCCGTTCGGGCAGCCCGCCCTGGCACTGGCCGCGCAGTTGCAGCGCCGGGCGGCGCGGGCCGGGGTGCCCGACGAACTGGCCCAGCTGGACTCAGGCGGCGGTCCCGGCGCCTCGGCCATGTCCGGTGCCGCGGCCATGTCCGGTCAGGACCTTGGCCGTGAGCTCTTCCGGCTGGTCGCCCAGGCTCGTGCGGCGGGCCATGACCCGGAGCTTGAGCTGCGGGCCGCCGCGCGCCGGTACCTGGACCTGGTGCACCGCTGGGAGCGCCGGGCCCCGGCTGGATAAGGAATTCTCTGGCCATGGGACCAGCGGGGGGCTTGCGGGGGCGAAACCGACGTACTTCGGACACTGAAGTAAGCTGACTCTCTGTCAGGGAGGGGAAGCATGACCCGTCGGGTAACCGGATCCATGATGCTCGCCGCTGCGGCCCTCGCGATGTCCCTGGCCGCGTGCGGCGGCAGCAGCACGCAGTCGTCCGGTACTCAGGCCACCCAGCGGGCGGACCCGTCCGCCTCCGCCCCGCAGGGAGCGGGCGACTTCAAGTCGTGGCCCGCTCAGGTCTACTCGCCCTACTTCGAGACCTGGATCGATAGCAGCGTGGAGTCGGTGGCCTCGCAATCGGGGGCGCGCTACTTCAACCTCGGCTTCCTTCAGGCGTCCTCCGCCGGTTCCTGCACGCTGACCTGGGATGGTTCACAGTCGGCCGATTCGCCCGCGTACCAGTCCGAGATCGGTCAGCTCAAGCAGCAGGGCGGCAACGTGGCGCTCACGTTCGGCGGCCAGAGCGCGGGGAGCAACGGCACCGAAATCGCCGACGCATGCACGGACGTCAGCGCGATCGCGGCCGATTATGAGGCGGTTATCAACACCTACCATGTCACCCGGCTTGACATGGACGTGGAACTCAACGCCTTGAACGACTCGGCCGGTATCGAGCGGCGGAACAAGGCGATCGCGATGACGGAGGCCTGGGCCACCAGCCATGGCTACCCGCTCCAGATTCAGTACACGCTGCCGGTCCAGCCCGCCGGACTCCAGCCGAACGCCCTCGCGGTCCTGCAGAACGCGGTCACCGAGGGCGCGAAGGTGAGCCTGGTCAACATCATGGCTTTCGACTACTACGACCTGTCCGGCGCGGTGAACATGGGCAGCTCGGCGATCGAGGCGGCGACCAGCGTCAACGGCCAGCTCGCCACCCTGTACCCGCAGAAGTCGCGGCAGGAGCTATACGCGATGCAGGGAATCACGTTCCTTCCCGGCATCGATGACAACCCGAACAAGGCCGAGGTCACTCAGCTTTCCGGGGCGAAGCGGATCCTGAGCTTCGCCCGGGAGCATTCGCTCGGCCTGCTGTCCATCTGGGCGATCCAGCGGGACAACGGCGGCTGCCAGGGATCGGTCGACAGCAACTCGTGCTCCGGCATCTCGCAGGGCAGCTGGGCCTTCAGCCACCTGGTCGAGCCGTTCACCTCCTGACCACGAGCCGACCGGGAGCTGTCTGGTGTCCTGCGCAGCCAGTGTCCTGCGCAGCCAGCGTTCGCCCGGTTACCCGGTTATCCGGTGCGTTAAGGTCACGTCCAGCGAAGGATCGACGTCCCGTGAACACCACCCGCCTCGCCTGTCACATCTGTGTCGGGCGCTCCCGCTCTGCAGCGACACCGATGGTCCATCGTCGTTGCCCAAGCAACACCTATGGTCCTTCGATGTGGGTCAGGTTCGGGGGTTCTGCCCAGGCGAACGGTACCTGACACGGCACCAGCCTCCAGGCCCGCTACCGTAGGCTGCCGATGGTTTCCTCGATGGCGGAATCGGTACCTGGCGTGGCTATGACCTGATCGTCTTCAACCTGGTGGCGGGGACTTCTGCCCGCGGCCGCCAGCAGAGGCTGCAGATCGGTCGCAGGTGCCGTCGCGCTTTCCTTCTGCGGCACGCCCTGGCGCGGGATTTTCGACCAGATCTTCCGGGACTGGACGTTGCCACTCAGCACCTTGTACCAGCACGTGACGGCCAGGTAGATCTGCAGCGGATCGTTAACGATCCGGTACCAGATGGATGTCAGCGGGTTCATCCACTCCCGCATGATCACCATGGATACCAGGGTCGACACGATCCGGTAAATGATGAATATCGCCGGGTAGATCAGCAGATTCTGCCAACTGCGGTTGAACGCCGTGACCACGATCATGATGTAGGTCACCGGCAGGAGGAGCGTCGGCACGATCAGGCCGTAGAGGGACCACCACAGCTGGAGGGTAAGGCCGCCGTACTTATCCGGCCGGACAAAGATTTCCCGGTGGTCCATCATGACCTGCATGACGCCGAAATTCCATCTCCGCCACTGATTGCACATAGCGTCTTGACCGTGAGCGGGACCTCGGTGAGGGCCACGGCCGTGATGTCCTGCCGGATGCGCATCCCCGGGAACCGGCGGCGCAATTCCATGCCGGCCGCCGCGTCCTCGGCGATGAGGTGGGATTTGAACCCGCCCACCTCGCGGAGCAGAGCCGTCCTGAACATAGAACAGCTGCCCGGGACGATCACGATGCCGTTCATCCAGTCCTGCGCGGTCCGCAGGACCGCGATGCCCAGGTCGTATTCGGTGGACTGGAATTCGGCGAGCATTCTCTCGCGCAAGCCCTTGCCGCGGTAGCCGGCCTTGGTCCGCCCGGCCACCACCCCGATCTTCGGGTCGGCGAACCACCTCGCCAGCCGCGGAATTGTCTCACCGTCCGCGACGATCGTGTCGGCATCGATGATCAGCGTGTAATCCGTGGTCACCCCGATGAACAGGCCGTAGTTCAGCGCCTTGGCCTTGCCTCCGTTTTCCTTGTCATAAATCTTGACCGACGGATACTCGGCATGCAGTTCCTGGGCGATCTCCCAGGTATTGTCCGTCGAACCGTCGTCGACGATGACGATCTCAACCTCGAAATCGTAGGAGTGGCGCAAAATGCTCTCGACGGTCCGGCGGATCACCTTGGACTCATTCCAGGCGGGGATGAGGACAGAGACTCTGTCCGGGTGCCAGGAAGGGGCCCGGCGGTAGTTGTACCACCGACCCCAGGCGGCAGCCAGGATCCACGCGAGGGTTATCAGCCCGATGAATATCGTCATATAGCGCATAAAGGCTTGCAGCAGATGCGCCTGCAGCACATGCGGGCCCCAGTAGACCAGGTAGCCCACCCGGTCGTTCAGCGATGGCTGTACCGGGCCGGCCACCGTCCCGGCAACATCCTGCGGGCCGAGCAGCTGCGGGATCGTCATGAACTTGTATCCCAGGCTCTCGGCCTGGCGTATCAGCTTTATCGAAGCTTGCAGCGTGCCGGCTTGACTGCCGCCGCCATCGTGAATGACGAGCACGGCCCCCGCGCCGTTACGCTGCAGCACCGGTACCTGGTGGGCGCTCACCTGGTAGTCCCAGCTCGCATTCGTAAGATTCACGTTGGCGAATCCGAGCTGCTGGCCCACCAGCGTGGCAAATATGTTCTGCTCGACCGCGGGCTCGCTGGTGCCTACCGAGGGCGTGTAAAAAAGATGGCTCTGGTATTTCGCGGTTGTCGCTATGATCTGAGCATTGGTGACGACTTCTCGTCGAGCCTGAGCCCCGGTTTGGCCGGTAAGGTCGGGGTTATCTAGAGTCTCATTGCCGATAACGTTCCCGGTACTTACTTCCGCGTCGAATATCTGCGGCATCGCCAGGATATTGGTGCCGGTGTTGAAGAAGGTGGCGTGCACGTGATATGCCTGCAGGATGCCCAGAAGCTGCGGCGTCCACTGGGCGGTCGGGCCATTGTCATATGTCAGCACGAGCGTGTTCTGCGGTATGGTTCCGTATTCCTCGATGGCGTAACGGCAATCGCGGGTGGCGTGCTGCTCAAGGCTGGTAAGGGGCTGCACGGCCTTGCCGGTGAACGGATCCACCGCGTAGCTCACGTTTCCGTGAGCCACGATGCGCACGACGCGCTGGAACACGCCCGAACCGATCACCGGTACCTGCAGGGCTCCGCCCGGGCCGAACTCGCCGTTCTGCTGCCCGCAACGGGCCAGTTCGGCGGCGATGCTGCTGGTGTAACCGGCGCTGTTGTTGTAGTGAGCGGCCGTCGGCAGCGGTTTCTGGGCCCGGGCGAGCCCCCACTGCCAGCCCACCGCGGTGGCGGCGAGCAGGAAAGCCACCAGCACAAGCACGTAGAGCCCCCGGCGTGCGGCCGGGCTATAGAAAATCTGCTTCTTGACGTATACCGGAATTATTTCGGTTTCCGGATCTACATGAGATGCTTTATTTTCGGAATCCACGTTCTCTCGTTCTCCTCAAACTCGTCTTGGTCCGTGGCTGCTGCGGCCACTGGACTACGCGCTGGAAAGAACTACCGCATGAGTTATAGCGGACGATGCCTGGCCAAGCATCGCACCTGTGACGCTTAGTACCAGGGTGGCTGACGGCCTTGACGACGAACCGGACGTCTTCTTGGCCGTCTGCGTCGGACGGGCCGTCCCCGTCGGGGTGGCCGGGCTCGAGGACTGCGGGGGTGGGCACGTCTGCGTCGGGCAGGCGACTACGGGGCTGCGCATGACCTTGCTGCTTGGGGCGCCTTCACGGCGTACCAGGATAACGGCGAGCGCAATTATCAGTACCGTCGGCAAGATTACGGCCAAGATATGAAATTCGCGGCTCGGGTGATCATAACCCGGGCCGAACTCTTTTTTTATTGGCGTGCCCATAATCGCCTCCCCGCTTCCTGGAAGCATTCCAAAATGCATTTATAGAGCAAAATACAACGATTATCGCAGCCATTATTTGCTGTGTATTTTGCCTGCTCGCAGGGGGCTCCCTGCCCAGACAGCACACCCTACTCTAGTAGATACTACCTTATAGCCGTCGATGTCCAAGTTTACTGATGTTACGTCATCGATGCGGGCCCGGGCCCAGAGCCGCCCGGAACGTCTCGGAATCGAGACGGTTGGCGCGCGTGAGGCGGACACCCGACCATCGGCGGCCCCGGCTTCCGGGGACCAGCGGGGAGCAGCCCGGTCGGGAGCACTAGCTGCCGAGGGCCGTGACGGCTAGGGCCGACCCGGCGGGGTCGGCGTTGCCGACACCCGAGACTTCGACACCGATCTGCGCGTAGTTGCGCTTGAGCCACGCCTGCTCAGTCTTGAGCGCGCTTGAGGCGTCCCAGACGATGTGTTTCTGCCCGGCCCGGGTATACGAGTACTCGGTTTCCCCGTCATCGGTTTTCACTTTTTGCCATTGGCCTTTACCTGCGGCGATCTTGGTAGCGGTCAGGGTAGTGGCAGAAATGGGCTGGCCCTTGGCGTTGACGGCAATGTCGCCGCTCTTATTTACCGTCCAGTCGTAAGCATACAAAGGCTCCCCGACCGCGAGCTTGCTCCATGGCACGTTGTAGCTGTGCACATAGGCAAGCACCTTGGCCACGTCCGCGAACGCGGCGATCGGCCCGGGATTTCCCGTGGCGTAGCTGAAATCGTAGGCCTTAAGCACTATCTGATCGACGTACTGCGCCAATGCTCCGTAGTCCAGCAAGTACGGCGCGATGTCCGTGGTCGCGACATCGACGTCGTCGCTGTCCCGCACCGGGGCCATCAGCCGCACCAGGCGATGCTGGCGGTGCATGGCGGCTGCGATTTCCCCGACCAGCTCGGTGTAGTCGTTGCTCAGTCGGTTCACCGCCTCGTCCAGCGACAGTCCGGACCACCGGCCGCCTGCTCCGCGGTTTTGAGGTCGCTCAGATTCTGCGGCAGGCCGTTCTCGTAGTCGATCGTCAGCCCGGTGGCGAGAGGCTGGCTGGCCATCCACTGCGCGACCGCCAGCACGTGCGCCTTACGGACGCTGGAGCTGGTGAGGATCTGGGTCATCATGCGCACGTCGGCACTGTGGCTCATGGCTCGGGTCGTTATCGCTGAGGGTCGCGAAACGCAGCCCGCACGGACCGGATTGATCTGCCGTCGTCAACTCGGTCATCAAGCGACGGGTCGAACGAATCGGTCCTGGACCAAGTCGGTCGGGCTGGACAGGCTCGTCCAGGAGAAGTCGAGCAGCTCGGAGGCCCTTGGCTTCGGTGGCCACGAGATCGTGCTGGTTGGTGTTGTCGTCGAGATAACTGACGACCGAGGCGCCAGCCATACCCTTCAGGCTCACCTGCTTGCAGCTGGCGGGCACCGCCGCGGGTGCCGTCGTAGGCCACGCGGCTTGAGGTGGCAACCTGAACGACCTGGCCGTTGCCGCTCGGCGACGGGAATGTCCATCGGCGGCGCCCCGAGCGGGCCGGGGGCTGGCGTCCAGCCGGACCGATATCAGGGTCGCGGCCGCGGCGATGGCTGCGATCGCGGCCAGGGCGACGATCAACGGCCTGTGCCGCCCGATGGCACGCGTGAGCCGTCGGCTGAGCGATGCGATGAACTTGACCGGCCCTTTCCGGGTCGCGCGCGGCGGCACAGTGCCCGGCGCTGCGGTGCCGGCGGCCAGTGGCCCGCGACTTCGCGCGCCCCGACGCGGTCTTGGCGTCCCGCGCCGGTCGACGGGCGCCGACCGATCCCGACTGGCCTTGCCGGGGAGGTCGGGAACTACCGGCAGGAGCATGGTCTCGGGCTCGGCCAGCGCGTCGGGCCGGACAGCCTTGACGTCAGCCGGCCGCCGCTGGCCGGTGGTTGCCGTCCTTGCGCTGGTCCGGGCCCCGTTCCTGGCGCCGTTGCCGTGTGCTGGAGGCCGGCTGACCACGAGCTTCGGCAGGATGACGGTCTCCGGCTCGGGCTGGTTCAGCGCATCGGGCCAGGCCGGGGGCGTGGAGCCAGAATAGTAACGGCGAGGTGGCCCGGCCGCGGGCCCCGAGCGGCCCTTCGAAACCCCGGGGCCGGGCCGACGAGGGAGGCTTGGCCCCGGCTGGGGCGGATGCGGGCGGCGGTGCGCGGGGGCGGGAGCCGACGGCATGGTCTTGGCCTCGGCGGCCTGCTGGCGAACGGCCGCCGCGGGCGGCTTGCCGGTTCCGTTCTTCGGCTCCGGGGCGGGCTGACCCGGAGCTCGGGCAAAATCATGGTGTCGGGCTCGGTGTAGGTCTCGGGCCGCTTGGCTGCGCTAGGCCAGCGGCCGGCCGGGGGCCTGGCCGGCCGTCGCGGGCCGCTCAATCGAGACACCGCCGCCGTCAGCCGGGGCGCCTTATCCGGGGTGGCCGGGCGTGGCGGCCGCCGGAGCGGACTTGGCCGGTGTACGTCAGGGTGACGGCGGCAGCCGCTGCCCGCGCTGGAACCAGCTGCGAGCCTCCGATGCCCGAGCGTCACCCTGCGGACGCTTCATTCACCTTTGGTGCGTTCCGCGTCGGACATGCGTTCGGTCTCGGATGTGCCAGCCACCTCAGGCATCTGCCTCCGTAACGACCGGCGAGACGCGACCCGCATCCATGATCACGGGCGCGAAGGCTCTCGGCGCGAAGCCCGCGGCGCTGAACCGGGCTCCTCAGCTGTCCCCGTTATGACTTGTGTCACAGTCCCTCCCGGCTGGTGACGTCCGCGGGCAGGTAGCTTCCTTCCGGTTGACAAGCACGTGCCCGCTTGCAGCTGGACCGCCCGGAAATGTCCCCTTCACCTCCGGCGCGGTGATGCCTGAGGAGTTTATCAGGTCATCTAGGGCCATAGCCCCGTTACTGTCAGCAATGCGATGGTTAGCCGTGTACACATCAATACGGGGCGAGGCATCCGCGGCCAGCGCGGCGAGTGAGCCGAGCGAGCCGTCCGGCCCAGCGGGCAGGCAGGCCCGGTGGCGAACTCCGCTGCGGTCGCGCGCTGCGCTGGATAAGTCGCGCGCTGCGCTGGATAAACAGGCATCGGCCGTCCTAATAGCTATAAAAAAGGTCGGTTAAAGTTCTATGGGCGACTGCGAAACCGTAGGCTGGCCTGGTTGCCCCGCCCTATCCCGGATCGACGGGCGCGACCGGAGGTGGCGGACCGGAGTTGACCGCCACCTCCATATCCGTTACTAATGCTCAGTGCTAAACTGTCCGTCATTGTCCCCCTAATGGGGGATAAATTTGGCATCCATTGGGGTTTCAGAGCGATGTCGGATGTCTGGATCTGCACCCGCACGGGCATCTCGAGGGAGGCACGTCGTCGCGTTATTACGTGACATGTGTAGGGGAAATTTAGGCGGGAGGCATGGGGTGGGACTGGTTCCAGAAATCATCACGAAGATGCGAGAGGTCGCGCCGCCCGGGCAGCAGGTTCTGGACGACGAGACCATGGGCACGCTTCGCGATCTGACCCGGTCGCTGATTGCGGCCAGAACGAGCGCCGCCGAGGAGCACGCACGGTTCCTGTCCATCGCTGAGCGCGGTCTGTGCCTGCCCGAGGCGCAGCTGGCCGAGCGGCTGCAAGGACAAGACCGTGATGGTGACCGGCGGTACCGGGTGCATCGGCTCGACGCTCATCTCTCAGCTGTGATCCGCCGCCCGGGTCGCCTGGTCAGCGTGAGCCGTGGCGTATCGGATAGCCGGCCAAGGCACCCCGGCGTGGAGTACCGCTCCGCCGACGTCAGGGATCGGGACGCACTGGACCGGCTGATCGGTGACGTCAGGCCTGACTTGATCTTCCATGTGGCCGCTCAGCGGGATCCGGGCCTCGCCGAGGTCGAAGTCCACCGCACGGTGTCCACCAATGTCCTCGGCACCCGCAATGTGCTCATCGCCGCGGCCGAGGCCGGAGTCCCGCAGGTGGTCTGCGCCTCGACCGGCAAGGCCCTGCGGCCTTACTCGCCGGATATGTACACCGCCTCCAAACGCGCCGCGGAGTGGGTCTCGTCGGGCGTGCCACCAGCACCGGCATGCTGGTCTCGGCCGGCCGGTTCACGCACGTCCTAGACAACTCGATCATCTACCAGCGGCTGCACGAGTGGGCCAAGGGCAGCGGCGCCATCCGGCTGCACAGCCCGGAGATCGCGTTCTACGTCCAGTCGGCACTCGAGTCCGCGCAGCTGCTCCTGCTGGCGTGCCTCGGTGCTACCAGCGGAGAGTACCGCATACACGCCATTTCCGACCTCGGCTGGCCGGTTAGCCTGATGGATCTCGCCCTCGCCGTGCTGGCCAGCTCGGGTTCGGCGACCCCGGTCTACGTCAGCGGGTACGACCGCGGGTACGAGGAGATCCCTTTCCCCGGCCTGTACGACCCCCTCACCGCGGGCGACGTCAGCCCGCTGCTTAACGCGTTCGAGGCCGCGGCGATCGTCGACCCGCCGTGTCCCATGCTCGACGCGTTCCGGATGGATATGGCGCCCGAGCCGCGAGCCGTCAAGCTCCTGTCCGCCCTCGCCGAGGTCTGTGATCGCACCCAGGACCCGGGCATCGTCCGGGGCACCCTCAACGAGCTTTCGTGGTCCATGCTCGACGCGACGCTTCGCGCGGCCCCGCGCCAGGCGCTGATGCGTTCGGCGGCGATGGCCCAGCGCCATGGTGATTCGCTCTGCGCCGATCACCGCCGGGTGCTCGAAGCCATCCAGGATCACGCCGACCCGGTGACCGCAGGGTTGCTCCGGCGGACCACGTTAAGCACCGCTTCGCCGCCGGTGCGAAATTTCATCTTCATGCTGGCCAGAGTTCACCTGGGCGCGGACGACGCCAGAAACCTGTCGGTATGGGCCCTTTTCGCCGCCTGAAACGGCGTGGCCCGCAGCACGGAGTGTGGCCGCTCGACTAGGCTCCCTAAGGGCGGGCCCGGAGGCTCGGCCCGGCACAGGCGCCCGATACGAGTAGAGGCAAGGAGCCAGCGGTGGCCTCCATTGAAGCGATCCACGCCCGGCAGATCCTGGATTCCCGCGGCAATCCGACCCTTGAGGTCGAGGTAGCGCTGGACGACGGGACGGTCGGCCGGGCCGGCGTACCGAGCGGGGCCTCGACCGGCGCCTTTGAGGCCGTAGAGCTGAGAGACGGCGGCTCCGAATACGGCGGCAAGGGGGTGAGCCGGGCGGTTCAGTCGGTCATCGACGAGATCCAGCCGGAGCTGCTCGGTCACGAGGCCGATGACCAGCGACTGGTCGACCAGGCGATGATCGACCTGGACCGGACGCCGGACAAGTCGAGGCTGGGCGCGAACGCCATCGTCGGCGTCAGCATGGCGGTGGCCCGGGCCGCCGCGGACTCAAGCGGTCTCCCGCTGTTCCGCTACCTCGGCGGTCCCAATGCGCACGTGCTGCCCGTTCCGCTGATGAACATCATGAACGGCGGCGCGCACGCGGATAACAACGTCGACATCCAGGAGTTCATGATCATCCCGCTGGGCGCGGCGACCTTCGGCGACGCGCTGCGCTGGGGAGCCGAGGTCTACCACGCGCTGAAGTCGGTGATCAAGCAGCGCGGACTGTCGACCGGCGTCGGCGACGAAGGCGGCTTCGCTCCCGACCTCGAGCACAACCGGGCCGCGCTCGACCTCATCGTCGAGGCGATCGGCAAGGCGGGATTCACTCCCGGCCGTGATGTCGGGCTGGCCATAGACGCGGCCGCATCGGAGTTCTACGGCGATGGCGCCTACAACTTCGAGGGCAAGCCCCAGACATCGGCGCAGATGACGGCGATCTACGCCGACTGGCTCGGCGCCTATCCCATCGTCTCGATCGAAGACCCGCTCGCGGAGGAAGACTGGCCGGGCTGGCAGGAGCTGACCGCGAGCGTGGGCGATCTCGTTCAGGTGGTGGGTGACGATATCTTCGTCACCAACCCGGAACGGATTGGCCGCGGCATCGCCGCGCGCTCGGCGAACTCCCTGCTGGTCAAGCTGAACCAGATCGGCTCGGTTACCGAGACCCTGGACGCGGTGAGCCTGGCCCACCGCGCCGGGTTCAGCTGCGTGATCAGCCACCGCTCCGGCGAGACCGATGACACCACGATCTCGGATCTGGCCGTGGCCACCAACTGCGGCCAGATCAAGACCGGTGCGCCTGCCCGGGGCGAGCGGGTCGCGAAATACAACCAGCTGCTCAGGATCGAAGAACTCCTCGGCGACGCGGCGATCTATGCGGGCGCCGGCGCCTACCCGCGGTTCGCGGCCCGGACCCCCAAGGGCTGATGTCCCCTTCCGCTGCTCCCAGGTCAACCCGGCTGACCGGCCGGGCTGCGGTGCTTGCGGTAGTGATCTGCGCGATCGTGCTGAGCCTGGCGTACCCCGTCCGCGAATACGTGGCCCAGCGGCACGTGATCGGTCAGCTGGTGGCTCAGCAGCAGGCGATGCAGGAACAGGTGAAAAGCCTGGAAGCGCAGCAGGCCAAGCTGGCCAGCCCGTCCTACATCGAGCAGCTGGCCCGGCAGGAGCTTGACATGTGCTTCCCGGGCAAGCAGTGCTACATCGTGGAAGGCGGCCAGCCGGCAGGGACTCCCGCGGCCGGGACCGCTCGGACGGTTCCGGCGCCCTGGTACGCCAAGCTCTGGCAGTCCGTCGAGGAGGCAGACGCCAACCAGAAGAGTCCGGCGAAGTGATAGCGAAGCAGGATCAGGAGGTCATCGCCGCTCAGCTGGGCCGCTCACCGCGCGGGTTGCTGAGCGTCGCCCACCGCTGCCCGTGCGGGCTCCCCGATGTCGCGGAAACGGCGCCCAGGCTGCCCGACGGCAGCCCGTTTCCCACGCTTTACTATCTGACCTGCCCGCGAGCGAACGCGGCGGTGAGCAAGCTGGAAGCCTCGGGGCTGATGCGGGAGATGACCGCGAGGCTGGCCGACGAGACGCTGCGACGCCGTTATGACTCCGCGCACCGCGACTACCTGAGCCGCCGGGAGACGGCGGCGCGAGCAGCGCGCATCGAGCCGTTGCCGCCGGGCACGCAGTCGGCGGGCGGCATGCCTGAGCGAGTGAAGTGCCTGCATGCGCTAGTCGCTCACGAGCTTGCGGCGGCCGGCGTTAACCCGTTCGGCCGTGAGGCGCTGGATGCCGTGGGCGACTGGTGGCTGTCCGGGACCGTGCGTTCCGCGGGACAGCGGATGACCGTCCGGGTCGCCGCCGTGGACTGCGGGACGAATTCGCTGCGGTTGCTGGTCGCGGACGTGGATCTCGACCGTGCCGAAATCAGGGACCTGGCTCGCCTGATGGAGATCGTCAGGCTCGGACAGGGCGTGGACAAGACTGGACAACTGGCGACCGACGCCCTGACGCGGACGATCGGGGTGCTGCGCGAGTACGCGGGCCTCATCACCGGCTCCGCGGCTCAGGCGGTACGTATGGTGGCCACCAGCGCGACCAGGGATGCCGCCAACGCCGCCGACTTCGTGCAGCAGGTCGGTGACGTGCTCGGGGTCAGGCCGGAAGTTCTTACCGGCGCCGAAGAGGCGATGCTGTCGTTCACCGGGGCGACCGCGGAACTCGCCGCCGACCAGGACCAGGGCCCGTACCTCGTGGTTGACATCGGCGGCGGCTCGACCGAATTCGTGCTGGGTGAAGCCGTCCCGGGCGGCCCTGGGCCGGGACCGGATCGCGCCGGGACGGCGACCGCTGAGTTCCGCGCGATCTCCGTCGACATCGGCTGCGTCCGGCTGACCGAGCGGCATCTGCACGGTGACCCGCCGACCGGCCCGCAGCTGGCGGCGGCCACCGCCGACATTGACGCGGCCCTGGACGCGGTCGCCGATGCCGTGCCGGTCACCCGGGCCAGGACGCTAGTGGGGCTCGCGGGTTCGGTCACCACGGTGGCCGCCATCGCGATGGGCCTGCCTACCTACGACGCGGCCCGGATCCACCATGCGCGGGTCGGCGCGGCCGAAGTGCACGCGGTGACCGGCGCCTTGCTGGCCGCCGGCCGCAGCAGCCGCGCCGAGATCGGCGTGATGCATCCGGGACGGGTGGACGTGATCGGCGGCGGTGCGCTGATCCTTGACCGGCTGATGGAGCGGTTCGGCTTCGCCGAGGTGCTGGTCAGCGAGCACGACATTCTCGACGGGATAGCCTGGTCGCTGGCCAGGGACTCGCGTGGGCCGGGGTGAGGGTGCCTGCCGGAGGCGATGCGCCGGGTCCCGGGGTGCCGCCGGGCGACTGGCCAGGCGATCCCGCCCGGTCAGATACGCCGGTTGCGGGTAGCGCGGAGGAGGTCAGGCACCTTGCCGACACCGCGGCGACGCTTGACGAACTCGTCGCGCGGCAGTCCGTGTGCCGGGCCTGCCCGCGCCTGGTCAGCTGGCGAGAGGAAGTGGCCACGGTCCGCCGCCGTGCGTTCCGTGACGAGCGTTACTGGGGTCGTCCGATCCCCGGCTGGGGATCGGCTGAACCGCGTGTGCTGATCGTCGGCCTCGCGCCCGCCGCCCACGGTGGAAACCGCACCGGCCGGATCTTCACCGGTGACCGCAGCGGTGACTTCCTCTTCGCGTCGCTTTACCGTTGCGGGCTCGCGGTCCAGCCGACCAGCGTGGCCGCGGGGGATGGCCAGCGACTGCTGCACGCCCGGATGGTAGCCGCGGTTCGCTGCGCCCCGCCGGCCAACAAGCCGGAACCGGTGGAGCGGGATGCCTGTGCGCCGTGGCTGGCGGCCGAGTTGCGCATGGTCGCCGCAGACCTGCGAGTGATCGTGTGCCTGGGCGGATACGCCTGGCAGGCGATGTGGCGGGTGCTCGGGCAGGCCGGATTCGCGGCGCCGCGACCGCGGCCGCCGTTCGGCCATGGCGCCGAGGTCCGGTTGACGGGCCCCGGGGAACAGGACGAGCTCCTACTCATCGGGTGCTATCACCCAAGTCAGCAGAACACCTTTACCGGCCGGGTCACCCCGGCCATGCTGGATGCCATTTTCACCCGGGCCTGTTCGTGGGCCGCCGGGGAGAATTGAAGACGGACTACGCAGCGTTAATGTTGATCATGTAATTGTTACGCTCTGCACTTTAAGCTGCGAAAGCGGGGCCTTCGCTAAGCAAAATTATTTCAAGAGGTCTTTGTTACTCATCGGTTTAGTAATTGCGCGCCAGTATTATGGTTCTCGCCCCCGTAGCCCAAGGGAAGAGGCCGGCCCCCTAAAAGGGTCCCCAGTGTCGGTTCGATTCCGACCGGGGGTACTCATGAAGATGGAACAGCGTCCGAATTGTCAATATGGCCCCATTGGAAACAGTGACCACAAAGGCTATCCGTGCTCGTCTCCCCGGAAATACTCCTATATCCAGCCTTCGCACGCTTATGCCTTAAATCCGGACAATTCCTCAGTCACGGTGGGCCAAGCCGCGCCACCACCGCCGGAACAGCGGACGCTCGGTGGGGCTACCGCGCGTCGGCCGGAGAGGCTGCCTGGGGAGCCGGGGAGGCTGCCTGAGGAGCCGGAGAGACCCGGAGAGGCTGCCTGGGGAGGCCGCCTGGCCCTAGCCTCACGCCCGCCCCGCGAATACATTCCAGCCCCATAAGTTACAGGCCGGATAGGGGTGAATGTGGCATGCTACCGGTTCTATCCGGCAGAATGCCGCATCCACCCTAAACGCCGCCCTGGCGAGATGGTGCTGCGTGACGCCGCCCTGGCGAGATGGGTGCTGCGCGAAGAGTGCGCGAAAGGACAAGGGCGCAACCCGGGCAAGGAGCCGTGCAAGCGCCCACGCCGGATAATACCGTTATAGCCGGAACGCTTTCTGTGCGGCGATCCGGCTTTTCCCGTTACATTAACCAAGGCCGGGCGATGCGCGACCAGACCGTACGAACCGACCATTGTGAAATGATCGGGCGGCCTGGCCGTCAGGCCCAGCGGTCGGTCGTTAGACTCCGTTGAGGCGCAGGCGCCGCCGCATCTCGTACTCGTGCACGATCGCGTTAGCGTAGCCGTGCGAGATGCCGGCGTCGTCGGCCAGCCAATGGGCGCGCTCGTCGCAGCGCAGGAACGCGGGGCCGGATTCAAGCCGGTGGAACCACTCAGCGAGGTCGCGCCCGGTGACGACCGGGATACGCGCTATGAGACTTGTGTGCAGATTCGGTGAGTGGGTCAACGACAACGGGCACCTCCATGGAAGCTCTCTTGTGCTGAGAGTGCCTCATCGATGGCCGCCTGGCAAGCCCTGGTGCCAGGAAACTTAGCGGGTCAGCTCATCAGCTCAGCCGTTCGAAGATCATCGCCATGCCCTGACCGCCGCCCACGCACATGGTCTCGAGCCCCAGGGTGGCGTCGTGGAACTGCAGGCTGTTCAGCAGGGTGGTGGTGATGCGCGCCCCGGTCATGCCGAACGGGTGCCCGACCGCGATGGCTCCGCCGTTCACGTTGAGCTTCGCGATGTCCACGCCGAGATCGCGGTAGGACGGGATGACCTGCGCCGCGAACGCCTCGTTGATCTCCACCAGGTCGATATCCTCGATCGCCATCCCGGCCCGGGTGAGCGCCTGACGGGACGCCGCCACCGGTCCCAGGCCCATGATCTCGGGCGATAGCGCGGTCACGCCGGAGGAGACGATGCGTGCCAGCGGCGTGAGGCCGAGCTCGGCGGCCTTGACGTCGCTCATCACCACGACCGCGGCGGCGCCGTCGTTGAGCGGGCAGCAGTTCCCGGCGGTTACGGTGCCATCGGGGCGGAAGACCGGTTTCAGCGCGGCGACCTTCTCGATCGTGGTGCCCGGCCGGGGCCCGTCGTCGGCCGTGACCACGGTGCCGTCGGGCAGCGTAACCGGCGTGATCTCCCGCGACCAGAACCCGTTGGCAATGGCCTTCTCCGCCAGGTTCTGCGAGCGCACGCCGAACTCGTCCTGCTCCTCGCGGGTGATACCGCGCAGGCCGGCGACGTTTTCCGCGGTCTGGCCCATGGCTATGTAGATGTCCGGCAGCAGCCCGTCTTCGCGCGGGTCGTGCCATGGATCGGCGTGGCCGGCCTGAGCCTGACCGGTACGGTCCTGGGCGTCGGCGAAGAGCGGATTCTTGGTGTCGGGCAGGGAGTCGCTGCTGCCCTTGGCCATCCTGCTCACGCACTCCACCCCGGCCGAGATGAACACGTCGCCCTCGCCGGCCTTGATCGCGTGGAAGGCCATCCGGGTGGTCTGCAGCGACGAGGAGCAGTACCGGTTGACGGTCGTACCGGGCAAGTGGTCGTGTCCGGACAGCACCGCGACCACGCGGGCCAGGTTGAACCCCTGCTCACCGCCGGGCAGGCCGCAGCCGAGCATCAGGTCGGTGATGTCGGCGGGATCGAGCTGCGGTACCTTGGCCAGCGCCGCGGCCACGATCTGCGCCGTCAGGTCGTCCGGGCGGATACTGGCGAGGGCGCCCTTGCCGGCCCGGCCAATCGGCGACCGTGCGGTGGCGACGATGACTGCTTCGGGCATGACAATAGCCTCCTCGCATAGGGTGCATCCAGACTATGTCCCTGGCGGGAACCGGCCGCCCGCGGGCCAGGCGACCGGGAATCCGGTAGCCTCGGTCCGGGCCCGCGAGCCTGCCCCACCAGGCCAGGAAGAGGAACAACCATGCAGGTGCATGACTCACTGAGCGATCTGGTCGGAAACACCCCGTTGGTCCGGTTGCGGTCGGTGACCAGGGGTATCCCCGGGGCCACGGTGCTCGCCAAGGTGGAGTACTTCAACCCGGGCGGGTCGGTCAAGGACCGCATCGCGATGCGGATGATCGCCGCGGCCGAGGCGACGGGAGAACTGCGGCCCGGCGGGACGATCGTCGAGCCCACCTCGGGCAATACCGGGGTCGGACTCGCCATCGTCGCGGCGGAGCGCGGCTACCGGTGCGTCTTCGTCTGCCCCGACAAGGTCGGGCAGGACAAGATCGGCGTGCTGCGCGCCTACGGCGCTGACGTGGTGGTCTGTCCCGGCACGGTCGCGCCCGACCATCCCGATTCCTATTACAGCGTCGCTCGCCGCCTGGCCGCCGAGACGCCTGGCGGCTGGCAACCCGACCAGTACGCGAACGCGCAGAACCCGGCCTCGCACTACGCGAGCACGGGTCCGGAGATCTGGTCGCAAACGGACGGCACGGTGACCCACTTCGTGGCCGGCATCGGCACCGGCGGCACCATCACGGGCACCGGCCGGTACCTGAAGGAGATCTCGGCCGGGGCGGTGCGGATCATCGGCGCCGATCCCGAGGGTTCGGTCTACTCAGGCGGATCCGGGCGCCCCTATCTGGTGGAGGGCGTGGGCGAGGACATCTGGCCGGCGACCTACGATCCGTCCGTCTGCGACGAGATCATCGCGATCAGCGACGCGGAGTCGTTCGGTATGACCCGGCGGCTAGCTCGCGAGGAAGCGCTGCTCACCGGCGGCTCGTCCGGCCTCGCGGCCGCGGCCGCGCTGCGGGTCGCGGCGGCGGCCGGCCCTGACGCCGTGGTCGTGGTGCTGCTGCCGGACGGCGGCCGTGGTTACCTCGCCAAGATCTTCAACGACGAGTGGATGGCCGACTACGGCTTCCTGTCCGCGCAGACCTCGGAACCGCTGGTGGCCGACGTGCTGGCGAGGAAAGAGCGCAGCCTGCCCGAGTTCGTGCATGTGCACCCGGAAGAAAGCGTCGGCGCGGCCATCGCGCTGCTGCGCGAGTATGACGTCTCCCAGCTGCCCGTGGTCAAGGAGGAGCCGCCGGTGATGGCGGCGGAGATGGTCGGGTCGGTGGTGGAACGCGACCTGCTCGACGCCCTGGTGACCGGCCGGGCCACGCCCGCGGACCCGGTCGGCGGGCACATGTCGCCGCCGCTGCCCAGCGTCGGCTCGGGCGAGCCGGTCTCGCGCGCGGTGCTCGCCCTGGAGAAGGCCGGAGCCGCGGTGGTGCACGTGGACGGCAAGCCTTCCGGGCTGCTCACCCGGCAGGACGTGCTGACCTTCCTGGCCGCAGGCAGCTGACCGCCCACCCCCCACCCCAACGCCAGAACACCAAGAAAGGCACGCCGCCATGACCAGCCTAGACGGATTCGAGACCCTGGCCATCCACGCGGGCCAGGAGCCTGACCCGCTGACCGGGGCCGTGGTCCCGCCCATCTACCAGGTGTCCACGTTCAAGCAGGACGGGGTCGGCGGGCTGCGCGGCGGCTACGAATACGCCCGTTCCGCCAACCCCACCAGGACCGCGCTTGAGCAGTGTCTGACCGCGCTGGAGGAGGGGGCCGGCGCGCTGGCCTTCGCCTCCGGGATGGCGGCGGAGGACTGCCTGCTCCGGACGGTGTGCTCGCCAGGGGATCACGTGCTCATCCCCGACGACGCGTACGGCGGCACCTACCGGCTCTTCGCCAAGGTGCTGGCCGGCTGGGGCCTGACCTACAGCGTGGTGGCCCTGTCCGACCTCGCCGCGGTGCGCGAGCAGCTCGCGGCCCGGCCGGTCAAGGTGGTCTGGGCGGAGACGCCGACGAACCCGCTGCTGAACATCGCCGACATCCGCGCCCTGGCGCAGGCCGCGCACGAGGCCGGGGCGATGCTGGTGGTGGACAACACGTTCGCCTCGCCGTACCTGCAGCAGCCGCTCACCCTGGGTGCCGATGCCGTGGTGCACTCCACGACCAAGTACCTGGGCGGGCATTCCGACGTCATCGGCGGGGCGGTGGTGGTCGCCGACGCCGAGCTCGGCGAGCGGGTCGCGTTCACGCAGAATGCGACCGGCGCCGTGGCCGGCCCGTTCGACTCGTGGCTGACCCTGCGCGGCCTGCGGACGCTGGCGGTACGGATGGACCGGCACTGCCGGAACGCGATGCGGATCGCGCAGATGCTGGCCGAACACCCTGCCATCGCCGAGGTGTTCTACCCGGGCCTGCCCACGCACCCGGGTCACAAGACGGCCCAGGAGCAGATGCGGGCGTTCGGCGGCATGGTGTCGTTCCGGATGCTGGCCGGCGCCGACGCCGCGGTGCGCACGTGCGGCCGCACCCGGCTGTTCACCTTGGCCGAATCGCTCGGCGGGGTGGAATCGCTGATCGAGCACCCTGGCCGGATGACGCACGCCTCGGTCACCGGCTCAGCCCTGGAGGTCCCGGCCGACCTGGTCAGGCTGTCGGTCGGCATCGAGGACTGCGACGACCTGATTCATGACCTGCGTCAGGCCCTGAACAGCCGGTAACCCCCAAAGCGCCCGCGTCCCGCCACAGCGGGCGCGGGCGCCGGCGGTGTCAGTTCCGGGCTGCGGGCGAGCTCTCCACGTCGCTGGCGGCCGGGGCCTGCGGCTTGGGCTTGTAGGCGAGGGCGAACCAGGCACCGACCGCGAAGACAATGCCCACGACCAACGAGCCAGTCGCCTTGAGCGGGTGATGACCGCTGGAGCCGGCGATGTGCCCGGGGATGAAGCTGGGCAGCGATTTGGCCGGTTCGGCCAGGTAAATGATGGCCACCACGATGAAAATCAGCGCGATGATGCCGAGGATCACGGCGAGTATCGTCTTACCCGATGACCTCTCGACTGATCCGCTCGTAGAACTCACGATTCCTCCTGGTTTGGGCAATGCGGTAAAGCTCCGTTAGTTGCCGGCCGACCGCGGCCGCCTGGTGCCGGCCGGCCGCACCAAGCCTAGGGTCCCAGCCGACTAAGAAAATCTACCTTCGACTGGCGCCGCGGGTGCGTAGGAAGTCCCGGATGACATACTCACCGAGACGTTCGGGCGCCGCCTGCAGCACGCGGCCACCGTTTCTCCTCGCTACATTGTCAACGAACGCACTGAGCCTGGCGTCGTCAGCCAGCATGAAAATATTTAGCGCAGCGTGCCTGCGGGTCATTTTATCGACCTCGGCCAGGGTGAGTTCAAGCGTCTCGGGCGACGGCGGCCAGTCGAACCAGGATCGTCCGTCGCGCTGCAGGTGCGCCGTCGGCTCGCCGTCCGTCACGATCAGGACAACCGGCTCGTGCTCGGGGTGCTTGTCGATGTGGCGTCCGGCCAGCAACAGCGCGTGGTGCAGGTTGGTGCCCTGGACCATGTCCCAGCCGAGCCCGGCGAGCTCCGTCTCGCGCAGTTCGCGTGCGTAGTTGGAAAAGCCGATGACCTGGACGGCGTCCTGGGGGTATTTGCTGCGCAGCAGCGCGTGCAGCGCGAGTGCCGTCTGCTTGGCCGCGGCCCAGGTCCCGCGCAGCTGCATGGAGTAGGACAGGTCGACAAGCAGGGAGACGACCGCGGCGGTCCGCCGCTCGGTCTCCGCGACCTCGAAGTCGCTCGGTGCTAGCCGGGGGGGACGACCCCCCCAAGACCCCCCCCGCTCATGGGGGGGCTGCCCGCCCCCCATTCCCCCCCGGCCGGGGCAAGCCCCCGGTGCGCGCGCTGCGGAGCAGCGCGTTGCGTACGGTGGCGGGGACGTCGAGGGCCTGTTCGTCGCCGAACTCCCACGGTCGGGTGGTGCCGGTCAGCTCGCCCGCCTGGCCGGCGTCCCGCTGGTCATGGTCGCCGGACCGGCTGCCGAAGCTCAGGTCGGCGAAGATCCGCCGCAGCGCCGTGTCGCCCAGCCTGCGCACGGCCTTGGGGGTGAGCTCGAGCTGGCCGCCGCTGCGGGCCAGGTAACCCTGCCGTTCCAGCTCGCGCTCGATCCGGCGCAGGGCCTCGACGTCGTCCACCGCCTGCCGGCCGAAGGCCCGCCTGACCGCCTCTTCGTCGATGTCGTCCAAACTCGCGCCCGGGTAGTCCTGGCTGAGCGCCGATTCCAGCTCCGCCAGGTCGGCGAGTTCGGCCAGCGCCGTGGTGGCGTCCCCCAGGCCGAGCGGTTCTGAACCGGACATCTGGACGCCGCCGGCCAGGTCGGCCCGGTCGAGTTCGGGGCGCCTGGACCTGAGCGCGTCGGCCAGAGCGGCCATCTCGGCGGCCAGGCCCGCGTCGTCCATGGCGCTGGCCATCAGCCCGGCGAGCTCCTCGCGCTGTTCGGCACTGAGCGAGCGCAGCAGCCGTTCGGCCGCGGCCATCCGGCTGATCAGGGAGTCGACCAGCTCCTCGAGGTTCTGCGGGTGGTCGGGGAACAGCTCACCGTGATGGTCCATGAAGCGTTCGAAGTCGGCCGGGGTGTGCTCACCGCGCGCATCCGCCGCCAGCATCTGGTTCAGGTCCGCGAGCATGTCCTTGACCCGCTGCATCGCCTGCGGGTCGGGGTTCTGCATGACCTGCTTCATGCCGCGGAACTGGCTGTCGAGCACCTCGCTGCGCAGCAGGTCCTTCAGCCGGTCGAAGGTCTGGCGGGCCGCGGCCGAACGCCAGTCGTAGTCGGCCAGCTGCCTGATCGCCTGGGCCGTATCGGCGGGCAGCGCGTCCAGGTCGGCTTCGCGCAGCCTGGCCTCGTCGCCCGGGTCGGGGAAAAGCTCGGCGCGCTCCTGCCCCACGGCGGTGTCGAGCAGGGCGCGGGCCTGCTCGAGGATGCCGTCGAGGCGGCCGCTGCTGCGGACATCCCGCTGCCTGTCGCGCACCCGCCGGAGCAGGTCATCCAGCCCGCGCCGCCCGGTCTGGCCCCTTCTGAGCAGGTCCCGGAGGGCGTCGGCCGGGTCGGCGCCGGCCAGGATCGCGTCGCCCATCTCATCGACGGCACCGCGCACGTCGTACGGCAGCGCCAGCGGGTCCGGGCCGTCGGTGTACCGGCCGTAACGGTAGTTGGCCATCTTCTCAGGTCCGGTACACGTTGGTGCCGCTCGCGCTGTCCTTGGATAGCCGGCGCATCAGGTAGAGCCCTTCCAGGGCGAACTCGATCGCGGCGGCCGCGTGCCCGAAGGATTCGCCGCCGTCCATGCCGAGCCTGGCCATCATCTTGGCCAGCCCGGGAACCTCGCCGATCCGCTGCAGCAGGTCGGCGGCGGGCACCAGCTCGCCCGACTCCACGGTTCCGCCCTCTTCGAACTTGGCCAGCAGACCGGAAAGGTCGACGTTGCCCAGCCGGGAGCGGAACGTGTCGGCGATCGCCCGCCGCAGCAGGGCGCCGAGGATCTCTTCCTCCCGGCCTTCCTCGCTGACCTCGAACTCCACCTTGCCGCGCAGCGTGCTGACCACGGCGGGCAGGTCGCAGACCCGGGTGACGGGTGTCTCGTCGGTGAGCCCGGCCAGCGCGGACCGGCGCACCGCGGAGGCCGCCGCGCTTTCCGCCGCCGCGATGGCGAACCGCGCGGACACCCCGGAGCGAGCGTCGACGGCCGGCGATTCACGGACTCCCCGGGTGAACCTGGCGATCACCTCGACCAGGTGGTCGGGCAGCTCGGCGGTCGTCCTGATGTCGGCTTCCTGCCGGATCAGGGCGAGCTCGTCGGCCAGCTCCAGCGGGTAGTGGGTGCGGATCTCCGCGCCGAACCTGTCCTTGAGCGGGGTGATGATGCGGCCCCGGTTGGTGTAGTCCTCCGGGTTGGCGCTGGCCACGAGCAGCAGGTCAAGCGGGAGCCGCAGCGCGTAGCCGCGGATGCCGATGTCGCGCTCCTCCAGCACGTTCAGCAGCGACACCTGGATCCGCTCGGCCAGGTCAGGCAGCTCGTTGAGGGAGAAGATGCCCCGGTTGGTCCTGGGCACCAGCCCGTAGTGGATGGTCTCCGGATCGCCGAGGGTGCGCCCCTGCGCCACCTTGACCGGGTCGATGTCGCCGATCAGGTCGCCGACGCTGGTGTCCGGGGTCGCGAGCTTCTCGCCGTATCTGTCGCTGGCGTGCCGCCAGCTGACCGGCAGGTCCTCACCCAGCTCGGCGGCGAGCCGCCGGCACCGCGCGCAGGCCGGGGAGTACGGATGGTCGTTGATCTCGCAGCCCGCGACGACCGGGGTCCACTCGTCGAGCAACCCGCCCAGGGTCCGGATCAGCCGGGTCTTACCCTGGCCTCGTTCGCCCAGCAGGATGATGTCGTGCCCGGCGATCAGCGCGCGCTCGAGGTGCGGCAGGACGGTCTGCCCGAACCCGACGATGCCGGGAAAGGGATCGCGCCCGGCCCGCATCCGGGCGAGCAGGTTCTGCCTGATCTCGTCCTTGACGCCGCGGTATTCATGGCCGCTGGCTCGCAGCTCGGCTAGGGTGGCGGGGCTCGGTGGCTCGCTGCGGGGAGCACGGTCGGCGCCCGCGGGCGTACTTGCGTGATGACGCTGGCTGTGTTGCTGCACCATTCGACAGTATGTCGTGATCGTACGTCTTCGCATCCGGGCGGCCCCATGCTCCGGCCCGAAGCCTGTGCGCGGCGGCGGCCGGAGGCTGGCCCCCGGCTACGGCCGCCGGGATCGCGAGAGGGTGGCACACTTGCATCCCGTGGGAATAACACCTGACGTGGTCAGCTCCGAAGACGTAGCCGGCGCCCGCAAGTTGCTCCATGGTGTGATCTCCGACACGCCCATGCTGCACTCCTGGGTGCTGTCCGAGACGGTCGGGGGGCCGGTTTACTTGAAGTGCGAGAACCTGCAGCGCACCGGCTCCTTCAAGGTCCGCGGCGCCTACCTGAGGATCGCCAAGCTCAGCAGCGCCGAACGGGCCCGCGGCGTGGTCGCGGCCAGCGCGGGCAACCACGCTCAGGGTGTCGCGTACGCGGCCGGGCTGCTCGGCTGCGCGGCGACGGTGGTGATGCCCCACGGGGCGCCGCTGCCCAAGGTGCAGGCGACCCGCGGTTACGGCGCGCAGGTGATCATGCACGGCAGCAACGTCGAAGACGCTCTGGCCGAGGCCCTGGCCTACTCGGAGCGCACCGGCGCGGTCTTCATCCACCCGTTCAACCACGCGGACATCGTGGCGGGCCAGGGCACCCTCGGCTTCGAGGTCTTCGAGCAGTGCCCGCAGGTGCGTACCGTCGTGGTCCCGGTGGGCGGCGGCGGTCTCGCGGCCGGTGTCGCGGTGGCGGTCAAGAGCCTGGACCCGGAGATCCGGGTGGTGGGGGTCCAGGCCGAAGCCGTATCCCCGTATCCGGGCTCGCTGGCGGCGGGTCACCCGGTAGCGGTCCACGGCACGCCCACCATGGCCGACGGCATCGCGGTCAGCCGGCCGGGGAGATCCCGTTCGCCATCTTGTCCGCCCTGGCCGAGCGGATCGTCACGATCTCGGAGGAGAGCCTGTCCCGCGGCCTGCTGCTGTGCCTGGAGCGGGCCAAGCAGGTGGTGGAGCCCGCCGGGGCCGCCGGGGTGGCAGCCCTGATCGAGCACGCCCGTGACTTCACGCCGCCGGTGGTGGTGATCCTGTCCGGCGGCAACATTGACCCGCTGCTGCTGTCCAAGCTGCTCCGGCACGGCCTCACCGCGGCCGGGCGCTACCTGGCGTTCCGCTGCCGGCTGCCCGATCGCCCGGGGTCGCTGGCCAAGCTCCTGGCTGACCTGGCCGATCTGGGCGCCAACGTGCTGGAGGTCGGACACGAGCGGCTGGCCCCGCGCCTGCACGTCGACGAGGTCGAAGTGGTCCTGCAGGTCGAGACCCGCGGGCCGGAGCACTGCGGCGACGTGATCGAGGCGCTGCGCGCCGCAGGCTACACGCTGGCCTTCGCCTGACCTTTACAGGTGGCCGCGCTTGGCCTGCTCCCGCTCGATCGCCTCGAACAGCGCCTTGAAGTTCCCCTTGCCGAACCCCTGCGATCCGTGCCGCTCGATCAGCTCGAAGAACACGGTGGGCCGGTCCTGCACCGGCTGGGTGAAGATCTGCAGCAGGTAGCCGTCCTCGTCCCGGTCGGCCAGGATGCCAAGCTCGCGCAGCTCGTCGATCGGCACGCGGGTGTCGCCGACCCAGGTGCCGAGCTGGTCGTAGTAGCTGCCGGGCGTGGCCAGGAACTCGACCCCCGCCGCCGTCATGGCCCGGACGCTGGCCACGATGTCGTCGGTGGTCAGCGCGATGTGCTGGACCCCGGGACCGCCGTAGAACTCCAGGTACTCGTCGATCTGCGACTTACGCTGGCCGACGGCGGGTTCGTTCAGCGGGAACTTGACCTTGCGGCTCCCGTCCGCGACGACCTTGCTCATCAGCGCGGAGTACTCGGTGGCGATGTCGTCTCCGACGAACTCCTTCATGTTCGTGAAGCCCATGACCCGGTGGTAGAAATCCACCCACTCGTCCATCTTGCCGAGCTCGACGTTGCCCACGCAGTGGTCGATCTCGGTGAAGAAGGGCCGTTCGCCGGGCGCCGTGACCGGCCCGGCCGGCACGTAGCCGGGCAGGTAAGGCCCGGAGTAACCGGACCGCTCCACCAGCGTGTGCCGGGTATCGCCGTAGGTTTCTATGGTGGCCAGCACGACCTTGCCCGAGTCGTCCTCGGCGATGTGCGGTGCCGTCAGGCCGCGGGCGCCGTGCGCGACCGCGTAGTCGTAGGCGGTTTCCGCTGAGCTGACCTGCAGCGCCAGGTCGGCGACGCCGTCGCCGTGCGCGGCCACCCGCTCGCCCAAGGCGGTGCCGGGCCGGGCCGGGCCGCGGAACACGAACCGCGCGTCGCCCGCCTCCAGGACGTGCGCCGCCTCGTCCGGGTACCCGGTCTCGGGGCCGCGGTAAGCCACCCGCCGCATGCCGAACGCGGTCGAGTAGAAGTGCGCCGCCTGCTTCGCGTTGCCGACCGCGAAGACCACGGCGTCCATGCCGATGATGGGGAAACTGTCCTGCGCTGGCGTGGTCATGTGGCAATCATGCGATCGCGTTACCAAAATGCGCAACCAAGTACGTAATTACTGGTCAGTTTGCCTATTTATTCCGAACGGACAGTGGTACATGTGTACAACATGACTACCAGTGGTCCTGAGGCGATCGACCGGCTGGATGCGGCGCTCATCGAACTGCTGGCGGCCGAGCCGAGGGTGGGCGTGCTCGAGGCCTCCAGGCGGCTCGGGGTGGCGCGCGGCACCGTGCAGGCGCGGCTGGACCGGATGACCGAGCGGGGCCTGATCACCGGTTACGGGCCCGAGGTGGATCCGGCGGCGCTCGGCTACGAGGTCACCGCGTTCATCACCATCGAGATCAGCCAGGCGGGCGGGCACGACCCGGTCGCGGAGCGGCTCAGCGCGATCCCCGAGGTGCTCGAGGTGCACACGATCACCGGGGCGGGTGACATGCTCTGCCGGGTGGTGGCCCGCTCCAACGCGGACCTGCAACGCGTGATCGACAAGATCGTGTCCGCCGAGGGTGTGGTGCGCTCGGCCACGTTGATCTCGCTGGCCGCCCAGGTTCCTTACCGTGTCCTCCCGCTGGTCCGGGCCGCGGCTAACGCCCCGGCCAGGTAATTCAGCCGGGGGCGCCGTGCGTCCCGGCTGCGTGCCGTATTCTTACCGATCTGCGGTCCCGCGGGGATCTCAGCCACTGGACGAGCGAACTAGCGGGGTGGGGGCCTGGCCGGTGCCGTGACCTCTGAGCTGGCGCCGCGGCGCGCCGCGGGCATCGCCCGCGGCGCCGCGCTCATAGCGGGGCTGACCCTGCTGTCCCGGATGTTCGGGCTCGGCCGCGTGCTTGTGTTCTCGCAGACCGTCGGGGCGAGCTGCCTGGGCACGGCGTACGTCACCGCCAACCAGGTGCCCAGCCTGGTCTACGAGCTGGTCCTCGGTGGCGCGCTGACCAGCGCGATGATCCCGGTACTGGCGCGCCCGGCCGAGCGGTCGGCGGCCGACCCGGCCGAGAAGGCGCGCGTCGGCCAGATTTCCTCGGCGCTGCTGACCTGGTCCGTGGTCATCTTGGTGCCGCTGACCCTGGTGGTCGAGGTGCTGGCCGGGCCGATCGCCTCGCTGCTGAACCCGGTCAACTCCCATGCGCACTGCGTCCGGGCTGACGTGGTCAACGCCACGGGTCACATGCTGCAGGTGTTCGCGCCGCAGGTGCTGCTGTACGGGCTCTCGGTCGTGCTCTACGGCCTGCTGCAGGCGCATCGCCGGTTCACCGGGCCTGCCCTCGGGCCGGCCGTCGCCAGCCTCGTAGTCATCGCGGCCTGCCTGGCCTTCGTGCCCCTGGGCCGGGGGCGGCCGCTGTCAGCGATGCCGCTGTCGGCCGAGCTGGTCCTGGCGGCGGGCAGCACGCTGGGCATCGCCGCGCTGGTGGCCGTGGGTGCGGTGCCGACGTGGCGGCTGCACCTGCGGCTCCGGCCCACGCTGCGGTTCCCGCCCGGAGTGGCCCGCCGGGCCGGCGGCCTGGCGCTCGTCGGCGTGATCGAGCTCATCGTCATCGACCTGTCCTCCGTGATCACCATCACGCTGGCCAACGGACGCGGGCCCACGGGCGCGATCGTCATCTACAACTACGCCTGGCAGGTGTTCAGCTCGGTCTCCTCGGTCCTGGCCACCTCCGTCGTGGTCAGCGCGTTCCCGGTCCTGGCCGCCCGGGACGGGCCGACCTTCGACCGGACCTGCGCCGGCTCGACCCGGGCGGTCATGCTGCTGTCGTGGCTCGGCACCGCCGTGATCGCGGCGATCGCCATCCCCGCCGCTCATGTCCTGGCCCGGCAACCGGATCAACGGCCCGAGCTGATCGAGGCGTTCGTCTTGTTCGCGCCCGGCATCGCGGGCGTCGCGGTGATCGCCAACATGTCGCGGGTGATGTTCGCGCTCGGGCGGCTCAAGGTCGCCGCCGCGGCGCTGGCCGGAAGCTCGCTGCTGGTGATCGTGGCCGACGTGGTCCTGGCCGAGCTGGCTCCGGCCCGGCTGGTCGTGGCCGCGCTCGCCCTGGGGTACACCATCGGCCAGACCGTGGTGGTCGTCCCGGTGGTGATGGCGACCCGCCGGATCTGCGGCCGGGCGGCGCTGCAGGGCGTCGGCCGCGCGACCGCGGCCGGGCTGGCGGCCGGAGCGGTCAGCGCGGCCGTGGGCGTGAGCATCTGCCTGGCCGCGCCGGCGGCCGGCAAGCTGCTGGCGGCCGGTACCGCCGTGGTCGCGGCCGGCTGTGCGGTCATCGCGTTCGGAGCGGTGGCCTTCGTCCTGGACCGAGGTGACACCAAGCCCGTCCTGGCCTGGCTGCGGCGGCCCGCCCGGCCACGGGCGTAGCTGACCCGCCCGGCCACGGGCCTAGCTGACCCGCCCGGCCGGGGCCTAGCTGGTCAGGTCGGTGGCTATCTCAAGCACGATGGCGCGCAGCTTGTCCAGATCGTCCGCCTGCCGCAGGTAGAACCGGCAGGTCGCGCCGACCGCGAGCACGGCCGTGCTGGCCCGCACCCGGTCCCGCAGCGGGGCGTCGGAGCCCACCAGCACGTCGACGAGATCGTCGAGCCGATCGCGGAAGCGAGCGAACCGGGCCTTTTCGCCGTGCATGGTCTCGACCGAGGCACGGTTCTGCTCAAGGAAGCGGAAGACCTCGTGGCCGGCCAGTACGATCCCCACGTAACGGTTGAGCACCTCGCGCCGGGTCGCCTCGCTCCGTGGCTGCTCCATGGCCCACGCCACGAGCGCGTCGAACTCGGCGAAATAGTCGTCGGTGAAGCTGTGGACGATATCGTCCTTGGACCTGAAGTGGTAGTACAGGGCGGCCTTGGTCACCCCCAGGCGCTCGGCGATCTCGCGCAGCGACGTCTTCTCGTACCCCTGCTCGGCGAAGAGCTCGAGCGCCACCTGCTGGACGCGGGCCCGGGTATCGGTCCGCGGCTTGGCCGCCGCGTCGTGCATGGACGTCTCGTGCTCCCTCGCGAGGCCGGGGCCGCCAATTTACTTGACGGCCGGTAAGTGGTGATTTTAGGATAATGACTTGCCGGCCGGTAAGTCAACGCACCGGGTCGGCCGCGAAACGGGCCGGAAGGAGCGGACGGGTGGCGGAGCCAACAGGCGACGAAGCGGTCGCGGCGGGAGCTGGGACGGCCGGGCCGGGGGCGGACGGGACGCATTACGCGGACCGGCGCGAGGTCTTGATCGTGCTGCCAGGATTGCTGATGGCGATCCTGCTGGCCATGCTCGACCAGCTCATCGTGGGCACGGCGCTGCCGCGGATCGTGGGCAGCCTGGGCGGGGTGACCCACCTGGCCTGGGTGGTCACCGCCTATGTGCTGGCCTCGACCGTGACCACGCCGTTCTACGGCAAGCTCGGCGACATGTACGGCCGCAAGAAGCTGTTCATTTTCGCGATCGTGATCTTCCTGGCGGGCTCGGCGCTGTCCGGCCTGTCGCGGGACATGACGCAGCTCATCACGTTCCGCGCGATCCAGGGCCTAGGCGCAGGCGGTCTCATGGTCGGCGCGATGGCCACGCTCGGCGACATCGTGGCGCCGCGCGAGCGCGGCCGCTACATGAGCTACATGATGGTGGTGATGATGCTCGCCACGATCGGCGGTCCGCTGGCCGGCGGGTTCATCACCGACAGCTTCTCCTGGCGCTGGATCTTCTACATCAACCTCCCGCTGGGCGGCGCGGCGCTGATCTACCTGCTCGCCGTCCTGCACGTGCCCGCGAAGAAGGTCAGCCACACGATCGACTACCTGGGCGGCGGCCTGCTCGCCGTGGCCGCGATCGCGGTCATCCTGCTGGCCACCTTCGGCGGCACAGAGTACGCCTGGAGTTCGGTGCAGATCATCGGCCTCGGCGTGATCACCGTGGCGGCCACGGCGGGATTCCTGGTCACCGAGACCAGGGCGGCCGAGCCGATCCTGCCGCTGCACGTCTTCCGGAACCGGAACTTCTCGGTCACGATGGCGCTGACGTTCCTCACCGGCCTGGCCATGTTCGGCGCGATGACGTTCCTGCCGCTGTACCAGCAGACGGTCCAGGGCGCGTCGGCGGTGGTCAGCGGGCTGATGCTGACCCCGATGATGGTCGGGGTGACGATCACCTCGATCGTGTCGGGCCAGCTGACGACCAAGACCGGCCGGTACAAGCTGTTCCCGGTCTTCGGCGGGGCCATCATGACCGTGGGCCTGTTCCTGCTGACCAGGCTGGGTGCCGACACCAGCCGGCTGACCTCGGGCATTTACTACGTCGTGCTCGGCCTGGGCATGGGCTTCCTCATGCAGATGGTGTCGTTGATCGCGCAGAACAGCGTCGAGCCGCGGGACATGGGCGTGGCCAGCAGCGCCCGGATGTTCTTCCAGCAGATCGGCGGCTCGCTCGGCGTGTCCGCGTTCGGTGCGGTCTTCGCCAGCCGCCTCACCGGTTCGCTGCGGGCGGCCGTCGGGTCCGGGGTGCACATCAACGTCAACGGCGGTCAGCTCGACCCGACCGTGGTCAACAAGCTGCCCGCGCTGGTCAAGCACGACGTGTTCTACGCCATCGCGCACGCGATCCAGGGCGTGTTCCTGTGGACCACGCCCTTCGCGGTGCTTATCTTCGTGCTGGCCTTGCTGATCAAGGAGGTCCCGCTGCGCGGCCGGACGCCCGCCCAGGGAGCCGGGGAAACCCCCAGCCAGCAGGCCGAGCTCATATCGTAGCCACCCGGCGTAGCCACCCGTAAGGCCGCGCGGGCCGTGGTCGGGAAGACCACGGCCCGTTCGGCACAAAGGGTTTTACACCCCGACGTACGGGACGGCTTCCAGGATCTCGACGGTGCAGGGGCGGCCGTTCGGCAGCGAGTAGGTGGCCCGCTCGCCCACCTTCTTGCCCGAGATGGCGGCGCCGAGCGGCGAGCGGGGCGAGTAGACGTCGATCGGCGAGCCGCTCTCCTCACGGGAGGCGAGCAGGAACGTCACCTCGTCGTCGTCCTTGACGAACCGGATGGTGACGGTCATGCCCGGGCCGACCACGCCATCGGTGCGCGGCGGACCGCCCACCCGGGCGTTTTCCAGGATGTGCTGGAGGGTGATGATCCGCGCCTCGATCTGGCCCTGCTCGTCCTTGGCCGCATGGTAGCCGCCGTTCTCCTTCAGGTCGCCCTCGTCGCGGGCCGCCTCGATCTTCTTCGCGATATCGACGCGCCCCGGTCCTGAAAGGTGGTCAAGCTCGGCCTTGAGCCGGTCGTACGCCTCCTGGGTCAACCAGGTGACGGTGTCTTCGCGCGTCTCAGTCACGGGCACTCCTTGGTACTGCGCAGGACGTCAAGTCCGCGGGACCGTGGGTCGGTCCTCGGGGGGTTTAATCTGTCTGAGGCTAACTAGCGTCGGTGACTTGGGCGCTGGAGTCAAATGGGAGAACCGCGCCATGGCCCCGACTGGGGAATGTCGTGCAGGTGAACGGGTGTTGGCGGGACTGAAGGTTCAAGTGAGGGAGACCCCTGTTGCAAAGCCAGGTCCGGCTGATGGCCGTGCACGCGCACCCGGATGACGAGTCGAGCAAGGGCGCCGCGACGATGGCGCGCTATGTCCGCGAGGGCGCCCAGGTGCTGGTGGCCACGATGACCGGCGGGGAACGCGGTGACATCCTGAACCCGGCCATGGACCGCCCGGAGATCAAGGCCGACATTCCCGGCGTGCGGCGGGCGGAGATGGCGCGAGCCCGGGAGATACTCGGCGTTGAACAGCGCTTCCTCGGTTTCGTCGACTCCGGCCTGCCCGAGGGCGACCCCAAGCCGCCGCTGCCCGAGGGCTGCTTCGCGCTCACCGAGGTGGCGGCGGCGGCCGAGCCGCTGGTCCGGGCCATCCGCGAGTTCAAGCCGCACGTGATGATCACCTACGACGAAGAGGGCGGCTATCCGCACCCCGACCACATCATGACCCACCGGGTCGCGGTGGCGGCGTTCGAGGCCGCCGCCGACCCGGACGCGTACCCGGATTCCGGCGAGCCGTGGCAGCCGCTCAAGCTGTACTACTTCGCCTCGTTTCACGGCGCGAAGTTCGTGGCCCTGCACGAGGAGATGATCCGCCGCGGCCTGGAGTCGCCGTACACGAAGATCTTCGAGGAGCGGGCGGCCCGGGCGGCCGAGCGCGGGCACGACCAGCACGAGTTCGAGATCACCACCAGGGTGCCGTGCGGCGACTTCTTCGAGGTCAGGGATCGGGCCCTGAAGGCTCATGCCACCCAGGTCGACCCGGCTGGCTTCTGGTTCCGCTGCCCGATCGACGTGCAGCGGTCCGCCTGGCCGACGGAGGACTATCATCTGGCTAGGTCGGTGGTCGACACCGATCTGCCAGAGGACGACCTGTTCGCGGGCGTCCGGGAGAGGGTGAGCCTGTGACGTTCGGGGTACTCGCGGCGACCTCCTCGTCGGTCAGCGACGTCGAGCCCGGGGTG
The DNA here is from genome assembly GCA_963808315.1 of uncultured Actinomycetes bacterium. Classification (GTDB taxonomy): domain Bacteria; phylum Actinomycetota; class Actinomycetes; order Streptosporangiales; family Streptosporangiaceae; genus Palsa-504. Next base: position 166,208 of record CAWEFK010000002.1, on the reverse strand, counting down.
CTCGGCTTCCTCGTGGTAGCCGGCATCGCCGTCGCGCTTGTCTTCCTGCTCCGATCGATGAACAAGCAGTTCCGCAAGATCACCCCCGATCCCTCCGCCGCCCCCCAGAACGCCGCTAGCAGCGCCGCTAGCAACGGTGCTAGTCACGTCGAGGAACCCGTCACCGGTCCCAGCACCCCCAGCTGACCCACCCGCCACCGTTTCGGCGGGTCAGCCTGCTACTTTGTCGCCGCTTCCCCGTTCTGACCTCGCGTCGCCTCGGTACGATGAACGGCTACCGGTCCCCAATGACGTACCCCGGAGCTAAGGTCGCGCTGTGGGGGCGCCTGGACTGAGGAACGAGCGACGAGCGAAGGCAGCGCCGTTGAAGGGGCGTGGGGAGGCGGGTGGGGCCACGGAAGCGCAAAGCAGCAGAGCCAGCACCACCCTGCACGGGATCTGGGCGAAGGGAGCGCTCTGCCTGTGGGCCGAGGACCCGGAACTGCACCGGACCGCGGGTTTTGTCCGGGGCGGCTCGCCGCGAACCCTCCGGCCCCACCCCTTCGCCTGGCCCGCCTCCGAGCTGGCCGGCCTGCTCGCCGACCTGCCCTGGCCGGGGTCCGACGCCGCCCGCAAGGCCGTCGATGACGAGCTGACGCTGCTGCTGCCCTCGGCCGGCCGCGCGCCGCTCGCCTCCCCTCAGCTGGGCCAGCCGTCTGCCGCTCTGGCCCCTGCCGCTCTGGCCCCTGCCGCTCTGGGCCCGGCCGCTCCTCTGTCCCCTGCCGCTCTGGGCCCGGCCGCCCTGGGCCCGGCCGCTCTGGGCCCGGCAGCTCTGGGCCCGGCAGCTCTGGGCCCGGTCGCTCTGGCGGTGGCGGATTCTGCGGTGGCGGATGCTGCGGTGGCGGGCCCGGTCCGGCGCGGGCCGGTCGGCCGGGTGTCGCTGGCCCGGTGGCGGGTACCGGTGCTCGTCTTCGACCCGGCCGCCGCGCTGGACGTGCTCGGCCGGTTCAGCCAGCTCGATGAGCCCGCGGTGACGCCGGGCGGCTCGTTGCCCTACCTGGCGGCCGTGGCCCGCTTCGCCGCCGATCTGGCGGCCCGCGGCCGCGTGCTGCCGGTCCTGGTCCGCCAGGACGAGACGCACGCCGCGCGGTGGCGCCCGGTGCTTGGCGGCGCCGACGGGCAGCGGGGACGCGACCTGGCCGCGGCCATGCCGCCGTCCTGCCGGGCCGAGCCGGCCGATGACGAGCTGGACGGGCCGCCGCCCGGCCCGCTGCTGGCGGGCGCGCTGGAACTGCTCACCGATGCCGCGGTCCGCTCCCGGCTGCCCACGTCGCTGCTGACCGCGAGGCGCGGCCGCAGCCCGGCCCGGATCCCGGTGGCCGAACGGTTCGTGGTCTCCCTGACCACCACCGATGCCCGCATCGACGTGGTGACGCCCCAGGACGAGGCGGAAGCGGAGCAGCTCACCGCGGAGCTCGGCAGCTGGCTGGACGGCGCGCGGATACCGGCGGGTCCGGTCCGGACCTGCTTCCGGCTGGCCGAGCCCGCCGAGCCGACGGGGCCAGAATCGGACCTGTGGCGGGTCGAGTTCGCGCTGCAGTCCGCCGATGATCCCAGCCTGATGATTTCCGCGGCGGATGTGTGGGCCGGTCACGGCTCGGGTTTCCTGGGCCGGGCCGGGGCTTCTACCGGATCGGCGGCGGCCGGCCGTGATCCGGTGGAGGAACTGCTGGCCGGGCTCGGTGCCGCCGCCCGGCTGTTCGGCGAGATCGAGAACGCGCTGCGCGAGAGCGCCCCGGCCATGGTGGAGCTGGACACGCCGGGCGCGTTCCGGTTCCTGTCCCAGACCGGACCGCTGCTCTCCGGGGCCGGGTTCGGGGTGCTGATGCCCGACTGGGTCCGCAAGGCCCGTCTCGGCCTGAAGCTGACCACCCGCTCCCGGGCGTCGTCCGGCTCGTCGGCCACCGTATCGAGGTTCGGCCTGGGCGACCTGGTGGATTTCCGGTACGACGTGGCCGTCGGTGACGAGGCGCTCGATCCGGCCGAGCTGGCCGAGCTGGCTCGGCTCAAGGTCCCGCTGGTCCGGGTCCGCGGCCAGTGGGTGGAGCTGGACGAGGCGCACCTGACGGCCGCGCTGCGGTTCCTGGAACGTCAGCAGGCCGGAACGATGACCGCGGCGCAGGCGCTGGTGGCCGGGCTGAACGGCCCGGACGATGAGGTTCCCCTGGTCGGCGTGGACGCCGACGGCTGGCTGGGCGACCTGCTGTCGGGCCAGGCGGACCAGCGGCTCGCGCCGATGACCACTCCGGCGGGCTTCACCGGCCAGCTGCGGCCCTATCAGGAGCGGGGGCTGTCCTGGCTGTCCTTCCTGGGCGGCCTCGGCCTCGGCGGCATCCTGGCCGATGACATGGGCCTGGGCAAGACCATCCAGCTGCTGTCGCTGCTGGCGGATCAGGCGGGCGCCGGGGCCGTGAGGTCCGTTAGGGGCGTTGGGTCCGTCGGGGTCGCCCCGACCTTGCTGGTCTGCCCGATGTCCCTGGTCGGCAACTGGCAGCGGGAAGCGGCCCGGTTCACCCCGGACTTGCGGGTGCACGTCCACCACGGCGCGGACCGGCTGGATGCGGACGGGCTGTCCGCCGCGCTGGCCGACGTCGACCTGGTCATCACCAGCTACGGGGTGGTGACCAGGGACCGCGCCGCGCTCAGTCAGCTGACCTGGGCGCGGGTGGTCTGCGACGAAGCCCAGAACATCAAGAATCACGCCACCAGGCAGGCCCGGGCCGTCCGCGCCCTGCCGGCCGCCGCCAGGATCGCGCTCACCGGGACGCCGGTGGAGAACCGGCTGTCCGACCTGTGGTCGATCATGGAGTTCACCAATCCCGGCCTGCTCGGGACGGCCGCGAAGTTCCGGGAGAAGTACGCGCTCCCGATCGAGCGGCACGGCTCACCGGACGCCGCACAGGCACTGAAGCGCGTGACCCAGCCGTTCGTGCTGCGCCGCCTGAAGACCGACAAGACGATCATCTCCGACCTGCCGGACAAGCAGGAGATGAAGATCTGGTGCAACCTCACCCCCGAGCAGGCCAGCCTGTACGCGGCCACCGTGACCGACATGCTCAGCCGGATCGCCGAGGCCGCCGACGACATCGGCCGCCGTGGCCTGGTGCTGGCCACGATGGCCAGGCTCAAGCAGGTATGCAACCATCCCGCGCACCTGCTCGGCGACGGTTCCCGGCTGGCGGGCCGGTCCGGCAAGCTGGCCCGGCTGGAGGAGATCTGCGACGAGATCATGGCCGACGGGGACAAGGCGCTGTGCTTCACGCAGTACGCCGAGTTCGGTCGGATGCTCCAGCCGCACCTGGCGGCCCGGCTGGGCTGCCCCGTGTTGTTCCTGCACGGCGGCACGACCAAGAAACAGCGGGACGCGATGGTGGCCACGTTCGCCGAGCTCGACGAGCCCGCCCTGTTCCTGCTCTCGCTCAAGGCCGGCGGCACCGGGCTGAACCTGACCGCGGCCAGCCACGTGATCCACGTCGACCGGTGGTGGAACCCGGCCGTCGAAGATCAGGCCACCGACCGGGCGTTCCGCATCGGCCAGCACAAGAACGTGCAGGTCCGCAAGTTCGTCTGCGTCGGCACCCTGGAGGAGCGGATCGATGCGATGATCGAGGAGAAAAAGGCCCTGGCGCAGAGCATCGTCGGCACCGGCGAAAGCTGGCTTACCGAGCTGTCCACCGAGGACCTGCGCGCCGTCCTGACCCTCTCCCCGGACGCGGTGAGCGAATAATGCCCGGTTCGTGGGGGGACTGGCCGCCGGCCCGGACGATCCGGGTAGAGGGCGGGATCAAGGCCCGGAGCAAGCGGGGCGCGATCGGCGAGCAGTGGTGGTCCCGGCGATTCATCAGCGTGCTCGAGTCCTACGGCATGAGCGGCCGGCTGGCCCGGGGCCGCAGCTACGCCCGGGCCGGCCAGGTGCTCGACTTCGAGCTGTCCCAGGGCAGGGTCACGGCCCAGGTGCAGGGATCCCGGGTGCGGCCCTACCAGGTCCGCATCGGGGTACTGCCGCTGACCACCGCGCAATGGCGTCGCGTGCAGAAACGGCTGGCCAGCCAGGCACTGTTCCGGGCCAAGCTGCTCGCGGGCGAGATGCCGCACGAGATCGAGGAGGTCTTCGACGACTGCGGCACCCCGTTGTTTCCCCGCAGCGCCGGCGACCTGGACATGCGGTGCAGCTGCCCGGACTGGGGCGTTCCGTGCAAGCACCTGGCCGCCGTCTGTTACGTCCTGGCCGAGGAGTTCGACCGTGACCCGTTCGGCTTGCTGGCCTGGCGAGGCAAGGGACGCGACGAGCTGCTTGCGGCGCTCCGCCAGGTCGAGGCCGCGGTTCCGGTGCGGCCGTCCCCGGCCGGGCTCGACGTGCCGGCCGCGCCGCTCGCCGACTGCCTGGAGGCGTTCTGGTCACCCGGGCTGAGCCCGGCCCGGCTGCGAGCGCTGGCCACGGCACCCGCCCCGGCCGCGCCCGACCTGCTGCTGCGTATGTTTCCCCCGCCGCTGGTCAAGGTGAGGGGGAAGGACCTGGCGGAGGTGCTGATACCGGCCTACTACCGGCTCGCCGCGGATGACACGCCGACCGCCGGCGAAGAGCCCGGTGCGGTCTAGCCCGCTGCGGGTCTAGCCCGGTGCGTAGTCGGACGGACCCCAGACGATGCGCATGGCCTCGGGCAGCCCCCACCAGCCCAGCGGGGTCAGTCGCTCATCGCCATCTATCGCGCCCAGGGCCTGCCACAGTGCGGTGACGGGCAGGAACAGTTCCTCCATGCCGAGCTCGTCGAATTCCTCGTCGTCATCCTCGTCCTCGTCCTCGTCCCCGTCGAGGAGTGCGAAGTCCACCTCGTCCTCGTCCACCTCGCCGTCGTCGGGATCGTAGTCCCGCACGTAGTCGGCGAGGTCCCCGGCCGACGCCGAGGTGCCCGGGCCGCCGGCGGTGAGAGCAGTGATGACCGCGAGCCAGTCGAAATGATCAATGGCGCAGATGGCGGCGAGCGTGCTGTCCATCTCGCGCGGTTCACCGCGGCTTGCGCCCGGAGCGCCCCAGTCGTCAGATCCCTGCGGAGACGCCACCCCCGCGGCCAGGACAAGCCACAGCGCGGCATCGTCGGCCGGCAGGTCTTCGGCGCGAACGCCGCCGCACTCGATCAGCAGCTGGCCGGGCCAGCCGGGCTTGGCGATGAATTCGCGCAGCCGGGCACTGGCCCGGCGCAGGTCCTCGTCGGGACGCGGACGGTCACCAACCTGGTCGAGCTGCGCCTGCATCGCGGCCAGGGCCTCGGCGTCGGCGGCGTCCCATTCGGCCAGGAACTCCTCGTCCTTCTCGTCAAGCAGCGCATCCATCGGGACGCGCCCGTCAGGCAGGGCCGAGGTCATCCACCGCTCCTGCAGCTCGATGTAGCCGCTGCAGGCGGCCGGGTCCGAAGTCGCCAGCAGGTCGGGGTCGATCGCCCCGGCGGCCAGCTGCTCCTCCAGGTAGGTCACCAGCCTGGTGTGCATCTCGGCGGCCAGCTGGCTGCGCTCGGATAGGTCATCCCAGACGTGCAGGCCGATGATCCCGTTCGGCTCGGTTCCGGTGGCTTCCAGCCAGGTCCGGACGTCGCCGACCGTGGCTTCACCGTCGGCGATTCGCTGCAGGATGGCTTCGGCGGAGGACCAGAACACCGCGGACAGCGGATTGGCGGCCACCAGCATCCCCCTGCGGATACCAGGCAGCGACGCCAAGGCATCCACCGATGGCGCGCTGAGCAGCGCAAGCGCCACGTCACGCCTGGTCAGCTCGTTAAGCGGTCGGTTGGCCAGCTCGGCCACGCGATCAGCTTCAAGGGTCACCCCTCGCAGGGTACGCCGTCTTGCTGCCTTCCGCTGCTGGCCTCCGGGTATGGTTCGCGGCTCGTTGCTCGCGGCCGGCGCCCGAGGTCCGGCGTCCGGCGTCCGGCGTCCGGTCAGAGAAGTTCGCGGCCGCCCAGGTAGGGCCGGAGCACCGCCGGCACTTCGACCTGGGCCTCGCTGGTCTGGTAGTTCTCTACCAGCGCGGCGAGGAGGCGCGGCGTGGCCACCGCCGTGTTGTTCAGGGTGTAGGCGAACTTGACCGTGCCGCTGGAGTCCCGGTACCGGATGTTGGCCCGGCGGGCCTGCCAGTCATGCAGGGACGAGCAGCTGTGCGTCTCGCGGTAGGTGCCGAGCGACGGCATCCAGGTATCGATGTCGTTCATCCGGTATTTACCCGCGCCCATGTCGCCTGTGGAGCATTCCATGACCCGATAGGCCAGCCCGAGCCCCTGCAGCAGCTGCTCGGCGGTACCGAGCAGCTCGGCGTGCCAGCGGTCGGACTCGGCCGGGTCGGCCAGGCAGATGACGAACTGCTCGACCTTCTCGAACTGGTGCACCCGCAGGAGCCCGCGCACGTCCCGGCCGGCGCTGCCGGCTTCACGCCGGAAGCACGGCGAGATCCCGGCGTACCGCACCGGAAGCCGCTTGTGGTCGAGGATCTCGTCGCTGTGGAAGCCGACCAGCCCCACTTCCGCGGTGCCCGCGAGGTACAGGTCGTCGGCGGTGATGGCGTAGGTTTCCTCGCGGTGCGCCGGGAACTGGCCGGTCCCGATCAGCGGCTCCTCCCGGACCAGTGACGGGACGGAGACAAGCATGAAGTCCTTGGCCTGCAGCAGGTCCAGGGCGTAGGAGTGCACCGCGCGCTCGAGCAGGACCATGTCCGCGGTCAGCGCGTAGGCACGCTCCCCGGCGATCTTGCGAGCCCGGGCAAAGTCGGCCCAGCCTCGTTTTTCGCACAGCTCGACGTGGTCCAGTGGCTTGAAGCCGAACTCCGGTGGCATACCGACGCTCCTGATGACCACGTTCGCGGACTCATCCGGGCCGACCGGAGCGCCTTCCCACGGGATGGTGGGCGTCAGCAGCAGCAGCCCCTGCAGCTTCTTCGTGGTCTCGGCCAGCTGTTCACGGAGGGACTTGAGCTGGACCTCGAGTTCCTCGTGCTCGGCCCGCAGCTCGGCCCGGCGGGCGTCATCAGCCTTGGCGAACTCTTTCGCGGAGCTCTTCCTGCGGGCCTGGGCCTGGTCGAGTTCGTGCTGGAGCGCCCGGGTGGCCTTGTCCAGGTGGATCAGTTCGTCCACGTCCAGGTCAATCCCCTTGACCCGGACGGCCGCCTTCACCGCGTCCGGGTTGTCCCTGATCTGTCGCCTGTCGAGCATGAGTGTGCCAAGCCCTCGTTCGGATTGGAAGTTGCCTGCCTGCCCCACAAAAACGCTACCAGCAGTGCTCGCCGCGCCGCCCACCATAAGTCCCGCCGGGAGCCGGGTACGGTGAGGCGGTTACCACGGGAAGGTGAAGGGCGAGTGCTGCTGACCAACCATGTCCTGTCTGGAGCCCTGATCGGCGCGCTGGTCCGCCACCCGCTGCCCGCCTTCGCGGCCGGGGTGGCGTCGCACTTCGTGCTGGATGCGATGCCGCACTGGGGCCAGTGGGGCAGCCGGCGCCGGTTCCTCCGCGTCGCTATGACCGACGGGCTGACCGGCCTGGCCGCGATGGGAGCCTTCGCGGCCGTGTCGCCGCCCGACCGGCGACTGGCCGTAGTGGCCGGTATGGCCGGCGCGGCGCTGCCCGACCTGGACAAGCCCGCGAACGTGTGGTTCGGCCGGTCACCGTTTCCCGCTGCGGTCGATCGCTTTCACAGCCGGATCCAGCATGAGGCGCCGCGCCGGGCGCAGCTGGAACTGGCGGTCGCGGGGCTCTTCGCCACCGCCGCGCTCATCGCGCTCCGCCGCCGGCCGGTGTAAAGAGCCGACCACGAGTACAGTAGACCGCGGCCAGGGATTGGGCGGCCGTCGAACCCCGCCATCGCGAGCCCGCTTGAGGAGACCGAGATGAACCAGCCCGCCACCGTGCCTGAAGTGCTGTCGGCGGACCTGCCGGCCGGGGTGTTCCTGCTTGATGTGCGCGAAGACGACGAGTGGACCGCGGGACACGCGCCGGACGCGGTGCACATCCGGCTCGGTGACCTCGGCCTGCGGGCAGCCGACCTGCCGCGCGACCGCGAGGTGTACGTGATCTGCCGCAGCGGCGCCAGGTCGGCGTACGCCGCCCAGACGCTGGCCGGCGGCGGGCTGAGCATCATCAACGTGGCCGACGGCATGACCGGCTGGGCTGTCGCGGGCCGTCCGATGATCAGCGAGGACGGCACCGAGCCGTACGTCGCTTAACGGCCGCCCCGTCCCTTGGCGACGACGCCGGCGGCTTAGCCGCCGCCGAGCGCTAGGACCAGCGGCAGGGCGGCGGAGGCGCCCGCCTCGCGGAGCAGCCTGGCGACGACCGTCATGGTCCATCCGGTCTCGATGCGATCGTCGATGACCAGCACCGGGCCGTCGAGCCCGGTGACGGCGTCGCGAACTGCCGCGGGCAGCTCGAACGCGTGCCACAGCGAGCTCAGCCGCTGCGCGCTGTTGTGGCGGCGCGGTCCCGGTGCGGTGTCATCGGCGTAGCTAAGCGTGCCCAGGTAGGGCAGCCGCCCGACGGCGGCGATCTGCTGACCCACGCTGGCGATGAGCTGGGGCCGGGTCCGCGACGGCAGGGTCAGCACGCCGGCCGGGCGGCTGGCCCAGTCCCACGCGGCCAGCACCCTGACCATCGCGTCGATAACCTGCCTGGTGACCGGCTCGTCGGGTGCGCCCGGCGCCAGCATGGTCCGCAGTGTGGTGCCCCAGCCGATGTCGGTGAGCCTGCCCAGGGCCCGGCCGGGCTCGGCGACCAGTCCAGCCGGGATCTTCCCGGTGACCTCCAGGCCGAGTGCCTTCATCCCGGTCGGCCACATCCGCCGCGGCTCGATCTGCACGCCGGGGCGGAGCAACCGGTCGCGCGCCGCGGCCACGTCGGCGTCGGGGACGTCGGTCGGCCAGTGCTGGCCGGTGCAGTTGTCGCAGCGTCCGCACGGCGCGGCGTCGGGATCGTCGAGCTGCCGGCGCAGGTACTCCATCCGGCAGCCATCCGTCGCCTGGTAGCTGAGCATCGCCTCGCGCTCGCGGGCCCGTTCGGCGGCGACCCGCTCGTATCGCTCCGCGTCGTAGTGCCAGGGCTGGCCGGTCGACGTCCAGCCACCGCCGACCCGCCGCACCGCCCCGTCCACGTCGAGCACCTTGAGCATGGATTCCAGCCGGCCGCGGGACAAGTCCACGTGCGTCTCGAGCGCGCCGGTGGACAGTGGCCGCCCGGCCTCGGCGAGGGTCGTCAGGGCGGCCCGGACCTGGCGCTCCGGCGGGAAGGCGAGCGAAGCGAAGTAAGCCCAGATGTCACGGTCCTCGCGGCCCGGCAGCAAGATCACCTCGGCGCGTTCCACTCCGCGTCCGGCCCGGCCGATCTGCTGGTAGTAGGCGACCGGTGACTGCGGTGCCCCCAGGTGCACCACGAAGCCGAGGTCGGGCTTGTCGAAGCCCATCCCGAGCGCGCTGGTGGCGACCAGCGCCTTGACCCGGTTGGCCAGCAGGTCGTCTTCGGCTTGCAGCCGCTCGGCCTGCTCGTCCCGGCCGCTGTAGGCCGCCACCGGCATCCCCGCCTCACGCAGGAAGGCCGCGGTCTCCTGCGCCGCCGCCACCGTCAGCGTGTAGATGATGCCGGATCCGGAAAGCCCGCCCAGCCGGGCGGCGAGCCAGCCGAGCCGCTGGTGCGCGGTCGGCAGCGTCACCACCGCCAGCCGCAGCGAGTCCCGGTCCAGCGGCCCCCTGAGCACGAGCGTCTCGCCCTGTCCGCCGGTGCCGAGTTGCTCCGCTACGTCGCGGGTCACCCGGGAGTTGGCGGTCGCGGTGGTGGCCAGGACGGGAATGCCGGCCGGCAGGCGGGCGAGCAGCGTGCGCAGCCGCCGGTAGTCGGGCCGGAAGTCGTGCCCCCAGTCCGAGATGCAGTGGGCTTCGTCGATCACCACCAGCCCGGCGGACCGGCTGAGCTCGGGCAGCACCTGGTCGCGGAAGGAGGGGTTGTTCAGCCGCTCCGGGCTGACCAGCAGCACGTCCACCTGGCCGTCGGCGACCTCGGCGTACAGCGCCTCCCAGTCCTGGGGATTAGCCGAATTGATCGTGCGGGCCCGGATTCCCGCCCGCCCGGCGGCTTCGACCTGGTTGCGCATCAACGCGAGCAGCGGGGATACGATCACGGTCGGGCCGGCGCCCCTGGCCCGGAGCAGCGCGGTGGCGATGAAGTAGACCGCCGATTTCCCCCAGCCCGTCCGCTGGACCACCAGCGCTCGTTGCCCGCGCGCCACCAGGGCGTAGATCGCCGTCCACTGGTCTTCGCGCAGGCGGGTGTGCTCGCCCGCCAGCGCCCGCAGGTACTTCTCCGCATCGTTCCGCAGCCCTGCTTCGTCCGTCGGCAGGCCTGGTCCGTCGCCGGCCTGGTCCGGCTCCGGTCCGCCATCGGTGGTCATGCGTTCATTGGTATCAGCCGCCGCCGTCAGTTGCCGCGTTAAGCGGCACGCCCGGGTGTACGTCGATCTCTCGGTAGCCACGATCACCCTCTGTTCGGGCCCGCTCAGGAGCGTCTGCCTCCTTTGTGCATCACCCAACAGCTCAATCGCCTATCCCCCCGCTACCCAGTCAAGCCGCCCATACCACAAGCAGGCCGCCCCCTACCCCTCCCGTCCCCCCGTCCCCCGCACCCCGGCTGCCCCGCATTCCCCCGGGCCGTGCTGCGATCGTGGATCGGTACTAACCTTATAGGGTAGGTAAGTATCCACAATAATTCGAATTTCTGGGCGAGAGGCTGGATTGTCGGGGTTTGTCCAGCGGGGGTGGCCGGGTGTGCTCACGGCGCGGCGATAACCCGGTGGCCGGGCCTGGTTCCGACATAAGGGTCGCGCATCCGGCACGCCGGCATACCGTGGCCGCCGCGACCGGGCTGCGATGGCCTGCGTACCGTGAGCGGGATGGACACTGTTTCGGTCAGGGACCTGGCTGTCCCGGCGGTGATCGGCGTGCTCGACTGGGAACGCGGGGTTGAGCAGACCCTGGTCTTTAGCGCGGACATGGCCGTGGACGTGCGCAAGGCCGCCGCCCGCGATGACCTCGCCGACGCTCTGGACTACTCCGCGGTGGCGGCCACCATCGCCGCCGTGGTGCGCGAGGGCAAGTTCGGTCTCATCGAGACCGCGGCCGAGCGAGTTGCCGAGCGTCTCCTGGCCGCCTACCGGCTGACCTGGATCCGCCTCGAGGTCCGCAAGCCCATCACCGAGGGCTACACCGCCGTCGTCACCATAGAACGCAGCAGCGAATTTTCATGATCGCGATACTTGCCCGGTTGGGACGCATCATTTTGGCCCGGTCTGAGTTCTCAGGGAGCGTGCCCGCTCCTCCCGGCCGGAGTCCCTGACGCCCCCGCTCGGCCCACTCGTCCCGGCTGCTCCGCCAAAAGCCGTTTCCGCCCCGGTTTTCCGTAGTGGGTCCGGGTTGGCGGCATGCCGCCTACCCATGTCCGACCCTAGAACGCCAGGACGCAGTCTCTCCAGCCCCATAAGACTCTCGTTTCCCTAGGCCGAAGTGTTTCGAATTTATTGTGTGTCACTGACCCCCCTATAGGGGAGTCACACGTGGTGTCTCGCCACACAGGTACAAGGGACTCAGCGGAGGCCTGCGGCGTGCTCGCTGCTGCGTGGCTGCGGTGTCTCGTCTCGCGCGGCGCGAGCGGGTTACGCGGGCCGTGGCCGGGTTCGCAGGCCTTGCATGCCGCCGTCCACGGCCAGGGCCATGCCGGTGGTGCCGCTGGCGAGCGGGCTGGCTAGGTAGGCGATGGCCGCAGCGACCTCCTCCGCCGTGACCAGCCGGCCCATGGGCTGGCGCGCGTTGAGGGCGGCGCGTTCCGCGGCCGGGTCGGGTGCCGCGTCGAGCAGCCGGCCGACCCACGGGGTATCGGCCGTGCCCGGGTTCACGCAGTTCACCCGGATGCCCTCGGCGACATGGTCGGCCGCCATGGCCAGCGTGAGGGAGTAGACGGCGCCCTTGCTCGCGGCGTAAAGCACCCGTTGCGGTACGCCCGCGGTGGCCACGACCGAACAGGTGTTGACGACGGCCGCCTGGCCGTGCTCGCGCACGGCCAGGCGGAGCAGCGGCATGGCCGCCCGGGTGGTGCGCACGATACCGAGCACGTTCACGTCAAGGACCCGGCGCCACTCGTCGTCTCCGTTGTCCTCGACCGTGCCCGCCGCCCCGATGCCCGCGTTGTTGACCAGGATGTCGAGTCGGCCGAAGGACCGGCCCACCTCGCTGACGGCGGCCCGGACCGCGGCGTCGTCGGTCACGTCCGCGACCACCGGGTAGATGCCCGCGCCGTCCGGAGCGGCGGACGGCTGGTCGGAACTCACCCGGTCCACCGCCGCCACCCGGGCGCCCCGCGCGGCGAGCAAACGGGCGGTGGCCAGGCCGATGCCCGACGCGGCGCCGGTGACCAGGGCCGTCAGCCCGGCAAATTCTGTCGATTGCTCAGTCATGGCTCCGATGTATAGCGCACGCCTCACCCGCCGGTCCAGCGACGCCGGCCGAGGCACGGGCCACGGCGCCGGCCGAGGCGACCGCCAAGGTACCGGCCGAAGCGACCGCCGAGGCGTCGTTCGCCGCGGGTCAGCCGAGCGCCTTGCGGCGGTAGAGGCGGACCGCCAGCGGGGCGAAGACCACGAGCATGCCCACGGCCCAGCAGACCACGGCGATCTCGGGGTGCTGCATCGGCCAGGAGTGAATAGCGGCGGCCGGGTTCGGGTTGCCGAACAGGTGCCGGCAGGAGGCGGCCAGCGCGGACATCGGGTTCCAGTCCGCGACCGGCTGCAGCCAGCCGGGCATGCCCTGGGTGGGCACGAACGCGCTGGAGATGAACGTCAGCGGGAGGAAGATGAGGAACCCGGTCTGCTGCGCCGCCTCCGGGCTGCGCAGCACCATGCCCAGGCAGACGCCCGCCCAGGTGAAGGCGTAGCCGAAGAGCAGGGCCAGCGCGAGCGCGGCGATCACGTCCGCCGCATTGGTGTGCACCCGCCAGCCGATGGCCAGACCGACGCAGACGACCACGGCCGCGCCCATGACCTGGGTGAGCAGCTCGGCGAAGGATCGTGCCACCAGCACGGCCCAGCGGGACATGGGCAGCGACCTGAACCTGTCGACCAGCCCGGTGGACATGTCGGTGACCAGCGCCACGGCCACCCCCGGCGCGGTCTGGGCCAGGCCCATCCCGAGCATCCCGCCGATCAGGTACTCGTGGTAGCTCCCGCCGCCCGGCAGGCCGATCGCGCCGCCGAACACGTACGCGAACATCAGGATGAACAGGACCGGCTGGATGGTGACGTCGGCGAGCGTTTCCGGTTCCCGCCGGATCCGCGCGATGCTGCGTTTGACCAGCACCCAGACGTCGGTCACGAAATGAACGAACGAGCTGCGCCCGTAGGTGACGTCCCGTTCGGGCGCTAGTTCCGCGGTGAGGGTGCTCATGCCGCCGCACTCCCTTCGGTCTTTGCTTCGGTGCTGACGGCCTTCCCGGTGAGCGCGCGGAACACGTCGTCCAGCGACGCGCGCTGGATCGTCACGTCGTTGACCTGTACTCCGGCGGCGTCGAGCGCGCGCACCACGCGGGTGGTCAGCCCCTCGGCGGCGGTCACGGGAACAGCCATGCTGAGCCCGTCCGCACCGGGCTGGACGCTGCCGGTGGCGAACGGCTTGGCCGCGACGATCGCCGCCTCGAGGTCGGTGCCCGCGGCCAGGACCACGGTCAGCTGCTCGCCGCCCACCGAGGCCTTGAGCTGGGCGGGTGTTCCCTCGGCGATGACCGTGCCGCCGTCGATCACCGCCACCCGGCGGGCCAGCTGGTCGGCTTCCTCCAGGTACTGCGTGGTGAGCAGCAGCGTGGTCCCGCCGTCGGCCAGCTCTCGCACGATGTCCCACATCAGGGCGCGGGCATTCGGGTCCAGGCCGGTGGTCGGCTCGTCCAGGAACAGCACCGACGGGTAGCCGATCAGGCTGGCGGCCAGGTCCAGCCGCCGCCGCATGCCGCCGGAGTAGGTCTTGACCGCCCGGGTGGCGGCCTCGGTCAGGCTGAACCGCTCGAGCATCTCGTTCGCGCGCCGCCTGGCCGCCTCCGCGGTAAGCCTGCTGAGCTGGCCGATCATGACCAGGTTGGCGCGACCGGTGAGGTATTCGTCCAGCGCCGCGTACTGTCCGGTCAGCCCGATGCGCCGCCGGATCTCGGCCGCCTGCGTCACCACGTCGTACCCCAGGACCCGCGCTCGGCCCCCGTCCGGGCGCAGCAGGGTGGCGAACACGCGGACGGCGGTGGTCTTCCCCGCGCCGTTCGGCCCGAGCAGCCCGTAGACCGTCCCCGGCGGCACCGCCAGGTCGAACCCGGCCAGTGCCCTGGTTTTCCCGTAGTTCTTGACGAGCCCTTCCGCCTCGATGGCGGCAGTCTCAGCCATGTTTACTCCCCGTCACTCGTACGCTGTACGTCTTAGTACGATGTACCATAACAGTACGGTGTACGAGAAGGCAACTTCTTTGGCGCAACCTCCGTGCCTGGCCGGCGGCCGGATCGGTGCGCGGGACACTGGTTTCCGGGCAGGCAAGAGCGGCGAAAGGAGCAGGCATGGACGAGCGCGACGAGGAGCCGTGGCCGTTCGACCGGCCCCGGCGTCCTTATCCGCGAGCCCGGCCGGGTCTCCCGGGAGGACCAGCGCGAGCATCGGATAGCCGGGCACGCCCAGCGGCACCGCGACCGCCGGGCGCAGCCGCCCCGCCGCGATCGTGGCCTGTCCCAGGCCGAGATCGTCCGCACCGCGATCGCCGTGGCGGACGCCGAAGGTCCCGAAGCGATCAGCATGCGGCGGATCGCTGGGGAACTCGGCGCGGGCGCGATGTCGCTGTACTGGTACGTGGGGTCGAAGGAAGAACTGCTCGACCTGATGTTGGAGTCGATCGAGGCGGAAATCGAGGTACCCGAACCTTCCGGTGACTGGCGCGCCGACCTGGGAGCGTTCGCGCAGCGGACCCGGGCCGGCATGAAGCGGCACCGGTGGGCGCTGGAGTTCATCGGCAGCAGGCCGCCGGCCGGGCCGAACGACGCACGGAACCTGGAGCGCCTGCTCGGCATGCTCGTCGGGCTTGACCTGGAGCCCCACGTCACCATGGACATCATGGCCACGGTCGCGACCTACGTGATGGGCGCCGTGATACGCGAGGCGCAGGAGGTTCGCGGCCAGCGTGACCAGGAGCTGGCCGAGGCGAACCTGACGGCGGAGGAGCTCCAGGCCGAGCGCGAGCGCTACCGGACGTGGTTCCAGGCCAGTGGCCGCTACCCGCAGATCGCGCGCCTGATCGAAGCGGGCGTCGACCCCGACGATCCGCGGACCAGGGATGAGCGCTTCGAATTCGGCCTCGACTGCCTGCTCGACGGCATCGCGGCCCGGCTGCCGGCTCATCGCGCCCGAGCCGCCCGCGATCAAGCCGCCCGCGATCAAGCCGGCCACGTCGCGCCCACACGCCAGTGATCATGCGCCCAGGCCCTAGGGGGACTGCACCGTGCCGCGGGCGGTCTTGTAGCGTTGACTGGCGGAGGCGCTTGATGCGTATCGGCTTGTTCGTGACGTGCCTGACTGACACGCTGTTCCCCGGCACCGGGCGGGCCGTGGTGGCCGTGCTCGAGCGCCTCGGTCACCGGGTGGAATTCCCGGCCGCCCAGACCTGCTGCGGCCAGATGCACTTCAACACCGGCTACCGGCGGGAAGCCACGCCGATGGCGCGCGGGTTCACCGCGGCGTTCAGCGGCTTCGACGCGATCGTCACCCCCTCGGCCTCCTGCGCCTCGATGGTCCGCGAGTATTTCCCCGTGCTGGCCGCCGAGGCGGGGGACGCCGGGCTGGCCCGGGCCGTGGCGCAGCTCGCCCCCCGGACCTACGAGCTTTCCGTGTTCCTGGCCGACGTGCTCGGGGTGACCGACGTCGGCGCCTACTTCCCGCACCGGGTCACCTATCACCCGAGTTGTCATTCCCTCCGCATGCTCCGGGTCGGCGACGCGCCGCTCCGGTTGCTCCGCGCGGTACGGGGGCTGGACCTGGCCGACCTGCCCGACGCGGAGTCGTGCTGCGGATTCGGCGGCACGTTCGCGGTGAAGAATGCCGACGTCTCGGCGGCCATCTGCGCCGACAAGGTGACGGCGGTGCGGCAGAGCGGCGCCGAGGTGCTGTGCGCGGCGGATAACTCGTGCCTGATGCACATCGGCGGCGCGCTCACCCGGCAGCGGTCCGGGGTGGCCACCATGCACCTGGCGGAGATCCTGGCGTGCACCGAGAATGACCCGCGGGTAGCGGGGACGGTGCCGGCATGACCGCGCCGCACCCGGACATGCCGACCTATCTCGGCATGCCCGCCTTCCCGGTGGCGGCCGCCACCGCGGTCGCCGATTCCCAGCTGCGGCGCAACCTGGCGCACGCCACGCACACGATCCGCGAGAAGAGGGCGGGCACGGTCGCCGAACTGACCGACTGGGAGGCGCTGCGCGCCTGCGCCAAGGCGATCAAGGACCACACGCTGGCCAACCTGGACACCTACCTGCTCCGGCTGGAGGACAACGTCACGAAGGCGGGCGGCCACGTGCACTGGGCCCAGGACGCGGCCGAGGCGAACACGATCGTGACGGGCCTGGTCCGCGCGGCCGGGGCGGACCAGGTGGTCAAGGTGAAGTCGATGGTGACCCAGGAAATCGGCCTGAACGAGGCCCTGGCGGCCGACGGCATCCACGCGCTGGAAACCGACCTGGCCGAGCTCATCGTCCAGCTCGGCCACGACCGGCCCAGCCACATCCTGGTGCCGGCCATACACCGGAACCGTTCCGAGATAAGGGAGATCTTCCGCCAGCAGATGCCGGACGTGCCGGCCGACCTGACCGACGACCCGGCCATGCTCGCCGCGGCGGCCCGGTCGCATCTGCGGCAGGCGTTCCTGTCCGCCCAGGTCGGGATCTCCGGGGCCAACTTCGCCATCGCCGACACCGGGTCGCTCGTGGTGGTGGAATCGGAGGGCAACGGCCGGATGTGCGTCACGCTGCCGCGCACGCTCATCTCGGTGGTGGGGATCGAGAAGATCCTCCCCAGCTGGCGGGACCTCGAGGTGTTCCTCGCCCTGCTGCCCAGGTCGTCGACGGCCGAGCGGATGAATCCCTACACCTCGACCTGGACCGGGGTCACGCCGGGCGACGGGCCACAGGACTTCCACCTCGTCCTGCTGGACAACGGCCGCACCTCGGCGCTGGCCGATCACACCGGCCGGCAGGCGCTGCGCTGCATCAGGTGCTCGGCCTGCCTGAACGTGTGCCCGGTCTACGAGCGGACCGGCGGTCACGCCTACGGCTCGCCCTATCCCGGCCCGATCGGCGCGATCATCTCCCCGCTGCTGCGCGGCGTCACGTCTCCGATCGACGCGTCGCTGCCGTTCGCGTCCACCTTGTGCGGCGCCTGCTACGACGTCTGCCCGGTCGCCATCAACATCCCCGAGGCGCTCGTGTACCTGCGCGGCCAGGTCGTCGACGCCAAGCGTGACAAGCATTTTTCTCCCGAACGGACAGTATTCAACCTGTCCGGCCTGGTGCTTCGCTCGCCCCGGCTGCTCGCCGCGGCCCAGCGAGCCGCGGCTCGGAGCGGCAAGCTGGTGGGCCGTTCAGGTGTGATCCGGAGGCTGCCGCCGCCGCTGGGCGGCTGGACGCAGACCCGTGATGCCCCGGCTCCGCCGCCGGAGTCGTTCCGCGGCTGGTGGGCGCGGACCAGGGGTCCAGGCCGGTGACGGGGACCGCGCGGGACCAGATCCTGGCCCGGATCCGCGCCGCGACCAGCGCTGATGCCGGTGCAGCCGGTGCCGCGACCGGCGCTGCGGGTGCCGCGGCCGGAGCGGCTGCCCAGGTCCGCCCGGACGTGGACGCGGCCTACGCGGCGCTGCCCCGTGAGTACCTGCGCGCGCACCACGACGCCGACATCGTCGACCTGTTCGCCGAGCGCGTCGCCGACTACCGCGCGGTGGTCGAGCGCGTGCCTGAACCGGACCTGCCGTCCGCCGTGGCCCGGGCGCTGACCGCACGAGCCGGAACCCGGCCGGGTCCGTTCGTGACGCCGGCCGGGCTGCCGCCGGAATGGCTGGCCGGGTTGCCCGCAACCATCGAGCTGACCGGCGACGAACCGCCGCTGTCCCCGGCCGAACTGGACCAGACGGCGGGTGTCGTCACCGGCTGCGCGGTGGCCATCGCCGAGACCGGCACGATCATCCTGGACCACGGCCCCGGGTTCCCGGGGTTCCCGGGGTTCTTGGGTCAGGGCCGCCGGGCGCTCACCCTGGTGCCCGACTTCCACCTGGTGGTGGTCCGGGCCGACCAGGTCGCCGCCGACCTGGCGGACGCGTTCGCGCGACTCGACCCGGCCCGTCCGCACACGCTCATCTCGGGTCCCTCGGCCACCAGTGACATCGAGCTGATCCGGGTCGAGGGCGTGCACGGCCCGCGCCACCTGCACGTTCTCCTGACCGGCCGGTAACGTGCTCCGGCCCGGTCAAGGTGCGGGATGAACGGCGATCAGTAGCAGCGCGTCAAGAAGGCGCCACCAGTCCGCCTCGGTAAGGTCCCGGCCCATGGTGTGCGCGAGCGCCGCCAGTGCGGCCACGAGCTGGACAGCGAGCTCGTCGGCATTCAGGTCTGCCGTTTCGGCGATCACCCTGACCGCCCGCCGGAACCTGGTGGTGCGGCCGAGCCGGACCAGGGAGGCGGGCGTCTGGGGCGCGGCGCGCGGCCCGGCCTCCTGGTCATCCTCGGCCGGGACCAGCGTGATGACGAGCTGCAGGCCCAGGGCTCCGGCCAGCCGGGTCAGGGCCGCGGTCGTCGGGTTGCCCCGGCCGTTCTCCAGGTTGGCGATGTAAGGGACCGACAGGCCTGCGTCAGCCGCCACCGATGCCACGGTCCGGCCCGACGCCGTCCGCCGGGCCCGCAGCTCGCGGCCGATCGCTGACTGTCCCATCCGAACTCCGATCTTGACAGAGCACTAATGTGAAAAGCTATCCTGACAGGATAATCAGCTGACGGAGGACAGTCATGCTCCAGGCCCTGCGAATACGGGACTTCCGGCTGCTATGGGCCGGCGGCCTCGTCAGCGGCCTCGGCTCATGGTTGCTGGTCCTCGCCATCCCCGCCCACATCTTCCTGGTCACCGGCTCGTTGCGGGCCACCGGGCTCACCCTCGCCGCCGAGTACTTGCCAATCCTGATCCTCGGCCCGATCGCCGGTGTGTTCACCGACCGGTGGGACCGGCGCCGTCTGATGATCGCGACGAACCTGCTCTGCGCGGCCGCGGTGGCCGTCATGCTGCTCGGCACGTCACCCGGACGGTACTGGGTACTTTATCTAGCGCTGATCGCGGAGAACAGCGGCTTCGTGCTCTACGTGCCCGCATGGCAAGCCCGCACGCCCGCCATCGTCGGTACCGGTCCCATGCTGAGCAGCGCCAATACGCTGACCTCCGCCAGCAGCGGCGCCATCCGCCTGATCGGCGGCCCGCTCGGCGGGATCCTGCTGACCGCCTACGGCGTCAAGTGGCTGATCTGTGCCGACGCCCTCAGCTACCTGCTATCGGCCGCCGCCATGTTCCTGACATCCACGGCGGACAGCAAGCCCGCGGACCGTAAGACCACGATCGGCGACGTGACCCGCGACCTCATCGCGGGCGCACGCGTCCTGCGCCGCCAGTCCGTGACCCGGGCCCTGCTGCCCGTCACGGTCATCTACCTGGCGGCTAACGCCTCGCTCACCGCCGTGCTCATCCCGCTCGGCGTCCAGCGGCTGGGCGGCAGCGAGCACACCGGCTTCCTGCTGGCCTGCCTGGGCGTGGGCTTCCTGGCCGGCGCCCCGTCATCCGCCGGCTCCTGGACCGGGTCCAGCCCCGGAACCTGCTGACCGCCAGCCTGACGGCCACCGCCGTCGCGTACTTCCTGCTGTTCACCTCGTCGTCGCTGGCCACTGCGCTGCCCGCCGCGGTCGCCGTCGGGATGTTCGGCTCCATGTCACTGGTGATCCCGCAGACCGCCATGCAGCGAGTCATCCCCAACGCCGCACTCGGCCGGGTCAGCGCCGTATTCCTCACCGGCGAGGCCGCAGCCACCCTGGCCGGCGCCGTGGCCGGTCCGTTCATCACCCAGGCCGTCCACTTCACCGGCATGGCCATCACCGCCAGCCTCATTACGCTAAGCGCAGCGGCACTCACATGCCTCATCGTGCCGCGGATGCCGGCCATAATCCCAGGGCAGCCCGCTATCGCAATCCCGGGCGCCGGCGGGCGGGACGGTTGATCCGGGGCGCGCCGGGATGCCGGGATACCGGCGCTGTCCGCTCCGGTCACGTTGCCCAGCAGCGGGCCTGCGGTGCGGGCCGGGGTACCGCGGTTGCGGTTGCAGTGTCGTGTGGTGTGCGGTGTCTTGCGGTGCGCCCGGCCGGCTGAAAATCGTGGGGGATTCCGGCTTGGTGGAGAGTTTTGTGCATCCGGATCCCCCAAAGTCTCCGCGTAGCTTAAATCCCCCACCTAAATCCGCTGTGTCCGTACCGGGTGATCCTGATGTGGCTGCCGGGGTTGACGGGACGCGGGGCGGCGGGCCGGGGCGGCCGCCAGGACGCGGGCCGCGGCGCGGAGTGGGCGGCTGGCTCGCTCCCGGCTGATCGCGATGACTCGCGGCTGCGCACAGCCGATCTGGTGCACCCCCGGCCACCGGATCCACCGCCGAGCCCGGATCCACTGCACAAAAGCTGACTCTGGGCGCCAAAGACGCGCGTTACAGTCGTGGTAAGCGTGATTCTTGATACAGCTGGGACCTTCGAGTACGCCCGGCGGGTCGCGGTAGCGGGCTAGTACCCAAGAAGACCCCGGCGGGCGCGGCGTGATCGCTGCGGGCGAACGCTATGGGGAAATTTCGGCGGGCTCTTCTTTCTTGAGTGAGTATGACTCAAGTTTTGGAGGCCATCAATGAGTGAAACGCTCACGCTGCCGGTGCTGCCGCTGGACGACGAGGTGGTGCTGCCGGGGATGGTGGTGCCCCTAGAGACATCACAAGCAGAGGTCGGTGCCGCCATAGACGCGGCGCGACTGCCGTCCCAGCAGGTTCCCGGCGTGCGTTCAGAGGTTAAGGCACGGGTGCTCCTCGTGCCCCGGCTGCCCGACCGCGGGCTGGCCGGCGTCGGCACGCTGGCCGAGGTCGAGCAGGTCGGACGCCTGCCCGGCGGACAGCCTGGCGCGGTGCTCCGCGGGGTCGTCCGGGTCAAGATCGGCTCGGGTACCACCGGACCCGGTGCGGCGCTGTGGGTACAGGGCACCGTGATCGAGGAGACCAACCGCGGCCCGCGGGCCGACGAACTGGCCAAGCAGTACAAGTCCCTGCTGACTTCGATCCTGCAGCAGCGCGGGGCGTGGCAGGTCATCGACATGATCCAGCAGCTCGACGACGCGTCGGCCATCGCGGACCGGGCCGGGTACTCCAGCTATCTGACCTCGGTGCAGAAGCTGCAGCTGCTCGAGACCTCGGATCTGGTCGAGCGCCTGGAGCTCGTCATTGGCTGGACCCGTGAGCACCTCGCCGAGATCGAGGTGGCCGAGTCCATCCGCAAGGACGTGTCCGAGGGCATGGAGAAGCAGCAGAAGGAATTCCTGCTGCGCCAGCAGCTCGCCGCGGTGCGCAAGGAACTCGCCGACCTGAACGGCGACGCGGCTACCGAGGAGGACGACTACCGGGCCCGGGTGGAAGCCGCTGAGCTTCCCGAGTCGGTCCGGGAGGCCGCGCTCAAGGAAGTGGGCAAGCTCGAACGGACCCCCGACGCGTCTCCCGAGACCGGCTGGATCCGGACCTGGCTGGACACCGTCCTGGACATCCCGTGGAACGCGCGGACCGAGGACGCCTACGACATCACCGACGCACGGCGCATCCTGGATGAGGATCACACCGGGCTGGACGACGTCAAGGAACGCATCATCGAGTACCTCGCGGTGCGCAAGCGCCGGGCCGACCGCGGCCTGGGGGTCGTCGGCGGCCGCCGCTCCGGTGCCGTGCTCGCCCTGGTGGGACCGCCCGGCGTCGGCAAGACCTCGCTCGGCGAATCGGTGGCCCGGGCCATGGACCGCAAGTTCGTCCGGGTGGCCCTGGGCGGCGTCAGGGACGAGGCGGAAATCCGCGGTCACCGGCGCACCTACGTCGGGGCCCTGCCTGGCCGGATCGTCCGCGCCATCCGCGAAGCGGGCTCGATGAACCCGGTCGTGCTGCTCGACGAGGTGGACAAGATCGGTGCCGACTACCGCGGCGATCCCGCGTCGGCGCTGCTCGAGGTGCTTGACCCGGCCCAGAACCACACGTTCCGCGACCACTACCTCGAGGTTGAGCTCGACCTGTCCGACGTGGTGTTCCTGGCCACCGCGAACGTGCTCGACTCGATTCCCGGCCCGCTGCTCGACCGGATGGAACTGGTACAGCTCGACGGGTACACCGAGGACGAGAAGGTCCTCATCGCCCGGGATCACCTGCTGCCCAGGCAGCTGTCCAAGGCCGGCCTGAACGCCGCGGAGCTGTCCGTCAGCGATGACGCGCTGCGGCTGGTGGCGGCCGAGTACACCAGGGAAGCGGGGGTGCGGTCGCTGGAACGGTCCGTCGCCCGTATCCTGCGCAAGGTCGCGGCCCGGGTGGCGCTGGACGAGGTCACCCTGCCCGTGACCGTCGGCGTGGCCGAGCTGCGGGACTACCTGGGCCGTCCCCGGTTCACGCCGGAGACGAGCCTGGCCGGGCCCGACCGCAGGACGGCCGTGCCCGGGGTGGCGACGGGACTCGCGGTAACGGGCGCGGGCGGGGACGTGCTGTTCATCGAGGCGTCCCTGGCCGGCCGGGAGACCGGCGAGACCGGGGTCACGCTGACCGGCCAGCTCGGCGACGTGATGAAGGAATCGGCCCGGATCGCGCTGTCCTACCTGCGCTCGCACGGTGACGAGCTCGGCCTTCCGGTCGGCGAGCTGAAGGACCGCGGCGTGCATGTCCACGTGCCGGCCGGCGCGGTGCCCAAGGACGGGCCGAGCGCGGGCGTCACGATGACCACCGCGCTGGCGTCGCTGCTCTCCGGCCGCCCGGTGCGGGCCGATGTGGCGATGACCGGTGAGGTGTCCTTGACCGGGCGGGTGCTGCCGATCGGCGGCGTCAAGCAGAAGCTGCTCGCCGCCCACCGGGCCGGGATGTCCACCGTGCTGATCCCGCAGCGGAACGAGCCGGACCTGGACGACGTTCCGGCCGAGGTGCTCGCCAAGCTCGACGTGCACACCGTGGGCGATGTCCGGGAGGTGCTGCGGCTCGCGCTTGAGCCCGCGGCGGCCGACTCCTCCTCGGCCGCGCCGGCGGTGGCCGAGGCCGCCTGAGCCCCACGGTGGCTGAGCCGCACGCTGGCTGAGCCCCACAATGCGACGCTCCCGGTGTCAGCTCCCGCTGGCGCCGGGAGCGTCGTCGTCTGGTGCCTCCGGCGGTTCGGGCGAGGCGACAGGGAAAACGTCCGTGGCCGCCAGGTCCCAGAGGAAACTGGAATCGGTCCCGCCCCCGGGACCCGCGGGCGCCGGGGCATCGGACGGCACACGGTAATCGACAGGTAGGTCCGGGGCCGGGTAAACCGCGGCCACCGGGGCTGCGGCGAAACCCAGGCTCGTGCGGGACGGCGGAGCGGCGGACGTTACCGGCCGCGTGACGTCCGGGCCCGCGGGGGCCTGCCCGGTGTCCAGACGTGGCAAGCCCGGGATCGTGGGCGCCCCCAAGTCCGGCATCACGGCCGGCTCGAACGTGTCCGGCTCGAACGTGGCCGGCTCGGTGGAAGGCCTGGGCATAGCCGGGGCCGGAGGGGTGAGAGCCGAGGCCGGGGCCGGAGGGGTGAGACCCGAGGCCGGGGCCGGGCGTTCGGTGGGATCGCTGGCAGCCGGCCAGGGGCCGGTCGTCGTGGCGGGCAGCGGCGACATGTCCCTGGGGACCCGGATGCTGCCGCCCGGCTCCCGCGTGAAGGAGCTCGCCGACGTGACGGGGGGCGGGCGGAACGTGCGCTCGGGTTCGGGTTCGGGCGCGGGAGCCCAGGGCGGTCCGGCGGGCGTCCCGGCACCGCTGCCGCCCCGGGGCGCCGGGGTGTTCCTGGGCGCCGGGGCCATGGCCGGCCCGGCGCCGCCGGGGGATGGGCGATCTCGCCCACGCCGCCGCCTTGCCAGCCGCCCGGGGCAGGCCAGTCGGCTGCGGGTCCGGCCGGGCGCTGCGGATCCGGCCAGCGCTGCGGGTCCGGCCAGCGGCGGCCGGATACCGGGGGCCGTTTCCTGCCCCGGCCCAGTGGCGCGGTCAGCTGGGGGGCGCGGTCCGGCCCGGAGGCGCGGTCAGCTCGGGAGGCGCGGTCGGGCCCGGAGGCGCGGTCAGCTCGGGGGGCCTCGTTCAGCCAGCGGTGCCCGTGTTGCCCTCGGGGGCTCCGGGACCGCCCGGAAGGGTCGGGGCTCCCGGCGGCCCCGGGGACGCGCCCGGCGAGGACGCGCCGGCGGCGCGAGCTCATGATCAGCAGCAGCACCACGACCAGCACGATGAGCACGCCCAAAGCGGCCACGATGTCGCGGACCAGCGACCCGGCCAGCGCGCTGGCGTTTGCCCGCCGGGGGATCGCGGCGGCCCGCCGGGGCGTGGCCGTCGCCGTCGCGGTCGGCGAGGGCGTCGGCGACGGCGACGGCGAAACCGCCGGCCTGGTGGCGGTGCTGATGTCGGCGGCCAGGGTGACCGCCCGGGCGGCGTCCGGGGTGCCGTAGCCGGTGCCTGGACCGGCCGCGCCTTCGGTGATGGCGGTCGTGGCGGTGCTCTTGGTCAGCGCCTGGGTAACCTGGGCCGCGGTCAGCTGCGGGAACCTGGACAGCAGGAGGGCGGCGACGCCGGCCACGATCCCGCTGGCGGCGCTGGTGCTGCTGACCGTCGCGTAGCCGGCGGGCGGGGACGCGGCCGTCAGGTTGACCCCGGGGGCGGTCAGCGTCACGTAGGAGCGCCGGTTGCTGAACGGGGCGAGGTGCCCGTTGCGGTCGACCGCGCCCACCGCGATCACCCCGGCGTAGGCGGCCGGGTGGTTCACCAGGCCGGGGTCATCGCCGTCGTCGCCCGCGGGCGCCACCAGCACGACGCTCTTGCGCAGCGCGTAGGAGACCGCGGCCTGCTCGGCGAGGCTGCCGCCGGCCGCTGCCGGGTCTGTCCCCCCGGCCAGCCCGAACGTCCCCGGGTCCAGCGGCAGGTCAATCACCCGGGCGCCGTGGTTGACCGCGTACGTGATGCCGTCGGCGATGGCCTCGGGTAGCCGCCGGGTGATGGCCTGGTCCGCGTTGAGCGGGTCGTTGAATTCCAGGTTCACCCGGATGGATAGGATCTTCGCGGCGGGCGCGACCCCGATGATGCCGGACCGGCGGCCGGGACCGTCCCCGTGTCCGGCGATGATGGCCGCCACCTGGGTGCCGTCGATGCCCCAGAACGGGCCGCCGGGGGTGCGGCCCGAGCCGCTGTAGTCGGGTCCGGTGATCACGTTCCCGGCCAGGTCCGGGTGGCCGGCGGCGACCCCGGTGCCGAGCACCGCGACGGTGACCCCGGCTCCCCGGGTCTGCTGCCACGCCTGGGTCACGTTCAGCCCGGCCAGCCACCACTCCTGGGCCCGGACGGTGCTGGCGGGCGCGGCTGTCGCCGCCGAGCCGATGCCGAAGGCCGGCATGCCGAAGCCCGGCATGCCGAAGGCCGGCAGGGCGTAGGCAGCCATGGCGTAGGCGGGCACGGCGTAGGCGGGCACGGTTCCGGCGACGGCGAAAACGGCAATAGCCGCAGCTAGTCCTGTGGCGAGCGGGACGACAGGGCTGCGGAGCGATCGGTGTGACACTTTGGTCAGGAGTCTCCTCCGAGGATGGCCGAGCTGACCTCCGGCTGCGATGTCCGATCGGGCCTATGCCATCGTGCCACGCGACCACCTTGGGTGGAATGCGTCATTGCGGAATAGTTTGCCCGACGGCGGTAATCGATACCCGGGCGGCAGACGAGCGGCAGGCCCGCGTGCCCGCGGCTCACCGCGAGGCCGCCGGCCACGCCGGGCCCGGCGCTGTCGGCGGTCGGGTCGGGTACGGTCGGCACTAGCCGGTCGCAGGCGCCGGGAGGAGGTCCCATGCCCGGGTTGACGGAGGCAGACATGCGGATCCTGGCGTTCGAGCGGCGCGGATGGCGGTCGCCCGGCGTGAAGGAGCAGGCCATTGCCGAGGTGCTCGACCTCCCGGCCACCCGGTACTACCAGCTGCTGAACGAGCTGATCGACCGGCCGGAGGCGCTCGCCTTCGACCCGGTGCTGGTCAAGCGGCTGCGCGCCCAGCGGGCCCGCCGCCAGCGGATGCGCTCACCGCGGCCAAGGGAGTAAGGGACAGCCCCGGTGATGCCTGCGCCGCGGCCGGGCACCGCCGCGGGCCGGGCCGGGCTCGACGCGCTGCTCGCCGCCCCGCGGCACGCGCTTATCGCCACCGACTTCGACGGCACGCTGGCGCCGATCGTGCCGCGCCCGGCGCGACGCCCGGGCCGACCCGGGCGCGGTGCCGGCCCTGACCGCCCTGGCCAAGGCCGGTCGGCACGGTCGCCGTCATCACCGGCCGGGCCGCAGCGGACGTGGTCCGCCTGGGCGGCCTCGACGCCGTCCCCGGCCTCATCGTGCTCGGCCATTACGGCTGGCAGCGCTGGCAGGACGGCGCAGCTCACCGCACGCCGAGCCGCCGCCCGGCCGTCGAGCCGGCCCGGTACGCGCTGCCCGGCGCTGCTCCGCGACGGCGGGCGCGCCGGAGGGCACCTGGATCGAGGACAAGACGCACGCGCTGGCCGTGCACACCCGCCGGCACGGCCGATCCGGAGGCCGCGCTGCGACGGCTGCGCGGTCCGCTCGGTCGAGCTCGCCGCCGACCTGGGCCTGGCGGCGGAGCCGGGCCGGCTGGTGATCGAGCTGCGGCCGCCGCGGCGTGGACAAGGGTGCCGCGCTGAGCCAGCCTGGTCCGGGAGCGCGCGGCCGTTCGGTGCTGTTCTGCGGCGACGATCTCGGCGACCTGGCCGCCTTCGCCGCGGTGCGGGCGCTGCGCGCGGACGGCATCCGGGGCTGCGCGGTGGCCAGCGCCAGCCCCGAGTCGCCGCAGGTCGCGGCCGCGGCCGACCTGGTGGTGGACGGGCCGGACGGCGTCGTGGCGCTCTCGCCGGATTGCGGGCCGGCTGGGCGGACGCGGAGCTCGGCTACCGGCTCAGGGCGGCCAGCTGGTCGGCCAGCCAGCGGGCCGGGGCGCGGCGCGGCCGGCGGCGCGGTCGGCCAGCCGGCGGCGCTGCGGCGGTGGCGCTCGGCGTCGGGCATGTTCAGCGCGCTGGTGCAGCGCGTCGGCGGTCTCGCGTCACGTCGAACGGGTTGACCAGCAGCGCGTCGGCGCCGAGCGTGCGGCCGCGCCGGCCTCCCGGGACAGCACCAGCGCGCAGCCGCGCTCGGACAGCACCGGGCCTTCCTGGGCGACCAGGTTCATGCCGTCCCTGATCGGGTTCACCAGCAGCACGTCGGCGAGCCGTGCAGGCCGCCAGGGACCGGGGGTAGTCGTCCTTCACCTCCAGGATCAGCGGGTTCCAGTCCGCGGTGCCGAACTCCTCGGTGATCTCCGCGCGCGACCGCGCTGCACCCGCTCGGTGTAGGCGCGGTACTCCGGCAGCGCCGACCGGGACGGGTAGGCGAACGCCAGGTGGACGACCCGGCCACGCCACTGCGGCCGGGTGGCCAGCAGCTCCCGGTAGGCGGCCAGGCCGCGCACGATGTTCTTGGACAGCTCGGTCCTGTCGACCCGGACGATCAGCTTCCTGCCGTCGGCGGCCTGGCTGAGCGTGGCGATGTGCGCGCTCGACGTCCGCGGCCGCGGCCCGGGCCCGCAGCGCGGCGCGTCCACGCCCAGCGGGTGCACGCGCCACCTCGGTGACGTGCCCGCGGTAGCTGACCCGCCCGATCGGTGCCCGACGGCGCCGGGTCGTCGCCCACGGATTCGGCCGGCGCACCTCCGCGCCCGAGCATGCGCCGGCGCAGCAGTCGAGGAACGCGTCCGCCCACCGGGCGGCGTGGAAGCCGGCGTGGTCCGCGCCGAGCATGCCGTCGATCAGGATCGCGCGGCCGACCTCGCTCGGGCAGCATCCGGTAGTAGTCGGGCGGCGCCCACGGCGTGTGCGAGAAGTGCGCGATCCGACGTCGGCGCCGGCGCCAGCCTTTCCCGCAGCAGCCGGGGCGCCAGGCTCAGGTGATAGTCCTGGACCAGCGCGCGGCCGCCGGAGTCCTCTCGGCCCGCCGCGCCTCCTGGGCCAGCGCCGTCGGCGAACGCCTCGTTGTAGGCCAGGTATGACTCCCAGTCGCGCCGGAACTCGAGGCCGAACTGCGGCTGCGTCGGGGTGTCGAACAGCATGTGGTGGACGAACCACAGGGTCGAGTTGGCCACGTCGTTGTAGGCCTGGTCGAAGATCTCCGGCGCGATGTCGAGCATCCGGACCGGTACGCCGCCGTGCTCGCGCGGTGCCGCGTCCTGCCGCCGCGCGGCCGCGCGGTCCGCGTCGCTGAGCGCCGCGCAGATCCAGGTCACCTCGGCCTGCGGGCCGACGCGCGGCCAGCCCGGACGTCACCCCGGCGATCATGCCGCCGCCGCCGCGCTGCGCCGGTCAGCGAGCCTTCGGCGGCGAACTGGTACGAGACCGGCCCGCGGTTAGACGCCACCAGCACCCGTTGCTCATACCCGGCAGGCTAGTGCCCCGGCAGGGTCAGTGCACCCCCGCTGGGCGTGTCCCCGGCCGCGTGCTGGTACGCTGTTGCGAGTTTGGGACACAACTGAATAACGCTCATCCAGAGGGGTGGAGGGATCGGCCCTGCGAAGCCCCGGCAACCTAGCGCGCATGCAGTGCCCGTCGTTGAACGGCGAGGCGCGCGACATGGTGCCAAGTCCGGCCCGTGGTCACGGCGACCGCTGGGAAAGATGGGGAAGGAAGGCCTCGCCGCGTGACTATCACAACGACACCACATCCCCACAGCTCTGCCGGGTTCGGCCATGCCGCCGGGCTGTCCTGCCGCGAGTGCGGCCAGGTGTACGAGCTCGGCCCGCACTACGCGTGCGAGGAGTGTTTCGGGCCGCTGGAGGTCCGCTACGACTACCCGCGGCTGACCCGGTCCGACATCGAGCCGGGCCGCCGAACATGTGGCGGTACGCGCCGCTGCTGCCCGGTGCCCGCCGACATCGCCGGACGGCCCACCACCGAGCCCGGTTCACCCGGCTGATCCGGGCCGACAACCTGGCGCGCGCGCTGGGCATGCGCAGGCTCTGGATCAAGGACGACCGGGGCAACCCGACGCACTCGTTCAAGGACCGGGTCGTCGCGGTGGCCCTGGCCGCCGCCACCGAGATGGGCTTCAAGGTGCTGGCCTGCCCGTCGACCGGCAACCTGGCCAACGCGGTCGCCGCCGCCGCGGCGCGGGCCGGCATCCGCTCGGTGGTGCTCGTGCCCGCCGACCTGGAGCTGCAGAAGATCATCACCACCGCGGTCTACGGCGGCACGTTCGTCACCGTCGACGGCACCTACGACGACGTGAACCGGCTGGCGTCCGAGCTCGCGGGCGAGTACCCGGACTGGGCGTTCGTGAACGTGAACGTGCGGCCCTACTACGCCGAGGGGTCCAAGACGCTCGGCTTCGAGATCGCCGAGCAGCTCGGCTGGCGGCTGCCGGAGCAGGTCGTGGTGCCGATCGCCTCGGGCGCGCAGCTGGTGAAGGTGGACAAGGGCTTCACCGAGCTGGTCTCGCTCGGCCTGGTGCCGAGGCGCCGTGGCGGGTGTTCGGCGCCCAGGCGACCGGATGCGCGCCGGTGTCGGCCGCGTTCGCCGCCGGGCACGATGTGGTGCGCCCGGTCCGGCCGCACACCATCGCCAAGTCGCTGGCCATCGGCAACCCGGCCGACGGGCCGTACGTGCTCGACGTGGTCCGGCGCACCGGCGGGGCGATCGCCGACGTCAGCGACGACGAGGTGGTCGACTCGATCGCGGCTGCTGGCGCGACTCGAGGGCATCTTCGGCGAGACCGCCGGCGGCGTCACCCTGGGCGTGCTGCGCAAGCTGCTCGCCGCGGGGCAGCTCGATCCGGAGGCGGAGACCGTGATCATAAACTCGGGCGACGGGCTGAAGACCCTCGACGCGGTCTCCGCGGCGGTGCAGTACCCGCGCCGATCAAGCCCACCCTCGAAGCCTTCCAGGAGGCAGTGCCGTGACCGTCAACGTCCGCATCCCCACCATCTTGCGTTCCTACACCGGCGGTGCGTCGGAGGTGACGGCGCCCGAGGGCACGCTCCGCGAGGTCATCGCCGGCCTGGACGCCGCCTACCCGGGCCTGGGCGGCCGGATCATCGACGACGGCGGCAAGCTGCGCCGGTTCGTCAACGTCTACGTGGGCGACGAGGACGTGCGTTTCGCGCAGGGACTCGACACGCCGGTGGCGGCCGGGACGCGGGTTTCGGTCATTCCCGCGGTCGCCGGCGGGGCGCGGGCGGCGCTCAGGTACGTGGGCCAGATAGCGTGATTGGGGGTAAGTGGCGCCAGGCGCGCCGGCACAAGGTAAGGTCAATTCCGGTCGCCGTCGGACGGGGACGGATTCGTGCGGATAACGCGCGTAGCCGTTCTCACCCGTTCGCGATCGACGGGTTCCGCGGTGGCAAGGGCGGGGCTCGAGGCCCGAGCGCAGTTAGGGAGTTGTTTGGAATGGCTCAGGGCACCGTCAAGTGGTTCAACCCGGACAAGGGATACGGCTTCATCGCCGTCGACGGTGGCAAGGACGTGTTCGTCCACTTCTCCGCGATCCAGTCGGATGGATATCGCACCCTGGAAGAGGGACAACGGGTCGAGTTCGAGATCACGCAGAGCGATCGGGGCGCGCAGGCCGACAAGGTTCACGTGGTCTCTTAGGTTCGCTGGCGGTTCCGGGTCCGCCCGGGCCGCGGATCGGCCCGGCCCCGCCCGGGGCCGGGCCGTTCGATTTTCCCGCACGTCCGGCCTAGCCTGGCGGTGTTCCGGGCTCGCTGGACGTGCGTCCCCAGGTCAGCGTCCAGCCTGCCCGGACGAGGTTCCGGGCAGTGATCGCCGTGCTCCGCTGCCGGGCCGCGGCCCGGTCTCCCGGATTTATCCCAGGCGTTTGCACTCTCCCTATGAGAGTGCTAAACATGGTGCTGGCACTCTCCTTATGCGAGTGCCAGCATGATGGCGGGATCGGGCGATGAGGTGCCTGCCTCGCGGCAGGAAAGGACTGACCGCGAGAGGTGCCGTCCGTCGCGGGCGTCGGCTCGATCCGCGCGTTACGCCACGGAGGACTGGAGCCTATGGCAGCGAAGATGATCGCGTTTGACGAGGAAGCCCGGCGCGGCCTCGAACGCGGTATGAACCAGCTCGCCGACGCCGTGAAGGTAACCCTCGGCCCCAAGGGCCGGAACGTGGTGCTCGAGAAGAAGTGGGGAGCCCCCACGATCACCAACGATGGTGTATCCATCGCCAAGGAGATCGAGCTCGAGGACCCGTGGGAGAAGATCGGCGCCGAGCTTGTCAAGGAAGTAGCGAAGAAGACCGACGACGTGGCCGGTGACGGCACGACGACGGCCACCGTGCTGGCCCAGGCGCTGGTGCGCGAGGGCCTGCGCAACGTCGCGGCGGGTGCCAACCCGATGTCGCTCAAGCAGGGCATCGAGGCGGCCGTCGAGCGGGTGAGCGAGGAGCTTTCCAAGCTCGCCAAGGACGTGGAGACCAAGGAGCAGATCGCTTCTACCGCCTCCATCTCGGCCGGCGACAAGGCCATCGGCGAGATGATCGCCGAGGCCATGGACAAGGTCGGCAAGGAAGGCGTCATCACCGTCGAGGAGTCCAACACCTTCGGCCTCGAGCTTGAGCTCACCGAGGGCATGCGCTTCGACAAGGGATACATCGCCCCTTACTTCGTCACCGACCCGGAGCGGCTTGAGGCCGTCCTCGAGGACCCGTACATCCTCGTGGTCAACTCCAAGATCTCGGCGAACAAGGACATGCTCCCGCTGCTCGACAAGGTGGTGCAGTCCGGCAAGCCGCTGGTCATCATCGCCGAGGACGTCGAGGGCGAGGCCCTGGCGACCCTGGTCGTGAACAAGATGCGCGGCCTGTTCAAGTCCGTGGCCGTCAAGGCCCCGGGCTTCGGCGACCGCCGCAAGGCCATGCTCGGTGACATCGCCATCCTGACCGGTGGCCAGGTCATCAGCGAGGAAGTCGGCCTGAAGCTGGAGAACGTCGACCTCGACGTGCTCGGCCGGGCCCGCAAGGTCGTGGTCACCAAGGACGAGACGACGATCGTCGACGGCGCTGGCGACGCGGACCAGATCTCTGGCCGGGTCAACCAGATCCGCACCGAGATCGACAACACCGACTCCGACTACGACCGCGAGAAGCTGCAGGAGCGGCTGGCCAAGCTGGCCGGCGGCGTCGCCGTCATCAAGGCGGGGGCGGCCACCGAGGTCGAGCTGAAGGAGCGCAAGCACCGCATCGAAGACGCGGTGCGCAACGCCAAGGCCGCGGTGGAAGAGGGCGTTGTCCCCGGTGGCGGCGTCGCGCTGCTGCAGGCGGGCAAGAACGCCTTCGAGAAGCTCGACCTGTCGGGCGACGAGGCGACCGGGGCCAAGATCGTGCGCCGGGCGCTGGAGGAGCCGCTCAAGCAGATCGCGGTGAACGCCGGCCTGGAAGGCGGCGTGGTGGTCGAGAAGGTCAAGACGCTGCCCACGGGTCAGGGTCTGAACGCCGCGACCGGTGAGTACGTCGACATGTTCAAGTCCGGGATCATCGACCCCGCGAAGGTCACCCGGTCGGCGCTGCAGAACGCGGCTTCGATCGCTGGCCTGTTCCTCACCACCGAGGCCGTGATCGCGGAGAAGCCGGAGAAGGAGAAGGCCCCCGCCGCCGGCCCTGGCGGCGGAGACATGGACTTCTGATTCTCCGCACAGCACCACACCCAGACGGCCCGGGGCTTGCCCCGGGCCGTCTGCTGCGTGGTCGTCCGGCCGCCGGCCGGGCCGGCCTGCCCGCCCGGCGGGTTTCGCGAAAGCCGGCAAAACACCTAGACCCGGCGATAACGGAGCTGCGATCCGGCGCCCCGGACCGATAGCCTTAGGACTGCCCAGAGCATCCTGTCGGTCGCATGATCGCTGGTTGTTGCTTAGTTCTCTCTTCGACGTGAGGTCTGCGCGTGCCTACCGGCAAGGTCAAGTGGTACGACTCCGACAAGGGGTATGGCTTTCTCGCCCGTGACGACGGCGGCGAGGTCTTCGTGCATTCGTCGGCGCTGCCCTCGGGGACGACCGCGCTGCGGCAGGGGCAGCGGGTGGAGTTCGGCGTCGCCGAGGGACGCCGGGGAGCCCAGGCGCTCCAGGTGCGGGTCCTGGAGCCCCCGCCGACGGTCGCGGCGGTCAAGCAGACCCGCAAGAAGCCGGACGAGATCATCGTGATCGTCGAGGACCTGATCAAGCTGCTCGATGAGGTGTCGACCACCTACCGCCGGGGCAAGCACCCGGACGCCCGCGACGCGAAGAATATCGCGGCCGTGCTGCGCGCCGTCGCCGACGACATCGAGCCCTGACCGCTGGTCACCGCTCGCTCGCCGACCCGGCATGCTCCTGGCCGGCGGCGGTCCGCGCCGGGTGGTCGCGCCGCGGCGGGGCCGGTTCGCTCAGCCGCTGGGCGAGCACCCGCCGCCTGCGCCTGCTGACCAGCATGACCAGGGCGGCGGTCAGGCAGGCGGCCGGGATGGCCAGCCCGCCTGGCCGTTGTCCAGCATCGAGACCAGCACGCCGACCAGGCTGCCCGCCACGTTCGACACCTGGTTCAGCGTCTCGGAGACCGCGAACGCCGACGACCGGATCTCCTCGCTGATCTCGCGCTGCACCGTGGAGTCCAGCGACAGCTTGGCCAGCCCGGCCGCGAGCGCGGCGGTGAACGCCACCGCGATGGCCGCCTCCAGGCTGAAGAACCAGGCGCACGCCGCGGTCACGATCGGCGCCAGGGTGAGCATGGCGAACAGGATGAACTGCGGGGCCCGGGCGCGGACCAGCGAACCGATCGCCATCGCGGCCAGGCCGCCCGCCGCGGCCGCGGCCACCAGGGCGCCGAGCGCGACGTTGTGCGACACGTGGAAGTGCGCGGTGCGCAGGTAGAAGGCCAGGAAGAAGACCATGTAGCCGGAGAACGCGCGCAGCACCGCATTGCCGCGCATCGCCTCGCCCACCACCGGGCCCACCTTGGCCATGCCTCGCCACCGGCCGGTGCCTCGCCCGCGCCGGCCGGTCCCGGCGGCCGCCGCGGCCCCGGTGGTCCCGGCCTGCCCTGGCGGCAGCGAGGCGGCCGTGGCTGGTACGGCGTCCGCTGGCTCATGCGGGCGCCGGCTGCGGTCGATCCGGGCGTCGGCCCGCTGGCGCGTACGGGATCGTGCCGTTCGGCCCGGCGGGGCGAGCCGGCCTGGCGGGCGCGGGCCGGGACGGGCGGCTGCACGACGGGCGTCAGCGGCGCGTCGACCTGGTCGGGCAGCCGCAGGGCGAGGACCATGGCGGCCAGGTAGATCACCGTGCCTGCCCGGAGCACCCAGGCGGCGCCGCCCAGCACCTGGATCCCGGCCGCCAGCGATCCGGCCAGCATGGATGCGGTCAGGGCCACCAGCTGAGACCGGGCGTTCGCCGTGACCAGGGTGATCTCGGCGGGTAGCAGCCGGGGCGTGATGGACGCGCGGGCCACGCCGTACGCCTTCTGCAGGACCAGGATGCCGAACGCCGCCGGCAGCAGTGTCACCGGACTGCCGATCGCCGCGGACATGCCCCAGCACAGCAGGCCGCGGGCGAGCAGGGTGCCGGCCAGCAGGTACCGCCGGCCCTGCTGCATGCGGTCCAGGGCCGGCCCGATGAACGGCGCGAGCACCGCGAACGGCGCCATCGTCACCAGCAGGAAGAGCACCACCCGGCCGCGGGCCTGATCCACGGACGTGCTGAAGAAGATCGTCCCGGCCAGCGACACGGCGACGAAGGCGTCCCCGGCCCCGCCGGCCGCGGTCAGCTCGACCAGCGTGGACAGGCCGGTCCGGCCGGCGCCGGAGGCGCCGGTCACCTTGTGCACCAGGCCGCCCGTCCGGCGGCCGCCGCCCCGGCCGACCGGACCGCGCCGCCGGTAGCCCGGGCTGCGCCACCCGTTCGCCGCATCGCCTCGGACATGCGCATGTAACCAGTATTGTGGGTACGCGCCGCTACGGCGACTCAGCCCAGGCAGCAAACAGCGGGTAACCGTACCTGCGACGAGCATGATGAGCGAGAATTGGTAGCCGTGAGTCCCACCCGCACCCGTACCAGGGAACCAGATCAGGCGTGCGCCGAGGCGGTCGACCTCGCGCGGGACGCCGTTGCCGCCGTCGTCGGCGCGGCCGATGTCGGCGCGCACCTAGGCGTCCAGGCCGATGGCGAACGCATCGTGACGCACCTGTTCGACTGCGCGGACCGGGCCTATTCCGGCTGGCAGTGGGCCGTGACGGTGGTCCGGGCGCCCAGGGCCAAGGCCGTCACCGTCAGCGAAACCGTGCTGCTGCCCGGATCGCAGGCGCTGCTCGCACCGGACTGGGTGCCCTGGCATGACCGGGTGCGGCCGGGCGACCTAGGTGTCGGTGACCTGCTGCCCGCCGAGCCCGATGACGAACGGCTCGTCCCGCTGGTCGTGCTGGAAGGCGACGACGCCGTCACCGACTGGTACGCCGACGGCGAGCCTGACGACGCCGGGCTCGACGGCCCGGGCCCGACGGCCTGGCCGACGCCCTGGCCGAGCCGCTGCCCGCGCCGGGACGCTCCCGCGTGCTTTCCTCCGTCGGCCGGGAGGAAGCGTCCGAGCGCTGGTACTCCGGCGACCACGGGCCGCGCGCGCCGCTGGCGCACGCGGCGCCCGCCCACGTGTGCCAGCTGCGGGTTCTTCGTGCCGCTGAGCGGTGAGCTTGGCCGGCTCTTCGGTGCCTGCGCGAACGAGTACGCGCCGGACGACGGCCGGGTCGTGTCGGCCGATCACGGTTGCGGCGCGCATTCGGAGGCGATGGCGGCCGAGGTGGCCACCCGCGCGGCCGCGCCGGTCATCGACGAATTCGGTTACGACCTGGTTGACCTGCCCGGGGTTTCCGTCGAGGAGACCGTGTTCGAGCCGCTGTCCCGCGGGGCGGACTGATCCCGGGCCCTGGCTTGCGCCGCCCTGGACCTTGAGCGCTTGAGCCTGGGCAGGTACCACAGGCCGAACAGGCCCAGGCCCAGGCCGGCCACGCAGGTCCAGATCCACCACCGCACGCCGGGGCGCAAGCTGCCGTGGATGACGAGCAGCACGACGAGCGCGATCGCCCATCCGGCCGTGATGACCCTCGTCACCAGCTGATCGTTGCCTTCGAGCGGGGGCGGGGGAGACAGGCGCGGGCCGGGCTCGCGGGTTTGCTTCACCCCTGTAGGCTACGAGGTCCCCCGGCGTCGGTGACGGCCAGGCGGCCCCGGGCGCCGGTTATCGTCCGGGTGGCTGCATCGGTTCCGCGGCCGTGATGTACTTAGTCCACGCTTTAGGCTGCCCGACGAAGGTTTACCGAAGATGACAACCACGCGGACCAGGACTGATGCCGGGCTGGCCACCGCTCTCCGGATCTCCGTGAGCCGGCTGGCGAGGCGGCTGCGGGCTCAGCGCGCCGGGTCGGGCATGACCGAGGCGGTGCTGTCCGAGACCCAGCTGGCCGCCTTGTCGGCGCTGGAAGTCCACCACGCGATGACCCCTGGTGAGCTGGCTGAGCACGAGAAGGTGCAGCCGCCGTCCATGACCCGCGTGATCGCGGTGCTGGCCGAGCGGAACCTGGTCGTCAAGTCGCCGCACCTGACGGACCGGCGTCAGGTCGTTCTCACCGTCACCGAGGAAGGGCGAGCCGTGGTGCAACGCGTGCGGCGCCGCAAGGATGCCTGGCTGGACCGGCGGCTGGCCGAGCTGACCGCGGCGGAACGCGCGACGCTGCGGGCGGCGGTCCCCATCCTGGAAAAGCTCAGCCAATCGTGACCGCACGGGTGTCTCAGGACGCCGGATCCGCGCCGCGATCGAGCGGTCGCAGCGGCCAGCTGGCCAGCGAGGAGTACCGCGGCTGCTCGGCGGCGCGCAAGTGGCTGCGGACCAGGTGCACCCGGTCCGCGGTCCAGGACGGTCCGGAGTAGCTGTCAAGCACCGCGACAAGATCGGTGACCTCGGCGGGCATGCGGCACCTGGCCAGGGTCAGGTGCGGCTGGAAGCGGCCGGCTCTTACCGGGCGGTGGAGTGCCCGCGCGGGTCGCCCCCGCCACCACGGATTCGGCCAGCCGCGCCAGGGCGGCACGGTCCCCGGATAGGCCGCTCCAGACCACGTTAGCCCGTCCGGCCGCCGGGAAGGCCCCTGCGCCTGAGAACGCCAGCGGGATGTCATGATGGCGCCGGGCGGCCCGCTCCAGGCGTTGCGCCAGCTTGGCGGCGGTGGGCTCGTCGACCTGGCCGAGGAAGGCAAGGGTGATATGCCAGGCTTCCCGGTTGGTCCAGCGCAGGTCAGGCCGCCTGGACCGAAGCGGCTCGACCAGGGCGTCAAGCTCATCCAGGGCGGCGGGCTGCGGAACGATGGCCACGAACAGGCGCATCTGTTCGCCCGTGGCCGTGCTGGTTCCGGCCGGCCGTTTGGTCCCCTCGTGCGGCCGGTGCGTCCCCGGGTCTAAACCGGTGTGCGGGCGAGCGGGCTCGCTGAGCAGTTCTGCCCTGTGAGCGTGGTTACTCATGACCCACCTCGGATCCTTTCTCTGTCGCGGGTTTGGGCTGCGGGTTTGGGCTGCGGGTTTGTAGGCTGTCGGGGTGGCACCGATGCTCCGATGGCTGCTTCCTGCGGTGCTCGTGCTTCTCGTGCTGACGGTCCTGATCGGGTCGGTCATCCGCTAACGGCGCGCGCCCGTCAGTTGCCGATGCGCTCGGCCACGTAGTCAATGCAGGCCGTGAGGGCTTCCACGTCGGCCGGATCGACTGCGGGGAACATGCCGATTCTCAGCTGGTTGCGGCCTAGTTTCCGGTAAGACTCCGTATCGACGATTCCGTTAGCCCGCAAGGACGCCGCTATATCGTTAGCGGACAGTTCGCCGGCGATATCAATGGTCCCGACGACCTGCGAGCGCTGGGCGGGATGGGCGACGAAGGGGTTGGCGTAGGCCGCCTTCTCCGCCCATGTATACAGTATTGCACTCGATTGCGCCGTACGGGCCGTCGTCCAGGGCAGGCCACCCTGGCCGAGCATCCAGTCGAGCTGTTCGGCCAGCAGGAACAAGGTGGCCACGGCGGGCGTGTTGTACGTCTGGTCCTTGGCCGCGTTTTCCAGGGCGATCCGCAGCGACAGGAAATCGGGGATGTAACGGCCGGACGCCGCGAGCTGGAGCACTCGCTCAACCGCGGCCGGGGACATCAAGGCGATCCACAGGCCGCCGTCGGAGC
This sequence comes from uncultured Actinomycetes bacterium, assembly GCA_963808315.1. Lineage (GTDB taxonomy): Bacteria > Actinomycetota > Actinomycetes > Streptosporangiales > Streptosporangiaceae > Palsa-504. Next base: position 127,569 of record CAWEFK010000002.1, on the reverse strand, counting down.
CCAGGCCCTTCTGCGGCGCGAAGTAGTAGACATCGAATTCCCCGGCGCGGACCGGCAGGCCGCCGGCCGCGCTCGTGCCGTCGACCAGGACCAGTGATCCCGTGTCCGCGTCCGGCTCCCGGCGCACCGGCATCGCCACGCCAGTCGAGGTTTCGTTGTGGGTCAGCGCATACGCGTCGGTACCCGGCTCGGGCACCACCACCGGATGCGTGCCGGGCGCCGACTCCACCACGGTCGGTGCAGAAAGCCAGGGCACGTGGCCGGCCAGGGCGGCGAACTTCGCCGAGAACTCCCCGAAGCTCAGGTGCTGCGAGTGCTCGCGGATCAGCCCGAACGTGGCCATCTCCCAGAACGCGCTGGTGCCCCCGTTGCCGAGCGCGACCGTGTAGCCGACGGGTAGGCCGAACAGTTCGGCCAGGCCGCCGCGGATCCGGTGCACCAGCGACCTGACCGGTGCCTGCCGGTGTGACGTGCCGAGGTAGGTCGCACCCGAGCTCGCGAGCGCGGCCAGCTGTTCCGGGCGGATCTTGGCCGGGCCGCTGCCGAACCTGCCGTCGGCGGGCCTGAGCTCCGCCGGGATCACGATATCCCTCATTCTTGCAGCTTACCGGCGGGTTGCCGGGGTAGGCGGCCGGGCCCTAACACCGGCTGGTCGACCACCTCGTCGGCGCCAGGGACTTCGCGGACCGACCGGGTCGGGGGACCGACATACCGGGCGGCGGGCCGGACCAGCCTGCCCGTGCGTTTCTGCTCCAGGATGTGGGCCGCCCAGCCGGCCGTCCGGGCACAGGTGAACATCGAGGTGAACATGTGCGGCGGCACGCCGGCGAAGTCGAGCACGATCGCGGCCCAGAACTCCACGTTCGTCTCGAGCACCCGGTCCGGACGCCGGGCCTGGAGCTCGGACAGGGCGGCCTGCTCCAGCGCCAGCGCCACCTCGTACCGCGGCGCGCCCAGCTCTTTGGCCGTGCGGCGGAGCACCCGGGCGCGGGGATCCTCGGCCCGGTACACCCGGTGCCCGAATCCCATCAGCCGGTCGCCCCGGTCCAGTACGGAGGAGACGTACTGCCCGGCGTCGCCGGATCGTTCCACCTCTTCGATCATGTGCAGAACGCGCGCAGGCGCGCCGCCGTGCAGCGGGCCCGACATGGCGCCGACGGCCCCGGACAGGGCGGCCGCCACATCGGCTCCGGTGGAGGCGATCACCCGGGCGGTGAACGTCGAGGCGTTCATGCCGTGCTCGGCGGCCGAGGTCCAGTACGCGTCGACCGCCCTCACGTGCGCCGGATCCGGATCGCCGCGCCAGCGGATCATGAACCGCTCGGTGATCGTCGCGGCCTCGTCCACCCGGCGCTGCGGCACCATGGGAAACCCGGGGCCGCGTGCGGCCTGCGCCACGAAGGACAGGGCCATCACCGAGGCGCGGGCGAGGTCGTCGCGGGCCTGCTCGTCGCTGATATCCAGGAGCTGGTGCAGCCCCCAGGCGGGTGCGAGCATGGCCAGGGCGCTCTGCACGTCGACCCGGATATCACCGGAATGGACGGGGATGGGGTAAGGCTCGGCGGGCGGCAGTCCGGGGGCGAAGGCGTTGTCGACGAGAAGGCCCCAGACGTGGCCGTAAGAGACGTGGCCGACGAGCTCTTCGATGTCCACGCCCCGGTACCGGAGAGCGCCGCCCGCTTTATCCGGCTCGGCGATTTCCGTCTCGAAGGCGATGACCCCTTCAAGGCCTGGCTTGAAGTCCGACATCGTTGTTTTCCTTTCTTCCGCCAGCGTTACCATTCAACCGCCCTGACCAGGGTTGCGATAGCCGTAACAGGTGTGAGGATCATTACCTATGGACACGACACAGCGTGACGCCGAACTCGGTGGCCTCATCCCGGGCTCGATGGCCACCGATCCGATGACGCAGTTTGCCCGCTGGATGTCCGACGCGCAGGCGCTGAACCTGGCCGAACCGACCGCGATGGTGCTCACCACCGTGTCCGAGCAGGGCCGCCCGCGGGCTAGGACCGTGCTGCTGAAGGCGCACGACCAGACCGGTTTCACCTTCTACACCAACCGGACCTCGCGTAAGGGCCGGGACATCGCGGGCCATCCCTGGGTGTGCGCGGTGTTTCCCTGGTACCCCATGCAGCGCCAGGTCACCGTCGAGGGCACCGCGACCGCGATGTCGCGGGAGGACAGCGAGCCTTACTACAGGTCCCGGCCGCGGGGATCGCAAATCGGAGCGTGGGCCAGCAGGCAGTCGCAGGTGATCAGCTCACGCGAGGAGCTCACCGACCGTGTCGCCGAGCTCGAGCGACGCTGGCCGGCCCCGGCGAGCATCCCGATGCCGGATTTCTGGGGCGGCTACGTGCTGGTTCCCGACACGGTCGAGTTCTGGCAGGCGGGCACGTACCGGCTGCACGATCGCCTTCGCTACCGGCGCCACGATGACGGCTGGGCCATCGAGCGCCTGTCTCCCTAGCAGCGGCCCGAGCGCGGGAGGCCAGCACAGTCCCAGTTACCGGCGCCCCGGCATAGCATCACAAGCAGGAGGATGAGGAGTTGACAGCCCAGGGGCTCATTGACACGACGGAGATGTACCTCCGCACGATCTTCGAACTCGAAGAGGAGGGCGTCTTGCCGCTGCGCGCTCGCATCGCCGAGCGGCTGGCGCAAAGCGGCCCGACCGTCAGCCAGACGGTAGCCAGGATGGAGCGGGACGGACTGCTGCATGTCGCCGGGGACCGGCAGCTCTCGCTCAGCGACGTCGGCCACACGCTGGCCACCCGGGTCATGCGCAAGCACAGGCTGGCTGAATGCCTGCTCGTGGGGGTCATCAAGCTGCCCTGGGAGGAAGTGCACATTGAGGCGTGCCGGTGGGAGCACGTGATCTCCGAGAGCGTCGAACGGCGTCTGCTCGAGCTGCTCGGGTACCCCGTTCGCTGCCCGCACGGCAATCTCATTCCCGGCCTGGCCGAGCTCGGGCTGCCGGGTGAAGCGCTGGAACGGGTGCGGGTGGCCACCGGCGAGACGGGCGAGGCGATGACAAAGGCCGCATCGGCGGACACCATGCGGGTCGTCGTCCGGAGAATTGGCGAGCAGATTCAGAGCGATCTCCCGCTGATGCTTAAACTCAAACACGTCGGGATACAACCCGGACGCGAGGTGCTTCTCAGGGCCAGTGAGGATGGTGTGCGCGTGACAGCCGACGATTCCACGGACGCGATCCCGACCGAACTCCCCAGCCAGATCGCGGCGCATATCTTTGTTTCCACTAACAGCCGGTATCGGTCGATGGCCGGAGCGTGATCATGTCACCGGGGAACGCTAGCTGGGTCGGAGAGCGCGGGCGTGACAGGCTGGGGTGAGGCTGCCTTCGATGCGTACCTCCCGGCGGACATGGTCCTGAGCCGGGCGGATATCGCGGTCGTGGTTACGGACCGGCTGAGCAATCTGCTGTACCTCAACGAGTACGCGGCGGGGCTTTTCCGGATTTCCGGTGACGTGGGGCGGCTGGCCGGCTGCTCGGTGCTGTCCCTCGGGCTGCTCGCCGACGACGACGTGCGCAAGACGGAGGAACTGGCCGCGCAGGTGCTCCGCGGCCGGCCGTGGGAGGGAACGTTCGAGAGCATGCGCGGCGACGGGTCGCACATGCTTATCCGCGCTCTCGCCGTGCCCTTGCGGCATCCCGGCGGTGACATCGACGGGATGGTGATCCTGGCCCGCGAGGCGAGCCAGCGCGACGGGCCGGGCGAGCAGGACAGACTCGCCCTGCTCGAGCGCGTGGGCGAGCGGCTGGCCGGCTCGCTGGAGATCGGCACCACGCTCAAGCACGTGGCGGAGATGCTGGTGCCGCAATTCGCCGACCACTGCTTCATCGATCTGTTCGCCGGTGACCAGCTCATCCGCCGGGTGCAGCGGCACGCGAGCAACTGGGTGCCGCCGCCGGGTACCTGGGCCCAGGTGGGCGAGCAGATTCACTATCCGGAGGGCCATTTCTGCCAGCAGGCGATGGCCCGCCTGGACACGATCGCGATCAACGACCTGGACAGCGGGGACTACCCGGCGCCGAGCGCGGAAAGCATGTCGGCCGCTCACCAGGCCGGCCTGACGTCCGTGATCGCGGCGCCGCTGTACGCGCGGGGTGAGCTGCTCGGCGTCATGAGCCTGGCGCTGTCCCGGCTCACCGACCGCGAGGAGCACCACTACCACACGCCCGACCGCGACCTGATCGGCGCGATCGCCAGCCGGGTGGCGATCGCGATCGACAACGCGATGCTGTTCGAGACCGAACGGCAGACCGCGCTGGCCTTCCAGAAGAGCCTGCTGCCACAGGCGATCCCGGAGCTTGACGGCCTGGAGGTCGCCTGCAGGTACGTGCCCGCCAAACCGCTTGAGACGCAGGGGCAGGGGATCCAGACTCAGGTCGGCGGCGACTGGTACGACATCATCCCGCTGGCCGCCGGGCGGGTGGGCATCGTCATCGGCGACGTCGAGGGCCGGGGAGCACGCGCGGCGGCGATCATGGGCCAGCTCCGGGCCGCGCTCCGGGCGTTCGCCCAGGACGAGAAGTCGCCCGCGGACATCATGCGGAAGCTGGACGAGTGGTGCCGGTCGCTGGCCCCTCCGGACGAGAACGGGGCGCAGCTGGCGGGGGACCCGCCCACCTGCAGCTGCATCTACGTGATCTACGACGCGTGGTCACGGGAGCTGACCTTCGCCAACGCGGGTCACGACGCACCCATGCTGATCAGCGGCGGTCGGGTCCAGCAGCTCGAGTTCTTGCACAAGGGCGTCCTGCTCGGCGTGCGCGGCAAGGGGATCCAGGGCCTGCCCACCTACAAGGAGCAGACGATCGACATGCCGTCCGGCGCCATCCTGGTGTTCTACACCGACGGGCTGACCGACCGGCGGACCCGGGCCGACGGCTCGGGGCACTACTCCGAGGCCGAGGCGACCGACATGCTGCGGCACGCGGTCCGCGCGGCCGCGGCGAGCGGGGACGCCGACGCCGTGGCGACGGCGGCCGAGTACGCGGTGCCCGGAGACATCGACGACGACATGGCCATCTTGGTGGTGAAGTCGTCGCCCGCCGAGCTGGCCTCGACCGAGCGCACCTTCCCTGCCGAGCCGATCATGGTGTCAGAGGCCAGGCGGCTGGCCGCCCAGACGTTCGGGTCCTGGGGCATGGACGCCGAGCAGGCCGAGCTGGCCTGCCTGCTCGTTTCCGAGGTGGTGACCAACGCGGTCCTGCATGCCTCGATCACCCCGAGCCCGGACCGCGGGCTCGACCTCGAGCTTGAGCCCTTGATCCTGCCCGCTCCGGTCACCGCGCCGGCCGGGCGGGTCCCGCCCGTTCCCGTGGCTCCGGCCCGGACCCCGGTCCCGCCCGCCCGGGAGTTCGCGCTGCGGCTGCGGCGCGGCGCGACCTCGGTGTGGGTAGAGGTGTTCGATCCCGACCTCCGGCTCCCCCGGATCCGCACCGCGGCCGAGACCGACGAAGGCGGCCGCGGCCTGTACCTGGTCGAGCAGCTAGCGACCCGGTGGGGCTCCCGGCCGACTCCGCAGGGCAAGGCGGTCTGGTTCGAGATACCGCGCAGCGGCAAACGAGCCTGACGACGGTTCCCGGGCGGCCTCAGTGGCCGTTGTGCGCGGCGTACAACATGAGGACGACCAAGACGAAGATAGTAATGGCCCCGGCCCAGTGCTTACCCGAGACACCTAGCTTCATCTTGCCGCGTAGCCGGGTGTAGCCCAACCCGACGCCTACGCCGATCAGCAACAGCAAGATGAGTCCGGTCATAGCCGCCTCCTGAACCCGCGGTTTTCGCGAACCCAGTTCCAGATTACGGCATTGCGCCGCCGGGCGCGACACATGGCTCCGCCGCGGCGGCCGGGACGTCAGGTCCGCGGAGCGTGTAGCCGATCCCGCGGCGGGTGTGGATGAGCGGCGGCCCGAGCCGGTCGAGCTTGCGCCGCAGGTAACTCACGTAGGTCTCGAGCACCTGCGGTTGGCCGCGGTAGCCGCGACCCCACACGTTCTGCAGCAGCTGGGTCCTGGTCAGCACCTGGCCCTGATGACGCAGCAGGCAGGCCAGCAGCCGGAACTCGGTCGGCGACAGCTCCACCGGCGCCCCGGCCCGGTGGACCGTCCACCGGGCCTCGTCGAGCACCAGGTCACCGCAGCCGAGCGAGGGCGCGGCCACCGGCTGACCAGCGAAGTTCACCAAGAGGTCGGGGCCACGGTCGGGGTACTTGCGGCCCGCAGGCCGCTCCGGCCGCCCACGTCGGCCGTGGTCAGCGGGGTGAACAGCACCAGCGTGGCGTGCAGCGTCCCGTGCGACCGTGACCCGACGACCACCGCCAGGTCACCGCGGGCCAGCGCGCTGGTGGCCTGCCACGCGTTCTGAGTGAACGTGCTCGGCTGCGGGGCGGGCGCGGCGTTCGACGGCATCGTGGCGGTCTGCGCGACCGTCGCCGTGGTCCTGGTCACCGTGACCGTGACGGTAAGGTCGGTGCCTGCCACGTGCACCGACACGGTCTGGGCCGCGGGGGCGGGGGTCAGCAGCTGGGCGGCGGCCAGCGGGCTCCCGGCCAGCAGGGTGGTGGCCGGGACCATGTTGCCCGCCGCCATCGCCTGCTGGGTGGCGCTGGTACTGGCGGTCAGGGCCGCCGTGCCGGCCGTGCTCGTCGAGACGTTCTGGATATGCGTGCCGCGGGAGAGCAGCCACAGATGCAGCGAGGAGTTGGCCGACTGCAGGATGAGGAACTTCTTCGTGGCCAGGACCACGATGCCGCGCTGCACGTCGAGGGTGCGGGAGGCGTAGGAAGCCTGGCTGAACTGCCGGACCTGGGTCAGCCGCGCGAGCTGAGCGTAGGCGGACGGCCTGGACCGGCTCCACTGGTTCATGGCCGAGTTGAGCGCCGCGCCTTCGGTGCCGAAGCGAGCCGCGTAGGCGGCGGGCCGGGCGGTGGTAGCGGCTGGCTGGCTGGTGGCCGCGACCGCGACTGCGGCCACCGAGCCGACGCCGACCAGGGCTGCGCTCGCGAAACCGATGCGAGTCTTCAGCGACGCCTGGCGGCTTTTCCCGTAACGCTCGCGGGACATCATGGATGCCTCCTTCTGCATGGACGCGCGCCCGCTTCGCGCGTCCGGGTACGTAGGTCCGGGCCTATGGGGTGCTAGGTAGCCAATGGACGGCCCGTTTTGTATCCATGGGTCGAGACTGCCCGGATACGGCCTGCGGGGAGGAGGGATCGCGGCGCACGTAAGCAGTACGTTCGCGCCTTCACATGCTCACGGGCGGCTAGCGCACGGGCCCGCAACGGAGGCGGGGGGAGTTCAGCGCTCGGTTACATTCGTTCCGGCATGGGCACCCCGAGGAGGCCGAGCCCGGTGCTCAGCACGTCATGGGTGAGCGCGGACAGCGCGAGCCGGCTCGCGCGCAGCGAACCGGTTTCCGCCTTCAGCACCGGGCACTGCTCGTAGAACGCGGTGAACAAGCTGGCCACCTCGAACAGGTACGCGGCCAGGCGATGCGGCTCGGCCGTCTCGCCGACCCCGACCACGACCGCGCCGAAGGCGAGCAGCCGTAGCGCGAGGGCCCGTTCGGGGCCCGCGGTGATCGCCACGGCCGAGTCGCGCACGTCCTGGCCCGCGGCGGCCGGCCGGCGGCCTGCGCCCCCCGGCGGAAGATCGACCGGATCCGGGCGGTCGCGTACTGCAGGTACGGCCCGGTGTTGCCGCGGAACGAGATCATCCGGTCCCAGTCGAAGACGTACGCGCTCTCCCGCGCGGTGGACAGGTCGGCGTACTTCACGGCGCCGATGCCGACGGCTTCGGCGACCGCGTCAAGCTCGCCGGCGTCGAAGCGAGCGGCCGCGTCGAGCTCGGTCAAGATGCCGCGCGCGCGATCGACGGCCTCTTGCAGCAGGTCGCTGAGCTGGACGTTGTCTCCAGACCGGGTGCGGAGCCTGTTGCCGTCTGGGCCGAGGACCAGGCCTATCTGGGCGTGCTCGACACGGGTGCCCGGCGGTATCCAGCCCGCCTGCCTGGCCACCGCGAACACCATCTCAAAGTGCAGAGCCTGGTCCGAGCCGACCACGTAGATGGCTCGATCGATGTGCAGCACCTCGACCCGGTACCTGATGGTGGCCAGGTCCGTGGTGGAGTAGTTGTAGCCGCCGTCGCTCTTCTTGATGATGACCGGCATCGGGCCGCCTTCGCGGCCGGTGAAGCCGGGCGGGAAGGCGCACAGCGCGCCGTCGCTGTAGACCGCGATGCCTCGTTCTTCCAGTTGCTTCACCGTGTCGGCGAGCATGTCGTTGTAGAAGCTCTCGCCCTTGATGTCGTCGTCGGTCAGCGTGACCCGAGCCGGCCGTAGATGCGGTGCAGGTAATCCTTGGACGCCTCGACAAGCTCCTGCCACAGCTGCAACGTGGCCGGGTCGCCGCCCTGCAGGTCCACCACCCGCATCCGGGCGCGCTCGGCGAATCCCGGGTCGGAGTCAAACGAGCGCCTGGCCGCCTGGTAGAACCGGTTCGGGTCGGTGCGCAGCAATTCGGCTTCCGGGGATTCCTCACCCACGTCGAGCAGGTACTCGATCAGCATGCCGAACTGCGTGCCCCAGTCGCCGACGTGGTTGTCCCTGATCACCCGGTGCCCGACGAACTCCAGGACCCGGGCGATGGCGTCGCCGACGACCGTCGTGCGCAGGTGCCCGACGTGCATCTCCTTGGCGATATTGGGCGAGGAGTATTCCACCACGATCGTCTGCGGCTCGGCCGCGGGCGCCAGTCCGCACCTGGCGTCGCCGAGCATCCGGGTGGCCTCGGCGGCGATCCAGTCGTCGCGCAGGGTGAAGTTGATGAAGCCAGGCCCGCTGACCGCTGGCTCGGCGGACAGGTCGGCGACCTCCAGCCGGCGCCAGCTCGGCGGCCACCTCGCGCGGCGCGCGGCCCAGCCGCTTGCCGAGCGGGAGCGCCGCATTGGACTGGAAGTCAGCGAAGGAAGAGGGCCGGATCAGCGGGTCGGCGTCGCGGTAATCCGGGCCAAACGATGCCACGATGGCATCGTGTACTCGCTGCGCGAGCACCTGCTGAGGATCGGCCATGCCGTAAGCCTAGCGGGGAACGGGACCCGATCGACGGCCGCGGCGAGCGGTCGGGCCGGCCGTAACGGGCGGCGGAGAAAGTGCCCGCCGCGGCTGGCGGATCGCCCGGGGCTGAGCCGCTGGGTGATCTTCTCCGTGAGCTGGCCGCGGGCCAGGTCGGCCGCGAGCAAGCAGGCCGAGGTGACGGCGCGGGCGGTGCTCGCGCCGTGTGCGATCACCACGGTACCGCCGAGGCCGAGCAGGACCGCCCCGCCGTAACTCTCCGCGTCCAGCCGCGCGGTCAGTTCCCGCAGTCCCCGGCGTTGCAGGAACGCGCCGACGCGGGCGGCCGCGGTACCGGTCACGGCGGCGCGGAGCTCGGCCGCGGCGAACCGGATTGAGCCTTCGAGCGTCTTCAGCGCCACGTTCCCGGTGAAGCCGTCGGTCACGATCACGTCGAGCTCGCCGTCCAGCAGGTCGCCGCCCTCCACGTTGCCCGCGAAGCTCAGCGGGAGGGCGCCGTGCGGCGGGTCGCTGGCCAGCAGTTCATGGGCACGCCTGGTGAACTTGTTCCCCTTCCCCGGCTCCGTCCCGATGGTCAGCAGCCCGACCCTGGGCGCGGCCACACCGAGGGTCAGCTGGGCGTAAGCCACGCCGAGCTGGCCGAACTGGACCAGCATCTCGGGCTTGGGGTCGGCGGTCGCGCCCGCGTCGATCAGCACCGTCCGGCCGGGACGGGTCGGCAGCACCACGGCGAGGCCGGGCCGCATCACCCCGGGCAGCGGCCGTAGCCGGAGCCGCGCGGTGGCCACGATCCCGCCGGTCGGCCCGGCGGATACCACCGCGGCCGCGTCGCCGCGCCTGACCAGCTGGCAGGCGACGGCCACGCTGGACCTGGGGCGGCGCAGGCTGGCCAGCGCGCCCTCGTCCATGCCCAGGTTGTCCTCGGCCAGCACGACCTGAAGCTCATCCGCGGCGTCCAGCGCGGTCAGCGCCTGGCTCAGCCGCGCCGCGGGCCCGGTCAGGATCACGCGGACCCCGTGCTCGCGCTGCGCCGCGAGCGCTCCGGCCACGATCTCGTCGGGGGCATGATCACCGCCCATGGCGTCGACCGCGATGACCGGGCCGCCGGCCCGAAGCCGCGCGGAAGGCTGTCCGCATGGCTGCCGGGGTCCTCGGGGCCGGGGTCGCTGGTTCCCGCGTGTTCCCCCGCACGGCCGCTGGCCTCGCCGCCATCCCCGGTGCGCCGCGGCGAACTGTCAGCTGCCGTGCTCAGCGGGTCACCGGGGTATGCGGCCAGGCAGAGAGATGATGTCTCATCCTTGGAATGTCCTTCAACCGGAGTATGCCTGTGTGGTGCGCCCATTATCGCCCGGACGAGGAATTCAGGCCCGGTCGGGCCGCGCCCGGCATGGGCCGTGCGCCGCCACCACGCTGCGCCGCGCGTCCGCTACGCTCCCGCGCGCATCCGTTCAGCTGCTCCGTGGGCAGGATATAACGCACCTGCGGTAACCGAAGTGAGCCGCGCATTCTACGACTAAAAGGCCGCAGAATGGAGCTACCGTCAAAATAAGTGCTTAGAGATCGCTGTGATCATCCCGAGTATTTCCTGCGAATCACGGCAATTCTCCGGGGGTGAGAATAGTGGTGACGAGCGGACGGGAAACGGAACCTGTGCGGCTGGAGGAACGTCAATTAATGCGGTGGCAGTTTGGCAGTAGTGTTTGCCAGCAACACGGCGCGGGGGTGCGCTGGGGAGCGGGTGGCTTTGGGTATTTAGCGCGTTGAGCGGCGCAGTGGCCGCGGCGCGTCGAACGGAGGGAGAACGCGCTTGACAGACATCCAGCCGGCCGTACCTGCGGCTCGCTCGGCAGGCCGCGGGTTTCATGCCTACTCGGCGAAACACCTAGACACGCTCACCCAGCGCGCGGGCTTGCCGCCCGCGGAACGGCTGGCGGTCCGCGCGGTCGCGACCGTGCTTCCGTTCCGGACGAATTCGTACGTCATGGAAAGCCTTATCGACTGGGACGCGGCTCCGGACGACCCGATTTACCGGCTGGTTTTTCCCCAGCCGGACATGCTGCCCGCCGCGGACGTGCGGGAGCTCGCGGACATGATCAGCGGCGACGCTCCCGATGCGGTGCTGCGCGCCGCGGCGCACAAGATCCGGATGCGGCTGAACCCGCACCCGGCCGGCCAGCTGGTGCTGAACGCGCCGGCCCTGGATGGCCGGCTGCTGTCCGGCCTGCAGCACAAGTACCCGGAGACGGTGCTATTTTTCCCCCGGCAGGGTCAGACCTGCCACGCGTACTGCAGTTACTGCTTCCGCTGGGCGCAATTCGTGGACGAGCCCGAGCTGAAGATGGCCACCGACGACATCGGTACGCTGGTGGCCTACCTCGGCGAACATCCCGAGGTGACCAGCGTGCTGATCACCGGCGGCGATCCCATGATCATGGGTGAGGCGGTGCTGCGCCGGTACATCGAGCCGCTCATCGACCCGGCGAACGGCCTGGACCACTTGGAGTCGATCAGGATCGGCACCAAGTCACTGTCCTACTGGCCGCAGCGGTTCGTCACCGACCCCGACGCCGACGCGACGCTGCGGCTGTTCGGCGAGGTGATGGACTCTGGCCGGACCCTCGCCCTGATGGCGCACTTCTCCCATCCGCGTGAGCTCGAGCCGCTCCTGCTTGACCAGGCGGTGCGCCGGATCAGGAGCACCGGCGCGGTGATCCGCACCCAGGCTCCGCTGATCAGGTCGATCAACGACGCCCCGGAGGCGTGGCGCGGCATGTGGCGTACCCAGGTCCGGATGGGCATGATCCCGTATTACATGTTCGTCGAGCGGGACACCGGTCCGCAGGATTACTTCGCCGTGCCGCTGGCTCGCGCGCATGACATCTTCCGCCAGGCCTACCAGGGTGTTTCCGGCTTGGGCCGGACCGTCCGCGGCCCGTCGATGTCGGCCACCCCGGGGAAGGTATGCGTCGACGGGGTGGCCGAGGTGGCGGGGGTCAAGGTCTTCGTCCTGCGCATGATCCAGGCCCGCGACCCTGCTCTGGTGGGACTGCCGTTCTTTGCCCGGTTCAACCCGGCGGCCACCTGGCTCACCGACCTCGAGCCGGCCTTCACCGACCGGTTCCCCTGGGAGCCTGTCCGCTACGAGGCCATCGCGGACGAGTTGCCCGGGCTCCGCCCCAGGGAACCGGATGAGCCGGGCGAACTGATGGCTCCGGCCGTCTGACCCGATTCCCCTCGGAACCGCCGGGCGATCCTGGCCGACGGCCCCGCCCCGGATAGCGGGCCGCGGGCCGCCGGCCAGGTGATGGTCCTGCCCCGGAGAGCGGGCCGCGGGCCGCCGGCCAGGTGATGGTACGGTCGGGGCGGGTATGCTCCCGGCATGGATCTGAACGGTACTGCGGCAATTGTTTCCGGCGGGGCGAGCGGCCTCGGCGAGGCTACGGCGCGGGTGCTCGCGGCGGCCGGTGCCACCGTGGTCGTGGCGGACCTGAACGAAGAAGGCGGGAAGCGGGTCGCCGGCGAGATCGGCGGAGTGTTCGCGCGCACGGACGTGTCCGACGAGGCCTCCGTGCAGGCGGCGGTGGACACCGCGGCGACCGTTGGGGCTCCGCTCCGGGTCGCCGTCAGCTGCGCGGGCATCGGCTGGGCGGCGCGGACGGTCTCCCGTGACGGCAGCCCGCACGACCTGGCCAGCTATCAGAAGGTCATCGCGGTCAACCTGATCGGCACCTTCAACCTGATGCGCATCGCGGCCGCCGCCATGGCCAGGACCGAGCCGGTCGATGCCGACGGGCAGCGCGGCGTCGTCGTCAACACCTCGTCGGTGGCGGGCATCGAGGGCCAGACCGGCCAGATCGCGTACTCCGCGTCCAAGGGGGGCATCATCGGGATGACCCTGCCGGCCGCGCGGGACCTGTCCGCCGTCGGGGTCCGGGTGAACACGATCTGCCCCGGCATCATCGACACTCCCATCTACGGGTTCGCGGAGAACGCCGAGGAGTTCAAGGCCAAGCTCGTCGCCCCGGTCGTGTTCCCCAAGCGGATGGGGCGACCCGCCGAGTTCGGCCACCTGGTCCGGGCGCTGATCGAGAACGACTACATGAACGCCGAGGTCGTCCGCTTCGACGGCGGGATCAGGTTCCAGCCCAAGTAGGCTGGTCGGGGCACGGAACCGTGAAAACCCCGATCTTTTGGCGGCACGCATGGGCGGAATTACCGGCTGCCTGGCGCTGGCAGACGGAGCAGGCCCCGACACCGAGTGGGTGGGCCGTGCCGCCGTGCGCATCGCCCATCGGGGACCCGACGATCAGGGGTTCTTCGCCGACACCGATCTGGCCTTCGGCTCCGGGCGGCTGGCGGTCATCGACCCGTCCCCGGCCGGGCACCAGCCGATGCATTCGGCCGACGGACGCTACGTGGTCGTCTTCGACGGCGAGCTCTACAACTATGTCGAGCTGGCCCAGCGGCTAGCGGCCCGCGGGGTGCAGCTGCGCGGCCGGTCGGGTGCTGAGGTCCTGATCGAAATGTACGCCTGGCTCGGCAAGGACGTCGTGCGCCAGCTCAGGGGCATGTACGCCTTCGCGATCTGGGACCGGCGTAACCGCGAGCTTTTCTGTGCCCGGGACCCGTTCGGTATCAAGCCGTTCTTTTACGCACTGTCCACCGGCGGTTACCGGCCCAGGTCAGGACCCCAGCTCAGGTTCGCCTCCGAGCGCAAGGCGCTGGCCGACTCCGGCGAGGTGACCGCGATCGACCCGGACGCCCTGCGCCGCTACCTGTCGTTCCAGTACGTACCGGCGCCGGCCACGCTGGTGCCGCCGGCCCGGTCGCTGCCGCCCGGGCACGTGCTGATCGCGCGGCCCGGCGGCCGGGTCGACGTCTTCAGGTACTGGCGTCCGGAGTTGCGGCCCGCCAGGTCTCCCTCGTCGAGCTCGCCGGAAAAGATCCTGGCCGCGATCCGCGACTCGGTGGCCGTGCACCTGCGCAGCGACGCGCCGGTGGGCGCGTTCCTGTCCGGCGGGGTGGACTCGGCCACCCTCTGCGCGCTCGCGGCGGAGGTCGTTCCCGACCTGCTGACCTTTACCGTCGGCTTCGAGCGCGCGGGCTACAGCGAGATCGACGACGCGATGGCGACGGCCACGGCGCTTGGCGTGAAGTCCGTTCCCTATGTGATCAGCCGGGAGGAGTTCGTCGCCAGCCTGCCCAGGATCATCTGGCACCTCGATGACCCGATGGCGGACGCGGCCGCGGTCCCGCTGTGGTTCGCGGCCCGAGAGGCGCGCAAGCATGTCAAGGTGGTGCTGTCCGGCGAGGGCGCGGACGAGCTGTTCGGCGGCTACGGCGTCTACTACCAGCCCGGCATGGTCCGGGCCGGCAAGGCGCTGCCGAGCTGGGGACGTGCGACGATCAACCGGGTCGCCTCCGAGCTGCCGCCCGGTGTCAAGGGGAAGGGCCTGCTCAACCGGACCTCGACCCCGTTGCGGCGGCGCTACATCGGCAACGCCTACGTCTATCCGGCGGCCCAGGCGCGCCTGCTGGTCAGGCGCGGGAGCGGCAGCGAGTTCGACGTGACCGACCCGGTGTACCGGCAGGCCGCCGAGGCCGGCCTGGACGACGTCGCCACCATGCAGCTGGTCGACGTCAACACCTGGCTGCCGGGTGACATCTTGGTCAAGGCGGACCGGATGACGATGGCGCATGGCCTCGAGCTGCGCACGCCGTTCCTGGACCGTGAGGTGCTCGCCGTCGCCGCGCGGCTGGCCCGGGTGGAAAAGACCGCCGCGGGCACCACCAAGTTCGCGCTCCGGGAGGCCATCAACGACCTGCTGCCCCAGGCCGCGGCGGAACGGCCCAAGCTCGGCTTCCCCGTACCGCTCGGGCACTGGCTCCGCGGCGGCATGTATGGTTTCGCCGAGGAGGTTGTCCGGACGGCGCAGACCGGTCAATGGCTGAACCAGGGCGCGGCGCTCGACATCCTTCGTCGCTTCCGGGCCGGTGATCCCACGGTGACCTGGCGGCAGGTATGGCTGCTCGTCGTATTCTCGCTGTGGCACCAGGTCTACGTGGAACGCGTGTACGACCCGGTGACTCTCGGCTGGGAAGCCCCGGCCAGCGGATGACTTGGCCAAAGACACAAGGACACCAGTGACAAGCCCCAGGATCAGCGTGGTAGTGGCGTTCTTCAACAACGAGGACGATCTCGCCGACTGCCTGGACTCGATCGCCGCCCAGACCTATCCCGACATCGAAGTGATCATGGTCGATGACGGGTCAGCCGACGGCAGCGCCGACATCGCCCGGGCGATGGCCGCCGCCGATCCGAGGTTCGTGCTCATCCAGCCGGCCCACGGCGGCCCCGGCGGCGCGCGCAACCGGGGTATCGAGCGTGCCCGCGGCGAGTTCCTCGCCTTCGTCGACGGTGACGATCTGCTGCCCGCCAACACCTATGAGCTGTTCCTGCACGCGCTGGAGAGCTCGGGGTCCGACTTCGCCAGCGGCGCCGTGCTGCGAATGGGGCCGAAGGGGATCAGCCCGTCGGCGCTGCACTCGCTGGCCCTCAAGGGTCGGCAGGTCAGGACGCATATCACCAAGACGCCGCGGCTGCTCTACGACGTGTCGGTGTGGAACAAGCTGTTCCGGCGCCGCTTCTGGGACTCCCACCAGCTGTCCTTTCCCGAGAACGTGGTGTGGGAAGACATCCGGCTGATGACCAAGGCGCACGTGCTGGCCTCCGCCGTGGACGTGCTTCCCGACATCGTCTACTACTGGCGCGAGCGGGCGCAGGGCGGCCTGTCGATCACGCAGAGCCGCGGCAGCATTTCCAACCTGCGGGACCGGATGACGGCGCTGGACGACATCGACACGTTCATCTCGGCGCACTCGACAGGCAGGCTGCTGCGGGCCCATCAGCGCAAGGCCCTGAAGAACGACCTGTGGCTCTACGTCCAGGACCTGCACAAGGTGACCGAGGCGTACCGGGCCGAGTTCACCGAGCTGGTGAACGGGTACCTGGATCCCGTGGGGCGCCGAGTGCTGCGCAGCCTGCCCGCTACGCACAAGCTGGCCTATCATCTGGTCCGGATCCGGGCCACGCCGCAGCTTGCCGAGCTGGCCGCCTGGATGATGGACCAGCCGGTACGGCAGATCCCCATGGTCCGGCGCTGGGGGCGGCTGCGCGCAGACCTGCCGTTCCGGCAGGAGTCCCCGGTGCCGGTGCCCGCCCGCGTGTTCCGGCCGCACTGGCGCGACCTCGACCCGTTCATGCAGGTGGACGACATCGGCTGGGACCTGGAATCCCCGAAGGCGCCGAAGGATCCGGAGGCGCCGAAGGATCCGGAGGTGTCAGAGAACCCGGAGGTGTCAGAGAACCCGGAGGTGCCAGAGAACCCGGAGGCGCCAGAGAACCGGAGGCCGGGCCGGGGCGGCCGGGCTGGTGGTCACCGGACGGGCCAACGTGCCGTCGGTCGACGTCGCCAGGCGCAGGAACACCTCCAAGATCGTCATCCTGCGGCCTCCTGGCCGCCGACTGCCGGTGATCGTCCCCGTCCGCTCGTTCCTAAACCCGGACGCCACCGCGCTTTCTGAGCAGGACCGCTACAACTACGCCTGGTCCGGTTTCCGGTTCGCGATCAACCCCCGCCGGTTCGGCCAGCCGGGGGAGTGGCAGTGCTACATGCTCGTCCGTGGCCACGGCGTCTGGCGTCCGGCCCGCGTGCACACTCCCGGGCCCGGCCGCGCCGAGCGGCCGCAGCCGCGGCAGCTCGGCCCGGGACTGAGGTTCGGCGCCCGATGGGCCGGGCGCGGCCTGAACGTGGCGGTCTGGCGGCTCGGCGCGTTCGCAGCCGGCCACGCCTGGCGCGACGGGGTCCCGCCGGATGCGGCGGATGCGGTGGACCTCGGCCGCCAGGCGGTCGAGGTCGAGGTCGAGGTACCCGGACCTGACACCTCGGGCGATCGGGCCGAGCTGATCCTGGTACGCAATCGCGGCGCGGCGACCCGCTCCTTTCCGGCCGCGGCCAGCGGCGCGGGTAAGTTCCTGGCGCGGGTACCGCTGAGCGATCTGGCCGGGGCCGGAGATGTGGCGGACCAGGTGGGCCGGGTCATTGGAGATGACGGACTGGCCTGGGATGTCTACCTCAAGCTGGCCGGGCGGCCGCGGGTCAGGGTGGCGTGGCCGGACGGCATGCCAGAAAGCAGGCACGTCTTCGGCCGCCGTGAGGCCGTGGTCGGGCGGAGCCGCTACGGTGACCTTGTGATGGCAGAGCGCACCCCGCGTCCGGTGATCGACGAGCACGAGTGGCACCCGGACGGGCGCCTGATGCTGCGCGGCAGCTTCCTCGGCGCGGACGGCTCGTACGAGACGGTGCTACGGAGGATCGGGTCGTCCGATGCCCATGTCATCGGCTTCCGTCGTGACGGCGACCGCTTCAGCATCGAGGCCGACCTGGAGCGGATGCCGTTCTTCGGTTCGACCATCCCGCTGCGCGACGGCGAATGGAACCTGTACGTCCGCCCGGTGGGCGGCGGCCCCGACACGCTCGCGGAACTCAAGTACGACCACGACCGGCTGGACGATGTTCCCGGCCAGCGAGTGGCGGCGGGACGCAAGTGGTACCGGCTGATCGTCACCGGTCACGACGACCCGCTGCTCACCGCCGAGCCGAAGCTTCGTCGCATCGAGCAGGGCAACTTCAGCCAGCGGGCGCTGCGGCGCGGTTTCTACCCGATGATGGGCCGTACCCCACTCCAGGATCAGATCCTGTTCGTCAGCTGGAAGGGCAAGCAGTGCGGGAGTAACCCGCTCGGGATCGCGGAAGAGCTGCGTCGCCGCGGTGACGAGCGTGAGCAGCTGTGGGCCATCACGGACTGGTCGGTGCCAGTGCCCGAGGGCGGCACCGGCGTGCTCCGCGGCACCGAGGAGTACTACGAGGCGCTGGCCCGGTCCAGGTACCTGGTCTCCAACGACGACATGCAGGCGCCGTTCCGCAAGCGAACCGGCCAGTTCTACCTGCAAACGTGGCACGGCACGCCGTTGAAGCGGATCGGGTTCGACATCTCCAACCCGCAGTTCATCAGCGGCACGGCCTACTTCGACCACCTGGCCAACGATGTCGCCCAGTGGGACCTGCTGCTGTCGCCGAACCCGTTCAGCACGCCGATCATGCGCCGTGCCTTCCGCTACGACGGGGAGATCTGCGAGTCCGGCTACCCGGGCAACGACCTGCTGCGCCGCGGCGACCAGGCCGCGCTGGCGGCGCGGGTGCGGGACCGGCTCGGCCTGCCCGCGGGCAAGCGGGTCGTCCTGTACGCGCCGACCTGGCGCGACAATCAGGTGTACGCGAACGGCCGCAGGTACCGGTTCGACATGCGCCTGGATCTGGAGCGCGCCTGGCGGGAACTCGGCCAGGACCATGTATTCCTCATCCGGGGGCACCATCACATGGCGGACGACGTCCCGGCCGGCATGCGCGACGGGTTCGCGTACAACGTCACCGCGTACCCCGACATCACCGAGCTGTACCTGGTGGCCGACGTCTTGCTCACCGACTACTCCTCGGCCATGTTCGACTATGCGGTCACCGGTCGGCCGATCGTGTTCTTCACCTACGACCTGGCCGAATATCGCGATAAACTGCGCGGCTTTTACTTCGACTTCGAGGCCGAAGCGCCGGGGCCCCTGCTGGCCACCTCGGCCGAGGTGATCGGGGCGCTGAAGGACATCGACGCCGTCGCCGCCTCCTACCGCGACGCCTACCAGCAATTCGCGGCCAGGTTCTGCCCCCTCGACGACGGCAAGGCGGCTGCCCGCGTCTGCGACCGCGTCTTCACGTCCTGACCCGCGACGCCTGTCCGGTTAGCCGATCCTGGCAGGAAGCCGGGTTTTCCGGTCTGGATCCGGACTCGGCGGTCGATGTGGTGCCGTGTCAGGTAACGTTCGCCCGCTTCTCACAGCTTCGCCGGGGCAGAACCCCCGAACCCGACCCACAGCGATGGACCATCGGTGTTGCTCGGGCAACTACGTTGGACCATCGGTGTTGTTCGAGGGCGGGAGCGCCCGACATGGGTGTGCCGGGCGGGGCGGGTGGTGTTCGCGGGATGCTGACCCTTCGCCGGACCTGACCGTCCCGTGCCAGCCCTGGTCCAGCCCCGTGCCAGCCCCGGTCCAGCTCCGTGCCGGTCCGTGCCGGCTCCGGGCCAGCCCCCAGCCGCCTCACCGGTCACACGCCTTGGGTATCGCCAGTGAGAGCGGTACCTGGGCGAAGATACCCACCGAAGCGGAGTCGTCAGAAAATCTTGTTGATGATGTCGTCACCGATGCCGAACCCGGCGCCGGTCATGATGGCGCGGCCGAATCCGCCGCCGAGGAACCGCT
The DNA here is from genome assembly GCA_963808315.1 of uncultured Actinomycetes bacterium. Classification (GTDB taxonomy): domain Bacteria; phylum Actinomycetota; class Actinomycetes; order Streptosporangiales; family Streptosporangiaceae; genus Palsa-504. The sequence continues at coordinate 108,093 of CAWEFK010000002.1, read as the reverse complement.
GCAGCGTGCCCCCTCCACCCATGGCGCCGGCACCCTGCTGGTACTGGCCCTGGTACTGGGGCTGGCCCTGGTACTGCGGCTGCTGATATTGGGGCTGGCCCTGATACTGCGGTTGCTGGTACTCGGGCGGCTGGTACTGAGGGGCGGCCTGAACATGGTTGTCGACCATCGAGTGGATGGACTGGAGCAGCAACGATACCTGCCCCTCCTCTTGCTGCACCCCCAGCGTTATCTCCTTCAGGTCAAGCATCCATTCGCGGGCGTTGGAGTCGCCCGCGGCGGCAGCCGCCTGCAGCTTACCGGCCAGCGTCTGGATCAGCGCTGCCGTTTGCTGCCCCTGCTGCTGCAGCTGGGCGTAATTCTGGTCTATGGTCTCGGGATCCACTCGTCCTCCATCTGACGGAGCATGACGATACGTCTGCGGCACCTGATGCTAGTCGCCCGGCCGGAACGGATGACCAGAAACGGCTCCTGAGATGGAACGTGGCGAAAACTGGCCTCGCCCCGGGCCGGCCCCGGGCCCGCCTAGGGCCTCGCCCCGGGCCGGGCCGGGGTCAGATCCCCAGGTAGGACACGATCGTGTTGCCTTCAGGCACAATGAGCCGGGCGCCGGAGGCGGACAGGCTGGGGAAGTCGGTGCCCACGGGGGCAGTGGGGGCGGTGAACACTCGGTGGCCGTCGGAGAGGCGGTACCCATTCATCGTGCCCTTGCGGTTGACGTCCCAGACCACGCCACCGGCGATGATCGGAGGTCCCGGGCTGAGGCCGGCCACCGACCAGCGGACGCTGAGCGTGGGCTTGGCGCCGCCTTGACCCGGGGTGACCTGGACGGCGTGCAGGCTGTCGTAGCAGGAGAACACGATGGTGCTGCCGTCGACCGCGTCACCGCCGAAACCTCCCTCGCATACCTTCGAGGAGGTGAGTTCGCCGCCGGTTCCGCCGAGTTCGGCGCCGTCGAGCACGTAGCCGACACCCTCCTTACCCACCTGGAAGACCAGGCCATCAGGCAGCAGCGCCGGTGCGGTCGACCCGAGGTCGAGGTCGCCGGACGACAGCGACACGAAATTCGCCGGGGTGAAGAGGCTCTCGACGGTCAGGTCGGGATTGAGGCGCAGCACGCTGTCGGAGTCGTCGACCTGGTCATACGGCATGCCGTTGCCGGTGGCGACGTAGAGGCTGTCATCGCGTACCGACTCGCCGGGCGGCGCCCAGATTCCCGCCTGGCGCTGGTTGTCTGTGCTAAAGCTGACCAGCGGCCCCGAGCCCGAGATGGGCGCGCCGACGACCCGTCCCTTGTAGTCCGAGCAATCGCCGTCCAGGCCGCCGAACGGCACGTACACCCGCGAGCCAAGCAAGGTCAGGGCGCCGCGCTCCTGCTGGGCCCGCGGGTCGCTGCCGCTGACGTCGACCGGCCGCTGCGTCACCGTCTGCCCGGTGGACAGGTTGAGTTCCCACAGGATGTGCCGGTAGGTCGGCTGGGCGGTGAACGTGACGACCCAGAGCCGCCCGGCGGCCACGTCGGCTACCGGGGTGCCCGTGATGCCGGCCGGATCAACGTTGCCGCACGGCAGGCCGCTGGGCACCGGGATGGCGAGGTGCCTGCTCCAGCGCACCGCGCCGGTGGAGGCGTCCAGGGCATAGACGCTGTCGTTCTCGGTCGCGACGATCACCTGGGACCCGACCACCAGGGGCTGGGCGTAGACCGCGCCATCCACGGTGGCCGTCCACGAAGGGCGGACGGTGCCCATCGCCGGAGAGCTGACCGAGACCCCGCTGCGATCCGCGGTGCGGTCGTAGGTCGGCCAGTCTGCCTGCTGGCTGGCCGGGGAGGAACCGGCCGGGGAGGAGGTCGCCGGGGAGGAGCCGACCGGGGCGGAGGTGGCGGCCGACGAGGACGGCGGGTGTCCGGTGCCGGTGGTGCTCGAGGTGGTGGTCCCGGACGTGCAACCCACCGCCGCTATCATCAACGCCGCGAAGCCCCCGGCGGCGATGGTCCGGCCGACTCGTCGTTTCATCCGGCTATCCTCGATCCCCCGGGCCGCCCGGTCAAACGCTGACCTGCGCGTACCGCATCCGGGGAGGTGAGCCGCGCCGATGGCGTGAGGTCCGGAGGATCCGGCGAGGCGACGAATTGCCGACCTATTACGGCGGAACGGACGGCCCGGCTCGCCGCCTGATCTCGGATAGCCTGAAGTCCGGAACGCCGCCAGACCTGGGAGCGCGGAAGGGACCGATCGTGTCGGAGCGGGACGCTGGGGCTCAGAACCCGGCCACGGCCAGCGTCGCGAGCTCGGCTGGCGGCCAGGTCTCCCGGCAGGCGACGCTGCCCGCGACGCCGCCTCCGGTCCGCGGCGAGCGTCGTCCCGAGGCGACGGCAGCGTCCGCCCGGCCCGGCCCGGCCCGCCCTTCAACAGCCCATCCGGCCAACTCCTCGTCCGCTCGCCCGCCCGGCCCTTCGTCCGCTCGCCCGCCCGGCCCTTCGCCGGCCGGACCGTCCAGCCCTTCGCCGGCCCTTCGCCCGCTCGCCGGATCGGTGACCGGCTGGTCGTCGCCGTGCCCGCGGCCATCGCATTCGTGGTCGGCGGGTACGAGATCGGCGGGCCCTCGCTCTGGCGGGACGAGGCCTACACCAAGGATGCGATCGGGCGATCGGTCAGCCAGCTGTTCGCCTTGCTCGGGAAGACCGACGCCGTGCACGGCGCCTACTACTTCCTCATGCACTTCATCGCGGCCGCGGCCGGGACCTCGGCCACGGCCCTGCGGTTCCCCTCGCTGGTCGCGATGGTCGTCGCCACCGCGTTCACCGCGGCGATCGGCCGCCGCGCGGCCCTGCTTGCGCAAGGGCCGGATCCGGCCGGGCAGGCCGGCCGCCATGTCCCGGCGCTGACCGGGCTGCTGTCCGGGCTGGTGTTCGCGACCGCCCCGTACATGACCTTCTACGCCCAGACGGCCAGGTCCTACGCGATCGTGACGATGTTCGCCACGATCTCCAGCTACCTGCTGCTCCGGGCCTACCCCGATGGCCGGTGGCGCTGGTGGGCGGCGTACGCCGCCGCCGTGGCCCTCACCGGTCTTTTCAACCTGTTCGGGCTGCTCATCCTGGTTGCCCACGGCGTCACGCTGCTGCTCACCAGACCCGAAGGCCCCCGCAGCGGGAGCGCCGCCGGCCGCCGGATGGGCCGCGTGCCGTTGCGGTGGCTGACCGCTGGCGTCGCGCCGCTGATCGTGCTCGGTCCGCTGGTGGCCGTCTCGTTCCGCGAGCGAGAGCAGATCGCCTGGGTCTCGCGACCCGACGCCAGTACGATCGAGCGGCTCTTTGAGAACTTCGCGGGCTCGAGGGGACTGATCGTTCCGGTCGCCGTGCTGGTCCTGGCGGGCATCGGGGTCGCCTGCCTCACGGACAACTGGCGCCCGCTCAATCCCGTGGCGATCGCGCTGCCCTGGCTGACCGTGCCGCCTTTCCTGCTGATCGCCGGGTCATTCGTCAAGCCGGTCTACATCGAGCGGTACGTCGAGTTCTGCCTGCCCGCGCTGGCCATCCTGGTCGCGGCCGGTCTGGTCGGGCTGGCCCGGACCATGGCGGGTACGGCGTTGGGCAGGCACCGGCTGACCTGGGCGCCGTCCGCCCTGGTCGGCCTGGTGCTGGTGGCCATGCTGATCGGCCCGCAGCAGGTCATCCGGCAGAGCGCGGCCCGCCCGGACAACCTGAGGCAGGCCTCGGCTATCGTCGCGGCCAACGAGCAACCCGGTGACGTGGTCTTCTATCTCCCGGTCGACATGCACGTGCTCGGCACCGGGTACCCGGCGCCCTTTGCCAAGCTGCGGGATATCGCGCTGGCCACGTCCCCGACCGCCTCGGCCACCTTGACCGGCAACGAGATCACCAGCCCGGCCGAGCTGAAAAGCCGGTTCACCGACGTCAGCCGGGTGTGGGTGGTCACCGGTGCAAGCAACTACAAGTTCCCCGTGCCGTTCACTCCAGTGGACAAGGAAAAGATGGCGCTGATCGGGGCGGCCGGGATGCGCATCATCCACCGCTGGATGGCCGGCGAAGTGATGCTGACCCTCTACGGGCCATAAGCAAAGGAGCGCTCAGGCGCCCGACGACTCAGCCCGCGGGACACCGAACCCGCCGGCCAGCAGCTGCTCCCGGATCTTCCTGCGGCCTCGGTGCAGCCGCGACATCACGGTCCCAACCGGCGTTCCCATGATCTCGGCGATCTCGCGGTAGGGGTAACCCTCGATGTCGGCCAGGTACACGGCCGTCCGGAACTCGCCGGGCAGCTCGCGCAGGGCGCGCAGCAGGTCGGAATCGGTGGTCCGGTTCAGCGCTTCGGTCTCGGCCGATGGCACGGGGGGCGCGAGCCGGTCCGCGGACATCTGCCATTCCTGCAGGTCTCCGCCGAGCGCCTGCTGAGGCTCCCGGCGCCGCTTGCGGTAGACGTTGATAAAGGTGGTGGTCAGGATCCGGTTCAGCCAGGCCCGCAGATTCGTGCCCGGGGTGAACTGCTGGAACGCCGCGTACGCCTTGACCGACGTTTCCTGCACGAGGTCCTCGGCGTCGGTCGGGTTCCTCGTCATCCGGAGCGCCGCCGGGTACAGCTGGCCAAGCTGCGGAATGACGTCGCGCTCAAATCGCGCGCGATCGTCGCTAGTGTGTTCGGCTCGACTCATGTTCGCTCCGGTGTTTTGTCATCTCACTGTATATAGACGCACAACAGGCCCGGAAACGTCCCCCCTGTTGCAGAAATCACGTTGGCGGCGACTGGGATAGTGCTGTCCTGCTACCCCCGTCGGTTCTAAGGATGCCCAGGTGAGCTGAAAGAAACCTGGAAGCCGACCGAAAGGATGTGCAGAAGCAGACCCGCGCGACTCGCTGACCCGCCATCCGGCCACGCCGGACCAGGCCGGTCAGATCCAGCCTCGGCCGACCTTGTACCACATATGGAGGTACCAGTCGTGATACGGGATGACCTTACCCGCCAGGATCGAATAAAAGTACCAGAACATCAGCAGGACGCACAGCACGTAGGCGCCGACAAGACCGGAGCCGATCGAGCGGCGCAGCACGCTCGACGTGGCAGGCCCCAGGATCAGTCCCAGGCACAGCACGATGGACAAGATCAGGAACGGTTCGAATTCCAGCGCGTAGTAGTAGAACTTGGTCCGGGTCACCAGCGGGAACCAGGGCGCCCAGCCGGCGATGACGCCGAGCAGCACCGCGCCGGCCCGCCAGTCCCGGTGCAGCAGCCACCAGCCCAGGCAGAACACCAGGGCCAGCATGGAACCCCACCAGATGGCCGGAGTCCCGATGGCCAGCACCTCTTGCGACCACATGGTGCCCTTGTAACCCGTCGGGCAGTAGTGCGACGGGCCGGGCACCGGGCCGGTGTAGCACTCGTAGAAGAAGGCGACCGGCCTGGTCATCAGCAACCAGTCCCAGGGCTGCGACTGGTACGGGTGCGGGGTGCGCAGGCCCACACCGAACTTGATCGCCTCCAGGTGGTACTCGTACAGCGAGTACAGGGCCGAGATCACCGGGGTGTGCACACCATGCAGTTGCGCGTAGTTCCTGTAGTATCCGGTGCTGGTGGCGAACCAGCCGCTCCAGCTGGCCAGGTAGACGCCCAGCGGGATCACCACGAAGGTGACCGGCAGCCATAGCGCGTCGCGCAGCGCGCCCCACACGGACGAGCGCAGCCCGGCCGTCCGGCGGGCGCCGATGTCCCACAAGATGCCCAGCGCGGCGAACGCGAGGATGTACCAGACCGCGTTCCACTTGGTGCCCACGGCCAGGCCCAGGAAGATACCGGCCACGACCCGCCACCGGCGGATCCCGAGTGCGGGGCCGGTGCCCCCGGCAATCCCCGAGCCCGCGACCTTTTCGGCCAGCCGGGCGCGGGATACATCCCTGTCGATGACCATGCTGCCAAACGCGGCCAGCACGAAGAACATCAGGAAGATGTCCAGGATCCCGGTCCTGGACGCCACGAACTCCAGGCCGTCCAGCGACATCAGCAGCCCCGCGATGCAGCCGAGCAGGGTTGACCTGGTCATCCGGCGGGCGATCCGGCACATCAGCAAGATGGACAGAGACCCGAACACGGCGCTGGCGAACCGCCAGCCGAAGGAGTTCAGGCCGAACAGCCACTCGCCCACCGCGATCAGCAGCTTGCCCACCTCTGGCTGCACCACGTACTCACCGCAGGCCGACGTGCCGTTGCAGGCGGCGAAGATGTTGGTGTGCCCGGCCTGGATGATCGAGTTGGCGTTGCTGACCAGGTTCAGCTCGACCCCGTGGTTCAGGATGCTCCAGGCGTCCTTGGCGTAGTACGTCTCGTCGAACACCAGGGCCCGCGGCACCTGCAGCCGGTTGAAGCGGAAGAACGCGCCGAACGCGGTGACCAGCAGCGGGCCAAGCCACCCCCACGGCCGGTCGGCAGGCATCGGTGAGGTCAGCCGGGCTCGGAGGGTCGAAAGCCGGCTGGTCTCGTCGGCGGGCGTGTCCGCCTCGGTCGCCGTCATCGGGCACATGCTACTGGTGGGCGGTAAGGTCCGGCTAGCCGGATGACGATGTGCGCGGCGCACGGACCAGAACAGGACGCGAGACACATGTCGGGACACCAGAGCGGCAAGGCGCGACGTGAGGCGGACGGGACGCAGCGGGACGAGCCCGGCGTGCTGATCCTGGCCGCGGCGCCCATCGGCCGGACCGAAGACGCGTCAGCCCGGCTGGTCACCGAACTCTCCGAGGCCACCCTGATCGCGGCCGAGGACACCCGGCGGGTCCGCTGGCTCGCCTCCGCACTGAACATCGAGCTCAAGGCGCGGGTGGTTTCCTACTACGATGCGGTCGAGACGCGCCGCACCCCCGGCCTGCTCGAGGAGCTGAAGGCGGGCCAGGACATCCTGCTCATCACCGACGCGGGCACCCCGGCGATCAGCGATCCGGGCTACCGGCTCGTCGCCGCGGCCGCGGCGGCCGGCCTGCGGGTGACGGCGCTGCCTGGTCCGTCCGCGGTGACGACCGCGCTGGCCGTCTCCGGGCTGCCCACCGACAGGTTCTGCTTCGAGGGGTTCCCGCCCCGCGGCAAGGGCCAGCGGCACACCCGGTTCGCGGAGCTGGCCGCCGATAGCCGGACGCAGGTCTATTTCGAGGCGGGCCGCAGGCTGGCCAGCACGCTGGCCGAGCTGGCCGCCTCGCATGGCGCGGACCGCCGGGCGGTGGTATGCCGCGAGCTCACCAAGGTGCACGAGGAGATCGTGCGCGGCACGCTGGCCGAGCTCGCCGCCTGGGGGGCGGCGGCGGGCGCCGGCTCAGGTACCGTCCGAGGCGAGATCACGCTGGTCGTCGCCGGCACCGACCGCAGGAGCCGGCGCCGGGCCCGCGAAGCCGGAGCCACCGACGGACCCGGCTGACCCGGCGCTCGCGGGCGAACTGCCGGCCCCGACGGCCGACCCGGTCTCGCGGCGAACCCGCCCCGCGCCCGGCGGGCTCGGGCTCCGGCCGCCGGCGGCAGGCTAGCCGCCGCAGCCAGCGGCCACCCTCGGTGTCTGGGCTGAAGGCCATGACCGCCGCCAGGCAGGCGAAGGGGACGGCGGGCAGCACGTACCGGTAGTCGAACTCGGCGGTCGCCGCCGGGATCACGATCAGCGCCAGCGAGATGGCCCACGGCAGCAGCGCCTCGCCGCCCAGCCGCCGCCAGGCCGCGGCCAGGCCGCCCAGGCCGATCAGCAGGATGAGCCCGTAGACGGTGCCCGGCAGGTAGATGTGCCGCTGGTACACCCGGATGACGGTGGAGAAGGGCGCGACCACGTCGGTCAGCGGGTTGCCGTGGACGTACGCGGCGGCGTAGGAGGAGTAGCCCCCGACCCTAACCTCACTCCAGGCCGGAACCGGCAGCGAGTGCTTGCCGAACAGGTACTCGTCGTAGGTCGGGGCGTTGGGGAACACCACCCGCCTCCAGCCGAACGCCCGCCAGGTGTCGTCGAACACGGCCCTGGCGTAGTCGAGCGGCTGCGCCTCGATGGCCCGGACGGCGAAGTTCTCCGCCAGCTGGTTGGGCGTCGGGGAGAACTTGGACGGCGGGTAGGCGTCCAGCGGAGTTTGCGAGGTCCAGATGTAAGCCTGGGCAATCGGCCGCCGGTCCGGCGGCACGATGGTGCACAGGTTCAGCTCGTCCACCGGAACGCTCATCTTGGCGCACTCGGCGAAGGTCATCACCCGCGAGTACAGGAACACGCCAGTGGCATCGCTCATCGCGAACTGGCCGTGCTCCAGGTCGAACACGCTCGCGTAGGCGACCACGGGGAGCAGGCACACCACGATGGTGGCCGCGACCCGCCGCCAGCTGACCCGCCTGATGATCATGTAGACGGCGAACACCGCGAGCAGCGGCAGGCCGACCGCCCGCAAGCAGTCGGCCAGGCCGAGGAACAGGCCGACCAGCACACAGGTGCGCAGCGACGGGCCCGCCGGGTTCCACAGCAGCATGGTGGTCACCAGCACGAGCAGGAACAGCAGCGGGATGTCGGACAAGACCAGGTGCTCGAGCTGGATCTCGAAGCCGTCGTAGAGCACGGGCACGGTCGCCAGCGTGGCGAGCCAGGGGCGGGTGCCGAAGCGATGCCGGGCCAGCGCGTAGATCAGGACGGCCACCGCTAGGCCCATCAAATGTTGCAGAATCGTTACCAGAGCGTAACTGTGAAACGGCTCGAGCAGCTTTAGCCAGACCGAGTACCCCGACACGCGGACCGGGTCGAGGTTGAAGTGCACCGTGTTCTGGATGTACTGGAACGAGTCGTTGAACCAGGCCTGCCACCGGTAGCCGAGCTCCGCGTCCACGCGGAGCAGGACCGCAGGTATGAGGACGAGGATGAACAGGCGGTGCCCCGACCAGGTCCGGCCGGCGAGGGAGCGGACGCCATCCCGGCTGGCCCAGTCCGGCCAGCCCGGGCGGAACGACCAGGCCCGTCGCGCCGATGGCTCACGTGACGGAGCCGCAGGCATTACCCTCAAGCCGTACCCTCCTGTGCTGGGTTGATGGCCCTGACAACGAACAAGCGGCCGGTTCGGTGCTTCGTCACTCGCCTACGTTAATAGAAGGCATGACCAAGGACGGCCACAAGCGGCCGGATCCGCAGACGGTAAGGAGTCGAGATCGTGGAGCTGACCGTGGTCATGCCCTGCCTCAACGAGGCGGAGACCGTGGCGACGTGCGTGGCCAAGGCCATGGGGTTCCTGGCCGCGAGCGGCATCAGCGGCGAGGTGCTCGTCGCCGATAACGGCAGCACAGACGGCAGCCAGCAGCTGGCCACCGAGGCGGGCGCCCGCGTCGTCCCGATCAGCGAGAAGGGCTACGGCAACGCGCTGATGGGCGGGATCGTCGCGGCCCGGGGCGCGTACATCATCATGGGCGACGCCGACGACAGCTACGATTTCACCAACCTGATGCCGTTCGTTAACGAACTGCGGAAGGGCGCGGAGCTGGTGATGGGCAACCGGTTCGCCGGCGGCATCGCGCCCGGGGCCATGCCGCCGCTGCACAGATACCTCGGCAACCCGGTGCTCAGCTTCATCGGCCGGCTGTTCTTCCGCAGCAAGATCGGCGACTTCCACTGCGGGCTGCGCGGGTTCAGCCGGGAAGCCATCCTGTCGCTCAACCTGCAGGCGACCGGGATGGAGTTCGCCAGCGAGATGGTGGTCAAGGCCACGCTGGCCGGGCAGCGGATCACCGAGGTGCCGACCACGCTGGCCAAGGACGGCCGGAGCCGGCCGCCGCACCTGCACACCTGGCGGGACGGCTGGCGGCACCTGCGGTTCCTGATGCTGTTCAGCCCGCGCTGGCTGTTCTTCCTGCCCGGCCTGGTGCTGCTGGTGGCGGGCCTGGTCATCGGCGCGATCGTGGCCCCGCACCCGTTCAGCGTCGGCGGGGTGACCTTCGACGTGGACACCCTGGTCGGCGCGTCGGCGATGGTGGTGATCGGCTTCCAGGCGGTGCTCTTCTGGTTGTTCACGCAGGTCTACGCGGGCGCGGAGGGTTTCCTGCCCGAGGAGCCCGCGGTGCAGCGGCTGCTGGGCAAGCTGTCCCTGGAGCGCGGCCTGATCCTCGGCTTCGTGATCGGCCTGGCCGGCCTGACCGGCCTGATCTTCTCGCTGCTGTACTGGAACACCCAGCGGTTCCACCAGCTCGACTACGAGCACGCGCTGCGGCTGATGATCCCGTCGGTGACCGCGCTGATCGTGAGCTGCCAGCTGATCCTCGGCACGTTCTTCCTGTCGATTCTCGGCATCAGGCACACGCGCCATCCCGCGATCGGATCACCACAGTCCGTTCCGCCGAGTGCTGCCGAGCAGCGTGAGCAGCAGGCAGCTGCCCCTAGGCTTTAACCCATGCGCACTATCTTGTCGGCTCCGGCCTGGCCGTACGCGAACGGGCCACGGCACATCGGGCACGTCTCGGGTTTCGCGCTGCCCTGCGACATGTTCAGCCGGTACCAGCGGATGGCGGGTCACCGGGTCCTGATGGTGAGCGGCACCGACGAGCACGGCACTCCGATCCAGGTGCAGGCCGACGCGGAAGGCGTGTCGGCGCGGGCGCTGGCCGACCGGTACAACCGGGTCATCGTCGATGACCTGGCCAGCCTGGGCATGACCTACGACCTGTTCACCCGGACGACCACGCGCAACCATTACTCGGTGACCCAGGAGATCTTCAGCCGGCTGCTGGCGAACGGCTACATCTTCCCCAGGTCCACCCTCGGCGCGATCTCGCCGTCCACCGGCCGCACGCTGCCCGACCGCTACATCGAGGGCACCTGCCCGATCTGCGGTTACCCGCACGCCCGCGGCGACCAGTGCGACAACTGCGGCAACCAGCTCGACCCGGCCGACCTGATCAACCCGAGGTCCAAGATCAACGGCGAGACGCCGGTCTTCACCGAGAGCGAGCAGTACTTCCTGGACCTGCCCGCGTTCGCCGAGGTTCTCGGCGGCTGGCTGCAGGCCAAGGCGGGCCACTGGCGGCCGAACGTGCTCAAGTTCTCCCTCAACCTCCTGGATGACCTGCAGCCCCGGGCGATCACCAGGGACCTGGACTGGGGCGTCCCCGTCCCGCTCGACGGCTGGCGGGACCGGCCGGACAAGCGGATCTACGTCTGGTTCGACGCGGTCATCGGGTACCTGTCCGCGTCGATCGAGTGGGCCAGGCGCAGTGGCGACCCGGACGCCTGGCGCGCCTGGTGGACCGACCCGGACGCCGAGGCGTACTACTTCATGGGCAAGGACAACATCGTCTTCCACGCCGAGATCTGGCCGGCCATGCTGCTCGGTTACAACGGGCAGGGTGCCCGCGGCGGGACCCCGGGTCCGCTCGGGTCGCTGAACCTGCCGTCCGAGGTGGTCTCGAGTGAGTACCTGACCATGGAGGGGCGCAAGTTCTCCTCCTCCCGCGCGGTGGTGATCTACGTCCGCGACTTCCTGGCCCGGTACGACGTGGACGCGCTGCGCTACTACGTGGCCATCGCCGGCCCGGAGAACTCCGACACCGACTTCACCTGGAGCGAGTTCGTCCGCCGCAACAACGACGAACTGGTCGCGACCTGGGGCAACCTGGTGAACCGGGCGGTCTCCTTCGCGGCCCGCAACATCGGGTCGATCCCGGCGGCGGGCACGCTGACCGCCGCTGACCATGAGCTGCTGGCGGCGTCCAGGGGGTCGTTCGAGGTCGTGGGCGGCCACCTGGACCGGTCGCGGTTCAAGTTCGCCACCACCGAGGCGATGCGGACGATCGCCGAGGCGAACAAGTACTTCTCCGAGCAGGCGCCGTGGAAGCTGCGCGAGTCCGACCCGGAGCGGATGCGCACCGTGCTGCACGTGGCCCTGCAGCTCATCGACGACGCCAAGACGCTGCTCACCCCGTTCCTGCCGCGCTCGTCCGAGCTGGTCCACCAGATGCTCGGCGGCACCGGGACCTGGTCGGACATGCCACGGGTCGAGCAGGTCGACGAGGACGGCGCCCCGTCCTACCCGGTCATCACCGGCAGCTACGACGGCGCCGCCCGGTGGGCGTCGATGCCGCTGCGAGCAGGGGCCCCGCTGGCCCCGCCGACGCCGCTTTTCACCAAGCTCGACCCCTCGGTGGTCGACGAGGAACTCGCCCGGCTGGAGTCCTGATGTTTTGCCCGAACGAGCCGTGGTGACCGCGCCCACCCCCCCTGCACCGCTGCCCCGGCCGGCCCTCGACAGCCACACGCACCTCGACATGATCACCGGCATGACCGGCTGGCCGGTGGCCGGGGTGCTCGCCGCGGCCCGGGCGGCGGGCCTGGCCCGGGTGGTGACGGTCGGCTGCGACCTGGAGTCGTCGGACTGGGCCGCGCGGTGCGCCGATGAGCACGACGAGGTGTACGCGGCGGTCGCGATCCACCCGAACGAGGTGTTCGCCGCCGCCGAGCCGCCCCGCACCGGCACCGGCACCGGCACCGTCCGCACCGTCGGCACCACCAGCACCGCTGGTACCGCCCGCACCGCAGCGGAGGTGCTGGCCGGCATCGAGGCGCTGGCGGGCCGCCCCCGGGTGGTCGCGGTCGGGGAGACCGGGCTCGACTACTACCGGGACCACACCGCCCCGGACGTGCAGCGCTGGTGGTTCCGCGAGCACATCAAGATCGCCAAGCGGACCGGCCGGGCGCTGATGATCCACGACCGGGAGGCGCACGAGGACGTGCTTGGCATCCTGGAAGCCGAAGGGCCGCCGCCCCGGGTGGTGTTCCACTGCTTTTCCGGCGACGCGGCCATGGCCAAGCGCTGCGCCGAAGCCGGCTACGTCATGTCGTTCGCGGGCAACGTGACCTTCGCCAACGCCCAGCCGTTGCGCGAGGCCGCGGTCGCCGCCCCGCCGGATCTCATCCTGGTCGAGACCGACGCGCCGTACCTGACCCCGGTGCCGAACCGCGGCAGGCCCAACTCCCCGGCGATGGCGGCCTACACCCTGCGCTACCTGGCCGAGCTCAAGGGCATCGACGTACCTTCCCTGTGCGACGCCGTCACCGCCACCGCCGAGCGCACCTTCGGCCCCTGGTAGTGACGGGCGTGGTGGCGGCGGAGCCGCGAGTGCGGATGCTCGGGCCAGGCGATGTCAGGCAGCTGGCCGCGCGGCTGGGCGTGCGGCCGTCCAAGCGGCTCGGCCAGAACTTCGTGATCGAGGCGGGCACCGTCCGCCAGATCGCGTCGCTGGCCGCCCTGCGGAGCCAGGACACCGTGCTCGAGGTGGGGCCCGGGCTCGGCTCGCTCACCCTGGCCCTGCTCGAGGCCGGCCCGGCCCAGGTCACGGCGGTCGAGATCGACCGTGCGATGGCCGATGAGCTGCCGCGGACGATCGCGGCCCGCGCGCCCGCGGTCGCGGCCCGGGCCGTGGTGCTGACCGCCGACGCGCTGAGCGTGACCGAGGCGGAGCTGGCCGCGCCGACCGGTCGCGTCCCGGACGTCCTGGTCGCGAACCTGCCCTACAACGTGGCGGTGCCGGTGCTGCTGCACCTGCTGGCCGGGCTCCCCTCCGTGGGCCGCGGGCTGGTCATGGTGCAGGCCGAGGTGGCGGAGCGGATGTGCGCGGGGCCTGGTTCGCGGGTCTACGGCACCCCCTCGGTCAAGCTGGCCTGGTACGCGGCGGTCCGGTCGGCCGGGACCGTGCCGCGTTCTGTGTTCTGGCCGGTGCCGAACGTGGACTCGAGGCTGGTCGCGTTCACCCGGCACGACCCCCCCGCCACGACGGCGAGCCGCGAAGAGGTGTTCGCCGTCATCGACGCGGCCTTCAGGCAACGGCGCAAGACGCTGCGGGCGGCACTGGCCGGATGGGCGGGCTCGGCACCCGAAGCCGAGCGGCGGCTCCGGGCCGCGGGCATCGACCCGGGCCTGCGCGGAGAGGCGCTCGGCGTGGCCGACTTTGCCCGGCTCGCGGCGGTGCACCCGGGACAACCGCGTACGATTTGCCCATCGTGATCGGTGTGACGGTGCGGGTACCCGCCAAACTCAACCTGCAGCTCGCGGTGGGCCCGCCGCGCGGCGATGGCTACCACGACCTGGTGACGGTGTTCCATGCCGTCTCGCTGTTTGACGAGGTCACGGTGGTGCCGGCCGACCAGGACGGGATCGCGGTGACCGGCGAGGGCGCGGATCGGGTCCCGGCCGACCATAACAACCTGGCGCTGCGCGCGGTGGCCGCGCTCCGGGCCGCGGTGCCGCCGGCCGCGGTGCCGCCGGCCGTGGCGGAGCGGGCCGAGGCGGGCCGGGCCGGGGTCCACGTCACGATCGCCAAGCGGATTCCGGTGGCGGCGGGGCTCGCGGGCGGCAGCGCCGACGCGGCCGCGGCCCTGGTCGCCTGCAATGAGCTCTGGGGTGCGGGCCTGAGCCAGGCCCAGCTCGTCGAGATCGCGGCGGGAGTGGGCAGTGACGTGGCCTTCGCCCTGCTCGGCGGGACGGCGGTCGGTCGCGGCCGGGGCGAGCGGCTGACCCCGGCGCTGGCCCCGGCCACCCCTTACCACTGGGTGCTGGCCTTCGCCGACGGCCAGCTTTCCACCCCTGAGGTGTACGCGACGATGGACCGGCTGCGGGCCGGCGAGGTGGCCGAGCCGGCCCTGGACGCCGCGCTCATGTCGGCGCTGCGCTCGGGGGAGGCCCGGTTGCTCGGCCGGGCGCTCAGCAACGATCTGCAGCAGGCCGCGCTGGCGCTGTTCCCGGCGCTGCGCAAGACGCTGGCCGCCGGGCTCGAACTGGGCGCGCTTGGTGCGCTGGTCGCGGGCTCGGGGCCCACCTGCGTGTTTCTTGCGGCGAGCGCCAACCGGGCGCTCGACCTGGCCGTGTCGCTGGCCGGCGCGGGGGTATGCCGTTCGGTGGCCCGGGTCGCCGGACCGGTGCCGGGTGCCGTCATCGTCCCCGCGGCGAAGTGACCCGAGCCCGGTGAACCTGATCAGCCTGGAAAAGGCGGCCAAGGCGTACGCGCACCGCAGCCTGCTCGACGGCGTTTCGCTCGGGGTGTCGGCCGGAGACCGGATCGGGGTGGTGGGCCGCAACGGCGCGGGCAAGTCCACGTTGCTCGGGCTGCTGGCCGGCCGGGTCGAACCCGACACCGGCCGGGTGGCCATGGCGACCGGGCTCCGGCTGGGCTACCTGCCGCAAAGCGAGCAGCTGACCGGCACGGTCGGCGAGGTCGTGTTCGGCCGCGCGGGCGGCTCGCGGCCCACCCCGTGGGAGGCGGACCCCAGGGCGCGGACGATCATGGCCGAGCTGCTCCCCGGCCTCGGCGTCGACGCCGAGGTTCAGCGGCTGTCCGGCGGCGAACGGCGCCGGGTCGCGCTCGCCTCCCTGCTCGTGGCCGAGCGGGACGTGCTGCTGCTCGACGAGCCGACCAACCACCTGGACATCGAGGCGATCGACTGGCTCGGCCGCCACCTGCGCGACCAAGGGGGCGCGGTCATCGTGGTGAGCCACGACCGCTGGCTGCTTGACACCGTCTGCGAGCGGACCTGGGAGGTCGACCGGGGCCAGGTGCACTCCGCCGAAGGCGGCTACTCGGCCTACGTGCTCGCGCAGGCGGAACGGGAACGCGGCGAGGAAGCCGCCGAACGCCGCCGCCGCAACCTGGCCCGCAAGGAGCTCGCCTGGCTGCAGCGCGGGGCCAAGGCCCGGACCACCAAGGCCAAGTTCCGGGTGGAGGCGGCCACCGTGCTCATCGCGTCGGAGCCGCCGCCCCGGGACAGCGTCGAGCTGACCCGGCTGGCGACCGCCCGGCTGGGCAAGACCGTGGTCGAGCTCGAAGACGTATCGGTATCGGTCGGCGCCCCTGGTCACCAGCGCGCCCTGCTTGACCGGGTGACCTGGCAGCTCGGCCCGGGCGACCGGATCGGGATCGTCGGGGTCAACGGCAGCGGCAAGACGTCACTGCTCAACGTGCTGGCCGGCCCCGGCGGCGGGCCAGGGGGCGCCCCCGTCGCCGGGGTGCACACGGAAGGGACGGTCATCCGGGGCAAGACCGTGCGGCTCGCCTACCTGTCTCAGGAACTCGCCGAGCTCGACCCGGACCTGCGCGTCCGCGAGGCGGTGGAGGAGATACGACTGCGCATCCGGGTCGGCGACCGTGAGCTTTCCGCCGGCCAGCTCCTGGAGCGGCTCGGATTTGCCACCGAACGGCAGTGGACCAAGATCGGCGACTTGTCCGGCGGTGAACGGCGGCGGGTCCAGATGCTCCGGCTGCTGATGGACGAGCCGAACGTGCTGCTGCTTGACGAGCCGACCAACGACCTGGACATCGAGACGCTCACCGAGTTCGAGGACCTGCTCGATGACTGGCCGGGCACGCTGGTGGTGGTCAGCCACGACCGGTACTTCCTGGAGCGCGTGACCGAGCACGTCGTCGCGCTGGTCGGCGACGGCAAGCTCGCTTTCCTGGCCGGCGGCGTGGATGAGTACCTGGACCGGGTCCGGGCCGTCCGCGCCCCCTCGGTGGGCGGGCGTCCCGCCGCGAAGGCCCCGGCGGGTGGGCCGGGGGAGCAGTCCGCCGCCGAGGAGCGTACCGCGCGCAAGGAACTGCAGCGCCTTGAGCGTCAGCTGGAGCGGCTGTCGGCCCGTGAGACGGAGCTGGGCACCCAGCTGGCCGCGAACGCCACCGACTACGCCAAGCTCACCGCGCTCGGCGCGCAATTGCGAGCCACCCAGTCAGAAAAGGCCGACCTAGAAGACCGCTGGCTGACCGTCGCGGCCCAGCTGGAGGCTTAACCAAAGTTCGTGGATCGGTACCTCCCCTATAGGGGTAGCAACGATCCACGACGATCGTTGATCTCTAGCTAGCGTCGAAGGGGGCGAGGAGGATGCGCATCAGGTCGGCTAGGCGGCGGCGGTCGGCGGCGGCTAGGGCCGCCAGCAGCGCGTGCTCGCGGCGCAGCAGGTCGGCCAGGGCTGCGTCGACCCGTTCCTGGCCCTGGCCGGTGAGGGTGACCAGCACGCCGCGCCGGTCACTCGGATCGGGCTCCCGGCGCACCAGGCCCGCTGCGGCCAGCCGGTCGATCCGGTTGGTCATCGTGCCGGAGGTCACCAGGGTCGCCCGGAGCAGCGCCCCCGGTGTGAGCTGGAACGGTGGCCCCTGCCTGCGCAGCGCGGAGAGCACGTCGAACTCCCACGACTCCAGGTCGTGATCGGCGAACGCCCCGCGCCGGGCAATGTCCAGGTGCCGGGCCAGCCTGGAGATCCGGCTGAGCACCTGCATCGGCTCGACATCCAGGTCCGGGCGCTGTGCCCGCCACGCCTCGACCAGGTCGTCCACCTCATCGCGCAGCAGCGAGTCCTGGAGGATCCTCACCTGACCGACCGCCTCAGCTGCGGAGCCTGCCTCGGCCGCCGCGGAGCCTGCCTCGGCGGCAGAGTCCGCTGCGGTGCGGGGTCCGGCGCGCTGGCCCATTACTAGAGGGTATCTCTTGACGTCAAGAAGATCTGTCCTGTAGAAGGGATCAGGTCCACATGTGTCTCTCGTTATTTCCAGAAGGATCGACCACGATGTGGGACGCCACCCTATATCTGCGGTTTGGAGGCGAGCGCGCCAGACCGTTCTTTGACCTGCTCGCCCGGGTCGGCGCCGAACGCCCCGGATACGTGGTCGATATGGGCTGCGGGCCGGGCCACCTGACCGCCATGCTCGCGGAACGCTGGCCCGGTGCGATCGTGTGCGGCGTGGACAACTCACCGCAGATGATCGAAGCCGCCCGGCCGCTCGCGTCCGCGACGCCGGTGGCCGCACCGCGATCCTCGGCGGCTCCGGGCTCGACCATAACGAGCCGCGCCCCCGGACTGTCCTTCATGCTGGACGACATCCGGCATTGGGAGCCGCAGAGCCTGCCGGACGTGATCATCTCCAACGCGGTGCTGCAGTGGGTGCCCGGTCACCGGGAGCTGCTGATCCGCTGGGCGGGGCAGCTGGCCGAGGACGGCTGGCTGGCCTTCCAGGTCCCGGGGAATTTCGACCAGCCGTCACACGTAATCCTGCGTGAGCTGGCGGCTTCGCCTCGGTGGCGCTCGTTGCTGCCGGACGTGGAGCTCAACCGGCAGGTGGCCGACCCCGCGGACTACGCGGCGCTGCTGGCCCCGACGGGGTGCGAGGTCGACGCCTGGGAGACGACGTACGTGCACATCTTGCCGGGATCCGATCCGGTGCTCGAGTGGAACAAGGGCACCGCGCTTCGTCCCGTCTTGGCCGTGCTCGACGCGGACCAGACCGCGGAATTCCTCGCCGAATACGGCGAGCAACTCCGTGCGGCTTATCCGCCGAGCTCGTTCGGCACCGTCTTTCGCTTCCGGCGGGTGTTCGCCGTCGCCCACCGGCCGTCTTAAGTCGAGTATTCCTATTGATTTAATAGGGAAACTCTGACAGAATCGCGGGCATGCGCCGTGGCTCACCTCTCCCGTCAGCGCTTATCTGTCACCGCGGTCCCGCAGGCACCATCGGTTTGGCGCTCTGCGGCCAGCGATGTCTGACCTCGCACTGACCGGACGGCTCGTTTCCCGGCCAGCTCGCCTGGTCCTTTAGATCGCAGGTTTCCGCTGGCGTTGCCGCCAGTTATGTCAATGTGAGGGAGAGAAACGACATGAATACGATGATCAGGCCGATGTCACCAGGCCGGGTTCAGCCGGGCGGGCTGCTCGGCGCGCGTCAGCTGGCCGACGTGGTGCGACGCCTGGCGGCGAGCCCGGCGCAGTGGCTTCCCCGGGTCAGGCTCAACCCCGACGGCCGCTGGTACGAGCGGATCCACATCGGTGACAGCCACGAGGTCTGGGTGATCAGCTGGCTGCCCGGCCAGGCCACCGGATTTCATGACCACGGCGGGTCGGCCGGCGCGTTCGCGGTGGTGTGGGGGACGCTGACGGAGCACCGGCTGGCCGGCGGCGTGACGACGGGAGAGGTGCTGGCCAAGCCGGTCGGGGCCGGTGGTTCGCGTTCGTTCGGGCCGCGCTACATCCACGACGTGCGCAACGCCGCGAGGTCGGCGGTGGCGGTCAGCGTGCACGCCTACTCGCCTCCGCTGCCCGAGATGACGCGTTATGAGCTCACCCCGTCCGGCCTGGTGAAGCAGGCCACAGAGATGGCCGCCGCGTGGTGACAGAACGGCCCCCTGGGGCCCGCTCGATCGAGGAGATCCTGGCGGCGGCGCGCAACCGTCTCGTGCGGGTCACGCCGCGCCAGGCTTACCGCGAGGTGTCCGGTGATGGTGTGCTCGTCGACATCCGGCCGGCCGCGATGCGGGCCGACGAGGGGGAGATACCGGGATCGGTCGTCATCGAGCGCAACCACCTGGAGTGGCGCCTCGATCCGGCCAGCACCGCCCGGCTGCCCTGGGTCACCGGGTATGACCACCGCATCATCGTGATCTGCCAGGAGGGCTATACCTCTAGCCTGGCCGCCGCGGCCCTGCACGACCTGGGGCTGCAGCGCGCGACGGATGTGGCAGGCGGCTTCCGGGCGTGGACGGCCGCGGGCCTGCCGTCCGCACCCGCCGGCGCGGGCGCGGTCACACTGGCCCCTGGCGCCGCTCCGGCGTTGTCTCCCGATCGCCTCGGGAGCGTGCCCTAGCCGCTCTTGCGGCCCGACCGCCCGTTCGCGTCCAGCTGGGACAGGCCGTTCCAGGCCAGGTCGATCAGGTTGGCGGCGACATCTTCAAGTTTGGGCTTGCGGGCATCGAGCCACCACTGCCCGGTGAACGCGACCATGCCCACGAGCATCTGGGCGTACAGCGGAGCGAGCTTGGGGTCGTGGTGGCGCAAGGTGAGGAAGTCGGCCAGGATGTACTCGACCTGGCCGGCGATATCGCTGAGCAGCGTGCCGTAGGTGCCCGTGCCCGAACCAGGATTAGAGTCCCTGACCAGGATGCGGAAGCCGTCGGCGTTGTCTTCGATGTACCTGAGCAGGGTCACCGCGGCCGCCTGGAATTTCTCCCGGCTGTGGTTGCCGTCCAGGAGCGTGGTCGCCATCGTCAGCAGGCGCTCCACCTCCCGGTCCACGACGACCGCGTACAGACCCTCCTTGCCACCGAAGTGCTCGTACACCACCGGCTTCGACACGCCTGCCTGAGCGGCGATCTCTTCGATCGAGGTCCCTTCGAACCCTCGCTCGGCGAACAGTCGGCGACCGATGTCCAGCAGCTGCTCCCGCCGTTCTTTCCCGGTCATCCTCTTGCGGCCTGATCTTTGCGGTTGGGCACTCACTGGTTCATCATTGCGACTCCGCGGCCGCGGTGCCACCTACTACCCGGTCGGCGCGCCGGGTCATCGAGCCGAGTTTCCTCGTCGCGGTGGCCGGACGCTTGGCCGAAAGCCGCTCCTCGTCGGGCCAGCGCACGTCGTAGGCCCAGCCCAGCTTCTCGAAGAACCAGATGACGCGCGCGCTTGGGTCGAGCTGGCCCTTGAGCGCTCCGTGCCGGGCGCAGGTGGGGTCCGCGTGGTGCAGGTTGTGCCAGGACTCGCCGAAGGAGGCGATCGCCAGCCAGGAAACGTTCCGCGACCTGTCGCGCACCTCGAACTCCTCGCTGCCGAACGTGTGGCAGATGGAGTTGATCGACCAGGTGATGTGGTGCAGCAGTGCGATCCGCACCAGGGTGGCCCAGAAGAAGGCGGTCACCGCGCCCTGCCAGGACATCCCCCACAGGCCGCCGATCAGCGCGGGCAGCAGCAGCGTGACCGCGACCAGCCCGGGGAACCACGCGTCTACGCCCTTGACGCGCCTGTCAGCGAGCAGGTCGGGAGAGAACTTCTCCTGCGAGGTCTTGTTGGGGTCGAAGAGCCATCCGATGTGCGCGTAGACCAGCCCCTTGGACAGCGCCTTCCAGTCATCCCCGTACCGCCACGGCGAGTGCGGGTCACCTTCCTTGTCGCTGTACTTGTGATGCCGGCGGTGGTCCGATACCCAGGTGATGACCGGGCCCTCGATGGCCAGGCTGCCCGCGATCGCGAGCGCGACGCGCAGGCCGGTATTGGCCTTGAACGATCCGTGGGTGAAGTAGCGGTGGTAGCCCACCGTGATACCGAGTCCCGAGACCCAGTAGAAGACCAGCGCGATGAGCACGTCGTGCCAGCCGAGGCCCCAGCCCCACAGCAGCGGTATGGCGGCCAGCAGCGCCAGCAGCGGCACGGCCACGAACACGCCGACCAGGACCCGCTGGAAGGTGGAGCTTGGCTCCTCCTGCATATCCGGCCGGGTCGGACGCAGCTGGGTTCTGGTGGCTCCCCCGGTCGCGGGCGAGGTCGGTAGCACGGCCTGATCCGGGGCGGCAACGGCCAGCGGAGGCGGCAAGGTCGTGGCATCGGCCACGTTGACGGTGTCGGGGGATGTGGTCATCGTGCTCCTTGAGGAACGGAGGTGGTGGACAGGAGCGCTTGTACGCTTACGTAACCGTAGCCTACGAGACCGTAGGTTAGGCAAGCCTTGGCTGGTGAATTTTTGCTCATAGCGTTATGAATTCCGGGTTGCGTCCGTGATATAAGTCTCAATATGTGAGCCATTTAAGCTCTCTGTGCCATTGCCGCTACCCTCCGCCGTCTCATCATGCCGGCTTCTTCTGACCTATCTTCGTCAGCGACGCCCGGGCGGATTGGGCCGACCTGACCATTCGGCATGACCTCACCACGCGGAAACGGCCGGGCTGTGAGGTGCCGGCCGGACCGGGCGATGGTCGTCCGATGCTCGCGTGCCGCAGAATCGTCAGCCGGCCACCTGAGCGGGGCCGAGTAGCACCTGCGGGCGGCCGTTCGGCTTCATCCTCGGCGCCGGTTCCGGGTAAAGTGTGCGGCGGGGCGATCCCGGGTCGTCTAGCCAGGCAGGACGACGGTCTTTGGCTCCGTCAACGAAGGTTCGAATCCTTCCCCGGGAGCAACAAGCCGGTTCGACGCCTGGTCCTCTCTGGCGTCATTCACGGCGCGTGACGGCTTCGGCCCAGCCTTCGATCTGGCGATAGAGCTCGCGGCTGCGATTGACCTCGACGCGGAGGCACCCGTGGTAGTTCTCGCCGACATTTTTCCTCGGTTTCGGGACTCCCTCGCTTGATGCTGGGCCGTAAACTGTTCGGTCCTTCGCCTGGTCATCTCGGCCCAGTAGAGTGGCGGCCTGTAGTCAGCTGTCTCGTGGATATGGACTCGGTAGCGCAGGCGCTCGGCGCGGTCTACCCGCCCGTCAGGAACCGGAGGAACAGCCAGATCAAGCCGGGTCGCTGTTGATGAAAATAACTTGCTCGGCGCGGCGGTGCGGTTTGCTCTTCGCTCCTTCGCACCAGTAGGCGATGGCGCCGGCGATGAGCAGCTCACGGTCGGTGAGGTCGCCGATCTGGGCCGCGGCCGCGCCCCGGGCCGCCGCGCGTGTGGCCTCGCGGGCGCTGCGCTCGGCGGCCCAGTAGCGCTCGACGCCTTCGGCCGAGCGTTTCCGGCATTCGGCGTAGCTGAGCCTGGGCGGCCGCGGGAGGTCACGGACCCATAGGGACACCGAGCTCTTGGCCACGCCGAGAGCGGCAGCGATGTCCGCGTAGTCCGCGCCCTGCGCGCGGAGCCTGCGCGCTTGGGCTCGCAGCGCATCCTTGGCGTTGGGACGGCGGGTCCAGTCGGGTGGTGGCTCACCGCGGAGAGCATCGTGCAGGGTGGCATTGCTCATCGGGCCTAGGACCTGCTTGATCTGAGAGAGGGATTTGCCCTGGCGGCGCAGCATGACCGCCTGGTCCCGCAAGCGGTCACGTTCTTGTGAAGTACACATATTCGAATTTTAGTGCTATCCCAAGACATTTCTGCTGACCGGCCGAAGGTCCACGGCTACCTGGCCCGGCAGAAGTTTCGGCTGAAACCGGCGGTGCCGATGCTCTCAGGCTGAGAGCCGCATCTCAGCATGCGGAATAGGTCCCGGCCACCAGGACACCTGCCTCCGGTCAGGTCCGCAGGGCGGTATCCTGCGGATGAGGGGTGGGTAAACAAATCCGTCGTCGCGTCCCGGGAGCCGGAATGTCCCGGGAGCACCGCTTCGGCGGTGGTGCCCCTGATAGCCCCGGAAACCCGCAGAAATCGGCGCGCTACCCGAGGAGACCAGCCGCGTGAGCGAATCTCGCCCGGTCGCTGTCATTGTCCTCGCCGCAGGCGAGGGCACCAGGATGAAATCGCGGATCCCCAAGGTGCTGCATGGCCTGTGCGGCCGCAGCATGCTCGGGCACGCCCTCGCGGCGGCCAGCGAGCTTGAGCCACAGCGGCTCGTCGTGGTCACCGGGCACGGCCGGGACCAGGTCAGCGCGGAGGCCATGCGGCACGCGCCCGACGTCTGCCTGGTGGTGCAGGAACAACTGGCCGGCACCGGGAACGCGGTGCGCATGGTGATCGAGGACCTTGGCGCCATGTCCGGCACGGTCGTCGTGACGTACGGTGACATGCCGTTGCTCCAGGCGCAGACGCTGCAGGCGCTGGTCCGGGAGCATGCGGCCGAGGGAAACGCCGTGACCGTGCTCACTGCGCGGGTCCCGGATCCCGCCGGGTACGGGCGCATTATCCGGGACCAGGCGGGCCGCCTCGCCGAGATCGTCGAGGAGGCCGACGCGACCGCGGAGCAGCGGGCCGTCGACGAAATCAATTCCGGCTGCTATGCCTTTGACGGGGATCTTCTCGCCGACGCGGTCAAGCGGTTCGCCACCAGCAACGCCCAGGGCCAGGAGTACCTCACCGACGCGGTGGCGATCATGCGGGGTGACGGTCACCTGGCCGGCACCGTTCTCGCCGTCGATCCGGCCGAGATCCAGGGCGTGAACGACCGGGTTCAGCTGGCGGAGGCACGTCACGCGTACAACGCCCGGCTGCTCGAGGCGTGGATGCGGGCCGGAGTGACGATCGTGGATCCGGCCTCCACCTGGATCGACGTCGGCGTCACCCTGGCGCCGGACGCGGAGATCCTGCCGGGAACGCACTTGGAAGGAAGCACCGCGATCGGGCCGGGAGCCAGGATCGGCCCCGACTGCCAGCTCAGGAACACCACGGTGGGCCAGGACGCCACGATAACGTACGCGGTCTGCGAGTCGGCCGAGGTCGCGAGCGGGGCCAGCGTCGGGCCGTTCTCCCGGCTGCGCCCGGGCACCCGGGTGGGGCCTGGTGCGCACATCGGCAGCTACGTCGAGCTGAAGAACGCGACGGTCGGCGCGGGGGCCAAGGTGCCGCACCTGTCCTACGTGGGTGACGCGGACATCGGCGAGCAGTCGAACATCGGCGCGGCTACCATCTTCGTCAACTATGACGGGGTGGCCAAGCATCACACCACGGTCGGCGATCACGTCCGGATCGGCTCCGACACGATGCTGGTGGCGCCGGTGACCATCGGGGACGGGGCGTTCACGGCCGCCGGATCGGTGATCACCGAGGATGTGCCCGCGGGCGCGCTCGGCATCGCCCGCGGCAAACAGCACAACTCGGCGGGGTGGGTGGAACGGCGGCATGCCGGGTCGGCGCCGGCCGAAGCGGCCGCACGGGCGCGGGACGCAGACACCGCGCCCGCGCCGGACTCTGAACCGGGCGGGAGCCCGGGAGCAGATCACGGACTAGCGCGGGAAAAGGGCCCGGCGCAGGCCGAGGATGAGGGGGCGCAAGCTCAGTGAATGAGATGCTGCCTTCGGGCGCGAAGAAGATGATGCTGGTTTCCGGCCGGGCCTTTCCCGAGCTGGCCGACGAGGTGGCCGCGTGCCTGGGCATCAAGCCGACGCCAACCAAGCTCTTTGACTTCGCCAACGGCGAGATCTTTGTTCGCTTCCTGGACTCCGTCCGTGGCTGCGACGTGTTCGTGCTGCAGAGCCATACCTCGCCCATCAACGAGTGGATCATGGAGCAGCTGATCATGGTCGACGCCCTGAAAAGGGCTTCGGCGAGGCGCATCACGGTGGTGGCGCCGTTCTTCGGCTACGCGCGGCAGGACAAGAAGAACCGCGGCCGCGAGCCCATCTCGGCGCGGTTGATGACCGACCTTTTCGCCACCGCGGGCGCCGACCGGCTGATGGCGGTAGACCTGCATACCGCCCAGATCCAGGGCTTCTTCGACGGGCCTGTGGACCACCTGTTCGCGCTGTCGATCCTGGCCAGCTACGTCGAGAAGAACCTTGATGTCAGCCAGGTCACCGTGGTCGCTCCCGACGCCGGCCGGGTCAGGGTGTGCGAGCGCTGGACTGACCGGCTCGGCTGCCCGCTGGCCATTATCCACAAACGGCGTGACCCGGACGTGGCGAACCAGGTCCGGATGTTCGAGGTCGTCGGCCAGGTGGCCGGGCGTACCTGCATCCTGGTGGACGACATGATCGACACCGGGGCGACGATCGCCAAGGCCGCCGGGGCCCTGTTTGAGCAGGGTGCGGCCAGGGTCATCGCGACGGCCACCCACGGGGTGCTGTCGGGCGCGGCGGTGGACATCCTGAAGAACTCCAGGATCAGCGAGATCATCATCACCAACACCCTGCCGGTCCCGCAGGAGAAGCGGTTTGACAAGCTCACAGTGCTGTCGATCGCGCCACTGCTGGCCCGGGCGATCAGCGAGGTGTTCAGCGACGGCTCGGTGACCAGCCTGTTCGACGGCCAGAGCTTAGGCCAGCCGCGGCCCGGGCCGGCGCGGTCCGGGCCGGCGAGGCCAGCTCCAGGCGGGCGTCCCGGCGACGGGGGCCGCAGAGAGTGGCCGTCATCCCCACCCCCGCCGTAGGTGCGGGGGATGACGGCCAGGCCAGCGACGGCGGGCGGCCCCGGCCACCAGGCCGGCCCTCCCTCCCCACCAAGGGGCCAGGACCGCTTCCCGCCGCACCCACCCCGCTAGGCGAGCGGGCGTTTCATGGCACCCGCCGGACGGTGCCCCCGTTACCCGTCCGACGCGGCCAGCTCACCTGCAACCTGCCTAGCGCCGTGGCGCTAGGCCCATCATGGGCTTGCCGGTTTACGTCCCGGTTGAGCCATGGTTAAGTGGACCTTCTGATGGCCGATGCGGGTTTAGCCGGAGGCGTGTGATCCCAGGAATGAAGTTCCGGCTGCTCGGACCGCTTGAGGTTCGTGTCGGAGATGACTGGAAAGGCATCGGGGCGCCGAAGTGGCGTTCCGTTCTCGCCGCCCTGCTCATCAATTCTGGGCAGATTGTCTCCGCCGAAGCACTCATCGACGAGGTGTGGGGGGACGCCCCGCCCGCCAAGGCGGCCAATCTCATCAGTATCTACGTGCTCAGGCTCCGGCGGCTGCTCGGTGACGCTGACGGCAGCCTGCTGGTCACCCGCGCGCCCGGCTATCAGCTCCGGGTGGCGGCGGCGGACACCGACGTGCTGCTGTTCGAGGCCATGGTGCGGGACGCCAGGAAGCTGTTCGGCTCCGGTGATCCGCAGGGCGCTGCCGGCCAGCTGACGGAGGCGCTGGCCCTGTGGTACGGCCGGCCGCTGGCCGACATCCCGGCGACGTCGCTGGTCGAAGCCGAGGCCGAACGGCTCGCCGAGCTTCGCCTCGGTGCCCTCGAACTCCGGATCACCGCGGAGCTGGCCTGCGGCGGCCACGACCAGGTCATACCGGACATCCGCAGGCTGCTGGCCGACCACCCGCTGCGAGAGGGCCTGTGGCTGCAGCTGATGCGAGCCCTGGACGCGGCCGGACGCCACGCCGAGGCACTCGAGGCGTACGGGCAGGCCCGGACGGCCATCTCCGGACAGCTGGGCGTCGATCCGGGAGCCGAGCTGCGCCAGCGGTACGCCGATCTCCTCGCCAAAGACCAGACCGGCTTGCGCGGCACCATCTCGGCCGGAACGGTGGCACCGCGTTCCCGCAAGCCGGCGTCCGGGAAGAGCCGTGCCGCGGTCGTGCCGGACACGGGTTTGCGGGACACGGCGACGGCCTCTGCGGCGGCCCCGGCGGCGGCCGGGACGCGGCCGGGCCGGGGATCGAGGTCATCCGCGCAGACCCCGGCTCAGCTTCCGGCCGACGTGACTGATTTCACCGGCCGCGACGAGCAGGTGGAACACCTGTGTGCCCTGCTGGCCGGCGCGGGCACCGATAGCGATACCGGCGCGGTCCGCATCGCGGTGGTGGCCGGAGCCGGAGGTCTGGGCAAGACCTCCCTGGCGGTCCACGCCGCTCACCTCGTCCGCCGCGAGTTTCCTGACGGCCAGCTGTATGTGGACCTGCTCGGCGCGACCCCCACGCCGCTTTCGCCCGGAGACGTGCTGGCCAGGTTCCTTCGCGATCTCGGCGTGGATGGGCGGCAGATCCCGGTCGACGAGGACGAGCGAGCCGGCCGCTACCGGACCACGCTGGCCAGGCGCCGGATGCTGGTCGTGCTCGACAACGCCCGTGACGCCGCTCAGGTCCGGCCGCTGCTGCCGGGCGCCGCGTCGTCCGCGGTGCTGGTGACGACCAGGAGCCGGATGCCCGACCTGGCCAGCACCAAGCTCGTCGATCTCAACGTGCTCGATGATGACGAGGCGCTGACGTTGTTCGTCAAGGCCGTGGGCGATGACCGCGTCGCGGCTGAGCCCGAGGCCACCGCCGAACTGCTCGACGCCTGTGCCGGGCTGCCGCTGGCGATCAGGATCTGCGCGGCGCGCCTGGCCACGCGCAGCGGCTGGAGTATCCAGGCGATGGCCGCCCGGCTGCGCGATGAGCACCGCCGGCTGGATGAGCTGAGCGTCGGCGACCTCGCCGTCCGGGCCAGCTTCCAGGTGAGCTTCGCCAGCCTGCTCACCACGGCCGGCCCGGACGCCGTAGCGCCGGCGGATGCGTTCCGCCTGCTCGGCTTGTGGCAGGGGGCCTCGATCTCAGCGGCGGCGGCGGCCGCTCTGTTCGGCACGCCGGAGTACCTGGCGGCCAACGCGCTCGAGACTCTGGTCGACGCGCACCTGCTGGAATCCACCGGTCCCGACAGGTACAAGTTCCACGACCTGCTTCGTGTCTATGCGTCCGAACGGGCCGCCGCTGACCTGTCCGGGCCCGAGCGGGAGGCCGCGATCGGGCGCCTGCTCGACTGGTACATGCGCACCGCCGACGCGGCCGCCCAGGTCATCTTGCCGCACCGCTATCAGGTGCCGCTTGAAGCGGACCACGCCAGCGACCTGGCCCTCAGCTTCCCCACCACCGACGACGCGCTGGCCTGGTACGACAGCGAGCGCGTCAACGTGGTCGCCGCCACCAAGCAGGCCGCCTCGTCCGGCCTGCATGACATCGCCTGGCGGCTGCCGGCCCCGCTGATCAGCATGTTCAACCGCCGCGGCAACTGGGCCGACTGCATTACCACGCACCGGATCGCACTGGAAAGCGCTCGTCAGGCCGGTAACCGCCGGGGCGAGGCGTGGGTCCTGAACAATCTCGGCCAGGCCCTGGGGTTCGCCCGCATGAGCGAGGGCATCGAGCTGCTCGAGCGGGCGCTCGCCATCCGGCGCGAGATCGGTGACCGCCTGGGCGAGGCGCAGGCGGCGAACAACCTCTCCGACGCCTACGTGATGTTCGGACGGACGGATCAGTCTCTGGACATGCTGCGACAGACTCTGGAACTGAACCGTGAGGTTGGCTACCGGTACGGCGAAGGCCTGGTCCTGAACAACATCGGCGAGGCGTACCTGGAGCTGGGCCGTCCGATTGAGGCCATCGATTACCTGCTCCAGGCGCGTCGCGTGTTCGCTGAGATCGCATCCCCGCACGGTGGCGGGTATGCCCTGCACAACCTGGGCCGGGCTCATCTGGCCCTGGGCCAGGACGCGGAGGCCCTGGAGTGCCTGGACCAGGCGCTGGTCATCCATACCGACGCGGGCGACAGGCACCGGCAGGCCTTCACGCTGAGATATCTCGGTCTGGCCCAGAACAACAATGGCCTGGTGGCCGAGGCGAATGGATCATGGCAGCAAGCGGCCGCGATATTTGATGATCTTGGTGACAGTGTTCAGGCGGCCGAGATCCGCGCGAAACTGTCGTTAGCGCCCATTCTGCGGTATCCCGCATAAGCCGACGTTCCGGCCGATACGATGCTGCGCAGCTCCCTATATTTATCCTTTTGGGGGCGGGAAATGAGAGGACGATCATGGGGAATGTCGCCGTCGCCGGGGCTCTGCCGCGCATTGACGAACTTGAGGAGGTTTACCGGCTAGACGGGAGCGAGATCAAGCCCGAGGGCATGCCGTCGGAGGATCAGCCCGCCGGGATGCCGTCCGAGGATCGGCCCGCCGGGATGCCATCGGAGGATCAGCCCGCCGGGATGCCGTCCGAGGATCAGCCGGATGGGATGCCGTCCGAGGGTGAGCCGGGCGGGATGCCGTCCGAGGGTGAGCCGGGCGGGATGCCGTCCGAGGGTGAGCCGGGCGGGATGCCGTCGGAGGGTCAGCCGGGCGGGATGCCGTCCGAGGGTGAGCCGGGCGGGTCGCCGTCGGAGGATCAACCGGATGGGATGCCGTCGGAGGATCAGCCCGCCGGGATGCCGTCCGAGTGATGAAATCGGCCGAGCGTGGCGGAGGCGCGGATTGTCTCCGCCACGCGGGCAGAAGGAAGTCGAAGTGCCATCGGGTCCCCAAGAGGGGTACCGATGGCACATCGAGTACCTCGACCGTATCGCCACCCTGCTTACACCAGTCACACGGGACTGGCGAGGGTCATTTCTTACCTGATGCATCAGCCGGTCAAGCCGATGGCCGGAAACGGGCCGCCCGGAAATAACCGGAACCGCCGACGATAATGGCCCGCTGGAAGCAGGCGTGCCGCAGAAGGGATTTGGTGCCGGTGCGACGAGAAACCACGTGCGTAACCTGTGGTGCCGTCGGCAAGGGATGATCGTTGAGGACGGGAATGGGGCGGCCGGGTTGGGCGGGGCGCAGGGGGCCGGTGGCGGTGAGCGGCGAGCGGGGGCTCCGGGTGCTGCGGTGAGCGGGGATCGATCGCCACCGCATGCACTGGCGTTGTCAGCTACACTTCGTACGCGCATTGCACGTTAAGACTGAGGAGAGCACAGTGCCCGAGGTAAAGATCGCCGCCGAGACTCGTGACGAGTTCGGCAAGGGCGCTGCCCGCCGTATCCGCCGGGAGGACCGGGTGCCCGCCGTGCTGTACGGACACGGCACGGAGACCCGCCACCTGACCCTGCCCGGGCATGACCTGATGCGGGCGCTGCGGACACCGAACGTGCTGCTGCGCCTCGAGGGCCTCAAGAACGGCAGTGAGATCGCCCTGCCCAAGGCGGTGCAGCGCGATCCGATCAAGAACATCATCGAGCACGTCGACCTGATCCTGGTCCGCAGCGGCGAGAAGGTCACCATCGAGGTGCCGATCCGGGTCACCGGCGAGATCTTCCCCGGCGGAGTGCTGAACCAGCAGCTTATCCAGATCTCGCTGGAGGCCGAGGCCACGCACATCCCGCAGGGCGTCGACGTCGACGTGGAGGGCATGGAGATGGGCCAGGCGGTCTACGCCAAGGACCTGAAACTGCCCACGGGCTCCTCCCTGCAGGTGGAGCCGGACACGCTGGTGCTGCACGTGATCGCGCAGCAGACCGCGGAAGAGGCCGGGGAAGAGACCGCTGAGGCGGCGTCCGAGGTACCCGAGTCGCTGGATGACTCGCCGTCGGCTTCCGAAGGGGAGTAAGCCGGCTGACTTCGCAGCGCTGGATCGTCGCCGGCCTCGGGAATCCGGGGCCGGAGTACGAGGGCAACAGGCACAACGCCGGACAGATGGTGACGGCTCTGCTCGCCGAGCGAGCGAGCGGCCCGGGCGTGCGCTTCAAGGCGCACAGGTCGGGCAACGCCCTCGTCGAGGGACGGCTGGCGGGGGTTCCCGTCACGCTCGCCCGGCCGCGCTCGTACATGAATCTCTCAGGCGGTCCGGTCGCGGCGCTGCTGGCCTTTTATAAGGTCCCGCCGGAACGGCTGGTGGTCATCCACGACGAGCTTGATATTCCGTTCGGCGCGCTCCGGGTGAAGCTCGGCGGCGGCGACAATGGGCACAACGGGCTGCGTTCGATTACCTCTTCACTCGGTACCCGCGAGTACTATCGCATCAGGTTCGGAATCGGCCGGCCGCCCGGCCGGATGGACGCCGCCGTCTATGTGCTGCGCGATTTCACCGTCGCCGAGCGCAAGGACCTGCCGCTGTTTATCGATCGCGGCGCCGATGCCACGGAAACCCTGATCGCCCAGGGCCTGGCCGTCGCCCAGAATAAGTACCACACCGACTAGGCCGAGGAGATCGCGCTCGATGGCAGATGATCATGCGCTGGCCGGTGAGCTAGCCGAACAGGCGGGACAGCGGCTGCTCGAGCTGCGCTCCCGGCCCGGTGCCGCGGACGAGCCGGACGTGCTGCGCAAGGCGGGGGACCGGCTTTCGCACGAATTCCTGGTCGCTGAGCTGGCCCGTCGCCGGCCTGGCGACTTCGTCCTGTCCGAGGAGGCCGCGGACAACCCCGCGCGGCTCGCGGCCCAGCGGGTCTGGATCGTCGACCCGCTCGACGGGACCAGGGAGTTCGGCGAACCAGGGCGCACGGACTGGGCGGTCCACGTGGCCCTCTGGGAGCGGCACGACGCCGAGGGGAACGGTGACCTCACCGCGGGCGCGGTCGCCCTGCCGGCCCAGGGTTACGTGTTGTCCACTCGCGGCGTGGTGCCCGCCGCCGGGCGCGGACCAGGAGACCAGCCGCTGCGGGTCGTGGTGAGCCGGACTCGTGCACCACGGTTCGTTCGGGATATTTCAGACCTGCTTAATGTGGAACTAGTACCCTTGGGCTCAGCTGGCGCCAAGGTCGCCGCGGTCGTCGGTGGGGATGCCGATGCGTATATTCACGGGGGCGGATTTTATGAATGGGATACGGCGGCGCCGGTCGCGGTGGCGCGGGCGGCGGGATTCCACGCATCCCGCATCGACGGATCCGCGCTGGCCTATAACCAGGCGGACCTTCTGATGCCCGATATTCTGGTATGCCGGCCCTCGCTCGCGGGTCCGCTACTGCAAGCCATCAGGGAAGTAACGCATGCGTCCTGATTATCATCTGTCTCAGCTCGACGTCCTTGAGGCCGAGGCCATCCACATCATGCGCGAGGTCGGGGCCGAGTTCGAGCGGCCGGTGTTGCTCTTCTCCGGCGGCAAGGACTCGATCGTGATGCTGGCGCTCGCCGAGAAGGCGTTCTGGCCGGCCGGATCCCGTTCCCCGTGATGCACGTGGACACCGGCCACAACTTCCCCGAGGTGCTCGAGTTCCGCGACCGCCGGGTGGCCGAGCTCAGCGTCCGGCTGATCGTCGCGTCGGTGCAGGAATCCATCGATGCGGGGCGGGTCGCCGAGGAGACCGGCAGGCACGCGAGCAGGAACCGGCTACAGACGGTGACCTTGCTCGACGCGATCGAGGAGTACCGGTTCGACGCGCTGTTCGGCGGGGCGCGCCGGGACGAGGAGAAGGCCAGGGCCAAGGAGCGGGTGTTCTCGTTCCGGGACGAGTTCGGTCAGTGGGACCCCAAGAACCAGCGACCGGAACTGTGGAACGTCTACAACACGCGGCTGCACCGCGGCGAGCACATCCGGGTGTTCCCGCTGTCCAACTGGACCGAGCTTGACGTCTGGGCGTACATCGAGCGGGAGAAACTCGACATCCCGTCCATCTACTACGCGCACGAGCGGCAGGTGTTCGAGCGGGACGGCCTGCTGCTGGCCGACAACCCCTACGTGGCGCGGGGCGAGGACGAGGCGCTGTTCACCGCCACGGTGCGGTACCGGACGGTGGGCGACATGACCGGCACCGGGGCTGTCTCCTCCTCGGCCGCCACCGTGGCCGAGGTCATCGCGGAGGTGGCGGCCACCCGGATCACCGAACGGGGCCAGACCCGGGGCGACGACCGGGTCAGCGAGGCGGCGATGGAAGACCGCAAGCGCGAGGGGTACTTCTGATGGAAGCTGTCAGCTCCGGGGGGACGAACCCGCAAGCCCCCCGGATGGATATCATGCGGTTCGCGACCGCCGGGTCGGTGGATGACGGCAAGTCGACGTTGATCGGGCGGCTGCTTTACGACTCGAAGTCGATCTTCACCGACCAGCTGGAAGCGGTCGAGCGAACCAGCCGGGACCGGGGCGAGGACTACACGAACCTGGCTCTGCTGACCGACGGGCTGCGGGCCGAGCGGGAACAGGGCATCACCATCGACGTCGCCTACCGGTACTTCGCGACGCCCCGGCGCAAGTTCATCATCGCCGACACCCCCGGTCACATTCAGTACACCAGGAACATGGTGACCGGCGCGTCCACCGCCGACCTCGCGGTGGTCCTGGTCGACGCGCGCAACGGGCTCACCGAGCAGTCGCGGCGGCACGCGTTCCTCACCACCTTGCTGCGGGTGCCGCACATGGTGCTGGCGGTGAACAAGATGGACCTGGTCGACTACGGGGCCGAGGTCTTCGAGCGGATCTGCGCCGAGTTCTCCGCCTTCGCGGCCCGGCTGGACATCGGCGACCTGACCTTCATCCCGATATCCGCGCTGCACGGCGACAACGTGGTGGACCGGTCGGCCAACATGCCCTGGTACGACGGGCCGTCGCTGCTGCACCACCTGGAGCACGTGCACATCGCGTCGGACCGCAACATGATCGACGTCCGGTTCCCGGTCCAGTACGTGATCCGGCCGCACGCCGCCACCGACGCCGAGCTGCACGACTACCGCGGTTATGCGGGTCAGGTGGCCGGCGGCGTGCTCAAGCCGGGCGACGAGGTGATGCACCTGCCGTCGGGCTTCAGCACGCACGTGCGGCGAATTGAGCAAAGTGGCGTCGAGGTGCCAGAAGCGTTCGCGCCGATGTCGGTGACGCTGCTGCTCGACGACGACGTGGACATCTCCCGCGGCGACATGATCTGCCGGCCGATAACCGGCCGCCGGCCGCCCAGGACATCGAGGCGATGCTCTGCTGGATGTCGTCGGATACGGTGCTGACGCGGCGCAGCCGGTTCATCGTCAAGCACACCTCGCGCACGGTCAAGGCCATCGTCACCGACCTGCATTACCGGATCGACGTGAACACCCTGCACCGCGACGAGGCCGCGACCCAGCTGAGGCTGAACGAGGTGGGCCGGGTCCGGCTCCGCCTGACCCAGCCCATTTTCGGTGATCCGTACAGCAGGAACCGCACCACCGGCGGTCTCATCCTTATCGACGAAAGCACCAACGCCACCATCGGCGCCGCCATGATCACCGAGGCCAGCTAGCGGCCGGATCGGGGTTGAAAGCGGCGGCCGATTCCCCCCGGAGGGGTGCCGGGGACACGCCGGGGTATGGTCCGGATCGCGGCTTATCGACCTTGACCGGGAGTACCTGTGAGCGCTGATATCCCTGCCGACGACGGCAGGACCACGAACCCGTTCGCCGATCTGAGGGACTTCGTGGCCGTGCCACGGGTCACCGGGCTGCGGTTGTCCCCGGACGGGAGCTGGCTGGCGGCGACCGTGCAGACGCTGAGCGCCGACCGGAAGAAGTACCTGACCAGCATCTGGCGGATCGATCCCGGTGGCGGCCAGGCCCGGCGGTTGACCAGGTCGGCCGAGGGCGAGGGCAGCCCGCGCTTCCTGCCGGACGGGTCGCTGCTGTTCACCTCGAAGCGGCCCGACAGCGGCGCGGGGAGCCGGGGCTCCTCGGCCCGGGACGTCAGCTCCCTGTGGCTGCTTCCGGCCGCCGGAGGTGAGGCCAGGGTGATCACCGCGCTGCCCGGTGGGGTCGCGGCCGCGGAGGTAGCCAGGAATAACGGCGCCATCGTGGTCGCCTCGCCGGTGCTTCCGGCCGCGGACGGCCTAAGCGCGGCCGCCGACGCCCGGCTGCGCGAGGAGCGTGACGACGCCGGGATCACCGCCATCTTGCACGAGTCCTCCCCGGTCAGGTACTGGGATCACGACCTGGGACCGGACCAGGTCCGGCTGTTCGCCGTCGATCCTGACCACGTGCAGAAGACCGACATCGGCTGGGCGGGAGGGGACAAGGAGCCCGCGATGGCGGGCCCGGACGACCGAGAGCGCGACGAGGCGGAGTTCGCCGGGCTGCGCGACCTGACCCCCGAACCGGGGCGGGCCCTGGACCGGCAGTCCTTCGAGCTGACCCCCGACGGCACGTCCGTCCTGACCGGGTGGTGGCAGTGGAACCCGGCCGGGGAATCGCAAAGCGAGCTGGCCATCATCGACGTGGCCACCGGCAAGCGCCGGGTGCTGCTGGCGGCACCCGGGTTCGACTTCGGTGACCCGCGGGTCTCACCGGACAGCCGGTACATCGTCTGCCAGCGCGAAACCCACACCACGGCCGAACGGCCGATGGATCTCACCTTGGTCATGCTCGACACCGGGGACCCGGACACGGGGGGCCCGGACACGGGGGGCCCGGACACGGGCGGCCCTGGCGCAGGCGAGGCGGGCCGTGACCTGCTGCCCGGCCTGGACCGGTGGCCGCAGGAGCCGGCCTGGTCACCCGATTCCCGCGCGCTGTACTTCGCCGCCGACGACGCCGGCCTGCGGCCGGTGTTCCGGGTGGACGTCGGCACGGCGGAGGTTACCCGGGTGACCGGTGACGATGGTGCCTACACCGAGCTGAACGTGGCCCCGGACGGCCGGTACCTGTACGCGCTGCGGGCCACGGTGGGCGGTCCGCCCGCCCCGGTCCGCATCGACCTGCAAACTCAGGCGGCCGGGGCCGAGCCCGCCGCGCTCGAGTGCCCCGGTGTCCCGCTCACCGTGCCCGGCCGGCTGGAGGAGATCGAGGTCGCCGCCGAGGACGGTCAGCCGATCAGGTCCTGGCTGGTGCTGCCGGAGACCGCGTCGGCTGACCAGCAGGCGCCGCTGCTGCTCTGGGTGCACGGCGGCCCGATGGGCAGCTGGAATTCGTGGTCGTGGCGGTGGAATCCGTGGCTGATGGCGGCCCGCGGCTACGCCGTGCTGCTGCCGGATCCGGCGCTGTCCACCGGTTACGGCCAGGAGTTCATGGTGCGCGCGCACCACGACTGGGGCGGCAGGCCGATGGCCGACATCATGGCCGTGACCGACGCCGCGATGGCCCGCCCGGACATCGACGCGGACCGGGTGGCCATGATGGGCGGCTCCTACGGCGGTTACATGGCGAACTGGATGGCCGGCCACACGGACCGCTTCCGGGCGATCGTGAGCCACGCCGGGCTGTGGGTGCTCGACCAGATGTTCGGCACCACGGATTCTCCGGCGTTCTGGCGACGGCAGTTCGGCGACCCGCTGACTCAGCCGCAGATGTACGAGACCAACTCTCCCCACTTGCACGTCGGCCAGATCCGCACGCCCATGCTGGTCATCCACGGCAACAAGGACTACCGCGTGCCGGTCTCCGAGGCGCTGCGGCTCTGGTGGGATCTGTCCAGCCATGGCGCGGAGGCCAAGTTCCTCTACTTCCCCGACGAGAATCACTGGATCCTGTCACCGGGTAACGCGCGCATCTGGTACGAGACCGTCTTCGCCTTCCTGGCCCAGCACGTTCTCGACGAACCCTGGGAGCGCCCCGCCCTGCTGTGAGCACCATAGGCTGGGGGTCATGGCTAGAGCCGACCTTGACAAGCGCCCCGCCGATGTCGCGGCGATGTTCGACGCCATCGCACCGCGCTATGACCTGCTGAACGACATCCTGTCCGCGGGCCAGGTCAGGCTGTGGCGGCGCGCCGTCGCGCGGATCACCGGGGCCGGCCTGGGGGAGCGGGTCCTTGACCTGGCCGCGGGGACAGGGACGTCCTCGCTGACCTTCACCGCCACCGGGGCCGACGCGGTGGCCTGCGATTTTTCCCTGGGCATGCTCAGGGCAGGCCGGTCCAGGCTGGCCCGCGCCGGGTCGCGGGGCGACAGCCGCCGGGACGGCGGCGGGCGCCTCGGCTTCGTGGCCGGCGACGCGCTCAGGCTGCCGTTCGCCGACGAGGCGTTCGACGCGGTGACGATCTCGTTCGGGCTGCGGAACGTGGCCAGTCCCGGCGCGGCCCTGGCCGAGCTGCGCCGGGTGACCCGTCCGGGTGGCCGGCTGGTGGTGTGCGAGTTCAGCACGATCACGGTGGCGCCGGTCGATAAGCTCTACCGGCGTTACCTGCTCACCGTCCTGCCCGCGATCGCGCGCCGGACGGCTCGCAGCCCGGAAGCCTACGAATACCTGGCGGAATCGATCGCGGACTGGCCGGCTCAGCGCGAACTGGCCGCCCTGATCTCCGGGGCCGGCTGGTCGGCGGTACGGTGGCGGGACCTGAGCATGGGCGTGGTCGCCGTGCACGTCGCCCGGCGTCTATGACCCCGCCGCTGACCCGGCGTAAAGGCCGGGGCGGTGAGGGTTAAACTAATGGCAAAACATTTGTGAAGCGGTTCACAAGACATTCAGGATCTGACCAAGTGACCGAGCACGCTCCCCCGCAAACCCGCACCGGCACCGGGCCCTCCGTTGCCTCGCGACCGCCCGCCGACGAGGCGGACGTCATCATCGTCGGCGCAGGCCCGGCCGGTTCGACGACCGCTTTTTACCTGGCTCAGGCCGGGCTTAACGTGCTGGTGCTTGAGAAGTCCAGCTTCCCCAGGGAGAAGGTCTGCGGCGACGGACTGACCCCGCGCGCGGTCAAGTCGCTGGTCGGCATGGGTATCAGCGTCGGCGAGCAGGATGGCTGGGTGCGGAACAAGGGCCTGCGGGTCATCGGGGCGGGCAAGCGGCTCGAGCTGCCCTGGCCCGAGCTGTCCAGCTATCCCGGATACGGGCTGGTCCGGACCCGCCACGACCTGGACGAGTCGCTGGCCCGCCGGGCCCAGCAGGCGGGGGCCAAGCTGCTCGAGGGCGTCACCGTGACCGGCCCGGTCCTCGACGAGCGCACCGGCCGGATCACCGGGGTCACGGCACGGCCCGGACGAGCCGGCGCCGGGGAGCACGGCGGCAGCGCCGGCGACCACGGCGCCGAGCGGACCTACACCGCCCGGGTCGTGGTGGCGGCGGACGGGAACTCCTCCCGGCTCTCGCTGGCGATGGGGCTGCGCAAGCGGGACGACCGTCCGCTCGGTGTCGCGGTCAGGACGTACTACCGGACCCCCCGGCATGACGACGACTACCTGGAGTCCTGGCTCGATCTGTGGGACGGCGACCGGATGCTGCCCGGCTACGGCTGGATCTTCGGGATGGGCGACGGGACGTCCAATGTCGGCCTGGGCCTGCTGAACACCAGCGCCGCGTTTGCCCACACCGATTACCATGCCCTGCTGCGGAGCTGGCTGAAGGGCATGCCGGCCGAGTGGGGCTTCACCGAAGAGAACCGCACCCAGCCGGTCCGGGGCGCGGCGCTGCCGATGGGGTTCAACCGGACCCCGCACTACCACCGGGGGCTGCTGCTGGCCGGCGATGCCGGCGGCATGGTGAACCCCTTCAACGGCGAGGGGATCGCGTACGCGATGGAGTCGGGCGAGATCTTGGCCCGCACCATCACCCAGGCGCTCGCGCGGACGACCCGGGCGGAGACCGAGCGGGTGCTCGCGGGGTATCCGCAGGCGCTGCGGCAAACCTACGGCGGCTACTACACCCTCGGCCGCGCCTTCGTGAAGGCGATCGGCCGGCCGAACCTGATGCGGTTCGCGACCAAGCACGGCATGTCGCGGCCCGCGCTGATGCGGTTCACAGTCAAGCTGCTCGCGAACCTGACCGATCCCGGCGGAGATGCGGCGGACCGGCTGGTCAACGGGCTATCCAAGCTCGCGCCTAACCCAGAGTGAGGGGTCATGCGGGTATTCCCTAGGATGGGTCGTTGGCATCCGGCTAATGAAGGGAGCGGACCACGATGAGGCTATATGTCCCGATCTTCGTGCTGGCCGTGCTCGCGCTCGGTTTCGCCACCTTTTCCGTGACCTTCGGCGCCTTCGCCGGGCCCAGGCGGTGGAACCGGGCCAAGCTGGAAAGCTACGAGTGCGGCATCGAGCCGACCCCGATGCCGCCGGACGGAGGCCGGGTCCCGGTCAAGTACTACCTGACCGCGATGTTGTTCATCGTGTTCGACATCGAGATCATTTTCCTGTATCCCTGGGCGGTCACCTTCAACAAGCTCGGCGCCTTCGGCCTGGTCGAGATGGTCACCTTTGTCATCACTGTGCTGGTCGCGTACGCCTACATCTGGCGGCGCGGCGGCCTGGAATGGGATTAGCCATGGGCATCGAAGAAAAGCTTCCGAGCGGGGTGCTGCTGACCTCGGTGGAGAAGGTGGCGGGCTGGGCCCGGGCGCGTTCGGTGTGGCCGGCTACCTTCGGCCTGGCCTGCTGCGCCATGGAGCTGATGATGACCGGCGGCCCGAAGCACGACCTGGCCAGGTTCGGCATGGAGCGGGCGTCCAACACTCCCCGCCAGGCGGACCTGATGATCGTGGCCGGCCGGGTCAGCCAGAAGATGGCCCCGGTGCTCAGGCAGATCTACGATCAGATGTCCGACCCCAAGTGGGTGATCTCGATGGGCGTCTGCGCCTCAAGCGGCGGGATGTTCAACAACTACGCGATCGTGCAGGGCGTCGACCACATCGTGCCGGTGGACATCTACCTGCCCGGCTGCCCGCCGCGTCCGGAGATGCTGCTCGACTCGATCCTCAAGCTGCACGACAAGATCGAGAACATGAAGCTCGGCAAGAACCGCGACCGGCAGATCACCGAGCTGGAGGAGGCGCGGCTGGCCGTGACGCCGCTGCGGCTGCCCTCGGCGGAGGGATCCGAGCTGTGAGCGGCCCGCAGGAAACCCCCAAGGCGGGGTCGGAAGAGACCCAGGGATCCCAGGCGCCGCAGGGCCCGGTGCCGCCCGCGGCACCAGCCGGAACCGCGCCGGACGCGCCCAGCCCCGAGGCGGGCAGTCCCGACGCGGGCAGCCAGGACGCGGGCAACCTGCCGGCCCGGCTCGGCCAGGAACGACTGGACGAACCTGTCGTCCGGACCGGGATGTTCGGCGTGCAGGCCACCGGCGACACCTCCGGCTACGGCCGCCTCCGGGTGCACCAGCTCCCCCCGGTCGTGAGCACCCGGCCCTACGGTTCCTACTTCGACGCGGTCGCGGACGCACTCGGCGCGGCGCTCGAGGCCGCCGGGCTCCGTTTCTCCGACGCGATCGAGCGGGTCGTGGTGGACCGGGGCGAGATTACCTTTCATGTCCGCCGGGAGCGGCTGCCCGCGGTGGCGGCGGAGTTCCGCGACGACCCGGCGCTGGCCTTCGAGCTGTGCTGCGGGGTCTCCGGCGTGCACTACCTGGCCGACACCGGCCGCGAGCTGCACGCGGTCTACCAACTGCTGTCCATCACCCACAACCGCCGGGTGCGACTGGAGGTCAGCGCGCCGGACGCCGACCCGCACATCCCCTCGCTGGTCGGCGTGTACCCGACGTGCAACTGGCACGAGCGAGAGACCTGGGACTTCTTCGGGCTCATCTTCGACGGGCATCCGGCCCTGACCAGGATCCAGATGCCGGACGACTGGAAGGGCCACCCGCAGCGTAAGGACTACCCGCTCGGTGGCATCCCGGTCGAGTACCGCGGCGCCAAGATCCCGGCTCCGGACGAGCGGAGGCACTACTCATGACCGAAGCGCAGACGCCGACCGCGCCGGCCGGCGCGGGCAGCGGGGACGAGGACGACGCCGCGCAGGGCCGGGTCTACACGGTTTCCGGCGAGGACTGGGACGAGCTCGTCGCCGCCGCCAACGAGGCCAAGGACTTCGAGAGCGGCGAGCGGCTCGTCATCAACATGGGCCCGCAGCACCCGTCCACCCACGGGGTGCTCCGGCTGATCCTGACGCTGGAGGGCGAGACCGTCGCCGAGGTGCGCGCGTCCATCGGCTACCTGCACACCGGCATCGAGAAGAACATGGAGTACCGGACCTGGACGCAGGGCGTCACGTTCTGCACCCGGATGGACTACCTGATGCCGTTCTTCAACGAGGCGGCGTACTGCATCGCGGTGGAGCGCCTGCTCGGTATCGAGGACAAGATCCCCGAGCGGGCCCAGATCATCAGGGTCATGCTGATGGAGCTCAACCGGGTGTCCTCCCACCTGCAGGGCATCGGGCCGATGGGCATGGAGCTGGGCGCGACCACGATCTTCCTGCAGGGCCTGCGGATGCGGGAGCGCATCCTCGATCTGTACGAGCTGATCACCGGGCTGCGGATGAACCACGCCTACATCCGGCCGGGCGGCCTCGCCCAGGACCTGCCGCCCGGCGC
The DNA here is from genome assembly GCA_963808315.1 of uncultured Actinomycetes bacterium. GTDB lineage: Bacteria > Actinomycetota > Actinomycetes > Streptosporangiales > Streptosporangiaceae > Palsa-504. The sequence continues at coordinate 66,888 of CAWEFK010000002.1, read as the reverse complement.
CCTGGAGGCGATCCGGGCGTTCCTCGACGGTTCCCCGCGGCTGGTGCACGACCTGCGCGCGCTGATCGACGCCAACCCGGTCTTCGCCGGCCGGACCAAGGGCGTCGCTTACCTGGACCTGGCCGGCTGCATGGCGCTTGGAGTGACCGGTCCGATGCTCAGGGCGGCCGGACTGCCCTGGGACCTGCGCAAGTCCCAGCCGTACAGCGGCTACGAGACCTATGACTTCGACGTTCCTGTCACCGACACGTGCGACGCCTACGGCCGGTACATACTCCGGATGGATGAGATCGAGCAGTCGCTCAGGATCGTCAGGCAGTGCGTCGACCGGCTCGCCGTCCGCGGTTCGGCCGGCTCGGACACCGATCCGGTGATGATCCGCGACGCCAAGATCGGCTGGCCGGCCCGGCTGTCGCTCGGCCCGGACGGCCTGGGACCTTCGCCGGAGCACATCGCGCACATCATGGGCCAGTCCATGGAGGCGCTCATCCACCACTTCAAGCTGATCACCGAGGGGTTCCGGGTGCCGGCCGGCCAGGTGTACGCGGCGGTCGAATCCGCCCGCGGCGAGCTGGGCGCGCACGTGGTGAGCGACGGAGGCACCCGGCCGTACCGGGTCCACTTCCGCGATCCCTCGTTCACCAACCTGCAGTCGGTCGCCGCGCTGTGCGAGGGCGGCCAGGTGGCCGACGTAATCCCCGCGATCGCGAGCATTGATCCCGTGATGGGAGGCGTGGATAGGTAATGCCGTTCAGCGAGGATGTGCTCACCCGCCTCGACGCGGACGCGGCGCAGATCATCGGCAAGTACCCGCGGCCGAGGTCGGCGCTGCTGCCGCTGCTTCATCTCGTCCAGTCGGAGGAAGGATTCGTCTCCGCCGACGGAATCGAGTACTGCGCGGCCAAATTCGGGCTGACCGAGGCCGAAGTCACCTCGGTGCTGAGCTTCTACACGATGTACAAGCGGCGTCCGGTCGGCGAGTACCACGTCGGGGTGTGCACCAACACCCTGTGCGCGATCATGGGCGGCGACCAGATCTTCGCCGAGCTCACCGAGCACCTCGGCGTCGGCAACGACGAGACGACGCCGGACGGCAAGGTCATCCTCGAGCACATCGAGTGCAATGCCGCCTGCGATTACGCCCCGGTCGTGATGGTGAACTGGGAATTCTTCGATAACCAGACGCCGGGCAGCGCCCGTCAGCTAGTGGACGACCTGCGCGCGGGGAACCCGGTGAGCCCGACTCGCGGGGCGTCCCGGCTGTGCACCTGGAAGCAGGCGTCCCGGATCCTGGCGGGCTTCGGCGACGGCCAGGCCACCGATGGCCCGACCGCCGGCCCGGCCAGCCTGGTCGGCCTCAAGATCGCCAGGGAGCGCGGCTGGACCGCCCCCTCGCCGGACCGCGACTCCGGCGGCAGCTCGGACGACAGCCCGGGCAGCAATTCCGGCGACAGCTCGGGCAGCAATTCGGGCAGCAGCTCGGGGAACGGAGCCCCGCACGCCGGGGCGGGCGGCTCGGCGGGCTCCGGGCCGGCCGGGTCCGGGGTCTCCCCGGCGGACTCCGCCTCGCCCATGCCAGGCAAGTCCCCCGAACCGGAGCAGCCGACCCAGGCGGGCCAGACGCCCAAGGCGCGGAGCTCGGGGCGGTCCAGGCCCGCAGCGCAGCAGAAGCCCCCGGAAGCGGGCGGGTCGTCCCAGCCAGAGCAGGAGTCGCCGTGACCGACATGCTTACCCCGGTGCTGACGGCGCTGTGGGACCAGCCCGGCGCCTTCACCCTGGACGGCTACAAGGACCACGGCGGCTGGCAGGCGCTGCCCAAGGCGCTGGCGCTCGAGCCGGACGCCCTGATGGCCCAGGTTAAGGACGCGTCCCTGCGGGGCCGCGGCGGAGCCGGCTTCCCGACCGGGGTGAAGTGGAGCTTCCTGCCGCAGGGCGACGCCAAGCCGCACTACCTGGTCGTCAACGCGGACGAGTCCGAGCCGGGCACCTGCAAGGACGTCCCGCTGATGATGGCCGACCCGCACCTGCTCCTCGAGGGCGTCGCCATCACCGCGTACGCGATCAGGGCCAAGCACGCGTTCATCTACGTCCGCGGCGAGGTCCTGCACGTGGTGCGGCGGCTGCGGCACGCGGTGGAGGAGGCCTACGCGGCCGGCTACCTCGGCACCGACATCCTCGGTTCGGGGTTCGACCTGGACGTGATCGTGCACGCGGGGGCCGGCGCCTACATCTGCGGTGAGGAATCGGCGCTGCTCACCTCGCTCGAGGGCTACCGGGGCCTGCCCAGGCTCCGGCCGCCTTTCCCGGCCGTGGCGGGCCTGTACGCCTCGCCCACGGTGATCAACAACGTGGAGTCGATCGCCAGCGTGCCGTCGATCGTGGCCAACGGCGCGGACTGGTTCTCCGGCCTGGGCACCGAGAAGTCCAAGGGCTTCGGCATCTTCTCGCTGTCCGGCCACGTCACCACGCCCGGTCAGTACGAAGCGCCGCTCGGCATCACGCTGCGCGAGCTGCTCGACCTGGCGGGCGGTGTCCGGGCCGGGCACCGGCTGAAGTTCTGGACGCCGGGCGGCTCGTCGACCCCGCTGCTGACCGACGCCCATCTCGATGTCCCGCTCGACTTCGAATCGGTGGCGGCCGCCGGGTCCATGCTCGGCACCCGGGCCCTGCAGATCTTCGACGAGACCACCTGTGTGGTCCGGGCGGTACTCCGCTGGACCGAGTTCTACGAGCACGAGTCGTGCGGAAAATGCACCCCGTGCCGCGAGGGGACGTTCTGGATGGTCAAGGTGCTCGAACGGCTGGAACACGGCCACGGTACCGAGGAGGACCTGGAGAAACTCCTGGATATCTGCGACAACATCCTGGGCCGCGCCTTCTGCGCCCTCGGTGACGGCGCGACCAGCCCGATCACCTCGGGCATCCAGTACTTCAGGGACGAGTTCATGCAGCACCAGAAGGAAGGCGGCTGCCCCTTCGACCAGGCGGCTTCGACGCTCTGGGGGCAGTCGTGAGCGTCGAGACCACGCAGGACACCGTGACCGTCACCATCGACGGGTTCGAGATCGCGGTGCCGAAGGGGACGCTGGTGATCAGGGCGGCCGAGCTGCTCGGCATCGGTATCCCGCGGTTCTGCGATCACCCGCTGCTCGACCCGATCGGCGCCTGCCGGCAGTGCCTGGTCGAGGTGGAAGGCCAGCGCAAGCCGATGGCCTCCTGCACCACCGCCTGCACCGAGGGCATGGTGGTGCGCAGCCAGCTCACCTCGGCGGTGGCCGAGAAGGCGCAACGGGGCGTGATGGAGCTGCTGCTCATCAACCATCCGCTCGACTGCCCGATGTGCGACAAGGGCGGCGAATGCCCGCTGCAGAACCAGGCCATGTCCTCGGGCCAGGGCGAGACCAGGTTCATCGAGGAGAAGCGGACGTTCGACAAGCCGGTGGCCATCTCCACCGAGGTCCTGCTCGACCGCGAGCGTTGCATCTCCTGTACCAGGTGCGTCCGGGTCTCCGAGGAGATCGCCGGGGATCCCTTCATCGACTTCCTCGACCGCGGCCCCGGCCAGATGATCGGCACCGCGGAGGGCAAGCCGTTCGACTCGTACTTCTCCGGCAACACCGTGCAGGTGTGCCCGGTGGGCGCGCTGACCGGTGCCGCCTACCGGTTCCGGGCCAGGCCGTTCGACCTGGTGTCGGTGCCGAGCGTGTGCGAGCACTGCGCCGCGGGCTGCCGGCAGCGCACCGATGTCAGGCGCGGCCGGGTGACGCGCCGGCTGGCCGGCGACGATCCGGCGGTCAACGAGGAGTGGAACTGCGACAAGGGCCGCTGGGCGTTCACCTACGCGACCCAGCCCGACCGGCTGACCGCCCCGCTGGTCAGGGACGAGGCCGGGGTGCTTGTCCCGGCGTCGTGGCCGCACGCGCTCGCGGTGGCGGCGGCCGGGCTGGCCGCGGCCCGCGGTGCCCCTTACCCGGCTGTGCGCGCAGCGGCGAGCCCTACGAGGGGCCGCGGGGAGTCGGCGTGCTGACCGGCGGCCGGCTGCACCCTGGAGGACGCCTACGCGTACGCGAAGTTCGCCCGGGTCGCCCTGGACACCAACGACATCGACATGCGGGCGCGGGCGCACTCGGCCGAGGAGGAACAGTTCCTCGCCGCCTGCGTGGCCGGGCGCGGGATCGGCGTCAGCTACGCCGACCTGGAGCAAGCCCCGGCCGTCTTGCTGGCCGGCTTCGAGCCGGAAGACGAGTCGCCCATCATCTTCCTGCGGCTGCGCAAGGCCGTCCGAGGCCATGGCCTCCAGGTGTTCTCGGTCGCGGCGCTGGCCAGCCCCGGGCTGGTCAAGCTGTCCGGTGAGCTGCTGGCCACGCTGCCCGGGGACGAGACCGCCGCGCTGACCGCGCTCGCGCACGGCGGTGCGCCCAGTGCCCCGGAGCCCCCCGTGGCCGGCGGAATCCGCACGGCCGGTCCGCCCTTGCAGGACTGGCAGCGGGTCAGCGAGACGCTCGGCGCGCCTGGCACAGTGATACTCGTCGGCGAGCGGCTGGCCGAAGTGCCGGGCGCGCTCGCCGCCGCGGCCCGGCTCGCCGCCGCCTCCGGTGCCCGGCTCGCCTGGATTCCGCGCCGCGCCGGGGAGCGAGGCGCGGTCGAGGCCGGGGCGCTGCCGGGGCTGCTGCCCATCGGCCGTCCGGTGACCGATGCCGCGGCCCGGGCCGAAGTCGCCAGGACCTGGGGTAAGAGCTCGCTACCCGGCACACCGGGACGTAACACCAGCGAGATTCTCGCCGCCGCGGCGGCGGGGGAGCTCGGCGCCCTGGTGGTGGCCGGGGTGGACCCGGCCGACCTGCCCGATCCGCAGGCCGCGCTGCGGGCGATCGAGATGACGCCGTTCGTGGTCAGCCTCGAGCTGCGGGCCAGCGCGGTCACCGACCGGGCCGACGTGGTGTTCCCGGTCGCGGCGGTGTCCGAGAAGGCCGGGACGTTCGTGAACTGGGAGGGACGCGGCGGTTCGTTCGCCGCCGCGCTCCGGGTGCCCGAGGTCCGCACCGACCTGTACGTGCTCGGCGCGATCGCCGACCAGATGGATGTCCACCTGGGCCTGCCCGACGCCGCGGCCGCCCGTGCGGAGCTCGCCGCCCTCGGCACCTGGCGCGGCGACCGCCCCACGGCGCCCGAGGTGCCGAGTCCCCCCTTCTGGGGGGCCCGGGGGGCCGTGGGGGCAGGCAGCCCCCCCATGAGGGGGTCGGGGGGATCGTCCCCCCGAGGCAATGGGGTCTGGGGGGGATCGTCCCCCCGAGGTAACAGCAATACTTTCCTGCTGGCGGCAGCTGCTGGACAGCGGGAGCATGCAGGACGGTGAGCCGTCCCTGGCGGGTACGGCCCGGCCCGTGGTGGCCCGGATGTCCGCGGCGACCGCGGCGCAGGCCGGCCTGGCCGACGGCGATAAGGTGACGGTGACCACCGATCAGGGCTCGCTGACGGTGCCCGTGGTGGTCATGCCGATGGCGGACCGTGTGGTCTGGCTGCCGGCGGCGGGACTGCCCCAGGGAGCCTCGCCATCCCGGGCTGACGCGGACCTGGCGGGCGACCCGTATCCTGACGGCCCGCAGCCGCGGGCCGGCTCTACCATCCGCGCCGAGCTCGGCGCGGGGCACGGCGCCACGGTCACGCTGAGGAGGCCGGAATGATGGACCAAGGGGCGCTGCAGCACGTGCTCGCGGCTCCCGGGTTCCCGGCGGTCGCAGGGCACACCGGGGTCTTGGCGGTCTTGGGGGTAGACCCGACGATCAGCGACTTCAACCAGCTCATCTGGTGGCTGGTGCTGCTGAAGGTCGGGATCGTCTTCGTCTTCCTGCTGCTGACCACGATGTTCATGATCTGGGCGGAACGCCGGGTCATCGGCCGGATGCAGAACCGGCCCGGCCCCAACCGGGCCGGCCCCTTCGGCCTGCTCCAGCCGATCGCGGACGCGCTCAAGCTGCCGCTGAAGGAAGACATCATCCCCCGGGCTGCGGACCGGCTGGTGTTCATGATCGCGCCGGTGATATCGGCGGCGACGGCCTTCGTCAGCTTCTCGGTCATCCCGTGGGGCCCGGAAGTCTCGATCTTCCACCATCACACCCCGCTGCAGCTCACCGACCTGCCGGTGGCGGTGCTGCTTATCCTGGCCATGAGCTCGATCGGCGTGTACGGGATCGTGCTGGCGGGCTGGTCGTCCGGATCGACGTACTCGCTGCTCGGCGCGTTGCGCTCGGCCGCCCAGGTGATCAGCTACGAGATCGCGATGGGACTCGCCTTCGTGGCCGTGTTCCTGTACGCGGGCTCGCTGTCCACCACCGCGATCGTCAACGCCCAGCAGCACGAGTGGTACGCCTGGCTGCTGCCCGTCTCGTTCGTGATCTACCTGTTCACCATGGTCGGCGAGACCAACCGGCTGCCGTTCGACCTGCCCGAGGGCGAGGGCGAGCTGGTCGGGGGCTACCACACCGAGTACTCCTCGATGAAGTTCGCGATGTTCTACCTGGCCGAGTACATCAACATGACCACGGTCTCCGGGCTCGCGACCACGCTGTTCCTCGGCGGCTGGCGGGCCCCGTGGCCGCTGTCGCTGTGGTCAGGCGCGAACGCCGGCTGGTGGCCGGTGCTCTGGTTCGTGATCAAGGTCTTCATCCTGCTGTTCTGCTACATCTGGCTCCGCGGCACCTTGCCGCGGGTCCGGTACGACCAGCTGATGGCGATCGGCTGGAAGGTCCTCATCCCGATCTCCATCGTCTGGATCCTGTTCATCGCCACGGTGCGGGCGTGGCGGCTGGACACCCACACCACGGCCCCGTACGTCGTCTTCGGCTTCGTCATCGTGCTCATCGTGATCCTGTTCCTGACCTGGGACAGCGCCGCGCAGAAGCGCGCGCTGCGGTACGCGGAACCGCCCGCGGGCGCGGACCCGGACAGCGTCGGCGAGGCCGGTGCCAGCCAGGCCGGTGCCAGGCCAGCGGGCGTACCCGGTGCCGCCGCTTAACCTGCCGCACTACCACGGCGTCGGCCTCGAGGCCGGGGTCGGCATCGAGCCCGGCTCCAGCCCTTCTGACACCTCCCCTAAGGAGGTCACAGGTGCTTGATTTCCTCAACCCGATCAAGGGGTTCGGGGTCACCTTCCACGAGATGTTTCGCAAGGTCGAGACCGTCTCCTACCCGGAGGACAAGCGGCCGACCGCGCCGCGGTTCCACGGCCACCACCAGCTGAACCGGTGGCCCGACGGGCTGGAGAAATGCATCGGCTGCGAGTTGTGCGCCTGGGCCTGCCCGGCAGACGCCATCTACGTCGAGGGCCGGGACAACACCGCGGACGGCCGGTTCTCCCCCGGGGAGCGGTACGGGGCCGTTTACCAGATCAACTACCTGCGCTGCATCCTGTGCGGCATGTGCATCGAGGCCTGCCCGACCCGGGCGCTGACGATGACCAACGAGTACGAGATCGCCGACGACAGCCGGGAAAACCTGATCTGGACCAAGGAGCAGCTGCTCGTGCCGCTGGCCGCCGGGATGGAGGCACCCCCTCATCCGATGCGGCTCGGCCAGGACGAGAAGGACTACTACCGGCTGGGCGCGGCCGGCGTGCTGGCGACCCCGCGGGCCCCGGGCATGGGCGGGCCAGGCGGCCCGTCCGGCCCCGCGGTCTTCGCCGGGGCCGACGGCGCGCCGCCGACTCCAGGAGCGCGGGAAGTCGACGTCCAGATCGTCGACGACGGAGCCGGGGAAACCGCCATGCCGTCCCCGGGCCAAGCGCCCGTCGGCGAGGCGCCCCCCAGGGAGGCCGAACCAAGATGAAGCATGTCCTCGCGGCCGGCACCAACACCGACTTCATCGCGCGGGAATCCATCTTCTGGATCCTGGCCGCCGCCTCGGTCGGCGCGGCGCTGGCCATGATCTTGGTCCGGCAGGCGGTGCACTGCGCCATGATGCTGGCCGTCGTGATGCTCTGCCTGGCCACCATGTACGCCATGGAAGGCGCGCCGTTCCTCGCGTTCGTGCAGATCATCGTCTACACCGGCGCGGTCCTGATGCTGTTCCTCTTCGTCATCATGCTGATCGGGATCAGCTCGGCCGACTCGATCACCGAGACGATCAAGGGGCAGCGGATGGCGGCCGGCCTGGCCGCCATCGGCTTTTTCGTGATCTTGATCCTCGGCATCGGGCACGCCGCCCTCGGCCCGAACGCCGCGAACAGCGCCTCGTTCGGGACGAACAACCTCACCGGGCTCGCCACCTTGATCTTTACCACCTATGTGTTCCCGTTCGAGGTCACCGGCGCGCTGCTCATCACCGCGGCGCTCGGCGCGATGGTGCTCGCGCACCGGGAACGCACCGTCTCCCGGCCGACGCAGCGGGTCATGGCCGGCCGGAGGCTGGCCAGCGGCCAGCTGGCCCCGGACCCGTCGCCGGGCGTGTACGCGCTGCACGACGCCGCCGACCGGCCCGCCCTGCTGCCCGACGGCACCACCTCCGAGCTTTCCGTCAGCACGGTGCTGGCCCCCCGCCACGTGAGCCAGGCCGAGCCGGACGCAGCCAGGGCCGTTCGGCCCGAAGAAGAGCAGGAAGCCATCACGGCGGACAGCGGCGAGCGGGAGCCCGCCCAGACGGGCGGGGCCGAGTCATGAGCCCGATCCACTACGTGTCCCTGGCCGTGATCCTGTTCGTGATCGGCGCCGTCGGCGTGCTGGTGCGGCGCAACGCCATCGTCGTGTTCATGTGCATAGAGCTGATGCTGAACGCGTGCAACCTGGCGTTCGTCGCGTTCGCTAGGATGCACGGCAACCTGGACGGGCAAGTCATCGCGTTTTTCGTGATGGTGGTGGCCGCCGCCGAGGTCGTCGTCGGCCTGGCGATCCTGATGGCGATCTTCCGGGCCCGCCGGTCGGCATCGGTCGACGACGCCAACTTGCTGAAGTACTGAGGGGATGACGACGTTGACCACCTTTGCGGCTACCGGCGTGCTGCGGCTGTCGTGGCTGCTGATCGCCTTCCCGCTCTTCGGCGCCGTGGTCTTGCTGCTCGGCGGCCGGCGCACCGACCGGTGGGGTCACCTGCTCGGCGTCCTGATGCCGGTCGCGTCGTTCGTCTACGCGGTGATCGCCTTCTTCACCCTCCTCGGCGCCGGTCACCGCAGCCAGGACCAGCACCTGTTCTCCTACCTCCCGGTGGCGGGCCTGCAGGTGAACATGGGCCTGCTGACCGACCAGCTGTCGATCAGCTTCGTGCTGCTGATCACCGGGGTCGGCTCGCTGATCCATATCTACTCGGTCGGCTACATGGAGCACGACTCCGACCGGCGCCGGTTCTTCGGCTACCTGAACCTGTTCGTCGCCGCGATGCTGCTGCTCGTGCTGGCCGACAACTACCTGGGCCTGTACGTCGGGTGGGAGGGCGTCGGCCTGGCGTCCTACCTGCTGATCGGGTTCTGGCAGTTCAAGCCCTCGGCGGCGGTCGCGGCCAAGAAGGCGTTCATCGTCAACCGGGTCGGCGACGCCGGCCTGACCCTGGCCATCTTCCTGATGTTCAGCGAGTTCGGCACCGTCCAGTTCACCGGGGTCTTCGGCTCGGTGCGCTCCGGCGGCAGCGGGGTGGCCACCGCGCTCGGGCTGCTGCTGCTGCTCGGCGCGTGCGGGAAGTCCGCGCAGGTGCCGCTGCAGTCCTGGCTGCTCGACGCGATGGAAGGCCCCACTCCGGTGTCGGCGCTGATCCACGCGGCCACCATGGTCACGGCCGGGGTCTACCTGCTGGTGCGGTCCAACCCGATCCTGGCCCTGTCGCCCACCGCGCGGCTTGGCATCACCGTGGTGGGCGCGGTCACGCTGCTGTTCGGCGCGATCATCGGCTGCGCCAAGGACGACATCAAGAAGGCCCTGGCCGGGTCGACCATGAGCCAGATCGGCTACATGATGCTGGCGGCGGGGCTGGGCCCGGCGGGTTACGTGTTCGCCATCGCGCACCTGATCGCGCACGGGTTCTTCAAGGCCGGCCTGTTCCTGGGCGCCGGGTCGGTGATGCACGGCATGGACGACGAGGTGAACATGCGCCGCTACGGCGGCCTGGCCCGGGTCATGCCGATCACCTTCGCCACCTTCGGCCTCGGTTACCTGGCCATCATCGGCATCCCGCCCTTCTCCGGGTTCTTCACCAAGGACGGCATCATCGAGGCGGCCTTCGACAAGGGCGGCACCTCCGGGGCGATCCTGGGCACCTGCGCGGTGCTCGGCGCGGCCATCACCGCGTTCTACATGACCCGGGTCATGCTGATGACCTGGTTCGGCCAGCGCCGCTGGGAAGCCCGAGGCATACCATCCGCACGAGTCACCCAGCGTGATGACCTGGCCGTTGATCTTGCTCGCGGTGGGTTCGGTCGCCGCGGGCGGGTTCTTGATCGCCGGCCAGCGGTTCGAGAACTTCCTCGGCCCGGTCACCGGGCTGCCGCCGACCGCGCACGGCTTCTGGAGCGTGCCTGGCGGCGTGACCCTGGTGCTTGTCGTGCTGGCCGGGGGCCTGGCCTGGACGATGTACGGCCGGGTGCCGGTGACCACCGAGGCCCCGCGGGGACGATTTCCCGTCGTCGCGGCCAGAAAAGATCTCTACGGCGACGCGTTCAACGAGTCGGTCCTGATGCGGCCCGGCCAATGGCTGACCCGGCTGTCGGTGTACTTCGACAACCGCGGGGTCGACGGCCTCGTGAACACGCTCGCCGCGACGGTCGGCGGAACCTCGGGCCGGCTGCGCCGGCTGCAAACCGGTTTCGTGCGCTCGTACGCACTGTCCATGTTCTTCGGCGCCGCGGTGCTAGTCACCTTGCTCCTAGTGGTGAGGCTCTAATGAACGGCTTTCCCTGGCTGACCGTGGCCGGCGCGGTGCCCCTGGCCGGGGCCCTGGTGATCGCGCTCATCCCCGGCCTGCCCGCCGATTCCGCCGCCGCCGACCGGCGCGCGCGGGAAGCCCTGGCCAAGTGGCTGGCGCTGGCGTTCTCGCTGGTGACGCTGGTCGTGGTGATCATCATCGCGGTCAAGTTCCAGGTCGGAGGACCGAACTACCAGTTCACCGAGACCTACTCCTGGATCCCGGCCTTCGGCGTGCACTACGCCCTGGGCGTGGACGGCATCGCGCTGGTGCTCATCGGCATGTCGGTGGTGCTGATGCCGGTGGTGATCCTGGCCTCCTGGCACGACGCTGACGGTGTGGGTGCTGGCCCGGCCGCCCTGACCGCCGATGCCGGGGGGGAAGCGTCGGCTGGCGGCAAGCCGACCGGGGTCAAGCACAGCACCAAGACCTACTTCGCGCTGATGATGGTGCTCGAGACGATGATGATCGGTGTCTTCGCGGCCACCGACGTCTTCCTGTTCTACGTGTTCTTCGAGGCCATGCTGGTGCCGATGTACTTCATGATCGGCAGCTTCGGGGTCGGCCGCCGGCAGTACGCCGCGGTCAAGTTCCTGCTCTACAGCCTGCTCGGCGGGCTGCTCATGCTGGTCGCGGTCATCGCGCTCTACGTGTACTCCACGCACAGCGCCGTCACCGGCCACCACGGGTCGTTCCTGTTCAGCCAGCTCGCCCAGATCTCGCTGAGCCCCACCGTGCAGAAGTGGCTGTTCCTCGGGTTCTTCATCGCGTTCGCGATCAAGGCGCCGCTGTGGCCGTTCCACACCTGGCTCCCCGACGCCGCCGCGTCCGCGCCGCCCGGGGCGGCCGTGCTGCTCGTCGGCGTGCTTGACAAGGTCGGCACCTACGGCATGCTGCGGTTCTGCTTCGAGCTTTTCCCGGCCGGGGCCAAGTACTTCACCCCGCTGGTCATCACGCTGGCGGTGATCGGGATCTTGTACGGGGCCGTGGTGGCGATCGGCCAGCAGGACATGAAGCGGCTGATCGCCTACACCTCGGTCTCGCACTTCGGCTTCATCGCGCTCGGCATCTTCGCGATGACCAGCCAGGGCGTGGCCGGGGCGACCCTGTACATGGTCAACCACGGGTTCGCCACCGGTGCGCTGTTCATCCTGGCCGGGTTCCTGATCACCCGGCGCGGCTCGGCCCGGATCGCCGACTTCGGCGGGGTGCAGAAGGTCGCGCCGGTGCTGGCCGGGCTGTTCCTGATCTCCGGCCTGGCCGGGCTCTCGCTGCCCGGCCTGTCCACCTTCGTCAGCGAGTTCCTCGTGCTGCTCGGCACGTTCTCCCGCTACAAGCTGCCCGCCATCATCGCCACCGCCGGGATCGTGCTGGCCGCGATCTACATCCTGTGGATGTACCAGCGCACGATGAACGGGCCGGTGCGCGAGGAGGTCGCGGGCTTCAAGGACCTCAGGGCCCGCGAGGTGCTGGCCGTCGCGCCGCTGATCGTGCTGCTCATCGGGGTGGGGGTCTACCCCAAGCCGGTGCTCGACATCATCAACCCCGCCGTGCGGGTCACGATGGCGCAGGTGCACATCACTGATCCGGTGCCCGCGCATCCCGCCCCCGGGTCTACCACCGGCTTGACCAGCACCGTGCAGAAGGGAACCGCGCCGTGACCGGTGTCTTCGCCGCTCCGGCGGCGCATGCCGTCCTGGCCGCTCCGGCGGCCAGCGTCAGCGGGGCGATCAGCCCGCCGAGCATCGAGTACTTCCAGCTCGCGCCGATGCTGATCGTCTTCGCCGCCGCGGTCGTGGGCGTCCTGGTCGAGGCGTTCGTGCCCCGTCCCTTCCGCCGCGGCGTGCACCTGGTGCTCGCGCTGGGCGCGCTGGTCGCCGCGTTCGTCATGACGATCGTGGTCGCCGCCAGGCACAGCATCTACGCCGGCGGCAGCCCGGGCCACGTGGCCGCGATGGGCGCGGTCGCGGTGGACCGGCCGACCCTGTTCATCCAGGGCACGATCCTGGTGCTGGCCTTCGCCAGCGTGCTGCTCATCGGCGACTCGAGCAACAGCCCGTTCGCCGCCCAGGCGGCGGCCGCCCCGGGCAGCGCGGAGGAACGCGAGGCTCTCGGCGCGGGGATCATGCACACCGAGATCTTCCCGCTGACGCTGTTCGCGATCGGCGGGATGCTGCTGTTCCCGGCCTCGAACGACCTGCTCACCATGTTCGTCGCGCTCGAGGTGCTGTCGCTGCCGCTGTACCTGCTGTGCGGGCTGGCCCGGCGCCGTCGGCTGCTCTCGCACGAGGCGGCCATGAAGTACTTCCTGCTCGGCGCCTTCTCCTCGGCCTTCTTCCTGTTCGGCGTGGCGATGTTGTACGGCTTCTCCGGCTCGGTCCGGCTGTCGACGATCGCGTCGGCGGCGGCCAGCGACACCGCCAACTCGACCCTGCTGTTCGCGGGCATCGCGCTGGTCGGCCTCGGGCTGCTGTTCAAGATCGGGGCGGTGCCCTTCCACGGCTGGAAGCCGGACGTGTACCAGGGCGCGCCGACGCCGGTGACCGCGCTGATGGCGTCCTGCACGGTGGTCTCGGGCTTCGGCGCGCTGCTGCGGGTGTTCTACGTGGCGTTCGGCAATCTGGGCTGGGACTGGCGCCCGGCGCTGTGGGTGATCGCCGTCCTCACCATGGTGGTGGGCGCCATCATCGCGATCACCCAGACGGACGTCAAGCGGCTGCTCGCCTACTCCTCGATCGCGCACGCCGGGTTCGTGCTCACCGCGGTGATCGCGACCAGCGTCGCCGGGCTGGCGGGCAGCCTGTTCTACCTGGCCTCCTACGGGCTGACCACCATCGGCGCGTTCGGGGTGATCACGCTGGTGCGGGATCCGGGCGGCGAGGCCGGGCACCTGTCGCGGTGGGCGGGCCTGGGCCGCCGGTCGCCGCTGCTGGCCGGCATCTTCGCGCTGTTCCTGCTTGCCTTCGCCGGCATCCCGCTGACCAGCGGCTTCACCGGGAAATTCGCGGTCTTCCAGGCCGCCATCGCGGCCGGGGAGACCCCGCTGGTGATCGTCGGCGTGCTGGCCAGCGCGATCGCGGCCTTCTTCTACGTCCGCGTGATCGTGCTGATGTTCTTCAGCGACCCGATCCCGGATGGCCCGGAGGTGGTGGTGCCCACCATCTTCACCGGCACCGCGGTGGCCCTCGGCGTGGTGGCCACCCTCGTGCTCGGCATCGTGCCCGAACCAGTCCTCAGCCTGGCCAGTCATGCGGCGAATCAGCTGTTCGTTGGTTAAGGCGCAGGTCGGACCGGGAGCGCTGCGGCCAGCGTGGCGCACGACACTGGTTGGTTCGCTGCGCAGCGGGCATACTCGGAAGTTCGAGGCGTTTGCCCGTGTCGATGACGTGGAGAGCATGTGATCACCGCAGTTCCCGTAGAGTTCCAGGATTCCGCTCTGGAGGCGGGCCTGCTTGACGACCTGGCCCAGGTCGAGGACGTGCTGGCCGCGACGGCCCATCCCGACGACGAACTGCTCACCGAGGCGTCCAGGCATTCCATCGCGGCCGGGGGCAAGCGGTTCCGGGCCATGCTGGTGCTGCTGGCCGCGCGGTTCGGTGACCCGGCCGACCCGCGGGTCATCCAGGCGGCGGTGGCGATGGAACTCACCCACCTGGCCACGCTGTTCCACGACGACGTCATGGACGAGGCCCTGATCCGCCGCGGTTCCCCCTCGGTCAACTCCCGCTGGGGCAACTCGGTCGCGATCCTGACCGGGGACTTCCTGTTCGCGCAGGCCTCGCAGATTCTCGCCGACCTCGGGCCGGACGCCGTCAGGCTCCAGGCCAAGACGTTCAGCAGGCTGGTGGCCGGGCAGATGGCCGAGACCATCGGCCCGCATCCCGGCCAGGACCCGCTCGAGTTCTACCTGCAGGTGATCACCGAGAAGACCGGATCGCTGATCGCCACCTCCGGCCAGTTCGGCGCGCTGTTCTCCGGTGCGCCCGGGCAGATCGCGGACCGGATCGCCGTCGCCTGCGAGCAGCTGGGCGTGGCCTGGCAGCTGTCCGACGACGTGATCGACATCGCCAGCGACCCGGCCCAGTCGGGCAAGACGCCGGGCACCGATCTCCGCCAGGGCGTGCGGACCCTGCCCGTCCTGTACGCGCTGGGCTCGGTGCTGCAGTCCCCGGCGGACGCCCGGCTGCGCTTCCTGCTGACCGAGGCCGACCTGACCGATGAGGCGCTGCTTGAGGAGGCGCTGACGCTGCTGCGCGGCCACCACGCGATGAAGCAGTCGCGCGCGGACGTGCTGACCTGGGTACTCGGAGCCCGCCGGGAACTCATGGCGCTGCCCGACGTGCCCGCCCGGGCGGCCTTCCTGGCGCTGTGCGACTTCGTGGAGAAGCGAACCGGCTGATCCTGGCCGGAGTGGACCGGCTGATCTGGCCGGAGTGACCGCATCTGGAGGCCGGCTGATCCTGGCCGGAACAGGCTTGCGCCCGCGAGGGTTACACGTGCGTGATGGGTATTTTCGGAGCATTCAGGAAGCGGCCGGTCGACGCGGCCCGGGCGCTGCCCGGGCGGGTCACGCCGGTCCGGGTGGCCGAGCGGCACACGGTGCTCGGCTCGGGGCTGGCACCGCCTTACCCGCCGGGCACCGAGGTGGCGGAGTTCGCGCTCGGCTGCTTCTGGGGCGCGGAGAAGGCGTTCTGGCGGCAGCCCGGCGTGGTGTCGACCTCCGTGGGCTATGAGGGCGGGTACACGCCGAACCCCACCTACCGGGAGGTCTGCCGCGGGCGCACCGGGCACGCCGAGACGGTACGGGTGGTCTTCGATCCCCGCCGGGTGTCGTACCAGAGCCTGCTGAAGGTGTTCTGGGAGTCGCACAACCCGACGCAGGGCATGCGGCAGGGCCACGACCTCGGCACCCAGTACCGGTCGGTGATCTTCTACCGGGGGGACGAGCAGCGGGCGGCCGCCGAGGCGTCGGCGCTGGCCTACGGCCAGTCCCTGGCCGCCGCGCGTTACGGGCCGGTCACCACGGAGATCGTTCCCGCCGGGGAATTCTACTTCGCCGAGGATTACCACCAGCAGTACCTGTCCGCGGCCAAAAATCCGCACGGATACTGTCCGGACCACGGCACCGGCGTGGCCTGCCCGGTGGGTGTGGTGTCCGCCGACGGGCCGAGGGACGGACCGGGATCCGACCACAACGATGGACCATAAGCGTTGCCCCAACCACACCGATGGACCATCGTCGTCCCCCGAGAGCGGGAGCAGCCCGATACAAGTGTGCCGTATGGGGCAGGTGGTGTTCACGGGACGTTCTCTCCCCGCCAACACCCATGCGGCCATAGAATTCGTGATCAAGCGCGGGCTGTCCCGGGTAGGACGTCCAGATGAATGAGGCGATCCAGCCTGAGCATCCCAGCCTCCAGCCTGAGCATCCCAGCCTCCGGCCTGGGCGTCCCAGCGGGAGGCCCGCTCGCCCCGGGCCGCGGCGGTCCGGCGCCGACTCGGAGCGGACCCGCGGCGCCATCGTGCGTGCGGCCGCGGCGCTGGCCGCCCAGGACGGACTTGAGGTCTTGTCCATCGCCGGGGTGGCGGCCGCGGTGGGGATACCCAAGAGCGGCCTGCAGGCGTATTTCGGTTCCAAGACCGACCTTCAGCGGGCCATCGTGGCCGAGGCGGCCCGGATCTTCGCCGCGGAGGTCGTGCAGCCCGCGCTCGCCGCCCCGGCTGGCCTGGGCCAGCTGACCGCGGTGTGCGAGGCGTTTTTCGCGCACCTGGAGCGCCGGACGTTCCCGGGTGGTTCCTTCATGACCGGCATGGCCCTGGAGATGGGGACCCGCCCCGGGCCGGTGAACGAGCTGATCAGGGAGTACCAGTCTACGTTCGGCATGCTACTGCGGGGTTTTGCGGCCACGGCACTGGCACAGGGCGAACTGCCCGGCAGCGAGGATCCCGCCCGGCTGGCGTTCGAGCTGAACGGCATCATCACGGCCACCGACACCAACTTCGTCCAGCACGACGATCCCGCCGTGCTGGCCCTGGCCCGGCAGATCATCCGCCAGCGGCTCGAGGGCGCCTGACCGCAGCGGCTCGACGGTGCCTGACCGCAGCGGCTCGACGGTGCCTGACCGCAGCGGCTCGACGGTGCCTGACCGCAGCGGCTCGAGGTGCCTGACCGCCAGCGGCCCGTACTCGGTAAGCCTCCGACTTCCCAGGTGTCGTGGCCGGCCAGCAGGGCGGCCAGGTCGCCCGGTCCGCTCTGGCGGCGGGCGGTGGCGATCTGCTCGGCCATCAGCTGGTCGTAGCTCGGCTGGGCGACCTTGCGGAACACCCCGACCGGAGTGTGCCGGAAGTCGGAGGTGTCCAGCCGGGACAGCGCGAACGCGTAGGAGGGGTCGGCCCGCTGCGCGTCGTGCGTGATCAGCGAGTCCGGGTCGGCCTCGGCCACGTCGACGGCTTCGAGCTGCCCGTGCCGGCCGAACCGCAGCCCCTTCGAGCCGCCGGCGAAGCGGACCGGCTGCCCGTCCTCGAGCCGGATCAGCTTCTCGCCGCTCGCGGTGGCGTCCTTCAGCGGGGCGAACGCGTCGTCGTTGAAGATGGGGCAGTTCTGGTAGATCTCGATGAACGCGGTGCCCTGATGGTCCGCGGCGGCACGCAGCACCGAGGTCAGGTGCCTGCGGTCCGAGTCGATGGTGCGGGCCACGAAGCTGGCGTCGGCGCCGAGCGCGAGAGAAACCGGGTTGAACGGGTGGTCCAGCGAGCCGAACGGGGTGGACTTGGTGACCTTGCCCCGCTCCGACGTCGGCGAGTACTGGCCCTTGGTCAGCCCGTAGATCCGGTTGTTGAACAGCAGGATCTTGATGTTGACGTTGCGCCGCAGCGCGTGGATCAGGTGGTTGCCGCCGATCGACAGCGCGTCGCCGTCGCCGGTGATGACCCAGACCGACAGGTCAGGCCGGGAGGACGCGAGCCCGGTGGCGATCGCGGGCGCGCGGCCGTGGATGGAGTGCATCCCGTAGCTGTTCACGTAGTACGGCAGCCGGGAGGAACAGCCGATCCCCGAGACGACCACGACGTTCTCCCGCGGCACCTCGAGCTCGGGCAGGAACGCCTGGAAGGCGGCCAGGATGGCGTAGTCCCCGCAGCCGGGGCACCAGCGCACCTCCTGGTCGGATTTAAAATCTTTAGCCGCCGAACGGACTCCTGCTTTAGGCACCAGGGTCAATGACGCGAGCCGGTGGCCTTCGTGCCCCCGCATGCCCTCGTCACCGTCCGCCGGGCCGTGACCGTTTTTCTCAGGCATGCCCGATCACATCCTCTATGACGCCGGCCAGCTCGGCCGACTGGAAGGGCAGGCCGCGGACCTGATTGTAGGAGATCACGTCGACCAGGAACCGGCCGCGCAGCAGCAGCGCCAGCTGGCCGAGGTTGATCTCGGGGACCAGGACCTTGTCGTAGCGCCGCAGCACGTCCGCCAGGTTCGGCGGGAAGGGGTTGAGGTGCCGCAGGTGGGCCTGGGCGACGGTGCCGCCGGCGGCGCGCACCCGCCGGACCCCGGCCCCGATGGCGCCATAGGTGGAGCCCCAGCCCAGGACCAGGACGCGGGCGTCGCCGTCCGGGTCGTCGACCTCGAGCGGCGGGATGTCGGCGGCGATCCCGTCGATCTTGGCCTGGCGCAGCCGGACCATCCGGTCGTGGTTGTCCGGGTCGTAGGAGATCGTCCCGGTGACGTCGGCCTTCTCGATGCCGCCGATCCGGTGCTCGAGTCCGGGGGTGCCGGGTATCGCCCAGGGCCGGGCCAGGGTCACCGGGTCGCGCCGGAACGGCTCGAACTCGGCGCCGTCGGCCGGGGCGGTGGCGAACGCGAACTCCTGGCTCAGGTCGGGCAGGCTCGCGGTGCTCGGGATGCGCCACGGCTCCGAGCCGTTGGCCAGGTAGCCGTCCGAGAGCAGGATCACCGGGGTGCGGTACTTGACCGCGATCCGGGCCGCCTCGATGGCCACGTCGAAGCAGTCGGCGGGGCTGGCCGCGGCGACGATCGGGATGGGTGACTCCCCGTTCCGGCCGAACATCGACTGCAGCAGGTCGGCCTGCTCGGTCTTCGTCGGCATCCCGGTGGACGGCCCGGCTCGCTGGATGTTGCAGACGAGCAGCGGCAGCTCGACCGATACGGCCAGCCCGATGGTCTCGGCCTTCAGCAGGATGCCTGGCCCTGAGGTGGTGGTGACGCTCAGCGAGCCGCCGAACGAGGCGCCGAGCGCCGCGCCGACGGCGGCGATCTCGTCCTCGGCCTGGAACGTGCGGACCCCGAAGCGCTTGTGCTTGGCCAGCTCGTGCAGGATGTCGGAGGCCGGCGTGATGGGGTAGGAGCCCAGGAACAACGGCAGCCCGGCCAGCTGGGAGGCGGCCACGAGCCCGTAGGCCAGGGCGGTGTTGCCGACGATGTTCCGGTAGGTGCCGGCCGCCAGCGGCGCCGGCTTGACCTCATACCTGACCGAGAACGCCTCGGTGGTCTCGCCGAAGTTCCAGCCCGCCTGGAAGGCGGCCACGTTGGCCTGCATGATCTCGGGCTTGGCGGCGAACTTGGCCTTGAGGAAGCTGAGCGTCCCATCGGCGGGCCGGTCGTACAGCCAGGACAGCATCCCGAGCGCGAACATGTTCTTCGCCCGCTCGGCGTCCTTCCTGGTGATGTCGAAGGCTTCGAGCGCCTTGACCGTCATCGAGGTGATCGGCACCGCGTGCACGTTGTACTGCTCGAGCGAGGAGTCCTCCAGCGGGCTGACCGTATAGCCGACCTTGGTCAGGTTCCGCTTGGTGAACTCGTCGGTGTTGACGATCAGGTCACCGCCCCGCGGCAGGTCCTTGACGTTGGCCATCAAGGCGGCGGGGTTCATCGCGATGAGCACGTCCGGCGCGTCACCTGGCGTGAGGATGTCATGGTCGGCGAAATGCAGCTGGAAACTCGATACGCCGGGGAGGGTACCTGCCGGGGCCCGGATCTCGGCCGGGAAATTCGGCAAGGTGGACAGGTCGTTCCCGAAGACCGCGGTCTCCTGGGTGAATCTGTCTCCCGCGAGCTGCATGCCGTCGCCAGAGTCGCCGGCGAACCTGATGATGACATGATCGAGCTTCTGGACCTGCTTGGTCACAGTTGGAGGACCTCCTCGGCGCTCCGCGGCCGTGTACTCTCCGCGCGCACTACCCCGCGGCCGGGAGGCATTGAGTTAAGACGGAACAAATTTTACGCCGAAACGACCGATCAAACGAACGTTCAACTGGTTCCGTCATATTCCCGGACCCAGGTTCGGTCAAGCGTCGCCGCCATTGGTTGTGGCATATTCCCTAGAAACCGCACCCCATGAGAAAGCCGCCCTCGCGTTACGTGTTCCGCGTCGCCTGGTTCGGTGTACCCACGCTACCAACGTATGTTACGCCTGCGGGGATCGTGTCATCATGCCATCGCCGGAACGTGGGCGTGGCAGCGGTGGGAGGTGGATGGCTGTGCGCGGTTACGCACTGCGGGCAGCCGAGCGGGCGGCCGCGGTCGCCGGGCTGGCGACCGCGGTGGTCGTGCTCATGGCCGGATTCGCCCTCATCGGGGTGGGCGTGGCCGGTGCGGGCGGTGCGGTCGCCGGGATCGCGGTCGCCGGGGTGCTGACCCTGGCCGCGCACGCCTGGGGTATCCGGCTGGCCCTGTCCGCGATGGGTGCCCGGCCGGTCAGCGAGGTGGAACACCCGGAGCTTTACCGCCTGGTCCGGGAGCTGAGCACCGCGGGCCGGCTGCCGGTGCCGCGGTTGTACGTGTCCCCGGCCGAGCAGCCGAACTCCTTCACCGTCGGCCGTGGTCCGCGCACCGCGACGGTGTGCTGCACGCAGGGCCTGCTCCGGGTGCTTGACGAGGCCGAGCTCCGCGGCGTGCTCGGACACGAGCTGGCCCACGTGTCCGGCCGCGACATCCTGGCCGCCACTATGTCCGCGGGCCTGGCCACCGTCATCACCTTCCCGGCCGGCCTGGCCCGGCTGGCGCGCCCCGGCCTGATCGTGCTCGGGCCGGTCGCGGCGGTCCTCATCCGGCTCGCGGTAAGCCCGGAGCGCGAATACCGGGCCGACGCGACCGGTGCCCTGCTGGCCGGCGACCCGGTGGCCCTGTCCAGCGCGCTGCGCAAGCTCGAGGCCCAGGCGGCGGAGCTACCGCTGGTCGCAGACGGGCGGCGCCTCTCGGTCGGCCACCTTATGATCGCCAGCCCGTTCCGAGCCCAGGGCATCGCCCGGCTTTTCTGCACGCACCCGGCCGCGGCCGAGCGGGTCCGCAGGCTGGAAGCGCTGGCCGGCTACCGCCGCTGACCCGTTACCGGTAGTTGACGAACTGCACGGCGAAGTCGAACTCCTGGCTTTTCAGCAGTGAGATGACCGCCTGCAGGTCGTCCTTCTTCTTCGCCGAGACGCGGAGTTCCTCGCCCTGGACCTGTGCCTTGACGCCCTTCGGCCCCTCATCCCTGATGAGCTTGGAGATCTTCTTGGCGTTGTCCTGGGTGATGCCCTCCTTCAGGCTCACCGCCATCTTGTACTCCCGCCCCGACGGCTTGGGGTCCTCTGGGTCCAGGGTCTTGAGCGAGACCCCGCGTTTGACCAGCTTGTCCTTGAACACGTCGAGGACCGCCAGCGCGCGCTCCTCGCTGTTGGCCCGGATGTCGACGGCGTGCTCGCCGGACCACGCGATGGACGCGCCGACGCCGCGGAAGTCAAACCGGGTGCCGATCTCCTTGGCCGCCTGGTTGAGCGCGTTGTCAACTTCCTGGCGGTCAAGCTTGGACACGATGTCGAAAGAAGACTCTTGAGATGCCACGGCTCCAGGCTAGACCACCAAGGCGAGCTCAAGTCGTTACGTCGCGAAACCCGGTGAGGCTACTCCCTGGTCGCCGGCTGGTCAGGTCTTGAGCTATCCTTCTCTGTGCCGCCAGCGCGTGCGGCACAGAGGCAGGTTGCCCGAGTGGCCAAAGGGAGCGGTCTGTAAAACCGTCGGCTAAGCCTACGTTGGTTCGAACCCAACACCTGCCACACCAGCGCAAACGTCCCGCTAGCTGCGAATTCTCGCGCTGGCGGGGCGTTTCTGCTCTGTCCCAGCGTGTGTCACCTTGTCGCGCGGTAGACCGTGATGTTGCGGTGTCCACGGACGTATAGCGGACGAAAATCGGGGCCTGGGAGCGGTGCGGGGAACCGTCGGCTTTGCACGGACGGCCACGGACGGGGGCCGCGACGACGGACGGGCCACGGACGGGCTCCTGCGGTGGCCGGGTGTGGCTTGGCGTGCGCACCAGGCCGCCTGCCCTGCTGCTAGTCGCACTGTGCGCTGTCTGACCAGATCACGCGCATCGGGGTCACATGGCAAGGGTCCGAGACCGTCTCTTTGACCGGCTCCGCTTGTTGCTATCCGTCATCGGGCGCATCGCACTCTGAGGGCCCCACCAGCCGCGGAAAGCCGGCACTTCGGGGACTTACGGCTCCTTCGTGGTCGAGCGCGAGGAGCACCCGGTCGTCCTCTGCCTGCTCCCGGGTGAACACGGCGGTGTACTCGCCGGAGCCGACCGTGACGTAGCCGGCCGCGTCGGCCGCGCCAGCGAGCGCGAGCAAGGTCCGGAGACGCACTCCGCGCCAGCCGCGCAGTGCGGAAACCCCGGGGCAGCACGCTGCGGACTCGGGCACTTAGGCAGGATGTTCCTGGCCTGTCAGCGCTGGTCCGGGTGCTGCGCTGGTTCAGTGCCGCGACTGCGCGCCGGTTCCACCAGGTCGCCTGGATTGCCTTCGCCGTGCTGATGGCCATTGGAGCCTGGAACATCATTGCTGTTTCCCGGCCAGGCCAGGCCAGGCCAGGCCAGTTGGCAGGATGGTCCTGCCGGGCCCGGAATATGCGACGGGAGTCACCTCAGGCAGTCATAAGGGGGTGGGGTGGCACAGGCCGCGCCGGGTGCCTGCGGCCGCAATCATTTGCAGGAGTCGCAGGTCAGCCGGGTCCTGACCGCTTCCGAGGGAGTGGCACAATGGCTACGGCCGGATGTCCACGACTCGACATGTCGGGAGGCATGAAAGATGGCGCCCAGCGGCGGTTCGCCCGGTATCGGCTCCGATCTTGACGAGGCCCTAGTCCGGGCCGGGCGTTACCTGCGCAAGGGGATCGTGTCGGCCGACTTGCGGACGCTGGAGAAGTCGGGCGGCCGGGAGGCGGACAGCTTCTACCGGGACCGGTGGAGCTACGACAAAGTCGTTCGGTCTACCCATGGCGTGAACTGCACCGGCTCGTGCTCGTGGAAGGTGTACGTCAAGGACGGGATCATTACGTGGGAGGCGCAGCAGACCGACTATCCGTCGGCGGGCCCTGACCGGCCCGACTACGAGCCGCGCGGGTGCCCGCGCGGCGCGGCGTTCTCCTGGTACACCTACTCTCCGACCCGGGTCCGCTACCCCTACGTGCGGGGCGTACTGCTCGAGTTGTTTCGCGAGGCGAAGAGCCGCCACGGGGGCGACCCGGTGGCGGCGTGGGCCGAGATCACCGGCACGCCGGACCTCGCGGCCCGGTATAAGTCGGCTCGCGGCAAGGGCGGTTTCGTCCGGGCGACCTGGGACGAGGCGGTGGAACTCGTCGCGGCCGCGCAGGTGCACACGATCCGGACCTGGGGTCCTGACCGGATTGCCGGGTTCAGCCCCATTCCGGCGATGAGCATGGTCAGTCACGCGGCGGGCGCGCGGTTCCACGCACTGATCGGCGCGCCGATGCTGTCGTTCTACGACTGGTATGCCGACCTGCCGGTCGCCTCCCCGCAGGTCTTCGGCGACCAGACCGACGTACCCGAGTCCGGGGACTGGTGGGACGCCTCCTACCTGATCTTGTGGGGTTCGAACGTCCCGGTGACCAGGACGCCGGACGCGCACTGGATGACCGAGGCGCGCTATCGTGGCCAGAAGGTCGTGGTTTGCTCGCCGGACTACTCCGACGCGACGAAGTTCGCCGACGAGTGGCTGTCCCCGGCACCGGGCACGGACGGCGCGCTGGCGATGGCGATGGGGCACGTGATCTTGCGCGAGTTCTTCGCCGACCGCCAGGTGCCCTACTTCACCGACTACGTGACCCGGTTCACCGACGCGCCGTTCCTGGTCACCCTCACCGGGGCCGGGGACGCGATGCGGCCGGGAAAGTTCCTGACCGCGGACGGGACCGGCGACGAGGGTGAGCACGGCGCGTTCAAGCCGGTCGTGCTCGACGGCCGGACGGGGCAGCCGGTGGCCCCAGGCGGCTCGCTTGGGTTCCGTTTCGGCGACGAGGACCTGGGCCGGTGGAACCTGGAGCTCGGCGACATCGAGCCGGTGCTGAGCTTTTACGGCGAGGGCAGCGAGCCGGTGCTGGTGGACCTGCCCAGGTTCGACGCGGCGGACAGTTCGGCCGGGCTGATCCGCCGCGGTGTGCCTGCCCGCCGCGTCGCGGGCCAGTTGGTCACCACGGTATTCGATCTGCTCCTGGCGCAGTACGGGGTGGGCCGCGATGGGCTGCCCGGACAGTGGCCCGAGTCTTACGACGACGCCGCCGAGCCTTGCACGCCGGCCTGGCAGGAAGCTATCACCGGCGTGGCGGCCGCGGCGGCCGCGCGGATCGGACGGGAGTTCGCGCAGAATGCGCTGGATTCCGGTGGCCGATCCATGATCATCATGGGGGCAGGGACTAATCACTACTTCCATTCCGACACGATCTACCGGGCGTTCCTCGCGCTGACCACGCTGACCGGCTGCCAGGGCCGCAACGGCGGCGGGTGGGCGCACTACGTCGGGCAGGAGAAGGTCCGGCCGCTGACCGGCTACACGGCCCTGGCGATGGCGACGGACTGGCAGCGGCCGCCGCGGCAGATGATCGGTACCGCCTACTGGTACCTAGCCACCAGCCAGTGGCGTTACGACACCTTCACCGCCGACACGTTCGCCTCGCCGGTCGGCCAGGCGCAGTTCACCGGGCTGACCACCGCCGACCTGCTGGCCCAGTCGGCCCGGATGGGCTGGATGCCGTCGTACCCGACCTTCAACTGGAACCCGCTCGATCTCGCTGACGCGCTCGACCGCTCCGGGCAGCCGCCGGGCGAGTTTATCGCCGCGGAACTGGCGTCCGGCCGTCTCAGGTTCGCCGCCGAGGACCCGGACGCGCCGGAGAACTTCCCCCGGGTGCTGACCGTCTGGCGGGCGAACCTGCTCGGCTCCTCGGGCAAGGGCAACGAGTATTTCCTCAAGCACCTGCTTGGCGCGACCAACTCGGTACGGGCGCAGGAAGCACCCGAGGGGCAGCGGCCACGCGACGTCACCTGGCGCGAGGAGGCGCCGGAGGGCAAGCTCGACCTGCTGCTCGCGCTGGACTTCCGGATGACGTCCACCACGCTGTTCGCGGACGTGGTACTGCCCGCCGCGACCTGGTACGAGAAGCACGACCTGTCCAGCACGGATATGCACCCATTCGTGCACGCATTCAACCCGGCGATCGCGCCGCCCTGGCAGACCCGCACCGACTTCGACGCCTTCCACGCCCTGGCCGGAGCGTTCGCGCGGCTGGCGGCGACGCATCTCGGCCAGCGGCGGGATCTGGTGGCGGTGCCGATGCAGCACGACACGCCGGATGAGATGGCCGCGCCACACGGCATCGTCAGCGACTGGCGGACGGCGGGCCGGACCCCGGTACCGGGAACCGACTTCCCCAAGCTGGTCGTCGTCGAGCGCGACTATCCGAACGTCGCCGCGAAGATGGCCGCGCTCGGCCCGCTGACCGAGCAGCTCGGCCTGACCACCAAGGGCGTCACCTTCTTCCCGGCCGCCGCTGTCGAGTTCCTCAAGGACAAGAACGGCACGGTCCGCGGCGGCGTCGCCGACGGCCGTCCCCGTCTCGATCTCGACGTGCAGGCGTGCGAGGCGATCCTGGCCTTGTCCGGGACGACCAACGGCCAGCTGGCCGTCGAGGGCTTCCGGGCGTTGGAGCGGCGCACCGGCACCCAGCTGGCCGACCTAGCGGCCGAGCACGAGGGCAAGCGGATCTCGTTCGCCGATACCCAGGCCCGGCCGACGCCGGTGATCACCTCGCCGGAGTGGTCAGGATCGGAGTCGGGCGGCCGACGGTACTCGCCGTTCGTCATCAACGTCGAGCGGTCCAAGCCGTGGCACACCCTGACCGGCCGTCAGCATTTCTTCCTCGATCACGACTGGATGGCCGAGCTGGGCGAGCAGTTGCCCGTGTTCCGCCCCCCGCTGGACATGCACGCCCTCTTCGGGGAACCGCGGGTCGGAGACACCGGCACGCTCGGGGTGAGCGTGCGGTACCTGACCCCGCACTCGAAGTGGTCGATCCACTCGGAGTACCAGGACAACCTGTTCATGCTGTCGCTGTCCCGCGGTGGCCCGACGATCTGGATGTCACCGCAGGACGCTGCGAAGGTAGGCATCGCCGACAACGACTGGATCGAGGCGGTCAACCGCAACGGCGTCGTGGTGGCCCGGGCGATCATCTCGCACCGGATGCCCGAAGGAACGGTGTACATGTACCACGCCCAGGAACGGGTCATCGACGTGCCGATCGCGGAGACCAGCGGCAAGCGGGGCGGCATCCACAATTCGCTGACCCGGCTGCTGATCAAGCCGACGCATCTGATCGGCGGCTACGCCCAGCTGTCCTTCGCCTTCAACTACCTCGGCCCCACCGGCAGCCAGCGCGACGAGGTCACCATGATCCGCCGGCGCAGCCAGGAGGTGCAGTACTGATGCGGGTCATGGCGCAGATGGCAATGGTCATGAACCTCGACAAGTGCATCGGCTGCCACACCTGCTCGGTAACCTGCAAGCAGGCCTGGACGAATCGCAGCGGCGTGGAGTACGCCTGGTTCAACAACGTGGAGACCAGGCCGGGGCAGGGCTACCCCCGGACCTACGAGGATCAAGACCGGTGGCAGGGCGGCTGGGAGCTGAACAAACGCGGCCGTCTCACGCTGCGGGCCGGCGGCCGGTTTAAGAAGCTGCTGAACATCTTCGCCAACCCCCTGATGCCTTCGATCGGCGACTACTACGAGCCGTGGACCTACGACTACGAGAACCTGATCGCGGCGCCCCCGCAGCAGCACAGCCCGGTGGCCCGGCCCAAGTCGCTGATCAGCGGCAAGAACATGAAGGTCTCCTGGTCGGCGAACTGGGACGACGACCTCGGCGGCGGCCCGAAGTTGACCGCGGCTGACCCGGTACTGAAGAAGATCTCCGACGACGTGCGGCTGGAGTTCGAGCGCACGTTCATGTTCTACCTGCCCCGCATCTGCGAGCACTGCCTGAACCCCGCGTGCGCCGCGTCCTGCCCGTCCGGCGCGATCTACAAGCGCACCGAGGACGGCATAGTCCTGGTCGACCAGGACCGCTGCCGCGGCTGGCGGATGTGCGTGACCGGCTGCCCGTACAAGAAGGTGTACTTCAACCACCGCACCGGCAAGGCCGAGAAGTGCACGTTCTGCTACCCCCGGGTCGAGGTGGGCATCCCGACGGTCTGCGCCGAGACCTGCGTCGGACGGCTCCGCTACATCGGCCTGGTCCTGTATGACGCGGACCAGGTCCTGGCGGCCGCCTCGGAAACCGATGAGCAGGACCTGTACGAGGCACAGCGCCGGGTGTTCCTTGACCCCGCCGACCCGGCGGTGGTCCAGGCGGCGGAGCAGGCGGGCATACCGCACGACTGGGTGCAGGCGGCGCAGCGCTCGCCAGTGTGGGCGCTGATCAGCAGGTTCGAGGTGGCGCTGCCGCTGCACCCGGAATACCGGACGCTGCCGATGGTCTGGTACATCCCGCCGCTGTCCCCGGTCGTCGATGTGCTCCGCGATACCGGCCACGACGCCGAGGCGGCGGGCAGCCTGTTCGGCGCGATCGACTCGCTGCGCATCCCGATCGGTTACCTGGCCGAGCTGTTCACCGCCGGTGACGCCCGCCGAGTCCGGGATGTCCTCGCCCGGCTGGCCGCCATGCGCTCCTTCATGCGGGACATCAACCTGGGCCGCGAACCCGACATCGCCATCCCGGCCGCGGTCGGCATGACACCCGAAGACATTGAGGACATGCACCGGCTGCTTGCTATCGCCAAGTACGACGAGCGGTACGTCATCCCGCCCGCCCACGCCGAACTCGGCGACACCGGCCAGCAGGCTCACCAGCTTGAGGAACTCGCCTGCTCCCTCGATTACGATGACGGCCCGGGCATGGGCGGCTCGGGGCCGTTCGGCGAGTCATCGGGCGGCCCGGTGCCGGTCGCCGTCGAGAATTTTCATGCCCTGCGACAGCGGCAGACCTCTGACACCTTCGTAGATCCCGCTGACGGCGCCAATCGGGTCAACCTGCTGAACTGGGACGGCAAGGGGGCCGCCTCCCGGCTGATGCCACCCAGGCCCGCGGAGGTCGAGGGCGATGACCGTAGCCAGGATGGCCCGTTGTGACCGGCGAGGCGCATCTTGGCCGAACGATGCGAGCCGCCTCGCTCGCCCTTGGCTACCCCGACGTGGCGTGGTGGGACACGCTGCCGCTACTGACCGCCGCGGCAGGGGCGCTGAGCGCGGCGAGCGGTACTGCGATGCGCCGCTTCCTGGCCACGGCGGCCGGGCAGGATCCGACGCGGCTGCAGCAGGCCTACGTGGACACCTTCGACCTGCGCCGCCGCTGCTGCCTGTACCTGACCTACTACAGCTGCGGCGACACCAGGAAGCGGGGCATGGCCATGCTGCAGTTCACCGCCGCCTACCGGACGGCCGGATTCGAGCTGGCCGCCAGCGAACTGCCCGATCATCTGGCCGTGCTGTGCGAGTTCACCGCGGCGGCCCCCACGCCGGGTCAGACCCTGTTCCGGCGGCACCGGGCCGGACTTGAACTGCTACGGACGGCGCTAGACGAAGCGCAATCGCCGTGGCTGGATGTCGTGGACGCGATCCG
This sequence comes from uncultured Actinomycetes bacterium, assembly GCA_963808315.1. GTDB lineage: Bacteria > Actinomycetota > Actinomycetes > Streptosporangiales > Streptosporangiaceae > Palsa-504. Next base: position 38,040 of record CAWEFK010000002.1, on the reverse strand, counting down.
CGCCGCGCTGCCCGAGGCCGCGCCACGGGACCTGCAGCGTGCGCTGGAGCTAGCCCGTTCTGGGCCGCCGGCCGAGGAGGTCGGGCTCGAGCCGTTCGCCCCGCCAGAGTACATGGGAGGCAGCCGGTGAGCGCCCTCGACGTCGTGCTGTGGATCATCATCCCGTACCTGGCGCTGGCCACGTTCGTGCTTGGTCACGTCTGGCGCTACCGATACGACAAGTTCGGCTGGACCACCCGGTCCAGCCAGCTATACGAGAGCAGGCTGCTGCGGCTCGGCTCGCCGCTGTTCCACTTCGGCATCCTGCTCGTCATCGGCGGCCACGTCTTCGGCATCCTGATCCCCGAAGGGGCGACCCGCGCGGTCGGGATCAGTGAGCACGCCTACCATCTGATCGCGGTGGCGCTCGGCACCGTCTCCGGTCTCATGACCGTCGCGGGCCTGGTGATCTTGATCTACCGGCGGCGGGTGACCGGGCCGGTGTTCTCGGCCACGACCCGCAACGACAAGGGCATGTACGTGCTGCTCGCGGCCACGCTCCTGGCCGGGTTGTCGACCACCGTGCTTGGCAACCTGCTCGGCCATCCGTACGACTACCGGCTGAGCGTGGCGCCGTACTTCCGCAGCATCTTCTACTTTCATCCGGACGCCGGCCTGATCGAGGCGGCCCCCGTCGGCTTCCAGGTCCACGTGATGCTCGCCTGGGCGCTGTTCGCCGCCTGGCCGTTTACCCGGCTGGTGCACGTGTTCAGCGCCCCGGTCGGCTACCTGACCCGGCCCTACATCGTCTACCGGTCGCGGGGCGAGGGGGGCATGGGACGTCCCGCCCGGCGCGGTTGGGAACCGGTCAGGCGCCCGGGGCCGTGACCGGCCGCCGCTGCGCGAGGACCGCTCCGGCGGTACCGAGCGCTGCTGCCCGGATCAGTGGATATCTGTGCAGTCATGGTAGCGTCGGCCCTATCCAGGACGCGGAAAATGATGCCGGGCGCCCTCAGCGAAGGCCACCGCGAGGGGTGTCAGGCCAGCATGCCGCAGTCGCCGACTGAAAGCGGGCCGCCTCAGTAGCGCCAGGTGCCGTCGCTGGTGTCGGCTTGAGCCGAACTCGGCGGCCCGCCTGGCAGGTGAGGACAGGCCGAGCGCACCGCCGATGACGACCCGCAGCACCGCGCGGTGGCTGCCGCCGCCGAGGGCATGAATGAGGTTTGCGCGTGACGCGGGTCAGAGGCGCCTGGCGACGGTGAGCAGGACGGCGGAGTCGGTTCGGGCGGTGAGGCTGTGCGGGGCATCGGGGATGGTGAGCAGGTCGCCTTCGCGGCCGTCCCAGGTGTCGGCGTCGGCAGTGAGAGTGACCTGGCCGTGCAGGACGTAGAGGGTGGCTTCGCCGGGGCTGGCGTGCTCGGCGAGCGCGGCGTCCTTGGCGAGTGCGATGACGGTCTGGTGCAGTGCACGGTCGTGGCCGCCGGCTACGGTCCGCGCGGCGCGGGCACTGCTGGCCGCGCCGGGGGTTTGGCCGACGGCCTTGCGGAGGAGTTCGCGTACCAGGGTGTCGAGGGATACCTTCTGCATGGTCGCTGTCCTTTCCTGGGACTGGGACTCAGTAGGGTATGCCGATCTTGCGCCAACGTCGGCCGCCAGTGCCGGGCTCGGCGGGAGGCGCCGCTCGCCGGGTAGACTGGCTCGCCTGCGGGCGGCAGCGGGGCGATCAGCGCATCCTCGGGCCTGGCCACACGGCAGATGTTATCGTTAAGTCACTCAGGGTAACCTTGTAAACGCCGGGCTCGGGGAACACGTCAAGGCGCTCGGTGGTCAGCGGGGGCGCGCATCCGGTCAAGCGCGCCACGGATGACGCCGAGGTGCAGCGAGCAGACGACTGCCTGGTGATTCCTGGCCACCTCGCGGAACGGGCACTCGCGCAGCAACACTTCCGCCATTCCTTCGACCTGTCCCGTCGTGATCTGTCCGATCGTGGCCTCCGGGTCAAAGCCGATGTCGGCGAGCAACCTGGTCAGTTCGGCGAGCGCCTCGGCGGCGGATGGCCGCTGGTACGGCGGTGGCGGCTCGGTAAGGTAGCCGCCCCACTCATGGCCGGCCCGCTCTGCGGTCACCGCCGGGTCGCCGACCAGGCCAGCTACCAGGCTGGCGAGCATCTCCGCCAGCAGCCGGTAGCGGCGAGCTCCGGGCGCCAGCGGCCGCTGGCGCCCGGTAGCCGATGGCCGGTCAGCGGTGCGCCGGAGTCCCTGAGCAGCTGCAGGACGTGGCCCCTGCTGCGGCCGAGCGGCGGCCCGGCGTCGGGGGCCAGAAGTTCACAGTGTCCACGGACAGCATGTTATTCACAACTTATTCGTTTAAACCAGGGACCTGCGGGCTGACCAGTATCTCGTCAGCCGGCAAGCAGCACGCCGAGGAAGAGCGCGCCAAGGGCGGACAGGCCGGTCAGCGTGCCGAACACCGCCAGGCCGCGGGGCGAGCTGGCGCGGGCGTGCAGCCATGCGGTCACCCCGGACACGGCGACCACGGCGAGCTTGACCATGAGCGTGGCCTGGTAGGCGCCGGTGATCTTGCTGCGTTCCGCGATCATGTTCCATACCCCGGTGACCAGCAGGATCGCGAATGCCGGCCAGGCGACCTTACTGAACGCGCGGGCGGCGGAACGGGGAATCTCCGCGCCGAGGCCGCGCAGCGCGGGGACGAGCGCGGCGAGGGTGAGCTAACCGCCGACCCAGACGGTCGCGGCCAGAATGTGCAAGAACAGGCGGATCGTGTCCCCGCTGACCGACACCATCTCGTTCCGAATCCCCACCCTTGGACCTGCCCGCACGGGACGTAGGTCCCTGGCAGCTGACTTCACCGAACAGCATAGTGAAAACCAGGCAAGGAACTGCGAGGGGAAACCAGTGAGCCATCAACGGGAAGTGCGAGGCAACGCGGCGTGCGCTATCGGCCGGCCAGATCCTGCGCCCGGGGCGCGGCCCTGGGTCATGCTCGTGCTGGCCACCGTCGGGTTCGCGGTGAACTTCTGGGCGTGGGCGCTGCTGTCACCGCTCGGGCCGAAGTTCAAGGACGTGCTGCACCTGTCGCCGTTCGCCCAGGCCCTCGTTGTCGCGGTGCCGGTCATCGTCGGGTCGCTCGGCCGGATCCCGGTCGGCGCGCTCACCGACAGGCTCGGCGGCCGGGTCATGTTCCCGCTGGTCTCCCTGGCCGCCATCGTGCCGGTGCTCTACCTCGGGCTGTCCGGGCACGCGACCCTGGCGGGCCTGCTCATCGGCGGGTTCTTCCTCGGCATCGGCGGCACTTCGTTCGCGGTCGGCGTGCCGTTCGTGAGCGCCTGGTTCCCGCCGCGCCGCCGCGGCCTGGCCATCGGCGTGTTCGGCATGGGCATGGGCGGCACCGCGATCAGCGCGCTTACCACGGTCAAGCTGGTGACGGCGCACGGCACGGCCGCGCCCTTCATCGCCACCGCGTGCGCGCTGGCCGTCTTCGCCCTGGTCGCGGCCCTGGTGCTGCGCGACGCGCCGGGCCGTGCGGTGCCGTCGGGAACCATGGCCAGCCGGCTGGCCGCCACCGCCAGGCTGCGGCTCACCTGGCAGGCGGCGGCGCTTTACGCGGTCGCGTTCGGCGGGTACGTGGCATTCTCCGTCTACCTGCCCGCCTACCTGAAGACCGGCTACGGGCTCACCCAGGCCGACGCCGCCAACCGGATGGCCGGGTTCGTGCTGGTCGCCGTCGCTATGCGCCCGATCGGCGGCTGGCTGGCCGACCGCATCGGGCCGGTTCGCGTGCTCGCGGGCGCGCTCGCTGCGGTGATCGCGGCCGCGGCCGTCCAGGCGACTGCCCCGTCGCTTGTCCCCCTCGGCACGATCGCGTTCCTGGCCATGGCCGCCGCGCTCGGCGCCGCCTCCGGCGCGGTATTCGCCCTCGTCGCCCTGCTCGCCCCGGCGGACAAGGTCGGCTCGGTCACCGGCGTGGTCGGCGCCGCGGGCGGCCTCGGCGGCTTCCTCCCGCCGCTGGTCATGGGCTTCGTCTACGGCCAGTTTCACTCCTACGCGACCGGCCTCGCTGCCCTCGCGGTGGTCGCCGCCGCCACGCTCGTCCTCACCGCCACCGCCGTGCGCGCCGCGCTCACGGCCCGCGCCGCCGGTGCCGCTGCCCTGGCCGGGGAGTGAACGCGAGGATGCCGGCAGAACGGTTCATGGAGATCTAGATGTGCGAATACTGCGGCTGCCAGGCCCTCGAATCGATCAATACGCTCACCCGCGAGCACGAGCAGGTACTCAACCTGATCAGCGACGTCCGCGCCGCCCGCCTGGCCGGCGACGTCGCCCGCCAGGCGGGCCTGGCCTGCCGGATCGCCGACGTGCTGCGCCCGCACACCCTCGTCGAGGAGCGCGCCCTGTTCCCCGCCCTCGCCCCCGACTTCCCCGACCAGATCGCGCTGCTCGAAGCCGAGCACAGGCTGATCGAGGTACCGCTGGCCGAAGCGGCCCGCGCCATCGCCAACAGCGCACCCCCTGCGGACCCCGCCTGGCCGGACCGCCTCACCCAGGCCCTGACTGTGCTCCGCGAGCACATCTTCAAGGAACAGGACGGCGTATTCCCCGCGGCCCTCGCCATCCTCAGCACCGCCGACTGGGAAGCGGTGGACGCCGCCCGGCTAGCAGCGGCAGTGGCGGCCGGGCAGGATTAACTACACAGTTCCGTCCCACTAGCTATGCCGGGTATGGAGCGGATGGCGGTCGGTGTAGCCGCTCCTACCGCCCCCTGTCCGTGGCCAGGCGTGCTTCTGTCCGTGGCGCGCGTGAGGCGGGTGTTGCGGGGTCCACGGACGCATAGCGGACGAAAATCGCGGCCTGGGAACGGTGCGGGGAACCGTCGGCTTTGCACGGACGGCCACGGACGGGGGCCGCGGGCACGGACGAGCCCACGGACAAGGGTCCGCGGAGGTGGTCCCGTGCGCGGCTTGACGTTCGCGGCTGAGCTGAGCGTGCATTTCCCTGTGTCCCCCCGCTGCCCGGCCGGCTTCCCGGGGCGGGCGGCCGGGAAGGGCAGGTGTGGTGATGGCCAGGGTGACGGTCCGGGAGAGCGTGACGCTTGCCGGGAGGGCAGAGCGGGCGAGGGTTGGTGCTGTCCGCCCCCATGGCGGAGCTGGCGCTGGGCGATGCCCCACAGGCAGGCCCAGCCGGGCAGGTCCAGGAAGACCACCGTGTCGGCTGCCTTCAGCCGGATCGGCAGCGTGGAGGCGTAGTTCCCGTCGATGATCCACCGGGGCGCGGCGACCAGGTCGCGTTGCAGGGCGGCGAACGTCTCCTGGTCCAGCGGCTTCCAGTCCTTGTCGTAGTACACGACGTCGAGGTGGACTGGCGTGATGCCGAGGCGGGCGCCCAGGACGCGGGCGAGGTGGGACTTGCCGCTGCCTCCGCAGCCGATGATCGCGATGCGTTCCATCGGCACTGACACTAGCGGCTCCCGGCTGGGGAGGCGGGAAGACTCGCTCACGGGACACAGGTGGGCCTCCGCAGGATGGTCTCGATGACGGCGAGCTGCCGGGACAGCCGGAAGATCCCGAGCCGCGCGGTGCAGTCGCCGATCAGGGCGGCGTGCTCGGCAGTCCCCGCGATGGCCTGGAGTTCGCTGATGCGGCGTGCGGCCTGGGGACCGTCGTCCACGTGCAGCGCCTCGGGCGTGAACGCGGCGGCGAACGGGAGCGCCGCCGGGGCCAGGGGCAGGCAGCCGGCCAGGACAGCCTCGAAGATCCGCTGGGTCATCTGCCCGGCCCTGGCGTACCGGTCGGGCAGCAGCAGAATCGTGGCCAGGGCCGACTCGTACAGCGGTCGCACATCGGCGAACGCGATCCGGCCGGTGAAGGTGACGTGCGGCCACTGGGCGGTGCGGGTCCACTTGCCCGCGACCTGGTGATGGTGCCGGGCGGCGGCCGGGGCGAAGAACACGGCGAACGCCTCGTCGCGGTCGTACTGGTTGCCGACGTAGACCAGCGGCAGCGGCCGGGGCATCGCGGCCAGGGCCGCCGCGTCGGCGGTGTCCAGGGCGTCGTCGGCGACGGGGAACAGCAGGCTGACCGCGCCGGGGCTGGGCGCCAGCGCGGGTTCGCAGACGGTCACCTGGGCGAGGGAGCGCAGCGGGGACGCGGCGGGCAGTCGCCGGTCCTTGTCCCACAGCAGTGTCCGGGTCCGGCTCCCGAGCATGTAGTGGGCGAGAAGCTCCTCCTGGCGGTGCAGGTCGCAGGTATGGCCGGGAGTGCCGCACCGGGTGGTGTTGCGGCCTTTGATGGGCCAGCGCCACTCGAGGAACAGCGCGTCGATGTCTGGCAGTCCCTGATCCCACTGATAGCCGCCAGTCAGGTCGCAGCCGGCTTCGTCCAGGTCGCGGTTGGGCTGGAGGAATACGATGTGGTGCCCGGCGGCGGTCAGGCCGTCGATGAGGGTGGCGCGGTGGCTGCGGCCGCCGTCGGGGGTGTCGGTGATTCCGGGGCCGAGGAAGCCCAGAAGCCATAGCCGATCCTCACTTGCTCACCCACCAGCCGCCGTCGAGCATCAGGCCGTCGAGGCCGCTGGCGGCGAGGCAGTCCAGGGCCATCTGCGGGGTGCCGCTGATTGGCTTGCCTTTGACGTTGAGTGAGGTGTTGATCAGGACCGGGACGCCGGTCAGCGGCTCGAAGCAGCCGATGACGTCGGCGAGGAACGGGTTGTCCCGCGGGTCGAGGGTTTGGACGCGGGCGGTGCCGTTGGCGTGGTGAATCCGGACGCCTCCTGCAGCACGGGATGCCGGGAGCCTTGTCCCAGCACTCGATGGTCAGGACGTGTCCGTGGGTAACGAGGCAGAGGCGGATGACCAGCACGGTGCCGGTTGCTTGCAGGGGAGCGGATGCGTTCACGGCGTTAGCGGTCATCTCGCTGGCGATCAGCTCGGCGTTGTCAGCGAACTCGCCGAGGCCCCACTCAGCGAGTGTGGCCCTGACGTGGCCGCGTGCCAGGCCGGGAGCGGTCGGCAGCGCGGCGAACGGCGGCGTCGCGCTCATGGCCGTCCAAGTCGCGGGAGCGGATGCGCCCCGGGCCGCCATAAGGACGGCCACCTGCAGCCTGCGCGCGGGACCGGGCCGTGACCGGGTGCCCGCACCGCTGAGGCGCCCGTTGCTGTCGTGGCCATCGACTTGCCTCCCAAGACTGCCTGCTCCTGCTGGTGAGGCAAGACGGTAGGCGAGTTAGGGAGGCGTCACCCGCAGCGTCGTGAACGCAGCCAAGTCGCACTTTCGTGCGGGCGGGGAACCCGTACGAAAGTGCGAGTCAGATCACCCCGGCGCGGCGGGCCAGGGGGCGAAGTTCGGGAGTCGAGGGCTGGTGCTCGCGGCGCAGCAGGCTGGTGATGACCTCGCGGGTGCGCCCGTCGTAGCGGACGAGCTGCGAGCTGAGCCGCTCGGCGGCCAGCAGCAGGTTCACCGCGGCGGCGTCCTGCTTGCGCATCGCGTACGCGCGGGCGAGGTCCAGGCTGAGCTGGGTACGCCTGCCGGTAAGCCCGGCCGACAGCGAAGCCGGGTCGAGCGATTCCCCGGTCTCGATCGCTGTCTTCGCGTCCCCGAGCTGAAGCGAAGCGGAGAGGGCGTGCATCGCCATGTTCACGTGCCCGAACGCCGTCCCCATCTGGTTGCCGTCCCCGGTGCGGGCGGCGATCTCCCGCGCCCGCGCGAGCAAGGTCGCGGTCATCGCCCGGTCGTAGACGGCAGCGGCAGCGTGCACGCCGGCCAGGTGCAGCGCGCCGTACACGCTGAGCGCGTCCGCATCCGGGGCGCGCATCACCCGCTCCATCCCGGCGGACGCCGACATCGCCAGTTCCAGCGCCTCGGTCGGGTGATTGCGGCCGGCGATCACGTACGACAGCCGGTACGCCTGGAGGGCCACCAGCTCAGGTCGGCCGGACTGCTCGGCCGCGGCCAGGGCGCGGTCGGCTGCCGTCCAGGCCAGGCTCGTCTCGCCGACCCGGTGCAGCAGTGCCGCGGCCGTGTCGTAGACCAGCGCGCGCACCGAGCATGCCTCTCGGTCGTCCCCGCCCGCCGTCTCGGACTCGCGGATCAGCGCGGGCAGCATCCGCCCGGTGTCGTCGTAACGAGTGGCCTGGTAACCGGCGTACGCGGCCGACGCCCTGGCCCGCAGATGCGCCGCAGTGGCCCTGGCAGCAGGCTCCCGCCCGCCGATGGAGGCGCTGACAGCCTCGTAGCCCATCATGGCCCGCTCGATCTCCGCGGCCGGCTCGTACACGCGCTGCTCCTCCTCGCCGTCACCCCCTCCGGGGCCGGTCAGCTCCTCTACCTCGACCCGCAGGACTTCCGCCATCCGGGTGAGCACGGCGTAGCTGTCGACTCCTCGCTTACTCCGCTCAACCTGCGATAGCCAGGATTCTGACCGGCCGACCAGGCCCGCGAGTACCGACTGCGACAGGCCCCTGCGGCGCCTGGCACGCGCGATCCGCGCCCCGGGCGCGTTCTCGTCCTCGCTCACCGCGTCACCCCCTGAGCAGCACCCGGCAGCGCCGCCGTCACCTCAGCCCATGATGGCAGCCGTGATTCATACGGTGCTGCCGGATCGAACAGCACCCGCACCTCCATGCTCCGCAGTGTCTCCAGGCTCGCCGTGAACGCCGGGTGCGACGCCAGCTGCGGCTTGCAGTGCGGGACCACGACGACGGGTACCTTATAGCCGACCATCTCGCACAACAGTCCGGTGGCGAAGTTGTCCGCGTGCCCGTGCGCGAACTTGTTCACCGAGTTAAACGTCAGCGGGCACGCCAGCACCGCGTCTGCCGGGGGCGTCCGCTCGCCGGTGCCCGGCATCCGGTACTCCCAGCGGACCGGCTGCCCGGTTAGCCGCTCCAGCTCATCCAGGTCAGCGAACCGCGTTCCCGTCGGGCTCGAGAACACGACAACCCGCCACGCGGACTCCTGAATGAGGGTGACGAGCGACGGCAGCCCTTCGGGCGCGGGCGCACCGCTGATCACGAGGTATAGCACTCTAAGCCATTGACAGTCACCGCTCCGCACCTTTCATGCGCAGTCCTCGGCAACTCCAAGGATAGACACGGCGCCGCAAAGTCACGCTACATACCGTCAATGGCGCTTGCGGCAGGGATCAGCTGGGACGTTACCTGGCCGGGGAGCGGGGTTGCCGCTGCTGTCCACGACCGCCGTGGCGGCGTTCCGGGTCGCGGAGTCTCAGGCGCTGACACCAGCGCCTCTACGCCTCGTCAGCTAGCCGGAAGGAGCTACCGCAATGCTCGCTCGACAGGACAGCCGGATAACCGCTCTCCACGCTGCCAGCCAGCCAGTCGGCACATCACTAGCGACCCTGCCCAGCAGGCCGGGTACTGTCAAGGCCCGGTCGACACCCAAACGCGGACGGCGCCAGGTCGAGAACGACGAGTACGCCGCCTTCGTCCGGCGCATCCTGCGCGCCTACGCCCGCCGTGTCGGCAACGGCGACGTGGAAGCACTCAGCCTCATGGCCGATCTCGCCGATGAGATCGACACCGCCATAGCCGAGGCCGTCAAAGGGCCTGCGCGCCTTCGGTTACTCCTGGACCGAGATCGGTGCCCGGCTCGGCGTCACCCGCCAGGCCGCTCAGCAACGCTGGGGGACAGCGTAGGGAAACAAGGAGCCCAGGGATCGGGTTCTCTCACCACGCACACACTCTCGTCATACCTAGCCACCGGCTCGTGCAATTAGCCGTGGTCATGAGCGGTCAATCAGAGCTACTGCGGATGCCCGAAGTTGGCTGTTCAGCGGCTTCATGGGCCATGGTCGGTCCAATTCCCAAGCTGACAGTACGAGTTCACGACGACTAGCCGCTCAGCGGGAAGTCTTTCAGCGGTCGACGCATGATGAGGCGGGCACGGCCAGTACCGCCATAGTCATCGACATGGGTCATCTCAAAGCCAAGCTTGCGGTGGAACAGGATGGAACCTTCGTTCTGCGGGCCGGTGATCGCCTTCAGCGCTGTTGCACCGCGCTCGGCCGCTGCAGCGGCAAAGTCCGCGTACAGCTGCCCTGCCAGTCCGCGCCCGCGGGCATCGTCCCGCACCGCAACGAAATGGATATAGCCGTCGCCGGTGGGCGCAACGAACCCGAGCAAGTAGCCGACGATCTGACCGTCAGCCTGGCGTGCCACGAACGCCGTGTCGCCGAACTCATATACAAACATAGGGTGATGCAGGTACCGCGGCAGTGTGTGATCACCCCAGAAGCGTTCATAGTCGCGGAGGATCTCGCCCAGATCACTGACGCGAGCGCGCCCGATCGTTATCTCGCTCATAATGGATATCCCTGCCCGTCATCGGCGTCGGCAATCGCCTGGAACACGCGATGGCACCACTCCACCGAGAATCCCGGCGCGTGCCCCCGAGATGCCCCCGGACCGCCGTCAGCAGCCAACGGTTGCCACTGGCAGCAACCTGGGAACATGAAGCTAGCGCGGTTTTACCCCGCGAGCAACGCACGTGACACGCTCGTAATGCGTAGCTCACCGGATGATGACGAGCACCCCAGGGCGCCGAGGGTCAGCAGAATACGTACCCGGCGGTCGTGCCGGTGTAGTGACAGGAGTCCACCGTCCCGCCGCTGGAGTCGCGCAGTATCGCGGTGTCGCCGGTGTTGTTCCAGATGTACCAGTTCTGGTTCCAGTAGCGATCGGTCTGGGTGCGGGTGCCGTGCCCGGTGTGGATCTTGACGTAGCTATGGGCGCCGAGGGTATAGGTGGCGAACTTGAAGACGTGCCCAGCGGCGTCGCGCAGCGTCCAGTTGGTGAGGCTGATCTTCGAACTGGAGGTGTTGTATAGCCGGACCCACTCGGCGTTCAGGCTGGAATTGGAACCGGTGTCGGTGCCGGGTGAGTTGTAGTAGATCTCGTTACCTGAATACGGTGGCCGGTGGCGAACGCCGGAGTGGACGGCAGCAAGGTGAGCGCGGCGATGGCTACGGCGGCGAATAGTGCGGCGGCGGTTTCAAATGACTCCCCCCAAGGAGATAGCGTGCGAGCCGTGTGCGATAGCAGGCGCCGAACCGCGGTCCCTACCATCAGCCCGGGTCGGTCGCCCGTCACAGTCACGAAAAGCCTGGCAAGCATTTGTGCTGGTCAGAGCAAGAAACTAATAAAAGACCTGTTGTCAGGGGCCGGGTCGAACTGCCGACCTTCCGCTTTCAGGCTGGCAGACGGCCCCCTAGGACCAGCCATAGCGTACAGCGCCCGACGACACTCGGTGCCTGATCGTGTTGCCGGCGCTGATCCGCCATCGAAGGCCGCCGTGCCCGCTCCGTGCCCGATAGGAGGAGTGCCTGCGGGCAGTAACGGTCACTCACGGGCAAACCACCGATATCTCCGCAGATTGCACAAACGCCAGGTAGCAGGCGGGCAGCGCCATAGAGTTCTCGAGCTGATAGTCCAGCCGCCGGGCTCCATCTACGCCGTGTGGGACATACGTGGGACGCAGAGATACGGTCGGCCGAAGCCGTAAGCGTTATCGCAGGTCACACGTAAGAAACTAAAATGGATCACGGCGGTCTGTAAACCGTCGGCTAAGCCTTCGTTGGTTCGAACCCAACACCTGCCACACCCTGGGGAAACGCCCCGCTAGCTGCGAATTCTCGTGCTAGCGGGGCGTTTCTGCTCTGTCTCATCATGTGTCACCTTGTGACGCTGTAGACCGTCACGTTGCGGGGTCCACGGACGTATAGCGGACGGGCGTAGGGGTCGCCAGCGCGGTCGGTGTGCACCGTCGGCTTGTTCACGGACGGCCACGGACGGGGGCCGCGACGACGGACGAGCCACGGACAGGATCCGCGGAGGCCGTTGTGTCCGCCTTGACGTTCGCGGCTGAGGTGAGCGTGCATGTCCCTGCGTCCGCCCACTGCCCGGCTGATTTCCCGGGGTGGGGCGGCCGGGGAGGGGGGTGCGGTGATGGCCAGGGTGGCGGTCCGGGAGAGCGTGACGCTTGCCGGGCGGGCGGAGCGGGCGCGGGCCACCCGTACGTCGGCGGTGCGCTCGGGCCTGGACACTCGTGCGGCGACGTCGCTGTTTTGCCGGTGCCGGATCGCCGGGCTGGCGGGACTACATCGTGAGGAGGCTGACGCCCAGCCCGGTCAGCGCCGCGACCTTGGCGACCTCGGCCGCGACGTAGTACGCGTGCACCCTGGACCTTGGCACCTCCGATTCGGCAGCACCTGGCTGGCCCGCCGGTTCAGCCGAGGCCGCACGAGCCCGAGTTGCGCGGCCAGCAGCGCAACGGCGACGGTGGCGCAGGCCGCCACGGCCGTCGGCGCGTCCATGGCGAGGACGGCGCTGGTGATGCCGGCCGCCAGCACCGCCTCGCCGCAGTTCAGTGCCAGGAAGACGAGTCGGCCGATGCCAAGCCCGATGGGGAGAGTGACTCCCGGTGCGCGGAACTTCAGCGGCGCCTCGAGGAACGAAATCGCCAGCACCATCCCGAGCCAGACAAAGGTGAGGGCAACCGCTATCGCGGCCGCGGTGGAGATCATCAGGATGCCTTTCCCCCGGCGCTGGCGGGTTCGAGCCGGGCCAGGCACGCGCCCGGCTCGGCGAAGGGGTCCAGGCGTGCCGCCGTGACCGGCGCGCGCAGCCCGGCCAGGGCTCCCTGCATGAGGCCGAGGTGGATCCGGCAGACGAGCTGGTCATATCCCTCGGCCAGTTCGAGGAACGGGCAGTGCCGCAGCCTGATCGTCTCGCCCTCGGCCTCCGGCGCGAAGCCGAGGCTGCCAAGCAGCGCTATGAGCCGGCCGACGGCGGCCGGGACGCTGGTCTCGCTGAACGGCTCCGGTTGGCCGACCAGAAAACTGCCCCAGACCCGCCCGGCGGCGACGGCGGCGGATCGCCCGGCGTCCGGCGCGGCTGAGAGCTGGCTGACCAGGATCTGGGCGAGCAGTTGATAACCGCGCACGCCGCCGCGGTCCATGCCCGGCAGCGGGCGGTAAACGATGCCGGGCCGCCCCCGGGCACCCGGCGGCTCCTGTTCGCGGGCGGCGGATCCTTCCTTCACGAGGGAGTCCAGGTGAAAACGGGCGGTGTTGACGTGGATACCGACCCGGGTGGCGACGGCCGCCGCGCTCAGTCCCGCCGGCGCGGCGCGGAGGGCGGCGAGAATCTCGGCGCGGCGCATGCCACTTAATTTACACTAATGATACTTGTATTAATAGTCAAAAGTAGGGAGACCTCCGGTGACGTCATCTGCCGGCATGCCACGCGTCCTGTGCGACATCGGGGCTCTCGCAACGTCCCGGCCTGGCGCGCCAGGCGCGATGTGGAAGCTCGTTGAGCCCGGCCGCCAGCTGGACGCGAACGTGGTTCACCTGCCGCCCGGACAGCATGTCGGCACTCACGCCGAGCCGGATCTCGATGTCCTGCTCCTGGTCGTCGCGGGGGATGGCGTTCTCGTCGCGGCGGGGCAGGCGAGGCACCTGACCTCCGGTGCCCTGCTGTGGCTGCCGCGCGGTTCCGTGCGGGGCCTGTCCGCCGGTCAGGACGGGATGTCATACCTGACCGTGCACCGCCGCCGCCCCGGCATGCAGATCCTCCCCGCGCCGCCGCGGCCTGCCTCCCCGGAAGAATTACGGCAAAGCGTCATCGGGAACGAACGGGGGTGACCGTCGTCCTGCCCATGGCTTCATGGATTGGAGGCTGACGGTGTCACCGCGGATCCGCTGGTCCGGCGCACGTGCCCGGAGGCGTGCGGCACGGGATCTTGGGCCGCGGGTGGTGCCGGGCGACGGATCAGGCGCTGCCGGTGGTGCTCCTCGGTGAGGTCATGCGCGCGTGCGCGGAGCAGGTCGGGCAGCGTGATGACGCCGACGACCTGCCCGGTGGCGGGATCGGTCACCGGCGCGCTGGTCAGGCCGGTTTCGGCGAAGAGGTAAACGACCTGGCGGAAGGTCTGGTCCGGGCTGACGGTCAGCCGGCACGGACGCGCCGCCTCCTGCGAGAGGGCGGGGGGCGCCGCGCCCGCGATCCGTCCGGCTAGTTCCCGCCGGGTGGTGATGCCCGCGACGGTGCCGTCCGCGGCGGTGATCGGGATCAGCCGCTGGCCCGGGGCCCGGGCCAGCTGGGCTGTCAGCGATGCGAGGAGTTCCCCGGTGAGTTTCTCGTCGGCCGGCACTGTCACGGGCGGGCCGGCGAGGGCGTCGCGCACGAGGAAGGTCTCCAGCGGGTCGGTCGAGTACTCGCGGGTCAGGTGAAGCCCGCGCCTGGCGATCTTCTCGGTAAGGACTGAGCGCTTGAGTACCAGGGCAGATAGGGCGTAGGCGCTGGTGGAGGAGATCAGCAGCGGGAGCAGGGCGGGCCAGGCGTGGGTCAGCTCGAGGGTGAAGATGACGCCGGTCAGCGGGGAGCGCATCACGCCGCCGACGACGGCGGCGAGCCCGAGCATGGCCCAGAAACCGGGGAAGACCTGCGGGAGGATCATGCCTTCCGCGGCGCCAAGCGCTCCGCCGATCATGAAGACCGGGGCAAGTACCCCGCCCGAAGTGCCCGATCCTAGGGACAGCGACCAGATGAGCGTCTTGACGACAAGGATGCCGATGATGAGGGAGACCGTGGCGCGCCCGGTGAGCAGCTGGTCGATGACGTCGTAGCCGACCCCCAGTGCCCGCGGTTCCGCCAGCCCGCCAAGGCCGATGATGGCGCCGCCGATGGCCGGCCACCACATCCAGTGGACCGGAAGCCTGCCGAAGGCGTCCTCGGCCCGGTAGACCAGCCAGGTCGCGGCGACGGCCAGGCACCCTCCGGACAGGCCGCAGGCCACGCTGAGTGCCTGGTCGGCAGTTGTCAGGTGCATCCCCGCGGTGGCGACGGGGAAGACCGGACCAGATCCGAGCAGGTAGCCGCGGCAGACGGTGGCCACCGCCGCCGAGGCGACGACGGGGACGAAGCTGCGCGGGCGCCACTCGAACAGCAGCAGCTCGACCGCGAGCAGCACCGCTGCCACCGGGGAGTTGAAGGTGGCCGCCATGCCGGCTGCGGCCCCGGCGACGAGCATGGTCTTGCGCTCGTCGGCAGTGAGATGGCACCGCTGGGCAATCATGGAACCGAGCGCGCCGCCGGTCATGATGATCGGCCCCTCGGCACCGAACGGCCCCCCGGTACCGATGCTGATCGCGGCGGAAACCGGTTTGAGCAGGGCAACCTTCGGCGAGATCGTGCTACCCCGGGTGAGGATCGCCTCGATCGCCTCGGGCATGCCGTGCCCGCGTATTTTCTCCGAGCCGTAGCGGGCCAGCACGCCGACGGCCAGTCCTCCGGCGACCGGTGCGGCCAGCACCAGCCACCACGGGTGATGAACCGCGCCCGGGGCCACGAGCGCCGTCCGCCACCGCTGGTAGAAGACCAGGTTGGTGATCAGCCCGATCAGCCGCAGCAGCGCGAACGAGGCGACCGCCCCGAGCCCGCCGACCGGGACCGCCCAGGCCGTGATCAGCAGCATCCGCGGCCCGGCGGTGAAGTCTCCCAGGCCTGCGATCTTGCCGTGTTCCACTGGGCTCACACCGGCACGGGGCCGGACTCGCCGACCGCGACGGCGTCGCCGCTGAGGGCGGCGAACTCGCGCGCGGCGGCCGCCGCAGAAGCGTGAACCCGGGGGCTCATCCGGTCAAGCACCGCGGCGAGCCGCTCATGCCGGTGCGCCAGCACCGCGGCGACGAGTTCACGGCCGCAGTCCGTGAGCTCTACCGTCACGATGCACCGGGAGCGCGGGTCGGTGCCGCGCCGGACAAGACCAGCCTGTTCCTCCCGGTCGACCATGCGGGTGATGGCGGAGGCGGCCAGCCCGAGCTGGGCCGCCAGCCGGGACGACGGCACCCGCCCCAGCCCGTCCAGGGCCAGCAGCAGCCGGAACTGGGGCAGGGTGACCTCGTTGGCGGCGCTGTGCACGCTCTCAAGCGCGATGCCGACCAGGGCCCGAGTCAGCAACTCGAAGGCCAGGACGTCGGGCCGACCGTCGGCCCCGTCGCATTCACTCGGCATAATATTCACGTAGGCAAGTATTGCATAGGTGAAGTATTTTGGATCAGTGCTGTCCCCAGAACGCACTGGACGCAGGCCGTCGGGCAATTCGCCGACAGAGCCGCGCGCAGGCATACCGTGCCCTCAGCATCCTGGGGGACGAGCAGGTCAGGGCTCGTCGGACATCAGGTGGTCGAGGAGCGGGGCGAGGCCGCGTAGCTCGCTGAGATGCACTGACGAAAGCTGGGCCAGGCGTTCTTCCCCGCGGGGGGTGAGGCGGACGCGAATCACCCGGGCATCGCCCTCGTCCGGCTCGCGCTGCACCAGGCACCCTGTCTCGGCGCGGTCGATGAGCTCGACCGCGCTGTGATGGCGCAGCAGAAGGTAGTCCGCTATGTCGCCGACGGTCGGCGGCCCGCCGCCCGGGTGGCCCTTGACCGCCAGCAGCAGCTGATGCTGCGCAGGGGTGAGGCCTGCCTCGCGCGCCCGCGTTTCGCTCCAGCTGAGGAATCTCCGCAGGGCGCTACGGAACGCGCGCAGGTTCTGGTAATCCAGGCCGGTGAGCGGACGGCCGTCAGGTGCGGCCGGGGGTGGCACCGGCGGTCAGAACGAGACGAACGGAACGTAAGGTGTGCCGCGCTGGTCGGCTTTCCGTGCTTGCCGACGGCGGGCCCTGCCGTTCTCCGGATGCTGTTCCGGGGCGGGCGCACCGCTATCTTCGCTTAGCACGGCCGCGAGCAGCGGGTCCTCGCGGCGAAGCTCGGCGCCGATCCGGCGGAGCGCACAACGGTCCTTCCGTCTTGCCCGCATCATGTGCCTCCTTCGCCATCCTCGTGCGAGTCAAATATATCGTGTTACGATACTAAATCAACTGGCAGGCAGGCTGCAGCGCATGGAATGGTCCGGTGGAGTGGCGTGCCAATCGCGAAGGGGACCGCCGTGACCCCGGTAATCCGTGTCCGCCGGGTCTATGAGGAACCGGAGCCAGGGGACGGCTCCCGTATCCTCGTCGACCGGCTCTGGCCACGGGGCCTGCGAAAGGACGCCGCGGCCCTTGATGACTGGCTCCGTGATGTCGCACCGTCCAGCGAGCTTCGGACCTGGTACGGGCATGACCCGGCTAAGTTCGCCGAGTTCCTCCTGCGCTACACCGCCGAACTTGGCATGCCTTCGTCGCGGGCTGCGCTCGGCAGGCTGCGGACGCTGGCGGCCGAGGGTCCGCTGACGCTACTGACCGCGACCGCAGGCGCGAAGCGCAGTCACGCGACGGTTCTCGCCGGCCTTCTCGCGAGTGAAGCCCCTGCGGCGGGGGAAACAGGGGACGCGGCCTGCTGGGCGCATCTCGTCTGCCCTGATTGCGGTGCCGTAGTCAGCGAGGGCCACCGCGAGGGGTGTCAGGCAAGCATGCCGCAGCCGACTGAAAGTGGGCCGCCTCCGTAGCGCCAGGTGCCGTCGTTGCTGTCGGCCCGGGCCCAACCCGGCGTAACCGCTCCTACCGCCCCCGCCCGTCGCCAGGCGTGTTCCTGTCTGTGCCAAACCTAGGACGCTCATATTAGCCATTCCGGTGCACAACCCGCATCTCAGCGCGGAAATGCCGTGACTGGCCTGCAGGGGCCGGCGGCGTGCGTTACAGCACCTGCGGGATCCCGTATCGGAGGGCGCTCGCGCCTGTGGGGTGCCAGAAGTCTGCCTGGCCTTTGAGCTGCGGCTACGGTTGGACGGACGGTCGGGAACCATGATTTCTGTGTCCTTGCGCCTGCTCCATCTCATCTTTGTCCGGCTCTGCGGCTGGCTGATCCTGCTCGGCCGGTCAAGGGCATCCAAGGACGCCGAGCTGCTCGTTCTCCGACACGAGGTCGCCGTGCTACGGCGGACCAGTCTGCGGCCCCGGCTCGACTGGGCCGACCGTACGGTCTTCGCCGCGTTGATCCGGCTCTTGCCGACGCGGCTGCGAATGCACCGGCTGGTCACCCCCTGCACCTTCTTGCGGCGGCACCGCCACCTGGTCACCCGCAACTGGACCTGCCCGCGCCGGTCAGCGCCGAGATCGCCGCGCTGATAGAGCGGCTCGCCACCGAGAACGACAGCTGGGGATATCAACGGATCCAGGGCGAGCTGCTCAAGCTCGGCCACCGGATCAGCGCGCGTCCACCATCCGCCGGGCGCTCAAGGCGCTGAAGATCCCTTCGGCACCGAAGCGGGGGCTCCGATACGACGTGGAGGAAATTCCTGCATATGCAGGCTTCGACGATGCTCGCCACCGATTTCATCCACGTGGACTGCGTGGTGACCCTGCGGCGCCTCTACAGCCTGTTCGTCATGGAGGGCGGCAGCCGTTACGTGCACATTCTCGGTGTCACTGCGAACCCGGACGGGCCGTGGACCACACAGCAGACCCGCAACCTGCTGACGGACCTGGATGATCGTGCCACAGGCTTGCGGTTCCTGGTCCGGAACCGGGCCGGTCAGTTCACCGCATCGTTCGACGCGTGTACTGGTCGAGAACTCGGCTACTGGCGCTGAACTGGGCTCATGCTGCCTGCCGGTATTCGTTGATCAGCCCGGCGAGCCTGGCCCGGCGCTGGATCTGGGCGGGCGGGACGGGGAAGGCGATGATGTCCGGGTCGTCATTTGGTGCGCGCAGTTCCATTCCCTTGCCCTGGTGGCTGCGGCCGTTGTTGTAGTAGCCGATGTACTCGGACAAGACCACCCGGAGGTGCTGCTCGCCGACGATGAGCATCCGATCGGTGCACTCAGCCCGCGCCGTGCGCACGAAGCGCTCGGCATGGGCGTTCATCCTAGGCGCCTGGGGCGCGGTCGGCAGCGTGGTGATCCCGATGGAGGCGAACACGGCGTCGAACGCGGCGGTGAACTTGGTATCCCGGTCCCGGATCAGGTAGGTGAACCGGGATCCGGCCTCCTCTAGTTCGACGGCGAGGTTGCGGGCAAGCTGCGTAGCCCACTGGCCAGTCGGGTGCCTGGTGATCCCGAGCAGGTGCACCCGCCGCGTCTGGAGTTCAATGACGAACGCCACGTACAGGCGGGAGAGCGTGAGGGCGCAGTCGACGTGGAAGAAATCGGCGGCCAGGAGCGTGGCGGCGTGGGCTCGTAGGAAAGCAGCCCAGGATCCGTCACGCCCAGATGGCGGCGGGATTCGGTGGGTGCGCAGGATCTTGCGGATGGTGGAGGCAGCCACCCGATGCCCGAGCCGGTGCAGCTCGCCCTGGATCCTGACCACGCCCCACCGGGTGTTCTCCCGCGCTAGGCGCACGATCAACGCGGCAAGCTCCTCAGGGATCGGCGGGCGTCCCGGCGGTCTGGGCTGTCGCCACTTCACCGCCACCAGCCGCCGGTGCCAGCGCAGGAGCGTGCCGTGCGTCACGATCCGCCAGGCACGCAGCCCCTTGGGCATGATCCTGGCCAGCGCGGCGAGTCTGGCCCGATCGGTCCAGGACATGCGCGGTCTGGGGTTGATCCGGCGCAGCACGGCCACCTCGTGCCGCAGCACGAGTATCTCCGCGTCCTTGGCCGACGAGGACCGGGCCAGCAGCGCGAGCCAGGACAGCACGGTCACCAGCAGCCGGTAAGCCAGCGCGACACACATGGGTGCCGATCATGCCGACGCCGTAGGCCCAGGTCAAACCAGCGACCAGTATTCGACCACTACACCCTGTCAGCCGAGCGCCCACCCCGCCTCCGCGATTTGCATTCCGCCCGTGCTGAGGTTCATCCCAGTGAACAGCATTGCCCACAGCACCTTTCCCTCCATGGCTTCCTCCGGAAGGTTGACACCGGCTCCATAGGCCAGCCGGGCGATGATGTTCGTGACGTTGCTCAGCTCGTCGATGGTGGCTATCTCCAAGCCGGAGCCGCCAGGTGGCTCGGAGAGTTCGACGAAGTGATAGATCACCGGGACTACGGTGACCAGCGCAATCAGCATGTCGATGAACGCGTACAAACCCCGAGGGTCGGAGATCTTAAGCGGCCCCACCGACCTCACCGGCACGTAATCGGGCCACGGGTCCCATTTCTGCACCGCCGCTCCGACGAGCTTGAACGCTAGGCGGGCGCAGGTGAGTAGGTCATTGAAGGTGCTCATGCCGATGTTCTCGATCGCCTCGTAGGGCACGAGCTTGTTGGCCACGTACCACGCCGTGATCTGGCCGAGCCCACCGATGACGCTCAGCGGCCCGGTGAGCTTCCCGTACACGGTTTCCGGAAGCCCGGCGATCTCTACTATCTGGAGCGGGGTCACAACCAGGGCACAGACCCCGGAAACGCAGTGACCGGTGAAGTGAATGGCTATGTCACCAGGGGATAGGTCAGCCGCCTGCGTCCGCGGCACAGCCATCGTGGCGTGCGGCGCCGCGACGTGCGGTGCCGCGAGGTGCGGCGCGGTGACCTGCGGTGTGGCGCCGAACATGGCCAGCAGCGACGGGTAGTCGGGAACGCCGATCAGCGCCGCCGTTTCCGTCGTGTCAGGGAACGGCGCGGCGCCGGCGATGATCTTGTACATCAGGGTGGCCGGGATCGCGCCGATCCAGCAGATGACGTCGAGGAACGAGAAGTCCGGCACCCCGAAGAAGTTCAGCACGTCGGATACGACCGGGATGTGGATCGGGGCGTCCAGCAGATCCAGCGCCGACTGTGCGATGCCGGCGACCAGGTCGAACATTGCGTCAAGGACGTTGCGCGCGCTTTCCAGCACCGCCTCGCCGAGGATCGCGACGAGTTCGGTCAGGATGTCCGGCAGCGGCATGGTGGTTATCCGCCCGCCGAGGTCCAGTAGGCGCTGAATGGCCGCGTACAGGGTGTCGCCTTCGCGTTCAAGCACGGCGAAGGCGTCGTCGCTCGGCACCTGATCCGGCGGCCCGGGCGGAGCCGGTCCGCGTAGCGTGGTGTCCGATGCGTTGTTCTGGTAGTGGTACGACAGCACCGAACCCGGCGCGCTCTGCGGGGCCGCGCTTGCCGCCTCCTGCGCCGGTGTGCTAGTGCTGAGCCCGGCCCAGTCAGACTTGCCCGCCCAGGACGCGAGCTGGGCCTCGGCGTCGAGGATCTGCTGGTCCAGTGCGGCACCTACCGCCCTGATCTGGCCGACCTGATAGCTAAGGAACACCTTGATCATCGTCTTGAGGACCTCCTTGGTGCGCGTCATGTCGCGCCACTCGAAGAGGAACTCCAGGAACTCGAGCACCTTCTTGATCTCGTCGATGATCATGCACAGCACGTGATACGCGCTCTCGACGACGGACTCCAGTGTGTCGAGCACGGCCTGGAACTGCTGCCCGCCGATGTGGACGATCAGCTGCCACACGCCGGTGGCGGTGTCCTTGATCACCTCGAACGCTTCGAGTGCCTCGTCCTCTATCGCGTTGCCGACGGCCCTGAGTAGGTCTCCCGCCTCGGAAATCAGCCCGCCGCCCGAAGCGACCGCCACCTCGGAGTGCGCCATCAAGGCGCCCGACACCTGCCCGCCATAAGCCTGCCCGAGCGTCTGGTTGGTCGACGCGACCGCCTGCAGGTCCGAATCGCTCGTCCCATCCGGGACCAGCTTCCGGGTGCTACCGTCCGGGGAAACGATTTGCGCGTTGCTGAGGTCGGCCTTCGTGGTCAAGCTCGATACCTTCGTGAACGCGCTGTCCATCGGGTTGACGGTCAGCCTGGTAGCGCCCGCGACCACGGTGATCCGCGAGCCGGCCAGCGTTCCGACCGGTTCCACGACCGTAATGCTGCCGTTGTCGTCGGTCTCCACTTGTACCGGTGTCTCCGGCCGCAGCACGTAGCGAAGGTAGTTGATGTGTGCGCCCGTGACGTTGCTGGCCGTGACGCTGAGCGGAACGCCGGATACCGGCTGCCCGTTAGCGTCAGTGACCTGGATCCTGGTGGTGTAGGACATGACGTCCCTGGCCGCACTCTGCGTGGACGGCGGGTCAAGCGTGATGTCGTGGAACGTCCACATGCCGGTGTCGGGCGACTTCATCGCCTTGCTCAGCTTACTCGTCCCGGTGTGGCAAAAGAACGTGTTAGCGTCCGCGACACGGTCTAGATACGGCGAGACCTGCTCGGCCTGCCTGACGATCGGCAGCGGCACGCTCCACGGTCCCGAGGTCGGCTTGCCGCCCGTGCAGGTGGTGTAGAAAACTTGGTCACTGCCGTTGAGACCCCACACGATCACGCCCTTGCCGGAAGCGGACGCGGGGGCGGCGAACAGGGCCTTCACGCCCCTGAACATGTCACTGACGGCCACCTGCACCGCGACCGAACCGCCCGCCTGGCCGGCGCTGCCGTCCGGGTTCTTGGCAGGCAGGCAGTACAGCGAGTCCCCCGCGGTCAGGTACAGGTCAGAGGTGTTGTCGGCGTTGCGGCTGGCCGCGATGAAGTCGGCGGTCACCCCGCCGGGCAACGTGAACCGGGAGGGATTCGCCGGCCCGCCGTAAGGGTTGTAGAGCGGCTGGTAGTTGATTTGCGCGCGGCCGGACACCTGGCCCGAGGTATACAGGCCGTCCACCTGCTGTCCGGACTGGCGGCCCAGGCAGCTGGTGTAGCCGGTCGCGGACAAGTCCATGGCCAGGGAGCCCGGCTTCCACGCGCGTCCGTCGCCGGTCCTGGCCGGGTCGATGTAGTACCGGTACAGCAGGCCCTGCGGGCTGGCCGGGTCCCGGAGCACGTCGACGACGATGTACTCCTTGCCGATGGCCTCGCTGAGGAACACGTTGACGATCTTGACCTTCGGCAGCGCGTGGTCGCCGGCGTCGAACGGGTACGCCGTCCAGGCCGGGTCGTCCGTCCACGACTCGTCCGCGTCGGGATTGTTCAGGCTCAGGTACAGCTGATCACTGGAGCCCGCGTTGACGATCATGGCGAGGTGGATCATCGGAGCGGCCCCCTGCGGGCACTGCGCGGAGCTGAAGTTCACGCACCGGGCGCCCGACCCGGCGCCGAAGTCCCTGGCTATCAGCGCACTGCTGATGTCCTTGCGCTGCCACCCGCTCGTGGTGCCCGGCGCTTCTCTGGTCAGGTACAGCGCATGGTCGGTGCCGATGGAGAATAGCAGCGACGATCCGGCCTGGGTCTGCAGCGCCTCGAACTTCGATTCCGCGTCCAGGATCTCGTCCTGCAGGAAGTTCCGCATGAGCTCGGCTGAGTACGTGATCGTGTATTCGCTCATGGTGCTACTCCTTCGGGATGGAGTGGATGCCGGCGTCCCATACGGGGTCGCCCTGCGTGTCCTCGCCAACGCGGTGGTAGACGCAGAAGTTGGCGTCGTCCTGCATGAGGGCCATGAACGTGTCGAGCTTGGACAGGCCGCTGTTGATCGCCCAGTAAGGCGGCCCAGAGCTGACTGGGCTCTTGCTGTTGTACAGCACGAGGTTGCCGTCAGACTGCATGGAGAGGAAGCACGGGATGCCGGTGAACTTCCCGACGATCTTGTTGGTCGAGTTGGCGAACACCGACCAGTACGGCCGGCCCAGGTCCGGGTTGCCGTTGTTCGCGTGCACCAGGACGAGGTTGCCGTCGTTTTGCAGGATGACGGCGTACTTCCCGTTGGGAGAGACCAGGTATCCGTTGTTGGCGAGCCACTGGCCGTCGTTAAGCTGATTACCCCCCTGGACCTGGCCAGGCAGCAGCGACATGTCCGGCGTGACCCCGTCCGGATCGGCATAGACGATGTGCGAGACCATGTCGCCGATCTGGGCGAACGCGACCTCCTTGTAGCTGAACGTCTGCCCGCCGGGGAACACGAAGTACTGGAACACGGTGAACGGCAGCGAGTTGAGCATCGTGCCGCCGGTGCCGGCCACGATGCTGGCGGTGTTGGCATACAGGCTGTTCGACCCGCCGTACATGTCGCCCCAGAAGCTGGTCGCATCCTGGGTGGCGTGGTTTTCCGCGGGCACCGGAGTGGCCATGTTGGCGATGAGATGCCCGTAGTCGTCGACCACGATGTCGCAAGTGTCCACCCGCTTGATGACGACCGGCGAGCCGGTGGTCGTGGCCCCCAGCCGGGTCACGCGCATGTCGAACTTCTGGTTCTGCTCGACGGTGATCCTGGCCTTCGGGAAGTTGCTCCCCGAGAAGTAGACGGTGGCGTCGTAATAGGTATCCAGGCTGGCAGTGCCGTTAAAGGACGGGGTACCCGCGTCCTCGTCATGACCGTGGAAGGTGAACTTGAGGACCTGCAGATCCCTTCCTGGGATCCCGGTAGGGACCGGACTCTGGTTGATGGTCGGCTGACCACCGGGCGTGACGTTCATCGTTATGTCCGCCTGGCCCGAATACCACACAATCTGGACCCTGACGTACGGCTTGTAGCAGTTGGCTATCACGTTGGGCAGCATCTGCTCTTGGATTTTCTGGACGAACGAAAGGCGGTTGATCGCGACCACACCGCTATCGCTGGTCTTCTCTGCGTCGTCGATCCAGTTCCACGTGAACGGTTCGGGGGGCGGGAGCTTGTGGTTGTCGGTTGCGCACAGGTAGTTCAGCGTCGTGAGATCCTGCTGTGCCTTCGTCGGGTTGGTTACCGGGCTGCCGTCCGGTGCGGTGACCGGCGACACCTCCAGGCTCATGTCGGTGATCGTCATCGTGGCCGCCGACGGCGCCTGCTGCTTGATGGCGCAGCCGAGGACCAGGTTGCCGCCTGCCGCCGCTTGCAGCTGGTTCATATACACGGCGAGGAAGTAGTTCTTCAGCATGAAGGTGATCGGGCTGGCCAGCCCCTTGATGTCCGGGATGGCAACCAAGATCGCGGTGCTCAGGTCGAGCAGGAGCTGCTGAATGCTGAACGCGGTGCCGCTGAGATCCTTGATCGTTTGCTGGACCGGTTCGGGCAGTGTGCCGTAGCTCCCTGGCGGGACGTCTTCGAGCCGTAGGTCGGCCACGGATGTGAAAACCCACGGGCTGCCGTACGGCTGGGAGACGTTGGTCCAGGTTGGCTTCGCGTCTCCACTGAACCCGACCAGGTCGAGTTCGGCGGAGAGCAGGTAGAAGGTGACGTTGGCGGCGCTCACGCCGAGCTTGACGATGTCGGGAGTGCTTCCCGGATCGTCCAGCAACGGCAGCCCGATCTGCAGCCGGAACCCGTAGACGAAGCCCGCGGCGGCCACGCTCCACAGCTCCTTGCTTTGCGGGTCGGTCCCGTCCGGGACTTCGAACGGGTCCACGCCGTGGGTCAGCTCAAGGAGCTGGTCGTAGGAGACCGTTTTCGGATTGGCGGGGTCCTCCACGTAGCACATGGTGACGACCGGTGCGGTCAGCTCGGAGAAGTACGGCTTCATCGTGGAGTTGATGCTCAACTGCGTGGTGGCGACGACGACGTCGTAGCCGTATCTGCCTGCCTCAAGGCTGGATTGGTTTGCGCTCATGCGGTACGGTCCTTCCCTCCGGAATAGCCGGCGCGCGGGCGCGCCGGGCCACTCCCTCCCCTGAACCCGGTCTGCTGCATCTGCGTAACCGACGGTCACCGAGATCGTAGGTGAGGAATTCCGCCGTAAACAGGCCCAAATTTTGGCGGCGCGAGCTGACCGTGCGCCATAGCCAGCCGAGCAATGTGTCCTCAGATCACCGCGGTCCAGTACGTATCCAAGCGACGCACGGCGCCGCTGGTCGGCGTCAGCGCCGCCGCTCGGCCTTGGGGTTCGCGCGGCGCACGCCGGGCCAAACGGCACGCTTGCCAGATCAGCACAAGCGGGCGGTCAATAGGTGTCGGAAGCAGGAAGTCGTGGATCGGTAGGTGGTGGATGCCGCCGGTACTGTCAGCCCTCCCAGGCATCTCACTATCCGTAACGCGTCGCAGAATTCGCGACAGAGCCCAAAACCCGGCCATTGATACCTATGCGGGCGCTGTTCAAACCTGGCTGCTTTCTTCTAACCTTCCATCAGGGCCTGTGCCCGGGCTGGCGCCGGGACGGTCATCGAGCACACCGGGACGATCGGGAGGGGGCGGCGTGATGTCGGCTTGGGACGGCTCCGCGGCGGTGCGGGGCGAGCAGGGCAGGCGGCCTGGCGGCTGGCGGAGGTACGGGCTGTGCGCCTCGATCGCGGTCCTGGCCGCCCTGGGTGCCCTGGTACCGTCACGGCCGGCTCTGGCGTCCCCGTCCGCGGCATCCCCGGCCGCGGGACCGGCCAGCCCGGTCCCGGCCGGCCTGGCCCGGGTGATCCACGCCCGCCTCGGGGCCGGCCCGGTATGGACCAGCACGTCCACCCCGACGGCCAAGCTCAGCGATCACGCGGGCCCGAACAGTACCCTCGGTTACTCGGTCGCCCTGTCCTCCGACGGCACCACCGCCCTGGTCGGGGACTGGGGCGTCAACGACGGCAGGGGAGCGGCGTTCATCTTCCACACCACGGCCGAGGACGCCTGGTCCACCAAGTACACGGCCACCGCCAAGCTCACCGACGCCGCCGGCCCGGCGGGAGCCACCCTCGGAATCTCGGTCGCCCTGTCCTCCGACGGCACCACGGCGCTGGTCAGTGCCCCGGATACCGACAGCCGCACCGGTGCCGCCTACATCTTCCACGCCTCCGCGGAAGGCGCCTGGGCCAGCACGTCCATCCCCGCCGCCGCCCTCACCGACGCCGCCGGCGCGGCCAATGACATGTTCGGTGACTCGGTCTCGCTGTCCGCGGACGGCACTACGGCCCTGATCGGCGCTGAGTTCGCCGGGCCGGGCGGCGCGGCCTACATCTTCCGTGCCTCCGCCGAGAACGCCTGGGCCAGCTCGTCGTCCCCCACCGCCGCCCTCACCAACGCCGCGGGCCCCTCAGGGCAGCAGTTCGGCGGCGCGGTTACGTTGTCCGCGGACGGCACCATCGCCCTGGTCGGCGCTGAGTTGACCGGGCCCCCGTTCGAGTCGGGCGCGGTGTACGTGTTCCGCGCGCACGCGGAAGGCGCCTGGACCAGCACGTCCTCCCCCACCGCGACCCTCAGCGACGCCGCCGGCAGCTCGGAGGCGGCCGTCGGGTCCGCGGTCGCTTTGTCCGCCGATGGCAGCACCGCCCTGGTCGGCGCGTTCGGTGAGAGCGCGGCCCTGATCTACCACGCGTCCGCGGAGAACGCCTGGACCAGCATGTCCGTGCCGGCCGCCACCTTGACCCACGGTGGCACGTCCGATGATTCCTTCTTCGGCTTTTCTGTCGCCCTGTCGGCGACCGGAACCACCGCCCTGGTGGGGGACTGGCAGGATCCCACCCGCGCCCCTGGCACCGCCTTCGTGTTCCAGGCGCCTTCGGAGACCGGGTGGGTCAGCACGACCAAGCCCACCGCCCAGCTCACGCTCTCCGGTGCCAACAAGGACTCCCGGTTCGGTTTCTCGGTCGCCCTGCCCGCCGACGGCGCCATCGCCCTGATCGGCGCGCCCTTGTACCTAGGCCGGGGGGCTGCCCTGATCTACAGCGCCTCCTAAGCCGGCCGGCGCGCGATGTCCGAACCCAGTCCCCAGTCACAGGTGTCCGCGCAAAGCCCCAAGCCGCGCTTCGCCCCGCTCACCCGGCGGAGGACGCAAGGTTAGTACAGACGTTGAGCACTACGGCGCGGGGCTGACGGTCGCCGACAACGTCCCTACCCCAACCTGGCGGCATGATGGTGTTGTGCGTCCCTGGAAGCGACGGCTGTCCGATGACGAGCGGTCTGTCCTGCTGTCTGAGTTGCTCCTCCGGCACCTGAACTGGTCTCCGAGGCGGAGGGGACCTGCGGGTTTCAGAACTCGGCCGCTGGTCCTGACCTGGGTTTATGCGGCTCGCTCGTATTCGCTGGATTCGTTCCTGGGAGAGGTCGGCGGGAGGGTGGCCGGGCCCGCCGATCCCACGTGGATCTCCGGGCTCCCAGGTAACGCTACAGTCACGAACTGCACCTTGCCAGGCCCAAACCAGCCCAAATTGCCCCGCGCCCGCTCCGGAACCCGGGCGGTCGCCTTGGCTGTGGCATAAGGTTCCAGTGCCCCTTGGCCGTCACCTCCGGGCGGTTTGCGGGGATGGCGCAGCCGGGGTACACGAGCCGTTGACGTCCGCGGCCGGCACCGCTGGCGGCACAACGCGACACACGGCCAGGCTGGTGGGTGTGCCCAGTCAGCCTCGCGTCGATAAGCGAAGACGAGTGAGTCAGAAAGCGGCTCCTGCGTCCGAATTCGGGACAGGATCCTTCATGACTCTTGAGCCTTATGTCGGCGAGTCCGGCCGGGAGGTAACCCTCCAAGCTCGTCGCGGCGGCAGCGAATTTACCGCGTGCCCGGCGGGGCATGAACCGACCGACGACGAGCTGCTCGATCGCTGCCGCGCCTGGCCATTTCGGCAGCGACGAGCGCGCCGCCGCCTGCGAGGTGCTAGTGGAGCGGTGTCAGCGGACTGGTCCGGGCGTGCGTCAGGCGCTACCAGAACAGCCCCGAGCCCGTCGAGGACCTGATGCAGGTCGGTTACGTCGGGCTGCTGAAAGCGATCAATAACTACAACCCGGCGTTCGGGAGCGGCCTGCGCGCTTACGCAGTGCCCTGCATCACCGGCGAGATTAAGCGGCACTTCCGCGACAAGAGGTGGCAGCTCAACGTCGGCCGCTCCGCCCAGGAGCTGCTCTTGCAGATGCGGGGCGCGGAAGAGGAGCTAACCCAGGAACTCGGCCGCACGCCGGGCGACAGCGAGCTGGCCAGTCGGCTCGGCGTCACCACCGGTGAGGTCAGCGAGGCCCGGCAGGCCGGGGAGGTGTTCAGTGCGCACTCCCTGAACGCCCCCTGTCCAGCAGCCGAGACGATCCCGCCGAGCTGGGCGACTTCCTCGGTGAGGAAGACTCTGGAATCGACCACGCGCTCAGCATGGAGGCAGTGACCCGGCACTGGGACGAACTCCCCGTACGGGAACAGCGCGTTCTCGTGCTCCGCTTCTACGGCAACCTCAGCCAGGAGGAGATAGCCAAACGGCTAGGCATCTCGCAGATGCATGTCTCCCGCCTGCTAGCCCGGGCACTCGCTTACCTGCGGAGCCAGCTCAGCGACGCGTGCTGAAGCCGATACCGGGTGCGGGAACCAGGCCGTCTGGCGCGGAGCGGGGGGCGACCGGGCCGCGCGCCTGCCGCCTCCGGCAGGCACCAGCCGTGCCATCGGTCCAGGGCCCGGCGTTCGGACATGCCCGGGGGCCTAACGGGGAAGAAGTCCGTGGCGAGCATCGTGGCTGCCTGGGCGTGCAGGAACGTCCGCCACGTCGTGTCGGTGTTCCGTTGCGGCGCCGGAGGGATCTTCAGGGCCTTGAGCACCCGGCGGATCGTGGAGGCGCTGACCCGGTAGCGAGCTTGAGTGGCGGTGATCAGGCGGTTCAGGCCGGGCTTCAAGGACGACGTCGCCGTCAGGGGCCTGCCCTTGGCCGCGGCGAGCAAGGCGGGCGCCATCCCGGCGTCGCTGTCGCTGTCGCTTACCGTGCAGGCCCGGGACATGCTGGCGTTCTGTCGCGAAGGCTCAGGCTGACGTAACATAGGCCTATATCCGATTCGCCCGAGACCCCGGCGTTGGCTAGTCCGCAGTGCGGAGCAAGCCGCTAGGGGAAGCCGGGGCATCAGCGTGAGCGAGGACCTCAGTAGAGCTGAGCTGGCGGGGGCCTTGGTGTCTGCCAAGATCTCTCAATCCAGCGGGATGGTAAGTGCCCAGCTTGGGGTGTCCCCCGCAGAGGCGACAGTCGAGTTGCTGGCATATGCCATTGCGCACAAGCGGGGGATCCTAGGGGTCGCCGCGGACGTCGCGGCGGGGCAATTGCGGTTCGACGCCCCCCGCTGAGTGGGAGCTGACCGTCGCGGCCTGCAGCACCCCGGCAAGCATGGTCAGCGTATCTGACAGCTGTAACCTCTCTTGTGGTGAGAGCGAGGAGGCTGGAATGCCGAGCGGACGTCAGGCGGTGACCACGATCCGCCGTCAGCATCGCCGATTCCCGCGACCGGCCGCGGCGGTGCTCCTGGATGTGGAGAACCGCCGCGCACCGATGGGCTCCGGCTGAGTTATTCCTGTCCTTTCTCCTTTCAGGGCACTCCGGGCAGGTGCCGGGTGCGGACGATTGCTGAGCGGCCGGCCGGAGGCCGGCGGGTCACGCCGGAGGTGAGCGCTGCCGGCTGTGAGCTGGCCTGGCAGCGGGATAGGTAGTGGCGACCTGGCCTGCCGCGGGCCGCCAGGAGGGCGGGTACGGACGGGCGGGACGCGGCGGGACTGGTGGCGGCGCGGACCGGGGTGGCGAGGGCGGCTCGCCGAAGGAGGCCGAGATCAGCGCGTCGAATTCCTCGCGCAGCCACTGCTGGTCGGCGCAGATCAGGTCCGCGAACGTCGCGTCCGTCTCACGGGTAGGCACATTCATGCCGATCACACTCCCGGGAACCTTCGATAGCGTTGCCAGGTCAATGACCGATACACTTTTTATATAGCGCGCACTGCAGGAAGCTGTCAAGGACCCATCGCAATCCGGCGGTCACGCGCCCCGATCTGCGGAGGTGCTCCGGCCATGACCGGACGGCTTGACGATCTGGATTATCCGGCCTTCACCACCGGCCGTGCCGCCGAGGTACTGGGCGTACAGCAGGCATTCCTGCGTGCCCTGGACACCGCGGGCGCGGTGACCCCGCAGCGCTCAGCGGGCGGGCACCGCCTCTACACCCGCCGCCAGCTCGCCTTCGCGGCGCGGATCAGGGAGCTGTTCGACCAAGGTCACACGCTGGTCGCCGCGCAGCGGATCCTGGCCCTGGAAGATGACCTGGCCGCCGAGCGCACCCTGACTGCCAGCCTGCACGCCCGGCTGCGCGACCAGGATCCGCGTGACGGCTGACCCTAGTGCGGGGCCTGCACCCCGGGTCAGCCGTCCCGGTAAGGTTCAGGGTTCCCTGGGCGTGCGGGCGGGCGTTCCGGCGGCCAGGCCGCGCAGCCGGGCCAGCTCGGCCTGCAGCTGGCGGGTCTCCTCCTGCAGCTGCAGGACACGGCGGATGCCGGCCAGGTTCAGGCCGTCCGCGGTCAGCGCGCAGATCTGCTCGAGCCGGTCGATGTCCCGCCGGGAGTACCGCCGGGTGCCGCCGGCGCTGCGCACGGGATCCAGCAGCCCTTCCCTCTCGTAGATCCGCAGCGTCTGCGGGTGCAGCCCGGCCAGCTCGGCGGCCACCGAGATGGAGAAAAGACCCCGGTCCAGGTCCGCCCACCCCGGGCTCACCACGGCCGGTCCCGCTCCCCGGCCAGGTACCACAGAGCCAGCACGGCCAGCCTAGCCTCCTCATCCCAGCCGCCCGCCGGCGCCCGCCGCGGGCCCTGCACCCGGACCGGACCCACCCACAGCGGCGGTCCCGGCGCTCGCGCCGCAGACCCGACGCCCGGCCCGGCTGGCCGGCGCGGCCGTACCCGGACCACGGGAACCTCCGCACCAGGACCGGTCGGCCCGGGCCCGGGCCCGAGGGCCCGGTCGTAGGCGGCTCGCCGAGCCGGATCGCCCAGGATCTGGTAAGCCTGCGCCAGGACGCGGAACCGGCCAGGCGCGGCAGCATCACGGGGCCGGGCATCAGGGTGCTCGGCCCGTGCCCGGCGCCGCCACGCCTGGGCAATCTCTTCCTGGGATGCTTCTCGCGGCACTCCCAGTAGCCGATACAGATCCGGATCCGGCCCGCCATGACCTGCTGCGGTCATGACCAATCACCTTCTTCCGCGTGGGCAGGCTCCGCCTTTCTTCTCCAGTATGCCGTGCGAAAAAATCTAAGTCGAGCCTTGTCAGGTAACCGGAGGCATGATAAATAAATCCCGTGAGCGTGACATGACACGACGACACGGCAAGGAGGCACCATCATGCTCATGCGCACCGACCCGTTCCGCGAACTGGACCGGCTCACCCAGCAGGTATTCGGCACCACCGCCCGCCCCGCCGCGATGCCGATGGACGCGTACCGCCAGGGCGACGACTTCCGCATCTGCCTCGACCTGCCCGGCGTCGGGGCCGAGTCCATCGACCTGACCGTCGAGCAGAACGTGCTCACCGTCCGCGCCGAGCGAACGCCCGCCCAACCCGACGATGCGGAGATGATCGTCTCCGAACGGCCCTACGGCACCTTCACCCGCCAGGTTTTCCTCGGCGAGACCCTGGACGCCGAGAACATCGGCGCGGACTACGCCGCTGGCGTGCTGACGCTGACCATCCCCGTGCGCGAGGCCGCCAAGCCCCGTAGCATCCAGGTCACCAGCAACGACCACAAGCAGGCCGTCACCGCTTAGCCCGGCGCTGGACATCACCGGCATGGGCCGTCCGGCGCCGGGCGGCCCATGCCGGCTCGCTGGCTGCGGTCGGCGTTGATGGCGTGGCGGCGGAAAGGCAGGGCCGTGCCGGGGGGCCCGGAGTTGAGCGCCCGGCACGCGGTCGTTCGTCGCCCAGTTGCTCGGGTTCGGGTGTTGCGGGCTTCGGTGACGCCGAGGAAGGGGCGGACTGCGCGCCGACAGTCGATGTGCCGGGGCGGGGATGGCCGGCCCGGACGAGGGTGATGTCGAGGCCGCCGTCGTCGGTGAGGGCGAGGTGGCCGTAGGTCATGGTGACGAAGCCGGCGCCGTGGCTGTCGGGCCGGTCGAGCAGGGCCTTTGTTCAGGCCTGGGCGACGGCGCTGTGTCCGGGGAGCAGCGGGGCGACGGCGCGGGCGGTGTGGCGGACCAGGGTGGTGGTAGCGCCGCGATCGCGCCGCGCCCGCACACGTCGCCGAGCATGAAAGCCCACCTGCCGGGGAGAGAGAAGATGTCGTAGAAGTCTCCGCCGATTTCGAGTCCTTCGCCGGCGGGATGGTAGTAGACGGCGGCGGCAGGGCGGGGACCCTGGGTAGTAGCAGTCCTGCTTGCAGGTCGCGGGCGAGGGCGGTGCGCTGGAGTCGACCCGGACTTCCGCGTGGTTGGGCATCGGGTTGGCAGGTAGTGGCCGGACGTGACAGACCGCACCGTTGCCGTTCTTGCATTGACGGGACTTCATCGATTTCAACTACCAGCATGCGCTCGCCTGGTACCTGGGCCCTGCGCTCGGTGGGCGAGACCTACCGGTGTGGCGGTTGCACCGGCTGATCGGCATGGGCGGAGACCATGTGGTCATGGCTGTTGGAGTCCGGTACCTGGAGCGCCGGGTAGGCGACCAGGGCCGGGACCAGCAGGGCAAGGAAGCCGACGCGCTGCTTGAGGAGATGGCGCCGTTGCCTGGTGCGCGCGACCTACTCGTAGCCATCAAGGGGCACCGGCTCGTGCTGGCCAGCTCCGGTCAGCAGTGTCAGGTGGAGGTCTTCCTGGACAAGCTGGACGCCCGCCGCGTCGCCGATCACTGGACGAGCGGCGCCGACGACCGCTGCCCCGCCGCCCCTTTCCCGTCCCCGAACCCAGAAGGCACTTTCATGGCACCGAACGAGAAGCTGGTCGAGTTGTCGGAAGCCGGGGTCGCCGTTTTGGCTCGACGACCTCTCCCGCGACCGCATCCGCAGCGGCGACCTGCAGTCATTGGTCGACGACTACTCCGTTGTGGGCGTCACCACCAACCCGACCATCTTCGCCGCCGCGATCAGCGCCTCCGGCGCCTACGACGACCAGGTACACGCGATGGCCGTCCGCAAGATCAGCGTCGGGGAGGCGCTGCGGGCCATCACCGCCGCTGACGTCCGCGACGCGTGCGACCTGCTTGCCCCGGTGGCGCAGCGCACCGGCCGCGACGGCCGGGTCTCGCTGGAGGTGGCCCCCGAGATGGCGCACGACACTGACCCCACCGCCGCAGAGGCGGCTCACCTGTGGTGGCTGGTTGACCGGCCCAACCTGTTCATCAAGATCCCGGCGACGCAGGAAGGGCTGGCCGCGATCACCACATCCATTGCCCGGGGCATTAGCGTCAACGTCACTCTCATCTTCAGTATCGGGCGGTACCGGGCGGTCATGGACGCCTACCTGTCCGGGCTGGAGCAGCGCGTGCAGGCTGGGGGATCGCTGACCGAGATTGAGTCGGTGGCGTCCTTCTTCGTCTCCCGCGTGGACACCGAGATCGACCGGCGCCTGGAAAAGGCCCGCGCGGACCCTTCCCTCAAGGGCAAGGCCGCGCTGGCGAACGCTCAATTGGCGTATCAGGCATTCGAGGAGGTCTTCTCCTCCAGCCGGTGGCGCACGCTGGAAGCGCAGGGCGCCAAGACGCAGCGCCCGCTGGGCTCGACCGGCGTGAAGAACCAGGACTGCTCCGACACCCTCTTGGCGAGGCCGGGGAGAAGCAGCCTAACCCCCGGGATGCGTCGGCCCAGCAGGCAAGGTCGGTGCGGTGCCGGGTGAGGATGTCTCGGGCCCGGGCCAGGACGGGCGTCGGGTCAGCGAGAGCCTCACCGTGTTTCTCCTGCGG
Source organism: uncultured Actinomycetes bacterium (assembly GCA_963808315.1). Classification (GTDB taxonomy): domain Bacteria; phylum Actinomycetota; class Actinomycetes; order Streptosporangiales; family Streptosporangiaceae; genus Palsa-504. The sequence continues at coordinate 3,702 of CAWEFK010000002.1, read as the reverse complement.
GCGCGGCGAGAACCCGTTCCGCGACGGCGACCCGGAGGGTTTCGAGCGTGTCCGACTGGCGTTTCGCGCGATCGAGGAGATCGTCGAGCCGGTCTGCGTCCAGGCGGCCGTCCCGCTCGGCGAGCGAGCGGAGCGACCGCCATCCGGCGGCCTTGCCTTCCACGCCGAGCCGGAGGAGTTCCGTCTCCTCGAGCGCGCTGAGCGGGGATCTCGTCAGCAGGTGACCGTTGAGCTTGACCCGTCCCGCCTTCTCGCCTGCCCATCCCGCGAACACCTTGTAGCCGCGGACCGGGATGCCGAGCGTGCCCATGATCTTGATCAGGGCGACGCGGTCCTGGGTGATCTCGGCCACGAGGGTGCTCAGGACTCTCGCGGACTCTGATCCAGGGTCAGCCGCGGCCGCCATCCGCCGAGCCAGCCAGACGCCGCCGGTCGCGCCGGCCAGGTGATCGTTGAGGTAGATGCCGAGGAGATCATGCCCTTTTCGTCGCGCCGTTGTCCTAGCCACGGTCTTCTTGTTTCCAGACAGAGCCGATTATGCGCAGCGGACCAACTAGATTTCCTGGTCAGCGGGCTGGGAGGGAGAACCGGCCGGTAGGCCGGGTAATGCGCAGGAAGATCCGTGACCTCGACTGCGCTCCTCCGCGTGCACCCTGACCTTGGGGTGAGACCTCGGCGGTTCGCAGCGTGGCGGGCGCGGGCCGACGCACTGCGACCGGGACACGCTGCGTTTGCGCCTGAGATCACCGGGTAGCGCGCCGAAAGCTATCACGTACGGGAAAGCGATGGGAGACGATTATGGCGAACGAGTCTGGACCTGAGGCAGGCGTTGAAGGCGTCGTGGAAGACGTGAAGGGCCGGGCCAAGGAAGCGGCCGGGGCCGTAAGCGGGAACGAGTCGCTGAAGCAGGAAGGCGAGGCCCAGCAGGACAAGGCCGCCGCGCAGCGTGACGTGGCCGCGAAGGAGGCTGAGGCGGAGAAAGCCCGAGCGCAGGCGAGCGCAGCCGAAGCAGAGCAGCGCTCGCACCAGCGAAACCCCTGATCGGGCGCAGAGGCTCCCGGACGCCAGGCGGTGACGGGAGCCTCTCGCTACACCAAGCGTTCCTACCTGTGGGGTTCCGAAACGGGGGTAAATGACTGACCTGTGAGTATGAGGGCGTTGTCCGTGGTAGTGAGTCTCGTACTCGGCCAGGGCCGTCTGCAGGTGCCCCTGGCCGAAGATGAGCATCCGGTCGGTGACCTCGGCCGCATCCTGCCCGAACTCATCCGGCTGCTCCGCGTCCGCATCAAACGGTACGCCGCCACTTCCGGCGGGGCCGCCTGAGTCTGAGCTGGCCCGCGTTCTCTTCTCGGCCCACTGACGGTGATCGGCCGCAGCCACCGAAAGGGGGGCTGTGCCGGGCGGACTGCGCGTCCGCGGTCAGCGGCGCGCTGGCCCAGGGCGCCCTGGGCCCGCTGCGGCGCCGCAGCGTAAAACACCCGGTTCGACCGGACTGGGCAGATGCCGGAGTGATCGGTGCCGACCGGGACGCGGCGCGCCGCCGCGCCGGGCTGCTCCCCGGTATCTGTTCCAGCGTCTTGCTCTGCGGCCGGCCTGTCTCAATCAGGTCTTCTCTACCAGGCGTCTGGCCTGGCCTCGATGCTCATTGAGGATCAGGATGTCAGGTGCGGCTGGATTTCGGATCTTGGTCCGACCGGAGCGCCGGACGGCTTGTGCGGAGTCGGCTGGCCGCCGCCAGTGAGCGGTAACGTTCCAGTATTACCTCAGGTCAGCGTGAATAGGCTGGTGTGGGAAACCCTGAACAGTCCCCGCGCATCACGCCGCAAGTACGGGCGCATCACGATCAGCAACCGCCGTTTACTGGCTGCAGAGCTGATTACGAGAGAGCTTCTAGACAAGAAATCAGGTGAGGCCAGACCTCATCACTAGGGTTGCCGTCGCGATCCACCGGATAACTTTCCGCCAGGCTTCTAGCTTCCTGCACGATGTTAAGCCGCGAATCCAGTTGTTCATACTCGGCTTGGAGGGCGACGTTTATCTGTTCCAGACTGTCGGCAGTTTGCGGGAGCTTAGCAAGAGCGTGAAAGGCAGTGGGTGTACTCATGACCCAATGCCGCTTAGCGTAAGTTGATCTTGGTTTGCCTGGCGTGTCCCTCCGGGCGGTTTCGGCTGGTTACCGGGATGATCGCGGGTTATGGCGCAGACTGGCGGTGTGGCCGGGGACCGTTTGAGCGACTGGATCTCCCTGGGCGTGCTGGCGTCCTGGGTATCCCGCGATGCGGTCGACGAGGCCGTCGAGGTGACGGGGAAGACGGCGAAGCGGAGAGGCGGCAAGCTCCCGCCGCAGGTCATGGTGTATTTCGTGATGGGCCTGGCCCTGTTCGCCGAAGAGGATTATGAGGAGGTCTGGACCCGGATCACGGAAACGCTTGCGGGCTGGGGCTGCTGGGATGACTCGCAGGCGGACGTGACCACGGGCGGGATCACCCAGGCCCGGCAAAGGCTCGGCCACGAGCCGGTGAAGGAGACGTTCGCGCAGGTCGCGCGGCCGGTCGCGACGCTGGAGACCGAAGGCGCGTTCCTCGGGCCGTGGCGGAAGATGAGCATCGACGGCCTGGAATGGGACGTGCCCGACACGAAGGCGAACGCGGCGGAGTTCGGGTACCCCGGTGCCGGGAAGGACGGCACCCCGGCGGCGTTTCCCAAGGCCAGGGCCGTGACGATCGGCGAGTGCGCGTCGCATGCTCCGGTGCTGGCGGCGATCGGCCCATGCGTCTCCAAGGGCAGCGGCGAGCAGTCGCTGGCGCGGGAGCTGTACCCGCGGCTGGAAGAGGACTGGCTGCTGATCGCGGACCGGAACTTCTATAACTGGCAGGACTGGTGCACGGCCGCGGACACCGGGGCCGCGCTGCTGTGGCGGGTCAAAGCGGACCTGACCCTGCAGCCGCTGGAGTTCCACCGCGATGGCTCCTACACATCCGTGCTGGTCAACCCCAAGATCAGGGGCGGTGCAAGGCAGCAGCTCATCGACGCGGCCCGCGCGGGCGAGGACCTGGACCCAGGCAAAGGCCGCCGCGTCCGGGTGGTCGAATACGTGGTCCCCGATCGCGACGGCGACGGGAAAGACGAAGTCATCGCCCTGATCACCACCATCACTACATGGACGGACGCGCCCGCCCCGGTCCTGGCGGCCGCGTACCACGAACGCTGGGAACATGAAACCGGGAACAAGCAGGTCAAGACGTTTCTGCGCGGCCCGGGAAAGATCCTGCGCTCGCAGTCCCCGGACATGGTGAAGCAGGAGATCTGGGGCTACTTCCTCACCCATTACGCGGTCACCGCCCTGATCTGCGCCGCCGCCACGAACGCCGGCATCGACCCCGACCGGGTGAAGTTCAAGCGGGCCATCCGCATCATCCGCCGGGCCGATGACCCGGCTTTTTCCCCCTGACCAGCGACAACGGCTCCTCGGCCGCGTCATGGCCGGCATCGCCGACCCGCGGAAGCTCAACGAGAAACGCGAACGCAGCTACCCGCGCGTCGTCAAGCGAGCCCGGCACAACTCCTACCGGGTCAAGAAGCCCGGCCAGCACGGCATACGCCACGATGCCCCCGCGACCATCAAACTCGTCAACTCTGTCCTAACCAGGGATGACACCCGCACCGCGGCATTACCTAAAACAAGCTAAGCGGCATTGACTC
>CAWEFK010000001.1:0-357782 GCA_963808315.1 uncultured Actinomycetes bacterium | reverse complement strand
CATGGCGGCGTCGGCGGCGAAAGCGATTCGGAATCCCGTGGCGGCCATGAGGACGCTGGCCGCCAGCGGCCCCGCTACCTGCCCGATCGAGGCGGTGACCCCGAGGAGCGAGTTCGCGGCGAGCAGGTCGTCGGGCTCCACGACCCGCGCCGGGAGCGCGCTGCTCGCCGGACTGCACAGTGACCGGGCGGCACCGCAGGCGAGCGCCGCGACGTCCAGGAACATCAGCGATCCTGAGGTGGCCATCCCTAGCGACGTGGCGGCGGAGCAGGTGTAGCCGATGATCAGCATGGTCCGAGGGCCGAAGCGGTCGGTGAGACCGCCGGTGAACGCGGTGAGCACCACGGGCGGTCCCGACCAGCACAGGGCCGTGACCAAGATGGCCGCAGGGCCGGCGCCGAAGTGATAGGCGGCGAAACCCCACAGGACGAGGGACGCCGCCCAACTGCAGACCCAGCCCGGCCGACTGGCCGACTAGCAGGAGGGCGAAGCGCGGATCATGGAACGAAGGACGAACCGGGCGCGCCGGAACGCGGCGCCCAACAGAGAAAACAGGCATGACAAAAGACCTCCACGCGGAGCTGCGACGATTGAACGCTGCAGCCGCGGCGTCCCGCGCGCGAAGACCCTGAAGGAACCCGTCCGCCTGCGCTCAGCCCTTCCCGCGGGCCGTTGCCTCGGGACTGGACGTGAGAAAAGAAGATCCAGGCTCAGGCGAATCGCGCGGATGACGCGGCGGCGTGGATGGCCTTGGTAATAATCGCTGTACCTAAGTGGTCGGTTCTTACACCCCGCAGTATGCGAACGCCAGACACTCGGCGCAACCGAATTAGCGGCGGTCCGCCTAGCACCCGGGCAAGGCCATCATGGGGCAGTTCTGCCTTGCTGACCAGCTGGTTTCTTACCCAACCGGTTGCCTTGGCAGGCATCTGACGTCACAGTTCGCCTGAAACTGGACTTAACCTGCTATTCCTAGTCGATCGACAGGCGTGCATCCAAGTTAGCTAGGGTGTATTTGAAGGAAGCACCCCCCCAGCCAGTAGTCGTAGACGCGGCCAATGTGCGGGACGCTGGTGTCCAGGTTGGGGATAAAGCTCCTATCGGCCCGGCCCGCCCGAGCCTATCGCCACGTAGCGATGGCGGAACCGGATCAGCGGCTCGCCCGGTCCGCCACGTAAGGCACGCCGTGACCCGGCCGACACCAGCAGGTGGTCACCGGCCGGGGATGATTTGCTGGGCCGCGCACTCCAGCGCGGCCAGCCCGCCGCGGGGATCAGCGCGCCGGAGTCCGCGCCGCGGCGGTGCGGTACGTCGTCCAGCATGTGCCGGCGCCCGGGCGCCCGGCCGCCGCGAACCGGCCCGCCAGCATCCGCTGGCCGGCGGCGAGCAGGGTGACCGCGAACCGTGCCGGGCTGTGGGCCCGGCCGAACAGCTCGGCCGGGTACGACCCGGCCATCAGCGAGACCAGCACCAGCGGGGGGTTGGCCGATACCGGGCCGACGCGCTGATCGTCGCGCCCACGTCGTCCCGGCCGTCCGCCACGGTCACCAGCGTGACCGCGGCCGCCCACGCCGCCACGGACGGTTTTGGGGGGCCTCGCCGGGTCCGCCGGCGCGAGCTCCACGGTCCGTTCGGTCACGTGATGGTCCAGGGGCCGGGGAGCATCAGCGTCCGTACGGCGGCCGCCGGCGCTGGGCCGCCAGCCGCCAGGCCGGGCCCCAGCTGAGGCCGCCGGCGAAACCGAGGTCCAACGCGGCGGCCGGGCCGCGACTCGCTCGACTCCGGCGCGCGGAGCTGGTCGATCGGGGTGAGCCTGGGGTAGCCGCGCAGCGGCGCGTCGGCCGGCAGGCCGGCCGGCTGCGGGCGATCTCGGCCGCGCTTGCATGCCCGCCGAGCTCGTCGACCAGCCCGTTGGCGCCGCGTCGGCCCCGGTCCAGACCCGGCCGCGGGCGAGCTTCGTGCATCCGTTCGGCCGGCATCCGGCGGCCCTCGGCCGCCTTCGCGGTGAAGTCGGCGTAGATCGCGTCCAGCCAGGCGTTGATCCGGTCCCATTCGTCCTCGGTGAACGGATGGAGGGGGCGAGCATGCGGCCCGGGCGCCCAGGCCACCGAGTCGGTGATGACCCCGGCCCGGTCCAGCGCTCGCTCGAACACCGGCTTGCCCGATATCACCCCGATCGAGCCGGTCATCGTGCCGGGCTGGGCGACGATCACATCGGCCGCCATCGCGATGAAGTACCCGCCCGAGGCGGCCACGTCGCCCATCGACACCACCACCGGCTTGCCCGCCGCCCGGACCCGGACCACCTCGCGCCAGATCGTGTCGGACGCGGTGGCGGAGCCGCCGGGGCTGTTGACCCGGAGCACGACGGCCCGGACCCTGTCGTCCCCGGCGCCGCGCGCAGCGCGGCGGCCACCGTGTCCGAGCCCATCGCGCCGTCGCCGAACGGGCCCCGGCTGCTGCGCCCGGGCTTGATCGGGCCGGTCGCGTGGATCGACGGCGACGAACCGCTCCCGCGGGCTTGGGCAGCGTGCGGGCCCGCTGGGCCAGCGTGTGAGCCGCTGGTAGCGGGCGACGTACTGCAGGGCGGCGTCCGGGCCCGCCTCGCTGCGGACGTCCGCGTACACCTCGTCCCGGTAGCCGAGCGCGTCGACCAGGCCCTCGGCCAGCGCGTCGGCGGCCAGGAACGGCCCGCGGTCGAGCAGCGCCCGGGCCTCGGCGGCGCTCTTGCCGCGGCGTTCGGCGATGGCGGCGCCGATCTGCTCGGCGACCGAGGTCGGCCAGCCGCTCCGCCGCCTCCCGGGCCGGGCCGGTGAAGCCGCGTTCGGTCAGGTTGTCGGCGGCCGTCTTGTACTCGTGCCGCTTGGCGCTGGAAGCCGATGCCGGCCTTGGCCAGCGCGTCGTGCAGGAACAGCTGCTCCATCGCGACGCCCGGTCAGCCCGAGGGAGCCAGACGGCTGCAGGTAGATCCTGTCGAACGCGGTCGCCAGGTAGTACGGCACGTTGCCGTGCGTGAACTCGCCGAACGTCTCGGCCCAGGCCACCGCGAGCTTGCCCGACTCGCGGAACGAGCCGATCGCGTCGCGGATCTCCTGCATCCGGGCCAGCCCGATCCCGCTGCCGCCCACCTTGACCACCAGCGCCCGCACCCGGTCGTCGTGCTGTGCGCGCCGCAGGCCCGTCCAGGACGTCGGCCAGCCTGATCTTGCGCCGGGACATGATCGCGGACACCGGATCGGTGACCGGGCCCTCGGGCAGCCCGTCGGTCAGGTCGAGCTCCAGGATCAGCGGGCCGGTCTGCCGCTGCCGTAGCCTGGTGACCTGTTCGGTGATTTGCCAGGCGAGTTTCGAGTCTGCCATGCGGCCAGCTTACGGTGCCAGTCATTGCGGACGATCAGGACCAGAGGAGTACCGATCGACGAGCATGCGGTCACCGTCGTCGTGGACGTGGCCAACGTGATGGGCTCACGCCCGGACGGCTGGTGGCGGGACCGGGCCGGAGCGGCGGTACGACTGCACGCGGAGCTGGCCCGGCTGGCCGCCTCGGGCCGGGCGGTGCCGCCGGGTGAGACCGATGCCGCCAGCTTTCGTCATGGTGCTCGAAGGAGCCGCCAACGCCGCCGCCTCGCGCATCGGCTCCGGCCGGTGAGAGCCGGCGCGGTGAGGGACCGGGCGGCGGGGTGCGGGTCGTGCAGGCGCGCGGGTCAGGTGATGACACGATCGTCGCCGTGGTGCGCGACCTGCCCGGGCGCCGCATCGTGGTGACCGCCGACCGCGAGCTGCGCGAGCGGTCCGAGGCGGCCGGCGCGACCATTCTCGGCCCCGGCTGGCTGCTCGGCCTGCTGCGGCCGTAGCCGTCCGCGAGCGTCTTGGAGGGCGCGCGGACGGATGGTATCGGGCCGCCCGGCCCGTTCAACCGGACGGCCCACTTCCCCACTCGCCCCGGCGCACTTAGTCGCCGGAGCGAGCATCGTAACAGCCGGAAAGCCCCGCTCGCCCGGCTTCGGGGCATAAGTCCGGTTTGGAGAATCCCGGTGAGCAGCTTTACTATAAGTGCCGGACCTCCCCCCGACGATGAGACGGAAGATGCCCGTGCTTCTCTGCTTGCTGTCGCCTGTGTCCTTTTGGTCGGCTTGCTCTTCGCCGTCGATCGCGCGGTCAAGGCCATCAAGCGGGTTCGCCGCCGCAGAGAGGCCAACCGCCGGCTCTCGCCGCGACGGCCGGGGCCCGGGCCAGGGCCCAGCAGCGCCAGGCCGCCGCCGAGGCCAGCGGGGCGCTCACCTCGGTGATGCCGACCATCGCCGACCACGAGATCGCCGTGGAGTATGACGCCCGCCCGTGATCAGTGCTTTCGCTGGGAAGCGCCCCGGCCGTGCCGCGGCCCGCCGGCGGCTCGGCGCGGGTGGCAAGATGATACCATGCGAGTTGTGGTCCTGTCCGATACGCACGCGCCCCGGCGGTGGAAGACGTGCCCGCCGCGGGTGGCGGGCACCTCCGCCGCGCCGACCTCATCCTGCACGCGGGTGACGTCTGTACCGCAGCGTCCTGGACGAACTGGCCGAGTACGCCCCGGTGATCGCGGTGGTTGGCAACAACGACGGGCCCGACGTGACCGCATGGGGCGCCGCCGGACCGCCGAGGCTCGACCTGGACGGCCTGACGGTGGCCATGATCCACGACAGCGGGGCCCGGGCCGGGCGGCTGGCCCGGATGCGCCGCCGGTTCCCGCGCGCGGACCTGGTCGTGTTCGGGCATTCGCACATCCCGCTCGACGAGCAGCGGGGCCTGCGGATCTTCAACCCGGGCTCGCCCACCGACCGGCGCCGCCAGCCGCACGGCACACTCGGCGTGCTGACCGTCGAGCACGGCCGCCTCGCCGAGGCCGCATCGTCCCGGTGACCTAGTTCCGCGCGACTCACCAGCTGCTCCCGGTGCACGACCTCGTCGAACGGCCGCCGGGCCGGGTGCCGGATGAGGGTGAGCGGGCGGTCCGCCGGGTAGCCCAGCAGGATCAGGTACGCGCAGAACTTGCTCCGGCGGCAGGCCCAGCACCTCACGGGCCAGGTCCTGGTCGCGGACCCCGGCGTGGCCGCTGCCGATGCCCAGGCCGGCCGCGGCGAGCATGATGGCCATCGTGGCCTGGCCCAGGTCATAGTACAGGGTCCGCAGACGGCGCTCGGAATCCGGTGGCGCGGCCACCAGGGCGATGACGCCGCCGACTGGCCACGTGCCGCTGCCCGGGCTGCACGCCCGCCAGCCGGGTCAGCGGCTCCCGCCCGGTGACGACGACGAAGTCCCACGGCTGCCAGTTCTGCGACGAGGGCGCGCGCCGGCCGGCTTCCAGGATCTCGTTCAGATGATCATCCGGTACCGGCCGTCCGTCGAACGACCGGATGTTCCGGCGGGACCTGATCGCCTCCCACGTCTCCACGGCGGCCTGCCCCTACGACGGCAAGCAGCGCGGGTCCTACTCGGTCCACCAGTCCTCGTCGTCCTCCTTGCCGCGGCCGCCTGCGGGTTGGTGGCCTGCGGCGCCCCGGTCCGTGGCCAGCCGTTCCCGCCCGGACGCCGCGCGGACGGCGCTGCACCTGGGTCGGCGCCGGGTCCGCCTGGGTGGCCTGCGGGCTGGCCGCGGGCTGGGCCGGTGGGCTGCACCGTGGTGGGTGCGACCGTGGCCCGAGTTCCCGTTCCGTGCGGCTCCGCCACCGGAGTCGATGGCCGGCTTGGGCTGCCGGGCCTGCGCCGGCCGCGTCCATGCCGCCGTGCCCGGCCAGCTGGCCGCCGAGCAGCTGGCGCACCTGCGCCAGGTGGCTGGCGATGCTGTCCTTCTGCCGGGTGAGCTCGTCGACCTCGCGCTGCGCGCCGCCCGGCGGCGCTCGGCGTCGGCCTTGATCTCGGCGAGCATCCGCTCGGCCTGGGACTTGGCCTGGCTGACGATCTGGTCGGCGTTCTTCTTGGCGTTGCTGACCAGCTGCCGGGCGTGCTGGTCGGCGTCCCGCCGGGTCTGGTCGGCCTGGGCGGAGGCCTTGGCCGCCCGCTGCTCGGCGGTGGAGGCCCGCTGCTCGGCCTCGGACACCAGCTTCTGCGTCGCGGACTGGGCCGCGGACAGCCGCTCGGCTTCCTGGCCGCTCGGCCTCCTCGCGCCGGGCCGCGAGCTGGATCTCGAACTCGGCCTCGGCCTGGGCCCGCTGGGCTTCGCTCTCCTCCAGGATCCGCTGCGCCTGGCTGCGCATCTCGTCGGCCTGGCGCTTGGACGTGGTGAGGATCTCGTCCCGCTCGCGCTTGGCGGTGGCCTTCAGCTGGGCGACTTCGCGCTCGGTGCTGGTCCGCAGCTTGGCGATGTCCCGCTCGGCCGCGGCCCGCTTCTCCGCGACCTCGTGGTCGGCCGTGGCCCGCAGCTTGGCCACCTCGCGCTCGGTGGTCGAGGTCAGCTCGTCGGCCTCGCGCCGGGCGGTGGTCCTGATCGAGTCGGCCTCGCGCTCGGCCGCACCGCGCAGGTCGTCGGTCTCCCGCTTGGCGTTCGCCCGCAGCTCGGACGCCTCGTTCTCGGCGCCCGCCCGCAGCTCGGCGGCGTCCACCTTGGCCGCGGCCTTGATCTCGTTGGCCTCGGACCTGGCCGCCTGGACCAGCTCGGTGGCCTGCTCCTCGGCCAGCCGCAGCAGCTGCTCGATGCGTGCGCCGAGACCTGAATAGGTCGGGCGTTCCTGCTCCTGGATCTGGCGGTGCGCTTCGGACAGCTCCCGCTTCATGGCCTGAGCTTGCTCGCGGTGCGTGCGCGCTTCAGTCTTCGATCTGCCTGATGTGCTCATCGACCTGATGGCGGTCGTAGCCCCGCATGACCGTCGCGAACTCGCGCGGCGGGGCCTCTTCGAAGAAGTTGGTCAGCTGGGCGTCAATGTCCGATTGCATATGGCCTAATCCTGGCTAGACGTGAAGGCGGCGGACTCTTACGGCGGGTGTCAGCCATGCGGGTTTCTGACTCTCGCCCGGTGACAGGCAGACTACTCTTCCTCGGGTCCGTCCTGCGGGCCCTTCGGAGTTCTCTATCCTATGCGTTCCGGGCAAATCCATTTCACTACACCGAATTAGGGGTCACCCGTACCGGCGGCGAACTGGACAAGTTCGGTCAGGACGCCGCCCGAGATCGGCCGGGTGCAGGAAGGCGATGGACGCACCCATGGACCCGTGCCGCGGCCGCTCGTCGATCAGCCGGACGCCGCGCCTGGCCGATCGTGGCCATCGCCTGCGTGATATCCGTCACGCCGTATCCGATGTGGTGAAGGCCCTCGCCGCGGCGGGCCAGGAACTTGCCCACCGGTGTGTCCGGCGCCAGCGGCTCGAGCAGCTGAACGTACGCCCCGGCCAAGCCCGCCCCTCCCGGCGCCCGGCCACCCGCCCCGGCGCCATCGGCCGGCCATCAGGCCCGCACCATCGGGCCCGACCGCCAGTATGGCCTCCCGGACACCCTGCTCCTCGTGCGTCTCCACGCTGATCACCCGAAGGCCGAACGTCTCCCGGTACAGCTCGATGGCTCTTGCTCCAGGTCGCGGCAGGCGATGCCGACGTGGTCGATGCGGGTCAGCAGCGGTAGCACGATATTTCCTTCCGAACCCGAATAGGTATCGTTATAGATATGAGCGAACCACGTCAGCCGGTCATTGTCGGGGGCGCGCGGACTCCGGTCGGCCGCCTGCTCGGGTCTCTCGCCAGCAAGTCTGCCAGCGATCTGGGCGGAGTGGCCATCGCCGGAGCCCTGGCACGGGCCGGCGTGCGCCCGGATCAGGTCGAGTACGTGATCATGGGACAGGTTCTCCAGGCCGGCGCGGGCCAGATTCCGGCCCGGCAGGCGGCGGTGGCGGCCGGCATTCCGATGTCGGTCCCGGCGCTGACGGTGAACAAGGTCTGCCTGTCCGGCCTGGACGCCATCGCGCTTGCGGCTCAGCTGATCAGGCTGGGCGAGCACGACGTCGTGGTGGCCGGCGGGATGGAGTCCATGACCCGCGCGCCGCACCTGCTGCCGAACTCGCGGGCCGGCTACAAGTACGGCCCCTTCGAGGTGACCGACTCGATGGCGATCGACGCCCTCACCGACGCCTTCGATCAGCTGTCCATGGGGGAGTCCACCGAGAACAGCGGGAGCAAGCTCGGCATCACCCGGGCCGAGCAAGACGAGTTCGCCGCGGCCAGCCACCAGCGCGCCGCCGCCGCGGCCGCGGCCGGGCTGTTCGCCGACGAGATCGTCGGCGTCACCGTCCCGCAGCGGGGCGGGGCGTCGCTGACCGTGACGCAGGACGAAGGCATCCGGCCCGCGACGACGGTCGAGACGCTGGCCAAGCTGCGGCCCGCGTTCCGCCCCGACGGCACGATCACCGCCGGGTCCGCGTCCCAGATCTCCGACGGCGCGGCCGCCGTCGTGGTGATGTCGGCCGAGGCCGCCGCGCCAGGGCCTGCCGGTGCTGGCCGAGATCGGCGCGCACGGCAACGTCGCGGGACCGGACAACTCGCTGCACTCCCAGCCGTCCAACGCCATCTCCCAGGCCCTGGCCAAGGCCGGGCTGACCGTCTCGGACCTGGACTTGGTCGAGATCAACGAGGCGTTCGCGGCGGTGGTGATCCAGTCCATGCGGGACCTCAAGGTCAGGCCGGACATCGTCAACGTCAACGGCGGCGCGATCGCGATCGGCCATCCCGTCGGGGCTTCCGGAGCCCGGATCGCGCTGCACCTGTGCTACGAGCTTGGCCGGCGCGGCGGCGGGCTAGGCGCCGCTGGACTGTGCGGCGGCGGCGGCCAGGGCGAGGCGCTGCTGCTGCGGGTGCGCGGCTAACCACGTCTGTGGCCGAGACGGAGACCAAGGCAACAGCCGAGGCGGCAGCCGACCGGGCCAGCGCTGAGCTTGACCGGGCCCGGTCCGGGGACATCCGCGCGGTGGCCCGGCTGATCTCGCTGGTGGAGGATGCCTCACCCAGGGTCCGCTCGGTCATCAAAGAACTTGTGCCCAGCACCGGCGGGGCCAGGGTCATCGGGCTGACGGGTGCGCCCGGAGTGGGCAAGTCCACCGTGACCGGCGCGCTGGTGGGCGCGTTCCGCGCCGCCGGGATCCGGGTCGCCGTGCTCGCGGTCGACCCGACCTCGCCGTTCACCGGCGGGGCGCTGCTCGGTGACCGGGTGCGGATGCAGGAACACGCCACCGACGATCAGGTATTCATCAGGTCGATGGCCAGCCGCGGGCATCTCGGCGGCCTGGCCGCGGCGACGCCGCAGGCCATCCGGGTGCTCGACGCGGCCGGCTTCGAGCTGATCATCATCGAGACGGTCGGTGTGGGGCAGGCCGAGGTCGCCATCGCCTCGCTGGCGGATACGGTGCTTGTGCTGCTCGCGCCGGGCATGGGCGACGCCATCCAGGCGGCCAAGGCCGGCATCCTCGAGGTCGCCGACCTGTTCGTGGTGAACAAGGCGGACAAACCCGATGCCCAGCAGGTGGTGCGCGACCTGCGCACCATGATCGCGCTCGCGGATCACGCCGAGGGAAGCTGGAAGCCGCCGATCATCGCCACCGTGGCGGTGAAGGGCGAGGGGATCGACGAGGTGATGAGCCGCCTGGACGCGCACTGGTCCTGGCTCAACGCCACCGGGGAGCTGGCCCGGCGCCGGCAGGCGCGGGCTCGCGAGGAGATCACGGCGCTCGCCTTCGCCGCGCTGCGCGGGCGGCTGGCGGCGGGCCGCGTCGAGGAGCTGGCCAGCCAGGTCGCGGCGGGCACGCTCGACCCGTTCCAGGCCGCGGACGAGTTGCTGAGTCCGCCCGAGGATGGCCCGCCCAGGGATTAACCGCCCGCCCGGGCGGCGGCACGCAATACGGTTATACCCGTGGGTAAGCCGCTTGAGTTGCCGTTTGATCCCATCGACCGGGCGGCGCGGATCTGGGCCAGCCGGTTCGGTCCCTCACTGTCGATGGCCGCCGTCACCTCGATCATGCGCGCCCAGCAGATCCTGCTCGGCGAGCTCGACGCGCTGCTGCGGCCCCATGAGCTGACGTTCGCGCGCTACGAGGCGCTGGTGCTGCTCACGTTCAGCCGCCGGGGCTCGCTGCCGTTGCGGGTGATCGGCGAGCGGCTGATGGTGCATCCCACCAGCGTGACCAACATCATCGACCGGCTGGAGCGGCAGCGGCTGGTGATCCGCAGGCCCAACCCGTCCGATGGCCGCGGCCGCCTCGCCGAGATCACCGAGGCGGGCCGCGCGGTGGTGCAGCGGGCGACGAGCGACCTGACGGCCGCGCAGTTCGGGCTCGGCGGATTCGGCGATGGTCAGCTGAAGGAGATCTTCGACCTGTTCCGCGAGCTGCGGCTGACGGCGGGCGACTTCATCCCCGAGCCCCCCGAGCCCCCCGGCGTCCCCGAGCCCCCCGGCGTCCCCGAGCCCCCCGAGTCCCCTGGCGTCCCCGAGCATCCGGCGAGCCCGGGCTCCTAGGAGCCATCGAGGTGTGAGGGCTGCCAGCTCTTTCCGCCGTCGTAGGTGAACCAGACCGTGCCCGACGCCGGGTTGGCGGGCAGCGCGACGCCCTGGAGGTCGGTGGTCATGCCCACGTAGCTGAAACCGCCGGCCGGGGCCGCCGCGTTCAGGGTCGCCGGCTGCCAGACGATAGCGCCCGCGGGCAGCACGTCGATGCCCTGGTTGGTGGCGAGCACGATGGTCGCCGACGGGCTGGCGGCCACCGAGGTGGCGATGGCGGCCTGCGGGGCGGTGGCCATCGGCAGCCAGCTGTCCCCGCCGTTCGGCGAGGAAAAGATCAGCTTCTTTTGCGTCGCCGAGGGTGCCGGCGAGGTCCCGGTCGTCCCCGAGCTGCCCGAATCGCAGGCCAGGATCAGCTCCTTGGCGTCCACCGCGGTCAGCAGCACGCCCGCGGGCTGGCCGTCCGCCTGGGCCGGGCCCACCGGGCAGTCGGAGGAGATCGAGTTGACCAGCGTCCACGCCCCGCTGCCGTCGACCGGCCCGGCGTACAGCGCCCGGTTCGGCGCGAGCAGGAAGCCGCGGCCGCCGGTGAGGACCAGGGACGCGGCCTCGTCCGCGGCGCCGTCGGTCAGTCCCGTGGTCGACGCGCCGACCGGGGCCCAGGCGCTGGCCGATGCGGGTGAGGAGTACAGGGTGAAGCTCGTGCACGCGCTGCCGAACGAGACCCCGCCTCCCGTGCACGACGCGAACACCGCGAACACGCGGTCTCCCACCGTCTCCAGGTCGGTGACCCGCAGCCCGTCGGTGTTGACGTGCGCCCAGCTCCGCCCGCCGTTGCCGGTGAAGAAGAGCTCAGGCCCGAACGCCCAGCCGTCCTCGGTGTTGAGGAACCGGACCTGGCTCACCCCGGTGGACCCGTCCGGCGCGCCCGTGAGCGGCGCGCCGACTCCGGACCAGGTCTTCCCGGCATTATCGGTGCGTGCCAGCGAGGTGCAGAACGCGGTGGCGCAGTGCCCGGGGGTACCGGCCTGGCCGATCACCCAGCCGGTCCCTGAGCCGACGAAGGTCGCCGAGGTGGGCTGAAAGTTGCCAGGCACAGGCGCGAGCGGCGCGCTGGCGGACGGTGACACTCCCGGTGTCGGGGCCCGGCTGGCCGCTGTCGACTGCGTCCCGCCGCCTCCGGTCGCCGTGGCCGACGCCGGATGCCCGGCGGTCACCCCCGAGGTGCCGGCCGGGCTCAGTATCGGCAGCCTGACCACCTGCGGCACGGTCGCCACCGCGGCCACGATCACCGCGGCCGTGCCGGCGGTGATGGCCAGCCGGCGGTACTTGCGGCGCCGGGCGCGGCGCTGGATCAGCTCGAAGGTACCCGGTGGCGGCGGCAGCGGATCGACCCGCTCGTTCAGCCAGCCCTCGACGTCGTCGCGGCGGTCAGCCATCGCGTTCTCCCAGCGCCGTCTTCAGCTTGGCGCGCGCCGCGAACAGGTCCGCCTTGATGGTGCCCTCCGGCCGGCGCAGCAACGTCGCGACCTCCCGGAGCCCGAACCCGCCGTAGTAGTGCAGCAGGAACGGGTCGCGTAGCCGCGGCGGCAGCGAGGCGATGAGGTTGCGCACGTCCACGTCCTGCGTCGGGTAGGCCACCGGATCCAGCGAGCCGCCCGCGGTGACGCTGCGGATGGCCCGGCGTTCCCGCTCGGTCTTGCGCCAGTGATCCCTGATCAAGTTGGTGGCGATCATGTAGAGGTAACTCTGCGGGCTTTCGACCTTGGTCCACCGGCCCAGTAGCCGGACGAACGCCTCGGATGCGATCTCGTGCGCGGTTTCGTCGTCATCGACCAGCCGCCTGACCCAGCCGGCCAGCTTGGGGTACACGCTCCTGAACAGCTCTTCGGCCGCGTCAGCATCGTCCCGCGGATCCCCTTGGTCCCGCGGATCCCCTTCGCTCCACGGACCCTCTTGGACCTCACCAGCGGTGCCCACCGGATCTCCCTCGGCGATGTTCCCGGCAGGCGACGGGAATGACATGACTTCCCGCCCCGCGCGTCTGCCGCCCGGCATGAACACGATGCCGGGGCCGGTCGGGGCGTCCTGGAGACTACCCGTGTGATACGGCAAGATCTACCACATTTCTGTCCGGCGACCGGAATCGCCGGGCCCCGCTGGTTCTGAACGTCTGACCCGGACGCGCCCCCGCGGCGTCCGGGCCACCGCTGCGCGTACGGGCGGCCATCCCGCCCTGCGCTCTTAAGAGACGACGCAGCTCCCTCATAGGTTGCACAGAAAATCCCTTTTTTTCCGAACGGTTCCTCGGTGGCTCGATCCAGCCAGCCACCACGAGGCCCCGCCGAGGACTGCGCGGGTCCCAGCTCGGCGGCAATGCCGCTTAACGTGCGGTTGGCTATCCGGACGCAAAAGGGTCAGACTGTCCGGCGAACCAGCTGCAAGACAGCGATAATCGTTCTTGTGTGTCACTGACTCCCTTATAAGGGCGTCAGTGATACACAAGAAATTTAAAACACGCGGCTCAGGGAAGCGCCGCGGCACGTCGTCACGACTTCACTGGGACGAACCGGGAGCGGCCACCGGCAGTCCGGCGTCCCTGGCCGCGGCGAGCAGGCGGTCGTCGTAGGCCACAAACGCGGTCAGGTCTCGCTTCACCGCCAGTGCGGAGGCCAGGTGGATGGCCTGCGCCCCGGACAGCCCCGGTGGGGGCAGCGTGGCCGAGTTATCGAGCACGTCCGCGGTCAGCGCCACCTTCGCGATGCGCTTGAGGACCCGGTAGCTCCGCGGCAACGCCCCCGGCTCGGCCGACCAGACCGCCCGCGGTACCTCGGCCCGGTGCAGCGTGCTCGATACCAGCGGCTGGTCCGCGCGTTCGGCGAGCCAGCGCGCCAACGCCGCCGATTCCGGCTCGGCCAACGCCAGCTTGACCAGTGCGGAGGAGTCCAGGTAGATCACCGGCTTTCCTCCGCGTGCGCCTGACCCGCGGCCGCGTGCGCCGGCCTGGTCAGTTCCGCCCTGGCCCGGCGCGGGGCGTCGGCGGACGGCCGCGCGGAGGCCGGTGACGGGTACGGTTCGATGTCGCCGACCCCGCCCGGTTCCTCGGCGGGCTCGATCACTCCGGCCGCGATCAGGCGCTCAAGCGGGCTGCCCGGCTCGAAGGCCGGCACCAGTTGCGCAACCAGCCGTCCGCGGTTGGTGATGTCGACCGTGTAGCCCTTCTCCGCCAGGTCGACATAGACGCTGGCATGCTGGCGGAGCTCCCTGATCCCTATGCGCTGCCGGGCCGAGCTCCGTTCGGCTGACTCCGCGCGGGAGGCTGGCCGACCCGGGCCACGAGTCCGGGTGCCCCGTCCCTTGACGCCCCGTCCCTCGGCGTCCGGCCCGGCGTTGACCGGCCGCGGGTCCGGCTCGTCATTCGGCGTGTCACTCACCGCGTCACGGTAGCACATCAGATGCTACCGTGACAGACCGCAGTTCCTGCCCGGCGCCGGTCGTTCCGGCAGGCAGCACGGTGCCCCGGGCCTGCTGGCCCGGGGCACAGGAACCGGCGCGTCACCGGTGAGTGGCGGCTGTGCGGGTCTGATCTCGGTGCGTGCTTACCGTGCGGCCAGCGAGGGCGCCCGGCTGGTGACCTCGGTCCGGCCGCCTCTGGTGGCGGAGCGGGCCTTGGCGGCCAGGATCCCGGTCCGGGCCAGCAGCATCGCCACGGCCATGAAGATGAGGCCGTCCGTCAGCGCGCCAACGGTGATCTGGTGGACGAACATCCAGTGGCCGAGCGAGGCGCTGAAGATGTGGGTCGAGCCGTAGGCGAAGAACAGCCGGGCGCCGACCACCACTACCCAGATCAACGCGTACGCCCCGCCCGCCAGCGAAACGGCCCGGCCTGCCTGCCCGTCGTACCTGACTCGTATCGCCATCGCGGCCAGCACCCCAAGGGCCAGCCCCGCCGCCGCCCCCGCGATCTCCAGTATCAGGCCGTTACCCGAGGTGGCAGCGCCCTTGATGAAGAACGGGACGATAAGGGCCGCGGTAACGATCGGGCGCAACAGCCGCATCGGGCCCACCTTGCGCCGGCCGAGGTCGCTGAGCAGCACGGTGGCAAGGATGACGAGGTTGAGAATCAAGACGCTGGCGGTCATGTCGAGCTCCTTTAGCGAGACTTCCCGGCGGTTTGCGCCGATGTCAGCCACGCTACGGACGAGGCGGTGCCAGCCGCGTCGGCCTGCGGCTTGACCTCGGGGGCAGACCAGGTGGAGCCCATCGCGGATGTTGGCCTGCACCCGGTTTCAACCCGTCTCCACCCGCGTCCAAACCCCTGCTCAACCCGGCGGCCAGATACGTTGGTGACACAGCCTGGTCACCCAAGGAGCAGGACGTGTTCCGTTCTCTGTCCGCATGGTGGGAGCTGGCCGTCGCCGGCGGTGCGGTGAACGTGACCCGCATCATCGACACGGTCCGGTCTCTCGGCCTCATCATCGTGTTCGTCACCGTCTGCCTGGCCAGGCCACGTCCGTCGCTGGACGGCGGCGTCGGCACGGCGATCGTGGTCACGCTGGGCCTCTGCGTGCTGGTCTGGATCGTCTGGATGCTCGGCGAGCACCGGCCGCCGTTGCTGGTCGCAGGCCTGATCGGGATGGGAGCGGCGGGCGGCGTGCTGGCCGGGCTTTCGCCGAACAGTCCCGCCGTGGCCATCGGCTGCATGGCTACCCTCAGCGCGGCCGTCCATCTGCGCACCGAGGCATCGCTGGGCATCACCGCGGAGACGGTGGCCGCCTTCCTGGTGACCGGACTGGTCGCCGGCGCATCCACCAGCGAGCTCCTGGGGTATTCGTTCGCCTTCGTCGGGCTGTGGAGCACCGGCCTGACCCGCCGCAAGTTCCTCATCCGGGCCGAGCAAGCCGAGCGCATGCTCGCCGAGACTCGCCGGGCCCGGCAGGCCGAGACCCAGGCGGCCGCGCTCGCCGAGCGGACCAGGATCGCCCGCGACATCCACGACGTGCTCGCCCACTCGCTCGCGGCGGTGTCGGTGAACCTGCAAGCCGCCGAGGGGCTGCTGGCCGCCGAATCGCTGCCGGCCGGAAACCCCGAGCTCACCAAGGCGATCGAGTGCATCGGCCGGGCCGCCGCGCTGACCCGGGAGGGTCTGGCGGCGGCACGCCGGGCCGTTCTCGCGCTCCGCGACGACACCGCGCCGTTGCCGGACCAGCTGGCGGCGCTGGCCCAGCAGTACCGCGCCGACGGCGACCAGGCGGTGGAGTTCCTGGTCACCGGCGCGGCGCGACCGCTGCCCGCGCAGGTCAGCCTGGCCGCGTTCCGGACGGCGCAGGAGGCGCTGACCAACGCCCGCAAGCACGCACCCGGCCAGCCGGTCACCCTCGGCCTCGGATTCGAGCCGGGTCAGGTCATCGTCAGCGCGACCAACCCGCTGCCGAAGGCGGGCGCCACGCGACCGCTGGCCGATAGCGGGGCCGGAGCCGGCCTGGCGGGCCTGACCGAACGGGCCGCGCTGGTCGGCGGCACGCTCGAAGCGGGGCCGGCGGCCGGCTGCTGGCGGGTATGCCTGAGGATTCCGGCATGACCGAGAACACAGAACCGGTGACCGTGGTGGTCGCCGATGACCAGTCCGCCGTCCGCGAGGGGCTGGTGCTGCTGCTCGGCACGCTGGCCGGCATCGTCGTGACCGGCCAGGCGGAGGACGGCGAGACCGCGGCCGACGTCGTCGCGGCGAACAATCCCCAGGTCGTGCTCATGGACCTGAACATGCCTGGCTGCGGCGGGGTGGAGGCGACCCGCCGGATCCGGGCCAGTCACCCGCAGACGCAGGTGGTCGTGCTGACCACCTATTCCGACGACGACTCGATCATCGGCGCCCTGCAGGCCGGGGCGCTTGGCTACCTGACCAAGGACGCCACCCGGGCCGAGATCGGCCGGGCCGTGCTGGCCGCCGCGGCGGGCCAGGCGGTGCTTGATCCGGAGGTGCAGCAGCGGCTGCTGTCCGCGGCCGTCCGCGCCCCGGCCGCGCCGTCCGGCGGTCAGGAGGAGGACGAGGGCGACCTGACGCCGCGCGAGTCCGAGGTACTGCGCCTGATCGCGACGGGCCGGTCCAACCGGGAGATCGCGCGGGCCCTGTTCGTCAGCGAGGCTACGGTCAAGACGCACATCAACCGGATCTTCGCCAAGACCGGCTCACGCGACCGCACCCAGGCCATGCGCTACGCCTATACCCACGGCTACGCCGCCCCGCCGACCTGACCCGTCAGTCTTCGCGGTGCACGTCGCGGCGCCTGCTGAGCCGGAACCGGGGTCCCTCCCCTGCCGAACGGGCTGGTGGCCCGCGGCCAGCGGCGTGCCCCCTCCTTCCGAGCTCGGCCATCAGTTCGCTAAGCATGTCCTGAGTGAAGCCGGTGCCGACATGCCCGACGTACCGCAGCAGCTGGCCATCGTCGTAGACACCGAGCAGCAAGGACCCGATCATGTCCGCGCGCCGCCCGGCTCCGGGTTTCCAGCCGCAGATGATGACCTCCTGCTGCCTGACGTTCTTGACCTTGATCCAGTCCCGGCGCTGACCCGGGTGATAGGCCGAGGTCAGTGGCTTACCCACCACGCCTTCCAGGCCCTGGGCGATGCTGTCGGCCAGCACGCCAGCGGCCCCGCCGCGGTGCCACGGCGGGGTACGGACCGGATCGGCGTTCAGGCCGAGCTGCTCCAGCTGGCCCCGTCGTTCGGTGTAGGGCCGGTCGAGCAGCGAGTCCTGGCCGTGGTGCAGCAGGTCGAACACGTACAGCTGCACCGGCGCGGTCCTGATCAGCTTCTCCTTGTCGTTGCGCGAGACCAGCCGGACGGTCCCGCCGCTGACGTACGCGATCGCGCGCAGCCCCGTCTCCCACTTGACGCTCCCACCCGTACCTGTCCTCGTCGTCGGGCAGTTCGTGGCGCAGGCTCGCCAGCATCGGCCGGATCAGCTGCGGCAGGTCCGACATCGCGTGTCCCCTTCCGTGAACGGCTAACGCTGCGACGTTATACCGAACGATGGGTCCGGCTACGCCGCGCTCCACCGCCCTGATGCATGATGACGTGCCAGGGACGGACCGTCACGGCCAGGAAGCCGACCGAGACGCTGACGTCGTCTTCGGTGGCGAGCCTGGTCGCGGTGCTCAGCCGCCCGCTCCCCGGCAGCCGCAAGATGGTCATGCCCTCGCCGTCGGCATCAGCCAGCGGGCCCGCGGCAACCAGGAATCCGGCCTCGCGCATCCGGTTCAGGAACGCGACGTGCTCGCCGAATCTCGGGTCCTGGGCCAGGGGCCCCTCGGCGGGCGCGGCCGGGCCGGGCCGGTGCAGCAGCGCCACCCAGGTGTCGTCCTCCGGCTCGCCCGCCGGCCGGTGTAGTCACGGTAACAGCCCAGCACCATCGGCCAGCCGTGGTCGTATTCGGCCCGCGCCGCGGCGGGGTCGGCGAAGGTCTCCCAGCCGCGATGCTCCACCGTCACCCGCGTCTGGCTCGCCGCGGCGGCGAAGGTGACCTCGACGTGACTGGCGCTCGCCGCCGGCTGACCAGGATGCCAGCTGAAGGCCACCACGCCCGGCGGCTCCCACCGGGTCACGGTCCCCCAGACGGCGCTCTGCCCGTCGGCCGAACGCTCGACGATCTGGCCGTCGGTGAACGCCACCGTCGCGCCGTCGCCGTCGCCGTAGACGCTCAGCTCGGCGAGCGGCCACCACCGCCCCAGGTTCTCCGTGAACACCTCGAACGCCGTGACCAGATCGGCGTCGACCAGGACTTCCCTGCGGATCGGCGGGACTGCGCCCGGCGGGACTGGGCTCATGGGTCGCTCCTAACTTCGCGGGCCGGTCCCGGGCGCTGGTCCGGGCGCTGGCCGTGGCGGCTGACCTCGGCGGCGTAGGCGCCCAGGACGGTATCCCAGGTGCGCACCAGCCACTGCTGTGCGGCGGCCATCCCGTCCGGCGCCAGCACGTACAGGTTCCGGGTGCCGACGCTGTGGTGCTCGATCAGCCCGGCGTTGCTCAGCACCCGCAGGTGCTTGCTCACCGCCGGCCGCCCCACCGGCAGCCGTTCGGCGAGCCGCCCGACCGGCGTCGGTCCCTCGCCAAGCAGCTCGAGGATGCGCCGCCGCACCGGCTCACCCAGCGCGTCGAACACGCCATCCGCTGATTGGTCACTCATAGGTAACGGTTACTCTAAAGCAACCAATAACGCGACGCAACCATGATCGCGAAGACTTGTGCCCCGCACGCGGGCCAAAAGTCTTCGCGATCATGAAACCCCCAGCGCCGCGTGGATGAGGTCGAGCAGCTCCGCATCCGAGACGGAGCCGAGGCGAGCAGGCATCATGTGCCCATGCCCCCAAGCCGGGGCCGCCGGAGTTCATGTCGTCGTGGTGGCGGAAAACGTGCAGGCCATCGGCTTCTACCGCCGTCTCGGGTTCACGCCGGTCGAGGTCGCCGATCGCGGCGGCGTCGTCTGCCTCGGCCGCCGGCTGTAGGCCATCCCCGGCAAGCCGCACCGCCGAAGCGGCATAATAACCGGCGGTTACGAGTTATCACCTCGGTCAACGGGGAGTCCGGGATCAGCAACTGACGCGAGTACGGCAGGATGGGATTATGCAGCCGCGAGATTTTTCGCTTTACGGGGCCGTCGATCTAGGTGCGCGGCAGGCGGCCGCGCAGCGCAGGCAGCAGGCGCCCCCGTCCGGCGATTCCGCCGCCCCGGATGGCGGCACCGTCATCGAGGTCACCGAGGAAACCTTCAACACCGACGTGGTGGAGCGTTCCCGGACCACGCCCGTGATCATGGATCTGTGGGCAGAGTGGTGCGGGCCGTGCAAGCAGCTTTCCCCGGTGCTCGAGAAGCTCGCCACCGAAGCGGCCGGCCAGTGGATCCTCGCCAAGGTCGACGTCGACGCCAACCCCCAGCTCAGTGCGGCCCTTCAGGTGCAGAGCATCCCGATGGTGGTCGCGGTCGTCGGCGGCCAGCTGGTGGACGGTTTCCTCGGCGCGATGCCGGAGGCGCAGGTCCGCCAGTGGATCGGCCAGGTTCTGACGGCGGCCGAGAAGATGGGCATGACCCTGGTCGGCGGCCCGCTTCCCGATGCTGACGACGAAGCCGGCCAGGACGTCCCCGGCGCTCAGGAAGCCGGCCCCCAAAGCCCCCAAAGCCCCCAAAGCCCCCAGCCCCCCCAAGGCCCCCCGGGCGCCCCGGGCGCCCCGCCGCTGCCGCCTGCTTACGCCGAGGCGCGGGCCGCGATGGAGCGCGGGGACCTGGACGCCGCCGCGCAGGCCTTCGAGGGCGAACTAGCTACCTCGCCCGGCGACCCGATGGCCAAAACCGGGTTGGCGCAGGTCAACCTGATTCGCCGGGTCAGCTCCTATGATCAGGCCCGCGCCCGCAAGGACGCGGCCGAACGCCCGGACGACGTCGAGGCCCAGATCCGGGTGGCCGACGTCGAACTGGCCTCGGGCCGGATCGAGGAGGCGTACAACCGGCTGCTCGGCGTGGTCCGCCGGACCTCAGGCGCGGACCGGGAGCAAGCCCGCAAGCACCTGGTCAGCCTGTTCGAGATCCTGCCGTCGCGCGACCCGCGCGTGGTCAAGGCCCGTTCCACGCTGTCCGCCCTGCTCTTCTGACATTTCTGCCGAACGGACTTCGGTACCACCCCAGCTAGCGCCTGCGTGCTCCGGCGGGGTTGACGGGTTCGTACCCTGGCGCCTCGGCGAGCTGCTCGAGCACCGGCAGGGCGTCGGCCAGCGCGGCGCGCTGCGCGGGCGTGAGGCCGCGCATGCTGGCCGCCAGCACCAGGGTGCTCTCGGTGCGGATCCGCTCGAGCGCTTCCTGGCCGCGTGTCGTGATGACCAGGGTGCTCGCCCGCGCGTCGCTCGGGTCGGCGTGCCTGCGCACGTAGCCGCTGTCCTCAAGCGCCGTCACCAGCCGGGTCAGCGTCGACGGCGCGATCCCCTCGGCGGCGGCCAGGTCGCCCAGCCGCATTGGCCCCGAACGTCCCACGGTAGCCAGCGCGGCCAGCTGGGTCGGGGTCAGCCCGGCCAGCTCGTGCCGGCGTAGCCGGCGAGACAGCCGGGCCAGCGCCACCCGCAGCCGGGTCACGTCGACCACCGGCCCGTCCGCGCCCGCGCCGCCCGCGCCCGGGCTGCTCCCCGCGGCGTTGTTAACGTTGTCCCGCGCCGCGCTGACGGCCGATTCCGCGCTCACCTTCCCCAGCGTACGCGGTGCGCACCGTACGCTGGAGCCCAGCGGAAAGGCGGGAACGAACGTGGCCAGTCGCGGCGGCGGTCGCGGACGCGGCCACCAAGAACGCAGAAACCCAGAACCTTGACCGATGATAGAGATATGGACGAAATGCCGTCGGAAGCGCTGGCCGGTCGCCTGCTCGTGGCCACCCCGGTGCTCGGGGATCCCAACTTCCGGCGGACCGTCGTCCTGATCGTGGAGCACGAATCCGACCAGGGCAGTCTCGGTGTCGTGCTGAACCGGCCGACGAAGGTTCCGGTCGGACAGGTGCTCGAGCCGTGGACGGAGCTGGCCACCGATCCTTCCGTGGTGTTCACCGGCGGCCCGGTCGCGCCCACCAGCGCGCTCGCGATCGCTCACGTGCCAGGCACCGACGAGCCGGTCGGCTGGCACCCGCTGGACGGCGCGGCGCCCGCCGTGGCCCGGCTCGGCCTGGTCGACCTGGACGCCCCGCCGGGACTGCTCGCGGCCGCGATCGCGAGCTTGCGGGTGTACGCGGGCTACGCCGGCTGGAGCGCCGGCCAGCTCCAGGCGGAGATCGACGAGGGGGCCTGGTATGTGGTGCCGGCCGAGCCGTCCGACGCGTTCCGCCCGGACCCGGAGCAGCTGTGGCCCGCGGTGCTGCGCCGCCAGGGCGGCGAACTGGCCTATGTGGCCACCTACCCCGACGATCCGGGCCTGAATTAGCCACCGGACCACGTAGAATCAGCGATCGTGAGTGGTACCGAGGTTCTCCCCGAGCAGGAAACGCGCATCCACACCGATGTCCGGCCCGATACGTCGCACGGCGACCATGAGCGGTTCGCGCATTACGTCGACAAGAGCAAGATCGTCGACAGCATGGTGACCGGCACGCCGGTGACCGCGCTCTGCGGCAAGGTCTGGGTTCCCAGCCGGGACCCCAAGCGATATCCGGTGTGTCCCACCTGCAAGGAGATCTATGAGCACCTCCCCTCCGGCGAAGGCGGCGACTGACTCGCGCGCCAGGCAGGGTAGTTGACACATCTCACACGCGGCGTGTTGGCCCGGCATCGCCCGGCGCGTCCCGGTAACATTTCGGCCTCGTGAGCACCCCTCCGTCGACCACCCCAGGCTCTGCCGCAGGTGCCGAGGGCTATTACCACGAGCCCGTTCGGGATGATCTTCTTGTTGGTCTTCGCGGCTGGCAGAAGGACGCGTATCACGAGTACTTCAAGCAGCCGCGGCGCGACTTTCTGCTGGTCGCCACGCCGGGGGCGGGCAAGACGGCGTACGCCCTCACGGTCGCGGCCGAACTGCTCGCGCGGCGCGAGGTGGCCACGCTGACGATCGTCACGCCGACCGAGCACCTCAAGCATCAGTGGGCCGACGCGGCGGCCAGGTTCGGCATCGCGATCGACTCCGCCTACCGGAACGCCCAGGGCCGGGCCGGGGCCGACTTCCACGGTGTCGCGGTCACCTACGCGCAGGTGGCCGCGCACCCCGCGCTGCACAGGCAGCGCACCCAGAACCGGCGCACCCTGGTGATCTTCGACGAGATCCACCACGCGGGCGACGCGCTGTCCTGGGGCGATGCGGTCTCCGAGGCCTTCGCCCCGGCCCGGCGCAGGCTGGGGTTGACCGGCACGCCGTTTCGCAGTGACGCCAACCCGATCCCGTTCGTGACCTACGTCGACGTGCCGGGCGGCGGCAAGCGCAGCGCTTCGGACTACGTCTACGGCTACGGGCCCGCGCTGGAGGACGGCGTGGTGCGGCCGGTGATCTTCCTGGCCTACTCGGGCGAGATGCACTGGCGCACCCGGGCCGGGGACGAGATCACCGCCACCCTGGGCACCCCGATGACCAAGGACCAGATCGCCCAGGCGTGGCGGACAGCGCTCGACCCGGCGGGGGAGTGGGTCAGCCGGGTGCTCGAGGCGGCCGACAAGCGGCTGACCGAGGTCCGGCGGGGCATGCCGGACGCGGCCGGCCTGGTCATCGCGGGCGACCACGAGGACGCGCGTGCTTACGCCGCCCTGCTGCGCGGCCAGACCGGCCAGCGTCCGGTCGTGGTGCTGTCCGATGACAAGACCGCGAGCAAGAAGATCTCCGCGTTCGCCGCCTCCGACGACCGCTGGATGGTCGCGGTGCGGATGGTGTCCGAGGGCGTCGACATCCCGCGCCTGGCCGTCGGCGTGTACGCCACCAGCGTGTCTACCGCCCTGTTCTTCGCCCAGGCGGTCGGCCGGTTCGTCCGGGTCAGGCAGCGGGGGGAGACCGCCTCGGTGTTCGTCCCCTCGATCCCCGTCCTGCTGGGCTACGCCGCCGAGCTCGAAGCCGAACGAGATCACATCCTGCGCGCCCGCGGCGCCGACGCGCCCGAGACCGAAGAACTCGAGCAGGCCCAGCGGCAGCGCGATACCCCCGATACCTTCGACGAGCCGGCCTTCCAGCCGCTCAACGCGTCCGCGCATTTCGACCGGGTCCTGTACGACGGGGGCGAGTTCGGCACCGCGACCGCGGCCGGCTCGCCGGAGGAAGAAGACTTCCTAGGCCTGCCCGGCCTCCTGGACCCCGACCAGGTCCGCACCCTCCTCCGCCAGCGCCAAACCTCCCAACTCACCGCCCGCTCCCGCCCCGCCCCCTCCGACCCCTCCCGACCCCTCCGCCCCCTCCGCGCATCCCGCCCCAGCTACCCCCTCCTCGCGTCCCATCTCAGCAGTCACGTCAGGCCCTCCTGTATCGGCCACCCCTCCGGTAAGCCGCCAGGCTCTCGCTGCGCAGCGCAAGGAGCTCAACGGCCTGGTCGGCGCCTGGAGCCACCGCACCGGCCAGCCGCACGGCGTCATCCACGCCGAGCTACGCCGGACCTGCGGCGGCCCCCAGCTCCCGCAGGCCACCGCCGACCAGATCCAGGCCCGCATCGACATGATCCGCCGCTGGGCCATCTCCGCCCGCTAGCCCGCCCGCTAACCTCGGCCCGCTGGCGTAACCCGCAAGGGCCGCCCCCTTGCGTATCCGAAGACGTGTGGCTGATGATGCCGCTGAGTCGCGGCAGGCCTGCCCCGGGACGGCCCGATGGACGATTAGGCCGCCCCCCGTCCAAGGTGACCCGCGTCAATGCGACCAACGTGTTCCGCGTCCAACCAGCCGAACGGGCCACCCTGCCCGGCTTGCTTATCGTGGTTAGTGCCATGTCAGGTACCGTTCGCCCCGGGTAACCGGGTAACCGGGTAACCGGGTAACCGGGTAACCGCTGGCTGCTGAGGCATTAGTTACCCTCGTGTCTCCACGATCCTGGCCGTCGTGGCTCGGCCGCGCCACGCCCGTCCCGCTCTCAACCGCGGCCGGCTTCGCGCCCGCCTGCGCCGGCTTCGCGGGCGGCGCGTTCAACCTGGGTTCGGTGGCTTTCCCACCAGGCTTGGTCGCCGGGGGGCATGCTGTCGTTCCCGTCTTGCATCCCGGCGTCCCCGTCGATGAGTTCCCGGACGATGTCCGCGTGCCCGGCGTGCCGCTGGGTCTCCGCGGTCACCCGGACCACGATGTGGTGCAGCGTGACCTCGCTGTCCTCAGCCGGCCACCACGGCACGTGCCCGATCGCGTCCAGCGGGAGCGCCTCGATCGTGGCGTCCGAGTGCGCCCACGCCCGGCGGTAGAGCCCGATGATCTGCTCCCGCGTCTCATCGGCCGTCGCCCACATGTCCGCCAGCGGTTCCTCGGGGTCGAACTCCGGCAGCGCCTCGTCGTAGGGTCGCCCGAACGTGTCACCGAAATAACCGAACTCGATGCCGGCCACGTGCTTGACCAGTCCCAGCAGGTTGGTGCCGGTCGGCACCAGCGGCCGCCGGATGTCGTACTCGCCCAGACCGGTCAGCTTCCACAGCAGCGCGTCCCTGGCCTCCTGCAGATAATGGTGAAAGTCCGCCTTCGCATCCAGCCCGGTCATGCCGATTAGTCTGCCACCGGTACCGGGAAAATCTCAGAACAAATGACCGAGCAGGTCGACATCCCCCGCCGGCCAAGCCTGGTGGCCGGTCGCCTTCACCATCATGACGCCCGGATCCACCTGCCGGGCCAGCCCGAGCGTGACGTGATTGTCGATCTTCACCCAGGTGCAGCGGTTCGAAACCCGCGCCCATCCGTTCCTGGTGTAGAGCCGGTCGTCGTCGGCGAACAAGATGACGAAGGCCGCCTCGCACGCCCGCGCGTAATCCGTCGCCTCCGCCAGCAGCTTGCTGGCCAGGCCGGTCGACCGATCACGATCTCGCACGCACACGTCCACGAGGCCGAACGTCCTCAGCACGACCTCGCCCACCCGGATGACCCTGAGTTCCACGCCCAGCTGGGCCGCGACCGCCCCGTCGTCCGCCACGGCGAGGTAGCGGAAATGGGGCGGAAGCTTGAAGTAGCTGCGGCTCGGATAGCCGGGAAAGCACTCCTGCAGCAGGGACCGCAGCCCCAGGCTGAGGTCGCGGCCGATCTCGGCCTCCGCGACCCGGCGGACCTCAAGCCCCACGGCTAAGCCCCACAAGCCCCACGGCTAACCCCCACGGCCGGCGCCTAGCCGCCGCGGACGGCGCCGGTGAGTTCGACACCGCCCGCGCGCAGGTCCTCGATGGCCTTCGCGGTGGAGTCCGCGGCGACGCCCGCGGTGAGGTCGAGCAGGACCCGGGTGGTGAAGCCGGCCCGGGCCGCGTCCGCGGCGGTCGCGTGCACGCAGTAGTCGGTGGCGATGCCGACCACGTCGACCTCGTCGACGCCCCGGCCCCGCAGCCAGTCGGCCAGCGGCGTGCCGGACTCGTCGGCGCCCTCGAACCCGCTGTAGGCCGCCGCGTGCGCGCCCTTGCGGAAGACCGCCTCCACCGGGCCGGTATCCAGGCCGGGGTGGAACTCCGACCCTGACGTCCCGGCCACGCAGTGCGGTGGCCAGGTGGCCGCGTAGTCCGGGTGGCTGGAGAAATGGGCACCCGGATCGATGTGGAAGTCCTTGGTCGCCACGACGTGCCCGTAGTGGCGGGCGTCGGCGGCGATGTGCTCGCTGATCGCGCGGGCCACTGCGGCACCGCCGGTCACGGCGAGCGATCCGCCTTCGCAGAAGTCATTTTGCACATCGACGATGATCAGTGCGCGCATGGCGCCAACGGTATCCCCCGGATCCGCGAGGCGGGTCGGCTCGGGTCGGCTACTGGCATCATTACATCTTCCGAACGTCCCCGCCCGCGTGCGGCCCGCTCTCGATGTCAGCGGCGGAGCCGAGCCCGAGAACCGTCAGAACCGGGCTTTGAGCTCGTCAAGTTCCCGGGCCCGCTGGCCGAGCCTGGAGTAGGCCGGCCGCTCGCGGATGCGGGCCAGCACCCAGCCGATGGCTTCGCCGCGGCCGGCCGCCGCGCCCGCGGTGATCAGCGCGTCCAGCATCTCCAGGTCCCCGGGTCCGAACCCGATGTCGACCGCGGTGAGATCGCGCTCGCGCCTGCCCGGACGGTCCGGCGGATCATGCAGCCGTTGCAGGCACCGGCCCTGGTGCCCGGTCTCTCCGCCGAACCAGAGCTGGAGGTACCTGGCTCCCGGTACCTTCTCCGCAAGCTCGCGGTGCAGTTCGCGGATCACCATCTCGTGGTCCCGGTCCCAGGCGGGCAGCGGCGGGTCTTCCTCGGCCTCTTCGATGATCACCCGGACCACCAGGTCTCCCGGCTGGACCCACGGGTCGTCGCCGTGCTGGAGCAACGCGACCCGCCGCACCTCCCCGGCGGGGAAAAGCGCCTTCACCCGCTCATCGAGCTCGGTTTGCAGCCGGTCCTGCGCGTCCCGGGCCAGGGCCGGGTGGACCTGGCCGGACTCCCGCGCCCGCTCGCTGAGCGCGGCGTAGGCCGGCTGCTCGCGGACGCGGGCCAGGGCCCAGCGCACGGCCTCCGAACGGCTCGCCGCGATGCCCGCGGTGATCAGCGTGTCCAGCGTCTCGGTGTCGGCCGGCCCGAGCCGGGCCGGCATCCCGGTAAGACCCCGAGCGATCTCGTCCTCGTGCGGATCCAGCAGCGAGATGCCGTCCATCTTCATGACCCCGGTGGGGCCGCGGCCCTCGCGGTCGCGCACGTCGCTGGTGACGACGAACCCCTTGACCTCGGGCAGCCGCTGCGCCCGGAGCTCCTCGAGCCGGCCGAAGTATTCCCCCTCCAGGCGCCCCCCGCGGTCCGTACCGATGACGACCTGCAGGTACAGCTCTCCAGGCTCGATCACCGGGTGGTCGCCGTAGCGCAGCAGCGCGAGCCGCGGCACCGCGTCCGCGGCGAACCGCGCCGTCGCCTCGTCGTTGATCAACTGCTGGATGCGATCCGTCACCGCCGCCTCCTTGAGCTAGTCGCCGACGTCGGCGGGAGTGCCGCCGGTGATCCGCATCAGCTCGGCGAACGAGGTCGGGAACACCGTATGCGGATGTCCCGCCGCGGCCCAGACGACGTCGTACTTGTCGAGCCACACGTCGACCAGCGTGCGAATCGGGGCGGGATGGCCGACCGGGCCGACACCGCCGATGGCCTGGCCGGTCCAGGTCCTGACGCTGCGGGCATCGGCTCGTCGCACGGCGGAGGCGCCGATGAGCGCGGCCACCCGGCCGGTATCCACCCGGTGAGCGCCGCTGGTCATGACGAGCAGCGGCGCTTCGTCCGCGCTGAACACCAGGCTGTTCGCGATCGCACCGACCTCGCAGCCGAGCTGGGCGGCCGCGGCGGCCGCGGTCGGCGCGCTCTGCGGCAGCTCTCGTACCTGGCCGGTAACTCCGAGGCTGCTGAGCACGGCGGCGAATCCGGCGAAGTCAACTGGCATGCGAGCAGGCTAGCCAGCTCCGGCCCGCGCCGCGAACCGTTTTCAGGACCGGTAGCAGTAGGAGTCCGAGGAAGCGTCCCCGCCCTCCAGCCGCACCTGGTGCACCCGCAGGCCACGGAACTCCTCGCCATGGGGGAAGAACGCCTCGTCGACGCTCAGCCCGCCGCCCGCGGCCGGATCGGTGTCGATCTTGGCGAGCCAGGCGCCCACCCCGTCGGGGTAGAACTGGTCGTCCCACGACCCGTACAGCGAGTTGGTCAGGTAGATCCGCTTGCCGTCCCGGCTGACCTCCACCATCTGCGGGCCGCCGGCCAGCGCTTCGGCCGGGGCCGCCGGGTGCGCGACCCGGCCGGTGATGCCGCCGAGCCGCACCGAACCCACCTCACGCGGGTGAGCCGAGTCGCTGACGTCGTACTGCTTGAGCTCGCCGGTGCCCCAGCACGAGACGTAGAGGAACTGGTCGTCGACGGACAGGTTGATGTCGGTAACCAGCGGCGGAACGGCTCCGAACGGCTTCAGCGCCGGTGGCAGGGTGTCCGGGTCGGCGGGTTCGGCCGGGATGGTGATCACCTTGTCGGCCCGCCACACGCCGTCCTGGAGACTCCACCGCCAGACCGAGGCGGACAGGTCGTCGGTGTTCGTCACCACGCCGACGAAACCCCAGGTCTGCTCGGGGTCGTGCGACGGGCGCAGCTCGAGGACCATCTGGTGCTGCTCGCCGAGGTCGAGCGTCTGCAGGTGCCGGCCCGCGGCCAGGTCCCAGAAGTGCAGCGCGTGCCCGTACTTGCGGCCGAGCAGCAGTTCCGGGTTGATCCCGTCCTCGATCATGGACGGGGTGCCCCACTCGCTGGTGATGAGGGTGTTCTGGTTCAGGTGCCACCAGGCGTCATAGGCCAGGTACTGCGGCCCGCGGTCGGTTTCCCAGGCCCGCAGCACGTCAAAGGTGTCGTGGTCGAGCAGGGCGATGCCGCCCGGGCCGTCGGCTCCTCCCGCGCCGCCGAGGCAGGACACGAAGATCCCGTCCGGGCCGCAGTGCAGCGTGTGCGGACGCGAGTAGCCCGCCTTGTCCGCCAGCTCGTCGGCACCGATCGTCCGCACCAGCTTCGGTGACCGGGGGTCGGGATGAGTGTCGTAGACCGCGATATTGGACGACCGCAGCCCGGGCAGCAGCAGGTACCGGCGCTGCAGGCCCTCGGTGTGGTGCCCGGCGTGGGCGAACGCGCTGCTGCACGCGTTCCAGCCGAAGTGATGCAGCTCGTCGCCGCGGGTCGGCAGGTCGGCCCAGCCGACGACCCGGCCGTAGCTGGCCGACGCCGGGTCGGTGTCGATCACCGTGAGCGCGTCCGGCCGCTGCGCCCCGCGGTCGAACGCGACCACGTAGGCCAGCTGCTCGGGCGGCGCGCTGATCGCATCGGCCGGGGTCCGGTAGAAGGTCGGGTCGATATCGGGTCCGGCCGGATGAGCCATGGTTCCTCCTCGGCGAGGTTGTCCTAGCTACCCGCCAAGCTAATCATGTTTCACTCGCAGCACGCGAGAGTGTCCCGGTCCCGTCCGGGTCCGGCGCGGTGCCCGGGGGTGCCCACACTCCCCGCTTGCGCAGCTCGGGCAGCACGCCCTCGGCGAACCAGTAAGCCTCCTCCAGGTGCGGGTATCCGGACAGGATGAACTCGCTGATGCCCAGCGCGGCGTACTCCTCGATGAGGTCGGCCACCTGCTCGTGGCTGCCCACCAGGGCGGTGCCCGCGCCGCCGCGGACAGCCCGACCCCGGCCCACAGGTGCGGGTAGATCTCCAGGTCGCTCGCCCGGCCGCCGTGCCGGTAGGTGGCGTGCAGGGCGCGCATCCGGGCCTGGCCGGTCGACTCGCTGGCGCCCAGGATCTTCTGGGCCCCGGCCACCTCGGCCGGGTCGATGTGGTCGAGCAGCGTGTTCGCGACCGCCCAGGCCTCGGCCTCGGTGTCACGGGTGATCACATGCAGCCGGATGCCGAATCGCAGCTTCCGGCCTTCCGCGGCCGCCAGGCCGCGGATCCAGTCCAGCTTCTCCGCCACCTGCTCCGGCGGTCCGCCCCAGGTCAGGTAGGTGTCCACGTACCTGGCCGCGACCGGGCCCGCGGCCGCCGAGGAGCCGCCGAAGAAGACGCCTGGCACCGGCTCCGGCGCCTGCATCACCGTGGCCCCGGTCACCTGGTAGTACGTGCCGTCGAAGTCGAACGGCGCCCCGGTCCAGGCGCCCCGCACGATGGCCAGGAACTCCCCGGTCCGGGCGTACCGCTCGTCGTGCGACACGTGGTCGCCGAACCGGCGCTGTTCGACGGACTGCCCTCCGGTCACCACGTTGAGCAGCAGCCGCCCGCGGGACAGCCGCTGGTAGGTGGCCGCCATCTGGGCGGCCAGGGTGGGGGAGATCAGCCCGGGCCGGAAGGCCACCAGGAACTTCAGCCGCGAGGTCTGCCCGATCAGCGCGGCGGTGGTCAGCCACGCGTCCTCGCACCAGGTCCCAAAGGTCAACGTCATGAATGGTTGCTTCCGTCCTCGAAAGTGGGCTGACAACGGCACGGCACCGCGCTTACCCGCCCACCGTGCTGTTGAATTCCTCCGTGATGTAATCCGAGATGTTGACCTTGGTCGGGATCAGGCCGGCCGCGTAGAACTGGTTGACCAGGTTCTGCTCGGACGAGACGGTGGCGCTGGTGATCTGTGCGGGCGTATTGGCGTCGGTCTTCGCGGCCACGTCCATGATGGACGTCGGCAGCCCGGCGGCCTTGCCCCAGGCCACGGCCCAGGCCGACGGGTGCGTCGCCGTCCAGACGTAGGCCTTGTCCAGCGTGGTCAGGTAGACCTTGATCGCGGCGGCCTTGTCCGGGTCGGCCACGGCGGCCTTCGAGGCCACCTCGAAGGAGTACGGGCTGCCGTAGCCGGACCCGGTGGCCAGCACCCGCGCGCCGTCCTGCGCCACGACCTGCTGGACGTAGGGCGGCCAGATGTCCCAGGCGGCCACGTCGCCGGACGTGAACGCGGCCAGGGCCAGGGCCGGCTGCAGGTTCGCCAGGCTGACGTCCTTCGTGGTCAGCCCGGCCTTGGTGAGCACGGTCAGCAGGTTGTAGTTACCCGAGCTGCCCGAACCGTAGGCGATCTTCTTGCCCTTGAGCTGCTGAATCGTGGTGATCGGGGAGTTCTTCGGCACCACCAGCGCGTCCTGGTCCCCGTTCGTCTCGCGGGCACCGACGATCTCGACCGCTTCACCGCCGGACGCGGCGAAGACGGGCGGAGCGTCGCCGACGCCGCCGATGTCGACGGCGCCGGACGCCATCGCCTCCAGCATCGGCGGGCCGGAGGTGAAGTCGGACCAGTGGACGTGGAACGGCAGCGTGTTCAGCAGGCCGGCCGCCGTCAGCACCGCCTCGGCTCCCGTCCCCTTCTGGTCGCCGATGTTCAGCGTTCGACGACGACGACGCTGACGAGCAGCCGGCGGCGGCGAGCCCCGCCAGCGTGAGCACCGTGACGGCATAGAACTTCGGTCTGTTTAGCATGGGTTTCCCTTGAATGGTCAGGCGGATGATCACCCGGTTTCCCCGGCGGGAACGCCGAGTTCGGTCAGCAGCTGGAGCCGCAGGGCGACGAGGTCGGGATGGTCACGGTCCCGGGGCCGAGCAGCAGCAGGCGCGGCTCGCGGACCAGCGCCCGGGCCAGCGACGCCCGCTGCGCCTCGCCGCCGGACAGCGTGGCGGGCCAGGCGGTCGCTCGCTCGGCCAACCCGACCTCGTCCAGCGCGGTGCGGGCGCTGGCCTGCGGATCGGCGACCCGCAGGCCGAGCTCGACGTTGGCCTGTACCTTCTTCCACGGCACGAGCCGGGGTTCCTGGAACGCGACCGACACGGGACCCGCGACCGAGAGCTCGCCGGTCACCTCCTGATCCAGTCCGGCGAGCGCGCGGAGCAGCGTGGACTTGCCCGAGCCGCTGCGCCCGATCAGCGCGATGAACTCACCGGCCGCGATGTCCAGGTCGAGCCGGTCAAGGACGGTCCTGGCGCCGAACGCGCGGCTTAGCCCCCGGACGGAGGCCGCCGTGGCCGGCGCGGGGGGATCGGGGGAGATACCACGGTCCGTTCGGCCGAATATTCTCTTACTGCCCGAAGTCGCGGCGCCATGCCAGGGCCTTCCTTCCAGCAGGCGCACCGCGCCGTTGAGGAACAGGCCGAGGATCGCGTAGACGATGAGCGCCACCATGATCACGCTGTTGTTCAGGAACTGCTGGGCCTGAGTGATCATGAAGCCGAGCCCGCTTGTCGCGTTGATCTGCTCGCCGACCACCAGCGCGAGCAGGGAGGAGATCACGCTCAGCTGCAGCCCGGTCAGCGCCTGCGGCAGCGCGCCGGGCAGCACGATGTGCCGGATCATCTCCGCCCGGCGCAGTCCGAGGACGTGGCCGAGCTCGCCTAGCTTGCTGTCGACGCCGCGGATGCCGGCGAACGTGTTGAGGTACATGGGGAACAGGGCCGACAGCAGCACGAACAGCACCTTTGGCAGCTCTCCGATGCCGAACCAGACGATGAACAACGGGATCAACCCGAGCAGCGGGATGCTGCGCAGCGCCTGCAGGAACGGGTCGACGGCCGCCTCACCGATGCGGCTGAGCCCGGTGATCACCGCGAGCAGCACCGCAATGACGATGCCGAGTGAGAAGCCGACCGCCCAGCGCTCGAAGGAGGTGAGCAGCGACTCCTGCAGCGTCCCGTAGGTCGGCGAGTTGGTGACCACCAGCGTGTACGCCGTGTGCACGATCGAGGCCGGCGAGACCAGCTTGCTGGCCGATAGGAGCCCGGCACTGCTGGCCGCCTGCCAGAGACCGACCACGACGACCGGGCTGACGAGGCGATACCAGCGGCGGCCGCGCCTGCGGCGCCCAGGCGACCTGGCCGCCGCCGCGCCCACGGCGCCCTCCGCGCCCACGGCGCCCTCCGCGCCCACGGCGCCCTCCGCGCCGCGGGCCATCACGGTCGGGGTGGTCAGGTCGGGTTGATCGCCCAGGTTAAGGCCCGTTTCTGCGGTTTCAGGCATAGACCCACCTTCGGATGGAGCGCACGGGGTTTATGGCGGCGTCCGGGCCCACGGTGAGTCCCGGGCGGCGGCGCGCACGGGATTCACGCCCGCGTGGGCCTCGGGGGTCGACAGTCATACCCAGCGTCTGGCGCCGCTCAGCTCTGATCGGCGCCGGGCGCCAGACAGGCCGCACCAGATCGCCGGCGCTGCGGGACGAGGTCGGGGTATAGGTGCGCGACGAGCGGCTCGGGGTGACCTATGGGACCACTGTAGAACTATTGTCTATAAGTCAATAGGTTTTATCGGTAAAACTGCGGTCCATCCCGTTCCAGCTCCGCCCCAGCGAGATTTTCGTGGTGATTTCGGGTTTTGCGGGGACTTTTAGGGACAATAGTGCACCAAATTCACCACGAAGCCCGAATCACCCACAATCTTCCCGGCGGCCCACGGCGCAGCAGCAACACACGCACTTTCCCGTCACACACGAACCAGATCCAGCGGGCCTAGTCCGCGCCCGCGGCAGGGAATCCCGAAACCTGCCGTTAAAACTCCTCGCCGTTGGGCTCGAACACGGTGGGGATGGCGGGGTAGCCGCGGGACAGCTGCAGCGCGTACGGCGGCAGTTCGGCCAGTGCGTCCCGGTGCCGCGCCCGGGCCGCCGACGCTTCCTCGCGCCCGACGATCTCCCCGGCCACCACGAGTGGCACGAGCAATTCCCGGTCCAGCGGGCCAGGGTCCGGCAGGATGAGGCTGATCCGCTCGCTCAGCGCGGTGCCGTGCTCGTCGCGGTGCCGCACCGCCCACTTGCGCCCGCCCCGCCCCGGCTTGCCCACCGACCGCTTGGCCACCGGCTCCAGTTCCCCATCGGCCCCAGCGGCCCCAGCGGCACCGGCCCCAGCGGCCCCGGCGGCACCGGCCCCAGCGGCCCCGGCGGCACCGGCCCCAGCGGCCCCGGCGCTGGACCCGGATCCGGAATCCGTGGAGCGGGCCACCAGCTTGTACACCAGCGCCGCGGTCGGCGCACCCGACCCGGTGACCAGCGAGGTACCGACGCCGTAGCCGTCCACCGGCACTGCCCCTAGCGCCGCGATGGAGTATTCGTCTAGGTCGCCCGTCAGCACGATCCGGGTGTGAACCGCGCCGAGCTCGTCGAGCAGCGCCCGCACCTGCCGGGCCAGCACCGGCAGGTCACCGCTGTCGATCCGGACCGCACCCAGGCCGGGACCGGCTACCTCGATGGCGGTCCGCACCGCCCGGGGCACGTCATAGGTGTCCACCAGCAGCGTGGTGTCCGGGCCGAGGGCCTCGAGCTGGGTGACGAACGCGTGCCGCTCGCTGTCGTGCACCAGCGTAAACGCGTGCGCGCTGGTGCCCGCGCTGGGCACGCCGTACTCGAACCTGGCCCGCAGGTTCGAGGTGGAGGCGAAGCCGGCGATGTAGGCGGCTCGTGCGCTGGCCACCGCGGCCCGCTCGTGAGTCCGCCGCGAGCCCATCTCGATCAGCGGCCGGTCGCCCGCCGCGGTCACCATCCGGGACGCGGCCGACGCGATCGCGCAGTCGTGGTTGAGGATAGACAGGGTCAGCGTCTCTAGCAGCACCGCCTCGGCGAACGTGCCCTCTACCACGAGGATCGGCGAACCGGGAAAGTAACAATCCCCTTCGGGGTAACCCCAGATGTTCCCGCTGAAACGGTACGATTCTAGGAAGGCCAGCGTCGGATCGTCCGCGATGCCCGCCGCGCCGAGAAACTCCAGCTCGGCCGGCCCGAAGCGGAACCGCTCGAGTGCATCGAGCACCCGTCCGGTGCCTGCGACGACGCCGTACCTGCGGCCGTGCGGCAGGTGCCTGGCGAACACCTCGAAGATGGCTCTGCGGTGGGCCGCGCCGCTGCGCAGTGCGGCCCGCAGCATGGTGAGTTCGTACTGGTCGGTTAGCAGCGCCGTCCCAGGGGAGTCGCCGGGCGGAAGCTGGTAATCCGGAAGCTGGTAATCCGGAAGCTGGTCGTCCGGATAGTTCACGGGTGTGGTCACAGGTGGAAGACTACGGAGTAGGAGGTGGATTGTGACGAGCGCGGCGCCCGCTGAGGTGGATCTGCCACGATCCGTGGAAAAACCGATATCCGATAAGCCCTGGGTCACCATCGTGTGGAACGATCCCGTGAACCTGATGTCGTACGTGACGTACGTGTTCCAGCATGTCTTCGGTTACCCGAAGAAGAAGGCGACCAAGCTGATGCTCGACGTGCACCACAAGGGCAAGGCCGTGGTCGCGGCTGGGGCCAGGGAAGCGATGGAGCACAACGTCGAGGTCCTGCACGGCTACGGCCTATGGGCCACCGTACGCCACGACACCTAGCCCGGCGCCAGCCACGACACCCAGCTCGGCACCGGCCGGTCCGCTTCGCCCGCCGGCTGGTCCGCATCGCCCACCCGGATAAGGTTGACTGGAGGTCCATGGAACCCTTCCGGTCGGCCCGCGGTGGCGGCGCGCGCGTCTGGCTCGCCGCGGCCGAAGCGTCGCTGCTGCGTAACCTGGTCAGCCAGATCATGACCCTGGTCGAACCCGAGGCCCGCGAGCACGCAGAGCACACAGGCCACACAGACCACACAGGCCTTCAAGCCCCCGAAGGCCCCCCCGATGACCTGGCCGAGCTGGAGGCGATGCTGCACGCGCCGGGCGCCGCGCAGGCCCCCGACGATCCGGTGCTGGCCCGGCTGCTACCCGATGCGTACTCCGATGACCCGGAGGCCGCCAGCGAGTTCCGCAAATACACCGAACCCGCGCTGCGCAGCGCCAAGTACGAGGTCGGCCAGCAGATGCTGGACACGCTCCCCGAGACGGGCGGCCGCATCCAGCTCACCAAGGACCAGGCCCTGGCGTGGCTGAAGGCGCTGAACGACGTCCGGCTCGCCCTCGGGGTCCGGCTGGGCGTCACCGAGGAGTTCGAGGATCAGTGGGGCAAGCTGAAGCCCGATGACCCGCAGTGGGCCGCGTACGAGGTGTACGCCTGGCTCGGCGCGGTCCAGGAGTCCCTGGTGCAGGCGCTGGCCTAATCTGAGTGATCATGCTGAGCATCCCGCGCGAGCTGCACGACAAGATCGTCGCCCACGCCCGCCAAGACCACCCGGACGAGGCGTGCGGCGTGCTGGCCGGCCCGGCGGGCGGCGACCGTCCGGTCCGGTTCATCGCCATGACCAACGCCGAACGTTCCCCCACCTTCTACCGCTTCGACTCCGCCGAGCAGTTCCGGGTGTGGCAGGACATGGACGACAACGACGAGGAACCGGTCGTCATCTACCATTCGCACACGGCCACCGAGGCGTACCCGTCCCGCACCGACATCTCCTACGCCAGCGAGCCGCAGGCGCACTATGTACTGGTATCGACCAGGGAGCCGGACACCACCGAGTTCCGCTCGTACCGGATCGTCGACGGCGTGGTCACCGAGGAACCGGTCACCGTGATGGAATGATTCGGCCGGCGAGCAGGTTGGACGGCAAGGACCGACTAGCTACCAGTGGGAGCGTTGTTCATGGCCATCGAGGTTCGCATCCCGACGATCCTGCGTACGTACACCGACGGTGCCAAGCAAGTCGAGGGGACCGGCGGCACGCTCGGCGAGCTGTTCACCGACCTGGAGCAACGGCACGGCGGCCTGCAAGACCGCCTGGTCGAGGGCGGTAACCTGCGCCGCTTCGTCAACGTGTACCTGAACGACGAGGACGTCCGCTTCCTGGACGGCCTGGCGACCCCGGTCAAGGACGGCGACAAGGTCACGGTCCTGCCCGCGGTGGCCGGCGGCTAACCCCCTTTTTTAATCCGAACGGACCTGGGTTCATGCGCTACGACAGCCTGCTCGATTCTCTTGGCCATACCCCGCTGGTCGGATTGCCCCGGTTGTCCCCGTCGCCTTCTGGGGGCGAGGTCCGGCTGTGGGCCAAGCTGGAGGACAGGAACCCGACGGGTTCGGTCAAGGACCGCGCGGCGTTCTTCATGATCGCCCAGGCGGAAAAGGACGGGCTGCTCCAGCCGGGTTCGACGATCCTGGAGCCGACCTCGGGCAACACCGGCATCTCGCTGGCCATGGTGGCCAAGCTGCGCGGCTACAAGCTGATCGTGGTCATGCCGGAGAACACCAGCTCCGAGCGCCGCCTGCTGCTGCGGATGTACGGCGCGGAGATCATCGGCTCGCCGGCCGCGGGCGGATCGAACGAGGCGGTCCGGGTGGCCAAGCAGATCGCCGCCGAGCACCCCGACTGGGTGATGCTCTACCAGTACGGCAACGAGGCGAACGCCCGCGCGCACTACGAGACGACCGGCCCGGAGTTGCTGGCCGACCTGCCCGAGATGACGCACTTCGTGGCGGGCCTGGGCACGACCGGCACGCTGATGGGCGTCGGCCGCTACCTGCGCGAGCACAAGCCGGACGTCAAGATCGTCGCCGCCGAGCCGCGGTACGGTGAGCTGGTTTACGGGCTGCGCAATGTGGACGAGGGTTTCGTTCCCGAACTGTACGACGAGTCCGTGCTGACCACCAGGTTCTCGGTGTCGTCGGTGGACGCGCTGCGCCGGACCAGGGACCTGATCGAGTCCGAGGGCATCTTCGCCGGGATTTCGGCCGGCGCCGCCCTGCACGCGGGACTCGGCATCGCCAACAAGGCGGTCACCGAGGGCCAGCGTGCCGACATCGCGGTCCTGGTCGCCGACGGCGGCTGGAAGTACCTGTCCACCGGCGCCTACTCGGGCACCCTGGAGGAAGCCGAAGCCCGCCTGGAAGGCCAGCTCTGGGCGTAGCCTCCCGCTAGCCTGGCCGCCCGACGGGCAGATGCCTGGCCAGGAATTCCTCGGTCCGGCGCCAGGCGCGGGCCGCGGCCTCCGGCTGGTGGAACATGGGCGCCTTCCTGTTGTGAAAGGCGTGCCCGGCGTCCTCCTCGACGTGCACCTCCGCCGTCGGGACGGCGGCCGCGGCCTGCTCGACCAGGGCCACCTGATCACGCGCGATGTACGGGTCGTTCCCGCCGAAGTGGAACTGGGCCGGAGCGCCGATCTGCGCCAGCAACTCGGTGTGCCCGGGCACCTCGGAACCGTAGAACGAGACCAGCGCGTCGACCCGGGACCGGACGGCGAGGAAGTAGCCGATCGAGCCGCCGAGGCAGAACCCGACGATGCCGAGGCCGCCGTCGACCTCGGGCAGCGCCGCGAGGTACGCCAGCGCGGCTGCGGCGTCATCGACGCCCCGGCCGGGGTCGTATTGCGACGCCACCTCGAACGAGGCGGCCACGCCCTGCTCGTCGTGGGCCGCCCGGTGTCCCGGCTTGATCCGCCAGAACAGGTCGGGGGCCGCGACGACGTAACCGAGCGCCGCGAGGTCCTGCGCGACGGCGACGATGTAGTCGCCGACGCCGAAGATCTCCTGGATCAGCAGCATACCGGGGCCGTGCCCGGCCTCGGGTAGCCAGACCGTCAGGTCGAACGTTCCGTCTTGCGCGGCGACCTTCTCGATGCGTTCGGCCATGGTCACTTCCCTGGGTCGGCGGCCGGTTTCTAGCGGGCACATGATGGTAGCGCGCCGCCCGCCGGCTCTATAGCATCGGGGAGGCGAACGACAGGGAGGCGATGTGGTGGGCACGAAACCTGGGACCGCGTTCGTGACCGGGGCGAGCAACGGGTTCGGGGCCGCGATCGTGCGGCGGTTCGCGGCCGAGGGGATGCGCGTCGTCGCCCTGGCGCGGCGGCAGGACCGGCTGGCGGAGCTGGCCGCCGAGCTCGGCGAAGCGTGCTCCCGGTCCGGCTCGACGTCCGGGACCGGGCGGCGGTGCAGGACGTGGTCGCTGGCCTGCCGGCCGAATTGGCCGAGATCGACGTGCTGGTCAACAACGCCGGACTGGCCAGGGGCTGGGGTCGGCCCAGGAGGCCGATCTCGACGACTGGGACGAGATGATCGACACCAACTGCAAGGGCCTGGTGTACTGCACGCGGGCGATCCTGCCGGGCATGATGGAGCGGGGCCGGGGTCATGTGGTCAACCTCGGGTCGGTGGCGGGCAGCTATCCCTATCCGGGCGGCAACGTCTACGGCGCGACCAAGGCCTTCGTCCACCAGTTCA
Organism: uncultured Actinomycetes bacterium; assembly: GCA_963808315.1. Lineage (GTDB taxonomy): Bacteria > Actinomycetota > Actinomycetes > Streptosporangiales > Streptosporangiaceae > Palsa-504. Next base: position 319,145 of record CAWEFK010000001.1, on the reverse strand, counting down.
GCCTGAACCTGCGCTCCGACCTGCACGGCACCGGCGTCCGGGTCACCTCGGCCGAGCCGGGGATGAGCGGGCAGACCGAGTTCTCCACCGTACGGTTCGGCGGCGACCAGGGCCAGGCGGACGCGGTCTACGCGGGCATGCAGCCGCTTGCTGCCCGCCGACATCGCCGAGGCGGTGTACTGGGCCGTCTCCCAGCCCGCCCACGTCAACGTCAACACGATCGAGCTGATGCCCGTCACGCAGAGCTTCGCGCCGTTCCAAGTGCACCGGTCCTGAACCGCCGGGCCATAATGGCAGCCATGCGCCTGACGGTGATCGGATGCGCCGGGAGCTTCCCCGGACCGGACAGCCCCGCGTCCTGCTACCTGCTGGAGGCCGAGGGGTTCCGCCTGGTCATCGACATGGGTAACGGGTCTCTCGGGGTGCTCCAGCGGTACGCCGAGCTGTTCGGCATCGACGCGGTCTGCCTGAGCCACCTGCATTCCGATCACTGCGTCGACCTGGCCGCCTACTGGGTGGCGCGGCAGTTCGCCCCGGACGGGGCCAGGCCGCCCATCCCGGTGTACGGACCCCCCGGCACGGCCGCCCGGGTGAGGCCCGACCTGGGCCCTGGGGACCACGCCGATGAGGGCCACCTCGGCCCGCACCGGTTCGACTTTCACGACCTGGTCCCCGGGACGGCCGAGATCGGGCCGTTCCGCATCAGGGCCGATCACATGAACCATCCGGTGGAGACGTTCGGGTTCCGCGTCGAGCACCGGGACTGGCGGATGGCCTACTCGGCCGACACCGGGGAGTCCAGCGCGCTGGTGCGGCTGGCCGAGGGCGCCGACCTGCTGCTGTGCGAGGCGTCGTTCCTCGACGGGCAGGACACCCCGCCGAACCTGCACCTGACCGCGCGGCAGGCGGCCGAGCACGCGGGCCGGGCCGGAGTCGGCCAGCTCGTGCTCACTCACCTGGTGCCGTGGAACGACCGAGCCCGCTCGCTGACCGAAGCATCCGGCGCCTACCGCGGTCCGCTGTCGCTGGCCACCTCCGGCCTCGTGCTCGGCCCCGGGCACTCGCCCAGGTAGCCGGCTCGCCCCTATAGGCTGTCCGTCATGTCACGACCTGATGGCCGGTCCGTCACCGACCTGCGCCCGGTGAAGCTCACCCGAGGGTGGCTCGATCATGCCGAGGGATCGGTGCTGGTGGAATTTGGCCGCACCCGGGTGCTGTGCGCCGCGAGCGTCACCGAGGACGTGCCGCGCTGGCGGCGCGGCAGCGGGCTGGGCTGGGTGACCGCGGAGTACGCGATGCTGCCCCGGGCGACGAACTCCCGCAATGACCGCGAGTCGGTCAAGGGCCGCCTCGGCGGCCGGACCCAGGAGATCTCCCGCCTGGTCGGCCGCTCGCTGCGAGCCTGCGTGGACTACAAGGCGCTCGGCGAGAACACCATCGTCATCGACTGCGACGTGCTCCAGGCCGACGGGGGTACCCGCACGGCCGCGGTGACCGGCGGGTATGTCGCGCTGGCCGAGGCGGTGGCCTGGCTCAAGGGCCGCAAGCGGACCAAGGGCGACCCCCTGCTTACCTCGGTGTCCGCGGTCAGCGTCGGCATCGTGGACGGCGAGCCCCGGCTCGACCTGTGCTACGAAGAAGACGTGGCCGCGCAGACCGACATGAACGTGGTGTGCACGGCCAGCGGCGATTTCGTCGAGATCCAGGGCACCGCGGAGCGGGAGCCGTTCAGCCGTGACCTGCTCAACGCGCTGCTCGACCTGGCCGTCGCCGGCTGCGGTGACCTGACCAGGCTCCAGGGTGAGGCACTGTCCGCTTAGTCGCGCCGCCGCCCGCTAACGCCGTTCAACCGCCGGGAGCCGTCTTGGCCGATAGCACCGAAACCGACCGCACCGTGGTGCTGGCGTCAAGGAACGAGGCCAAGCTCCGTGAGCTGGCCCGGATCCTGACCCAGGCCAGCCCGCAGGTCCGGCTGGTCGGCCTGGACGCGTTCCCCGGCGCGCCCGACGTGCCCGAGACCGGGGCTACGTTCGAGGAGAACGCGCTGCTGAAGGCGCACGCGATCGCGGCGCACACGCGGCTGCCCGCGGTCGCCGACGATTCCGGGCTGTGCGTGGACGCGCTCAACGGCATGCCCGGCGTGCTGTCCGCTCGCTGGGCGGGCAGGCACGGCGACGATGAGGCCAACCTGAAGCTGGTCCTGGGGCAGGTGGGTGACGTGCCCGCGGACCGCCTCGGCGCCAGGTTCGTCTGCGCCGCGGCCCTGGTCGTACCCGGCCAGGTCCCGGCCGAGCCGGCCCGGGAGTGGGTGGTGATCGGTCAGGTCGAGGGCCGGCTGACGCGCACACCGCGCGGCACCGGCGGGTTCGGCTACGACCCGATCTTCGTGCCGGACGGATTCGACCTGACCACCGCTGAGATGACGGCGCAGGCCAAGGACGCGATCAGCCACCGCGGTCGCGCCTTCCGCGCGCTGACCCCGTTGATCGCCGAAGCGCTGGGAACCGGCTGAACCCGGCGTCGGGCCTCTCCCCGCCGTCCACGAAGGGAACCGCGATGTCCGGACTGGTCACCCTGTCCGCGATCGCAGCTGGCGTGGCCACGCTGACCCTCAACCGCCCGGACAAGAAGAACGCCCTGTCCATCGCGCTCCGTGACGAGATCAGCGACACGCTCGACCGGCTCTCGGTGGACGAGGACCTCAAGGTGCTGATCATCACCGGCGCGGGCGACACCTTCTGCGCCGGGTTCGACCTGGAGGAGTTCCGCGATACCCGGCCGGAGTTCCAGCGCAGGCTCTGGGCGTCCAGCGACCGCTACCACCACCGCGTGCTGCGGTTCCCGCTGCCCATCGTGGCCGGGATCAACGGGGCCGCCCTGGCCGGCGGATTTGATCTCGCCACCCTCTGCGATCTGCGGCTGGCCTCGACCACGGCCCGGTTTGCCCATCCCGAGCGGCGCTTCGGCGACGTGATGTACGCGCCGTTGCACGACCTCATCGGCGGTGCCGCCGCCCGCGAGGCGTGCCTGACGGGGAGATCGATCGACGCTGCCCGGGCGCTGCGGCTTGGCCTGGTCTCCGCGGTGGTCGACCCGGCCGCCCTGCCCGCAGAACTCGCCACGGTGGCCGCGACCATCGCCGAGGCGCCGCGCCCGAATCTCGTGCGCACCAAGGCGAAGATCATCGCCAGGACGGCCATCCTGGCGGCCACGCCGACCTTGGACATCTGACGTGCCGTTTCCGCCCCGGCCAGGAAACCGAAGCGACCGATGTCAGTTTTATCGCTGGTCCCGGTGTCATCCGCGATCCCGTCGGCCCTTGACCCGGGTGAGCTCACTGGTTCAGGCTCTCCATGAAATCGGCAAGCTCGCGTGAGGGTTGGCTATGCTGACTGCCGGACTCAAGGGAGGCATCATGACGGACAAGCGGCTCGCACCCGGCGACCCGGCACCGGACTTCACCTTGCCGGACGCGGATGGCAACCAGGTCGCGTTGGCGTCGCTGCGCGGCCAGCGGGTGATCGTCTACTTCTACCCGGCCGCTATGACCCCCGGCTGCACCAAGCAGGCCTGCGACTTCCGCGACAACCTCGCCGACCTGAACGACGCGGGAGTGACGGTGCTCGGCATCTCCCCGGACCAGCCCGCCAAGCTGGCCAAGTTCCGTGACAAGGAGGGCCTGACCTTCCCGCTGCTCTCCGACCCCGATCGCGCCGTGCTGCAGGCTTACGGTGCCTACGGCGAGAAGATGCTCTACGGTAAGACCACTGTCGGCGTGATCAGGTCCACCTTCGTGATCGACGCCGACGGCAAGATCGAGAAGGCCCTGTACGGCGTCAAGGCCACCGGTCACGTCGCCCGGCTGCGGACCGAAATCGGCGCCTAGCCGATCCCAGCGCCGGGTACTCGGCGGTACCGTTACTAGCGGCCGGCCGTCCCGGCCCAGCGGGCGTGGCGAAATGGCAGACGCGGCAGGTTTAGGTCCTGTTGGTGGAAACACTGTGGGGGTTCGAATCCCCCCGCCCGCACTCGGAATCCGCAATCCCCACGTCCCCAACCCCGCCGCCGCCCCACACAAGGGAACTCGATGTGCGCGGATGCGGGCGCGCATGGCGTTGGCGGCGGTGTCGGCCGGGTCGGCGGGCAGGTCTTCGAGTTCGAGGATCTTGGAGTTCTGGGCGTTGTCGATTTTCTTGAGCCGGGCTTTGAGGGCGGCGGTTTCGGCGTCACGCCGGGCGGCGGCGTCGGCGTCGCTGGCGGGGATCTGGGCGGCGAGCAGGGCGGACCCGCAGCCCAATCCCCGGCGAGACCAGGACCGCCGACGGCCGCCCGGCGTGGACACCCGCCGCCCTGCGCGCCTGGCAATCCAAACGCAAGGTCGCCGGCAACCGCAACCGCGACCACCCCGGCTAGCCCAGCTCTGCTTGCCGGCCGGGACGGTACCGCGTCACCGGCCGTGCTTCATGGCCCGGATGGTCGAACAGGTGGCCGCCGAGCCAGCCGGGGTCATCAGTGCCGAACCCGCACGAGCACAGGTAAACCCCCGCCTGCCCGGAGCCCTGGAAGCGGGGCGAACGTTACCTGACACGGCTCTAGATACGTCAGCTCCCTGGACCCTTATCAGAACTGGTACGCAGCCTCAATCTTGAGCCGACGTGCCAGGTTGGCTGGAGGGATGTGCGATTTAGCCCAACCCCCTAGAGGGGACGCTACGGCACATCGAGTACCTTCACGCCCGCCTCCGCGGCGCAGCTAGCGGGCCAGCAGAGCGGGGACCCGCGACCTGGGTGCCCCCATAAGCCCAGAGCCCAGGGCCCGCAGGTGCAGGCGCTCGACCAGGGCCAGCCTTCACACCAGGTCCGACCGCGATCAGGGTCAGCCCTCCCGCCGCGACCGAACCCGCTCGAGAGTCAGGGCAGCCGCGGTGCCCGCCAGCACGGCCAGGGCGCACAGGACGTAGAGGTCACCGGTCACGAGCCGCCCCGCACTCGGCGGAGTCCCGGGCCATGGCATCGGGATGCGCCCGCAGAACACCACGGCGACCGCCAGCGCGGCCAAACCAAGGCCGATCGAGCGCCGCCGCCACGCCCCCACGGTCAGGACCACCAGCAGCGGGACGCTCCACACCCAGTGATGGGTCCAGGAGATCGGTGAGATCAGCAGGCCGGTGAGGGCGCAGCAGATGACCCCGGCGAACCGGTGGCCGCGCCGGTGGGCCCACGCGGCGATGATGATTCCGGCCACGCTGGTCACCAAGACCGCGACGAACCACCACGGCCGGGATCCGGCCGTGGCGGCGGCGCTGCTTCCGGCGAGCCGCGCCACCGCCCCGGCCAGCGACTGGTTGGACGGGTTGGCGGTATTGCCGATCCGGCTCTGGTTGTCGAACACTCCGTCCAGCCAGAACGTCGTTGACTGGGCCGGCAGCAGGGCAAAGCCCGCGGCCACGGTGGCGGCGAAGGTCACGACGGCCGTCGTGGCGGCCCGGTACCTGCGGGTGAGGAGCAGGTAGGCCATGAAGACCAGGGGAGTGAGCTTGATCCCGGCGGCCAGCCCGACGCCGATGCCCTGCCACCAGCCGCCGTCGAGGCGTCGCAGCAGGTCGGCTCCGATCAGCGCGGCCAGGATCAGGTTGACCTCGCCCAGATGCAGCGTGAGGGCGACCGGCAAGGTCAGCAGGGCCAGCGCGGTCAGCGCGAACCAGGTCTCCGGCCGCCGCCGCACCCCCGCCGCGGTCAGTGACTGCCCGCACAGCGCGGTCAGCCCGACGACGCTCGCGACCGTGATGGCGATCTTGAGAAAGCCGATCGAGGTGCCCGCGGCCAGCGCGAATACGCTGGCGGCGAGCGGCGGATAGGTGAAATTCAACGGCGCACCTGGCGCGTAAAGCGCCGCGCCCCGGGCCGCCTGCTGGCCGCCCCACCAGTACACCCTGACGTCCCACAGCGGCCAGTGCGCACCGGGAGCCGGGAGCCCGGGCAGGAAGTAGGCCAGCAGCGCCGCCAGGCCCACCGCCAGCGCCGCGACCCGCAGCCAGCGCCCATCCCGGGCCAGCGCGAGGTCCCCGAGCCGACGCACCCACCGCACCGGCCGGTCCGGTTCGGGCTGGCCGGTGGCCTGCTGCAGCTGCCGCCCCGTCAGGCCCCCGGTTTCCGACATCTTGCCTACGATGCCTTAATCCGGTCCCGGGCGCATCCGCCCTCAGGCCTATTTCGGGGTATCCATCCGCCCGCAGGCTGACACCGGCGACCGGAACAGCGCGTTCGGTATATCCGGCCCGAATGTAAGGTTGCCGCCATGAGACGCTGCCTGCCTCAGTCGCAGAACGGACTCTGGTTGGCGCCTACGAACGCGTGCTTGCCCGCACGCCGGACGGACAGGCCCAAGCCGACGAGACGGGTTCTGTCACGTTCGCGGGGAGCTACGAGCGTTCGCTGCGGCTGGCCGCCGGCTACGCCGCCCACGGGGTCGGTCCGGGCCAGCCGGCCGCCCTGCTGCTTGACAACTCGCTGGACGCCGTGCACGCGTGGTCCGGCCTGGGGCTCGGCGGCATGATCGAGGTCCCCGTCAACACGGCGTACAAGGGGCGCTTCCTGCGTCATGTGCTCAACGATTCCGGCGCCGAGCTGATCGTCATCGAGGACGGCTACGCCGCCCGGCTGGCGGCGGTGGCCGGCCAGCTGACCGCGCTGCGTACGGTGGCCGTGCGCGGCGACGTCGAGCAGGCCGCCGCGCTGCGCGGCCGCTTCCGCGTGATCCCGCTGGCCGAGCTGGAGGAGCACGGCCGCGCCACCCCCGTGCCCGGCGACGCTGGCCGGCTGATGGCGTACATGTACACCTCGGGCACGACGGGCGCCTCCAAGGGCGTGCTGATCTCGCACGCACATGCCTACACGTACGCCTCGCGTGAGCACCAGGCGCTGATCCACGGTTTGCCCAGCTTCGTCGCGCCCAAGACGCCGACCCAGAAGGTGCACAAGCACCTGCTCCGGGCCCGCGGCGCCGGCCCGGAGGTATGGGATCGCGAGGCCGCGGGCACCGTGCTCCGCCGGGGGAGCCGGTGACCCAGCCGGACCCGGTGACCCAGGGGCGTGCGGTGATCGAGCGCCTGCTGGTGGCCAACCGCGGCGAGATCGCCGTCCGCATCATGGCTACGGCCGCGGTGATGGGTATCGAGACGGTGGCGGTTTACCCGGCCGACGATGCCGCCTGCGCTCACGTGCGCCGGGCCGGCGCCGCGGTCGAGCTGCCCGGCGCGGGCGCGGCGGCCTACCTCGACGCCGAGGCCGTCGTGGCCGCCGGGGTCGCCGCGGGCTGCGACGCCTTGCACCCCGGGTACGGCTTCGGATCCGAGCGGCCAGAGCTGGCCACGCGCTGCGCCCAGGCCGGGTTGCGCTTCGTCGGGCCGGGGGCCGACGCGCTCGCCCTGTTCGGCGACAAGGTCGCGGCGCGGGCCCGGGCCCGGGCCCTTGGCGTGCCCGTCCTGGCCGGCACCGATGGCGACGCTGCCGACGACACCTCGCTGGAGCGGGCGCGCGCCCTGCTGCGCGAGTACGGCGCGGTGATGGTCAAGGCGGTGGCCGGCGGCGGCGGTCGCGGCCTGCGCCCGGTGACGCGGGAGGCCGATCTCGCCGACGCGATGCGCCGGTGCGCATCCGAGGCGGCGGCGGCCTTCGGCCGAAGCGCGGTGTACGTCGAGCAGCTGCTGGCTCCGGCCCGGCATATCGAAGTCCAGGTCATCGGCGACGGAACCGGTGCCGTAGCGGTGCTCGGCGACCGCGACTGCAGCCTGCAACGGCGCAGGCAGAAGCTGATCGAGATCGCCCCGGCCGCGATCGGCGAGGCGATCCGGGCGCGGTTGTCCGCCGCCGCGGTGGCGCTCGCCACCTCGATCCGGTACGCCGGCCTCGCCACCGTGGAGTTCCTCGTCCAAGCCGACACGATCGCCTTTCTCGAGGTCAACCCCAGGCTCCAGGTCGAGCACACGGTCACGGAACAGGTCACGGGCCTGGACCTGGTCGAGCTCGCGCTGCGGGTGGCCGACGGCGCGCGCCTGGGCGACCTGCCGCTGGCCGCTGGCCCGCCGCGCGGGGTCGCGGTCCAGGCCCGGGTCAACACCGAGACCCTGCGGCCCGATGGCACCCCGCAACCTGGCGGCGGCACGCTGAGCCGGTTCCAGCCCCCCGCGGGGCGTGGCGTGCGCGTCGACACCGCGGGTTACCCGGGTTATGTCCTCAACCCTCGCTATGACTCGCTGCTGGCCAAGGTGATCACCGTCGGCGCCACCCTCGACGGGCGGCCCGCCGGGCGGTGCGCGCCCTGGCCGAGTTCGACATCGCCGGGGTGCCCGTCAACACGGCCCAGCTGCAGGCCCTGCTGCAGACCCCCGGGCTCGGCATGCTCGAGGTCGGCTGGGTCGACGCGCACGCCGCCGAGCTCGCCGCGGCCCGTCCGATCTCCCTCGCTCCCTCCGCCGATCCGGCGCCCCCCGCGCCCTCCGCTAGCACCCCCTCCCCGTCCATCACCCCCTCCCCGCCCGGTGACGCCTCCCCGCCCGGTCACGCCGCGGTGCGCACGCCGCTGGCGGGCACGGTCGTGTCGGTCGCCGTCGCGCCGGGCGAACTGGTCGGCTCAGGCGACGAACTGCTCGTCGTCGAGGCGATGAAGATGGAACACGAGGTGCGGGCGCCACGCGCTGGCCTGGTGCGAGAGGTGCACGCCAGCGTGGGCGCCACGGTGGACACCGGCGACGTGCTCGTCGTGCTGGCCGAATCGGGGCTCGAGACCGCCGAGCCGGCGCAGGCCGCCGTGTTGCCGGTGGATCATGTCCGGCCCGATCTCGCCGAAGTGACCGAACGCCACCTGCTCGGGCTCGATGCGGCCAGGCCCGAGGTGACCGAACGACGCCACGCCGCGAGACGGCGGACGGCGCGCGAGAACATCGCGGACCTCGTCGATCGCGGCAGCTTCCTCGAGTACGGTGCGCTGACCATCGCCGCCCAGCGCCGCCGCCGTTCGCTCGACGACCTGATCGCGCGCACGCCGGCCGATGGCCTGGTCATGGGCACCGCCCGGGTCGACGGCCGGCCGATCGCCGGTGATGTCCTACGACTACAGCGTGCTGGCCGGCACGCAGGGCATCATGCAACCACCGCAAGACCGACCGGCTGCTCGAACTGGCCGGTCGCGAGCGGCTGCCGGTCGTCATGTTCGCCGAGGGTGGTGGCGGCCGGCCCGGTGACACCGACACCGCGCGGTGGCCCAGCTCGACGTGCCGACCTTCCGGCTGGCGGCGGAGCTGTCCGGCCAGGTCCCGCTGGTGGCCATCGTGTCCGGCTACTGCTTCGCGGGTAACGCCGCCCTGGCCGGCGCCTGCGACGTGATCATCGCCACCCCGGACGCCAGCATCGGCATGGGCGGCCCGGCCATGATCGAGGGCGGCGGCCTCGGCGTGGTCGCGCCGGACGACGTCGGCCCGATGTCGGTGCAGGTGCCCAACGGCGTGGTCGACCTGCTCGTGGACGACGAGGCCGCCGCGGTCAGCGCGGCCCGGAGCTACCTGTCCTACTTCGGCGCTGACCCGCCACCCGCGGGCCCGCGAGGCCCGCGAGGCCGGCACGCCGACCAGCGGCGGCTACGCCAGCTCATTCCGGAGAACCGGGTCCGCAGCTATGACGTGCGCGCCGATCGTGGACGACCCTGTGCGATGCCGGGAGCCTGCTTGAGCTGCGCGCCGGGTTCGGGCCTGGCGATGCTGACCGCCCTGGCCCGCATCGGCGGCCGGCCGGTCGGGCTGCTGGCCAATAACCCGCTGCACCTGGGCGGCGCGATCGACGCGGACGCCGCCGACAAGGCCACGCGCGTTCCTGCGGCTGTGCCAGGCGCACCGGCTGCCCGTCGTCTCGCTTGTCGACACGCCCGGCTTCATGGTCGGGCCTGAGGCCGAGACGGACCGCCATCGTGCGCCGATTCGGCGCGATGTTCGTGGCCGGCGCCCGGCTCACCGTGCCGGTCTCGCGGTCGTGCTGCGCAAGGCCTACGGCCTGGGCGCGATGGCGATGACCGCCGGCGACCTGCGGCGTCCGGCTGCATCACCGTGGCCTGGCCCACCGGCGAGTTCGGCGGCATGGGCCTGGAGGGCGCGGTGCGGCTCGGGTACCGCAAGGAACTCGACGCGATCGCCGATCCCGGCGCACGCCGGGCTCGCTTCGACGAGCTTGTGGCCGAGCAGTACACCCGGGGCAAGGCGCTCAGCACGGCGGCGGCCTTCGAGATCGACGACGTGATCGACCCGGCCGACACCCGCGCCGTCCTCACCGACGTCCTGGCCAGGTAACAGGTCAGTTTCCGGTCGCGGCCCGTTGTCGATGGCGCGGCGGACGCGGGCGTCCAGCCGATGGCGGGCGCGCCGCGCGCACGGCCTCATCCGCCGCGAGTTCGGTGGCGATACGGTCCGGTTCCCCGACGAACGTCCGGCCGAAGCGGGACCGCGTCCCGTCGAGCAGCCCGATCTGGTCGTCATGTCCCTGCTCAGCGCGACGCACGGTGAGCGCGACGTGACGGTACGGTGAGCGCGGCGCGACGGCACTATGAGCAGGCCGTCGAGGCGCTGGTACCGGCCGGTCCGGCCGGGCTGGGCGCCCTGGTCAGCCGCCGGGTGCCGCTGTCATCCTGGCAACACGCGTTTACTCCCGGCCCAGGTGATGTAAAGGTCGCCATGGACCTGACAAAATAAACCCCTCTATCCCGAACGGGCATGGGTACCACCGCCCGGCCAGCTTGGCGGCCGCGGCAGGAAACGGAGCAGGCAATGGCGGACGCGGAGATCGAACCGAAGCCCGTTGATCAGGACGAGCTGGTCGCGGACATCGACCGCACCCGCGCGCAGCTGGCGCGCACCATCGACGCCATCGCTGACCGGGTCAGCCCGAAGAAGAATGTCAACCGGGCGGTGGAGCAGGTCCGCGAGCGCGTCGCCCAGATCGACCCGATCATGGCCGGCGCCGCCGCCGCGGTGGTCGTGGTCGGCCTGACCGCCTTCATCCTGCTGCGCCGCCGCCGGCGCTGACCGCGGCCACCAGGACCACCGGCCACCAGGACCACCGCGGCCACCAGGACCGCGGCCACCAGGGTCAGCCGGCGCTCTTGGTCAGCTCTTCGTATTCGGCCGCGGACAGCAGGTCGGTCGGCAGGGCCGCGTCGCCGTTACCGTCGGCGGCCACCCGCACCCGGAACATCCAGCCGGACGTGTAGGGCTCGGCGTTGACCAGCGAAGGGTCGTCTTCGAGTTCGGTGTTGACCTCGGTGACCTCGCCGTCCACGGGGGAGTAGAGGTCGCTGACGGACTTGACCGACTCGACTTCGCCACACGGATCACCCGCGGTGACGGCCGCGCCGGGGCTGGGCAGCGAGATGTAGACCACGTCGCCGAGTTGCTGGGCCGCGTATTCGGTGATGCCCACCGACACCGAGGTGCCCTCCACGGACACCCACTCGTGCTCGGGGGTGTAGTGCAGTCCGGCTGGAACGCTCATCGTTATCGTCTCCTGGAGTAAAACGGCAGGTCCGTCAGGTGCGCGGGGACAGCTTCGCCTCTGATGCCGACAGTGAGAACAGCGTTCGCCGCTGTGGCGGCAGGGCTACCAAGGTAGGCCATGGCGATGGGGACGCCGAGGGTGGGGGAGGGGGCACCGCTGGTGATGGTGCCGATGGCCTCTCCGTCGGCGAGCACGGGGTAGCCGTGCCTGGCGATCCGGCGGGAATCGATGATCAGCCCGGCCAGGTGCTGACGGGCCGGCCGAAGCGCGGTCGGACAGCGCCTGACGGCCGACGAACTCGCCCGGCTTGTCGAACTTCACCACCCGCCCTAGGCCCGCTTCGAACGGCGTCATGTCCGGGCCGAGCTCGTTACCGTACAGTGGCATGCCGGCCTCAAGCCGGAGCGTATCGCGGGCCGCCAGGCCGGCCGGGACCAGGCCGGCCGGGACCACCCCCCCGCCGCCGGCGGCTAGCGCGGTCCAGACGTGTTCGGCGTCCTGCGGGCGGCAGTAGATCTCGAACCCGTCCTCGCCGGTGTAACCGGTCCGCGCCACCCAGGCCTTGGCCCCCGCCACCTCGCCGAACGTCCCCGCGTAATACTTCATCGCGGCCAGCTCACCCTCGGCCAGGGCGGTCAGCGGGGCCAGGATCCCGGCCGCCGCCGGGCCCTGCACCGCGATCAGCGCGTAGTCGCCGGTCACGTCGGTGACCTCGGCGTCATGACCGGCCGCCCGGTCGGCCAGCGCGGCGGCGACGGTGGCCGTGTTGGAGGCGTTGGCGATGACCAGGAACTCCGCCTCGCCCTGCCGGTAAACGACGAGGTCGTCGAGCACGCCGCCGTCCGGCGCGCAGATCATCGTGTAGCGGGCGCGGCCGGGCGGGACCACGGACAGGTGTCCGGTCAGCGCGTAGTCAAGCGCCGCTCCGGCCTCCGGCCCGGTCACCGCGATCTCGCCCATGTGCGACAGGTCGAACAGGCCGGCCGCTCGCCGCACCGCCTGATGCTCGGCCCTCTCGCTGCCGTAGCGCAGCGGCATCTGCCAGCCGGCGAAGGGGGTCATCGTGGCCCCGAGCCGTTCGTGCACCGCGTACAGCGGGGTCTGCCTGATCCGTTCCCCTGATGATGTCACCTGGGAATGGTATGCCGGAACCATGGACCTTCTCACTGAGCCCCAGATCGCCGCCGAACTGTCCACCGTCCCCGCCTGGTCTCCCGACGGCGACTCGATCACCACGGTCACCGAACGGGCCGACTTCCGTGACTCACTGCTGTACGTCGGGGCCGTGGCCTACCTGGCCGAGGCGGCCAACCATCATCCCGACCTCGCCATCGCGTGGAACAAGGTCACGTTGACGCTCAGCACCCACTCGGCGGGCGGCCTGACCGCCGCCGATTTCGCCCTGGCCCGGCAGATCTCGGCGCTGAGCGACTGACGCTGAAACGCGCGGGCCACCCTCAGGCGCCCTGGCCTGCGGGTTTCCCGAAACCGCCAGGAAATGCACCGTATGTTTCTTCAAATTTGCACAAAATGATACCTCCGCAGCTCTTCTGAGCCGGCTGAAGGCGTGGCATCGTGAGCAGGCGCGGGCCCCGGCTTGGCGGGCCGCGCATCACGCGTGAGAGGAAATGCTCATGAGGAAAGGACGGGACGCGCGCCTGCGCCGACCCGGAGACCCCGGACACCCCGGACACCCGGGACATCCCGGATACCCGAGACACCCCGGACATCCCGGCGTGACCCGCTTGGGCGGGCGCCGGGCGGCTTGGTTCCGCGTCACCGCGGCCGCTGGCACGGCGGCCGCGCTCGGCACCCTGGGCCTGGCCGGGACCTCGATGGCCGCCACCGGCACCCCGGCCGCCGCGACCCACGAGGCCAGCGGATCCAAGGTCACGCTGGCGGCCACCGCCAGCTCGTCATGCCACCTCGGCAACGGGGTCAAGCACGTGGTGGAGCTCACCTTCGACAACGTCCACTACTTCCGCGACAACCCGAACGTCCCTTCCGACCTGGAGCAGATGCCGAACCTGCTCAACTTCTTCGAGAACAACGGCACGTTCCTGGCCAACAACCACACCCCGCTGATCGCGCACACCGCCGATGACCTGCTGACCACGTTCACCGGCCTGTACGGCGACCGGCAGGGGATGCCGGTGTCCAACGGCTACCAGGCGTACAACAAGGACGGGACCAACGGCAGCTTCGACACCACCGACCCGGCCAGCTCGTTCGCCTACTGGACCGACCCGGTCGACGACACGGCCAAGACCCCGAGTCCCGGGCACGACACCAACCCGAACCTGGTCTACTCGCCGGTGCCGCCGGCCACCGCGGCGCAGCCGGTATCGCCCACCAGCAACACCCCGGCGCCGTGGGTGCCCTTCACCCGGGCCGGCTGTGACGTGGGCGACGTGTCCACGGTGAACCAGGAGCTGGAGAACACCACCCCGGACATCGCCGACGCGTTCGGCGCCAACTCGCCGGAAGCCCAGCAGCTCGCCGCCGACCCCGATCCGTACAAGGACCCGGAGACCGCGGACTACGCCGGCCTCGCCGTGCACTGCGCCCAGGGCAACGCGTTCTGCTCGACCGCCCAGGCGGTCAAGTACGGCCAGACCTCCCCGTCGCCGACCGCGGTGACCGATTCCCTGCCGGACGAGCCGGGCGGGTACACCGGGTTCCAGGCGCTGTTCGGGCACAAGTACGTGGCGCCGCAACTCGGCGCGGGCACGCCCAACGTGACCCGGAACGGATTCGCCGTCACCAACGCGGCCGGCAACCTGGTCGACGAGAACGGGAACCAGATCAACGGCGCGTACCTGACCAACCACCCAGGTTTCCCCGGCTTCGGCACCATCAACGCCTCGCAGACGCTGGCCTACATGTCCGACCTGCTGGAATCCGGCGTCCCCGTGGTGAACGGCTACATCTCCGACATCCACGGCAACGAGGACATCCCCGGCCTGGCCGCATGCCAGGGCGCGCCGGCGGCGCTGGGCAGCGGCACCGCGTGCTACGTCGCGCAGGCGGCGTACTACAACGCCGCGTTCGGCACCTTCTTCAAGCGGCTGGCCGCGGACGGCATCACCACCTCGAACACGCTGTTCGTGCTGTCCTCCGACGAGGGCGACCATCAGGCAGGCGCCAACGTGGGCCGGGCGCTGCAGCCCGTCCCGGCCAACTGCGACGGCGTGACCGTGGCCTGCACCTACCCGGCTGGCAGCTTCGGTGAGCTGGACGGCAACCTGACCGGCCTGCTCGCCACCCAGAAGAACGACACCACGCCGTTCACGCTGGAAGACGACACCGCGCCGGAGTTCTACGTGACCGGCGACCCGGCCGCGAACGCGCCGCAGGTGCGCACGCTGGAACGCGACGTGTCCCAGCTGACCGCGGTCAACCCGTACGCGGGCGGCAGCCAGAAGATCGCCAACTACATCGCCGACCCGGCCGAGGAGGCGATCCTGCACATGGTCAACGCCGACCCGGCCAGGACCCCGACGTTCGCCTTGTTCGCCAAGCCGGACTACTACCTGAGCAGCGGCTCGGCCACCTGCCCGGCGGCGGGCTGCGTCACGGTCAACAGCGGGTACGCGTGGGACCACGGCGACTACGCGGCCGAGATCAACACCAACTACGCCGCCTTCGCCGGCCCGGGCGTCAAGCACCTCGGACTGGACGGACTCCCGCCCAGCAAGGGTCCGAGCTCGGCCGGCCCGGACAGCGGCCAGATCGAGGTGGTCAACAGCGGCACCACCGGCACGTGGATGGACGAGACCGACATCCGGCCGACGCTGATGTACCTGACCGGGCTGAAGGACGATTACGAGCACGACGGCCGGGTCGTCACCCAGATCCTGGCCGCCCCGAACCACGCGCTCAGCGGTCCGGGCGTGGCCACCCTAGGGGCCTGCTACAAGCAGCTGAACTCCAGCGTCGGCCAGTTCGGCAACTACACGCTGGAGGCCTCGACGGCCGCCGTCGCGTCCGACACCACAGGCGACCGCGAGTTCACCACGGTGAACGCCGCGCTCACCGGCCTGGACCGGGTGCGCGACGCGCTGGCCCTGCGGATCAAGGGCGAGCTCGAGGCGGCCGCCTTTGCCGGCCATCCGGTACCGGACGCGTTCGGCCAGACGGTGGCCTGCCAGGCGATCATCGCCGCCGCCGGGCTGCTGGCGCACCACGTCTAATCCCCCCCGGTCGCGGGCCGTCACCGGCACGGGTGACGGCCCGCGGCCATGTCCAGGGGGTTCCGGCCATCCGCCGCCCGACGCGCCCGTCAGGCCCCGGGTGCGGTCACGCGCCCGGTAGCGGACAATGGACCGGTGAAGTCCCAGGCGCCCGCAATGGCGGGCCGGAACCCGGCCCCAGCTCCCCGCGAAGTCGTGATCCTCGGCTCGACCGGCTCGGTCGGCACCCAGGCGCTCGACATCATCAGGCGTAACCCGGGCCGTTTCCGGGTGGTCGCCCTGGCCGCCGGCGGCCAGAACCCCGAGCTCCTAGCCCGGCAGGCCGTCGAGTTCGGCGTGGCGGCCGTCGCCGTCGCCGACCCCGCCGCCATCCCCGCCGTCCAGGCCGCTCTCCGCGCCCTCACCCGCGCCCCTGCCGCGTGCCCCGGATGGTTCCGCTCCCGCGCCCCGGAGTGCCCGGGTTCTCCCGAGGTGCTGGCCGGCCCGGACGCGGTCTGCGAGGTGGCCGGGTGGCCGTGTGACGTGGTGCTCAACGGCGTGACCGGCGCGGCCGGGCTGCGGGCCACGCTGGCGGCGCTGGACGCAGGCCGGGTGCTGGCCCTGGCCAACAAGGAGTCTCTGATCATCGGCGGCCAGCTGGTAACCAGCCGGGCCAAGCCCGGGCAGATCGTGCCGGTGGACTCCGAACATTCCACGATCGCGCAGTGTCTGCGGGCCGGCCGCGAGTCCGAGGTGCGACGGCTGGTGCTGACCGCGAGCGGCGGCCCGTTCCGCGGCTGGGCCGCCGACCGGCTGGAGGCCGTCACGCCCCAGCAGGCGCTCGCCCACCCCACCTGGAACATGGGCCCCTTGGTCACCGTCAATTCCGCGACGCTGGTGAACAAGGGCCTCGAGGTGATCGAGGCCCACCTGCTGTTCGGCTTCTCCCTGGACCGGGTCGACGTGGTGGTGCATCCCCAGTCGATCGTGCACTCCATGGTGGAGTTCGCCGACGGCGCGACCATCATCCAGGCCTCGCCGCCGGACATGCGCCTGCCGATCTCGCTGGGCCTGGCGTGGCCGGACCGGGTCGCCGATGCCGCGCCCGGCCTGGATTGGTCCACCGCGACCTCGTGGACGTTCGAGCCGCTCGACGACGCGGCGTTTCCCGCGGTCGCGCTGGCCCGCGAGGCGGCCGCGGCGGGCGGCACCGCGCCTGCCGTCTACAACGCCGCGAACGAGGCCTGCGTGGCGGACTTTCTGAGCGGCCGGATCAGCTTCCCTCGCATCGTCAACACCGTGGCCCGGATAGTCTCTGAACATGACGCCGCGCGTGCGGCCGTGACGACCGTGGCCGAGGTGCTGGCCATCGACGACTGGGCCAGGCGGCGGGCCCGGGAGCTGAACTCCCGGTAAAGGGACCCCGGTAAAGAAACCCCGGTAAAGAAACCCCGGTAAAGAAACACAGAAAGGGACGGCTGGATGGACCTGATCGGCTGGGTCATCTTCATCGTCGCCCTGCTTTTCTCGGTCATGCTGCACGAGTCCGGGCACTTCGTGATGGCAAAGCGGTTCGGCATGAAGTCCACCCGCTACTTCGTCGGCTTCGGGCCGACGCTGTGGTCCACCTGGCGGGGTGAGACGGAGTACGGGATCAAGGCCATACCGCTCGGCGGCTTCGTCAAGATCATCGGAATGCACTCCCTCGACGACGTCGATGACCCGGCCGACGAGCCCAGGTCGTTCCGCAGGCAGCCGGCCTGGCAGCGGATCGTGGTGCTCTGCGCGGGCTCGTTCATGCACTTCGTGCTGGCCTTCCTGCTCATCGCCGGGCTGGCGCTCGGCATCGGCATCGAGAACGACAACACCACCCAGCTGGGCACGGTCAGTGCCTGCGTGGCCTCGAGTACCGCCCAGCTGAACAACGGCACCTGCACCGCCTCGGACAAGGCATCCCCGGCCAAGCTGGCAGGCCTGCGGGTCGGCGATCAGGTGACCGCCTTCGACGGCACGCCGGTGGCCAACTGGACCAAGCTCGGCAACCTGATCCGCAGCAAGCCCGCCGGGTCGGCGGCGACCATCACCGTGCGCCGGGACGGCAAGACGCTGACCCTGCACACCACGCTGGCCGCCGTCAGCGGCCGTAGCGGGGCCTACCTGGGCATCGCACCGGGCGTGGTGTTCTCACCGGCCAGCCCGTTCCGCGCCGTCACGTACGCGGGGTCGTCGTTCGAGCAGGTCATCGTCGGGTCGGC
Organism: uncultured Actinomycetes bacterium; assembly: GCA_963808315.1. Lineage (GTDB taxonomy): Bacteria > Actinomycetota > Actinomycetes > Streptosporangiales > Streptosporangiaceae > Palsa-504. The sequence goes on along the minus strand of CAWEFK010000001.1, from coordinate 301,181 downwards.
CAAGGCGGTGGCGGCCCTGCCGGCCGCGCTGCCCAAGGATTTCGGCAAGAACCGGGCGAAGTCGACCGGCGGGCAGGTCACCAGCGTGATCGGCGCGGCCGATGCCACCGGCCAGGCGGTGGCCGCCAATGTCGGCTGGCAGTACAAGGTCAGCTTCGTGCTGCTGCTGATCGCGTCGCTGAACATCTTCGTGGGCGTGTTCAACATGCTGCCGCTGCTGCCGCTGGACGGCGGTCACGTGGCCGTGGTCATCTGGGAGCGGATCCGGGCCGCCTTCGCCCGCCTGCGCGGACGCCCCAACCCGGGCCTGGTGGACATGGCCAAGCTGCTGCCGGTCAGCTTCAGCATCTTCATGGTGGTGATGGTCTTCGCCTTGATCCTGGTCGCGGCGGACATTGTGAACCCGTTGGATATCGCGGGTTAATTTTCGGGGGGTTAACCGACGCGTCCGTCAGCGTCGGTCCGCGTCCGGTCCGCGGGTGATGGAAGAATGACCACGAGGCTCAACCGAACAGATGGGGGCTATGAGTCCATGAGCATTGACCTGGGAATGCCTGCGGCGCCACCCGCGCCACTGGCCGAGCGCAGGTTGTCTCGGCAGATCATGGTGGGTTCGGTGCCGGTGGGCGGGGGAGCGCCCGTATCGGTTCAGTCGATGACCACGACGCTGACCGCCAACGTGAACGCCACGTTGCAGCAGATCGCCGAGCTCACCGCGTCGGGCTGCCAGATCGTCCGGGTCGCGGTCCCGTCGCAGGACGACGCGGACGCGCTGCCCGCTATCGCCAAGAAGTCGCAGATCCCGGTCATCGCCGATATCCACTTCCAGCCCAAGTACGTGTTCGCCGCGATCGACGCGGGCTGCGCGGCGGTCCGGGTCAACCCGGGCAACATCAAGCAGTTCGACGACAAGGTGGCCGAGATCGCCCACGCGGCCAGCGACGCCGGGATCCCGATCAGGATCGGCGTCAACGCGGGCTCGCTTGATGCGCGGCTGCTGGCCAAGTACGGCAAGGCTACCCCGGAGGCGCTGGTCGCCTCCGCGCTGTGGGAGTGCTCCCTGTTCGAGGAGCACGGGTTCCGCGACATCAAGATCTCGGTCAAGCACCACGACCCGGTGGTTATGATCAACGCCTACCGGCAGCTCGCCCGCCAGTGCGACTACCCGCTGCACCTCGGCGTGACCGAGGCCGGCCCGACCTTCCAGGGTACGGTCAAGTCCGCGGTCGCGTTCGGCGCGCTGCTGGCCGAGGGCATCGGCGACACGATCCGGGTCTCGCTGTCCGCGCCGCCGGTGGAGGAAGTCAAGGTCGGCATCTCGATCCTGGAATCGCTCGGCATGCGCCAGCGCAGGCTGGAGATCGTCGTCCTGCCCGTCCTGCGGCCGGGCCCAGGTGGACGTGTACAAGCTGGCCGAGGAGGTGACCGCCGGGCTCGAGGGCATGGAGGTGCCGCTGCGGGTCGCGGTCATGGGCTGCGTGGTCAACGGCCCGGGCGAGGCCCGCGAGGCCGACCTGGGCGTCGCCTCGGGCAACGGCAAGGGCCAGATCTTCGTCCGCGGCAAGGTGATCGCCACCGTGCCCGAGTCCCAGATCGTGGAGACCCTGATCGAGGAGGCCATGCGCCTCGCCGAGGCCGGCGCCGTCGCCGAAGGCGACGAGGGCAAGCCCGTCGTCACCACCTACTAAGACGCCGGGCCGCCTCAACACCCGCCCCCCCGGCGGTCAGCCTCGCTGGCCGCCATGCTCTCGGCGAAGATCACCTGGCCGACCTGATCGACCGCCTGGGCCCGGGCGTCGGGCGGCAGCATGTCGTCGGTGATCAGCACGTCTATCTCGTTCAGGCGCGCGAAGGAGCTCAGGCTGACCAGGCCCCACTTGGTGTGGTCGGCGAGCACCACGACGCGGCGCGCGACCCGGATGAAGGCCCGGTTAGTCTCGGCCTCGGCCAGGTTGGGCGTGGTCAGCCCGGCCTCGGCGTCGAAGCCGTGGCAGCCGAGGAAGAGCAAGTCGAAGTGCAGCGACCGAACGGTCAGGTCGGCAACCGGCCCGACCAGCGCGTCCGAAGGGGTGCGGACGCCGCCCGTCAGCACCACCGAGTCGGCCGTGCCGTCGAGGCCACGGGTGCCGCTGAACATGTTGGTCACCCGCAGCGAGTTCGTGACGATGGTCAGTCCAGGCACGTCGAGCAGGCACTGGGCCAGCGCGAACGTGGTCGTCCCCGCGGCCAGCGCGACAGCGGTGCCCGGCCTGACCAGCTTCGCCGCCGTGCGGGCGATCGCGGTCTTCTCCGGCTGCTCGAGCACAAGCTTGGCCTCGAAGCCCGGCTCGTGACTGGCCGCGGCGCCCGGCAGCACCGCGCCGCCGTGGACCTTCTCCACCAGGCCATCGCGGGCGAGGACCTCGAGGTCTCTGCGGATGGTCATGTCCGAAACGCCGAGTCGATGGGTGAGATCGCTGACCCGGGCGCTGCCATCGCTCCGGACGGTCTGCAGGATAAGCGACTGGCGATGTCTGGCTAGCATCCGTGCTTCGCCTCCTTCGGGCGGACAGCGCCGAGGCCAGGCGGGGACCCCAGGGTGCGCGGCCTGTCAAAGGTGAGACGCTTACCCGCCGTGTTCGGTTCCGCGTGCCCCTGTCGGGATCAGCCCAACTTCACCCAAAGCCACCCGCCCCACCCCCAAGCCATCCGCCCCACCCCCAAGCCAGAGGCGCAGCACGATCCTGACGAGGCCGGCGTAGACGATTTTCTTGCTGATCGGGTGCCGGCGATGTCGTAGCCGTCGCTGCGGAGCCGCGATGCGGTAAAGGTCACGCCCGGCGAAGGGTCAGCACCCCGCGAACACCACCCGCCTCGCCCGGCACACCCGTACCGCGCGCTTCCGTTCTCGAACGACACCGATGGTCCATCGTAGTAACTGGTACTCAAGAGCCGGTCGGAGTCATTTGGACCTCGCGGACGTGCGCCCTGTAACCAGTTGTCACAAAAGCAACGCAGCGGGTAGAGCAGCCTTCGCGGCGGCCGGAACGTCCCTCGCGGCGGTCCGGAGCGTCCGGGGCGGCGGGCGGAACATCCATCGCAGCAGGTGGAGGATCCCGCGCCACCGGCGCAGCGACCGAACCGCCACTGGCCCCTCCGCTGTCCGTGTCGATCGTGTTTCACGTTCGTTGCCGTTTAGTGACTTGTTAGCGCTAACATCGTCGAACGTGTCTGTGTCCGTTATGGGCGGATCCGCTGCGATGCGGATGAGGTCATGGTTGCGTTGAGGTGTCGGTGAGGCAAGAATCAGTAAGGCCACGGGAAATGACGGAACTGGACCGTCCGGCCCGGGTGGCGAGGGAGGATGCGGCAAACTGAGGCTCACCCAGGCGATTGCGCCCTTCTGTTCCGCGGCATGGTATGTGCTACATGCCGTGGCGCATATCAAAACGGGCTCATTTCACAATCGCACCTGCGTGGAACCTTGACACTGATCATGAACACCCTTAGCGTCGGCGGCGTGTCGTCAGGCCGTGCCGAATTTTTGTCGTTTTATGACATCGGCGCGGTTACGCGCGGGCGGACGTCCAGGGCTGATATACGACTAAGAATGTCTTTAAGATTATCTCTCTCGCGACGAAACCGACGGGACTCGCCGCGCACGCTGCGGGCTTGGCTCGGGAGAGTATCCCGTCCCGGGAAAATTCCATGGAGGTCCTTAGATGAGGAAAAAGATCAACCCGGTAGTCGACGAAGCGATTGAGACCCTGAACATGAAGGACGGGCCTTCTCGTCGTCGGCTGCTCGAGGGGGCCGGCCTGTTCAGTGCGACGGCCGCCGCCTCGGCGCTCATCGCCGCGTGCAGCAGCTCATCGTCAAGCTCGGCCGGCACGTCCGGGACGGCCAAGGAGGCCGCGGGTAACTTCCCCACCACGCCGAAATGGCAGTTCAGCTTCGTGAACCACGTCACGGACAACTCGTTCTTCACTCCGACCCAGTACGGCTTCTCGGACGCCGCCGCCATCCTCGGTCTCCCGATCCCGCACTGGACCGGGGCCCTGTCCACCCAGCCGACGGTGCCGACCATGCTGTCGGCCTTCAACGACGCGGTCACCGCCGGCTCGCCCGGCATCGCCACCACGGTCGTCGCGGCCACCTCGTTCACCCAGCCGATCGCATCCGCGCTCTCTTCGGGCGTCCCTGTGGTCACCTACAACGCGAACGGCTCCACCGCCAGCCCCACGAACGGCCTGGCCTACATCGGCCAGGACCTGTACACGTCAGGCCAGGAAGTCGGCACCCGACTCGCCTCGAAGATGAAGAAGGGCGACACCGCGGTCGGCTTCATCGCCCAGCCCGGCTCGCTGAACATCCAACCTCGACTGGACGGCGCGACGGCGGCGCTGCAGGCTGCGGGCATGACCGTCATGTTCGGGAACAAGGGCGTCGACGCGGGCAATTCGGCCACCCAGGAAGCCAGCGCGGTGCCCGAGTTCATCCAGTCCCACGGCTCTAAGATCCAGGGCGTCTTCGCGGTCGACGGCGGCGACACCGCCCTGCTCGGCAGCTCGCTGGCGAAGTACAACCTGGTCGGCAAGGTCGCGGCGGGCGGCTTCGACCTGGAGCCGCAGACGCTGACCGCGGTCGCGGCCGGCCAGATCGACTTCACCATCGACCAGTCGCCGTACCTTCAGGGCTTCCTGCCGACGATCTACCTCTACCTGTGGCAGTTGTCCGGCGGACTGGTGTCGCCGGCCACCACCGACACCGGCCTGAAGTTCGTCACCAAGGCCAACGTAGGCCCCTACACCTCACCGCAGACCCGGTTCGAGGGCTCCACCACGGCGCAGAAGTACATCAAGCACACCGGCGCGATCTCGATCTAATCGGCTGAGCGCGCAACACTGGGACGTGCAGGTCCGCGGCGATTCACCGCAGCAACATCGCGGTGAATCGCCGCGGCACCTGGGTATGACTGCCTCAACACGGCATCGGGCGAAGCAGCACGATTGGGATGAGCGATGTGAGTGACACTGCCGAACGCAGCCCGGAGATATTCCGGCACCTCCCCCACGGGCGAAATCGTGGCCCGAGAGTGCTTCAACCGTGTCAGCGCCATCTTCCTGAACCAGCGCGAAGCCAGCATCACGCTCATCGCCGTGATCGTGTTCATCTACTTCGCGGCGACGACCACCCAGTTCTTCAGCCACGGCAGCTTCGTCAACATCGCCCAGTACATGGGCCCGTACGTGATCATCGGCATCGGCCTGGTGCTGCTGATGGTCTGCGGGGAGATCGACCTGTCGGTCGGCTTCGTCTGGACGTTGTCGCCGTTCGTCATGCACTTTTTCATCGACTCCGGCTTCCCGACGTTTCTCGCCATCGTGGTCACGGTGCTGCTGTGCTCGCTGGTCGGGCTGCTCAACGGCGTGGTCACCACCGTGTTCGGCGTTCCGTCGCTGATCACCACGCTCGGCAGCGGCTACCTGGTGTACGGTTACACGCTGACGATCTCCTCGGCGCAGCAGATCAACCTGCCGGCCCAGGCGGTGGGCCTCGGCCGCTGGTTCGGCGGCGAGGCCTGGTCGGAGATCATCTGGGCCAGCGTCCTGGTCCTGCTCTTCCACGTCCTGCTCAGAAGGACCCGGTGGGGCCTTTACACGGTCTCGGTCGGCGGTAACCTGCTCGGCGCGCGAGAAGCCGGCATCAAGGTCAACCGGATCAAAATCGGCAACTTCATGATGTGTCAGCTCGCTCGGGGCGTTCGCCGGGATCCTGGAAGCCTTCAAGACCGACATCATCGACCCGAGCGCCGGCCAGCTCGCGGTGGTGCTCGTGGCCCTGGCCGGCGCGGTCATCGGCGGTACGGCCATGCTAGGCGGGGTCGGCACGATGATCGGGATGTGGGTGGGCGTGCTGGTGCTCGGCGAACTGCAGGACGGCTTCAACCTGCGCGGCATCAGTTCGTACAAGTACCTGATGATCCTGAGGCGCCGCGATCCTCGTCTTCATGATCGTCAACACCTACCTGTCGCGATTGCGAGGGTCAGGCCGGCTGGCCGGTCCGGACAGCGACGCGCGGCGCGTGGCGGTCGTGCAGGGCCGGTCCGTGACTCCGAACGCGTCGGCCGTGGCGAGTAGCACCAGCATGCATGGCATCAGACCGAACGATCCGGCCGTCGAGCACGGAGGCAGCTAAGTGAGCACCCAGCCAGCCGAACAATTCACCCAGCCGACCGACAACGACATCCTGCGGGTGGAGCACATCTCCAAGCGCTACGGGGCCGTGACCGCGCTGACCGACGTCAGCCTGCGGCTGGAGCGCGGCGAGGTGCTCGGCCTGATCGGCGACAACGGCGCGGGCAAGTCCACCCTCATCAAGATCATCTGCGGCTTCCAGCAGCCCACCAGCGGGCAGATCATCCTGAACGGCGAGGAGGTCACGTTCTCCTCGGTGACGGACGCCCGCGCGCGCGGCGTCGACGTGGTCTACCAGGACCTCGCGCTGGTCAACCAGCTCACCGTGTACCACAACATGTTCCTGAACCGGGAGCCGGTGCGCTGGCCGCTGCTGCGCAACAAGGTCATGCGGCAGCAGGCCCAGAAGCACCTGGACTCGATGGGGATCAAGACCCTGAAGTCGGTGGACGTCGAGGTGGCCAGCTTGTCCGGCGGCCAGCGGCAGGCCATCGCGGTGGCCCGCTCGGTGTTCTCGGACGCGAAGGTCCTGCTGCTCGACGAGCCGCTGGCCGCGATGGGGGTCAAGGAAGGCGCGATGATCCTCGACATCGTGCGCGAGGTCAAGGAGCGCGGCATCTCGGTCATCATCATCGCGCACAACTACGGCCAGGTGCTCCAGGTGTGCGACCGGGTGAACCTGCTTCAGGGCGGCAAGATCACCTACGACAAGTACGCCAGGGACACCTCGGTCGAGGAACTGACCGAACATGGTCGTCGCCGAGTACCGCAAGGCACTCGAGGAGCGCCACCGCGAGGCCGCGTCGTAACCATTGCGCGACGGTACCGATCCAGGCGCAGCCGGCCCAGGCACCGGAACGCGTCGGGCATGATGGGGGATCATGAGGTCCATGCCGATGTCACGCCTGCGCGCGCAGACGAGGACCGCCAGGACCGTCCGCCCGGCCAGGACCGCCTGGGCCGCCGATGCCGCCGGACCCTGGTGGTCCTCGCCGCGAGCGTGGCCGCCCTGGCCGGGATAACGGCCTGCACCGGGTCCGAGCGGGTCGTCCGAGCCAGAGCACCCAGAGCAGCCAGAGCACGCAGGCCACCCAGAGCGCCCGCCGGCCGGCTCGATCATCCCGTCGCACAGCACGCTGCACTGGCATGCCTGTTCCGGGCAGCTCGCCCAGGAAGGCGTGCCTGATTGCGCCATGCTGAGCGTCCCCGTCAACTACGCCGACCCGGGCGGCAGGCACCTCAGCCTGGCGCTGGACATGATCCCGGCGACCGCGCCGAGCAGCCAGCAGCAGGGCATCCTGCTGGTCAACCCCGGTGGTCCCGGCGGCGACGGGCTGCCGCTCGCGGCCGAGGTGGCGCAGGGCCTGTCCTCGAGCGTGGCCACCGACTACGACATCGTCGGCTTCGACCCGCGCGGCGTGGGGTCCTCGGTGCCCGCGCTGAGCTGTGATTCAAGCTTTTTCTCCAGCGTCCGGCCGAACTACATTCCGGCCAATCCCGCCGCCGAGCAAGTGCTCATTAACCGGGCCAAAATGTACGCTGCCGATTGCGAGCAGAAGTTCGGCTGGCTGCTGCCCTACATGACCACCCAAGACGTGGCCCGGGATATGGATTCTATTCGCGCAGCGTTCGGCGTCTCTCAGTTGAATTATTACGCTTTCTCCTACGGCACGTATATCGGCGAGGTATACGCCGCGCTTTTCCCCAGCCGGGTCCGGCGCATGGTGCTGGATAGCATCGTCGACCCCACCGGCGTCTGGTACACCGACAATATCGGCCAGGATTACGCTTTCCAGGGCCGCATGGAGGCATTCTTCGCCTGGGTGGCGAAATACGACAGCACATACCAGCTGGGCAGTACCACCGCGCAGGTGCAGGCCGCCTGGTACAAGGCCCGTAACCAGCTTCTGGCGCACCCGGTCGACGGGATGATCGGGGCCGACGAATTCGACGACACGTTCCTGCAGGGCGGCTACCTCGACAGCTCTGGCCCGGCCTGGCCCAGGCCCTGTCGTCCTACCTGAACTCCGGCCAGACCGCCGCCCTGGTCACCCAGTACGAGGGCAACGGCACGCAGAACGAGAACGAGTTCGCCGTCTACAACGCGGTGCAGTGCGCGGACGTGAACTGGCCGCGCAGCTTCGCCTACTGGACGTCGGACACGGAGCTGGTCTACAAGAGCGCCCCGTTCCAGGCCTGGGACAACGCCTGGTTCAACGCGGCTTGCGCGTTCTGGCCGGTGCGGGGCCCGGCCAAGCCGCTGCAGATCAAGGGCACCGGGCTGCCTGGCATCTTGATGCTGCAGGGCACGCTGGACCCGGCCACCCCGTACGCGGGAGCCCAGGACGCGCACAAGCTGCTGCCGTCCGCCCGGATGGTGGTGGTCGAGGGCGGCGGCAACCACGGGCAATCGCTCGAGCAGCCGTCGAACTCCTGCGTCCAGGGCTACCTGAATGCCTACCTGGCCACCGGTGCCCTGCCGCAGGCCGCCGGGATCTGATCAACGCGACCTGCCCGGCCGTGCCCGCGCCGACCCCGGGACCCTCCCAGTGAGTCACGGGATAACCGGGACGCACACCCGGAAGCCCTAGGCCCGGCCGCCGCGGTAGCGAGATCACGGTGACGATGGCATGTCCCGGATGAGAATTTGCCGCGCTATCGCCCGGTGTACGCTGGGACTATGTTGCGGGTAAAGCCGCCGTGGTCCGCCTCGGTGCGGCAGCTCGAGGAGCGGGACCGGGGCGCGGTGCTGGCGATCTGCGACCGCGATCCGGTGACAAACGTCTTCGTGAGTTCCCGCGTGCGCGCTCTCGGTCTCGAGCCCTCCCGGCTGGGCGCGCAGATGTGGGGTCACGCGCCCGGCGGCCGGCTGGAGTCGCTGTGCTACTCCGGCGCCAACCTGGTCCCGGTGAATGCCTCGCCGGACGCTGTCGCGGCGTTCGCGGACCGCGCGCTGCGGCAGGGGCGGCGCTGCTCGTCGGTGGTCGGCCAGGCCGCCGAGGTGCAGGCCCTGTGGGCGTTGCTGCGGCCGCAGTGGGGGCCGGCCAGGGAGATCCGGCCCGTGCAGCCCGTCATGGTCACGCCCGGGCCGCCGCTGGTGCCGCCCGATCCCCGGGTCCGGCGCGTTCGGCCGGACGAGATCGACATCTTGTGGCCGGCCTGCGTGGCCATGTTCACCGAGGAGGTCGGCGTCTCGCCGGTCATCGGGGACGGCGGCGCTTCCTACCGGGCCCGGCTGGAGCAGCTCATCCGGGGCGGCCGGGCGTTCGCCCGGATCGACGACGGCCAGGTGGTCTTCAAGGCGGAGATCGGGGCCGTCACCCCGCAGGTGTGCCAGGTGCAGGGAGTGTGGGTGCGACCCGAGTCCCGCGGCCGCGGCCTGGCCGCGCCGGGCATGGCCGCGGTCGTGGTCGAGGCGTCGCGGTCGATCGCGCCGCTGGTGTCGCTGTACGTCAACGACTTCAACGAACCAGCCCGCGCGGCCTACCGGCGGGTCGGGTTCACCGAGACCGGCCGGCTCATGTCCGTGCTGTTCTAGCCGCTCGTACCGGGAAGTAGGCACCGCTATCCCGGCACCGCCGTTTCCCGGCACCACCACCCGTGAGGGCCTGTCCCCGGCCATAGCACCACGGCCACAGCACCACGGCCACAGCACCACGGCCACAGCTTCGGTGCACGGGAAGATGTCGTTTTAACCCGTGCGCGGTCCCTGACGTCTCATCCGCCGCACCCGCCCCGGCGGCCCCGCCGGGGATTGCCACGCAAGGTACTCGAAGTGCCATCGGTACCCTTAGAAGGAGTGCTATGGCACATCGAGTACCTTCTCACGCCGTGCTCGCGTCCCAGCCCAGCGTAATTTCCGCGGCGGCACCGGCCTCTGGCGGCAAATGCCCCGGGGCTTACCTGCCGGTCAGGGTTATGACCTGTCTGTTCGCATCTGATGGCGGACCAGGTCCGCTGCCGGGCGGTGACAGGCCAGAATGGCGCGACAGGCCACGCCAGCCACGAAGATCAACTTAGGCTAAGTGGCAGGGAGGCGGTGGATCGGTGCACTGGGGTGCACCGGTCCGCGCAATCTCCCCACCGGGCGGCAGCACAATAATCACGCGTGCGCTGTCCCGCCACATGCGCACCAAGGACCCCAGCGCGCCGAACAGCTGGCATAGATGCTCCGGTCGCCAGTGCCTCCGGTCCGCCAGATGCTCGTCGCTCACTCAGCCACCTGAGCTCAGCCCCCTGTAGCTCAGCCCCCTGGAGCTCAGCCACCTGGAGCCCGGGCGCGCTAAGTCGCGGTCGCGGATCTTGCGCAGGTAGTCGACGATCGGGCCGAAGGCGTCCGTGACTTCGTTCAGCTGGCGCGGGGTCAGCCGGTCGATGAAATGACGGCGCACGCTGTCCACGTGGTCGGGGGCGACCCGCCTGATCGTGTCCATGCCCGGTTCGGTCAGCACGGCGAAGGTGCCGCGCTTGTCGCCTTCGCAGTTGTCACGGCGGACTAGCCCGCGGCTTTCCATCCGGGATATCTGGTGGGAAAGCCGGCTGCGTGACTGGCTGGTGGCATCGGCGAGCTCGGTCATCCGCAGCCGGCTATCCGGCGCCTCGGACAGCGCGACCAAGATCTCGTAGTCGTGGCCGGTCAGTCCGTGCACGTTCAGGTCGCGGTCGAGCTGGCGCATCAACAGCTGGGATAGGTTAACGGTCGCACGCCAGGCCTGCTGCTCGTCATCGCTCAGCCAGCGCGGCTCGCCGTTCATCCCGGACATACCACAGAATCTACCCGCGCCGCCCGCCCGCAGCGACAGAGTTAAGGCCCGCGGCCCGCGGCTCAAGGCCCAAGCAAGGCCCAAGGCCCGCAGCCCGCGGCCCGCGCCGGGCGGACGGTACGGGGCGGCCCTGGTCCTGGTGACCGCGGGCCGCCCCGCTCCTCCCCAAGTAACCGGGCCCGGGCCAGCCCGACGTGACAGGCGTCCAGTTCCTGCTGGGCGAGGTTCGCGTGCCGGGCCAGTCCCAGGTCGCGCAGCAGCGGCAGGCATGCCTCCAGGTAACCGACGGCATGCCAGGGCTGCTCCAGCGCCAGGTGGCTCTTCGCGATCTTGAGCAGGCACAGCGCGTAGGAACACGACGCCCCCCGCGCCTTGAATCCCGGTGCCGCCCGCTGGTAGGCCTCGATGGCCGCCTCGGGGTGTCCCAGGCCATTGTGGCTATCCCCGAGCAAGTCAAAGAAATACGCCTTGTCCTGCTGCTGGCGTGTCGCAGCCCCAACCCCCGGACCCGCAGAAATTGCCATGGCGGCCCTTCCGGCGCTCTTGTCGTCCCCTCATCCGCCCGACGTGTCTTTAATTTGTCCCAACCCCAAACGAAACCACCACGCATGCCTGTTCTCGCCCCCTTCGCGAGAACAGGCATACCATAGCTGACAAATGTCGCGCTTAGTTCTCATGTTCGCCACCCGGACAGGACCCGACACGCCAAACCGACACAAAGAACCGACACAAGAGGGGACCGTGGCTCAGGTAACGCCGACTGCGCCCACCGGTGCGCAAGCGGCCGCCGCATATCTGCGCGAGCTGCTATTGCGCCCGGGCCGTTACCGGCGCAGATGGGAGCAGTACGCCGAACGAAGCAGGCAAGGGCAGGTCAACCAGCTCGCGGTCGCCGAGGTGCTGGCTCACCATCTGTGGGAGCACCCGCGGGCCCAGGGCGATGTCGAGGTGCTGCCCCGGCAGCTGAAGGACACCGCCTCCCGCGCCTTGTCCGGCCGCCTGCTGTCCAAGGCCACGCTGACCTTGTTCGTGGACGCGTTCGGGTTCGGCGCGCTCGAGCGAGAGCAGCTGCTCAAGCTCTGGGAAGGCTCGGCCCACGTCCGCGTGCTGTCCGGCCCGCGGGCCATCCGTGACGACAAGGCGAGCGCGCTCGGCCGCCCGCAGCTCAAGACGCTCTCCCTGCACGACCACCACTACCTGGGCCCGGACGGCCTGCCGGCGCGGCACCGGGTGATCCACGTCATCGAGGCGGTCGTCGACGGGCTTGACCGGGTGCCTTACCGCGCCGACACCAACGCCCTGACCCTCGAGGTGGGGCAGGGATTCAGCGGGCTCGCGGGTCCCTTTTACCAGCCGCTGGCCGAGTTGTTCGTGGTGGACATGCTGCTCGCCAGGCCGCTCGCGGCGGGCGAGACGGCCACGCTTGAGTACTCGACGAGCTTCCATTACGCGATGCCCCCGGCGCCGGAGTTCCGTCGCATTGTGCAGTATTACGCCGAGAACCTCGATATACGCGTGGAGTTCCATCCGGACAAGCTGCCGGGCCGCCTGGTGTGGGCGGTCTGGGACGGGATGGACGGCCCCATCGTGGAACGCGAGCCGGTGGACCTGGACAGTCAGTTCGCCGCTCACCGCTACCTGCGCCTGGCCGAGAAGACGACGGTCGGTTTCCACTGGGACTGGTAGCTCGCCTGCGGCCGGCAAAACCGGGCATGACACGATCTACAGGGTGCGGAGGGATGAGGGCGCGGCGACCACGAGCGCCGAGTTGCGCGGCCATAACCTGGCGCGGCTGCTGCGCGCGGTTCACGCCGGGGCCGGCCAGCTCACCCGGGCCGAGCTGACCAGGCAGCTCGCCCTGGCCAGGGGAACGGCCACCGTCCTGGTCAGGGAGCTGGCCGGACGGCAGCTCATCGAGGAACGGCTCGGCCCCGCCGACGCGCCGGCCGACGTGCGCGTGCAGCGCACCAGGGGGCGCCCGACCGGCGTGCCCTCGGCGCATCCGGCCGGGCCCGTCGCGCTCGCCGTCGACCTGCGGGACGATTCTTTTACCCTGGCCGCTTTCGAGCTGACCGGGCGGAACCGCGTGCTCGACCGCCAGGAACGGGGCGCCGCTTCTGGCCTGGAGATGCTGGCCGAGGTGGCGGCCCGGCTCAGGCTCCGCCGCCGCTCCTTCGGTGACCGGGTCGTCGGCATCGGCGTCGCGGTCCCGTCGCCGGTGGACGGCGGCACGATGGTGCAACCGACCCTGGCCGACTGGCACGGCATCGACGTGGCCGCCATCCTGGGCGGCGAGAACGACGCGGAGCCGGTCCTGGCCGGCAACGACGCCACGCTGGCCGGGCTGGCCGAGGCGCGCCGGGGCGTGCTCCGGGGGGTCCCGGTCGCTCTGCACCTGCACGTCGCGACCGGTATCGGCGGCGTGCTGCTCACCGGGGGCCAGCCGGTGACCGGCGCGCACGGTTCGGCGGGCGAATTCGGGCACATGCCGCTGGCCGGCGGCCACGAGCCGTGCCGGTGCGGTTCGGCGGGCTGCTGGGAACTCGACGCCGGCGCCCGCGGGCTCCTCCGGGCGGCCGGCCAGGCCGAACAAGGTGACCGGATGATCGCCGCCACCGGCGTCATCGCGGCGGCGCCCACCGATCCGGCCTGCGGGCGGGCCCTGGCGCAGGTGGCCGCGGCGCTCGGCCGCGGCATCGGCGCGCTGGTGAACGCGCAGGACCCGGAGGTGGTCGGCCTGTCCGGACTGGCCGCGGTGGTGTTCGGCGCCGCGCCGGCCGCGGTCCAGGCGGCCTACCTGGACACGCTGATGCGGTTCAGGCGTCCGCAGGCGCCCGCCCTGCTGCCGTCGACGCTGGGCGACCTGGGGGTGCTGACCGGCGCCTCCGAGCTGGTCTTCGACACGTTCCTCACCCCGCGCGGCCTGGCCGCATGGCGGCTGCCCGAGCAGAAAACCGCGTGACTTCTCCCCGCTTCCTCTGGTAAGTTCCCGTCCTCGTGGCTGCGTCAAGTTCAAATGCACAAGTCCATCATTCCGAACGATCCGGCCTTGACCCCGTCCTGACCGCTGAGCGCACCGAGTTGCGGCGCTCCCGGGAATTCCTGCACCTGATGCGGGAAGACGTCCTCTCGCTGCGGGCCATGGGCGGCGACCCGGTCTCCGAGGAGTACCTCAAGGCCGACCTGTACCACCGGGCCGAAGCGCTGAAGGACATCCCGGACGCCCCGCTGTTTTTCGGCCGGCTCGACTACGCCCGCCCGCCGCAGACCCCCACAGAAACCGAAGAGCCTGGGGCCGGCCAGAGCTTTCACATCGGCCGCAGGCACGTGCACGCGCCCGACGGCACGCCGGCGGTGATCGACTGGCGGGCTCCGGTGTCCAGGCCGTTCTACCGGGCCAGCGGGGCGGACCCGATGAACCTGGCGCTGCGGCGCCGGTTCGGCTTCTCCGGCGGCGAGCTGACCGCGTATGAGGATGAGCGGTTCACCGACGGCCGTTCGGACAAAAAAGAGAACAAACCGAGCCGGATCCTGCTCGAGGAGATCGAGCGGCCGCGGTCGGGGCCGATGCGGGACATCGTCGCGACCATCCAGCCCGACCAGGACGACATCGTCCGGGCCGGGGCCGCCCAGACCGTCTGCGTGCAGGGCGCGCCGGGCACCGGGAAGACCGCCGTGGGGCTGCACCGGGTCGCGTACCTGCTGTACGCGCACAAGGAGCAGGTGCGGCGGCGCGGGGTGGTCATGGTCGGGCCGAACCGCGCCTTCTTGTCCTACATCCGCAACGTGCTGCCCGCCCTCGGCGAGATCGACGTGACCCAGACGACCGTCGGCGAGCTGGTCGCCGCGGCCGGGTCGCTGCCGGTACGCGGGACCGATCCCGAGGACGCCGCGATCGTCAAGGGGGACGCGCGGATGGCGGCGGTGCTGCGCCGCGCGCTGTGGGCGTCGGTCCGGCCGCCGGCCGGCGCCGGTGGTCCTGCCGCGCGGGTCGCGGCGCTGGCGGCTGGCCGCCTACGAGCTCGAGGAGCTCACCCACGAGCTGCGCCACCGCGGGGTACGGTACGGCGCGGCCCGTGAACTGCTCGAGCACCGGATCGCGCACGTGATCCTGACTCAGATGGAGGCGGCCGGCGAGGCCTGCGACGACCGGACGCATGAGGCGGTGCGCCGGTCCAGGCCGGTGCGGGCCGCCGTGGACGCGACCTGGCCGAAGGTCGATCCGGTCCGGCTGGTGTTCGGGCTGCTGTCGTCGGCGGCCACGCTGGCCGCCGCCGCCGAGGGGATCCTCACCGCCGCGGAGCAGGCCGCGATTATCTGGTCGCAGCTGCCCCGCGGGCCCGGTTCGGCCCGCTGGTCCGCGGCGGACCTCGTGCTCATCGACGAGGCGCGTGACCTGATCACGCGGATGCCCAGCCTGGCCCACGTGGTGGTCGACGAGGCCCAGGACCTTTCGCCGATGGAGTGCCGGGCGCTCGGCCGCCGCTGCTCGACCGGCGCGGCCACCGTGCTCGGCGACCTCGCCCAGGGCACCACGCCGTGGGCGGCGCCCTCCTGGACCGCGCTGCTTTCGAACCTGGGCAAGCCGGATACCGAGGTACGGGAACTGTCCATTGGATACCGCGTGCCCCGGCAGATCCTGGACTACGCGTCCGCCTGCTGGCCGTCATCGCGCCTGAGCTCAGGCCGGCCTCCTCGCTGCGGGCCGATCCGGGCGCCCTGGAACTGGTGCCGGTGGCGGCCGCCGCGCTGGGCCCGGCCGTGGCGCGGGCCTGCGAGCAAGCCTGCGCCCGCCCGGGTTCTGTCGCCGTCATCGCCGCCGACCCGCAGGTTCCCGCCCTGGCCCGTGCGCTGCAGGACGCGGGACTCGAGTACGGCAGCCCTGGTTCTGACGCCCGGCTGACGCTGGTGCCCGTGACGCTGGCCAAGGGCCTGGAGTACGACCACGTCATCGTGGTGGAGCCCGCCCAGATCGCCGCCGCCGAGGCCAGGGGGCTGCAGCGGCTCTACGTGGCGCTCACCCGGGCCGTCTCGCGGTTGACCGTCTTGTATGCTGAGCCCTTGCCCGCACCGCTACGATCGTGATGGTTCGCCCGCGTCAATGGGCTTGTTGTGAACCAAAGCCCGGTCCTGTGCGTCAGTCTGGGTGAGGGGGAAACGGGGTGCCGCGATGGTGACATGAGCGGCGAATTTCCCCGTCTGCGTTGCACGGCCGCCGATCCGGCGGCATCCTGAAGAGGCGGCAACAAAAAGCCCTCGTATGACTCCTATAAGTGACAATGGTGATAACGGTGGAAGCCAAAAGGGTCCGCGAGCCCGATCACATTCAGGCCGTGTATCTGGAGAAGCTAGCCGACGAGTTGACTCATCGTGGGCTGGAAGCCTGGCTGATGGCACCCCCCGGGCGCGTTCCCAGCCTGTACGTGGTGAATCCCGCCGCGCGGGCGCTCGAGGAAAGCGTGGTCGCCGCGTGCGGCAAGGACGGCATGTGGTGGTTCTGGTGGTCCTGGGCCGAGCGGATCGGCATCGCCGATGACGTCGACCAGGCCGCCGCCACGATCGTCCGCGTGCTGGCCTCGGTCCGCCTGGCCGGACTGACCACACCGGGTGGACCTGTGCGCCCGCCCGGCGGTGGAGCTCGCCCGGCTGATCCGGGCCCGTGAGCTGTCCGCCACCGAGCTGCTCACCGCCGTGCTGGCCAGAATCGACGAGGTCAACCCGGCGATCAACGCCATCGTCACGCTCGCTCCCGAGCAGGCGTTCGCGGCGGCCGCGGAGCTCGACACGCGGGCGGCCCGCGGCGCGTGGGCCGGGCCGCTGCACGGGCTGCCGATCGCGATCAAGGACCTGGCCGAGACGGCCGGCATCAGGACCACGTACGGGTCGCCGCTGTTCGCGTCCCACCTGCCCGCGGTCGACGCGCCGCACGTGGCGCTGCTCAAACGGGCCGGCGTAGTCGTCATCGGCAAGACGAACACACCGGAGTTCGGCGCCGGAGCGCAGACGTTCAACCCGGTGTTCGGGGTCACCCGCAACCCGCATGACACCCGGCTGACTCCCGGCGGCAGCAGTGGCGGCGCCGCGGCCGCCGTCGCGGCGGGCCTGCTCCCGTTCGCGGACGGCTCGGACCTCGCGGCCAGCGTCAGGAACCCGGCCGCCTTCTGCGGACTGGTCGGGCTGCGGACCACCCCCGGGCTGGTGCCCGCCGACCCGTTCGACAGCCTCGGCGTGGTGGGCCCGATCGCCCGCAGCGCGCAGGACGCGGCCCTGCTGCTGGCCGGGATGTGCGGAACGGACCCGGGGCTCCCGCTGGCCCGCCCCGATCGCGCCGCCGATTTCATCGGCCTGCGGCCGGCCTCACTGCGCGGCCTGCGGGTGGCCTGGACGTACGACCTGGCCGACCTGCCGGTCCAGCCCGAAGTCCGCGCGGTGCTCGCCGCCCGCCGTGAATCGCTGGTCGAGTCCCTGGCCACCGCGCCCGGCGGGGGCGGCGAGGTGATCGACGCCGCGCCGTACCTATCCGACGCCGACGAGGTGTTCAGCGTCCTGCGGGCCGCCCGCATGGCCCAGCTGGCCCCGCTGCTGCGCGCGCACCGCGACCAGATAAAGCCGACCCTGGCCGCCAACATCGAGCAGGGCATCGCGCTGTCCGGTGAGCAGGTCGCGGCGGCGCAGCTCAAGCGCGCCGAGATCTTCGGCCGGGTCAGGTCGTTTCTGGCCGACGGCCGGTACGACGTGCTGGCGCTGCCCACCGTCCAGGTCGTTCCGTTCCCGGTCGAGCAGGAATGGGTGACCCAGATCAATGGCGAGCCGATGGCCACCTACATCGACTGGATGCGCTCCTGCTCCCGGATCACGGTGAGCGGTCACCCGGCGATCTCGGTCCCGGCCGGCCTGGCTCCCGGCCGGCCTGATGCGGCCAGCTGCCGGCTCTGACTCCCGGCCGGCTCGACTCCGGCCTGGCTCCGGCGGCTCCGGCCGGCTTGACTCCGGCCAGCTTGACTCCGCCGCTGACCGGCTGGCCTGACTCCGGCCGGCCTGCCCGTCGGCCTCCAGCTAGTCGGCCCCTACGGCGGCGACCTCCGGCTGCTCCAGATCGCCGCCGCGCTCATGCCCCGCTCGGAGTAAGCGGCCCGGCCAACCCCTGTGGCCCCATTGCGTCACTGTGGCCCCGCCTGCGACATTGTGAACCGCCACCGAAGCCGTCCGCACCAAGCAAGCCGACGTAGCCACCCTCGACGAGTCCCACCCCTCTAACCCTCGCCCCACTATCCACAGCCGCACCGGCCCCTATTCAGTGGATGCGGCACCGTACCCGAAAGAGTCGGTAGAATGCCGCATTCTCCCCAATCCCGGACCACCCAGCGGTTAGGCATCGGGCCGGCTCCTGTTGGTCGGGGCGCTCTGAGGGTAACCGCTTAGGTGCTTGCCTGCAGACCGGGGAAGGCCTGAGTGCGGCCTCGCCAGTACGCGGCGCGTTCCGCCGAGCCCTGCATGGCCATCGCGCCGAAGTTCCGCAGCCGCCGGTCAGTGACCGCGACCAGGCCGAGGTAGGCCCGGGTCACCCCGTCTTCCAGGTACGCGGCCAGCGCCATCGCGCTTATCGCGTCGCTCACTCGGAAGGGAAGCTGGTAGAAGGCCTGCGCGGCGACCGGAGACGCGCTGAGCCCGGAGATCATGGCGGCCAGGGTGTCGCGGGCCTCGTTGTGCGAGGTCCAGTCTTGTTCGGCCGCGTTCTGCTTGCTCCCGGTCAGGTGGGCGCCGGCCACTCCGTAGCCGAAGATGGCCGCGTCCTCGGCGGCCAGGGCGGCCTGCAGCGCGGCCGCCGCGGTGACCGTCGCCATCAGCCCGCCCCCGCAGCGCCGCGGTGCTGCTTGTTCACGCGGTGCTGCCTGTTCACGCGGTGCTGCTTCCTCATCGGCTTGCCCTACCCGCCAAGCGCGGTCACGTGCGTGGCGTCGGAGGCGGCGATACTCGCGAACAGCTGCGCCAGCGCAGGATCCGCGGTGGCCAGCCGCTGCACGAGGTGGGTGGCGGAAGCGTGCTCCGCGGCTCGCAGCTGGGCGACCGTAACGTGGCCGGCTGCCGAGCTGGGCGAAGCCTGCGGGCTGGCTGTCCCGGAGCCCTGCGGGCTGGCTGTCCCGGAGCCCTGCGGGCTGGCTGTCCCGGAGCCCTGCGGGCTGGCTGTCCCGGAGCCCTGCGGGCTGGCCGTGGCGGAGGCCTGGGGACTGGCCGTCCCGGAGGCCGCGGTGCCTGGGGGCTGGATCAGCCGGGTTCGCAGTTGCGCCAGATGCTGCTCATGCTGGCTCAGCAACGACTTGACCAGCGGCGACCCGGTCGGCGAGCTGTCGGCCAGCGCCGTTCGGTATAGCGAGATCAGGGTTTCTTCCGCCGCGATCACCGCCTGGAGCGTGATCACATCGGCACTGGGACGCGGTCGGCCGGCCAGCGGATCGGGCCCGGCGAACAGGTCCGAGGACCGGCAGCCTGCGGTGGCGAACAGCACAGGCAGCGCCGTCGCCGAGGCAAGCAGGATGCGGCGCCTCGGCAGGATGTCGGGCACACCGGCAAGCTACCACGTGCGACCGGCCTGTCTGATCGGCGTGAGGGTCAACGGCCAGATAGGCTAGGTTCAATCCCGCAGGTCGTGGACGAGGAGGTCGTGATGCCAGGAGGTCCGCGTCACGCGCCGAAACCGCGGCAGGCGGCGTACGGCGGGTCTGTCGACGAGAGCAAGGTCGCGGACGTCGTCGAGCCCGTGGTCCGTGCCGCCGGCCTGGAGCTAGAGGCAGTGCGGGTGACGGCGGCAGGCCGGCGCAGGATGCTGCGTGTCGTGGTGGACAGCGACCATGGCGTGAGCCTGGACGAAGCCGCGACGGTCAGTCGCCAGCTGTCGGCCGCGCTTGACTCCGTGGCCGTGATGGGAGAATTTCCCTATACGCTTGAGGTTTCCTCACCTGGGGTCGACCGCCCGTTGACCGATCCAAGGCACTGGCGGCGGGCCGTGGGCCGTCTGGTCCAGGTCACGGTCGCCGATTCCGGCCTCGTCCGCGGCCGGATCGTCTCGGCTGACGCCGAAGGGGTGGCCCTGGACGTGGACGGTGACCCGATGCCTCGCCGCCTCGGTTACGCCGCGCTTGGCCCGGGAGCCATCCAGGTGGAGTTCGGGCACCTGCCAACGGAGCTTGGAGCGACTCGCGATGGACATTGACCTGAGCGTGCTGCGGAGCCTGGAGAGCGAGAAAGATATCTCGCTCGACCTCGTCATCAAAGCCATCGAGGACGCCTTGCTTGTGGCCTACCACAAGTCAGAGGGCGTGTCGTCGTCTGCGCGCGTCGAGGTGGACAGGAAAAGCGGTCACGTCACGGTCTGGGCCACTCAGGCCAGCCCGGACGGCACGACGGTGCGGGAGTATGACGACACCCCGGCCGGGTTCGGCCGGATCGCGGCGACCACCGCTAGGAATGTGATCTTGCAGCGGCTCCGTGACGTCGAAGACGAGGTGACCTTCGGCGAGTACGCGGGCCGCGAGGGTGACATCGTGGCCGGGGTGATCCAGCAGGGCAAGGACCCCAGGACGGTGCTGGTCGATCTGGGCAAGCTGGAGGCGGTGCTACCGCCCGCCGAGCAGGTCCCGGGCGAACGCTACGTCCACGGCGAGCGGCTCCGCTGCTACGTTCTCCATGTCCGCAAGGGGCACCGCGGCCCGTCCGTCACCTTGTCGCGTACCCACCCGGGCCTGGTGAAGAAGCTTTTCGCGCTCGAGGTTCCCGAGATCGCCGCGGGCGCGGTGGAGATCGTCGCGATCGCGCGCGAAGCGGGTCACCGCACCAAGATCGCGGTGCGCTCCCATCAGCACGGCGTCAACGCCAAGGGCGCCTGCATCGGCCCGATGGGCAGCCGGGTGCGGAATGTGATGAGCGAGCTGCGTGGCGAGAAAATCGACATCGTCGACTACTCCGAGGATCCGGCCGACTTCGTGGCTAACGCCTTGTCGCCCGCCCGGGTGAGCCGAGTCCACGTCATCGATCTCGCGGCCCGTGAGGCCCAGGTCATCGTGCCTGATTACCAGCTGTCCCTGGCGATCGGCAAGGAGGGGCAGAACGCCAGGCTGGCCGCTAGGCTCACCGGCTGGCGGATCGACATCAGGTCAGATGCTGCCCCCTCGCCGTCTGATTCCCCGCGGGCCGGTGCCTCGTCTCCCTCATCCTCGCCCCAAGTGCCTCCAGCATCCCCGCTCGCAGGGGCACAGTCCGCAGCGGCCAGGCCCGCGGGAACCCGGTCCGAACATACCCAGTCGGCCAGGTCCCAGACGCCCGGGGCGCGGCCGGCCGCATCCCGCTCATCAGCAGCCCAGCCAGCAGTGGCCCGGTCATCACCAGCCCAGTCGCCGGTGTCCCAGGCAGCCGCATCTCAGCCGGCCGCATCCTCAGCCGGCCGCATCTCAGCCGGCCGCATCTCAGCCGGCCGCATCTCAGCCGGCCGCGTCCCAGTCGCCGGTGTCGCAGTCGCCCGTGTCGCAGTCGGCCGCAGCCCAGGCATCAGAAGCACCGGCGACTTCATTAGCGTCAGCAAACCCGCCAAACCCGCCAAACCCGCCAAACTCACCGGTTCCCCCCGCCGCTTCAGCCCCGTAAGACTTGCCGGTGTCGTTTTAGCTGGCCTCGGGGACGTGCGGACACGGTAGACTTATTACTGGGATGGCTATACGAGTTGAGCAGCATGCCTCAGATATGCCGGTGGTGCGTACCTGTGTAGGCTGCAAGGAGCGTACGGCCAAGTCCAGCTTGCTTCGCCTGGTAGCGGTTGGGGATGTTATCCGGCCCGACCCGCAAGCCCGGCTGCCTGGCCGGGGTGCATACGTGCATCCCAGTCTGGTGTGCCTGGGACTTGCGCGGCGGCGTCGGGCGTTCCCCCGGGCGCTGCGCACACCAGGATCTCTCAGCCTCGTCTACCTCGCTGAGTATCTTGGCGGCGCGGGATCCCCGGAATAACATGACCACGGCGGAACAGCCTGGCTGGACAGCAGGTTTTAGGTAACAAGGAACACCGGTCGGAAAGCAGGTCGAGAAGCGATGAGCGCTCGATGAGCACGCGGCGATGATCACCATAGGCTGAGGCCCGTCCGGAGCACGCTCTGCCCGGGCCCAGGTCCGGTAAAAGGTCCGGGAACGGGCCGAGACAGGGAGCGTAGTGGCGAAGGTCCGGGTTTACGAACTCGCGAAAGAGTTCGGAGTTGAGAGCAAGGCCGTCATGGTCAAGCTCAATGAGATGGGCGAGTTCGTAAGATCAGCATCCTCGACGATTGAGGCGCCTGTGGTCAGGCGGCTTAAGGAGGCGTTCGCCTCCAAGGCAACTGAGCAGTCGGCCCAGGGATCTAGGCCCAGGCCGTCATCACCGTCGCGTGGCGGAGTGACGGGTGCGGCACCCACCACGGTAACGGCGGCTCCGGGTCTGGCCGCTGCCGGAGTCTCCGGCGGTGCCCGCCCGGGATCCGCCCCCGGGGCGCGGTCCGACATCGGCGCGGGCACGGCCGTCCGCGATGACCGCGCCGCAGCGGCCGGCGGCATTCCGTCGGCGCCCGGCCGCGCGGCCGAAGCAGCGACTGCGCCTGCCAATGGCACCGCCGAGCGCGCGACCGCGCCCGACGCCGTCACCGCAGGCGAATCGGCCGACGCCGCGGCGCGCCGGCTGCCGCCGGTGGCGCCGTCACCCGCGTCCCGGCCCGGCCCGGGCGACCCCAGGACTCAGGGCACCTCAGGCGGTCCCGGAGCCTCGCGGGTTCCCGGACCGCCGCGGACGCCGGCCACTCCAGCCGACTTCAGGAGTCCCGGGCCCGCCCCGGCTCGCCCGTCGGCTCCGCGGCCGGGCGCTCCCGCCGGGTCCACCACCTTCAGCGGTACGGGTGCGGCTACGGGCCAGCGCCCGGCCGGACCCGCCTCCCCGGCCGCCCGGCCGGATCAGCCGGGTCAGGGGTCCGGGCCGAGGCCAGCCACGCCCAGGACGTCAGGCCCGGGCGCGCCCCGGTCGGGTGCGCCCCGGCCGGGCGGAGCAGGTCCGCGGCCCAATAGCCCGCGACCGGGCCCGAGGCCGGGCAACAACCCGTTCAGCTCGACGGCGACCGGCATGGGCTCAGCGCCCCCGGCCCGGCCGCAGGCGCCTGGTGCTCCTGGTCAGCCAGCCCGGCCGTCCGGGACAGCCTGCGGGTGCTCCCAGCGGCGCCCCTGGTGCCGGCGCTCCCGGCGGGTTCGCCGGTGGTCCTCGTCCGGGTGGACGCGGACCTGGCCGGCCCGGTGGCACCTCAGATGGCGGTCCGCGTCCCGGCGGTCCCCGTCCGGGTGGTCCCCGGCCTAGCCCGATGAACATGCCGTCCCGGCCGGCCCGTCTGGCACCGGCCGAAGTGGCCCCGGTGGTGGCCGTGGCGGTCCCGGCGCCGGTGCCGGGGCAGGTGCCCGGCCCGGTGGCGGCGGCGCTGGCCGCGGTCCCGGAGCCGGTGCGCGCCCTGGCGGCGGCCCGGGTGCGGGTGCTCCCCGCACCGGGACCGGCGGTGGTCCGCCGCGTCCGGGCGGTGGCCGTGGTCGCAGCGGCACCCAAGGCGCCTTCGGCCGCCCCGGCGGGCGGCCGTCCAGAGGCCGGAAGTCGAAGAAGCAGCGTCGTCAAGAGTTCGACAACATGCAGGCGCCGTCGATCGGCGGCGTCCAGGTTCCCCGCGGCAACGGCCAGGTGGTGCGGCTGTCCCGGGGCGCGTCGCTGAGCGACTTCGCCGACAAGATCGGCGCGAACCCCGCGTCGCTGGTCCAGGTCATGCTGCACCTCGGTGAGATGGTGACCGCCACCCAGTCGGTCAACGACGAGACCCTGCAACTGCTCGGCGCCGAGCTGAACTACAGCATCCAGGTCGTCTCGCCCGAGGAAGAGGACCGGGAACTGCTCGAGTCGTTCGACATCGAGTTCGGCGAGGACGAGGGCGACGACGCCGACCTGGTGGCCCGGCCGCCGGTCGTCACGGTCATGGGCCATGTCGACCACGGCAAGACCAAGCTGCTTGACGCGATCAGGCACACCAACCTGCAAGCCCGTGAGGCCGGCGGCATCACCCAGCACATCGGCGCCTACCAGGTCATCACCGAGGTCGACGGCGAAGAACGCAAGATCACCTTCATCGACACCCCGGGTCACGAGGCCTTCACGGCCATGCGGGCGCGCGGTGCCGAGACCACCGACCTGGTGGTGCTGGTGGTGGCGGCCGACGACGGCGTGAAGCCACAGACCACGGAGGCGCTAAACCACGCGCAGGCCGCGGGCGTGCCCATCGTGGTCGCGGTCAACAAGGTCGACAAGGAAGGCGCCGACCCGGCGCGGGTGCGGGCCCAGCTCACCGAGTACGGGCTCGTCGCGGAGGAGTTCGGCGGCGACACGCAGTTCGTGGACGTATCCGCGACCAAGCGCACCGGCCTCGATAAGCTCCTCGAGGCGATCGTCCTGACCGCCGACGCCTCGCTCGACCTGCGGGCCAACCCCAAGCAGGACGGGCAGGGCGTGGCCATCGAGGCACACCTGGACAAGGGCCGCGGCCCGGTGGCCACCGTGCTGGTGCAGCGCGGCACGCTGCACGTCGGCGACTCGATCGTCTGTGGCGAGGCGTTTGGCCGCGTCCGCGCCATGCTGGACGAGAACGGCGACCAGATTCCCGAGGCTCCGCCGTCCCGGCCAGTGCAGGTGCTTGGCCTGACCGCCGTGCCCGGCGCGGGCGACAACTTCCTTGTTGTCTCCGACGACCGGATGGCCAGGCAGATCGCCGAGCGCCGGGAGGCCAGGGAGCGCGTGGCCCAGTTCGCCCAGGGTCGGCGGCGGGTCACGCTCGAGGACCTGGACCAGGCGTTCAAGGCCGGTGAGCGCGAGGAACTGCTGCTCATCATCAAGGGTGACGTGTCCGGCTCGGTGGAAGCTCTGGAGGATGCTCTGCTCCAGCTCGATGTCGGCGAAGAGGTCAGCCTGCGCGTGATCGGCCGCGGCGTCGGCGCGATCACCCAGGACGACGTCAACCTGGCCATCGCCTCGGACGCGATCATCATCGGCTTCAACGTCCGGCCGGCCGGCCGGGCAGGCGAGCTGGCCCAGCGCGAGGGCGTCGAGATCCGCTACTACTCGATCATCTACCAAGCGATCGACGAGGTCGAAGCCGCGCTCAAGGGCATGCTCAAGCCCGAGTTCGAGGAGGCCCAGCTCGGCACGGCCGAGATCAGGGAGGTCTTCCGGGTGCCGAGGATCGGCAACGTGGCCGGCTGCATCGTGCGCTCCGGCCTGATCCACCGCGGCAACAAGGCCCGGCTGATCCGGGACGGCGTGGTGATCTCCGACAACCTCACGGTGGAGTCGCTGCGCCGGTTCAAGGAGGACGCGACCGAAGTCCGCGAGGGCTTCGAGTGCGGTATCGGCATCGGCTACAGCGATGTCAGGGTCGCCGACACGATCGAGACCTTCGAGATGAGGGAGAAGCCGAGGGCCTAACCGCGGGGGGGTACCCGCCGAGCCGGGCCTAGCTGTTCGGGCAGGAGCGGAGTGATGCGGTGTATGTCGGTGCGCTGACGCTGGACGTGCTGCTGGGTGACGTCCACTCGCTGAAGGCTAAGCGCGGGGTCGTCCGGCCACTGGTCGCCGAGCTACGCCGGTGCTATCCAGGTGTCGCGGTCGCTGAGACCGGACACCTGGATCTGCACCGGCGGGCCGAGATCGGCGTGGCGGTCGTATCGGCGACGGCCACCAACGCGATAAGCGTGCTCGCCGACTGCGAGCGCCTGGTGGCCGGGCACCCCGAGATCGAGCTGCTGTCGGCGCGGCAGCGGCTGTTCAACGAAGAGGAGTGACGGCATGGACGCCGCGAGGGCGCGTAAGCTCGCTGACAGGATCAGCCAGATCGTCGCGGAAATGCTGGAGCGGCGGGTCAAGGACCCCAGGTTGGGCTTCGTCACCGTGACCGAGTCCCGGCTGACCAACGACCTGCGCGAGGCCAAGGTGTTCTACACGGTCTACGGGTCCGACGCCGAGCGGGCGGACACGGCGGCGGCCCTGCATAGTGCCACCGGCATCATCCGATCCGAGGTGGGACGGCAGCTTGGCCTGCGCCACACCCCGTCCCTGGAGTTCGTGGCCGATATGATCCCGGACACGGCCAAGCGGATCGAGGATCTGGTGAGCCGGGCCAGGACCGCCGACGAGGAACTCGCCCGCAGCCGCGACGGCGCGGTCTACGCCGGAGACCCCGACCCCTACCGCAAGCCCGCCGACGATTCCGACGAGGATGACTACGAAACGTGAGCGGGCCTGACCCGAACGGGAAACACAACGGCCTCGTCATCGTGGACAAACCCAGCGGCATGACCTCTCATGACGTGGTCGCGCGGATCCGGCGGCTGGCCGGGACCAGAAGGGTCGGCCATGCGGGCACCCTGGATCCGATGGCGACCGGCGTCCTGGTGGTGGGGGTCGAGAAGGCCACCAGGCTGCTCGGATACCTGACCCTGACCGAGAAGGAATACGCCGCCACGATCAGGCTCGGCCAGTCCACCAGCACCGATGACGCGGAGGGCGACATCACCGCCACCGCGTCGGCGATGCACGTCTCCGCGGAAACGCTAACGGAGGCGGTGACCGGCCTGACCGGCGAGATCCAGCAGGTACCGCCCGCGGTCAGCGCCATCAAGGTCGATGGCCAGCGAGCCTACCGGCTGACCCGGGCGGGCGCGGCGCCCGAGCTGAAAGCCAGACCGGTGACGGTCTACGAGTTCGCGGTCACCGCCGTGCGCCACGAGGGCGAGTTCCTCGATATCGACGCGACCGTGCGCTGTTCGAGCGGCACCTATATCAGGGGCCTAGCCCGCGACCTGGGTATCGTCCTGGGCACCGGCGGCCACCTGACCCGGTTGCGCCGCACCCGGGTGGGCGGCTACGGCCTCGACCACGCTCACACCCTGGCCCAGCTGGCGGAGCGGTTCGAGCTGCTGCCGTTGGCCCAGGCGGCCGCGGCGGCCTTCCCGAGCCGGACGCTGACCGCGGACGAAGCCCGGCGGCTGGCCCACGGCGGCCGCCTCGCCGCCACCAACCCCGCCCCCACGGCGCAGCCCCCCACGGCGCAGGTCCCCACCGCGCAGGCCCCCACGGCGCAGGCCCCCACGGCGCAGGCCCCCACGGCCGCTTACGCGCCCGACGGTTCGCTCGTCGCCCTGCTGACCGATGAGTCGGGTCAGGCGCGGCCCCTCGTCGTCTTCGCTTGAGGCCGCCCGGTGTTGACCGGCCCGCGGTACCCACTTACCGGGTACCGGTCGTAACCTGATCGCGAGCCACCGACGGTGATGGTTAGGCTGGTGGCTGGCGACGAAGGAGGAACGGGGAATCGTGTACCGCTGGTACGGCTCGGCTGACGTGCCCTCCGACTGGGGCAGGTGCGTGGCGACGATCGGCGTGTTCGACGGCGTGCATCGCGGTCACCAGCGCATCGTCGGACGGGCCAAGCAGATCGCGGGAGAGCAGGACCTGCCGGTGGTCGTAATCACCTTCGACCCGCATCCGGACGAGGTCGTCAGGCCGGGCTCGCACCCGCCGCTGCTGACCACCCCGCGACGTCAGGCCGAACTGCTGGGCCGCCTGGGCGCCGACGCCGTGTTCATGCTCCCGTTCAACCTGGAGTTCTCCAGGCTCAGCCCGGATGAGTTCGTCCGGGTCGTGCTGTCCGAACGGTTGCATGCCGCGACCGTCGTGGTGGGGGAGAACTTCCGGTTCGGCCACAAGGCGGCGGGTGATGTGGCCCTGCTCGGCCAGCTGGGGGAGAAGTACGACTTCACCGCCGAGGGCGTGCCGCTGCTGGTCAGCGACGGCGTCACGATCTCCTCGACCTACATCAGGGAACGCCTGGCCGCCGGGGACGTGGCCGCCGCCGCGCACGCTCTCGCCCGTCCGCATCGGGTGGAAGGCGTCGTCGTCCGTGGCCACATGCGCGGCCGGGGCCTGGGCTTCCCGACCGCGAACCTGGAAACTCCGCCGCACACGGCTACTCCCGCCGATGGTGTGTACGCCGGCTGGCTGACCAGCCTGGACCTGGAGGGGGCGGAGATCAGCCGCTGGCCGGCCGTGATCTCGGTCGGGACCAACCCGACCTTCGGCGCCGGCGAGCGCACCGTCGAGGCGTACGCGCTCGACCGGGACGACCTGGATCTCTACGGTACCCACGCCGCGATCGACTTCGTCGCCCGGCTCCGCGGCACCGAACGGTTCGATTCCGTCGAGGCCCTGGTCACCCAGATGCATCAGGACGTCAGCCAGGCCCGTGCCCTGACCGTCGGCTGACAAAACTAAGCCGGCTGACGCACCCTGCCTCACGCCAGCGGCCTCACAGCGCCGCGTAGAGGGCCCTTTCGAAGTCGTTGTACATCCCGACCGCCTCGGGCGTCACGAACGGCAGGAAGTTGCTGTAGATGGACCCGCACACGCCAGCCGTGCGGTCGACCCAGAACTGGGTGTTGCACAGCCCGGCCCAGGCTCCGGACCAGGCCCGGCGCATGCCGGGGATGTCGGCGGTGTTGAGCAGCAGCCCGTAGCCCCACTTGTAGCCGGGACCGGCCCGGAAGGTGCAGGTGGAGGCGGGGTCGGCGCTAGGAAGCTCGGCCGGGAAGTCCAGGTCGCCGATCTGGTTGGTGAAGGCCGCCGCCACCGTGTCCGGCCACAGGATCCGCGTGCCGTCCAGTTCGCCGCCGCGCAGCAGCGCCCGCTCGAACTTGATGTAGTCGCTCGGCGGCCCGTACAGTCCGTGGCCGCCGGCCCACCAGTCCGGCTCCTGGCTGAGGACTTCGCCGATCGACATCCAGGTTCCGTCTTCGCCCTTGACGTGGACCGGCGTGCAGTTCGGTCGCTGGTCGTCGTTCATCAAGAACGTGGTCTGGTCCATGCCGAGCGGTCCGGTAATGCCCTGCTTGATGGCCACGTCCAGGCCGACGCCGGTCACCGCCTCGACCACCTGGCCCAGCCAGTCGGTGTTGATGCCGTAGATGAACTGCTCGCCCGGGTCCGCCAGCATCGGGGCGGTGAACGAGGCTCGCGATCCGGCCACCACGTTGGGCACTCCGGTGACCTTCTCCCAGCGGACCAATCGCTCGCTCCAGAACCAGTAGCCGAACCCGGCCGTGTGCGTCATCAGGTTCCTCACGGTGGCCTGCCGGGCCGGAGGCCGCAGGACCGGGGTGTCCCCGTCGAGGCCGGTCATCACCTGGACCTCGCCGAACTCCGGGCAGTACTCGGCCACCGGCGCGTCCAAGTCGAGGCGGCCCTGCTCCACCTGCTGAAGCGCGGCTACCGTGCACGGCATCTTGGTCATCGACATGATCCGGAACAGCGTGTCCACGGTGACCGGGTCGTGCTGCCCGGCTTCTCGCGGGCCCGCCGCGCCCTGGTAGATGACGCCGTCGCGGTCGGCCGCGATCGCAGCCACGTGCGGCACCCCGCCGGAGTCCACCGCGTCCTGAAGCACCTTGTCGATGGCCGTCCCGTCGATGGCAGGGCTCATGCCGGTCTCCTCTTATCGAACAACGTCGTTCACGCGGCATTTCAGTAGGTACCACCCCAGAGCCGTTCCGATCGTCTCATTCTGAATCCGCCCCCTTTTTCTGCCGAACGGCCGACCCTGCCCGCCCCCGGTCACCCGTCTGCCAGCACGGCTTGAAGCGCGGCCAGCACCGGAGCCAGCCGTCTGGCGGCAGCGTCACGCGCCGCCGCGAGCGAGCGCCCCGCGAGCGGCTCGACGATCTCGATGTAGCACTTGGTCTTCGGTTCGGTCCCGCTGGGACGCACCACCACCCGCCCACCGGGCAGCCAGAAGATCAGTACATCCGCCCCCGGCAGCCCCCGCCCACCCCCGCCGGTCCCGTCCCCGCCGTCGTCCCGCCGGTCCCCCGCCCCGGGCTAGCAGGTCGACCATTCTCGACACTTTCTGACCGCTGAACTCGGTCGGCGGATCTGCCCGGAGTCGGCTCATGACCTGGGCTGGTTCGGCGGTGCGCAGCGTGAGCTGGGATGTCAGATGCACGCCGTGTGTCGTTTCCAGTTCGTCATAGACGTCGATCACCGAACGCCCGGTGGCCTTGGCGCTGGTCGCCAGCCAGAGCATGGCCAGCGCGGCGCCGATGCCGTCCTTGTCCCGTACCACGTCACCGACCGCGTAGCCGAGTGCCTCCTCGTAGCCGTAGATGAAGCGGGTCCCGGGCTGCGCGTCGGCCGCCCGGGCGATCCATTTGAACCCGGTCAGCGTCTCGGCGTACCGCACGCCGGCCGCGGCCGCGATCTTGGCCAGCAGCGTCGAGGACACGATTGTGGACGCCACCAGCGGCTCCCACGGCGCGGCTGCCGTCGGCTCCTGTGCTGCGGCTGGTCCTGGTGCCGGCGCCCAAGCCGCGTCCGCGGCCGCCGCCCGCTCCACCAGGCTCGCGCCGAGCAGCGCGCCGACCTGGTCTCCGGTCAGCACGCGCCAGTCGCCGTTCGGCTGAGGTACGGCCACGGCCAGCCGGTCGCCGTCCGGGTCGCTGGCCACGACGAGCTCGGCCCCGAGCCGCCGCGCGTCGGCCAGCGCCAGGTCGAGCGCGCCCGGCTCTTCGGGATTGGGAAACGCGACGGTCGGGAAATCCGGGTCGGGTTCTGCTTGCGCCGCGACCACGTAGGGCGGCGCGAAGCCGGCCTGCCGGATCGCCCGCAGCATCAGGTCTCCGGCCACCCCGTGCATCGGCGTGTAGACCACGTTCAGTGTCGGCCCACCAGCGGGTCGGCCCGCCGGGCCTGGCCACCGCGTCGAGGTACGCCCGGGCCACCTCGTCGCCAGGCCGGCTGATCAGCGGGCTCCCGGCGTCAGCCACCGGGACCTGCGCCAGCGGGCCGAGCCCGGCGATGCGCTGCTCGATTTCGGCGTCGACAGGCGGGACGACCTGGGCGCCGTCGCTCAGGTAGAGCTTGTACCCGTTGTCCGCGGCCGGGTTGTGGCTCGCGGTGATCATCACCCCGGCCGCCGCCCCCAGGTGCCTGACCGCGAACGCCAGCAGCGGCGTAGGACAAGGCAAGGGAAGCAGATGCACCATGATCCCCGCCCCGGCCAGCACCCCAGCCACCTCAGCCGCGAAGTCCTCCGACCGGTGCCGCGCATCACACCCCACCACCACACTGACCTCAGCCTCACCAGCCCCGCCTGCCCGAGCCCCGCCAGCCCGAGCCCCGCCGCCGAGCCTCCAGCAGCCAGCCGGCCACGGCCGCGGTCGCCGCCCTGACCACGGCCCGGTTCATCCGGTTCGGCCCCGCGCCCACCGCCCCCCGCAATCCCGCCGTGCCAAACCGAAGCCGCCCCGAAAACCTATCCCGTAGTTCGCCCGCCGCCTCGGCCGCAGTCGCCGAAACCGGCCCCTCGACTGTCACTTCCGCGACAGCGCGATTAACCAGCGCCCGCAGCTCGGCCCGATCGCCGATATCGGGGTCGTCCGCTATCCAGGCCTCGGCCATGGCCCGGAGCTCAACCTCAGCCGACACCTGCACCACTCATTCCCGCACGCCCCCACCCGTGACGACCCAAATCAACGCGCTCCAGGATTGTGGATCGAAAACCCCGCTATACGGGGGTTTTCGATCCACAATGATTTCGCCATGTAAGTCCTGAGGTCATAGCTGGCTTCGGGGTTCCTGTTGTTTGATGCTTGCGGGGTCAGAGGGTCCCTGGGGAGAAAAGCGACCCCAGGGACCCTCTGACCTGGGGCTACCCCGGCTGGGCACCCCCGGTCCCCAGGGCCAAGGCCCCCCAGGCCGGAACACCCCAGGCCGGAACACCCCAGGCCGGAACACATCCCCTACGCCTTGACGTAAGGGATGCCTTCGGCCCGCGGGCCGCGGACCTTGCCGACGAGTCCGGCGAGCACCACGATCGTGACGATATACGGGGTCATCAACAGCAGGTTCGACTGGATCGGCGTGTTGAGGGTGGACATGATCGACTGCAGTTGGGTGGTGAAGCCGAACAGCAGCGCGGCCGCGATCGCGCCGAACGGCGTGTACCGCCCGAAGATCATCGCGGCCAGCGCGATGTAGCCCTCACCGGAGGTCATGTCCTTGCCGAACGACCCGACCGAGCCGACCGTGAAGTAGGCACCGCCGACGCCGGCGATCAGGCCGGCCGCGATGACGTTGCGGTATCGCATCGCGATCACCCGGATGCCTACGGTGTCGGCCGCGACCGGATGCTCGCCGATGGCCCGGGTGCGCAGCCCCCACCGGGTGGAGAACAGGCCCACCTGAATACTGGCCAGCGCGAGGTAGGTGAGGTACAGGAAGATGGTGGAGTCGAAGAACACCGGGCCGATAATCGGGATGTCGCCCAGCAGCGGGATCTTGATCGCGGAGAACGTGGCCGGCGAGTTCAGCGTGTTGGCGTACGGCACCATCAGGTCGTCATACAGGTATCCGGTGAGGCCGAGGATCAGCGTGTTCAGCACGACACCGAGGATGACCTGGTCGACCCGGTAGCCGATGGCGAAGACGGCGAGCAGCACCCCGACCAGCGAGCCGGCCAGCGCCCCGGACACCAGGCCCAGCCACAGCGAGCCGGTACCGCTGGCCACCATGGCGGCGGTGAACGCGCCGAGCAGCAGCTGGCCCTCGATGCCGACGTTGATCACCCCGGAGCGGGAGCACACGACGCCGGTCAGTGCCCCCAGCATGATCGGGATCGAGTCGTTGAACGTGCCCTGCAACAGGTTCACCACGTTGAACCCGGTGGTGAGGCCGGCGTCGGCCCAGCACAGCAGGGCGACGACGAAGACGAAGACGACGACGCCGATGGTGACCCGCTTCAGCGCCACGCCCAGCGGCAGGAAAGCCCGCAGCACGGCCATCAGCAGGGTAATCGCGCCGCACACATAACAGGTGATGTCGGCGGGCAACGTCAGGTTCGGTACGGTCACCTTCGCGAACGGCTGGGAGAAGGCGAAGGTCGCGTCCCCGTGGTGCGCGTTCAGCCCCAGGGCGAAGATGGTCACCAGCCCGAACACGGCAAAGGTGGCCGGCGCCACCCACCGCCGGAAGGCGCTGCTCGGAGGGGCCGCCGCCACATCCAAGTCCACCGGCGGCAGCTCGTCCGCCATCGTCATGAGTTCCACCCCTTGGACACGACGCCGCCCACGCCGCCGGCTCTGGCGGCCCGCAGCCTGAACATGGTCCGGATCAGCAGCGGCGCCGCGACGAACAGGACGGTCGTCCCCTGCAGGACCTGCACCATGTCCACGGGGGTGCCGGTGGCGACCTGCATGAGCGGGGCCCCGGCGTGCAGCGCGCCAAAGAACAGCCCGGCCAGGACGACCCCGCCCGGCCTGCTCAGGCCGAGCAGCGCGACCGTGATGGCGTCGATGCCGTAGGTTCCGTAGCTCTGGAAGTTAAGCGTGAAGTCGGTGCCCTGGACGACCGTGGCGCCGCTCAGCCCGGCCAGGCCGCCGGCGATCAGCATCACCAGCACCCAGTTGCGTTCCACGTTCATGCCCGCCACCCGCGCGGCGCTGGGGTTCTTGCCGATGCTGCGGAACTCGAAGCCCGTGGTGGTCCGGTTCAGCAGCCACCAGGCGCCCGCCGCGCAGGCCAGCGCGATGAGGAAACCCGCGTTGATCCGCAGGTGCGAGCCGAAGAGCAGCGGGAGGTGCGCGTTGCCTGCGATGGCCGAGGTGATCTGGTCGCTGGTGTGCGGTGCCTGCATCAGGTAGCCGAAGGACAACAGGTAGGTCAGGAAGTAGACCATGATGTAGTTCAGCATGATCGTGACGATGACCTCGTGCGCGCCGGTCCGGGCCTTGAGCTCGCCGACCAGCCAGCCGATGGCCGCGCCGCCGGCGAAACCGCCGAGGACGCAGACCACGACGTGCACGCCGAACGGCAGGCTGACCCCGTAGCCGAGATAGGTGGCGACGATCATGCCGCCGATGAGCTGACCCTGCGCGCCGATGTTGAACAGGCCGGCCTGGTAGCACAGCGCGACCGACAGCCCGGACAAGATCAGCGGCGTGGCCTGGACGCAGGTCTCCGACAGCGGGTTGAACACGGCGGACAGGTACCCGTCGTGCACGGCCGCGCCGAATGAAGCTTGCTGGAACAGCGCGGCCACCGTGTGCGGGTTGAAGATCGATCCCTCGAACATCGCCACGTAGGCGCCCGTCGCGGCGTCCCAGGCGGCCGCGATCGCATGCCCGGGAGCGGAGGAGAAGTTGCCCCAGGAGTGCAGCACGGCCGTATTGGTGAACGCGTTGAGCAGCCCGCCCACCACGAACCCGGTGAGGATGGCCAGCACGATGATGGTGACCGTATGGCCTTCAAGGATCGTGTCCCGCAGGGCCTCGCCGAACGTGGCGTGCGGTTCGGCCTCGCCGTCCTTCTTCTTGACCGCCGCCCGCCTGCTCGCTCATTGTCCCGCCTCCGGTGCAGCCGCCGAGGCAGGAGGTGCCTCCGGCCCAGGAGGTACCCCAAGCTCGGGAGGCGCGGGATGTTCCGGGTCCTGGTCAGTTCCCCCGGCCATCAGCAGCCCCAGTTCTTCGGCCGGCACCGTCGGCGGACGGAAGCCGGTGATCTTGCCCTCGTACATCACCGCGATCCGGTCCGCGAGGGCGTAGATCTCGTCGAGCTCGGCGGAGACGATGAGCACGGCGACACCCTTGTCCCGTTGCGCGACGATGCGGCGGTGCACGAACTCGATGGATCCCACGTCGAGCCCGCGGGTGGGCTGGCTGGCCACGAGCACCTTGTGCTCACGGCCGAGTTCCCGGCCCAGGATGACCTTCTGCTGGTTACCGCCGGACAGCGTGCCCACGGGGGTGTCCACCGAGGTGGTGCGGACGTCGAATTCGGTCACCCGGTCGGCGGCGTTGCGGGCGATGGCGTCCAGGTTGAGCCTGATGCCAGACGCGTACGGCGGCCGGTCGTAGGTGTCGAGGACCATGTTGTCGGCCACGGAGAAATCACCGACCAGCCCGTCTTCCTGCCGGTCCTCGGGGACGTAGGCGACGCCTGCGCGCAGGCGCTGCCGCGGCGTGGCGTCGGTGAGGTCGCGGCCGTTCAGTGTCACCTGTCCCGCCGCCGTCGGCCGCAGCCCCATCAGAGCCTCGCACAGCTCGGTCTGCCCGTTGCCCTGCACCCCGGCCAGGCCGAGAATCTCACCCGCCCGGACACCGAATGACACCCCGTTGACCCAGATCCGGCCCGTCTCGTCGGCGACGGTGAGGTCGGCCACGTCCAGGACCACGTCGCCGGGTTTGGCGGTTTCCTTGCTAACGCGCAGCTGAACGTCCCGGCCGACCATGAGCGAGGCAAGCTCGTCCTCGGTGGTGCCTGGCGGCCGCTGGCCGACCACCCCGCCCCGGCGGAGCACGGTGATCGTGTCCGCGATCGCCTGGACTTCCTTGAGCTTGTGCGAGATGAAGACGATGGACCGGCCGCTATCCTTCAGCTCCCTGATGATCCTGAACAGGTCTTGCGTCTCGGCCGGGGTGAGCACCGCGGTGGGCTCGTCAAGGATCAGCACCGTCGCCTCCCTGACCAGTGCCTTGATGATCTCGACCCGCTGCTGGATGCCGACGGGCAGGTTCTCCACCAGCGCGTCCGGGTCTACCTCGAGGCCGTAGCGGCGGGAGAGCTCACGCACGTCTTTGCGTGTCTTGCGCCGGTCGAGCAGGCCGGAACGGCGGGTCTCCTCGATGCCGAGGGTGACGTTCTCCGCCACCGTGAACACGGGCACGAGCATGAAGTGCTGGTGCACCATCCCGATGCCGGCCGCGATGGCGTCCTTGGGGGAGTGGAACCTGGCTGCTTTGCCGTCGAGCAAGATCTCGCCCTCGTCGGGCTGCAGCAGTCCGTACAGGACGTTCATCAGCGTTGTCTTGCCCGCGCCGTTCTCGCCCAGCAGGGCGTGCACCTGTCCTGGGGCTACCGAAAGGTCAACCCGGTCGTTGGCCACCAGTGAACCGAAACGCTTGGTGATGCCCTTCAGCTCAAGTTCCAAGAGTGCCTCTGTTTGCCCCCGGGGGACGTCCCCCCGGTGACCCCCCGGCCTGGGGGCGGCCCGCCCCCCAGACCCCCTGGCCCGGAGGGGCTGGCGCCCCCCCGGGACCATTGGCGGAGGTCAGATCCGGTTGTTAATGGCGCGCCGGGTTACACCGGGCTCTTGGTCGGGGTGGCGATGCTGCCGCTCTCGATGCCGGCCTTCACCGTCTTGAGCTCGTTCTGCAGCGCGGCCGGGACCGTGCTGCTGAAGTCGTGGTAGGGGGAGAGCACCGCCCCGCCGTTGGTCAGCGTCCCGACGTAGGTACCGCCGGCGAACGTGCCGCCTGCCGCGCTCGTCACCGCGGTCTTCACCGCGGCCACGATGCCCTTGGTGACGCTGGTGATGAAGTACTTGCAGTACTGCGGAGCACTGGTGCAGCCGTCGGTGTCCACCCAGAACAGGTTCACCTTCTGGCTGCCTGCCGCTGAGTCGGCGTCCTGGACCGCCTTGGCCGCGCCGAGGCCGACGTTGCCCGCCACCGGGAAGATGATGTCCGCGCCCTCGCTGATAAACGTCTGGGTCAGCGTCTGGCCCTTTGTCTGGTTGGTGAAGTCACCGGTGAAGGAGCCCTTCTGGGTCTTCTCGTTCCAGCCGAGCACCTGCACCTTCGTGCCGTGCTTGGAGTTGTAGTACTGCACGCCGTCCCAGAAGCCGTCCATGTAGATCGTGACGGTCCCGAAGTCCTCTCCGCCGAAGGTGGCGACCTTGCCGGTCTTCGTCATGCCCGCGGCCAGGTAGCCGCCGAGGAAGCCGTCCTGCACGGTGTTGAACACCAGCTGGTCGATGTTGGGTTCCTTGGGCCCGGTCAGGCACTGCGACGCGTAGGAGCAGTCGACGATCGCGAACTTCTGGCTCGGGTGCGCCTTGGCCGCGGCCTCCGTCGCGGGGCCCATCAGGAAACCGACGGTGACGATGATGCCGCACTTGTCGGCCGAGGAACGTGTTGATGTTCGGTATGTAGTCGCTCTGCGTCGATGACTGCAGGTACTTCACCGCGATGCCGGTGTTGGCGGCCGCGGCCGCCTGCATGCCCGCCCACGATGAGGCGTTGAACGACCGGTCGTCGATGCCTCCGGTGTCGGTGACCATGCAGCCCAGGAACTTGGCTGTGGTCGACCCTGTCGATGAGCTTGACGCACTGCTTGTGCTGCTGCCGCCGGCTGAGGCCGAGCTGTGGCTGCTGCCGCAGGCGGCGATGACGAGCGTGGCTGACAGGGCCAGCGCCGCCGTGGCCAATGCGCTGTGTTTCACGCTTACCTCCACTGGGCCAGCGCGCTAAAGCGCCTGGCCTGGAATTTATCCTGGGTTGACCCGCAGGTTATGCCTGGTGGTATCCCCTGTGAAGGGGACACACGGCGATCTCGCCCGCTCGTTGCCGAATCGGAACCCGACCATGATGACACCCATGGCTGGACGGACAGACTTCCGGGTTCTCATCGAGGGACCTTGGTGGGTTCCTACAGGCTCACGGCGGCGGGCGCGGTGCTGGTAGTGGCCCCGCTGGCCGTGGTCCCGCCGCCCGCCGTGGTCCCGCCGGCCGTGGTCCCGCCGGCAGGCGGACCGCCGTTCGGTGCCGGGACGCCGGGGAAGTCCAGGGTGATGGTCAGGCCTCCGCCTGGCGTCTCGGCCAGCCGGGCGGTGCCGCCGTTCGAGGTGACCAGCCGGTGCACGATGGCCAGGCCCAGCCCGGTGCCGTTGGGGTTGGAGGTGCTGAACCGCAGGAAGGCGCGCTCGCGGTCCTCGGCGTTCATGCCTGGCCCGTTGTCGCTCACGGTGACCTGCGCGCCGGCCGAGGTGGCGGTGGTGGTCACGATGACCTGGTGGCCCGCGCTCAGCGCTTCGAGCGCATTGGCGATCAGGTTGTCCAGGATCTGCTCCAGGTGTCCTTCGCCGACCCAGGCCATGGCCCGCCCGCCCGGATCGACCGCGAGCGTGATACCCCGGTCATCGGCCACCGGATGCCACGCCGCCACTCGCTCTTGCGCCACCTCGGCTAGGTCCACCGGGCCGGGCACAGGGACCACGTTCTCGGCCCGCGCCACCGCGAGCAGCCCGTCCACCAGCCGGGACAGCCTGGCCAGTTCCTCCAGGGCCCCGGCCAGCTCGTGCGCCGTGGCGGGATCGGACTGGGCGGTGTCCGCGGCGAGCAGGTCGAGGCGCAGCCGCAGCGCGGCCAGCGGGGTGCGCAGCTGGTGCGAAACGTCCGCGATCACGGCCCGGTTGCCGTGTACCAGTGCTTCGAGGCGCCCGGCCATGGTGTTGAACGTCGTCGCGAGGCGACGCAGCTCCTGCGGTCCAGAACCGACCACGGCCCGGATGGCCAGGTCGCCGTCGGCGAGCCTGGCCGCCGCGCTGTCCAGCCCGGCCAGTGGCCTGCTCACCCACCGGGCCAGCGCGAAGGCCAGCAGCGCCGCGGCGAGCATGGCGACGACGGCGACCGTGCCGAGGATGACCCACAGCGCCAGAATGTCGTGGTTGAGCGGCCCCGTCGGCCGGGCCAGGATCACCGTGCCCACCAGCGGACCCTTGGGCGAGTAGACCGGAACGGCCGCGACGACCCACGCCCTTGTGGTCTCGATGATCGGCTCGCGGCCCTGGCCCGTGGACCGCACCATGGCGTCCGCCCGGCCCGCCAGCTGTAGCCAGTTGCCGGACGGCATGCCCTGGTCGGCCACCGGCGGGGCCTGGACCTGACCCTGCACGCTGCGCAGGATCAGCAGGCCGTCACCCATCGCTCGCACCTGGTGCAGCACGTTGACCAGCGGCGGATAGGGAGCGTTGGGACTGTCCAGGCGAGCCAGGGCCACCGCGGCGTCGGTGTTGACGGTGTCCACCGCCTCCTGAGTGAACGAACTCCGGTCGTGCCCGGTTGCGTTCAGCGCCAGCGGGATCATAGCGCCGGCGATGATGATGGCGGTGAAGGCCAGCAGGACCAGGAGGATACGCTTGGTCACGAGAGGCTGCCGGAGTCCGCGAGCCGGAAGCCGTGGCCGTAGACGGTCTCGATGAGGCCGGGATCGCCGAGCTTCTTCCGCAGCGCCGCCATGTGCACGTCAAGCACCTTGGTGGGGCCGTACCAGTGCTCGTCCCAGGCCCGTTCGAGCATCTCCTGGCGGCTGACGACCCGCCCTGGGTCGCTGGCCAGGCACTCCAGGATGGCGAATTCCTTCGGCGTCACCGCGATGCTGTTTCCCGCCACGGTGACCTTGTGCGTGCGCAGGTCGACGGTGAGCGGGCCGTGCTGGAGCACCTGGCCGGCCGCTGCCGGCTGCGGCGAAGCACCGCCCTGATCCTGGCCAGGAGCTCCTCCAGCCCGAACGGCTTGATCAGGTAGTCGTCGGCTCCCTCGTCCAGCGCCAGGACGCGGTCGGATTCCTCGCCCCGTGCGGTCACGATGATGATGGCGGCGTCGCAGGTCTGGCGGAGCCGCCGGCAGACCTCCACGCCGTCGATGTCGGGCAGCCCGAGATCGAGCAGCACGACGTCGGGTACGGGCCAGTCGAGCGCCGCCTTGCCGGTGGTGACACTGCCGGTCTCGTAACCGGCCCGGGTTAGCCCGCGAACCAGCTGAGTGGCGATACCAGGGTCGTCTTCCACCACGAGGACCCGGCCTAGACGTGCGTTCACGGCCTCCACGTTAAGCACGAAACCGGCTAGCACCGAATCGGGCGCAGATCTTAACCAAACCTGAACTTCTTCGGGGGTGGGTCCTAGTAAGTAGCTGGGCATGATCTATATCAGAGTTCATTGCTCTCGCGTGGTTCGCCTCCCTGCCGCGACCACGCCGGACATGTGCAGGGTCCGTGTGGATAAGGCCACCCTGCAGCCTTATCCACACGGACCCCAAGTCCCTCCCATCCTCCGGTTACGACGGCCTCACGCTGCCGAGCCTCACGTTGCCGAGCCTCACGCCTTGGAGTCATCAGGTGAGCATCGACTGGCCCAGCCTGCGCGCGGCCGCCACGGCGGCGGCGGGACGGGCGTACGCGCCGTACTCCGGGCTGCGGGTCGGCGCGGCCGCCCTGGCCGCAGGCGGCCAGATCGTCACCGGATGCAACGTGGAGAACGCTTCCTACGGCCTGACCCTGTGCGCCGAGTGCGGCCTGGTCAGCGCCCTGCACGCCTCCGGCGCAGCCCCCCCAGGCGCCAGGCCCGCCACACCCCGCCAGGCGCGCGCCCCAGGCCCCGCCAGGCGCGCAGGCCCTCCCAGGCGCGCAGGCCGGGCTGCTGGCCGTCAGCGTCGTGGCCGGGGACGGGGAGCCGCTGCTACCCTGCGGCCGCTGCCGCCAGCTGCTGCTCGAAGCGGGCGGCGGCGGGCTGCTTGTGGACACCGCGGACGGCCCGGTCGAGCTGAACGTCCTGCTCCCGGCCGCCTTCACCGGCACCGACCTGTCCCAGCGCAGGGCAGGCGGCCCCACGCAGGGACGGGAAGCCCGGTGACCGACGCCGTCACCCTCATCCGGGCCAAACGAGACGGCCATCACCTCACCGACACCGATATCAGCTGGCTGTTCGAGGCGTATGCCCGGGGCGAGGTCGCGGACGAGCAGATGTCCGCGCTGCTGATGGCGATCTATTTCCGGGGCCTGGATCCCGCCGAGCTCAGCACGTGGACCGCGGCGATGATCGCCTCGGGTGATCGCCTGGACCTGTCCGCCATCGAGAAGCCGACCGTGGACAAGCACTCGACCGGCGGGGTGGGGGACAAGGTCAGCCTGATCCTGGCCCCCCTGGTGGCGAGCTGCGGCGCCGCCGTCCCGCAGCTGTCCGGCCGCGGCCTCGGCCATACCGGCGGGACCCTGGACAAACTCGAGTCGATCCCCGGTTTCCGCGTCGGGCTGACCCCGGCGGAGACCCTGGCCGTGCTGGCCCGGGCCGGCTGCGTGATCTGCGCCGCCGGGTCTGGCCTGGCGCCCGCGGACCGCAGGCTCTACGCCCTGCGGGACGTGACCGGGACGGTGGAGTCCATTCCGCTCATCGCCAGCTCGATCATGTCGAAGAAGATCGCCGAGTCCACCTGCGCGCTGGTCCTCGACGTCAAGGTCGGCACCGGCGCGTTCATGACGAGCCGCGAGCAGGCCCGCGAGCTCGCCCGGACCATGGTTGCCCTGGGCGGGGAGCATAATGTCCGCACCCGGGCCGTGCTGACCCGGATGGATACCCCGCTGGGGCGCGCCGTCGGCAACGCCGTCGAGGTGACGGAGGCGGTCCAGGCGCTGCAGGGCCAGGGGCCGCCCGACCTGATGGAGGTCACGCTGGCCCTGGCCAGGGAGATGCTGACCCTGGCCGGCCTGGAGGGCTCCGACCCGGCCGCCGCCATCGCGGACGGCCGCGCCCTGGCCGCGTTCCGGGCCATGGTCCGCGCGCAGGGCGGCGATCCCGACGCCCCGCTGCCGCGGGCGGCGCACACGCAGTTGCTGCCCGCCCCCGGCTCGGGCTGGCTGACCCGCCTGGACGCCCTGGCCGTGGGCACCGCGGCCTGGCGGCTGGGGGCGGGCCGGGCCCGCAAGGAAGACGAGGTCAGCGCGACGGCCGGCGTCATCTGCCTGGCCAAGCCGGGGGACCAGGTGCAGGCCGGACAGCCGGTCCTTGAGCTCCGCGCCGACTCACCTGAGCGTTTCGGCCCCGCGCTGACCGCGCTGGAGGGCGCGATAACGGTCAGCGAGCAGGGCGCCCCGCCACGCCTTTCCCCGGTCATCGAATACATCGCGGCCGAGTAGCACAATGGGGGGATGCCGACCCTAGCCGAGATCCAGGCCGTCCCGAAGGTACTGCTGCACGACCACCTGGATGGCGGCCTGCGCCCGCAGACCATCCTGGATTTGGCCCGCGAGACCGGGTACCACGACCTGCCCGCCGACAGCGCCGAGGAACTGACCAAACGGCTGACCGAGGGCGCGCACCGCGGTCACCTGGAGATCTACCTGGACGCGTTCCGGCACACGGTCGGGGTCATGCAGACCCCCGATGCGCTGCGGCGGGTGGCCGCCGAGTGCGTCGAGGACCTGGGCGCCGACGGCGTGGTCTACGCGGAGGTCCGGTTCGCGCCCGAGCTGCACACCGAGCGCGGGCTGAGCCTGGACGAGGTGGTCCAGGCGGTCCTGCAGGGGTTCGCCCTCGGCCGCGCCAGCCAGGCCGCCAAGGGCCGCCACATCACGGTGTACGCCCTGCTCACGGCGATGCGGACGGCGGCCAGGTCGCAGGAGATCGCCGAGCTCGCGGTCCGCTACCGCGACGAGGGCGTGGTCGGGTTCGACATCGCGGGCGCCGAGGCCGGCTGGCCGCCGAGCCGGCACCTGGACGCTTTTCAGTACCTCAAGCGCGAGAACTTCCACATCACGATCCACGCGGGCGAGGCGTTCGGGCTGCCGTCGATCTGGGAAGCCGTGCAATGGTGCGGTACCGAGCGGCTCGGCCACGGGGTGCGCATCGCGGACGATATCCAGATCGATGCGGCGGGAGAGGTCCGGCTCGGCCGGCTCGCCGCTTATGTCCGCGACCGCCGGATTCCGCTGGAAATGTGCCCGACCTCGAATGTGCAGACCGGTGC
Organism: uncultured Actinomycetes bacterium; assembly: GCA_963808315.1. Taxonomy (GTDB): domain Bacteria; phylum Actinomycetota; class Actinomycetes; order Streptosporangiales; family Streptosporangiaceae; genus Palsa-504. The sequence continues at coordinate 258,594 of CAWEFK010000001.1, read as the reverse complement.
GGCACCATCGATCGCCAGGCACCCGCTCCGAGTGCTCAGGCAGCTGTCCTTCCGGGTGACGGTGAACACCGACAACCGGCTGATGAGCCAGGTCACGCTGAGTTCGGAGTTCGGTCGGCTGGTGGCCGAATTCGGCTACGGGTGGTCCGATGTCGAATGGCTGACGATTAACGCGGCCAAGAGCGCGTTCGCGGGTTTCGACGAACGCCTGCATCTCATCAATACGGTCATAAAGCCCGGCTTTGCCGCTGCGCGCGCATAAATCCTCCTAAACCATCATTTTTTCCGAACGGGCAGTGGTTTCTCCTCAGAACCACCTGTCACAATCCCGGCCATGACGCTGCACAATTGCCCGATGCCTGGGCACAATGGAAGTACTGGTCCAGACGAGAAGAATCGCAAGGATCGACCCAGCCCCGCACGCCTCCCGAAGGACCCGATGGTATTGCCCCGGTCGGAAACCGAATCGCTGCGTCGCTGGGACCCCGAAATGATCGGGCCGTACGTGGTACTTGGCCGTCTCGGGGCCGGATCGATGGGCCAGGTCTACCTGGGCCGGTCGCCGGCCGGTCGCCTGGTCGCGATCAAGACCATCAGGGTCGAGCTGGCCGAGGAGGCCGGTTTCCGGACCCACTTTGCGCAGGAGGTGGCCGCCGCCAGGAAGGTCAGCGGGGTCTTTACCGCCGCGGTCGTCGAGGCCGATCCGGAGGCCGATCGGCCCTGGCTGGCCACCGCTTACGTGCCGGTTCCCTCGCTGAGCCGGATGGTCCGCGCGTGCGGCCCGATGCCGGTGCGGACGGTCAGGTGGCTGGCGGCCGGGTGCGCCGAGGCGCTGGTGTCGATCCACGGGGTCGGGCTGGTCCACCAGGACCTGAAGCCGTCCAACGTGCTTGTCGCCGCGGACGGGCCCATGGTGATCGACTTCGGGGTGGCCAGGGCGGCCGAGCGGATGGCGCTGTCGGTCTCGCGCGGTGCCGTCGGCACGCCCGCGTACATGGCACCCGAGCAGGCCAGGGATCCCCGTCAGGCCTCCGTGGCCAGCGATGTGTACTCACTCGGCGCGACGCTGCTGTTCGCCGCCACCGGGCACGCTCCGTACCAGGGTGCCTCGGTCCTGGACGTGCTGGCCAGGCTGGCGACGGAGGAACCCGACCTGTCCGGCCTGCCCGCCGAACTGGCCAGCCTCGTCACCGCCTGCCTGGCCCGGGTGCCCAGGGACCGCCCGACAGCCTCCGCGGTGCTCGCTCAGCTCGGCCAGTTCACGCAGGCTCAGGCGTTCGGGGTTTCCGGGGCAGCCCGGGCGGGCACGCACGCCTACCTGCCGGAACCGGCGATGCTCCTGATCGGGGAGTACCAGCGCAGTCCGCAGCTGGCCGGCGTCCCCCCGGCCGGCGCCGAACCAGGCGGCGATTCCACCGCCGCCTCCTTCACCGAGCTTCCGGCCGCCTACAAGCCCCCCGGGCGGCGGAAATCCCGCTCCCGCCGCCGGTCCCCATCCGACCCCGCTCCGCCCAATGCCGGCCCGTCCAACGCCGCGTCCAACGCCGCCGTCCGACACCGGCCCGTCCGGCGCCGGTTCGTCCGACACCGGCACCTTCGATGCCGGTCCGCCCGACCTCGACACGTTCGATGCTGGTCCGCCCGATGCCGGTACGTCCGGCGCCGGCTGGCCCGGGGCCAGGAGCGCCCCCGGGCCTGGCCGTTCCCGGGCTGGCCGTGCCCGGGCGGCCGTGCCCAGGCTGGCCGTGCCCAGGCTGGCTGGCGGGAGTGGCTCGGGGCACACCTGGCCTGGGTCGGCTGGGTGACGGTGGGCGCGGCCCTGGTGGTCGGGGGCGTCGTCCTCGGCGCGTCGTTCAGCAGCTCGGGCAGCCCGCCGCCGAACGGAGGTCCGCCGCCGGCTCTTCCCTCGTGCGCCGCCACCGGGTCGTCCGGCTCGGGTCAGCGGCCGGCGGTATGTCTGGTGCGGTCGTGGGGTGATTCCGACGCCACGTTTGTCGTGCACGGGAGCGGCTTCGCCCCGGCGACGCCGGTCACGGTCTCGCTATCCGGCGTCGGCCCGCCGCCGACCAACAGCAAGATCATGGCCAGCACGTCCGCGACCAAGCCGGTGACCGGCCGGAACGGGACACTCAGCATCACCGTCAACCGGCTTTTCCCCGGCTCGTTCCCGCCCGGGCTCTTCACCGTCGTGGTCACAGGAACCGGGGGCGCCCGGGCCAGCGCGGCGTTCATGGTGATACCGGCGGGCGCGCCGCCCCCGCTCGCTAACCTTGGTCCACCACAGGTCTTCCTGGCGGGACCGCCAGGCCGGGTCGTCCAGCCGCCCCAGGTCGGCGGAGGTGATGATGCCGTGCTCGATCAGGATCCGGACGGCTACCTCGTCGGAGAGCCGGACGTCCGCCCGGGCCAGCCCGCGGTCGGTGATTTTCCGCCGCAGCACCTTGATGTGCTCCGCCACGCGGGCCGACAGCACGTCGCGGAACTCCGGGTCGGAATCGAATCGTTCGAGTTCGTGGTAGGCGCCGGTGACCTCGAGCGCGCCCCGGGCGATTTCCGGCGTCCGCGGCAGCGGCCTGCTGGCGCTGTGGTCGAGCAGCCACGGCCGGCACCACATCAGGGCGACCAGGAAGAGCTTGGTCATCGGGTCGATGTAGAACGGAAGCAGCGTCCCTTCCCCGGCCCGGCCCGGGCCCAGCCCGGTCCCCTCGCCCAGCCCGGTCTCTTTACCCAGCCCGGTCCCTTTACCCCACCCGGTCCCTCTAGCCAGCCCGGCGCCCTGGGCCACCCCCGGGCCCTGGGCCATCCCCGCCCCTGGGACCACCCCCGCGCCTTTGTCCGCGTCCGCCAGCCAGGCCTCATCGTCCAGCCCGTCCGCGTCCGCCAGCCAGGCCTCCTCGGCCAGGCATTCGGAGTTGGCCAGGAGCCCGCCGGTGGCCATGACGCTCCCGTTGACCCCGTCCGCCGGGCGCGGCCAGCCTTCGAACCGGCCGGTGACCGTTACCGTCAGCGGTTGCTCGTCATCGAGCATCCCCCGGGACCCGACGTAGGCGGTTCCGGCATGCACGAACCAGCCGTCGGCGGGCTCGCCGTCATCTTCCATCCGCGGCAGCCTGATGCGGTAGTCATCACCCTCGACGTACAGCGCATGGGTGCGGCTGATGTTGGCGATCCACGCTCCCGCCGCCATCGCGGTCACCACGCCGGCCCGCCGGGAAAGCCCTCGCCCGGCGGCAATGGCCAGATCTACTCCGGGGCCGCGGCCGAAGACCAGCCGACCGCCTTCGGCGATCGTCATCTTCTGACCTGCCGCCGTGCTGACATGGGAGCTCAGCGGCATAGCGGGGCCCGGGGGGTCAATGGTGCGAACGACTCGGTCGACGGCATCGGTTTCCTGCTGCGGTGCGACTAGGTCTGGATATTCTAGGCCGGATTGTCATCTTCGGGGGGTTTTCTGGGGTAACCCCGGACTCGGGGATATCCAAGCTCGATAGAACTTGATTAGCTGCATATGGCTGGGTGCTGGGCTCCGCAGGTGGGTATCGTCCACCGTGGGTGCTGGGGGGGGAATCCCGGACCTGGGCAGTGCCGTTATGTCGCCACGGTAGGGCCCGGCGCCCAGCCAGAATTACCGGATCGAATACCGCGCCGGAATTCCCCGATGGGCCCGGATTAGCGGTCTCAGATCTTTCCGAACAGCCGATCACCCGCGTCGCCGAGTCCGGGCACGATGTAGCCGCGATCGTTCAGTCGTTCATCGACGGCGGCGGTGACCACCCGTACCGAGACCGCGCCGTCGGTGGCGAAGACCTCCTCGACATGCCGCAGGCCCTCGGGCGCGGCGAGCAGGCAGATCGCGGTGACCGAGGCGGCCCCGCGGTCGACCAGCATGGTGATGACGGTGACGAGCGTTCCGCCGGTGGCCAGCATGGGATCCAGGACGAAGGTGTCCCGTCCGGTCAGGTCGGAGGGCAGCCGATCCGCATAGGTGGATGCGACCAGGGACTCCTCGTCCCGGCGCAGCCCGACGAAGCCGACATCGGCCATCGGCAGCAACCGGGTCATGCCGTCGAGCATGCCGATGCCCGCTCGCAGCACCGGCACGATGAGCGGCACGGGCCGGGCCAGCTTGACCCCGCCGGCGATGCCGACCGGCGTGGTGACCGATACCGGCTGTACCCGCATCTCGCGGGTCGCCTCGTAGGCGAGCAGGGTCACCAGCTCGTCCGTCAGGCTGCGGAACGTCGCGGTGTCACTGGCGGCGTCGCGCAGCGCCGTGAGCTTGTGGGTGACCAGCGGATGGTGGATGACGAGCGTACGCATAGCAAGCAGTGTGGCAGGTCGAGCCCGGTCGCGCGGCTACCGGGCTACGCGTCTGGGCGGGCGCGGGCCGAGGCGTGGGAACGGGCCAGGTCCACCTCGATCCGCTGGGCGGTAGCCAGCAGCGGCTGCAGGAGTTCGTCCATGATGCTGGCCAGCGTCCGCCGGCCGGCGTGGGTGGAGACGTTGACTGCGGCGATGACCTGGCCGTCCGCGTCGTGGATCGGAGCCGCGATCGAGCGCAGGCCCTCTTCGAGCTCCTGATCGACCAGGGCCCAGCCCTGGCCCCGTATTTTTCCCAGCTCCCGGCGCAGCGTGGTGGCGCTGGTGATGGTGTGCCCGGTAAGACCATCCAGGCTGGCTGAGCTGAGGTACTTCTCCAGCCATTCGTCCGGCTGGGCGGCCAGCATGACCCGGCCCATCGAGGTCGCATAGGCCGGGAACCTCGTCCCGACGCTGATTGTCACGGTCATGATTCGCTTGGTCGGGACGCGCGCGATGTAGACCACGTCGTCCCCGTCGAGCTCGGAAACGGAGGACGAGTCGTGCACCTGCTCGACCAACTGCTCCAAGTGCGGCATCGCCACCTCGGGCAGGGTCAGGCTGGACAGGTAGGCATAGCCGAGCTCAAGGATCTTGGGCCGGAGCGCGAACCGGCTTCCTTCGCTGCGCATGTAACCGAGCTGCACCAGGGTACGCAGGAACCGGCGGGCCGCGGCCCGGCTCAGGCCGGTGCTAGCGGCCACCTCGCTCAGGGTCAGCTTCGGATGATCCGCATCGAAGGCGCGGATCACTGACAAGCCACGCTCGAGCGACTGGACGAAATCCCCGTCATGGCCCGGTTCTGGGCTGTCAGTCATGGAGAGCCTCCTGGCTCGGTCGGTACATCATAGACCGGTGCCGCGCGCGTTCGCTTTCTGAACTATCGTTCGTTTCACGTACGCGATAGCTCAAGGAGTCGTCATGGCACTCATGGACGAGGCCACCTGGCGTGGTCAGATCTACTCCGGCGGCTGGACCGCCGGAGCCGGCGGGGACGCCGCCGTCGTCGAGCCGGCCACCGGTCAGGAAATCGGCCGGGCCGGCCTGGCCACCCCGGCGGACGTGGCTGCCGCCGCCCAGCTGGCGGCCGCGGCCCAGCCGGCCTGGGCCGCGACGCCGCATACGGAGCGTTCGGCCATTTTGCGGCGTGCCGCCGACCTGTGGCTGGCCAACTCGGCCGACATCGAATGGTGGGGAATCAGGGAGAGCGGCAAGATCCCTCCCGCGATGCAGTTCGAGACGCACGTGGCGACCCAGGAGATCTACGAGGCGGCCACGCTTCCGTCCCGCGCCCGCGGCGAGCTGCTGCCCAGTGAGCAGCCCCGGCTGAGCTTCGCCGAGCGGGTGCCCGTCGGCGTGACGGGCGTCATCGCGCCATTCAACTTCCCGCAGATCCTGGCCATCCGCTCGGTCGCGCCCGCGCTGGCCCTGGGCAACGCGGTGATCCTCAAGCCCGATCCGCGGACCGCGGTGTGCGGCGGGGTCGTGCTGGCCCGGGTGTTCGAGGAGGCCGGGCTGCCCGCAGGCCTGCTGCACGTGCTGCCCGGCGGAGCCGAGGTCGGCGAGGCCGTCGTCACCGAGCCGCTGGTCCGGCTGGTCTCCTTCACCGGATCTACGGCCGCGGGCCGCCGGGTCGGCGAGCTGGCCGCCCGGCACCTGAAGCGGGTCCACCTCGAGCTGGGCGGCAACTCCGCCCTCATCGTGCTCGACGACGTGGACCTGGACCGGGCCGCCTCGGCCGGCGCCTGGGGTTCGTTCCTGCACCAGGGGCAGATCTGCATGACCACGGGCCGCCACCTCGTGCACGAGGCGATCTACGACGAATATGTCGCCCGGCTCGCGGCCAAGGCGGCCCGCCTACCGGTCGGGAACCCGGCTACCGAGGAGGTGGCGCTGGGCCCGATCATCGACGAACGGCAGCGTGACAAGGTGCACGGGCTGGTCACCGAGAGCGTCGCGGCGGGCGCCCGGCTGGCCGCGGGCGGCAGCTACGAGGGACTGTTCTACTCACCGACCGTGCTGGCCGAGGTGTCCGCGCAGATGCCGGCCTACGCCAGCGAGGTGTTCGGCCCGGTCGCCCCGGTGCTGCGTTTCGCCACGGCCCAGGACGCGGTCAAGCTCGCGGCCGAGAGCGAATACGGCTTGTCGCTTGGCATCTTGACCAGGGACGTGATGCGTGGCCTGGACCTGGCCCGGCAGATACCGACCGGCATCGTGCATATCAACGAGCAGACGGTCGACGACGAGCCGAACGTCCCCTTCGGCGGCCTCGGTGCCTCCGGGACCGGCGCCAGGTTCGGCGGTACGGCTAACCTGGATGCGTTCACGGATACCCGCTGGGTGACGATCCGCGGCGATATCGCCCCCTATCCGTTCTAGAGCGGCATCGAGATGACCGTTAGCTCACGCACTCAGGTCGGCATCGTCGGAGCCGGCCGGCCGGCCTGCTGCTTTCCCATTTGCTGGCGCTCCGCGGCATCGACTCGGTCCTGATCGAGAACCGCACCCGGGCTTACTGCGAGGCACGCCAGCGGGCGGGGCTGCTCGAAGCCGGAACCGTGGAGCTGCTCCGCGCGGTCGGCCTCGGCACGCGGATGGACGCGGAAGGGCTCGAACACGGCGGGATCTACCTGCAGTTCGAAGGCGGGCGGCACCACCTCGACTTCCGTGATCTGACCGGCGGCCGCTGGGTGACGATCTATGCTCAGACCGAGATCGTCAAGGACCTGTTCAGGGCCAGGCTCGCGGCCGGAGCCAGGATCGAGTTCGAGGTCAGCGACACCGAGGTCGCGGAGCTCGAGACGGACCGGCCCGTGCTCCGCTTCACCGACTCCGCCGGAGTCAGGCACGAGGTCAGCTGCGACGCGATCGCCGGCTGCGACGGATTCCACGGCATCTGCCGCGATTCCATCCCGGCTCACCTGGCGACGGTAGCCGAACGCAGGTACCCCTACTCGTGGCTCGGCATCCTGGCCACGGTGCCGCCGTCCACCGACGAGCTCATCTACGCTCGTCACGAGGACGGATTCGCCCTGCACACCATGCGGACGCCGCAGGTGAGCCGGCTCTACCTGCAGGTTCCCGCCGACGAGGACATCGGGCGGTGGCCCGACCACAGGATCTGGAGCGAGCTGCAGCGCCGGCTGGGCGTGCCGGGATGGGACCTGAAGGAGGGCCCGATCACGGAGAAAGCCGTCACGCCGATGCGCAGCTTCGTCGCCACGCCGATGGCCTACCGGCGGCTGTTCCTGGCCGGTGACGCCGCCCACATCGTGCCTCCCACCGGCGCCAAGGGCCTGAACCTGGCCTTGGCCGATGTGACCGTCCTGGCTACAGCGCTCGCTGCCCTGCTGCGCGACGGCCGGCCCGAGCTCGCCGCCGCTTACTCCGACAGCTGCCTGAAGCGGGTCTGGCGGGCCACGCACTTTTCCTGGTGGATGACCTCGATGCTGCACGTGGACCCGCACGCGGACGTGTTCGGGGAGGAGCTGCAGCTAGCTCAGCTGCGCTACGTCGTCTCCTCCCGCGCCGCCGCGACCACCCTGGCCGAGAACTACACCGGCTATTACCCGCTGCGCTGGTTACCCGAGGCCCAGGTGATGCCGCGGCCGCAGGGCCCGGGCCAGCAGGGCGGACAGGGCGGCGGCTACCCCCGTGTCGGTGAGCGATAGCGGCGCGGTGAAACCGCGCTCGGCGCCGAGCAGGTGCAACGCCCACAACCGGTGCCGGAGCGTGTAGAGCTCGGTGCGCACGGCATTTGCCAGGCCGGAACCCCTAGACCCCCCGGACCCCCCGGACGCCCCGCCCCCGGCCGAACCCCTGGAGCTCCCCGAGGCCCAGCCCTCCGCGCTGTGAATATCGGTCACCAGCCTGGTCAGCTCGTCGTACCCGGTGGGCCCGTTGGTCAAGATGATCATCAGCGCGGCCTCGCGCACCGCCACGGAGAAGTCCGGCTGGGGGCCGTCGTCGGGCCCGATCAGCGCGGCCGTGCCGATGTGCCACCTGGCGGCGGGGTCCGCGATCATGAGCTTGCCTGTCTTGGTCAGCACGAGGCTGGTCCGGCTGCGCCGGATGGCTCCCATCTCGCTTTGCGCCATGCCCCGCAGGGTGTGCAGCGGGAACACGTCGAGTTCCTGGCGCAGGGTCCCGACCAGCTGGTCTCGCCAGCCGAACGTGTCGACCGCCTCGATGACGACGGCGGGCGCGATGTAATAGCGTGCGGTCAGGCGCAGGCCTTCGTCCGCGTGGCTGAGCAGCCACTGCAGCGTGGGCAGCGGGTCATCGGGCAGGACGGGCGGCTCGAGCAGGCGCGGGATGAGCCCGCGGGCCAGCCGCGACCGCTCGCCCGGGCGGCCGTGGGCCCACGCGTCGATGCGTTCGGCGCTGATCCGTCCCAGCCAGGTGTCGGTACCCGGCACGCGGTCGGGCGTCTGCGCCACCTCAGCGTCGCCGTCGGCCATGGGACGCAGCTCGATCTCGGGACGCCCGGTCAGCCAGCGGTTGACGATGTCCGCGCGCTTGGTGCGCCAGCCGCGTGCGCCCACGCTCAGCTCATTCGAGGCGAAGGCCAGCTCGAGGGCGGCCGCGCACGCGTCGTAGGCGGCGCGCTCCTGCGCGCCCATGACCGATCCCCAGGCCAGCAACTCGGTGTCGGGCGGCGCCGCGTTCGACTCCTCGATGGCCTCGGTGTAGGCGGCGATTCCGTCCTCGTGTCCCTCGGCGTAGGCCGTGATGATCCTCTCGGTGCCCGCCGACGCACAGACTCCGGCGTAACGCTCCAGGCCCGCCAGGGTGAACAGGCGGCCAAGCGCCTTCGCCACGCCGACCCGGCCTGACGTGGACATCGGCCACTTGACCGGGAGGGCGTACCAGAGGAATTCCTGCAGGCGCAGCAGCGAGATCGTCTCCAGGCCCTCGTCGCCCGTCAGCCAGGCGAGGGCGGCCTTCGCGTCGCCGGCCGCCTCCGGATCCTCGCGCGTGAGGGTTTCCAGCGCCTGGCTCTCTGTCATCATGCGCACAGTCTGCCGCAGGCCGATGCGTGAGGCTAGTGCACGTTACTTTGCACAACTCGGCTGGGGCCTGGGAGCGGCCGCCGTTCGGGCATGATAGGCGGGTGCCAGGAATATATGACGAGCCCGAGTTCTACCAGGCCGCTTGTGCCTACCGTAACGTCCCCGCCGAGGTAGACGCCCTGCTGCGCTGGGCTGGCGCGCACCGGAGCCCGGACGCCGGGCCGCCGCGCTCGGTCCTGGAACTGGCCGCCGGCCCCGCGGAGCATGCTCGCGAACTGGCGCGGCGCGGCTTGTCGGCCACCGCCCTCGACCTTAGCCCGGCCATGTGCGGACGAGCCAGGGACCTGGCCAAGGCGGCCGGGATTCAGCTGACCGTCGTCGAGGCGGACATGCGGGAATTCAGCCTCCCCGGCCCGGTCGACCTCGCCATCACCATGCTCAACTCGCTGTGTCACCTGCTCACGCTCGACGACATGCTGGCCCATCTCGGCTGCGTCGCGCGTCACCTGCGCCCCGGCGGCCTCTACATCGCCGAGCTCGCCCATCCGGCCGACTTCCTGGCCGCCGAGCACCGCACGAGCAGCGAGTGGAACACCGAGGTCAGCGACGGTATCGTCAGCGTCCGCTGGGGCGCACACGACCAGATTGACCCGGTCACCCAGATCATCTCCGAACATGTCAGCGTCACCTATCACAAGCGGGGCGGGTCGGTGCGGACGGTCACCGACGTGGTCCCGAACCGGTTCTGGACCGGCACCGAGATGGTCGCCGCGATCCGCCTGGCCGGCGGGTTCACCATCGTGACCAGCTACGGAGACTTCGACGCCGATGTGCCCGTCGACGCGGTCGAGGCGTGGCGCATGATCCTCGTGCTCCGCCGCTCGCCGGCCGCCCGGGAGGCCCCGGCGGCCCGGGAGGCCCCGGCCGCCCGGGAGGCCGCCCGCGGCGGCTGATCGGCGTCGGCGAGGCCGTGCCTGACGTACCGGTCCAAGATGGCCTCGATGACCTGGGTGAGCGATCTGCCCTCGTCGGCCGCCGCGCGGTGCGCGGACGCGCGCAGCGAATGGTCGATCTTGACCGTCAGGTGCGTGCGGATACCGGCCGGACTGGCCATCCGCCGGTGCGGGAAAGGCGGCGGCGGTTCACAGTGCGTCACGTGCTCTCGTAGCGCCCCCGCCGCCCGGCGCACCCGCCGCTGGACCGCCTGCCGGCTGATACCGAGGGCATCGGCGAGCGGGCGCAGCGGCCAGCCCGCCTCGTGCAGCGCCGCGAGGGTCGCAGACAGCAACTCGCTGCGGCCGGTCGAGCGAAGCTCGCGCAGCGCGGCCGCGATGCGATCGGGCAGCACCAGCGCGCCCAGCTCCCGCGGGTTCGCCGCGGCGTCCCGCGCGTGCTGTACGTACTGGTGCAGCCCGTGCGTCACGACCTCGGACATCGTCCGGCCCTCGCGGGCCAGCCTGGCCCTGAGCCGTTGCCTTTGTTCCTGGTCGAGCCGGAACGTCAGCAGCCGCCGGGTGCCCGGCGTCCCCCGGCTCATCCCGCGGCAGCGCTCGCGGCCAGGGCCGGCTCGGGCACCGGGTCGGCCCCTACCACCGTCTGCTCGGCCGCGACCAGCTCGAGGTAACGACGCGTCTCGCTGGCCCGCTTCCTGCGGTTCCAGCCGAGCAGACGGCCCATGATGGAGCTCACGTCGGCCGCCGCGGTGATGCCGGAGTCGGCCGACTCGATGAACAGCCGCGTCCGCCGGACCAGCACGTCGTCCACGTGCAGCGCATCCTCGTGGGTAACCGCGTAGACCACCTCGGCGCGCAGGTACGGGTGGCCTTCGGTCAGCGGCCGGGCCAGCCCGGGGTCGGTCCGGGTCAGCTGGAGTACTTCCTCGGTGAGGGTGCCGTACCGGCCGAGCAGATGCACCACCGTGTCGCGGCTGACCCCGTAGTCCTCCGCCAGCCGGCCCGCGCCGGCTCAACCGCGGCCAGGCCGTCCGCGCCGAGCAGAGGCACCCGGTCGGTGACCGAAGCCGGCACCTCACGCCCGAAGTCCGCCACCGCCGCGTCGATGACGTCGCGGGCCATCAGCCGGTAGGTGGTGAACTTGCCACCCGCGATGCTGGCCAGGCCGGGTACCGGGACGTCGACCATGTGTTCCCGCGAAATCTTGGTGGTGGGCTTGGATCCGTCGCCCTCGACGGCGGCCACCAGCGGGCGCAGCCCGGCGTAGACCGCGATGACGTCGGCGCGGGTGAGCGGCCGCAACAGCACCCGGTTCGCGGCGGACAAGATGTACTCGACGTCCTCCTCCGTCGCGCTGGGCTCGGCCCGGTCGCCGGCGAAATCGGTATCGGTGGTGCCGATGATCCAGCGCTGCGCCCACGGGATAAAGAACAGCACGCTCTTGTCGGTCCGCAGGATCATCCCGGTGTCCGCCTGGACCGCCTCGCGTGGCACCACGATGTGCACGCCCTTGGACATCCGGACCCGGTAGCCTGCCCGCACGCCGGCCAGCTGGTGGACCAGGTCAGTCCACACCCCGGCGCACACCACCACGGTCTCCGCGGTCACGCTGATCTCGCGTCCGGTCTCGGTGTCCCGCACCCGGGCGCCGGTCACCCGGATCCCGTCGGCGCCGCGCAGCAGCGCGACCACGTTGACCCGGGTGGCGATCACGGCGCTGTGCGCGGCCGCCGTGCGGGCCACGGTGAGGGTGTGCCGCGCGTCGTCTACCTGGGCGTCGTAGTAGAGCATGGCGCCAGCCAGCCGGTCGGGAGACAGGGCCGGGGCGCGTTTGAGCGCGCCGCGGGCGGACAGGTGCCGGTGATGCGGCACTGGCCTGCGGGTTCCCTCCATCGCGTCGTAGAGCACGAGACCCGCTCCGACGTAGGGCCGCTCGACCACCTTCTTGTACAGCGGGTAGAGGAACGACACCGGCTTGACCAGGTGCGGAGCCAGCTTGGAGACCAGCAGGTCACGTTCCCTCAGGGCCTCGAAGACCAGCTTGAAGTCGAACTGCTCCAGGTACCGCAGGCCACCGTGGATGAGCTTGCTCGACCGGCTTGAGGTGCCGGACGCCAGGTCCCGCGTTTCGACCAGGGCGACCCGCAGCCCCCGGGACGCGGCATCAAGCGCGGCCCCGGCGCCGGTGATGCCGCCGCCGATGACGAGTACATCGAACCGCTCGGCCGCCAGCCGGCCGAGCGTGGTGTCGCGATCGCGAGCGTCGAGTATGCCGTTAGTCGTCATTGCCGTCCCCCATCAGGTCGCACATAGCAATCCTGCGCCTTCCCGTGCCGGGTTTCCCCCACTCCCAGAGTATGTACATCGTCAACCTACCCGCAATCACTTATCCGCCGGTGAACAGGTGCTTACCGCACGATGGCAAGTTGCCGAGGACTGGGTGCGCAGGAAGCCGTGGCGGATGACGTCCGCCCCGCTGCCAGCAGTTCCGCGGGGCCAGAATCCCGAAACCGACCACAACGATGGTCCCTTGGTGTTGCGGGGGCAACCGCGATGGACCATCGGTGTCGTTGCAGAGCGGGACCAGCCCAGCACGGGTGTGGCGGGCGAGGCGGCTGGTGCTCGCGGGGACGCTGAGCCCTCGCCGAGCGTGACCTGCCAACCGGGCCAGGGCTGGAGCCCGGCCCACGGGTCGTAGTCGATTTCCAGGGGCTCCTGGGACGGCCGTTCCGCCTCGGGCACGTGCTGGAGATTCAGCCGGATCCGGTACCAGACCGAGCTGCGCCCCCGCATCGCGTCGACCAGCACGTCGGCCGGCTCTAGCTTCGGCCACACGGCCGCATGCCGCGCCTTCCAGCGTTCCAGCCCCTCCATCGCCTCGTCCTTGCTCGCCGCCCGCGCGATCTCGATCAGCGGCTTGGTGCTCTGCCGCCGCCCCGAACCCGACTCCCCGACGTCCCCGACGTCCCCGACGTCCCCGACGTGTCCGCCGTCCCGGCGCTGCGCTGCTTGGACGGCTGCACCCGCGGCGCCTCGCCGGCCTGCTTGTCATAGTGCGGCGGCCACGGCGCGTCGGGCAGCCCCGCCGCCTCGTCCCTGGCCGCCAGCTCGAGCAGCCCGGTCAGCGACCCGGCCGCCTCGTCCATGGCCGCCCAGGGATCGCCCACCGCGGCGAACCGCGCCGGCATGGTGTCGATGGTGTAGGAAGCGGGATCGCACTCCGGCACCTCGTCCCAGGTCAGCGGGGCCGACACCCGGGCGTCTGGCACCGGCCTGACCGAGTACGCCGACGCGACCGTGCGGTCCTTGGCGTTCTGGTTGTAGTCGACGAAGACGCCGTGCCGCTCTTCCTTCCACCACTTGGAGGTGGCCAGGTCCGGCGCCCGCCGCTCGATTTCGCGCGCCACCGCCACCGCCGCGCGGCGGACCTCGCCGAACGACCATTGCGGCACGATCCGGGCGTAGATGTGGATGCCGCGGGACCCGGAGGTTTTCGGCCAGCCGGTCAGCCCGAAGTCGGCCAGCACATCCCTCGCCACCAGCGCCACGTCCCTGATCTGCGGCCATTCCACTCCGGGCACCGGGTCCAGGTCGACCCGCAGCTCGTCCGGGTGATCGAGGTCGGCGGCGCGCACCGGGTGCGGGTTCAGGTCGATGCAGCCGAGGTTGATCACCCAGGCGAGCGCGGCCTCGTCGGTGACCACGACCTCGTCGGCGGTGCGGCCGGAGGGAAACCGGAGTTCGGTGGTCTGGACCCAGTCCGGGCGCTTGTCCGGCGCCCGCTTCTGGAAAAACGCCTCCTTCTCGGCCCCGTTCACGAACCGTTTCAGCGCCATCGGCCGGCCGCCCACGCCCGCCAGCGCGCCCGGCGCCACGGCCAGGTAGTACTGCACCATGTCCAGCTTGGTGTGCCCGGTGCGCGGGAAGAACACCTTGCCGGGATTGCTGATCGCGACCTCGCGGCCGGCCAGCTCCAGGACCAGCTTCTTCTCAGCCATGCTGGGCACCGGAGGATCCGAGGATCTCGGCCAGGTCGAAGCTGACCGGCTCCTCCAGCTGGGCGTACGTGCACGAGGTCGGCTCGCGGTCCGGCCGCCAGCGGACGAACTGCGCCGTGTGCCTGAACCGCACGCCCTCCATGTGGTCGTAGCGGACCTCAACCACGCGTTCGGGGCGCAGCGGGATGAACGACAGGTCCTTGTCGGCGTTCCACCGGCTGGCCATGGCCGCCCGCGGCGTCCGCTGGCCGGCCTCGTGCTCCGCCCAGTTCCACGGGTGCCCGTCGAACGTGGTGACCAGCGGCTGCAGCTCGCCGAACAGCTCGATGCGTTTCTCCATCGGGAAGGCGCCGATCACGCCGACGCTGGCCAGCTTCCCGTCGTCTTTGTACAGGCCGAGCAGCACCGACCCGATGCGATCCTCGCCGCTCTTGTGCACCCGGTAGCCGGCCACCACGCAGTCCGCGGTGCGCTCGTGCTTGATCTTCTTCATCACCCGTTTGTCCGGCTCGTAGTGCCCCTGGGCCGGCTTGGCGATCAGCCCGTCCAGGCCCGCGCCCTCGAACTGGCTGAACCAGCCGGCCGCGACCTGCCGGTCGGTGGTCGCCCGGGTCAGGTGCACCGAGGCGCCCGCCGCGGCCAGCGCGCCCTCCAACGCGGTCCTGCGCTCGGCGAACGGCCGTTCCATGTAGTCGGTGTCGCCCAGCGCGAGCAGGTCGAACGCGATGAAGTGCGCGGGCGTGGAGGTGGAGAGCAGCTCGACCCGGCTGGCCGCCGGGTGGATGCGCAGTTGCAGGGTGTCGAAGTCAAGCCGCCTGCCCGCGGCGTCCGGGATGACGATCTCCCCGTCGATCACGCACCGTTCCGGCAGCTCGGCCTTGATCGCGGCCACCAGCTCGGGGAAGTAGCGCGTCATCGGGCGTTCGTTCCTGCTGCCGATCTCGATCTCGTCGCCGTCGCGGAACACGATCGACCGGAAGCCGTCCCACTTCGGCTCGAATATGTAGTCCCCGGTCGGGATCGCGTCGACGGGCTTGGCCAGCATCGGCGCCACCGGCGGGTTCACAGGCAGATCCATGACGCCCACCCTAAACCGTGCCTCATCTCCAAGATTGCTACGGTGATCACGAAGACTTTGAGCCCGGGTTCGGGGTACAACTCTTCGCGATCATGAGGCGCCCGCTTCATACCACCGCACCCGCTCCCCCACGTTCGCCCGAAGCCTCCACTTCAGTCCCTTGGGTACCGTATCGGCGATCTGGAGCAGCTGTTTGGCCTGGGTCAGCACGTCGAACCGCGGGTACGGCGGGGCCAGGTGCGGCTGTGAGGACAGCACGTCGGGCAGCTGGGCCAGGTTGCCGGTCACGGTCCGCCACCAGCCCCAGTCCGCCGCGAGCACGGCGCCGAACCGGCCGGGGTCGATGGCCGGGCGGGTGGCGTCCCTGCCGACCCGCAACCCGGCCAGCAGGTGACAGATGTCGTGTGCGTCCTTGCTGTTCAGCTCGACGATCTGCAGCTTGGTCAGCAGCAGGTCAGCCGGGTCAAGCACCTGCGACGCGGAGCCGAACGACGGGCGGAAATCCAGCGTGTGACACATCGACAGCCGGCCGACCATGACGTCGATGGGGCGCCCGGACGGGGCGGTGAAGGACAGCTGCCGGTCCCCGTTCAGGTTGTTGAACCGGCGATCGGGGATGCAGCCTGCCCGTTCGAGATGGTCAGCCACGTCGCGGCGGGACTTGCCGAGACAGGCCAGGTCGATATCGGAGTTCGCGCGCAGCCGGGGCGGGAAATCGGGACACAGCACCCGGACGCCAAGGCCGCCGAGGAGCTTCAGCCGGAGCCCCGCGTCCGCCGCCTCTCGCACCAGCCCGATGGCCTCGGGCAGCGGATCGCTCGCGGCGCCGTCGCTGAGATCAAGCTCATGGGGTGTCGTCATGCCCTCCTCGCTCCCGGTCCAGTTAGATCATGGTGAGGGGACGGCCGATCTGTCTAGTTATCTCCAGAAGAATCCCCGGATATAAAGATCATTAATTTCCGAACGGACTTGCGTTTCACATCCCCGGAGTGGTGCTCTGCCCGCGGCGGTAAAACTCGACGGGCTCGGCCGGAAGTGGCGTATTGCCCAGGATGAGGTCGGCGGACTTCTCCGCGAGCATCATCACAGGAGCGTAAATGTTGCCGTTGGTGACGTACGGCATGACGGAGGCGTCCACCACCCGCAGGCCGTTGATGTCGTGCACCCGGAGCGAATCCGGGTCGGTCACCGCCATCGGATCCATGCCCATCTTGGCCGTGCACGACGGGTGCAGCGCGGTCTCGGCGTCCCGGGCCACCCAGGCCAGGATCTCGGAGTCGGTCTGCACCGAGGGACCGGGTGACAGCTCGCCGGCGTTGTAGTCGTCGAACGCGGGCTGGGTCAGGATCTGCCGGGCGATCCTGATCGCCTCGACCCATTCCTGCCGGTCGGTCGGCGTGGACAGGTAGTTGAACCGCAGCGCGGGGTGGACCTTCGGATCGGTCGAGGTGATCGTGCAGGTACCGCGGGCGTCGGAGTACATCGGGCCGATGTGGACCTGGTAACCGTGCCCGCCGGCCGGCGACGAACCGTCGTAGCGGATCGCGATCGGCAGGAAGTGGAACATCAGGTTCGGGTAGCGGACCTCGTCGTTGCTGCAGGCGAAGCCGCCGCCTTCGAAGTGGTTGGTGGCTCCAGGCCCGGTCCGCCCGAAGAGCCACTTGGCGCCTACCATGGGCCGGTTGCGCCACTTCAGCGCGGGCGCCACGGAGACCGGCAGCTTGGAGCCGTACTGGACGTACACCTCGAGGTGATCCTGCAGGTTCTCGCCCACGCCGGGCAGGTCGGCGACCACGTCGATGCCGAGCCCGCTCAGCTGGCCGGCGTTACCGACGCCGGAGAGCTGGAGCAGCTGGGGGGAGTTGATCGCCCCGCCGCACAAGATGAGCTCGCCGGACCGGACCCGCTTGGTCTTGCCCTCGTGCCTGAACTCGACGCCGACCGCGGTCTTCCCGGCAAAGATGATCTTGGTGACGAAGGCGCGGGTGGCCACGGTGAGGTTCGGGCGGCTCATCACCGGATACAGGTAGGCGCGCGCCGCGGACAGCCGCCGGCCCCGGTGAATGTTCCGGTCGAAGGCGGCGAAGCCCTCCTGCCGGTAGCCGTTCACGTCGTCGGTCAGGTGGTAGCCGGCCTGGCCCACGGCGGCGAAAAAGGCCTTGAACAGCGGCCCGTCAGCCGGCCCGCGCTCGAGCACCAGCGGGCCGTGGTGGCCGCGGAACGGGTCGTCGGCCGCGGCGGCCAGGCAGTTCTCCATCCGCTTGAAGTACGGCAGGCAGTGTGCGTAGTCCCAGCTGCCCATGGCGTCGTCGGCGGCCCAGCGCTCGTAGTCCAGCGGGTTACCGCGCTGGAAGATCATCCCGTTGATGCTGCTCGACCCGCCGAGGACCTTGCCCCGCGCGTGGTAGATGCGCCGCCCGTTCAGGTGCGGTTCCGGCTCGCTTTCGTATTTCCAGTCGTAGAACCGGCTGCCGATGGGAAACGTGAGCGCCGCGGGCATGTGGATGAACGGATCCCACAGGTAGTCGGGCCGCCCCGCCTCGAGCACCAGGACCCGGTGGCCCGGATCGGTGGAGAGCCGGTTGGCCAGGGCGCTCCCCGCGGATCCGCCGCCGACGACGACAAAGTCATAAGTATGTGGGGCCATGGTCCAGATTCTCACGTATCGACCTGGTCAGCGGGTGATCTCGGCCCAGGATTCGTTCCGAGTCGGTCAGCAGCACCCGGTAGGCGGCGGTCGATTCCGCGCCCCGGCCGGCCGCCAGGTAGACCTGCGCCAGCTGCGCCCGCGCGGTCAGCGTGACCGGATGGCTCTGGCCGAGCTGCCGGCCGGCCGCGGTGATCATCTGCTCGTACAGCGTCGCCGCCTCGGCCGGGCGGCCGGCGCTGGCGTAGGCCTGGGCCAGCCGCCCGCGCGCGGTGATCGTATCCGGGTGCTGGTAACCCAGGCTGCGTTCGGCATCGGCCAGGGTACTGGCGAAGACCGCGATGGCGTCGCTGGACCGCCCGGCCGATTCGTAGGCGGCGGCGAGCCGTTCCCTGGCCATCAGCGCGTCGGCGTGCCCGCTGCCGAACCGCTGGGAGCTGGTGACGAGCATGGCCTGCCAGTACGAAATGGCCGATTCGGCCAGCCCGCTGCCGGTCAGGCTTAGGCCCGCGCGGACCAGCAGCGGATGCGCCTGCGCCTGCCACAGCGGGCCGTCGTGGACGCCCCGTAGCGTCGCGGCGCACGCGCGCAGGGCCGCCGACAGCGGAGCACGATCGAGCCTGGCCTCGCTGTCGGTGTCCGGCCACGCCTGGACCAGCGCGTCGGCGGCGGCCAGCACGGCTGGTTCCAGGTCAGTGGCGGGTAGGTAGGCGCGGACCGCGGCCTGTACGGACCGGTGCATCCGCACCGTGCAGACCGGGCTCGCCGGGTCCAGGGTGACCAGTCCGGCCCGGGCCAGGTTGGTCATCACGGCCCGGACCAGCTCCTGATCGGCCCCCTGAGCGGCACTCGGCCGGCCCGTGATGTAGCTGCATGCCGCCGGGCTGGTCAGCACGACGGCGGGGATTCCGTGGGGGTCGAGCAGGGCGGCCAGCGCCAGGGCCGGCCAGGCCAGCCCCGCGGGCGCCAGCCGGTGCGCGTACTCGGCGGCCAGCGACCAGGTGGCCAGCACGGCCGCCGAGACCCCGGCGACCCGCACCCCGGACATGTGCTCGCGCCGCTCGGCGAATCGCTCGCGGTACTCGCGGCAGCCCAGCCCGGTCAGCTCCATCACGGCGGCCGCCTGGGCCAGGCCGAGCGGCAGGCCGTTGAGGTCGTCGCCCAGGTCAAGCGCCTTGTGCCGCTGCTCGGGATGGTCGGTCAGCCGGGCGCTGAGATAGGACAGGGTCTCACGCGGGCTGAACCCGCCCACCGACACGACCCGCAGGTGAGGTGGCCCCGAGCCAAGTTCCCCCAGGCCCCCTGGGCCGCTCCCGGACCCCGGGCCGCTCCCGGACCCCGGGCCGCTGCCGGAGTTCCGGGCGGCCGCGACGACCAGCGCTTCCAGCCCGTCACCGGACAGCCGGGTGGTGATCACGACCTCGCCGGCCGGCCCCGCGGGCCATAGGTTCTCCAGGTCGGCCGGGTCGGTCAGGTCATCGAGGACCAGCGCCCACCGGCGCCTGGTGCGCGCCATCCAGTTCGCGAACGCCGCCGCCGCTGCCTCGGCGCCCATTCCCCCCGTCCCTCCGGCCCCCGTCCCTCCGGCCCCCGCCGCTTCCGCGCCGACCACGCGCGCCGCCTCCGCGAAGCCGGTGACGATCGACTCCCGGTTGGCCGCGGTCACCCAGACGAGGACTTCGACGGCGCGAACGCTCCACAGGGCGTAGGCGTAGGACACGGCGAGCTGTGTCTTGCCGGTGCCGCCCTGGTCGGCGGGCGCGGACGCGGTCGGTTCGGCCTGGGTCAGCACGACCGTATCGCCCGGATACACGCCGCTGCGCAGGGCGAGCCCGGTCTCCGGGCGCTGGGAGAAGGAGTCCGCGAGCGGCGGCACGATCCCGGACAGCAGCATCGGCGCAGGAGGCGGCGTTCCGGCCTGCTGCGCGACCACGTTCGACAGCCTCCCGCGTTGCCCCGGTGGCCGGCCGGCGGTGCCGTTCGGCCGTTGCTCCGTTTCCGGTCAGTCCTCGTACCTACGCTCGGGCGCGGGCGGCTGTTCGCCCCAGGCCAGGCCACCCGCGGCGAAAGACGAACCCATTCCCGGGCACCCGGAAATGTGAGTGCGCCGGCGGTCCCGCCCGGACCGTTCTGCACGTGCAGCACGGTCCGGTAGGAGGCATGTTAGTGGTGATTCCCAGGTATCGCCATATGTTGGGAAAAGTTACGAAAAAGGCGGGAATGGAAGTGCGATAAGGAACGGGGACGCAGGCCGATCCATCGCCGGAGCGGTGGCTTCCCGCGGCCCAATTGACCGTTTTCCGCGCGGGTCAGACGACGCAGAACTCGTTGCCTTCCGGGTCGCGCATGACGATGGCGCTGCCGCTGAAGTCGTCGGTTTGCCACGCGAGGCTGGCGCCGGCCTGGACCAGCCGCTCCACATGCTCGCTGACCAGCCGTTTGCGGTCCTCGCCGCGGACCTCGGGCCCGACGGCCCTGACGTCGAGGTGGACATGGTTCTTGGCGGTCTTGCCCTTTGACAACTATATGGGTGACAAAAACAATTCGTTACCGTATGTTGAGGGGATAACATAAACGGGCAAACGACCAAGCCGTACTTCTCAGTCGAACACAGGTACGCCCGGCCGGGACGGAGTCATATCGACGTGAAGGTGAACGGGGAGCCCGAGCGCTGGCTAGTCGCTGCGAGGCTGAGCCGCATGTCCAAGAAGGACCGCGCACGCGGCGATGAGGTAATCACCGGCATTCAGACACAGGACCGCAGATCTACGGACTGGGCGCGGAATGAGGGCCACGTGATCGTGCACGTGACCCGCGACCGCAACATCTCCGGTGCCGTCGCTCCGTGGGAGCGTCCCGAACTGGGGCCGTGGCTCACCGACCCGGTCAAGGTGGTCCAGTACGACGGCATCGTGGCCTACGACGTATCGCGGCTGTCCCGCGAGTATTTCGACCTGGCCTGGCTGCGGAAGTGGGCTGAGCAGAACCGCAAGAAGCTGTACGTGATCAAGGAACGGCTCCAGTGGCCGGACAACCGGGACGGGACTCTCTGGGGGGTCGCCGCCGAGCGCGCCTACGAGGAGCGGCAGGACATCATCGAACGGGTGACCAGGGAACTCGGGGCGCTAGAGGAAGCCGGCAAGTTCATCGGCCGTCCCCCGTTCGGCTACGCCTCGGCTGGTAATAAATACGACCACTACCTGGCTCCCACCGATGACGGACGCTTCTATGTTCCATTGATCTATCGGCACTGCATCGAAGGCTGGTCGCTGGGAACGATCGTGGAGTGGTTGATCGCCGAGAAGGTCAAGCCGGTGTCCGGGTCCTGGGGGGAGCGTTCCGTCGCGGGCCTGATCAAGAACCCTGTCTACAGAGGGCACCGCTGTAAGCGGGAGACCGTCCCCCCGGATGAGACAGAGGAGCGCGACGGCAAGGTCATCCGTTACCGCTACGGAAGCACCTGGGTCGAGTCGCCACGCTGGCAGTACGGGAAGACCATCCACCGCTGCGAACCCTTGGTCGATGCCGCCATCTGGAAGCGCGCGAATGAGGCCCTGACTACCCGTACCAAACGAGGCCATGTCGATCCTGAGACTCGGGCCATGCTCGCAGAGGCGTTGTTCTGCCCGTTCTGCGAAGACAGTCCCATGTACCGGCATCGGGCAAGGGGCAGAAACCATGCTTACCTTTACTACCGCTGCGCCGGGCGAGGCAGGCAACGTAACTCCTGCGGCAACATGATCCCGGTGGATGTCGTGGACGCGGCGGTCAACGAGATCATGGTCAGCACGTTCGGCGTGCCGGTCATGCGGCACGAGATCGTCTACGGAAACGAAGCCGAGATCGAGGCCGAGATCGAGCGCATCAAGTTCGAGCTGAAGCAGTTGGCTGCAAAGGAACTGGACTGGGAAGAGGAAGACCGCGAACGGGCTCGGCTACGGACAGAGCACGACCGTGTGGTCAACACCAAGGTGGTAGAAGACCGCGTTGAACTCGTCGAGACCGACGACACCTACCGAGAGCTATGGGAACAGCTAAGTGCCCCCCTGCGCGGCCCATGGCTCGCAGAGCACGGGTTCCGGGTAACCGCCAGCAAAGAGCGTGTGATCGTCTCGCAGGCGGTGGTTCGGGGAGAGATGTTGCTGGATGGGCCGCAGCGCGCAGCAGCCGTCCGTGACGCGGAACCTGTGTACCAAGGCAAGTGCGGATGCGGATGCGGCACCGATCTTTACGGCAGCAGATACGGCAGCACCAAAAAGTTCGTTGACCGAGTCCACGCAGGGAGGGCAGCCTACATACGTCGTGCGGAGGCCCGCGAAGAGTAGGCCCCGATGGTGCTGTCACGCGAACGGCCCCTGAGCCGCCAGGCAAACAGGCACCCGGCTGTGCCCTCTGCCGTGTAGTTGACCTGGAATCCGGCTCGGCGGAGCGCCTGCTCGCAGTCGCGGAGCTTGCCCGCTGACCCGTCCGTACCGCAAGTCGGCTTGCCGTCCTCGTACCAGGTGACCGCAGCGCGCGGGTGCGCCGCCCCCGTCACCGGGATGGCCAGGAACCCCGTCCCCGCGTCGTCCCCGTCTTGGCGGGTGGCCGCCTCCGGTAGCTCGGCTCCCGTGAGCACGAGCCCGATCGCGGCGACCAGGACGCCATCCGCTGACGGCATCCGGGTGCCTCACCGCCAGCCTGGCCGCGGGCCTTCAACCACCGTCACGCCCGTTGCGCTCCTCTCGAACTACCGTTAGTGAAAGCCCCCGAGCGTTCGCGTAACCCAGCGCCCAATCCCCAGAATTCGGCCAGCTTCTCCGGCTCGGCGGCATCGAAGACCACCTGGATCTTGGTGTACATAGTCAGGCTCCGCCCTCTCGTGTCATGACCGCACCGCGGCGTCATCGTAATGCCACAGGTACAGGTCCCGCAGCAGCGCGATCTCGGCCCCGTGGTGCAGCATCTCCCGGTTGATGTGCAGGACGAGTTCGGCCATGGATGCCTGCGCCCATGGGCCCTCGGCCGGCCCGCAGGCCTGGGCCAGCCCGTCCTGACCCAGGCTGCGCACACCTTCGATCCAGGCCGCGTAGGCGGTGTCGAGCTGGTGCAGCGCGGTGACCGCGTCGCCCGGATAGCGGTGGGTCTGGTAATCCACCGGCGGCCCGCCGAAGTGCGACGCCACCCGCATGCCGAGCACACCCACGCTGAGGTGCCCGAGCCGCCAGGCGATCGTCGTCACCGGCGGCGGGTCCGGCTCAGGCCACGCGAAGTCCATGACGAACTCGCCCGCGCCCGCCTGGATCGGTGCGGTCCCGGTGCCGCGCGGCCGCACGTTCCAGGCGCCGGCCACCGGCTCCCAGCGGTACTCCGCGTCGGTCAGCCCGTCCAGCCGCGGTCGCAGGTACTCACGCCAGTGCGAGTCCAGCTGCTCAGCGAGCAGGGAGTTCAAATTCATGTCAGCCATGCCGCCCACCTTAGAGACCAATGCGGACAGCTCCGGTCCTGATCTGCCCGCCACGCGACCATCGTCTGGGCCAGCACACCCGCCAACACGGTGCACGCGGAGCTGGGGGCCGGCATGATGGGGACGTGACCGATACCGCCGGGCGGCTGCTCCGGCTGCTGCCGCTGCTCACCGCCAGGCCGAGCTCGCGCGGCGACGAACTGGCGGTCCGGCTCGGCGTCACCACGCGGACCGTCCGCCGGGACATCGGCAGGCTCAGGGAGCTCGGCTACCCGGTGCGCGCCGTGCCCGGGCCGCAGGGCGGTTACGCGCTTGGCCCGGGGCCGGCTTGCCGCCACTGCTGCTTGACGACGACGCGGCCGTCGCGGTAGCGCTCGGCCTGCGGGCGGCGGCCGCCGACCCGGAGCTGAGCGATATAGAGAAGGCGGCGACCCGGGCCGCGGCCGCCCTTGATCAGGTCATGCCGTCCCGGCTGCGCCGCCGGGTGGACGCGCTCACCACGATGACGGTGCCGCTCAAGACGGCCGGACCGGTCATCGCCTCGAGCCTGCTGGCGTCGCTCGCGCTGGCGTGCTCCCGCGGTGAGCGGCTGCGGTTCGGCTACGCCAGCGGGTCGGGCGAGCAAAGCCGCCGTCACGTCGAGCCCTACCGCCTGGTCTCGACCGGTCGACGCTGGTACCTGGTCGCGCATGACCTGGACAAGAGCCAGTGGCGGACCTTCCGGCTTGACCGGCTGCGCGATCCGCAGCCCACCGGAGTCAGGTCATCTCCGGTAGACCCGCCGGATGCCGCCCTCTTCGTGGGCGAAGGGATCTCGTGCCGGCCCTATCGCTGGCGGGCCCGCGTCGCCTTCGACGCGCCCGCCGACGTCATCGCCGCGATGGTGCCGTCCACCGTCGCGGTGGTGGAAGCCACCGATGACCGGCGCTGCGTGCTTACCACGGGTTCGGATTCGCTTGACTCAATCGCCATGCACCTGGCCCTGCTCGGTGTGCCGTTCACCCCGCTGGAGCCGCCCGAGCTCAGGGCGCGCTGCCAGGCCCTGGCGGCCCGCCTGCTCCAGGCCGCGGACGCTTTCCGTCCGGGAGATACTACTGATCGAAGGGGCCATGATCGACTTCGAGATTAGCGAGGGCGTCGCGTACATCACGCTGAACGCGCCCGCGACCAGGAACGCCCTGAACAACGAGCTGGCGGACCAGCTCGTCCAGGCGTGCGAGGCGGTGGACCGCGATCGGTCCGTCGGGGCCGCCGTGATCAGCGGCGCCGGCGGTACGTTCTGCTCCGGAGCCGAGCGAGGCGCTCTGGAGGAACTGGGTCGCGACCCGGCCGAGATGCGGCGGTACGCCTCGCTCAGCGGCATCTACCGGGCCTTCACCCGGGTGGGCCAGCTGGAGGTACCGACCATCGCCGCCGTCCGCGGCGCTGCGGTCGGGGCCGGGATCAACCTGATGCTCGCCACCGACCTGCGGATCGTCGCCGAAGACGCCCGGCTGATCAGCGGCTTCCTCCGGATCGGACTGCACCCGGGCGGAGGCCATTTCGGCCTGCTCGCCGCGCGCGCAGGCGGCGAGACCGCCGCCGCGGCCGGCTTGTTCGGTGAGGAGATATCCGGGCTGCGAGCGGTGCAGCTCGGCCTGGCCTGGCAGGCTCTGCCGTCGGACCAGGTGCAGGCGCGGGCCGCCGAACTCGCCCTTCGGCCCGCGCATGACCCGGAGCTGGCCAGGAAGGCCACGGTCAGCCTGCGGACCGAGCTCGGTCCGCCGCGGCTGCCGTGGGCCGCGGCCCTCGAGGTCGAGCGCGGCGCCCAGCTCTGGTCCCTCCGCCGCCGCCACCCCGGTGAAGACTGAGTCCAGGGGTGACGCTGGGGCGCGTGACTCTCAGGGCCCAGATTCACCGGGCCTAGGTCCGCGGCTGCGCCGGGCAAGCGGTCCGACTGTCGGTGGTTTTTCAACTAATCTCGGCCTCGGCTCGTCCACATGGGGCTCCGGTTCTCCACAGCCTTGGTTGCCTGCCGGCCAAGGCTGGCGCGCGATCGTGTCCACAGCCCGCCCGTCATTCCTCCCCGATCGTCCACAGGTTCGCGGGCCTTGTGCACATGGCGATCCACAATCAGCCAGGGGTAGCGTGCTCTTTCCTGGGCAGTGCGTAGACAGTCAATATGCGCGGGCAGGGGCTCAGGACTGGGGTGGGCAGGGGCGCGCGCGGCGAGGCGGTCACTATGGGCAGATCGGGCGACTCCGCGATCGCTGTCGACGCATCTCAACGTCGCAGGGTCGTCGTTGACGTCATCCTTTTGCTGGTGCGCAACGGAAGCATCTTGTTGCGGGAGCGGGCCAACACCGGTTACGGCGACGGCGCGTACGAACCGCCGACCGGTCAGCTGGCTGACCGGGAGACGATCGTCGAGACGGCGGTCCGCGTCGCGGCGGCCGAGGCCGGCGTGGTGATCAGCGCCGGGAACGTATCGCTGGCGCACGTCATGCAGGATGTTTCCGGCAGCGGGCGGATCGCCTTCTTCCTGACCGTGTCGGGCTGGGAGGGCGAGTACACGTCGCCCGACGTGCGCTGGTTCGCCGTCGGCGACCTTCCCACGAACATGCTCGACCGGTCCCGGGTGGCGCTGCGGAACTACGCAGAGGGCATGCGGTTTTCCACCTACCCAGCCTTCGGCACGGGCGGCAGCGCGCTGCCTGGCGCCGCCAAAGTACCGTGGCAGGACGCCTTCAGCGCCTGAGCGCCCGGCCATCCCGCGCGCCCGGCCAGCCAGAGCGCCCGACCAGCCGCGCGTCCGACCAGGCTGCGCGGTCCGGATAGGCTGGCCGCGATGGTCGAGATCCTCAACGCGCACGGCTCGAAGAACGACATCTTCGTGGCGCCCATGCGGCCGCGCGACTTCGCCTCCGAGTCGGACCTGCACGCCTTCGTCCGGCGCCTGTGCGACCGGAACGGCCCGCTGGGCGGAGACGGCATCTACTTCTACGACGCCGGGTCGCGGGTACCGCAGGCCTGGTTCTTCAACCCGGACGGCTCGGCCGCCGAGTTCTGCGGAAACGGCATGCGCTGCCTGGGCCGGGTTCTCCTGGACCTGCGCGGGACCGACGTGGCCACGGTCCGCAGCGGCCAGCGTGACTACACCGTGCGCCGCGGCCAAACGACGGCCGAAGGCGTGCATCAGGTGAGCCTCGAGCACCCGGCGGTCGACTTCAGCCCGCAGGTGCCCGTGGTGGCCGGCCGGAGCCCGCTGATCCAGGCGCGGCTTGCCCGAACTCGACCCGGCGCTAGAGGTTCACCGCTGTGACCATCCCGAACCCCCACCTGGTCGCCCTCATCGACTCCTACACCGAGTCCGAGCTGATCGCGATGGGGGAGCGGATCGCCGCCCGCCCGGATGTGTTTCCGGTCGGCGCTAACCTGTCGGTCCTGCTCCCGCTGGGCCCTACCGAGGTCTTCGTCCGCACGTTCGAGCGCGGTGCCGGGCTGACCGCCTCGTGCGGCTCCGGCATGGCCGCCTCCCGGGCGGTCTATTCACTGCCGGGCCGGATCGACCCCGAACGCCGTGTCGTCATCCGCAACGCCGGCGGGACGGCCACGGTGTCACTCCGGGTTCAGCAGGGGCAGTGGTACCCGGTCCTCGAGGGCAACGCCACGTTCGTCTACCGCGTCCGCCGTCGACCCGGCGGCGCTCGCCCGCGGCCACGCCGTGGACGGAGAACGCGAGCTCTGTCACGATGAGGTCCGTGCCTACGCCGCCCTAGACGTGCAGAATGTCGCCCGCCTTCGCGCCGTCGGCATCGAATCCGCCGCCTTCGTCCCCCCAGCCGCAGAAGCCCCAGCCGCAGAAGCCCCAGCCGCCGGACCCTCCGCCGCAGAAGCCCTGGACGTCTTAAGGCCTTTTGGTAAGGGACCCCGTTAGTCGCCGGTCACGCCGTCGATCTGTTCCCGGAGGATGTCGGCGTGCCCGGCGTGCCGGGCGTGCTCGCTGATGATGTTCACGTAGATCCAGTGCAGTGACACCTGGCCCAGCTGGTCGTGCGGCACCTTCTGGTCGAGCGCGAAGCCCGCTGCGATCTGCCGGGATTGCGCACAGGCCCGGTCGAACTCGGCGATCACGCCGGCGATGGTCTGGCCGGGCTCCGATGTCCCAGCTCGGGGCGTCGCCACGGGCGTTCCCTGTGATCTCCTCGCGCGGCTTGCCGCCCAGGTAGTGCTGGAACCAGTTGCGCTCTACGGCGGCGGCGTGGCTGACCAGGCCGAGCAGGGTAGTCGGGGAGGGCACCAGGCGCCGCCGGGCGTCCGCCTCGGACAGGCCGCGCAGCTTGCCGCTGAGCGCCCCGCGGTGGTACTCGAGGAACTCTTCCAGGGTTTCCCGTTCTGCGGCTACGGCGACAAGATCTTCTTCGTCTGCCAGCGGCGGGGTATCTGTCACCGTATAAGGCTACGACCGTAGAGCCGGCAGCTAAGGCAGTTTCAGGCGAAGCCCGGACCGTGGTCGCGTTCTCGGGCAGGCCCATCGGCGGCACCGGAGTGACGCCCGGCGTCTGATTGATCCCTTGGTAGTGGCGTAAACCTGCTTTTGCTCCGCCTCCGTCAGCCCGGCCTTGCCGCTCTTGCGCGTCGCCCTGATACATCACCATGACGTACTTCATCGCTTCCTCCTCCTCGCTACTAGTGCCTCAGCAGCCAGCGTTCCCGGTTACCCGGTTACCCGGTGCGGCAAGGTCCCGTCCGGTGCAGGGCCGGCATCCCGCGAACACCACCCGCCTCGCCCGGCACACCCGTGCCGGGTGGTCCCGCTCTGCAGCCACACCGATGGTCCATCGCGGTTGCCCAAGCAACACCTATGGTCCTTCGATGTGGGTCAGGTTCGGGGTTCTGCCCGGCGAAGCTGTTACAAGCGGGGCGAACGGTACCTGACAAAGCTCTAGATAGTCATGCACTAAGACGAACGGCACGTCATGAAATCGACAGCCCCGCACCGGAAATTTCGCCGGGACTTGAGCGGCGCAAAGCCCAAGTCGCGGCGCGTAAGCAAGCCCGCGCACCGCCCGGCCACACTTACCGCGGCCTCACCCCGGCCTCCGCCCTCCGCCCTCACCCCAGCCCCGGCCCCATCCTCAGAAACTTCAGGCCCAGGTGTATCGCCACGTCCAGCGCTTCCTCCTACTAGTGACGCCTTGATCACGGAGAGTTTAAAACTGCCGCGAAGCGCGGCAAGGACCTGGTGTCACATCCTGGGGGAAAGAATGCAATTCACAGATGTCGTTCGGCATGGTCACCGGCGGGCTACGCTCGCCCTGGCCGCGCTGGCCCTGCCTGGCTTGCTGGCGGCCTCGGCCGCCGTTGCGGCGGCCAGCCCGGCCGCGGCCGCCACCACCAACAGCGCCACCATCGCAGCGACCCACGCAGCTGCCGTCGCGCCGACCGCCAAGCCAGTGCCGGTCCGGCCGCCATCCACGCCCGGCGCCGGAGCCGGTGCCACGATCCCGGCCAAGCCGGGCGGGCACCGTACGGACCGGCCGCTGACCGCCTGGACGGTGTCGCTGACGGCCAGCTCGAACTACCTGTGGCCGGACCAGTACTCGACCTTGACCGCCACGACCGACATGAACGTCGGGCCCACCCCGTACTACCTGCGCATCTACGACGAGACGGCGGGCGCTTACGTGGTGACCTGCGCGACGGGCACGACCTGTGCGAGCTCGGTCACCGAGTCGCTTCCGACGACGCACTACTACGTGGCCGTCGTGTCGTACGCCTCGACCGGTTACCCGCCCGCGGGCGACCAGGCCGGTTACGGCCCCGTCGGTGTCGTCTGGCACGGCGTGAGCCTGAACCTGGCCGCCAGCCAGCCCACCGTCTCGGTCGGTGGCGTGTCCACATTGACCGCCACCACCAGCCAGGACATCGGCCCGTCGCCGTTCTGGACCGAGATCTACGACATGACCACCGGCACCAGGGTCCAGGACTGCGGGTCCGGCACCACCTGCAGCGTCTCGGTGAGCCAGGCCGCGGCGAGCACGCATGAATACGTCGCCTACCTGTCGGACCTCAGCACCGCCTACCCGCCGCCCGGAATCCAGGAGACCTCACCGGTCAGCTTCATCACCTGGTCGAACCTCGGCTGGCAGGTCTCGCTCAGCGCTCCCTACTACACCTACGGCAGCGAGACCGTAACCGCCACCGCCAACGGCAATGTGGGTCCGACCCCGTATTACATCGAGATCTACAACGAAACCGGTACCCTGCTGGCCACCTGCGGCCAGGGCACTACCTGCTCGGTCGCGTTCACGCCCGGCTACGCGGGCAGCCACCTGGTGGCCTTCGTCTCCCCTTACGGCAGCGCGCTCCCGCCGTCCGGGGCCGTGGCCTCGTCCAACGTGGTCGCCAGTTACCTGGAGATCATCGGATAACCCGAATCGGACGCGGCATCCGGCGGACACTGTCCCGCCGGATGCCGCGTTTCCAGCACCCGCACCCGACCGGGCGCCAACCGGCCAGGAATTGCCTTACATGACGGTCGGGGCCTTGACCTCCGGCAGGTGCCAGCGGTACGGCGCGATCAGCTTGTCGACCGAGGGCGGGCCCCACGACTTACGGTCGTAGGACTCGGCCGACGGCGGGTGCTCCAGCAGCGGCTCGGAGATTTCCCACAGCCGCTCGATCCCGTCTGAGCTGGTGAACAGCGACTGGTCGCCGATCATGGCCAGCAGGATGAGCCGTTCGTAGCCCTCGAGCGCGTTGGCCGTGGCGAACGAGTCCTCGTAGCTGAACACCATCTTCGCGCTGCCCATGCTCATCTCGGGACCGGGCACCTTGGCCAGGAACTCGGTGCTGATCGAGCCGGGGTCGGCGAAATCGATGACGATCTCGTTCACCCGGCCCGCGGGGATGTCGCTGCGGTGCGCCTTGAACATGCGCAGCGGCGGCTCGTGGAAGCCGAGCGTCACGACCTGCCGCGAGGCGCCCATGGACTTGCCAGAACGAAGGAAGAACGGCACGCCGTGCCAGCGCCAGTTCTCCACCTCGACCTTCAGCGCCACCATGGTCTCGGTGTCCGAATCGGGCTTCACCCCGGGCTCGGACCGGTACCCCTGGTACTGGCCGCGGACGACGTGCCTGGGATCGATGGGCCGCAGGGCCCGGTAGACCTTCAGCTTCTCGTCCCGCAGCTGCTGGGCGGACAGCGACACCGGCGGCTCCATAGCCACGAACCCGAGCACCTGGAACAGGTGGGTGACGACCATGTCCCGGTAGGCGCCGGTCGCGTCGTAGAACTCGGCCCGGCCCTCGATGGACAGCGTCTCGGGCACGTCGATCTGGACGTAGCGGATGTTGTGCCGGTTCCAGATCGGCTCGTAGAGCCCGTTCGCGAACCGGAACGCCAGGATGTTGTCGACCGATTCCTTACCCAGGAAGTGGTCGATGCGGAAAACCTGCGACTCGTCGAAGACCGCGAGCACCGCCTGGTTCAGCGCGCGGGCTGACAACAGGTCGGTGCCGAACGGCTTCTCGATGATCACCCGGGTGAGGCTGTTCACCAGGCCCGCGTCGCCGAGCATGCCGACGACCGAGGTGAACGCGGCCGGGGGCACGGCCAGGTGGTACAGCCGGCGGGGCGTCCCGCCGATGTCCTTTTCCGCCTGCTGGATCGCCTTCTCCAGATCCGCAGTGTTCCCTGGTTCGGCCGCCGCGAACGACAGTCGTTCGGCAAAAGACGGCCAGGACGGATCGGTCGGCTTGGTGATGCAGAAGTCGGCGCAGGCCTGCTCCGCCCGCTGGCGGAACTGTTCCTCGGTCAGCGCGAACTTCGGCGGCGAGGACCCGATGACGCGGTATTCGCGCGGCAGCAGCCCGGCCGCGTGCAGGTGGAACAGCCCGGGCAGCAGTTTGCGCTTGGCCAGGTCGCCGGTCGCGCCGAATAGCACGATGACGTGGTCATCCGGCCGGGGAGATCCGTTCTTGCTCATGAAGTGTCTCTTCCGCTCGCTTCGCTCGCTGGCCGGCTCAGGCCTTCTTTTCCGCGTGGCCGCCGAACTCCGAGCGCATCGCCGACAGGATCTTCCCGGTGAACGCGCCCATGTCGCGGGACTCGAACCGCTCGTACAGCGAGGCGGCGATGACCGAGGCGGGCACGCCCTCGTCCACCGCGGCCAGCACGGTCCACCGGCCCTCGCCTGAGTCAGACACCCGGCCGCTGAAGTCGTCCAGGTCGGGCGACTTGGCGAAGGCGGCGGCGGTCAGGTCGACCAGCCAGGAGCTGATCACCGAGCCGCGCCGCCACACCTCGGCCACCTCGCCCACGTCGATCGTGTACTGGTAGTCCTCGGGGTTGCGCAGCGGCGCGGTCTCCGCGTCGAACTGCGCCGTGTGCTTGCCGACGTCGGCGTGCTTGATGATCGACAGGCCCTCGGCGATCGCGGCCATCATGCCGTACTCGATCCCGTTGTGCACCATCTTGACGAAGTGCCCGGCGCCGTTCGGGCCGCAGTGCAGGTAACCCTGCTCGGCGGTGCCTCCGGGCTGCAGGCCCTTGGTGGGCTCGGCGGTGCCCTTGCCGGGCGCGATGGTCAGGAAGATGGGGTTCAGCCGCTGGACCGCCTCCTCCTCGCCGCCGATCATCAGGCAGTAGCCCCGGTCCAGGCCCCACACGCCGCCGCTGGTGCCGACGTCGACGTAGTGGATGCCGGAACTCTGGAGGTCCTTGGCCCGGATGATGTCATCCCGGTAGTAGGAGTTCCCGCCGTCGATGATGATGTCGTCGGCCTCGAGCAGCGGCCGCAGCTCGGCCAGGGTCTTCTCGACGATGCCGGCCGGCACCATGATCCAGATGGCCCGCGGCGTCTCCAGCTTCCCGACAAAGTCGGCCAGGCTCTCCGCCCCGACCGCCCCGTCGGCCTCGAGCGACTTGACCGCGTCGGCGTTGACGTCGTAGGCCACGCAGCGGTGGCCGTCGCGCATGAGCCGGCGGACGAGGTTGGCGCCCATCCGGCCGAGCCCGATCATCCCGAGCTGCATTGGCGTATCAGTTGGCATGGCTGGTTCGTCCTTACCTAGTCTTGAGCGCCCGGTACCTGCGGATGAGGTTGTTGGTCGAGGAGTCATGATCAAGCGCCGGCTCGGTCGCGCTGGTCAGCTCGGGGATGATCTTGACCGCGAGCACCTTGCCGAGCTCCACGCCCCACTGGTCGAACGAGTCAATGCCCCAGATCGTCCCTTGGGTGAAGACGCTGTGCTCGTACAGCGCGATCAGCGACCCGAGGATCCGGGGGGTGAGGATCTCGGCGAGCAGCACGTTGGAAGGCCGGTTGCCCTCCATCACCCGGTGCGGCACCACGTTTTCGGGCGTGCCCTCGGCCCGTACCTCTTCTTCTGTTTTTCCGAACGCAAGCGCCTGCGCCTGCGCAAACACGTTGGAAGAAAGGATGTCGTGGTGGTCGCGGATGGGGTTAAGCGTCTTGCCGAAGCCGATCAGGTCGACCGGGATGATCGTGGTGCCCTGGTGGATGAGCTGGTAGAAGCTGTGCTGCCCGTTGGTGCCAGGCTCGCCCCAGAACACCGCGCCCGTGTCGTAGCTGACGTGCTCCCCGGTCAGCGTGACGTGCTTGCCGTTTGATTCCATGGTGAGCTGCTGCAGGTAGGCGGGGAACCGCTTGAGGTACTGCTCGTAGGGCATGACGCCGTAGGTCTGGCAGCCGAAGAAGTCGCGGTACCACAGCGCCAGCAGGCCCATCAGCACCGGCAGGTTCCGCTCGAGCGGGGTGGTGCGGAAGTGCTCGTCCATGTCGTGCGATCCGGCCAGCAACTCGCCGAACTGCTCCGGCCCGATCGCCACCATCGTGGACAGCCCGATGGCCGATTCCATCGAGTACCGGCCGCCGACCCAGTCCCAGAAGCCGAACATGTTCGCGGTGTCGATGCCAAACTTGGCGACTCGCTCGGCGTTGGTGGACACCGCGACGAAGTGCTTGGCCACCGCGTCCTGGGTGCCCAGCTCGCCGGTGATCCAGTCGCGCGCGGAGGTGGCGTTGGTCAGCGTCTCCAGCGTGCTGAACGTCTTGGAGGAGATGATGAACAGCGTCTCGGCGGCGTCCAGGTCGCGGGTGGCCTCGGCGAAGTCGGTGGAGTCCACGTTGGACACGAACCGGAAGGTGATGTCACGGGTGGCATAGTGCCGCAGCGCCTCGTACGCCATCACCGGGCCGAGGTCGGACCCGCCGATCCCGACGTTGACGACGTTCCTGATCGGCTTGCCGGTATAGCCCTTCCACTCGCCCGACCTGACCTTGCGGGCGAAGTCGGCCATCCGGCCGAGCACCTCGTGGACCTGCGCCACGACGTCGGCGCCGTCCACTTCCAGGTGCTCGCCGGCCGGCATGCGCAACGCGACGTGCAGCACCGCACGGTTCTCGGACACGTTGATGTGCTCGCCGCGGAACATCGCGTCGCGCCGTTCGGCCACGCCTGATTCTGAGGCCAGCGCCACCAGCAGCCGCATGGTCTCGTCGGTGACCCGGTTCTTGGAGTAGTCAAGGAAGAGCCCGGTCGCCTCCGCGGTCAGCCGTTCCCCGCGCCCGGGATCCGCGGCGAACAGCTCACGCAGGTGCTGACCGGCGATGTCGTCGTAATGCCGGCTGAGCGCCTGCCACGCCTTGCGCTCAGGCAGCGGTGAGACCGCCATGTCCTGCCTCCTTGCTTCGTGTTCCCCTGCTACTTCCCCACGGCATAGTTTCATGCCTGCCGGTGCGCCCGCCCGCTGGCTCTCGATAACAATGCCCCAACTCTCCCCGCCCGCAGGCCCGCTCCAGCCCCGGCGTCGTAACGCGATGTGCCGCAGAGCCCGGGCTGCCGGTGGCGACGTGAGGTGCCGTAGCGTCCGGGCTGCCCGTCAGCGACGTGAGACGCCGCGGCGGTCCTCGGCAAACCTAATTGACTACAGAGTGTGTGTTATCTTTCACTTTGAGTTGCTGGTCCGGCGCTCTGCGGATACAGCGTTCGCAGCGGCCGTCGATCGCTGATCCGGGGGGTAAGCGTCATGCCATTCGCCGACCGTGTCGGGTTGCTCGATATGGTCTCCGACGCGGTGCTGTGCGTGGACGCCGGCGGCCGGATCGTGCTGGTAAATGCGCAGGCTGAGCGGCTGTTCGGGTACGGGCGGGACGAGCTGGCCGGCGTGCCGGCGGACGTCCTGGTTCCGGGCGGCGGGCAGGTCAGGCCTTCCGTCCCCTGGGCCGCGCCGCTGGCCGACCCGCGGCCTGGACCGGTCGTCGAGGGCCTGGCGCGGTTCGGCCGCCGTCGCGATGGCAGCACGTTCCCGGCGGAGATCTGCCTGTCCGCCATCACTGCGTCCGCCGACGATGGCGGCGAGGGCCTGCTGATCATGGCCGTAGTCCGCGACGTCACCGAGCGGCGGGAGGCCGATGCGACGGCGGCGCGGCTGGCGGCTATTGTCCGGTTCTCGCCGGACGCCGTGATCGGCGAGTCTGCCGACCGGGTGATCACCAGCTGGAACCCGGCCGCCGAACGGTTCTACGGCTACTCCGCGGCCGAGATGATCGGGCGGCCAGGCTGACGTGCTTATCCGGCCCGAGAGCCGCAGTGAGGAGAAGGAGATCCAGGCCGCGATCGCCCGGGGCGAGCGGATCGGGGAGTACCAGTCTGACCGGGTGCGCAGGGACGGGACCACCATCAGGGTGTCGGTGACACTGACTCCCATCGCCGAACGTACCGGAACGATCGTCGGGATATCCACCGTGTCGCGGGACATCACCGGCCAGCAGCGGGCCGGCACCCGGTTCCGCGGGCTCATCGAGGCGGCCCCGGACGCGGTGGTGTGCGTGGACGCAGGCGGCCGGATCGTGCTGGTGAATGCGCAGACGGAGCGGCTGTTCGGCTACGGGCGGGAAGAGCTGGTCGGCCAGCCGGTGGAAATCCTGATGCCGGAAGCAGCCCGGGCCGCACATCCCGCCCACCGGGCCGCGTATGTGGCTGACCCGCAGCCCAGGCCCATGGGTGCGGGCCTGGACCTGACGGGCCGCCGTCGCGACGGCAGCACGTTCCCGTTGGAGATCTCCCTGTCTGCCATCGACACTGGTGAGGGCATCCTGGTGTCCGCTACGGTCCGCGACGTCACCGAGCGACTGGAACTGCGAGCCGAGCGAGAACGGCTGAAGACGCAGGCCGAGCGGGACAAGCTGGAGCGCCAGCTGCACCAGTCGCAGCGCCTGGAAAGCCTGGGCCAGCTGGCCGGGGGGGTCGCGCATGACTTTAACAACCTGCTCGCGGTCATCTCCAACTACGCCGCGTTCGTCCGCGAAGAGGTAGCCAGCAGGGCACCTCAGAACGAGTGGCAATCGGTGCGCGAGGATATCGGGCAGATCGAGCGGGCGGCCGAGCGGGCCGCCGGGCTCACCCACCAGCTCCTGGCCTTCGCCCGCCGTGACGTGGTCCACCCGCGCGCGCTGAACCTCAACCAGGTGATCGAGGGAGTCCAGCAGCTGCTTGTCCGCACTCTGGGTGAGCACGTGGAGCTGAGCACCGACCTGGCGGCCGAGCTGAGCCCGGTGCTAGCCGATCCGGGCCAGCTCGAGCAGGTCCTGGTCAACCTGGCCGTCAACGCCCGCGACGCGATGCCGGCAGGCGGGAGGCTGATTATCGCCACCGCCGGTACGAGCCTGGACGCGAATGACGCGGCCAGCCGCGTCGGGCTCACCCCGGGCCGTTACATCAGCCTGAAGGTGAGCGATACGGGTACCGGGATGCCCCAGGCCGTCATTGACCGGGCGTTCGAGCCCTTCTTCACCACTAAGGCGAAGGGCGAGGGAACGGGCCTGGGCCTCGCCACCGTATATGGGATCATCACCCAGGCCGGCGGTCACGTGCAGATTTACTCAGAACCCGGCCTCGGTACCGCCTTCACCATCTTGCTGCCCGAGACCAGCCTGCCGTTCCAGGGGTCATCCCTGATACCGCCCCAGGCCGCCCGGGGCGGCACCGGCGAGACGGTGCTGGTCGTGGAGGACGAGGCCGCGGTGCGGGAGTTGACCCGCCGGATCCTGGCCGGCCACGGCTACAAGGTGATCACCGCCGTCAACGGGCTCGATGCCATCGAGATCGCCGCCAGGCACCCCCGTGACATTGACGTACTGCTCACCGACGTGGTCATGCCGCAGATGCTGGGTAGGGAAGCGGCCGTCCGGATCCGGGTTCTTTGCCCGGACGTGCAGGTGCTCTTCATGTCCGGCTACAGTCACGGAGTGCTGGACACCCAGGGGGTACTCGAACCCGGCGTCAACCTCATCGAAAAGCCCTTCACCGAAGCATCGCTGCTGGCCAAGCTCCGTGAGACCCTGTCCGTCCGCGGCTCAAGCCACTTCTGATCATGGGAGTCCCGCCGACCCAGCGGGCCTGCGGGTAACCTCATCGAAGCCAGCAGCAGCAAGACGTCGTCCCGGGGCCGGCCGCCAACATGAGCATGCAGGCCCGCGACGAGCGCGTCGAGCAGGTGCGGCCCCGCGACCTCGTCCCGCGGCGCCGCCCCACCCGGGGAAAGGGCCTGCGCCGTACGCTCGGCCAGCGGGAAGAACCGGCCGGCCGCATCCCTGGCTTCCGACACGCCGTCGGTGTACAGCAGCAGCTGATCGCCCTCGCCAACCGGAAACATGCTGGCCTGGCACCACCCGTCGGCCAGGTCGAGCAACCCGATCGGGGGGGCCGGGCACGGCTGGATGACCGCCGCGGATCCGCCCCGCAGGAGCAGCGGCGGCGGGTGCCCGCAGCAGACCAGCTCCATCCATGACCCGGTGGCCTGATCTGAAAGCTCCTGGGCGGCCGGGAAGTTCACCAGGAGCGCGGTGACGAACCGCTCCGGATGATCAGATCGGGCGATCAGCGCGTGCAGTCGCACCGCGATGTCCGTCAGGCTGGGTTCGGCCCAGGCCAGCTCGCGCCACGCATCGAGCACGGACAAGCCGGTGCGGTGGGCCGGCGGCCCGGTGCCCATGACGTCGCCGATGAGCAGCCGGATCCCGAACGGCGTCGCCATCGCGTCATAGATGTCCCCGCTTCCGCCCTGGGCCGCAGGCAGATGGCGCGATTCGAGGTACAGCCGACCGACGTGCGTGGAGGCCGGAATGGTCATGGGGTTTCTCCCGCTGGGAACACGGATGATTGTAGTCAGCCAGGCACAAACTGTTGCGCAAATAAAGATTTGGACGACTATTTCGCACTTAATTCGCAGAACCAGACCCCACCCAACCGCGTCGTCAGTCTGTGGGGCCACTTTTACGCTGCGCACCTCGTCCCATGCCGTTCCCTAGATCAAGTACTCGCTGTGGCCGGCGGTGTGGACGGTGTGGGCGGTGTAGGTGTGCTGAGTGGTGGGGTGGTGTGGGTTAGCATCCGTGAACACCACCCGCCTCGCCCGGCACACCGTGCCGGGCGCTCCCGTTCTCGAACGACACCGATGGTCCATCGTCGTTGCCCCAGCAACACCGATGGTCCTTCGCTGTGGGTCAGGTTGAGGCAGGCCCAGCTGCGGAGTCGCTACTGGATGCTCGGGGTGCCGCGGTCACCGCGCCGGCTGCGGTGCCAGCGCTGATACCTGTCCTGGAACTCCACTTCCTCCGCCAGCCTGCGCAGCATCTGGCGACCGTAGGCCCGAAGCGTGATCGGCAGCAGAAAACTCGCCTCCCGCGCTTCGCGCTCGTCCCGCGCTTCGCGGTCCTCGCCGTCAGCCTGGAAGTCCGCAAGCAGGACCGAACGTTCGGTAAGCAGAATAAGGCCAACCGCGACCTCTTCGCGGGACAGCTGGCTGCTGGAGCAGACGTCCTGAGCGTCCCCCATCCGGAACGGTCCGGGAAAGACCGAGAGCCTAGCCCACAGCAGGCGCTCGGTCGGGGTGCACAGCTCATAGCTCCAGCCGATCGCGGCGCGCAGGCTCCGGTGCCTGAACACCGGGTTGCCAGGGTTGCGCAGCACGTCGTAATCCGCCTCGATCGCGGCGAGCAGGCTGGCCGGTTTCGTGGCGACGGGTTGACCGGCGGCCAGTTCGATGGCCAGCGGCAGCTTGTCAAGCTGAACGCAAACGGACGCCACGGTCGCGCGATTCTCCGCCGTGATCCCCAGCCCTGCCCGCCAGCTGAACAGCTCCACCGCGTCGCGCAGGGACAACGGGGAGATGGCCAAAACGGACTCGCCGGGCACCCGGAGCGGTTCCCGGCTGGTGGCGAGGACCTGGACCCTCGCGCACAACTGGAGCAACGCGGCGATGACCGCGGTGCAGGCGCCGAGCAGGTGCTCGCAGTTGTCGAAAACAAGCAGCATGTGCCGGCCGCGCAGGTGATCGACCAGGACCTGGAGCGGACTGCTGGTGAGCCGGTCGGGAAGCCGGAGAGCGGCCAGGATGCTATGCGGCAGCAGGGCCTCGTCCCGCAGGGCATCGAGCCTGATGAGCACGGCGCCGTCGGCGAAATTCGCGGCGGCCGCTTCCAGGCTCACCGCGGTCTTGCCCACACCGGGCAGCCCGGTCACCGTGACGAGCCTGTGCTCGTCGAGCATGCCCTTGATCACGGCCGCCTCCGTGGTGCGGCCGACGAGGCCGCCCAGCGGCAGGTCGGCCAGCGACATCGGCCCTGACCCCCCGGCTAACATCGGACCCCCCCGTATCCGCCGGATCCCCGCTGTCCCGAGGAGCACGCCACCCGGCGAGATCCCCGCTGTCCCGAGGAGCACGCCGCTCGGCGAGAGGCGCGCTGTCCGGTCGCTGGCCTGCCACGCCGCAACGCCATCATGGCCTGTCGCGGCCCGGCTGGCATCGGTGGTTATGCCTATCCGGCATACCTAAGGGGTCACAGGAGCTAACGACCCCTCAGGGGGCGCCGGAGCTAACGACCGGCCTGCGCCAGCAGTTCGGCCGCGTGGTCGGGGACGTAGGCCTGCATGTCCCTCGGGATGCGGACGTAGCCCCGGGCCGCGGGCCGCCGCGGGAGCTTCAGGGACGGCGGTTGCACGTTGTGGTAGGGGATCGTGCTGAGCAGGTGGGCGATCATGTTGATCCGGGCGGACCGCTTGTCGTCGCTTTCCACCACGTGCCACGGCGCCTCGGGAATGTCGGTGTGGACGAACATCTCGTCCTTGGCCCGCGAGTAGTCCTCCCACCGGGTGATCGACTCCAGGTCCATCGGCGAGAGCTTCCAGCTGCGCATGGGATCGTGCAGCCGGGACTTAAAACGACGCTGCTGTTCGGAGTCGCTGACCGAGAACCAGTATTTGCGCAGGAAAATGCCGTCCTCGACCAGCAGCCGCTCGAAGATCGGGCACTGGTGCAGGAACCGGCTGTACTCCTCTTTGGTGCAGAACCCCATGACGTGTTCCACCCCGGCCCGGTTGTACCAGCTGCGATCGAACAAGACGAGCTCACCCGCGGCGGGCAGGCGGTCGCAGTAACGCTGGAAGTACCACTGCGACCGTTCCCGTTCGGTCGGCGCGGGCAGCGCCGCGATCCTGGCCACCCGGGGATTCAGGTACTCGGTCACCCGCTTGATCGTGCTGCCCTTGCCGGCCGCGTCCCGGCCCTCGAAGACCACCACCATCCGGGCGCCCTGGGTGCGCATCCACTCCTGCATCTTCACCAGTTCGCCCTGCAGCCGGTACAGCTCGGTCTCGTACAGCTTCCTGGGCAGCGTCCGCGTCGCTTGGTCAGAGTCCTTGCCTGCCATGGCACGTATTCTCCTCTGGTCGTTCAGCCGCTAGCATGACCGCGTGAGTGACGATGAGCTGTACCGCCAGTATGAGACCGTCAACCTGTACCGTCACGGCCCGGGTGCCACGATTGAGCTCAACCGTCCCGAGCGGATGAACGCGTGGAGCCAGCAGTTCTCCGCCGACCTGTTCGCGGCGATCGAGGAGGTCACCGGCAACCCGGAGATCCGGGCGGTCGTCGTCACCGGGGCCGGGCGCGCCTTCTCCAGCGGCGCCGACCTGAAGGAGGCGGCCGAGCAGGCCGGCGACGGTCCGGTCGACGTGTACAAGATCCTCACGGAGCGGTATCACCCGCTGATCACCGGAATCCGGCGGATGCCCAAGCCGGTCATCGCCGCGGTGAACGGCCCGGCGGCCGGGATCGGCCTGTCCCTCGCGCTGGCGTGCGACCTCGTGGTGGCCGCCGAGTCGGCGTACTTCTCCCTCGCCTTCGTCAACATCGGCCTGGTCCCGGACGGCGGCTCGTCGCTGTTCGTGCCCGCCCGGGTCGGGTTCGCCCGGGCCGCGGAGCTGGCGATGCTGGGGGAGCGGCTCGACGCCCGCAAGGCCGTGGACTGGGGGCTGATCAACCAGGTCTGGCCGGACGCGGAGTTCGGGGCCAGGACCGGCGAGCTACTCGACCGGATGGCCGCCGGGGCCACCAAGTCCTACGCGGGCATCAAGCGCCAGCTGAACCACTGGATGTACGACCGGATGGACGCCCAGCTCGAGTTCGAGGCCGGGATCCAGCGGGAGATGGCCGAATCCGGCGACTTCGCCGAGGGCCTCGCGGCGTTCGCCGCCAAGCGGCCGCCGCGGTTCAGCGGCGCCTGACCCGACCGCGAACCCCGACCGCGAACCCCGACCGCGACCCCCGACCGCGACCCCCGACCGCGACCCCCGACCGCGGCCCCCGACCGCGGACACCGACACCGGACCAGACCGGGACCCGAATGGACGCAGCCGAGCTCGAGCGGATCTACCGGGCCGAGGCGACCTGGATCAGGGCCACGCTGGCCGCCCGCCTCGGTGACGTGGGGCTGGCCGAAGAAGCCGTGCAGGACGCGTTCATCGAGGCGATCGAGCACTGGAGTGATGGCCCGCCGCCCAATCCCGGCGGCTGGCTGGCCACCACGGCCCGCCGCAAGGCCCTGGACCGGCTGCGCCGGGACCGGGCCGGGCAGCAGAAAATGGCGCTGCTCGCGGCCACCGCCAGTGACGCGGACACCGAGCCGGAGTCGGCGGACGACGAACTCCTCGGCATGATCTTCGCCTGCTGTCATCCCGCGCTGCCGCGCGAGGCCCAGATCGCGCTGACGCTGCGGGCCGTGTGCGGCCTGACCACCGACCAGATCGCCGCCGCGTTCCTGGCCACCGAGGCCACGATGGGCCAGCGGCTGCTGCGGGCACGCAAGGCGCTGCGCGCCGCCCGCGCCGACGTGCGGGTCCCCGATCCTGACCAGCTGGCCGGACGGCTTGGCGAGGTGCTCACCGTGGTCTACCTGGTCTTCAACGAGGGCTACCTGGCCAGCGCGGGCCGCGAGCCCGCCCGGCGCGACCTGGCCGCCCAGGCCGTCACCCTGACCAGGCTGCTGCACCGGCTGATGCCGCGCGAACCCGAGGTGCTCGGCCTGCTCGCGTTGCTCCTGCTGCACGAGTCCCGCGCGGCGACCAGGTTCGACGGCTGGGGCCGGCTGGTCCGGCTGGCCGAGCAGGACCGGACCCGGTGGGACCGGGCGCTGATCGGCGAGGCCGTCCGGCTGCTCGACCGGGCACTGGCCAGCCGCGACGCGGGCCCTTACCAGGTCCAGGCGGCCATCGCCGCGCTGCACGCGGAGGCACCGGACTACGAGCACACCGACTGGGCCCAGATCCGGCTGCTCTATGACCGGCTGCAGGCCCTGACGCCGTCCCCGGTGGTCCTGCTCAACCGGGCCGTGGCCACCCGGTACGTGGCCGGCCCGCAAGCGGCGCTCGACGAGCTCACGCCGCTCGCGGCCGAGCTTGACTCCTACCGGCTCTTCCACGCGCTGCGGGCCGGGCTGCTGTCCGGGCTCGGGCGCGAGGAGGAGGCCAAGGCCGCGCGCGAGCGGGCGCTCGCGCTGGCCGGCAACCCAGCCGAGCGCGAGCTGCTCACCCGCCGCCTGTCGCTGTAACGGTCACATCGCGAGGATGGGCCTGACCTCGATCGTGATCCAGCCCTGGTCCACGCCGGGCCAGGTCCGCGCGACGTCCACGGCTTCGTCGATGGTGTCGGTTTCCAGCATCGAGTACCCGCCGAGGGCCTCCTTGGTCTCCATGAACGGTCCGTCGGTGACGCCGCTGGCCCGCACCGTCTTGGCCTCGGCGGGGGCCGCCAGCTGGTTCCCGCCGTCGACCAGCCGGCCCGACCCGCCGCCGCCCTTCTCGTACCAGGCCGTGATGTCCGCGTACCAGGCCTGGTAGTCGGCCTCTGACAGCTGCCGGCTCGCTTCGGTGTTGGCGATCAAGATGACGTACTTCATAGCGCCTCCATGTCGGTGGGGCTCCCGTTGGCGCCCCGTCAGTGCTTCCACGAACGGGGCGACGGCTTTTCCGACCAACCGGCCAGAAATTTTCGGCCGAACGAACCTTGGCTCGTCACCACCGAGGCTAGCCGGGAGCGGACCGGGGCGAGCCGCCTACGTCCGGCGGCCGACCCCGGCGGCGATGATGCTTGGCCGGTCCGGTTGCGCAGTCTGCGGCCATTCCGGCCGCCAGACCGCGCTGTCCACGATGCCGGGCGGCAGCAGCTCCAGGCCGTCGAACAGGGCCGTGATCTGTTCCCAGGTCTGAGCGTAGATGCGGGCACCGCCCTGGGCGTTGTAGGTGCGGGCGAAGTCCTCGCCGCCGTCGCCCCGGGCGAATCCGATGGAGATGACCAGGTACGACCCGGGCGCCAGCGCCTGAGCGAACGCGGTCACGATGCCGCGCGCGGTCGGGCCGTCCACGAAGTGCAGCACGCATGCGAGGATGACGCAGGCGGGTTCGTTCGGGTCGAAACCGGCGTTCCTGATCTCCTCCCTGGCGAGTATCGCCGCGGGGTCACGCATGTCCCCGGCGACCGCGACGACCCGCTGGCTGCCTCCGGTCAGCAGCGCCTCGGAATGCAGCACGGCCACGGGATCGTAGTCAACGTAGGCCACCACCGGGTCCGCCACGACGGCCGCGGCCGCCTCGTGGGTGGACAGCCAGGGCGGCTGCTTTCCCGGCCGCGCCGACGGGGAGGTGGGCAGCCCGGAGCCGATGTCCAGGAACTGCCTGACCCCCTGCCCGGCCACGTAGGTGACGGCACGGGTCAGGAACTTCTTGTTGTCAAGCGCCTGCTCCGCGACCTCGGGACGTCGTTCCCTGACCGCCTCGGCCGCCTTGCGGTCGGCTTCGAAGTTGTCCTTGCCGCCGAGCCAGTAGTCGTACATGCGGGCGATGTTCGGTTTGGTCGTGTCGAGGGGCTGTGTCATGAGACCTCGTGCTTCTCCTTCAAGCTTCCGCGACCCTGCCGAGATAGCGAGTATATGGGGTTACGCGCTCGGGGCACCGGCGGTCAACTGTGACTCCAGGGTCAAGAGGGACTCGTAGCGACGCCGGACGTCGGCCCGGTCGGCCGCTTCCGGCACCGAGCGCTCGCAGGCCCGGTCGATCATGGCCGCCTGGTCGAGCAGCACCCGGCGCTGCCCGGCGCTTGTCGTCTCGGCCATGATCCGGGCCAGCGCGTCCAGCAGGCGGATCATCACGGCCGGCTCGCCCAGGCTGCTCTGCCTGAGCTTCTCGAAGGACCGCTGGACCAGCCGGTCGTAGGCCGGCTCGGGCGCGATGACCCGGATGAAGCCCCGGCTGTCCCGGTGCACCCGGGCCGGATGCCACCCGGTCACGATCT
The DNA here is from genome assembly GCA_963808315.1 of uncultured Actinomycetes bacterium. Taxonomy (GTDB): domain Bacteria; phylum Actinomycetota; class Actinomycetes; order Streptosporangiales; family Streptosporangiaceae; genus Palsa-504. Next base: position 214,466 of record CAWEFK010000001.1, on the reverse strand, counting down.
TGCACAGGTTCTCTCCGAGCCAGTCGATGCAGGTCAAGGCCGTAAAGGTGTCGTTGACCGCAGCCGACAGAGCGCGCAGGGCGATCTCCACAAGCTGGTCGATGCCGAACGACACGTCCTGTGTCAGCGTCCGGTGCGGACCGACGATGTGCGCGCCGCCCAGGGCCTGGCGCACCATCGGCTCCGCCGTCGGCGGCCACACCGTCGCGAATCGTTGCCCGCGCACCACGAAGTGCCCGGGGCGGTGCTCGAGGTTGATCACCGCATCGGCCGCGGTGGCCAGCTTGACCAGGTTCTGGTGCTTGATGAACTGCACGTAGCCACTGTCCGGGGCGAGCAGGACGCCGCCTTCCCGTTCGGCCTTGGCCACCAGCTCGGCCGTGGCCGGGCCGCAGCGGGCCTGCGGCTCGGCGTTCCCGCTGCCCTGTTCGGCGATCGCCTCGGCCAGGTCGGCGGCGATGCTGGCGATGACCTGGGGCAGCTGGATCGAGGTGGCGGTGTGGTGGATGAAGTAGATGAGCACGGCCAGGTCGGCCACCATCAGGCCGAGCGTCACGGTCACGCTGATGTGCGGCACGAAGTTCCCGTGGGACCCGGTCCCGACCGAGGCCAGGACCAGCACCGCGTAGACGAACGTGGCCACGAACGTGCCCAGGGTCAGCTGGGTGCCCCGGTCACGGATGAAGTTCCGCAGCATCCGCGGCCCGAACTGGGTCGAGGCCAGGGTCAGCGTGACCAGGATGATCGAGAAAACCACCCCGACCACGGTGATGATGGCGGCCGCGATCGCGGTCAGGATCTGCCGGGCGGTGTCCGCGCTGCCGCTGATCACCCAGCCCGGGATGGTGAAGTCGCCGCGGTAATTGGCCCGGTCCGCGGTCAGCGTGCCGGCGAACAGCACGATCGCGCCCGCGACCTCGAGGGCGGGCACGAACCATAGGCTGGTGCGCAGCACTTCCCGGCGCCAGTGCGAGGCTAGCGCGGAGGAGAAAACGCCGCGGTACATGGCCGGCTCCCGAGCTTGATCCGGGCCGACCAGGCTTCCCGGCTCACCTGTGCTGTCCTCGCCCATTATGCCGAGCGGGACCCGTCGCCGCACGTAAGCCGCGCCCGTCGCCTTACAGTGCCGCTTCTACAGTGCCCGCTTCTACAGTGCCCGCTGCTACAGTGCCCGCTGCTACAGGGGCAGGCCGCTCGAGCAGGCCGAGCGCCGTATCGACGCGGCGGAACGTCTCCTCGATGGTCTGCCGGTCGGACCAGCCGTCCCACGGCATCGTGATCGACATGATCACGCCGATGATGGCCCCGGCGATGGTGCGGACGGTCACGTCGTCGGCCGGGCGGCCGGAGCGCTTGGCCAGGGCTTCGCCCATCACCGCGATGGTCCGGGCGAATTCGTCAAGCGCCCGGGCCCGGATCTCGGGCACGCTCAGGGTCAGGGCCATATTCTGCTGGATCAGGCCGAGGTCGGCCGCGGTGTAGGAGGCGAACACCTCCCGGCTGGCCGCGCGGGCCGCGGCGACCGGGCCGAGCCCGGCCGGCTGTCGTTCGAGCGCCTCGATCATCCGGGTGTCCATGTCGTCCTGCAGGACGAGGTCTTCCTTGGTCGGGAAGTACCGGAAGAACGTGCTGGGCGACACCTCGGCCGCCGCCGCGATCTGTTCCACGGTGGTGGCCTGGTAACCCTGCTCCGCGAACAGCCGGAGCGCGTGCTCCCGCAGCGAAGCACGCGTCCTGGCCTTCTTCCGCTCGCGCAGGCCGCCTGCTGAGTCAGGCCCGACGCCGAGCATGTCTGTCATACCTCCAATTGTGCCCGCTCAGCGCCGGTTTCACCGACCGAGGCGGGCCCCGTGTCGCCGGCCGGGACCGCCGTCGGCGTCCCCTCGGCCCGGCGCGGCAGGAAGATCACCGCGAGGATGGCGCTGACCAGCGCGATCCCGCCGCAGGCCCAGAGCATCGCGTCCAGCCCGGTCACGAACGCGCTGCGCGTCGAGCCGAGCAGCGCCGCCGAACCCAGCCGGTGGGCGATGCTTACCCCCTCGACCACGCTGCCCTGGGCGGTGGCCGCGGCCGCCGCGGGCAGGTGCGTCACCGCCAGGTGGCTGCGGTACACCGAGTCGAGCACGGTGCCGAGCACCGCGACCCCGATGGTGGCGCCGACCTGGCGCAACGCCGACATCGCCGCCGAACCGGAGCCGCTGCGCTCGGCCGACAGGGCGGAAAGCGCCGCGTTCATCGCCTGCGGCATGGCCAGCCCAAGCCCGAGGCCGAAGACCGCGAACCAGGCCGCCGCGAACCCGGTGCCGCTGCTTATCGTGGTGGTCGCGCCCACCCCGAGCGCGGCGGCCATCAGGGTGAATCCCACCGTGACCAGCGCCTTGGCGTTCGCCCGCGGGGCCCGCGGGTCCGCGCCTTCGGCGCCCCTGCGCGGCGAGGCCAGCCGGGTGCCGCCGATCATGCCGATGACCATGCCGCCGATCATGGGCAGCAGCCGGAGCCCGCTGCCCATCGCGTTCACCCCTCGCACCTCCTGGAAGTACAGCGGCATCGCGAACAAGATGCCGAACATCGCGAACGAGACCAGTGTGGCCAGCGCGGTGCCCCAGGTGAACCCGGCCGAACGGAACAACCGGAGCTCGATCAGCGGGCGAATGCCACCGAACCCGCCCACGCGCGGGGTCCCATCCTCGCCGCCCGCGTACCGCCGGGTGAGCCAGCGTTCCCAGGCCACCAGGATCGCGAGCACCACGACCCCGGCGGCGATCGTGGCCAGCGCGGCCGGATTGGTCCAGCTGTCCTGCCCGGCCCGGATGAAGCCGTACGTCAGTCCGGCCAGCCCCGCGCTGGACAAGACGACGCCGATCACATCCACGCTCGGCCGCCGCTCGCTGCGCGACTCCGGCAGCAGGAACGCCACCGCGATCAGCGCCAGCGCGACCACCGGCACGTTGATCAGGAAGACCGAGCCCCACCAGAAGTTGTCAAGCAGGTACCCGCCGACGATCGGGCCGATCGGGAAGCTGATGAAGGTGGCCGAGGCCATCAGCGCGATCGCCTTCTGCCGCTCCTCGGGCGCGAACAGCACCGGGATCACCGACAGCGACAGCGGGAAGATCGCCGCCGCGCCGATGCCGAGCACCGCCCGGGCGGCGATCAGCTCACTGATGCCGCTGGCATAGGCGCACGCCGCCGAGCTGGCCCCGAACAGCACCAGCGCGACCAGCAGCACCTTCTTGCGCCCGAGCCGGTCCCCGAGCAGTCCCGCGGGCAGCATCGCGGCCGCCAGCACCAGGCTGTAGGCGTCCGAGACCCACTGCAGGTCGCTGGTCGAGGCGTGCAGGTCGCTGGAAATTGTGGGCAGCGCCAGGTTCAGCACGGTCAGGTCGAGCCCGACGACGAGCACGCTAGCCGCGATCGCCACCAGCGCCCACCACCGGCGTGCCGAGGTGTCCGCCATGACACCCACATCCCTTCGGAAGTTACATTTAAATGATAGTAACTACCAAAAGTATGCGACAACCAGTTGGCAGTGTCAACCGACTATTTTCATGATCGTGGCCAGGAACGGTCAGATAGGCCGCGTCTGTTATTAACTTCGGGCGTCTCGCCGGTTCTCGCCTGCCCCCGGGCCGGGCGTGATCGCGAACCCGCGGGGCGCGTTCTTCCTCACCCGCAACGCGGAGAACATCAGTCGCTGGTTCGCCGCGCACAGCCTGGCCGGGTGGGTCGCCCCGAGCCCGGGATCGGGCCGTCCCGCTCCGCCGGGAGGCGCTGACCGGCCCCTCACGTCACAGCACACGTTTCCCCTCACTCGCGTACAGCGCCAGTTTCGGGAGAATGCGGCAGCGTACCGATTCTTTGCGGTAGAGAGCCACATCCACTGACTACGCGCCGGGCGGGAAGTGACCTCACAGTGACCGCCAGGCCGCCCTGCTCCGCCCGGGCGGGCGAGCTGATCCTTCCAGGCCCGGCCCGCTGGAGCCGCTGGAGCCGCCGGAGCCCGCCGGAGCCGCCGGAGCCCGCCGGAGCCGCCGGAGCCGCCGGCACCGCAGGTGACCAGCCGCCGCCGCGTCACAGGGACGGGGGCCGCGCCTTCGCGCCGCCCCCGTCCCCGCAGCGCACTGACAGTGAACGCCGCCGTGCCGCAGCTGATCCCGGCAGACCCGAACCCGGTCCTGGAGGCGATGCCAAAGATGCCGCACGGGGTGATCTTCCCAGCTCCCCCGGGGGGAAGCCGTGGTCCCGCACCCGCTCATCCGCGACCGGCCGCACCACCGCGAACCTCGCCGCCAGCACCGCCACGGCACCCTCAAAAACCGCCGCAGTACCCCTGGCACGTCAAACCCGCACACCACTACTTGATACAGACGCGGCCCATACGACCGTTTCTGACCGCGATCAAGCAGCGAGACCCAAGGTCCCCCGGGGGTTAGGCCTGGAGCCTCTTGAGTAGGGCTGCGCCGTCCGGGCTGCCCAGGCCGGTGCAGGCGTCCCAGCCGGGGCCGGCCGCGTAAGCGCCGTTGTTTCCGCTGGTGATGTCCTTAAAGCCGGCCACGTCGGTACCGGGAGTGATGCCCGCGTACAAAGTGGGCTGGAGAAGGCCGAACCGCTGCCCGGTCGCCTCCGCGAGCCGGCTGATCAGCGCGGCCCACAGCGGTGCCACCGCGCTGGTACCCCCCACGACCTGCGCCTTGCTGTCCGCGTAGACCGAGTAACCGGTCGTCGGGTCGGCGTTGCCCGCCACGTCCGGCACCCCCCGACCACCCGCGCCGCCGCCCGTCCCCGTCCCCGTCCCGGTTCCGGTGCCCGTCCCGGTGCCCGTCCCGGTGCCCGTACCGGTGCCCGTCCCGGTTCCGGTGCCCGTCCCGGTGCCCGTCCCGGTGCCCGTACCGGTGCCCGTCCCGGTTCCGGTGCCCGTCCCGGTGCCCGTACCGGTGCCCGTGCCCGTGCCCGTGCCCGTCCCGGTGCCCGTGCCCGTCCGGGTCCGGTGCCGCCGGTGGTACTCGCTGTCGACGCCGTCGATCCCGCTCGCGGCCGACTCCGCCGCCCCGGCTCCCGCCGCCCCGGCCGTCCCGCCGCCCCGGCTCCCGCCGCCCCAGCTGCGGTCGTGGCCGAAGCGCTGGCCCGGGGCGGCACCCCGGCGGTGGCCTGCCAGGACGGCAGCGCGAACTGGTCGCTGACCCCGCCGCCGCCGGCCCCTTCACCCGAGGCCGTCTCGTTCCAGACCACCTCGGAGGTGATGGTGCCGGTCGACACCTCCGCCAGCAGCTTGGTCCCGCCGCAGCCCAGCGCGTGCGGGCTGGCGGCGGGGAAGTCGACGTGAGGCTGGCCGTCGGTGACGGCGTCGCCGCTGCCGTTGTCGCCCGCGGCCGCGCAGACGGTGATGCCGAGCGCGGCCGCGTCGGCCATCGCCGCGTCCATGGCGGTGCGCCCCTGCGCGGTCCAGGAGTCCTCGGACTGGCCCCAGCTGATCGAGATGGCGATCGGCGCCGGGCTGGCCTGCGCGGCCTCGGAGATCGCGTCCACGAAGCCCTGGTCACCGTTGTTCGGCGCGAAGTACACGATCTGCGTCGCGCCCGGTGCGGCCGCGCCGATGACGTCGATGTCCAGGTTGACCTCGACATCGGCTCCGGTGGGATCGGAACCAGGCGCGTTCGACGCCCCGTCCACGCCCACCGCGGTGATTGACGGGACCGGCAGGCCCAGCCCACCGAAGTAGGTGTCCAGGTCACTGGCGGCGAAGCCGCCGCCGAGCTCGATGACCGCGATCGTCTGGCCGGCCCCGGTCGTGCCGGCCGGGAACCCGTAGAGCTCGGCCACCTGGTTCGGCGGGTACGAGGTGCCCTGCGCCGCGGCCGCGTCGCTGGTCCGGAAGTGCGCCCGGAACTGCGGCCTGGTGTCCAGGCCGAGCACGGCCAGCACGACCCCGGCCAGCGCGGCCGGAACGTACAGCGCCCCCTCGCGGTAACGGTGTGTCACCACCTGGCCGCCCGGGCCCGTGCTGCTGACCTGCTGCAGCGTCACGCCGAACGCGCTGGACAGCTCGCCCACGGTGCCCGCCACCTTGACCCGGCGCGACGCCGGGTAGACGGCCGTGACCTGCAGGCCGAGGCCGGTGAGCGTCTGCCGGACAAGGTCGACGTCGGCGGGGTCGGCGCCGTACTGCTCCGCCAGCTCGTCGCTGGTCAGGACCGTGGGTCCGGCGATCACGTCGTAAGGCAAGGCGGCCCGGCGCCGCAGCACCAGGGTCAGCTCGGCCGGCTCGGAGGTGTCAAGCTGGCCAGCCGGAACGGCGCTGGCCAGCGACGCACGCTCGCTGCCGGATAGTGGTACCAATGATGAATCAGCCATGGTGTGCTCCCGATCGGATAGTGACGTGGGGTCACACTGATCAACCCCCCAGAGCGGATTCTGCCTCCCGCGGGCAAGAACCACGGCCCGTTCTGACTTAATTACCTCAGCCGAACGGCCGCGCGTGGCAGTCTCCCGATTACTGAAACTGCGGCGCTGGCACACTTTGTCGTGAATGCACGGTATCGAGGACACGCTATTCCGCCTCCGGCCAGAATAAAGGCGCGCCCGCCATCGGTTACGGGAGGGCGCGGGACGGGCCGGCGTCCGCACCGGTCCGTGGCCCGGATGGCCGCGCCCGCGGCGCAGGGAACCATGGGTGACCGATTCCGCACGACTTGTTGCGGTATACACCTGTGGTGAGCCATCATGAACGTGAGTGACCACAACGGACGGCGGAGTGCGGGTCTGGACAGAAGGGTCACAGTGGAAGGTGCTGTGCCGCCGCGGGCCTCGTTCCGCGACGTCTTCGCGGTGCGCGAATTCCGGGCCTTGTGGCTCTCCGAAGTCCTATCCGTGGCGGGCGACCGCCTGGTCCTGGTCGCGCTCGTCCTGCTGGTCTTCGACCAGACCCACAACGCGCTGTACACCGGCATAACCTACGCGGCCGGGTACCTGCCCTGGGTGATCGGCGGCCTGTTCCTGGCCGACCTGTCGGACCGGCGGCCGCGCCGTACGGTCATGGTCGTCTGCGACGTGGTCCGGATGGTCCTGGTGGCGGCCATGCTGATTCCCCGCATGCCGTGGCAGGCCCTGGTCGCGCTGCTGTTCGCGACCATGATGTTCGCGGCGCCGTTCGAATCGGCCCGCGCTTCCATCACTCCCGACATCTTGAAGGGCGAGCGCTACGCGCTGGGTACGGCGGTGATCCAGACGACGTTCCTGGCCTGCCAGGTGATCGGCGCGGCCGGCGCGGGACTGGCGGTGACCTTCATCGGGTTCAGGCGCTCGTTCGCCATCGACGCCGCGACGTTCGCGTTCTCCGGCTTGTTAATCGGGTTCGGCATCCGGGCCAGGAGCGCCGCCCGGACTGATTCGGCCCGGCCGTCACCGCTGACGCAGCTGCGGGACGGCTTCCGGCTGGTCTTCGGCGACCAGGGGCGTCGCACCCTGTTGCTGTTCGGCTGGCTGGTGGCGTTCTACACGATTCCCGAGGGCGTCGCCGCGCCCTACGCGACCAAACTCGGCGGCGGGTCCATCGCGATCGTCCTGGTGCTGGCGTCCACCGCATTCAGCACCACGATCGCCACGCCGCTGTTCACCAAGTTCGTCCGCCCTCGGCAGCGTACCGAGTGGATGGGGCCGCTGGCCGTGCTAACCTGCGCCACACTGGTCCTCACGGCCCTCCACCCCGGTCTCGCCGTCTCCCTGGTGATCTTTTCCGTCTCGGCCGCGTTCGGTGTTTACCAGCTCGCGGCCAACACCGCCTTCGTCGTGAGGGTGCCGAACGAACGGCGGGCTCAGGCCTTCGGCCTGGCCAACATGGGGGTAATTGTCGGCCAGGGCATCGCTTTCGTGGCCGCCAGCGCCGCGGCGCTTGTGTTCAGTCCGGCGGCGGTTGTCGCAGTGGGCGGTGGTATCGGTGCCGTCATAGCCTTGGTGCTGACGCTCAAGTGGCGTCAGGTGTCACCGCCCGGCGGGCGACATGCCGCGGGCCGACGCCCGGCCAGTGCCACGACGGCACGTTCGGTGCCGCTGCGCGAATCAAACCACAGCGGCCGCTGAGCGGGCTCAAGTCCACGTGTCGCGCATTGTGAATTCTCCTCTCGGGTGATGCTTTCCGGTCGCGGTGGCATGCTCAGGACCAAGTGACGCGCATGGTCGCTCCTCCCTCCGGCAGCTATAGATAGCTGCGAAAAGCCTCCCCGGGCGCAGGCACGCGGGGTAATCGTGGCTCGTCAATCACCATTTAGCTCCTCTTTATGACGCGATGTATGGGAATCAGGATCAATAGTGTCCAAGATGGCTACAGATGAGTTAAGGTAGCTATACGGAGCTAGTCCTTTACGGTGAGCTGCCGACCAGACAGGAGCATGTCGAGTCCCATCCGAAACGGTGGACTATGGAAGCCTCGTCCGTACCCCGCCGCTCGCGGGCCCGAGCGGTTGCCGCGAAGTGGGCATGGTGGCATCTTCCCTGGATGCTCCGTACCTACGTCGGGGCGGTGGTGCTGGCCGCCGTCGTGGCGATCTGCTTCGCGTCGTCCCAGACGACCTGGCACACGGCCGACCTCGTGGAAATTCCTGCTGCTCCTGGGCTGCGGGCTGGTCTCGGTGGCGGCGACGCCCCGGATGGCCTACCTCCAGGGCGGGATGACCAGGGACTTCCTCACCGTCTGGGTGCTACCCATCGCGATCTTGCTGCCGCCCATCTACGCCATGGTGACGCCGGTCCCGCTCTACATGCTGACCCAATGGCGCGTTCACAAGGGCGTGGTGTACCGGCGGGTGTTCAGCGGTGCGGCGCATCAGCCTGGCCTACGGGGCCGCGGCCGTGGTGTTCCGCGCCTTCCCCGGCTCCTTCGCCGGCGGCCACATCGGCACCGGCCTGCACGCTCTGAGCTGGACCGCGGCGGTGGCGATCTGCGAGATCATCGGCGGCCGGGGAAACGCACTACCTGATTGTCATTGCGATAAAGCTGACCGACCCCAGCATCGGGCTGGCTGACCTGGAACTGAACCGCGAGGCCCTGCAAGGCGACTTCGCCGAGTTCGATCTGGGCGTTCTGGTCACCGTGGTGGTGGCCGTGAACGCCGCGCTGGCTGTCTTCGCCGTGCCGACCGTCTTGCTGGCCCGGCGATTCATCATGCATGCGCAGCTTGTCGCCCAGTCCCGCATCGACACCAAGACGGGCTTGCTCAACGCGGCGACCTGGGAGCAGGAGGCGAGGGTAGAGATCGCCCGCGCCATCCGGACCGGGACCCCGCTGGCGTTGGCCCTGGTCGACATCGATCACTTCAAGGTGGTCAACGACACCTACGGGCACCTGATCGGGGATAAGGCGCTGCGGGCGGTCACCGACGAGCTGCGCGGCCAGCTGCGGATCTACGACGTGGCCGGGCGTTTCGGCGGCGAAGAATTCGTGGTGCTGCTGCCACACGCCCGCGAGGTCGACGCGCTGAACGTCGCCGAGCGGCTCCGCGCGCACGTGGCCGCGCTGTCCATCCCGGTCAACGACGCGGACGAGTCCGGGCCGTGCGTCAGGCTCACTATCTCGGTCGGGGTCGCCGCCCTGGACGGTGACAGCCGCGAGCTGACCGACATGCTCGCCGCCGCCGACGCGGCGCTGTACCACGCCAAGGAAACCGGCCGTAACCGGACCCACGTGATCAGCTCAGCCGCGCAGGTCTCCAGCCCCTAACCCCGCACCCCCCGCCCACCGCCCGCCCACCAGCTTCCTACCGGTCTCCCGCTCGCCTCGCCTCGCCTCGCCTTCCTCGCCTCGCCTCCCTCGCCTCGCCTCGCCGTAGGTACTCGATGTGCCACTGCACCCGTAGAAGGGTCGCTATGGCACATCGACTTCCTTCGTGCCCACCTGGTCAACTACTCAGAGTGCATGCAACAATACAGATTGTCGAAGTAGCGACGCCTCGCGCGTGAGGGGGACGTTACCGTCGTTCTTGAGTTGACAAACGGCGTAAATCTTGCCCGTTATCGGGCAGGATTTTTGCCAAAATCGCCAGTTTGCACGTAAGAAGGAGGCATGCCCGAACCCGTCGTCCCTATCCCGCCCGACCTCGTGCGCTACCTGGCGGCTTCGACCGGGCTGTCGCAACCCACCGCGGTCCGGGTCATCGCGGACGTCACGACGTACTTTAACGAAACGGTCGAGGCGTTCGTGCGCAGGCGCCACGCCGAGCTGCAGCAACGCCAGCGCAAGAACGAGGAGATCTGGTCCGTGATCGCGGCCGAGCTCGATCAGCGCAGGTTCGCGGCGCACCGCCTGTCGGAGCGCCAGCTCCGGCGCATCGTCTACGGATAGCCAGGCAACGCAAACCGATAACCAGCAACGCCAACCGATTACCAGCGCCAACCGATAACCAGCGCAAACCGATAACCGACGGACAACGGCTCATGAGCGAGCGCTCGGCCGGATGCCAACCGACAGGAGACCTTTGACGTGTGCGGAATCGTGGGGTACATCGGTCGCAGGGATGCCATTCCTGTCCTGCTCGAGGGGCTCAGAAGCCTGGAGTACCGCGGTTACGACTCGGCTGGCCTGGCCGTTATCTACCGGAACAAGTTGCAGGTCACCAAGACCGCGGGCCGGGTCCAGGATCTCAGGGACCGGGTGGGTGACCGGACCAAGGCGACGATCGGCATCGGCCACACCAGGTGGGCCACCCACGGTGAACCCAACGAGGTCAACGCCCATCCGCATATGGACACCCGGGGCCGCATCGCCGTCGTGCACAACGGCATCATCGAGAACGCCGAGCAGCTCAGAGACACCCTGTCGGCCCGCGGGGTCAAGCTGGTCAGCGACACGGACACCGAAGCGCTGGCCCACCTGATCGCGGCCGAGTCGGACGACGACGCCAACCCGGGGAGCCTGGAGGACGCGGTCCGCCGGGCGCTGCGCCACGTGGAAGGCACCTACGGCCTGGTCGTGCTCGACATCAGGCACCCGAACGAGCTCGTGGTGGCCCGCAACGGCAGTCCCATCGTGCTGGGCATCGGCGAGTCCGAGATGTTCATCGCCTCCGATGTCGCCGCGCTGGTGCGGTACACCAAGCAGGTGGTGTACCTGGACGACGCGGAGATCGCCACGGTGCGCGCCGCGGACTACACGACGGCGGCGCTCGATGACTCCGGCCGGCGCGGCGCGGGCGGTCGCAAGGCGCCCACCACCGTGGAGGCACGAAGCGGGCGACTACGAGCTCGGCCCGTACGAGGACTACATGCGCAAGGAGATCCACGAGCAGCCGGAGGCGCTGCGCCGGGCCCTGCGCGGCCGGCTCGATGACCGGTTCTCGACCGCCCGGCTGGGCGGGATCAACCTGGACGCCCGGCAGCTCAGGTCGATCAGGCAGGTGAAGTTCCTCGGCTGCGGGTCGGCCTATTACGCCGGCCAGATGGGCGCGGTGCTGACCGAGGAGCTGGCCCGGATTCCGTCCGATGCCGAGCCGGCCTCGGAGTTCAGGTACCGCAATCCGGTGGTGGACCCCGACACGCTCTACGTGGCGGTCAGCCAGTCCGGCGAGACGCTGGACACGCTGATGGCCGTGCAGGAGCTGCGCCGCAAGGGCGGTCAGGTCATCGGGGCGGTCAACGTGGTGGGCAGCGCGATCGGCCGGGAGTGCGGCAGCGGGGTCTTCCTGCACGCCGGCCCGGAGATCGCGGTCGCGTCGACCAAGGCCCTGACGAACATGGCGGCCTCGTTCGCCCTGTTCGCCCTGCTGCTCGGCCGGGTGCGCGACCTGTCCTCGGCGTCCGGTCAGCGCATCGTGGCCGGCCTGCGCGCGCTGCCCGGGCAGATCGAGCAGGTGCTGGCGCAAGAGGACCATATCGCCAAGGTCGCCCGGGACTTTGCCGATGCCGAGCACATGTTCTTCATCGGCCGGGTCCGGGGCTGGCCGGTGGCCCGCGAGGGCGCTCAGAAGCTCAAGGAGGTCTCCTATGTCCACGCTGAGGCCTACCAGGCGGCCGAGCTCAAGCACGGCCCGCTCGCGCTGATCAACCAGTCCATGCCGAGCGTGGTCATCGTTCCCGCGGACGAGCTGCTGGCCAAGAACATCTCCACGATCGAGCAGATCAAGGCCCGGAGCGGCCCGGTCATCGCGGTGACAAGCGCCGACCTGCCGGCGGGCCTGGCCGACGCGGTGATCCGCGTCCCCCGAGGCGAACCCGAACTCGATCCCCTGCTGCTGAACGTTCCGCTGCAGTTGTTCGCCTACCATGTCGCGACCGAACTCAACCGGGACATCGACAAGCCCCGCAACCTGGCCAAGAGCGTGACCGTCGAATAGCCAGGTTCCACGCCGAGCCGGCCACAACCCCGGCGCCCCCGGCGCCCCTCGGCGCCCCCCGGCCGGTCCCAGCGCATGGAGCCGGCCCCGGGGCGTCGTGGTCATTGTTCGCGGGCAGTTCCCGTCATGATCGTTTAGCTGGATTGATGTCGCTCAGCCCCAGGTAGACCGCATGAACTGTTCCTCCTCCCGGCTGTAAATGCCGTCGGCAATGACTGCCCGGCCGCAGCACTCCAGGTAATCATGGCTCGTTAACCAACATTTAGCTCTTACCTGCCGTGACGATGTCGGCGAATCTGTACCAATAGCTAACGCAATGCGCATAGATGAGTTAAGGTAGCTATGCGAATCTAGTCCTTTACGGTGGGCTGTCGAGTAGACAGAAGATCCGTTGCGTCCCATCCGGAACGGTGGTGCATGCAAGCATTCTCCCTCACTCGGCGCCTGCGGGTGAGCGCACTTGTCCGGCGTTGGACGTGGTGGGAGCTTTCCGGACTGCTTCGCTTCTACGTGGCGGCCGTTCCGCTGGTCGCGCTGGTGATGCTCGGTCTCGTTGCCTCCCGCATGACCTGGCACAGTGCCGACGTGGTGAAGTTCCTGCTGCTAGAGGGCTGCGGCCTGGTCTCCGTCGCGGCGACGTCGCGGATTGCCTACGGCCAGGGCGCCATCGTGCGGGACTTCCTGACGGTGTGGGTCCTCCCGGTCGCGATCCTGCTGCCGCCCGGCTACGCCATGCTGGCTCCGATCCCGTTGCTTGTCCTCACTCAGTGGCGAGTGCACCGGGGCCTGGTCTACCGGCGCGTCTTCACCGCCGGGGCTGTTGGCCTAGCTTACGGCGCGGCGTCGCTGACGTTCCGGGCGCTGCCCCCGACCTTGGCCGGGGGCGCCATCGGCACCGGTAGACACGCTCTGACCTGGGTCGTCGCGGTAGCCCTCAGCGAGATCGTCGGCTGGCTCGGTCACCACTCCCTCATTGTCGGTGCCATCAAGCTGACCGACCCGGCCGCGCGGCTGGCGGACATAGAGTTCAACCGCGAGGCGCTGAAGGCCGACTTCGCGCAAGTCGACCTGGGGGTCCTGGTGACCGTGGTGGTGGCCATCAACCCGGTGCTCGCGGTGTTCGCCGTGCCCACGGTGCTGCTGGCCCGCCGCTTCATGATGCACGCGCAGCTTCTCGCCAAGACCCGGATCGACGCCAAGACCGGCCTGCTCAACGCGGCCACCTGGGAGAGCGAGGCGGCGGCGGAGATCTCCCGGGCGGTCAGGACCCGCAGTCCACTCTCGGTCGCCCTGATCGATATCGATCACTTCAAGGCGGTGAACGACACCTACGGTCACCTGGTCGGAGACAAGGTGCTGCGAGCGCTCAGCGACACCCTGCGCGAGCAGCTACGCGACTATGACCTGACCGGAAGGTTCGGCGGCGAGGAGTTCGTCGTCTTGCTGCCGCAGACTGACGAGGCCGATGCCCTCACGATTGCGGAGCGGCTGCGCGAGGCCGTCGCCGCGATGTCGATCCCCGCTGGTGATGACATCCGGTCGGGCGCTCGGATCAGGCTTACCATTTCTATCGGCGTGGCCGCGCTCGGCGATCTGGGCACCGAGCTGACCGACCTGCTCACTGCCGCCGACGCCGCTCTTTATCACGCCAAGCAAACCGGCCGGAACAAGATTCATGCGGCTACCGCCGATGTCCCGCTCGCGCAAATGATCCCGACAGCCAGGCATGGCTCGGGTCCCATTGAAGTCCCGGACTCTTCCCTGAGTTAACCCACCCGCCGCCCGCGGGGTCAGTGCAGCGCCAGTCAGTGCAGCGCCAGTCAGTGCAGCGGCGGGATGTCATCCATGAAGCCGGCCCCGGCAGCTGCTGCTCGCACCAGACGACCTTGCCGGTCGCGGTCCGCCGGGTGCCCCAGCGGTGGGAGAGCTGGCGGACCACCTGGAGGCCACGGCCGTTCTCGTCGTCGCTGCTGGCCTGGCGCAGTCTCGGCAACGCGCCCGAGGTGTCAAGCACCTCGCAGACCAGCGCCTTTTCGTTGACGAGCCGGAGCGTCACCTCGCCGCGTGAGTACTTGACCGCGTTGGTCACCAGCTCGGAGACGAGCAGTTCGGTCGTCGGGATCAGGTCTTCCAGGTCCCAGCGCTTCATCGGCTCGGCCAGCACGGCACGCGCCTCGCGCACCGAGGTCTGCTCGGGCGCGAACGTCCACGAAGCGTAGCGGTCCTCCGGCAGCCGCCCGAGCCTGGCGATGAGAACGGCGATGTCATCGCGTTGCTCGTCGCCGTACACTCCGTCCAGGGTGGCCTTGCACAGGTCCTCGAGCGGCCGCGTCGGGGAACCCGGGCCGAAGATGTCGGTCAGCCGGGCCAGCCCGTCGCTGATGTCCCGGCCCTTGTTTTCCACCAGGCCGTCGGTGTACAGGACGAACAGGCTGCCGTCTTCGATCGTGAAGATCCGGCTTTCCACCTCGCCGTCGCCGATGCCGAGTGGCGGCGCGGGCGGCACGTCGAGGTATTCGTTGCTGCCGTCCGGGTGCACGAGCAGCGGCGGCAGGTGCCCGGCCACGGCGATCTCGCACTCGCCGCTGACCGCGTCGTACACGGCGTACGCGCAGGTGGCGAAGTGCGGTTCGCGCTCGCCGAGCGTGTGCATGAGCTCGTCGAGTTGCTGCAGTGATTCGGCCGGGGCCAGCTCGAGCATGGCCAGGGTGTGGATGGCGGTGCGCAGCCGCCCCATGGTCACGGCGGCGCGCACACCGTGACCGGCCACGTCACCGACCACGAGCGCGACCCGGCCGCCGGGCAGCGCGATCGACTCGTACCAGTCACCGCCGACCTCGATGAGCTTACTGCCGGGCAGGTAGCGGTGCTTGACCTCGACCGAGGAGGGATAGGAGAGCCCGGTCGGCAGCATGCTGCGCTGCAGGGTCAGCGCGGTCGCGTGCTCCCGGCTGTAGCGGCGCGCGTTGTCGATGAAGACGGCGGCACGCGAGGCGAAGTCCATCCCGATCTGTTCGTCGTACGCGTCGAACCGCCGGAATCCCTCCTGCCTGGTGCAGGCGAAGAAGCCCAGCATGGTGCCCCGGGCGATGAGCGGCAGCATCAGCATGGAGGCACCGGAGAGCAGCTTGGCCACCGGCTTGCGCCGCCAGGCCTTGGCCATCTTGCCCGCCTGTTCCCGGCTGATGGTCGTCTCCAGCACCGGCGCACCGGTATCCATGCACGAGTAGTACGGCGAGGGCGCCGGGTACCGCAGGATCTCCCCGGTCGGAAACGCCGCTTCCCAGGCGGGATCCTTACGGTCGTGTAGCAGCGCGATCCGCCGCAGCGGGAGCGACCCGTCGGGTCCGTGCGAGGGCAGCTCGTCCTCGCCGATCAGGCTCTCGAGCAGGAGCAGGTCGCCGGCGTTGCAGAAATGCGGAACGAGCGCGTCGATCAGCTCGCGGGCCAGGTGATCGATATCGAGCGAGTCGCCGATCCTGGTAAAGGTGTCATCGAGCATCTGCCTGCGCATCAGCGCGGGGTCGACGAACCGCTCGGCCCTCGGCGCTGGGATGCGCAGCAGCGCGAGCGCGGCCAGGTTCGTTCCGCCCGCTCGCATCGGGTAAACGGTCACCACGGCCTCGGCCCGGTACCCGTCGCGGGTGTCGATGGTCAGCATGGCGCTGCCCTCGCGATCGGAGCGGATCGCTTCGAGCAGCCCGCTGACTGCGGCTGCCCCGGCCGCCCGCCCCGGCGCGGCACCCGCCTCTGTGCCATTGGCCTGGGTGGCCCCGCCTCCCTGACCCATGCCCGCGGTCAGGTCGCTGAGCTGCGCGCCGAGCAGCTCTTCCGGCTCGCGGGCCAGGATTTGCGGCGCGTTCCTGTCGTGCTGGACGATCCGGCCGTCGTAGTCGATGCCGAGGATGATGGTCCGGACGGACGACGCCAGGCCCGGATGCGAGCCCTCCGCGGCGATGGGGCCGGCGGCGGCCTCGGGGGTATCTGCGATCCCGGCCTCCTGGGAGTTCACGTTGGCCTTGAGTCCACGGCTCCGCTTGTTCCCGTTGCCCGCGGTCCCAGGATTCCGGGGTGCCGGGGCACGGTTCTCCAGGGCGCCGCTCCCGGGGACATTAGCCCCGAGAGCACTGCCCTTCGCCGACATGCCGGATGTCACGTGCTGTCTCCTGAGGGCATCGCAGGCTGTACTCGTGTCAATTATGAGTCACCGACGGTACGTTCGGACGTGAGTTCCGATGACTCACCTTTATACCAAATACTCCGCTTTGTACGTTAGTGACGTAATTACAGTTAAGTGCTGTGGCTGGAGTGGCGCTGGGCTCCGGTCGAAGTCCGGATCATCCCCGCACCGACCCCCTCTGAAGTCCGATTTATCACCTAGAGAGAAATCTGACTGGCAGCAGTTTATCGCTCAACCCACCAGGGCGGCCCGGATCTTCCCGGCGAACAGCTCGGCCGGGTGGGCGGCATCGTAGGGATGCCGCGGGCCGAGCCAGAAGCGCAGGCCGTCCTTGAAGTTCCTGGGGATCACGTGCAGGTGCAAGTGCGGCACCGACTGGCTGACCACGTTGTTGACCAGGATCAGCGACCCGTCCGCGCCCAGGCCGTCTTCGACCGCGCGTTCCAGTCGCTGCGCCGTGGCCAGGAACTCCGGCCCCCAGTCGGCGGGCAGGTCGCTCAGCAGCCGGACATGCCGCTTGGGCACGAGCAGCGTATGCCCGTGGAACAGCGGCCGGTGGTCGAGAAAGGCGATCAGCCGTTCCGTCTCGAGTACGGTCACCGCCTGCTGCTCGCCGCTGATGATGGCGCAGAAGGCACACGTTGCTGGCATCACGCGCGAGCCTATCGCGACGGCCGGATCCGGACCGCACCCACGCCACATCTCCTATTTTTCCCGAACGGCCCCGGCCGCACCGACCACGGAATCGACCGTGCCGGCGGGTGCTTGGAGCAGTGCTACTGCGGGTCGAGCTCGAACCACACGCAGGTGCCAGCCCGCTCGCGCCGGAAGCCCCAGCGCGGCGCGATCTCGTTGACGATCTGGAAGCCGCGTCCGCCCTCGTCGTGCCCGTCGGATTCCCGCCAGTGCGGTAGCCCGCTTCGCCCGTCGTCGATGACGTCCACGTGCACGACCGGGCCCCGGCGGGTGACTGCGACCGTCACCCCGGCGGCATCGGTCGCATGCTGGACCGCGTTAGTCACGAGCTCGCAGGCCAGCAGTTCGGCGTCCAGCGAGGAGGGGTGGTCGGCGAGCGTGTCCCTGACGAACCTGCGCGCCATCGGCACCTCGTCAGCGCGCCGGGCGAACCGCCGGGTAGCGGTCCCCGCTGCCGTCCCGCTCCCCGCCGTCCCCGCCGTCCCGCTCCCCGCCGTCCCTACCGCCGCTGCCGTCTCCGCCATCCCTGCCGCATTTCGCGGACCCTGCGGGTCGGCGACAGTAAAGGGCGAACCGGGCATATTCGGCCTCCGCATCCTGCGTCACTACTGTCAGTGCAAACAAGGTGACTCTAGGTTGACAATAGTTCACTCAGGGCGTAGTTCATAGCCGCCGAAACAATAGCCAGATCTGCCCGTTACCAGTCGCGAAACCCGGTTACTGGCTAAGAGTCGTGTTATGGCCGCTGACGGTAATCCGGAGACCCTGCTGGGTGATGCTGATGCCCTGGATCGACACTCCCGCCGGGAGCTTCGGGATGGTGATGGTGAAGTCCGTGGCCGAGCCGAGCAGCGACAGCGGTATCCCGGCGGCCTTGATGATCTTGATGTTGATGCTACTCGCGCCCGACTGGGTGACCTGGGCCACCGCTGTCTCGCTGAGGGGGCCGATGCTGACGGCCGCCTTCACCTGGTTCGAGCCGTCGGCCGACAGCGTGATGCCCTGCGGGATGCCGCCTGCCTTGGCCAGTGCCGTGAACGTGACCAGCGCCGAGGCGTTGAACTGGTCGACCGTCGCGCTATTGAGCCCGTGAATGTGCATGCCGTGCAGCGTGGCGGTCAGGCTACTGATCTCGAGCTGACCGCCTGTTCCCGCGGTCTCGTTGCTCGCGCTGATATCGACGGTGCGGAAGTCGCGGGCGGCCAGCTGCGTCAGGAAGGGGAAGCCCTGGATGGCCACCTGGGGCTTGCCGGACAGGTCCAGAGACGACTGGACCTGGCTGGCGAACTGGTCCTCGGTGTAGGCGTTAGCCGCCCGGTCGGCGCCCACCAGGATCAGGATGATCACGATCAGGCTGACGAACGGCCACCTCCGGTGCCGCCTGCGGTACCGAGGTGGTGGTCCCTGATAGCCCTGTCCCCGTCGCCCTCGCCGGCCCCCCGGATACCCCTGGCTCCCTGGATAGCCCTGGCCTCCCGAATATCCCTGGTCATATCCCGACCCGACCGGAAATCGCTGCGTTCCTTGAGGTCCCTGGCCGCCTTGAGGACCTTGATACCCCTGGTTGCCCTGGGGATCCTGCGGCTGCCGCCACTCAGGGTTGGGCCGGGTCGGGTCGGAGCTCATGACCGGTTCACCCGCGCAACGACCTCGGTAGCCGTGTCCCCGCAATTCGTATCAGCGATCAACATTCCAACCAACCCCTGGGCTCTCACTTAGTTACGGGGGATAGCGTTCAGTCACGCGCCGCGTTCATCGTAGGCGTGGCTCGGTATTCGGGCGAACGGTCAGACGCTCCAGTATCAGGGTGTCCGCTACCCAATATGTCAAAACGAGCAGTCAACCTGAATGGTTCTTCAGATTCCTGTTTAGGGCCTCCGGCTCTACACTTTGTAAGCATGCCACCCGAGCGTTTCGACTGGTCTGACCGGGAACCGCCACCGGCCGGTGCCGCCCAAGCGGGGCTCGCGCCTGCCGGCCTCGCCGAGGTCTCGCCGCCCCAGGTCGCCCCGCCCGCTCGCGGCCTTTCCGCGCTACCTGACCTGGTGGTAAAGACGCTGCGCTCGGTCCACCACTTCCAGCACGGGACTACATACCGTATCGGCCGCGATCCGGAGTCGGACATCGTCATGACCGACTCCAGGGTCTCGTGGCGGCACGGGGCCCTGCGCGTGGAGGGGGACGCCTGGATCCTTGAGGATCTCGGCAGCACGAACGGGACTTTCCTCGGGCCCCAGCGGGTCGACCGGGTCGACATCGGTCAGGATTGCGTGGTGCACCTCGGCCATCCGGAGGACGGCCCGATCCTGCGCTGCATGCCCCAGATTCCCGCCCACGCCTCTCCGCCCGCTCCGTCCCCGCCGCCCGCCCCGTCCCCCGCGGCCGCGTCAGCCCCGCCCGAAGCCCCCCCTCCGCCGTCACCCGCCTGGGCCGCTCAGCCCCCCGCTCAGCGGCCGGCTGCTCAAGCCCCAGAGGCCGACCAGGGGCGCGGCGTGGATGCCTGGTGGCCGGCCAGCCCGGCCCGTGAGCCCGTCTCCGCCCCGGAGGACTTCTCGCCCCGCCCGGCCGTGGCGCCCCGTCCGGCCGTGGCACCCCGTCCGGCCGTGGCGCCTCGCCCGGCTGCGGCGCCCCCTCCGGCTGCGGCGCCCCGTCCGGCTGCGGCACCGCCGGTCGACCCGGCGCTGCTGCCGAGCGTGGACCGCCGCCCCACGGCGCGGATGCCGCTTCCGGCCAAGGCCATGACCATCGGCCGCACTCCCGACAATGACCTGGTGCTTTCCGATCTCGACGTGTCACGGCGCCACGCGGAATTGCGCAAGTCGCCCACCGGAAGCTACGAGATCGTCGACCTGGGCAGCCACAACGGCACCTTCGTCAACGGTCAGCGGGTCGCCTCCAAACTGCTGACCGAACAGGACCTTGTCAGCATCGGGCACTCCACCTTCCGCCTCAAAGGTGGCGAGCTCGTCCAGTTCGTCGATGACGGGGAGGTCACCTTTACCGCCCAGGACCTGGTGGTGAGGGTCTCGGGCGGCAAGGTGCTGCTCGACCACGTGACGTTCCCGATCCCGGAGAAATGCCTGCTCGGCGTCATCGGGCCAAGCGGCGCGGGTAAGTCGACGCTGCTCGGCGCGCTGACCGGCATGCGCCCCGCCACCACGGGAACCGTGCTGTATGACAACCGGGATCTGTACCAGGACTACGCCGAGCTGCGGTTCCGCATCGGCCTGGTCCCGCAGGAAAGCGTGCTGCACACCCAGCTCACCGCCCGCCGCGCGCTGCAGTACTCCGCCGAGCTCCGCTTCCCCGCGGATACCAAGGCCGCCGAGCGGGACGTCAGGGTCGACGAGGTGATGGGCGAGCTCGGCCTGACCAAGCACTCCAACACCCGCGCGGACCGGCTGTCCGGCGGGCAGCTCAAGCGGGTCAACGTCGCTCAGGAACTGCTGACCAAGCCGTCGTTGCTGTTCCTCGACGAGCCGACCTCGGGCCTTGACCCTGGCCTGGACAAGTCGGTCATGGAACAGATGCGCGACCTGGCCCACGACGGCCGGACGGTCATCGTCGTCACGCACAGCGT
Organism: uncultured Actinomycetes bacterium; assembly: GCA_963808315.1. GTDB lineage: Bacteria > Actinomycetota > Actinomycetes > Streptosporangiales > Streptosporangiaceae > Palsa-504. The sequence continues at coordinate 193,690 of CAWEFK010000001.1, read as the reverse complement.
GGCCAACCTGGACACCTGCGACCGGCTGCTCGTGCTGGTCCCGGGCGGCAGGATTGCCTTCTACGGGCCACCGGACGAGGGGCTCAGCTACTTCGGCCTGCCCGGCTGGGCCGAGGTGTTCCAGGCGTTCGAGGCCTATCCCGACCGCGACTGGGCCGCTGAATTCGCTGCCTCGCCCGCCCACGCGCAGTACGTGCTGGGACGCCCCAAATCGGCGCCGCAGCCGAACGAGCCGGCGCTGCCCGCCGCCCCCCCGCCACAGCGGCGCGGCGCGATCCGGCAGATGACCACGCTGACCCGCCGGTATGTGCGGGTGATCTCGGCGGATCGCGGCTACCTGGTTTTCATGGGGCTGCTGCCCATCGTCCTGGGCGCCCTGATCCATTTCGTCGGAGGCAAGCAAGGCCTGGCCGGCGCGCCGGGCACCAACCAGAACGCAGAAGAAGTGCTGCTGATGCTCACTATCTGCGCCTGCCTGTCCGGAGCCGCGAGCTCGGTGCGGGAACTGGTCAAGGAACGCACGATCTACGTCCGGGAGCGAGCGGCCGGGCTCTCCTCCGGCGCCTACTTGTTCTCCAAGCTCATCGTGCTCGGGGCCATCAGCATCGTGCAGTCGGCGCTGCTCGTGCTGATCGGGCTGGCCGGCCAGAAGATGCCGGCGTAAGGGTGCTTTCATCGGCGTCCCGCTGCTAGAGATCCTGATCGGCATCGCGGTCCTCTCCCTCGCCTCGATGTGCCTGGGCCTGCTCGTCTCGGCCCTGGTCAGCACGTCGGAGAAGGCCATGCCCTTCCTGGTGTTGCTGACCATGGTCCAGGTCATCTTGTCCGGCGGGGTGGTGTCCCTGGTCGGCAAGCCGGGACTGCAGCAGCTGGCCTACATCTCCCCGTCGCGCTGGGGGTTCGGCGCCGTGGCCTCGACGGTAAACCTCAACGTCATCGGCGTCGTGGCGCCCGGCAGCTCCGACCCGCTCTGGAAGCAGTCAGCCGGGAACTGGCTGCACGACATGGGCTTGCTCATCGCCCTCGGAGCGGTGTTCGCGCTGCTCGCCTATCTCCGCATGCGCCGCCTCGGCCCCCGCCGACGCAAGGCCTAACGCCAGAAACCCAGCGCTAGGAAACCGGCACCTGGCCTCAGGAGACGGGTTCCTGCGCGACCAGGCCACCGAGCAGGGCCCGTCTCAGCTCGGCCAGCATGGCCTCGCTGACCTCAAGTCCGTGCGCCAGGAACCGGCCGAACGACCCGTACCGGCGGTCCGCCTCCTCGAACGCCGCGCCCAGGTAGGTGGCGCTTTGCTCGAGGATGGGCCGCAGCAGCTCGGGGTCACGCACGATCCCGGTCCTGACCAGGTCGTAGCGGAGCCTGGTGTACCTGGTGCGGTGCAGGTCGTTGGACAGCAGGTAGTCGCGCAACACCAGCTCACGGGGTACGCCCAGGGCCGTGAGCACGATGGCGGTCATCCACCCCGTCCTGTCCTTCCCGCTCGTGCAGTGATAGAGCAGGGGCAGCCGCCCGGGCGCGCACAAAAGCCGCAGTGTAGTACCGAACGTCTCGCGTTGGCGCGTGTCGGTGACGAACGCGCGGTTCACTCCGACCATGAACGAGGCGGCGCGACCGTCGCCCAGGGCCCGGTATTGCCGCAGCTGATCACCGCTGGCGATCAGCTCGTAGATCGACCCCAGGTCGCCGCCGCTCACCGGCAGGTGGGTCACGTCGAGACCGTGGGGCAGCCGGTCGGGACCGTTTAGCAGAACCTCGCCCGGCGTCCTGAAGTCGACGACCGTCCGCAACCTGAGCTGGTCGAGGCATTCGGTGTCCGGGACGGTGAGCTGGCTGAGCGAGTCGCCGCGGAACAGTCGTCCGCGGATGACCTCGCGTCCGTGGCTGCCCCGGTAGCCGCCGATATCTCGCACGTTCACCGCACCGTCAAGGGCCAGCCGACGCGACGGCACCCCGTCTGGTGTCATCGGACCCGGCTCATCGCGCACCGCCTAACGTGCCCCAACCACCTTCATGTTAACTCCGGCATGCGCTTTCACCAGCATAAACGTCCGTTTTTCTCGGTCCTTCCCGCGCGGCGTCGGTGATTTACCCCGGCCGCGGCCAGCCTCCGGGCGTCATAGGCTGGACGGATGAGCGAGCTTCACCAGCAGGCGCACAACCTGCTTCGCCGGTTCCCGCTGATCGACGGGCACAACGACCTGCCGTGGACGCTGCGGGCGGGGGCTCAATGGGGCGACGGTGACGCGAACCGGGTCCGCTTCGCCGCCCCGGGCCAGACCCCGAGCGATCCGGCCCAGGTCAACCTGGCCGCCCCCGTGGCGGGCGTGCATACCGACCTGCCCCGGCTCGCGGCCGGCCAGGTGGGCGCGCAGTTCTGGTCGGTCTACGTGCCGGCCTCGCTGGCCTCAGATGGCGCGATCGCCGCCGTGCTCGAGCAGATCGACGTGACGCGCCGGATGATCGCCGCCTACCCGGAGGCGCTGGAGCTCGCGCTGACCGCGGACGATGTGCAGCGGATCTTCATCTCGGGCCGGGTGGCCTCGCTGCTCGGCGCCGAAGGCGGCCACGCGATCGCGGGTTCGCTGGGCGTGCTGCGCATGCTGTACACGCTCGGCGTCAGGTACCTGACGCTGACCCATAACGCCAACGTGGGCTGGGCCGACGCGGCTACCGACGAGGTGGTGGCCGGCGGCCTGACCGATTTCGGCCGCGAGGTGGTCCGCGAGCTGCAGCGGATCGGCATGCTCGTCGACCTGTCGCACGTCTCGGTTTCCACGATGAACGACGCCCTGGACCTGGCCCAGGCGCCGGTGATCTTCTCTCACTCATCGGCTCGCGCGGTCTGCGACACCCCGCGCAACGTTCCCGACGATGTGCTCGCCAGGCTCGCGGGCAACGGCGGCGTCTGCATGGTCACGTTCGTGCCCGCCTTCGTCTCTCAGCAGGCCGCCGACTGGCTGGCCGGCCTGAAGGCCGAGGCGGCGCGGCGCGGTGTGGACCCGAAGAACCTTGACCTGCTGTTCAGCCTCAAGGACGAGTGGGAACGCGCCCACCCGCGGCCGCAGGCGACGCTGGCTCAGGTCGCGGACCACGTCGATCATGTCCGCAAGGTGGCCGGCGTGGAGCACGTCGGCCTCGGCGGCGACTTCGACGGCACCCCCGACGTCACCGTCGGCCTGGAGGACGTCTCCGCCTACCCGGCCCTGTTCGCCGAGCTCCTGGCCCGCGGCTGGACCGAGTCCGACTGTGCCGCGCTGGCCGGCGGCAACCTCCTGCGCGCCCTGCACGCCGCCGAATCCTTCGCCGCTCGCGCCCAGCCCCGAACCTAAAGGTTTTGCCGCCGTCACGCGACTACATAGTCGTGACGCACACCTTCGAACTGTGGCCCGCGCCCACCCAAGCCCATGCCGGCATCCGGGGAGGTCCGGCATGACCGATAGCGACGAGGCCAGGATCCCGCCGTGTCACGTCGCCGAGCTGAGCGGTTTCTTCGCAGCTCATGACCGGTGGCTGTTCGGGCACGCGTGCGTACGCACCCACGGTGACCGCGAACTCGCCGCGGACCTGGTTCAGGACACGTTCGAAGCGGCCGCCAGAGCATGGTCGGCCTTGCGTGTGCAGGGCAGCGGCCGGCAACGGGCCTGGCTGCTGAGCACGCTGGTCCACAAGGACATCACTGATTACCGGCGCAAGGAGGTGTTCCGTCGCCGTAGGCCCGACATCCAGGCCAGATATCAGGCCACCGCGGCCGACACCGCGGCCGAGGCACTGAACGCGATCGCGCTCGAGCGGGCGCGCGAGATCATCGAGGAGATGCCGCCGAGGCAGAAAAAGATCGCGCTCATGCGGTGGCGGGACCACATGAAGGCCACCGAGATCGCCGCCGAGCTGGGCGTGGCCGAGGGCACCGTGCACGCTCAGCTGCATGGCGCGCGAGGCAAGCTGGTGGCCGGGCTGGAGCGGTATTACCCGTTCGCCCAGGACAGCGGGAAAGGAGCCTCGTCGTGACCGCGGGTGCAAGCGCACGTCAAGAGCGTGAGAACTTGTTCGTGGCCGATTTTTATCCCCAGCTCGGCGAGTACCTCGCGGAGCAGCACGCCATCGGTTACGACGCCAGCGCCGGGCGAGCCCGTTTCCAGGCCTGGCTCAGCGAAAACGCGGACGATGACGGCGGCGGCGACGAGGAGATCTTCGTCCGCGGCGACGGCGACGACCTTCCGGCCGAGCCGACCGCGTCCGCTGACCCGATCGTCGATCCGCTCAAGGACTACCTGAAGCACGTCAGCAATGTGCCCTGGCTCAGCGCCGAGCAGGAGATCGAGCTGGCCAGCCGGATCAGGGCCGGTCGTGTGGCCGAGGAGAAGCTGGCCGCCAGCAGCGGCACCCTGTCCGCTGACGCGCGCATCGACCTGGAGAAGCTTGCCGAAGAGGGCGCCCAGGCCCAGAATTACCTGCTTGAGGCCAACCTGCGGCTGGTGGTGTCGCTGGCCAAGCGGTACACCGGGCGCGGCATGCTGTTCCTCGACCTGGTCCAGGAAGGCAACCTGGGCCTAATCCGGGCGATGGAGAAGTTCGACGGCACCAGGGGCTATAAGTTCTCCACGTACGCCACCTGGTGGATCCGGCAGGCGATCACGAAAGCCGTGGCCGACCAGGCGCGGACCACCCGGATCCCGGTGCACATGGTCGAGCTCATCAACGAGTTCGCCCGGGTGCGGCGCCGGCTGCGCCGGGATCTTGGCCGCGAGCCCACCGCGGCCGAGCTGGCCGTCGAACTCGGCATGCCTGAGGAAAAGGTCGACGAGGCGAAGAAGTACGTCCGCCCGCCGACGCCGCCGGCCCTCGGCGACGACCCGGGACCTGCGACGGGCTGAGCCGCTCGCGCCCGACCTCATGCGCGGACCTAACTGGCTCGGTACCCCCGCTAAGCTCTCACCCGATGTCCTCCCACGCCCAGTCCCCGATGACCTCCCACGCCCAGTCGCGGCCGGCCAGCCCGATGCCCGCCGGTCCCACCACCGTGCTGCGGGAGGTCGGCGCCCTGGGCCTGCTGACCTGGCCCGCACTCGACGCGTCGAGTGTCCAGGCGGCCGTCACGGCGCGGTCGGGCGGGGTGTCGCCCGGGCCTTACACGTCGCTGAACCTGAGCCTGAGCGTGGGCGACGATCCGGAGAACGTGCTGGAGAACCGGCGCCGGCTAGCGGCTGGGTTCGGTGCCAGCCTGGCTGATTTCGTGTTCGCCGGCCAGGTCCACGGGACCGGCGTCCAGGTCGTCAGCGAGGCTGACCGGGGGAGTGGTGCGTTCGCCCTGGACAACGCGATTCCGGCCACGGACGCCCTGGTGACCAGCGCCCCCGGCGTGGTGCTGGCGATCCTGACCGCCGATTGCGTGCCCATCGTGCTGCACGATCCCGTGGCCGGCCTGCTTGCCTGCGTACACGCTGGCTGGCGCGGCACCGTGGCGCGGGTCTCCGCGGCGGCCGTCGCCGCCATGCAAGCTCTGGGATCCCGCCCCGCCAACATCGTCGCAGGCATCGGCCCGGCCATCGCCCCCGCCCGTTACCAAGTCGGACCCGACGTGTACCAGGCCGTCACCCAGGCGTTCCCCGCCACCCCCGTCGTCCAGCCCGGCTCCGTTCCGCCGGACTCACCCCCGTTCATCCGGCCCGACTCCGTCCGGGACCGCTGGCGCCTTGACCTGTGGGCCGCGAACCGCTTCGTCCTCATCGAGGCCGGCGTTCCCGCCGCCCAGATCCACACCACCGATATCCCCACCGGCCCCGTCGATCCGACCGCACCCACCGGTCCCACCGCACCCACCGCACCCACTGGCCCCGCCGGTCCCACCGGCCCCACCGCACCCACCGGCCCAAGTTACTTCTTCAGTGACCGGGCTGCCCGTCCCTGCGGCCGTCTCGCCCTGGTCGCTCGCCTGCGAACCGGAGGTGACCGGTGAACCAAGGGAACCCGGCTACGGATGGATGTGACACTGTGCCCAAACCAGGGGAGTCTCCGGTAGTGGCAGCCGGCATTGCCGTCCGCTGGCGACTTCGGGCTTGGTAAAGGTCGCTTGACATTCCAGGTATGGTCAAGGTACCTTTACATCATGCGGAACCGGGTCCGGGAAGAGCGCGCTCAGCGGGGGATCTCCCAGGCTGAGATCGCGGCGGCCCTGGGCGTGTCGCGGCAGACGGTGATCTCGATCGAGAACGGCCGCTACTCGCCGTCGCTGCCGCTGGCCTTCCGGATCGCCCGGTTCTTTGACTCGACGGTGGACAAGATGTTTGACCCGGAGGATGAGGTGGACCCATGAAGAGCGCCAAGCACGGTCGCCTGGTAGCACCCGCGACGACGATCATTTTCGGTGCTGGCCTGGCGGCTGCGCTGACCGCCGCCCAGGGCTGGGAGGACGCCATCCCCGTTGTGGTAATAGCGGTCGCCGGGGCGGTTGGCTACTACGTGTGGGGCGGGCGGGACAGCGACACGGGCGCGATGTTGGGCCAGCGGGTCGATGAGCGGCAGAGCCTGCTCAGGATGCGGGCACAGGCGCTCGCCGCGGTGGCGGTGGCCGTGACCGGTGTCGTCGGCTACATAGTGGCGGTTGCGCTCAAGGATCCCGTCTGGCCGTTCGTGCTGTTTCTCGGCGTCGAAGTCGTCGTTTTCATCGCCGGCCTGGTGATCTACGGCGCGCGGCGCCCGTTAGGAAACCGTTCCCGGGCGCGTGACCGTGCTGGTCGCCGACAGCCAGGAGCCCTTCGACGCGGTCCTGGGCATCCTCGAACCCACCCAAGACGGCTACCATGACACCGACCCCAACCCCGACGCCGACCAGGACGAACCCATGGGGAATCTGACCAACACCCCTAGAGTGGGTACGGTGTCACATCCACCCGCTCGGGGCCAGGTGTTCCGGTACCTGTCCTACGCTGCAGACGCCGACGCCGGCTCACTGACCTGCCGGTACGAGCTGGACGGGCGCGAGTTCGCGGAACGCTTCACGCTGCCGCCCGGCCCGCGCTGGGGTACCGACGCGGCCCGGGCGGCGGCCCGCCTGGTGTTCCTGCTGGCCGGCGTGTCCTACTACAAGACCGCCGCGCCCGGTGTGATCGACCTCGGTGAAACCGCGCTGACCGAGGCCGAGCTGGCCTTCCTGCGCGAGTTCTACCGGCAGGGCCTGGGGGAGTTCGCCTACCGCAACTCACTCGACCTGACCTCGCTGCGCATCGAGGGCCGTCGCGCCGCGGCCGGAGCGCCCGAGCCAGCCGCATCAGAGCCCGCCGCGCCCGGAGAGCCAGGACCCGCCGCAGCAGAGCCCGAGCCGGCCGGTCAGCGTCGCGCGCTTGTGCCGTTCGGCGGGGGAATCGACTCGATCGTGGTGGTGGAGCGGATACGGCGGCTGGCGGATACGGCGCTGTTCGTGGTGAACCGGCCTGGTGACCGGTTCGACGCGATCGAGGCGCCCGCCGCGGTGACCGGCCTGCCCGTCGTGCGGGCGGAACGAGAGATCGATCCGCAGCTACTGCGCTCCGCCGAGCTCGGCTTCCTGAACGGCCATGTGCCGGTGACCGGCATCTTGTCGGCGATCGCGGTGCTGGCCGCGGTGCTCGAGGACCGGGACGCGGTGGTGATGTCCAACGAGTGGTCGGCGTCGGTTCCGACGCTCGAGTACCAGCGGGCGCCCGGTGAATCACCAGTTCTCCAAGAGCGACGTGTTCGAGCGGGCCTTCCGCGACGTGCTCGGCCCGCGGCTGCCGGAATACTTTTCCTGGCTCAGGGACCGGACCGAGCTCTGGGTCGGGCGCGAATTCGCGGCCTTGGAGCAGTACCACGGGTCGTTCCGTAGTTGTAATAAGGCTTTTTATAGTGACAGGGCCCGTCGGCTCGATCATTGGTGCGGCCAGTGTGACAAATGCTGCTTCATCGACCTGATCCTGGCGCCGTTCATGCCGGCCGGGGCGCTGCGGCGGATCTTCGCGGTGACCGGCGAACCGCTCGATGATCCGGGCCTGGCCGGGAAGTTCCGGGGGTTGCTCGGCGCGGGCGCCAAGCCGTTCGAGTGCGTCGGCGAGGTTAGCGAGTGCCGGGCCGCGGTCCAGTTGGCCGCACGCCGGGACGACCGGGCCGGGACCGCGCTGCTCCAGGACCTGGCGCTCGAGGTCGCCGGGTGGCCAGACGCACCCTCCGCGGCGGATGCGGACGCGATGCTCGAGCCGGTGGCCGCGAACTTCATCCCGGCCGGCTACCGATGACCAGGCCCAAACTTTCCTGGTCTGACCTGGCCGGAGCCCGGGTCGGCATCTGGGGCCTGGGCCGCGAGGGGCACGCGAACCTGCGCAAGCTGCTCTCCCTCGGTGTCGAGCCGGTCCTGGTCGACGACCAGCCTCAGGCGGACCCCGACGGTCGCCCGGTGCTCGCTACCGGCCAAGGCGGGCTGGCCGCCCTGGAACAGTGCGACGCGGTGGTGAAGACGCCGGGCCTGAGCCGGTACCGGCCCGAGGCGGCCCGCCTGTCCGCGCTGGGCGTTCCGGTGGTGGGCGGCCTGGGGCTGTGGCTGGCCGAGGCCGACCTGCGCCGGGTCCTGTGTGTGACGGGCACCAAGGGGAAGAGCACCACCTCATCGGTCGCCGGACACCTGCTGACTCACCTGGGCTACCGGTGCCTAGTCGGCGGGAACATCGGTGTCTTGCCCTACGACCCGGAGCAACCTAGCGACCTCGACTACTGGGTCATCGAAGTGTCCAGCTACCAGGCCACCGACCTGCCTTACTCGCCGCCCGTGGTCGCGGTGACCTCGCTGCACCCGGACCACCTCGACTGGCACGGGGGCGTGGAGCAGTACTACCGGGACAAGCTATCCGCGTGCTCGCAACCCGGCGCCGAACTAACCGTGGCCAACGCCGACAGTGACCTGCTCGTCCAGCGGGCGGCGCTGCTCGGACCGCGGGTGGAGTGGGTGTCCGCGGACGACGATCCAGGGTCGCGCTGGATGACCCCGCTCGGGCTGCCCGGCCGGCACAACCGGCGTAATGTGCTCATCGCCCGCCGCTGCCTGGTCGCCATGGGCGTGCCCGGTGCCGCCGATGACGACCGCCTGGCCGCCGCGGCCCGTGGCTACCAGCCCCTGGCCAGCCGCCTCACCTCCATCGGCACCCTCGGCGGCGTCACCTTCGTCGACGACAGCCTGTCCACCAACGTGCTGCCCACCCTGGCCGCCCTGGATGCCTTCCCCGGCCGCCGGATCGCGCTGATCGTGGGCGGTCACGACCGCGGCATCGACTACGCGCCGCTCGCGGCCGGCCTGGTGGCCCGCCCGGCCCCCACCTACGTGCTCACCCTGCCCGACAGCGGTCCCCGCATCCGCGCCCACATCAACCAGGCCGCCGCCCCCCGCCAGCCCGCCGCCCCCCACCAGGCCCCCGCCTTCCAGGAGCCGCATCCGTCCACCGCTTTCGCGGGCGCCACCGACTGCCCGGACCTAGCCTCCGCCGTGGCTGCGGGCTACCGCTGGGCCAAGCCGGACGGCGTGGTCCTCCTGTCGCCGGCCGCGCCCAGCTTCGGCCAGTTCCGCGACTATCGCGACCGGGCCGAAGCCTTCGCCCACGCCATGCGCGCGCTGGCATAACTCAGCGCGGCATTTTCGAACTTGAATGTGACATTTATCCCATAATAGAGGTATCAATGACACACAATAACGATTGCTGTCTTGGTAGTCACCAGGATCCCCTCAGCCGGCGTCTGCGGTCTCCCCCACCACAGTCACGCAAGTGTTATCCCGTCACTCCAGAACCAGAATCCGGCGTCAACGTAACGACAGTCTCATTTTTCCCGAACGGACGGTGGTTCGTCCCCCACGGAACCGGCTCCCAGACCCTCCGGGTGCCAAACCCGCCGTCAGTCGGCGACGGTGATGCCGAGGTGACGGGCGAGCAGCGGCGCCATGGCGACCAACTGGATGCTGTCGATGGTGGCGCCGCGCAGCGACTCGTATCCGGCGGTGATGCCGAGCTCGGCGCCGCGCAGGTCTACGTCGGTGCAGCTGACCTTGGTGAAGTCCGCGCGGTGCAGGGTGCTACCTGGGAAGCTGACCCGCAGCAGCCGGGCACTCCCGAACTCCGCGTCGCGCAACAGGCAATTCTCGAACGTCACGTCGGTGAGGACGCCGCCGCGGAAGTTCACCGAGTCGAGCTTGCAGTCCCGGAAGCTGACGCGGCGCATCGACGCGGAGAACGCCTGTACCCCGGCCAGGGCGCAGCCGACCAGGGTGACGTCCTGCCAGCCAGTCTCGGCCAGGTCGGTGGAGACGAACCGGGTGTCCCGCAGAGAAGAGTCCGTGAACCTGGCCCGGCGCAGCCGACCGCGGCCGAACGTCACGTTGGTGAACGCGCAGTCGAGGAATAGGCAGCTCTCGGCGGCGCTGTCGTCGAACGTGGCGCCGGCGAAGGCGAAGCCGTCGTAGTCTCCATCCGGCTCCAGGTCGCCCTCGTGCGGCGTGAGCTTTCCAACCTCGCCTGCCATGGTCCGACCCTACCGGTCACCTATGATCCTGCTGGATAGCCAGAAGCAAAGTACGCCCCACGAGATAGCACAAGCACCAGAAGGAGCGACCAATGACCGAGATGGAAAACTTCAACGAGAAGGTCATCAACGAGTTCCGGGCGAACGGCGGGAAGGTGGGCGGCATGTTCGAGGGCGCCCCCGTCCTGCTGCTTCACACCACCGGGGCGAAGAGCGGCACAGAACGGGTGAACCCGCTCATGTATCAGCCGCTGGACGGTTCGTTCGCGATCTTCGCGTCGGCGGCGGCTCCCCGAAAAACCCGGACTGGTACTACAACCTGGCCGCGCACCCGGACACCACGGTCGAGGTGGGCACCGGCCACGTTCAGGTCAGGTCGCGGGTGGCGGACGGGGACGAGCGGGACCAGATCTGGGAAAGGCAGAAGTCCGTCGCCCCGGGTTTCGCCGAGTACGAGACGAACGCCGCGCCGCGCCAGATTCCCGTCATCGTGCTCGATCCCGTCGCGTAGCCGCGGTCCGTCCCACCCGGCCGGGGGTGCATGTCGATTTTGTAGATAGTCAAGATCATCTTGTGGTCGCGGCCGGTCAGGAGAGGTCTGCCTGGTTGTGCACCACGCAGCAAGTCAATCGCCCACCCCGGGGAATCCCGTCAGTTCACCCGCGGCGGCTGAAGCAGCCCGTCGCCCGTCCCACCCAATCCCCCTGCCCTCGCATGCCCCACCAGTCCCCCCCACCCGCTCCCCGCCCGGCCCTGCTGTGATCGTGGATCGTCACTACCCTCATAGGGCAGGTAAATATCCACGATAATTCGAATTCCTGGACTAGGGTCCGTATTGTCGTTTTTGTCCGGCGGACGGGGGATGGCCGGGCCTGCTTACGCCGCGGTGGGACCTGGGTGGCCGGGCCTGGGTCCGATGTGGGTTGCCGGACGCGCAACCAGCGCCGAAACCTTGCCAGCGCGAACTCGCGGAGCCCTACATAACTGTCGCGCACCCCCGGCCGCCCCGGCCGCCCCGGCCGCCCCGGCCGGCCCGGCCCGCCCGGCCCCAGACCCGGCCCCATGCCCGGCCGTCCCGGCCCCGGCCGGCCCGGCCCTCGGCCGCCCCGGCCGCCCCAGCCCCCAGGCCCGGCCGCCCCCGGCCCCCGGAACGGCGTGCCTGAGCTAACCGATAGTCTCGTCACCTAGCCGCAGAAAGGGTCCGCGAGTGCCGATATACGCGCTGGGGAAATACGAGCCGGAGATCCACCCCACTGCCTTCGTCCATCCCGACGCCGTCGTCATCGGCCGGGTGCGGATCGGCCCGGAGGCGTCGGTGTGGCCGTGCGCTGTGCTGCGCGGTGACCACGGTCGGATCGAGGTGGGCGCGCGGACGTCGGTGCAGGACGGCACCGTGGTCCATTGCACCCACGACTGGCCGACGCTGATCGGAGCCGAGTGCGTGGTCGGCCACAACGCGCACCTGGAAGGCTGCGTGGTGGCGGACCGGTGCCTGATCGGCTCGGGTTCGGTCACCCTGAACGGGGTCACGGTGGGGACGGGGGCGATCGTGGCCGCTTCCTGCCTGGTGCCTGAGAACTTCCAGGTGCCGCCGGGTGCCCTGGTGGCCGGCGTCCCCGCGAAGATCAAGAAGACCGGGCTTGCCCCCACCCGGGTCCAGGGCGCGGTAGAGACCTACGTGGAGTCCGGCCGCACCTACCTGGCCGGGCTGCGGCGGCTGGACCCGGACCGGTAGCTCGCGCCGATGATCGACGGCCGGGCGGTGGTCGACGCCCACATGCACGTGCCCAGGCTGAGCACGGTTTCTCCCGCGTGGCTGCAGTGGGCGCGCGACTTCGGCCGGGATGCCCGGTGGCGGGAGGTGTTCGAAGCCGACGGCGATCCGGTTCCGGCCCGGCTGGACGCGCTGCTGGACGCCGAGGGCGTCGACGTGGCCCTGCTGTTCGCCGAGTACAGCCCGCGGACGACCGGGATCCAGCCGGTGGAGGACCTGCTGCCGATCATCGCGCACGACCCGGCCCGGTTCCGCCTCGTCGCCAACGTCAACCCCGAGGTGCACCCCTCCCCGGTGGCCGAAGCCGGCCGTCAGCTCGACCTGGGCGCGGTCGCGGTCAAGGTGCACCCGGTGCACGGCGGGTTCCGCCCGGGCACCGATGAGATGTACGCGGTCTACGACCTGTGCGCCGAGCGTGGCGTGCCGGTGATCGTGCACACCGGCGGCAGCATCTTCCCCGGCTCGGACCCCGACGCGGGGGACCCCAAGCTGATGAGCCGGGCCGTCGCGGACTTCCCCGGCGTCCAGTTCGTCCTGGCCCACGGCGGCCGGGGCCGCTGGTACGCCGATGCGGCCCAGATGGCCCTGGACCATGGCAACGTCTGGTTCGACCTGGCCGGCCTGCCGCCTCAACGACTGCCTGACTACTACGCCGGCTTCGACCTGGTGCGGCTGGCCCGGAAGTGGATCTTCGGCACCGACTGGCCCGGCGTTCCCGGCGTGGCCAGGAACGCGCGCGCGGTGGCCGCGCTCGGGCTGCCCCCGGACGTCCTGGCCGGTGTCCTGGCCGGAAACGCGGCGAGAGTCTACCTCGGCGGCCGTCTCAGCTAGCGCCCCCGGACCCGCTGAGGGCAAGCAGTCGCTGCAGCAGCACGATCTCGCTGCGGTCAAGATCGTTGGTGATCGGCAGCTTGCGGAGGCGTTTGGCGGCCAGCTCAAGCGCCTGTCGCGCGGCCTCGAGCTGCTCCCTGAGCCTGACGTTCTCCTCGGCCAGCTTGCCGTGTTCGATCCAGGCGTCGGTCAGCCACGTGCCCTGCGGCGCTCCAGCCCCCAGCCGCGCCCCCGGCGCTCCAGCCCCCGGCGCTCCGGCCCCCGGCGCTCCGGCCCCCGGCGCCCCGGCCCCCGGCGCTCCCGCCCCCGACGTACCGGCCCCCGACGCTCCGGCTCCCGGCTCGGCCGCGGCTAGCCGCCGAACCACCTGGATCAGCAGCCGTCGGGCCAGCTCGTCATAGTCAAAACCGGCTGTCTCGCCCGCGCCGCCCACCATGCCAATCCCAGCCAGGCCTACAGCCCCATCAGCCCCACCAGCCCCGTCCCACGCACACGACTCACCAGTGTCCGTGGCCCCGAGGGCTTGCGCAGATCCCAGGCCGATCCGGTAGGTCCGCTTGCCGCGCACCTCGCGCTCGATAAGACCCGCCCGCTCCATCCCGGACAGAAGCTGGGCGAACGCCACGCTTGAACCCGGGTAGCCGACCGCAGCGGAGAGCCGTGTGCTGGCCATCCCGCTGGCGTCGAACAGCTCGTGTACCTCTGCCAGGTAAGCGACGATGTGCTCACGTGTCCCCACCGCGCGCTTCCTGGCCGCCTTTTTCGCGACCCCCACGTCAGCACCCTTTCCCCATGGCGAAGACGCCTGCCGACGGTTTTCATATTAGTACGATTAGCTCTTTTGGCCGGGTAACGAGCGTTTTCCTGGGTAGTGGCGCCGGATATAGTCGAGGACCGATCACGTCGACGCAGTCCGGGAGGTGCCGCAACCCGGCGCGGTGGCCGGAGAGGGATCAGCGGCTAGCATACGATCGACTTGCGTACCCAGACACCCGTGCGTCACGTCGCCTGACAGAAACTAGCCGTCAGCAGTGCACGTTGTCCTTGATAGCTGAAGACGATGCACCTGATGAAGCCTGCAACTGACAAAGGCAGAGCACCGTGGAGCTGGACGTAGATTATGCGACGACCCTCGTGGCCGCCATGCTGCTTGGCATCGGTTTCGTCCTTCAGCAGTTCGCCGCCGAGCAAGAGCCCGAGTCGCGTTTTCTCAGCCTGCGCATCCTGACCGACCTGCTGCGCAAGCCGCGCTGGCTGCTCGGTATCGGCTGCATGATCGGCGGCTACGGGTTGTCAGCGTGGTCGATCGGCCATCTTGAGCTGACGCTGGTCGAGCCGCTGCTGACCACCTATCTGCTGTTCGCGCTGATCCTCGCGGTGCCGATGTCCCGGCAGGCGGTCAAGTGGTCCGAGGTGGCCGGCGCGATCGTGTTGTGCGCGGGCGTGACCCTGCTGTCCCTTTCCCGTTCCACCAAGCCCATCGGACTGTCGTTCGGCTCGTTTTCGCACTGGTACGTGGCCGCCATCATCGCCGGCATCGCGTTTGCCGCCGTGCAGACCGGTCACCGCAGGCGAGGAAACGGGCGGGCCACCCTCACCGGGCTGGGGGCCGGCCTGGTGTTCGGCATTCAGGACGCGCTGACCAGGCAGACGCTGGAGATCTTGCAGCGGCACCCGGTCACGCACCTGTTCACCGTCTGGCCGCCCTACTGCCTGGTCGCCACCGGCATCGTCGGCCTGTGGCTGATGCAGAACGCGTTCAGCTCAGGCCCGCTGCACGCCTCGTTGCCCACGATCGCGGCCGGTGAGCCGGTCGCGGGCATCGCGCTCGGCATCGTGGTGTTCGGCGACCGGATCCAGATCTCGCCTGGACCGCTGGCCATCGAGGCCGGCGGGATCGCCGCGCTGATCGTCGGCGTGGTCATGGTCGCCCGCTCGACCGCCTTCGGCGGCCTGCGCAAGATATCGGAAACCATCAAACCTGACTCAGCGGACTCCGGCGGCCTGCGCAAGATATCCGAAGCCATCAAACCTGACTCAGCGGACTCCGGCGCCCCTGAGGTCCCCTCGGCAACTCCGCCCGTCCGCCCGCTAACTCCCTCGGCCCGCCGCGGCGCCCGGCCCGTCCGCCCGGCCGGCCCGCCCGTCCGGCCGGGAAAGCTACGCCGCCGGGTTCACCGCCCCGCTTCGGGCGAGGAGGGTGGCTGAGCTCCCAGGTCGGCCACCGCTCCCGATCGCGGCCGCCCCCAGCCGGATACGTTGGTGCTGCCCCGTTTCAGCATCGTCTCCAGCGCCCCGCTCACCGAGCCGTCGGCCGCCACCAGCTGCCTGATGATCGCGATCATCGTCGGGACCGCCCAGAAGTCACCGCACACCCACAAGATGGCCGCGCCGATCTGCTGGTCGGCGAACGGCGGCAGGGTGACGCCGGGCACATGGTCATACACCGGATACACAGAACCCGACGCGAAGATGCTCAGCGCCATCGCCATGCCGATCATGATGACGTTGGTGACGAGCAGTGCGCCGGCCGCGGACAGCAACGGCATCCGGCGGCGGAACGGCGGGGAAGGAATGAACTGCAGCCAGAACAGCACCCCGGCGGCGAAGAAACTGCCGTGCATCAGCCAGATATGCACGGCCGAGTTGCGTTCGGCCAGGTCAAGCGGCCCGGGCAGGTGCCAGCCGATCATCACCGCGTTGAACAGGGCGATCGAGACCCACGGCCGCAGCACCAGCCCGCCCAGCGCTCGCAGCGGCTTGGACCAGGTGCCGGCCAGTACCCCGCGGGTCACGCTGCGCCCGGACCGGCCGGGCAGCGCGTCGAGCAGCGGCTGCCACGGCGCGCCCGCCACGATCAGCGAGGGCGCGGCGAACATCAGCAGCAGATGCTGGACCATGTGCACCGAGAAGTAGTCGTCGGACCAGTAGTCGATTGGTGACTCCACCGCCAGCAGCAGCACCACTAGCCCCGCATAGAACCACAGCGACCTCACCCGCCGTTCCCGCGTACGCTCCGGCCGGGACCGTCGGGCCAGCCGCCACAGCCCGATCTCGTACCATCCGGCCACCACGATAGCCAGGATGAGAAAGGGGTCGAACGACCAGTGGCCGGTGAGGTAGCTCATGGTCGTCCTAACTCGAGGACCCGTACTCGATGGGTACGCTGAACCGCTGGAGCAGCACCCAGGCCCCGTTGGTCAGGCGCCAGACGGTGAGCTTGGTCCCGGCCACGGCCAGCGCGTCATACGAGCCGCCGGGTCCCGGAGCGAGCGTCGCGGTCCCCGGTGGCACGGCCGGCAGCGCCCGCCAGGCGCCGCCCGCTCCGCTGATGGTGTCCGCGCGGCGGCCGCTGAGCAGCCATGCGCTCCCGTCGGGCCCGAACCCGGACGCCTGCACCGGGCCGGCCGGGACCGGACCTGACACCGTCCAGTGCGCCCCGTCTGACCATGCGGCCAGCAGGCTGTGTCCCGCGAGCAGGAACGCCATGTTGCCGCCGGCCTCGGCGCCCAGGCCAAGCACCTGAACCTGATCGCGGCCGTACTCCGGGGGCAGCACCAGCCCGGCCGACTGCCACGTCCCGCCGGCATCAGTGAAAACCCCCGCCACCCCCGGCCGCTCACAACTCCCCGCCGTCACCGCGTCCTTATTTGGGCCGAACGACACCGCCTGCAACTCCTGCAACTCGCACTCGCGACCCGGGCCGGACGCCGCGAGGGCCCGCAGCGTCGTCAGCGGCGACCACTGGCCGGCGGCGGCGGCGCTCGCGGTGGGCGCCGCCTCGATGCTGCCGTCTTGCAGCAGCGCGAGGGCCTGTCCCGACGGGTCGGTCGCGAGCGCGTCCTGAGTGTCGGCCAGACGTGCGTCGAGTAGCCCGGGCGTCCAGTTCTTGCCCGTGTCCGTGCTCGCCGCCAGCGGAGAGAAAGCCAGGTCCTGGCTGGGCCGAAACCCGATGACCAGGGATGTCCCGGTGCCCGCAGCCACCAGCCCGCCATTGTCGGCCACCCCGGGGGGAGTGACGAGCGACCAGCGGCTGGCGCCAGGCGGTCGCACGAATAGCTGCCAGAAGTTGTCCTCAGCCGCGGCCGATCCGCCCATGACGGCGATCGCCCAGGTGCCCTGCGCGGTGACAAGCGAGGTGCTGAGCGGCACGGTCACGGCCGGCGGGCTCGAGCTGTAGGCCGGCCGGCCCGGCGATCCGTCGCCGGATCCAGTCCGGGTCGCGGACCCGCAGCCGGCCGCCAGGCTCGCGCAGGCCAGGACCAGGCCCGCGCGGGCCCAGGCTCCCACCCCGCTCGTCATGAGGCACCCAGCGCCTGGCGGACGTACTGGCTGAGGAGCACCGAGTACGAGGACTTGGTGCTACTCGTGCCCGGGCCCGGGTCGGCGCCTACCTCCTCGAGGATCTCACCGGAGGGGTTGATGATCACGGCCAGATCGTTGTGTGCGGACATCGCGCCCGCCGGCAGGTTCTGCACGGTGACCCCGTACTGCCGCCAGACCGCGCCCAGCTGGCTCAGCGAGCCGGTCAGGTACAGCCAGTTCGGCACCGCGGCCAGCCCTTCCTGCCGGTCGAACGCCTGGGTGAAGGCCGTGGCGCGGTAGGTGGGGTTGGCCACGACGGCGACCAGCTCGACGCGGGAGTTCTGCGCGCCGAGCAGCTGCGCGGTCTGCTTGAACTCCTGGGCGATGATCGGGCAGTCGCTGGTGCACACCGGGTCGAGGAAGGTCATCAGCACGACCTTGCCGCGCAGGCTCGCCAGCGATACCGCCCGGCCGTTCTGGTCGGTGAGCGTGAAGCCCGGCGCCGGCAGGTCCAGGGTGGTGCTGCCCCCCGCGATGGCCAGGGCCAGGATCGGATCCGCGGTCCGGTTCGCCGCCGCCGAGGCCATCGGCGCCGCGCCGAGGATGATGACCGCGACCGCGGCCACCGCGGCGACCGACCGGGCGCCCGTCGTCGCCAGCATCCCGCCCAGCATCCGCGGTCGCAGCGAGCGCAGCCGTCGCCCCGTGGTGTCCTGCGCCCCGGTGGCCACCGCCCCGGCCGCCGGCTCAACCGCGGCCGCCGGCTCGAGGGCCAGGTAGCCGGCCAAGAACAGCAGCACCATCGGGATCATGCTGTTCGGGTCGGTGCCGAGGCCGCCCAGGAAGCCGAAATCCTGCACCAGCACCCAGTCCGCCAGGCAGAACGCGACTCCGAACCACACCGCGTACCGAACCAGCCCGGGGCGCCCGGTCCCGAAGATGGCTCCGAGTCCGGCGAGCACGATGACCACGATGAGGTTGACCGCGAAGCCGTGCCGGGCGGTCAGCGACCCGAACCCGGAGATGAGAGCGGACAGGACATGCGGCTGCGGGGTTCCGGCCATCGTCTGGACCATCCCCGCCAGCGTCCCCGGCTTGCCTCCCGACGTGCCCTGCCAGAAGCCGCGGCCGGGCCAGGCCTGCAGCACCGCCATCCCGGCGAAAAACAGCCCGAGGGCCGCCATCATCCCCCGGCCGAGCCGGGGGCTACGCCAGGCTTTCTCAGGCAGCGCGATAAGCGCGCCGGCGGCCACATAGAACAGCACGCCGCCGGGTGCACCGGTGAGCCAGCTCAGGCCGGGCGCGAAGATCCCGCCGAACGACTCACCGAAGACCCATACGACCAGCCCCCAGCCCACGCTGGCCGCCCCGGCCAGCCGGGACCACGGCCCGTGCGCCGACACCAGGAGCCAGGCGCCGATCCCGACCTGGATCCATACCGAGGCCGCGCCGGCCTGGATGGGGTGGTACGACCAGGCGGTGGCGCCCCAGTTGACCAGGTGCTGGACCCAGGCCGGCGACGCCGCCGCGGTGGGCTGGATGACCTGCGAGGCCAGGCCGCCCGCCATCTTGGGTTGTGCCTGCAGCAGGCCGTCCACGATCCAAAGCACGCCGAACCCGATGCGGAGCAGCCACCGTCCCCGCGCTTCCCTCGCCACGCCCTTGCCGCCCGCCACGCCCTTCGCGCCGGTCTCGCCCTTCGCGCCGGCCGCGGTCATCCGCCAGGTACGCGCCGTCGCCCAGGCGAGCCAGAGGAACACGATGAGAAGGAGGGCGATCGCGCCCTGATGGATCAGCGCGGTCCTGAACGCGGCGACCAGTGTCGGGTCACCCGGGCTCAGGCCGGAGTTCATGCCTGGCACGGAAGCCGCTCCTCTCGTTCAGGTCGCGTCGGGTTGGCGTACGGCCCAGCCTCGTGAGCCAAGGGTAGTGGGTGAAGGCCCGGCCGGACCTGGCTAGCCGGCAACATGATGAAGATGTCATCCGTGGCACACACCGGCGGATCAGGCCATTTCCGCGGGCTGCCACCGGGTCCCGTCCGGAGTGTCGCCGAGATCGAGCTTGGCGGCGGACAGGGCCTGCCTGATGACGTCGGCGGCGGTGAAGTTGCCCTCGGTACGCAGCGTATTTCGCAGCGCGACGAGCGGCTCGACCGCTGGTCGCAGGCGGTCCCTGGGATCGGCCAGACCCGTTTGCGCCGCCCGGCCGAGGCGGCCAATGAGGCTACGCAGCAACGCGCGCGCCTGCTCGGTCCCCTGGTCCTCGTCGGTGTCGGCCTCCCACTGCCCGATCGCGGTCTCCAGCTCCAAGATCGCCCCGACCATCGCGGCCGCGTCCCGGTTCACGGCCGCCGCGGCGAACTCCCGCTCCGTGATCGCCATCACCTCAGCCAGCGGCAGCGACTGCCGCCGTGACAACCCGTCCGCCCCCACCCCACCCCCGTCTCCGCCCCCGTTCCCGCCGCCCTCGTTCCCGCCGCCCCCGCCGCACCCGCCCCCGCCCTCGCCGCTCCCCGGTCCCGCCGTCCCCGGTCCCGCCGTCCCCGGTCCCGCCGGCCCCGTTCCCGCCGGGCCCGTTCCCTCCGATGCCCGAACCGGCGCCGCCTCTTCCGGTCCCAGTTCCGCTCGCGCGCCGAGCCCCGCGGACCAGGCCGCGAAGCTCGGCGATCGTCAGCCGGGTGCCGGACGGCAAGATCACGGTGTGCCCGGCCCGGCGGACGGTGACCCCTCCCCGGCCGCGGATCTCGATGCCGCTGGTGCCCATGTCGATTAGGACGGCGGTGTGCTCGTCGACGCCGAGGATGGCGGTTCCGGCGGGGAGCTCACGCTCCATCACCGCCAGCCTTCGCTCCCCGAGGTAGCAGTACCGGGTGTCGTAGTGGCCGCCCTCGGTGTTGTCGTAGTGCGGGATGACCGCGACCTTCAAGCCGAGCGTGCCCATCAGGTCGAGCCCGGCCAGCCAGCGTGGCGCTCCGCCCGCTTTGTAGATCTCGTAGACCGGCAGGGTGAACTGGCCCGCCGTAGCGGCGGCGGCCGAGGCCAGTACGGTCAGCCCGTGGCCAGCTAGGACTCGCTGCCGCAGCGCGCCTGCCATCGGGCAGGCCTGCCAGTGCGCGAGCGCGTACGAAGGGCTCCCGGGCCCGGCGAAGACCCAGTCCGCGGCGGAGATGTCAGCCGCTTCCCGTTCCTGCGCCTGCACCCCGAGCATCGGCGGAGCCATCCCAGGAGCAGCGTTCACGCTCGTGCCTGGCGTGACGCAGACCTTCAGCCCGACGTGGCCGGCGAAGTACCGCTGCGCCCGAGCCGACACGTTGTCCGCATTTTCCTGAAACGCGTACGGCGTGGCGAGCAGCAGTGCGCTCGGCGCGCGTACGCCGAGCCGCGCCAGGACATCCTTGTGCACCGCGACCATGGTCGGGCTGGTCTCGCCGGAGCCGATGATCATCAGCATGCGGAGAGCAGGGTAGTCGGCCACCCCACCTACGGTAACCACCT
This sequence comes from uncultured Actinomycetes bacterium, assembly GCA_963808315.1. GTDB lineage: Bacteria > Actinomycetota > Actinomycetes > Streptosporangiales > Streptosporangiaceae > Palsa-504. Next base: position 172,770 of record CAWEFK010000001.1, on the reverse strand, counting down.
GCCGCAGACCCCTGGACGCCCGACCGCATGTCTGTTAAGAGAAACATGCACCATAGCGGTACGGTCCGCCCAGTACGGTCCGCCCAGTACGGTCACCCCCAGTACGGTCCCGCCCAGTACGGTCCCGCCCAGTACGGTCCCGCCCGGCGCAAGGTCAGCATCCCGCGAACACCACCCACCTCGCCTGACACACCCGTGCCGGGCGCTCCCGCTCTCGAACGACACCGATGGTCCATCGTGGTTGCCCCAGCGCAATGCCAGGAAGTTAAGGAAGCGCCCTCGGCTCTGCCTGCCTCATGATCATGGCCAGAAACGGGCGTATAGGCCGCGTCGGTCATTATGTAGTGGTTTGCGGTTTTGGCGTGTCAGGATGTGCTGCGGCGGTTGCTGAGGATGCCGTGGCGGTGCTGGTGGCGAGGTTCGCGGTGGTGGGGCCGGTCGCGGATGAGCGGGTGCGCGACCACGGCTTTCCCGAGGAGGACGCGGCGGCGGCTGGTCACCTGCGGTGCCGGCGGCTTCAGCGGCAGGCGGTGCCGGGCCGGGAAGGGCCAGCTCGCCCGGCCGGGCGGAGCAGGGCGGCCTGGCGGTCACTGGGCGGTCACTTCCCGCCTGGCGCGTAGTCAGTGGATGCGGCTTTCTCCCGCAAAGAACCGGTACGCTGCCGCATTCCCCCGAAACTGGCGCCGTACGCGAGTGAGGGGAAGCGTGTGCTGTGATGTGAGGGGCCGGTCAGCGCGTCCCGGCGGAGCGGGGCGCCCCGGTTCCCCGGCTCGGACGGACCCGGCCAGGGCCGTGCGCGGCGAACCAGCGGCTGGTGTTCTCCGCGTTGCGGGCGGGGAAGAACGCGCCCGCGGGTTCGCGATCAGCCCGGCCCGGGGCAGGGGAGAACCGGCGACACGCCCGAAGTTAATAACAGCCGCGGCCGTAGTACCGGAACTGGCCACGATCATGATGGGCGCCGGAATGCCGCCACCCAAAATCCCGGCATAAAGTACGTAAAGGGCTCGCGTTGCCCTTACCGGCCGGCGGCTGACGCTGTACCACAGCAGGCCGCCACCCGCGCCGCCCTCCGACGCTGGCCCAACCCGCAGCGAGGATCCTGACCAGCAGCAAAGCCTCGAAATTCGGCACCCACGAGTTCCCTTAAATTCCTAGCATTGTGCCCAAACGACACCGATGGTCCTTCGATGTGGATCGGATACGGGGTTCTGCCCCGGCGAAGCCGTCTGAAGCGGGGCGAACGCTACCTGACACGGCACCAGGACGCCCAAAACCGCCGACAAAGCCATAGCCCGGTGCACCGGGCCGTCGGCCCGGTGGACCGGCCGTCCGGTCAGCTCCGGCGCTAGGCGATGGCCTGCGCCTCGGTTCCCTTAGCTGGGCGTCCGAGCCTCAGCGGCCACGGCGCGCCGGGCCTCAGCCCCCAGACCGCCAGCGCGCCCATGGTCAGGACGAACAGCAGGAACGTGATGATGTGCACGCTGGTGCAGTACAGGCAGATGCTGCCGATGATGAAGAGCTCGGCGTAGAGCAGGTAGAGCACGAAGCCGATGCCCACGACCAGCGACGCCATCCGGACCAGGTGGATCTCGCGCCTGGCCGCCCGCCAGGCCCACGGGCTCATGATCGCCACTGCGAACAGGATAGAACGCCAGCCCGAGCACGGCCACCGGGATGCCGAACACGTACGACTGCGCGCTAGTGGTCACCTTGGTGCAGTTCACCAGGCCCGACTCCGAGCATCCCAGCAGCGCCGACTCGGTGAAGTGCGCGATCGTCAGGTAGATCGACACGCCCAGGCCGGCCAGCGCGAGCACGAATGTGGTGAGCTGGAGCCACAGCGCCGGTCCGGGGCCGGCCGTGCTGGCGCCGAAATCGTCCTGGAGCGCCCGTCCCCGGGGCGCCCCGTTCCGGGCCGAGCCGTTTCCTGACCTCCGGGCCGCGGCCACGGTCCCGGCCGCCGGCACCGCGTTCTCCCCGCGTTCCCGTCTCTGGCGCCGTTCCCGGCCGCCGGTCCCCGCCGCGCCGCCGTTCCCGCCTTGGCCGCCATTCCCGCCCGGCCGCCGCCGTTCCTGCCCGGGCCGGTTCGCGTTCCTGGCGGCGCTGCCGTTCCTGGCCGCGCTGCCGTTCCCGGCGGCATTGCCGTTCCTGGCCGCACCGGCCTGGCTCCGCTACGCGCGTTCCGGGCGCGGCTTGACTTCGACGCTGTCATCCGAGCTTCGCCTCCGGTGGTGTCACGGCTGCTGTCCGCACGGCCCCTGGGTCGGCGAACGTGACCGACCGGCACCTGAGGCCAGATTCTACCTCGCCGACCGCCGCCGCCAACCTCAGAGTTAGCTGAGGATCTGAAGTCGCTAGGGTCAGAGCTGGCTCTCGAGCGACTGGACGGTCGAGGTGCAGGCGCTGGCGGGCTGGTTGCCGGTCATCTTGCAGATCGCGGCCGTGATGTAGTTCGCCGTTCCGTCCACGGCCTTGGCCACCGGGCTGGACGAGCTGTGCAGGTCCGTCGCGATCTGAGCTCCAGCTGAGCCCGGAGAGCACCTGCGGGTTGTAGCTCGCCCCGAGGATCAGGTACTTGTTGCCGAAGTCGACGAACGGGATGGAGCCCGCGTCGGCCGAGGAGATGTAGGGCGGGGCGTCGTACTTGGTCAGCAGCGCGTTCTGCGCCGCGGTGGGCGTCTGCAGGGTGGTGTACCCGCCGGTGGACTTGTCCGGGATGTTCGTTTCCATCCTCGACCGGCTGAACGTCAGGTACTGCTGGTGAAGGTGGTGTTGCAGGAACGTCCAGGTCGGCGTGTTCGGGTAGGGCTCGGCGTTGCCGGCCCCGTTGGCGGCCGCGGAGTGGATGGTGGCCAGCCCGGAGAACGTGCCGAACCGGCTCAGCGCGACGACCATCGCCCAGCGCTCGGCCGCGCAGTAGGGGCAGTACTCGGCGCCCATGTAGAGCATCTCGGGCTTGCCGCCAGAGGTCAGCGCGCTCGCGCCCTTGGCGACGGTCAGGGGTTTGGCGGAAACCGCGCCGCCGCCGCTGCCCACCGAGTCCAGGGTGCTCGCGGGCACGCTGGTGACCGTGGACACCGCGCTGGCCAGCGCCGCGCCGGTCAGGCTGGTGCCGGTCGCGGTGGCCGGGGGCGTCGTCTTCTTGTTCGCCTTGACCACGATGAAGGCGACGATGATGATGATCACGACGAGCACGCTGCCGCCCGCGATGAGGATTCCCCGCCGCCGCTCGGCCCGGCGGGCCGCCGCGCGCTGCGCGGCGATCTTCTCACGGCGGCTGGAGTCGACCTTGGTCCTGCTTGCCTTGCCCATGCTCGCTTCGTCCAACCCTTGCTCAGCCAGCCAGCGGTCAGACCGCACGCCTGCTGGTCCCATGCCTGCGCCGGCGCGCAGGAGTAGTCCGTCGTCCCGGGTACCGCGCTCTATGTTAGGGCTTCAACCCGACTAACGCGCACGCCTACACAGACCGGGCCGAGGGTATCAGCCACGATCGGGCGCCGGCCTGTACGCTCCCCACCGCCGGGCAAGGCCCGTAGCGGCCGACAAGGCCCGCAGCGGCCCGCAGCGGCCGACAAGGCCCGCAGCGCCGGACAAGGCCCGCATGGCGCGAGCGGAGCGGACGGCCTCGCGGCCACGGTAACGGCCCGCCGAATACCTGTGTCCCTTTTCCGTGTGGCCCGCGCAAAGCTCGATAGCTCCCGTGAATAGCCCGCAATGACTAGATAGTTCAACTAAAAGAGCTACGCGGAGCGCATCGGCCAGCACCGAGCCTCACCAGGTGCAGCGCGCAGTGACCAAGGCCGAGGTGCCGGCCCTCACGGCAGGTAGTGAGGGGGGTGCCGTGAGGGCCGGCGGCTTTGCGGCGCGCCTGACCCGGAACTCCGGGCGGCGATGCCAGGTCTGTGCCGTTAACGCAAGGTCAAAGCGCCGAAGAGCAGACGCACCGACAGTGCACGCAAAGCAGGAAGAGTGCGATGGCCATCCGAGCGCGACCGCCGGTCCCCTAGGCGCTCGACCTACTATTAAGTAGCCGTCTCTATATGATCTAGATTTTTTCTGGAGGAGTCGCGCAAATCGCTGTAGCCTCAATAAGGGTGCTCCGCCCGGGGGATGGGCGCGACTTTAGCGTGGGTTATGTGAGCGGAAGGTCGGCGATGCCGTGGTGTTGCGCGTCGGCGTGCTTGGTCCGGTAACCGCCTGGTTCGGCGACCAGGAACTGCCGGTGGGCCAGCCGAGGCAGCAGGCTGTCCTCGGCATCTTGGCGATGCGGGCCAACCGGGTAATTTCCCGCGGTGAACTCGTCGACGCCGTCTGGGGACAAGATCCGCCGGCCAGCGCCGAGGGCGGGATTTACACCTACGTGGCCGGGCTGCGCCGCATCATCGAGCCCAACCGGTCCCTGCGCGGGCCAGGCCGGGTGCTGGTCTCCTCGGGAGCCGGGTACGTGCTCCACCTGGTGCCCGGGTCAGCCGGACGCCGTCTCCTTCGAGCAGTATCTGACCCGGGCGCGCCAGTTGCGCAAGAGCGGCGATCCAGCTGGCGCGGTGACCGCCCTGAACTCCGCGCTTGGGCTGTGGCGCGGGATCGCCTTCGCCGGGGTGCCTGGACCGTTCGCGGAAACCGAGCGGACCCGCCTCAGCGAGCTGCGTTCGGCCGCTGCGGAAGAACGGGCCGACGTCCTGCTCGCGCTGGGCCGGCACGAGGAGGTCGTGCCCGACCTGACGGCCATGGTGACCGATCATCCGCTCCGGGAGCGGATGCGCGGCCTGCTGATGATCGCGCTGTACCGCGGTGGACGGCACGGCGAGGCGCTCCAGGTGTTCACCGAGGGCAGGCGCGTGCTGGCCGAGGAACTCGGCATCGACCCCGGCAGCGAACTGAGCCGCATTCACCAGCAGATCCTGACCGCCGATACCGCGCTTGAGCTGGCTCCGCCGACCCCGGAGGGCGCGGCAGAACTCGCGCCCGGCTACCACCCCGCACGTCGGCGCCGCGGTCGCGGCCGGGCGGATCGGCGGGACCGTCGGGCAGGCCGTGGACGGGCCGGCGCACTCGCTGGCCCCGGGCGCGGCGACCGCGTGGTTTGGCGGCCAGGGCGGCACGGCCCTGCCCGTTCCGGCTCAGCTGCCGCTGGAGGCGCCGGGCTTTTCCGGCCGCCGCGAAGAACTCGCCATGCTGCGCGCCATGCTGCCGGCCCGTTCGGCCGGCCCGGCCGGAGCTGGCTCGGCGGCAATTGGGCCGAACGACTCTGGCTCGAGCGCGCCCGAGCCGGACGAAGCTGACCCGGGGGCCGCTTCCGCCGACTCGGTGCCGATCGTGGTCATCTCGGGTACCGCGGGGATCGGGAAGACCGCTCTGGCCGTCCGCTTCGGCCGTCAGGTGGCCAAACGGTTTCCCGGCGGCCAGCTGTACGCTCACCTGCGCGGCCTGGATCCTGCCGCCACGCCGGTGTCCCCGGGTGACGTGCTGCGGTTCTTCCTGCATGCCCTCGGCGTGCCGCCGCACCGCATCCCGGCCGACACCGAGGAGCGGGCGGCCCTGTACCGCAGCCTGCTCGACGGCCAGCGAATGCTGATCGTGCTGGACAACGCGCGCAACGTGGCCCAGGTGCGTCCGCTGCTGCCGGGCTCGCCGGGTTGCTTGGTCATCATCACCAGCCGCAACGAGATGACCGGGCTGGTGGCCGCCGAAGGAGCGATGCCGCTCACGCTCGACGTGCTCAGCTACGCCGAGGCCCACGAGATGCTGGCCCGCAGGCTCGGCCGTAACCGGGCCGCAGCCGAACCCGAGGCGGCGGGGGAGATCATCGAGGCGTGCGCGCGCCTGCCGCTGGCCCTGTCCATCGCGGTGGGCCGGGCCGCGGGGCGCCCCAAGCGCCCGCTGGCCGAGCTGGCCGCCGAGCTACGCGACGCCCGGGGCCGGCTGGACGCGCTCGAGGCGGACGACGCGGCGACCGACGTGCGCGCCGTCTTGTCCTGGTCCTACGACCAGCTCACCCCGGCCGCGGCGCGGATGTTCCGGCTGCTCGGCGTGCACCCGGGCCCGGACATCTCGCTCTCGGCCGCGGCCAGCCTGGCCGCGGTGACCCGGGCGCAGGCGGGCGCCGCGCTCCGCGAGCTGACCAGGACCCACATGGTCGCCGAGCACCTGCCCGTCCCGGTTCAGCTTTCACGACCTGCTCCGCGCCTACGCCGCCGACCAGGCCGAACGGCACGACAGCGAAACCGAGCGGCGGGCGGCCCAGCACCGCACGCTCGACCATTACCTGCACACCGTGATGGCGGCCTCGCTGCGGTTCAGCCCGCACCGCAAGGCGCTGCGGATGGCCACGCCGCAGCCCGGCGTCGTCCCGGCCGACTTCTCGGCCAAGGAGCAGGCGATGGCCTGGTTCGACGCCGAGGCCCCGGTGCTGATCGCGCTTATCGGCCAGGCCTACGCCGAGGGTTTCGACGTCCACGCCTGGCAGATCCCGTGGGCGCTGTCACCGTTCTTCTCCCGGCGGGGGCGGCTGCAGGAGTACGTGGCCAGCCAGGAGATCGCGCTGGCCGCGGCCCGGCGGCTGGATGATCAGCTGGCCCAGGCGCACACCCATCACCTGCTCGGCCAGGCGCAATCCTGGCTCGAGGACTACGACGCGGCCGAACCCAACGCCCGGCAGTCGCTGGACATGTTCCGCGACCTCGGCGACCGGGCCGGCGAGGCGGCCGTGCTGAACGGCCTGGCGGTCATGCTGGAACGACAGGGACGCTATCCCGATGCCCTGGCCCTGGCCCTGGACGCGCTGCGGATGCTCAAGGCGGCCGGCTTCTGGTGGGCGCAGGGCAACCTGGAGAACACGGCGGGCTGGCTGTACGCGCACCTGGGCCAGTTCGACGAGGCGCTGGCTCATTGCCAGCGTGCGCTGGGCCTGCACCGTGAATCCGGCTACCGTGGCGGCGCCGGCGACGCCCTGGACAGCCTGGGCTTCATCTACCGTCACCTCGGCGACCACGCGCAGTCCAGGGAGCAGTACGGGCAGGCGGTGGCGATCTACCGCGAGATCGGCGACCACTTCAACGAGGGTCAGTCGCTGGCCGCGCTCGGCGAGACCTACGCGGCCGACGGCGACCTGGTCGCGGCCCAGGCGGCCTGGCGCCGGTCCCTGGCGATCCTGGACCGGCTGCCGCATCCGCTCGCCGACGAGATCCGGGCCCGGCTCGAAGGCCTCGACGCCGACCTGGCCCCGGACGCGGCCACCCGGACGCCAGCCACCCGGACGCCAGCCACCCGGACGCCAGCCACCCGGACGCGAGCCACCTGACCGGGGCAGCCACCACGGCTCGTTAGGTATAAAGGATGTGGGGTTAAGGTGTCAGCCCTGGCCGCCGGCCGGGCGCACGCCCGTCCGTCGCGTGAAAGGTGCAGACGCCGGTGACCACAGGGCACTTCTCGTCGAGAACATCCATCCGGACGCGTCGGCGCGGCTGACCAAGGAGGGCTTCGCCGTCGAGACGCTGTCCCGGGCGCTCGGCGAGGACGAGCTCATCGAGGCCATCGGGGACGTGAACCTGCTCGGCATCAGGTCGGGCACGCAGGTGACCGAGCGGGTGCTGGCGGCCGCGCCGCGGCTGGCCGCGATCGGCGCGTTCTGCATCGGCGTCAACCAGGTCGACCTGGCCGCGGCGAGCAGCCGCGGGGTCGCGGTGTTCAACGCGCCGTTCTCCAACACCCGCAGCGTCGTCGAACTCGCGCTGGCCGAGATCATCGCGATGGCACGGCGGCTGCCGGAGAAGGCCGCGCAGATGCACGCGGGTCACTGGGACAAGTCGGCCACCGGCAGCCATGAGGTACGTAACCGCAGGCTCGGCATCGTCGGTTACGGCAACATCGGTACCCAGCTGTCCGTGCTGGCCGAGAACCTGGGCATGTCCGTCTACTTCTACGACGTGGCGGACAAGCTGGCCATCGGCAACGCGCGGCGCTGCTCCACGCTGACCGAGCTGCTCGAGTCGGTGGAGGTCGTCACGCTGCACGTGGACGGGCGGGCCGGCAACCACGGTTTCTTCGGCGAGACCGAGTTCGCCGCGATGCGGCCGCGTTCGCTGTTCCTCAACCTGTCCCGCGGCTTCGTGGTGGACCACGCGGCACTGCGCCGGAACATCACCTCCGGCCACATCGCCGGGGCGGCCATCGACGTCTTCCCGACCGAGCCCAAGGGACGCGGCGACGAGTTCGTCTCCGAGCTGCGCGGGCTGCCGAACGTCATCCTCACCCCGCACATCGGCGGCTCGACCGAAGAGGCCCAGCAGGACATCGGCGATTTCGTCGCGGGCAAGCTCGCCGACTACATCACCGCGGGCACCACCTCGCTCAGCGTGAACCTGCCGGGGGTCACGCTGCCGGTGACGAGCGGCACCCACCGGCTCGTCCACCTGCACCAGAACGTGCCCGGCGTGCTCGCCTCGATCAACCGGGTGCTGGCCGACCACGGGGTCAACGTCGAGGGTCAGCTGCTCCGCACCAAGGACGAGTTCGGCTACGTGCTGACCGACATCAGCTCGGAGTACAGCGAAGCGGTTCTGGCCGAGCTCCGCGCGATGCCGGTCACGATCAGCCTGCGCACCCTGCGCTCCCCCTGACCGGTCAAGCACTACAGCGGCGTCACGTAGGCGCCGGAGATGCCGCCGTCGACCAGGAACGTCGAGGCGGTGATGAACGAGGCGTCGTCGCTGGCCAGGAAGGCGACCGCCGACGCGATCTCGTCGGCCTCGGCGAACCGGCCCATCGGCACGTGCACCAGCCGGCGCTGCGCGCGCTCCGGGTCGGCCGCGAACAGCTCGCGCAGCAGCGGGGTGTTCACCGGGCCGGGGCACAGCGCGTTGACCCGGATCCCCTCCCGCGCGAACTGCACGCCGAGCTCGCGGGACAGCGCCAGCACGCCGCCCTTGGAGGCGGTGTAGGAGATCTGCGAGGTGGCCGAGCCCATCACCGCGACGAACGAGGCGGTGTTCACGATCGCTCCCTTGCCCTGCGCCCGCATGTACCCGATCGCTTCCTTGCAGCACAGGTACACCGAGGTCAGGTTGACCTCCTGGACGCGCCGCCAGGCGTCCAGGCCGGTGGTCAGGATCGAGTCGTCGTCGGGCGGTGAGATGCCCGCGTTGTTGAACGCGACGTCGACCGAGCCGTAGGTCTCGTGCGCCGCGCTGAACGCCGCGGCCACGTCCGCCTCGCAGGTCACGTCGGCGTGCACGAACAGCCCGCTCACCTCGGCGGCCGCCTTCTCCCCGGCGTCGTCGTCGATGTCGACCGCGACCACATGCGCGCCGTCCGCCGCGAACCGCCGCGCCGCGGCCAGCCCGATCCCGCTGCCCGCCCCGGTGATGACGACGGTCCTGCCCTCGAAACGCATAGAGTCACTCTTCCGTAGAGATGAAAACGTTCTTGGTCTCGGTGAATGCGTTCGGCGCGTCCGGTCCGAGCTCGCGGCCCAGGCCGGACTGCTTGAACCCGCCGAACGGGGTCCAGTACCGCACCGAGGAGTGCGAGTTCACCGACAGGTTGCCGCTCTCCACCGCCCGGGCCACCCGGATCGCGCGGCCCACGTCGCGGGTCCAGATCGAGCCGGACAGGCCGTACGGCGTGTCGTTGGCGATCGCGATCGCGTCCGCCTCGTCGGTGAACGGGGTCACGGTCACCACCGGGCCGAACACCTCCTCGGTGTAGGCCGGGTCATCGGCCCGCACCGGGGCCAGCACGGTCGGCGGGTACCAGAACCCCGGGCCGGAAGGCGCGTGCCCCCGGAACGCCACCGGAGCACCGGACGGCACGTAACGAGGCGACGTGCGCCCGGTGCGCCGCCGAGATCAGCGGGCCCATCTCGGTCGCCGCCGAGGCCGGGTCACCGACCACGACGCCCTGCACGGCCGGCTCGAGCAGCTACATGAACTCGTCAAGCACCGAGGCCTGCACCAGGATCCGGGACCGGGCGCAGCAGTCCTGGCCCGCGTTGTCGAACACCGCGTAGGGCGCGGTCGCCGCGGCCCGTTCCAGGTCGGCGTCGGCGAACACGATGTTGGCGCTCTTGCCGCCAAGCTCCAGCGTGACCCGCTTCACCTGCCGCGCGCAATCCGCCATGACCGAACGGCCCACCTCGGTCGACCCGGTGAACACGATCTTGCGCACCGCGGGGTGATCCACCAGCCGCTGCCCCACCACGCTGCCCTGGCCCGGCAGCACCTGGAACACCCCCTCGGGCAGTCCCGCCTCCAGCGCCAGCTCGCCGATCCGCATCGCGGTCAGCGGCGTGGCCTCGCGCGGGCTTGGCCACGACGGCGCAGCCAGCGGCCAGCGCGGGCGCCATCCCCCAGGACAGGATCGGCATCGGGAAGTTCCACGGCACGATCAGGCCGACCACGCCGACCGGCTCGCAGAAGGTGACGTTCAGCCCGCCGGGCACCGGGATCTGCTGCCCGCCCAGCCGTTCCGGCGCCGCGGCGTAGTAAAGCAGCACGTCGCGGACGTGCCCGGCCTCCCAGCGAGACTGCCCGAGCGGATGGCCCGAACCGGCCACCTCCAGGGCGGCCAGCTCCTCGACGTGGGCGTCCACGGCGGCGGCGAAGGCCCGCAGCAACCGGGCCCGGTCGCCGGGTGCGACGTCACGCCAGGTCAGCTGGGCCGCGGCGGCGCGGGCGATCGCCTCGTCGGCCTGCTCCGCCGAGGCCTGGGTCACGGTGGTGACCGGCTCCTCGGTGGCAGGGTTAAGCACGGTGAACACGGACATGCGGCCTGTTCCCCCTCAGGACTAAAGGCGCTCGAAGCAGCGCCGCAGCTCCCAGTCGGTCACCGCGGCATCGTAGGCGGCCAGCTCGACCCGGGCGTAGTTGGCGTAGTGCTCCACCACCTCGGCCCCGAACGACCGCCGGGCCAGCTCGCTCTTTTCCCACAGCTCAAGCGCGTCCCGCAGGTGAGCCGGGACCGTCGCACTGGTATCGGCGTAGGCGTTGCCGGTGACCGGCGGCTCGAGCGGCAGCTCGCGGTCCACGCCGTCCAGCCCGGCGGCGATCATCGCGGCCACGGCCAGGTAGGGGTTCACGTCGCCGCCGGGCGTCCGGTTCTCCACCCGCAGCGAGGGGCCGTGGCCGACCAGGCGCAGCGCGCAGGTGCGGTTGTCCGGGCCCCAGCGCACCGAGGTGGGCGCGAAGCTGCCCGGCACGTACCGCTTGTAGGAGTTGATGTTCGGCGCGTAGCACAAGGTCAGCTCCCGCATCCCGGCCAGCAGCCCGGCCAGGAAGTGCTCGCCGAACGGGGACATCCCGTAAGCCCCGTCCCCGGCCATCACCGTCGAGCCGCCCCCGCCGCCGTTGCCCCCGCCCTCAGTCGGCGCCCCGCAGCGACAGGTGGATGTGACAGGAGTTGCCTTCGCGGGCGTTCGGCTTGGCCATGAAGGTGATGCTCATGCCCTCCTGGGCCGCGATCTCCTTGGCGCCGGTCTTGTAGATCGAGTGGTTGTCGCAGGTGGTGACCGCCTCGGCGTAGCGGAACGCGATCTCGTGCTGGCCCAGGTTGCATTCGCCCTTGGCCGACTCGACGTACAGGCCGGCGCCCGCCATCTCGTTGCGGATCCGGCGCAGCAGCGGCTCGATCCGGGCGGTGCCCAGGATCGAGTAGTCCACGTTGTACTGGTTGGCCGGAGTCAGATCCCGGTACCCGCGCGCCGCCGCCTGCTCGTAGGAGTCCCGGTAGACGACGAACTCGAGCTCGGTTCCGGCCAGGGCCACCAGCCCGCGTTCGGCCAGCCGGGCGGTCTGGGCGGCCAGTATCTGCCGCGGCGAGGCCACCACCGGCGCGCCGTCCAGCCAGGTCAGGTCCGCGATGACCAGGACCGAGCCGGGCTGCCACGGCAGCCGGCGCAGCGTGGCCAGGTCGGGCGCCAGGACGAAGTCGCCGTACCCCCGGTCCCAGGACGACATCGCGTACCCGTCCACGGTGTTCATCTCGACGTCCACCGCGAGCAGGTAGTTGCAGCCCTCGGAGAAGTGCTCGGCCACCTCCGTCCAGGAAGAACTCCGCGGACAGGCGCTTGCCCTGCAGCCGTCCCTGCATGTCGGTGAAGGCCAGCACCACGGTGTCGACGTGGCCCTCGCCGACCTCGACCCTGAGCTGCTCCAGGGTCAGGAAGCCACGCCGCGGCTCGACCATTGTCGGACGGCATCAGACGGTAAGCTCCCTTTCGATCGCGGCCAGTTCCTCGGCCGAGCCCTGGACCTTCGGGCCCTTGAACCAGTTCTTCGCCGAGACCAGCCAGTAGATGCCGGCGTACCCGATCACCACGGCGACCGCGATACCGCGTAGTTGAACGTGAGCCAGCTGATGGGGCCGAACTGCGGCAGCATGAACAGGAAGAAGATGATCACCACCCAGACCACGGCGGTCCAGCCGATCAGGTAGCTCCACCGGCCCAGGTGCCAGGGCCCGCGCTTGAAGCTCTCGCCCTGGCGCAGCCGCAGGAAGGTGGGCAGCACGTACGCGATGTAGAGGCCGATGACCGCGATCGAGGTCACCGCGCCGTAGGCGGCGGCGTTCCACAGGTACGGCAGGCCCGAGGATCAGCGCGCCGCCGGCGGCCAGCCAGATCGCGTTGGTCGGCGTCCTGGTCCGCTTGTTCGACCCTGTGCCAGATGCGCGATCCCGGCAACGCGCCGTCGCGGGAGAACGCGTAGATCATCCGCGAGTTCGCGGTGACCGAGGACATCCCGCAGAACAGCTGGGCGCCGATCACCACCAGCAGCAGCAACTCGGCGCCGGTCCGGCCGATCGCGTCGATAAAGATCTGGCCAGGCGCCGCGGTGCCCGCCAGCGCCTCGTTCGCGTAGTTCCCCTTCTGGATCGCGAACGTGACGCCGATCAGCAGCACCCAGCCCGCGATCAGCGAGATCACGATCGACATGACGATGCCGCGCGGACCGCTGCGCGCGGCGTTGTGGGTCTCCTCGGTCATGTGCGCCGACGCGTCGTACCCGGTGAAGGTGTACTGGGCCATCAGCAGTCCGACCGGCAGGATGTACCACCAGCCGATGTGGAACCCGGACAGGTTCTCCAGGTGGCCGAAGACGAACCCGGCCGATGCATGGTGCGCGCCCGCCTTCAGGCCGAAGATCAGCGCGGCCACGATGATCAGCACGCCGGTGATGTGCCACCAGACGCTGACGTCGTTCAGCAGCGACACCAGCTTGATGCCGAACTGGTTCAGCAGGCCGTGCACCGCCAGCACGACGGCGTAGATCAGGATCGTGTGCCAGGCTGCGCCGTGCCGAAGTTGAACCACAGGCTGAACAGGAAGTTGATGAACACCGCCGCGCCGAAGTCGATGCCCGCGGTGACCGCGACCTGGCCGAGGAAGTTGAACCAGCCGGTGAACCAGGACCAGGCCGGGCCGTTCCTGCGGGCCAGCTTGGCCGACCAGTAGTAGAGCCCGCCCGCCGTCGGGAAGCTGGAGCAAACCTCGGCCATGGACAGGCCCGACGAGCAGGGTCATGATCCCGACGATCGGCCAGCCCCAGACGATGATGGCGGGGCCGCCCTCGTCCATCCCGAAGTAGTACAGGGTCAGGCAGCCGGACAGGATCGAGATGATCGTGAACGACACGGCGAAGTTCGAGAACCCCGACATCCGCCTGCGCAGCTCTTGCGCGTAACCGAGGGCGTGCAGGGTCTCCTCGTCGCTGGACAGTGGCGCGGATTGCTCGTTGACCGCCACGGCACGCTCCTCAGGTCAGCAAATGGATGAAAGTGATCCATTGAATGAAGGTATTGACCCACCGCGCCGGGGAGCGTGTCAAGAGGGGCGGATGGGGTTTCTGCCCAGGTCGTAACGCTTGTGCTACGCGCTTATTTCAGTACGGGCTCGGTCTCGCCGAGGAAGCCGTGCAGCAGCGCCGCCGTCCCGGCCACGTGCTCTTCCATCGCCTGCCTGGCCTGGCCGGGATCGCCGGCCAGGATCGCCCGGACGATGCTGGAGTGCTGGGCGTTCGCGTGCTCCAGGTTGGTCTCGAGCATGGGGATGGCGTTGAGCAGGTCGACCAGGCGGACCCGGGCCTCCACGACGCTGGCGGTCAGCAGCGGCGAGCCGGCCGCGTCCGCGATGGCCAGGTGCAGCCGGGTGTCGGCCTGCCGGTAGCCGAACGCCCCGCAGGCCTGCACGGCGGCCAGCGACTCGGCCAGGCTTTCCCGATGCTGCCTGGTCAGGCTGGCCCGCGCCGCCATCTCGGCCGCGCCTGTCTCCACCACGCGGCGGAAGGTCAGCGCGTCGTCGAGGTGGCCGCCCATGTCCCGCGCGGTCCTGGTGACCTCATCGGGCACCAGGGGTTCGGGTGAGCGGATGACGAACGTACCGCCGAACCTGCCCCGCTTGGTCTCGACGTACGCCGGCCGCGGCCAGCTCGCGCAGCGCCTCGCGCAGGGTGATCCGGCTGATCCCGAGCCTGCGGGTGAGTTCCCGCTCCGGCGGCAGCCGGTCGCCGGGAGCGTACACGCCCAGCTTGACCCCCTCGAGCAGGCGCTCGACGGTTTCCTCGAAGGCGTTGCCCGTCCGCACCGCGCGGAACACCGCGGCGGTGATAGCGGGCGAACCTCCTGGCACGGTCTTCCTCTCCTGATCGCCGGGCTACCGGAGCGGCACTTCCGCAGAAAGACTAGATCATGGGCGCAAGTGCCGACGGCCTGACGGCGGCCCGCTCGGTGGCCGCGCTGACCAGTGCGGTGAACAAGCGCGGATCGCTGCCCTGCTCGGGATGCCACTGGATGCCAAGCACGAAACCGGACAGGCCACCAAGTTCTGAGGGGCCCACCTCGACGGCCTCCACGGTGCCGTCCTCTTCCCACGCCACCGCCTTCAGTCCCTCACCCAGCAGGTCAACGGCCTGATGGTGGCGGGTGGGTACCTCGAGATAGCCGTCTTCCGGCAGGATCTGGGCCAGCATGCTGTCCGCGCTAACCCGGACCTTGTGCAGCCCGAAGCCGTTCGGCGGCCCGCTGTGCCGCCCGTGGCCGACCATGTCAGGTATGTGCTGGTGCAGGGTCCCGCCCCGGCAAACATTCAGGATCTGCATACCGCGGCAGATGGCCAGCAGGGGCACGCCGCGCCGCAGCGCGTGGCCGGTGACGGCGAGATCCCAGGCGTCCCGCAGCGTCACGGGGACCTGCGTCTGCTCGTGCCGGTCGGCCCCGTACCTGACCGGGTCGACGTCTGGGCCACCCGATACGACCAGCCCGTCGAGGCCCGCGACGGTGGCGCTGGCCTCGGCGTCGTCCCCGCCCGGCGGCAGCAGGACCGGGCGGCCGCCGCTGCGCCGGACAGCGTCGACATAGACCCAGGGAAGCATGGCCGCCCGGGCTGACCAATTACGCCAGGAAGCCTGATCCTCATATGTGGTTATCCCGATGACCGGTGTCATAAGTTTCCCCTTTTGGACCGCGATATCCCTACTGCCCGCTACCCGAGAAGATCTCGGTCACTCCGAACGGGCCGTGGTTTCTGTCACCATCTGTGTTCACGCCGCGTGTTGGCAGGCGGGGTGACGATAACCAGCGGTGTGAAACAGGTTAGCAGTGTTTCATTCGGTGTTCTGGAACATAATTTAAGTCACGCTGTGTGTTTACACGAACGATTATCGTAGAGCAGTCCCCGGTGCCGTGCTTGGTGAACGGTAAAAATGGTAACGCACCGTATTTTTACGGCGGTCTTATGCAGTTTGCAGGTTTTTGTCTACACACGGCAGGCTTAGACCCACTGGTGAGCCGGCCAGGCAGGGGAAGTGATGCGTGGCCGGATCGATGCTGACCAGCTGCGTCATGGCCGCGCGGGTCCCGTCGTTCATGGGGGTGTAGACCACCATCCTGATCCCGGGCGCGGCCTGCACCGCGAAGCTGGTGGAGGTCATCTCTAGCCGCGGGTGGAGCGGATGGCGGAATACCTTGGCGTGCGACGCGGGCTGGGCGACATCCTGGGTCGCCCACATGGCGGCGAACTCCGGGCTGGCCGCCTCCATCCGCCGGATAAATCCCGTCCAGGCCGGGTCTCCCACGTGATGGCCGTAGGCCGCGCGCAGCTGCGCGACGAGCGCAGCCCGCTGGTCGCCCTGGTTGTCGATGGCGCTGCAGCAGGCCGGCCGGGTGAAGCAGTAAAGCAGCGAGTTGCGTTCCGCGGGCCGGATCTCAGCCATCTGCGGAAACAGCACGGCGTAGGCGGCGTTCCAGGCCAGGATGTCGAACCGCTCGGTCACCACGCTGGCCGGCATGGGGTTCAGCCCGTCCAGGATGACCTGGACCTCCGGCCGGAGCAGCTGGGCGCCGTGATCGGGCGCTGCTGTCTCCGGCAGCTGAGCCAACCGGAACAGGTGCTGGCGCTCGACCGTGTCCAGCCGCAGCGTCCTGGCCACCGCGTCGAGCACGCTGGCGCTCGCCCGGATCGGCCGTCCCTGCTCGAGCCAGGTGTACCAGGTCACGCCCACCCCGGCCAGCTGCGCCACCTCCTCGCGTCGCAGCCCGGCCGTTCGTCGCCGCAGCCCGCCCGGCAGCCCGACGTCCTCCGGCGTGATCCGTTCCCGCCGGCTCCGCAAGAACGCCGCCAGCTCGTTGCGCCGCAGTGCGACGGCACCGTGTCCCTTCGGCTCGCTCATGGTTTCCATCCTGACCCCTGGCCCGCGGGGGTGCCAGGTGCTTGTAGTACCAGGATAACTACGCCACCAGTACCAGTATCGCGGTGGCGGATCCCCACCATGGACGGCTGTGGGCGCACCGGGGTACCGTAAGGATGTTGCTCCGGACCCCGGCAGCTGTGCTTCGCTATTGGCGGGCGCAGCTCAGGATCCGGAGTTTTCGCGTTCGGGAGTCGGTTGTCGTGGGCATCATCGCAGGTCCAGGTCTTATCGCGGCTACGGCCCCGGACCTGCTCGCCGCTCCTGAGACCACGGTCGACCGCGATCCCGTCCCGACGCGCCGCGATCCCGTCCCGCCGCGCCAGGAGCCCGTCCCGCCGCGTCCGCGGACCGTCAGGAAGATCCTCCGCACCTTGCTGCCGATTGCTCTCGTCGCAGCGATTTTCTTGTTCGCTCTCCCGCGTTTCGCGTCCTATCGCAGCGTGTGGGCCAGCGTGCTCGCGATGACCTGGCCGCAGGTCCTGCTCGTCGCCGCCGCGGCTGCCGCCAGCATGGTCTCGGTGTGGTTCATGATCTGCGCGGTGTTGCCGTCGATCCGGCTGCGCGAGGCGGCGGTGGTGAATCTCGGTTCCAATGCGGTGGCGAACACCTTGCCCGCTGGAGGGGCTCTCGCCATGGGAGTCAGCTGGGCGATGCTGTCGAGTTGGGGTGTCGGCACCGCTGAATACGTCCTCTACACCCTGGTGTCGGGCATCTGGAATGTCTTCGCCCGGCTGGGCCTGCCGGTGCTCGCCCTGGTGGTCCTGGTGCCGGCCACCCGGCCAAGCGCCGGGCTGATCGCCGCCGCGGCCGTGGGCCTGGCCCTGCTCGCCGCGGCCGCGGCCGGGCTCAGCCTCCTGCTGCGCAGCGAGTCGTTCGCCTCCGGCGCCGGCCGCGTGCTGCAGTACGTGCTCGTCAGCGCGGGCCGGCTGGTCCGTCGGCGCGCGTCCTTCGACGTTCCCGGGTCGCTGCTCGACTTCCGCAGCCGAGCCGGCGCGCTGATCGCGGCCCGCGGCTGGCGGATCACCGTGACCACGGCGGCGAGCAACCTCACCTTGTGGCTCGTCCTGCTGGCGTGCCTGCGCGGCCTGGGCCTGTCCCAGGCTCAGGTCTCCTGGCAGACTTCCCTGGCCGCCTTCGCGTTCGTCCGGCTGCTGACGGTGCTGCCCATTACCCCTGGCGGTCTCGGCATCACCGAACTCGGACTGATCGGTATCCTGGCCGCCAGCGCCGGCCACCAGGCCAGCGCGCACGTGACAGCCGCCGTGCTGCTTTACCGGGCCGTCACCTACCTGCCGCCCATCCCCCTCGGCGCGATCGCCTGCCTCACCTGGCGGCACGCGCCCGCGCTGATCCATGCCAAGGCTGTCCCGGCCGCCTGAGCGCGACGGAAAACTCACCCCGGCTGGCCTTGCCGCCTGGCGCGATCTCACCTTCCTGGCTGACCCGGCCCTCGGGGGGTGCTGTCAATACCAGGATAATCAGGCTCTTGGTACCTGGATAACTGTGGCATCAGGCTGGGTGACATGACCAACATCGTGACCCGCGGTGTGCGCGCCGGCGAGTTCGTCCGCCGCGAGCGCCCGCTCCGTCCTGGCCTCGTCCTGGCCGTTGTTCTCCTCGGCCAGTTTATGGCCGTCCTCGATGCTTCCATTGTCAACGTCGCCGCCCCTTCGATTCATGCTCACCTGCACGTCTCCGGCGCGGGCCTGCAGCTCGTCGTGGCCGGATACACGATCACCTACGCGGTGCTGCTGGTGACCGGGGCCCGGCTTGGTGACATACTCGGCCACCGGCGGATGTTCATGACCGGGCTCGTCGGTTTCACCCTCGCCTCGCTCGGCTGCGGGCTGGCGACTTCGGCCGCGTTCCTGATCGCGCTGCGCTTCGTCCAAGGCGCCGGCGCCGCGCTGATGATCCCGCAGGTGCTGAGCCTGATCCAGCGCACCCACGCGGGGCCGGCCCGGGCCCGCGCGATGAGTAGGTACGCCGCCGTTCTGGCCGGCGGCGCCGTGGTCGGCCAGGTCGCCGGCGGCCTGCTGATCAGCGCTAACCTGTTCGGCCTGGGCTGGCGGCCGGTCTTCCTGGTCAACGTGCCCATCGGCGTGGTGCTGCTGGCCGTCGGCGCGCGGGCCCTGCCGCACGGCCGGGGCGAGCCGGGCCGGACCCTCGACCTGCCCGGCCTGGCCTGGCTGACTCCGGCCGTGCTCGCCTTCGTGCTGCCGCTCGTGCTCGGCCAGCCCGAGCACTGGCCCGTCTGGGGCTGGATCGCCATGGCCGCCAGCCTGCCTCTCATCGTCGGCTTCGCCTGGGCCGAACGACGGGTGGCTCGAGCCGGCGGTACACCACTGATCCCCGGCTCGGTGCTGCGCGTGCCCGGTGCGCCGGTCGCAATCGCCGGACTGGGCGTGGTCATGACCATCTTCAGCGGGTTCTTCTTCACGCTCGCGCTGCACCTGCAGGATGGACTCGGCTACTCGCCGCTGCGCGCCGGCCTGACATTCGCCCCCGCCGCGGCGACCTTTGCCCTGGTCAGCCTGAACTGGCGGCGGGCGCCCGCGAGCTGGCACGGCGGCTTGATCATCGGCGGCTTCGTGGCCTTCGGGGCGGCGCTGGCGGCGCTGGCCGAGGTACTGCGCGCGGGCGGCACCGGGGGAGTGGCCTTGTACCTGATCGGCGCGTTGAGTGGCGCCGGGATGGCGGCCGCGTTCGGTCCGCTGATGACTCGTGTGCTGCTGCGCGTGCCGGTCGCGCTGGCCGCGGACGCGACCGGCATCGTCGTGACCGTGAATCAGATCGGTCTGCTCGTCGGCGTGGCGGCATTCGGGACGGTCTACCTCAACCTGGCCGGCTGCCCGCGCACGCCAACCTGGGCGCGTTCCGTCCCGTCTCCGCCCACGCCGAGGCCATCACCCTCCTAGCCCTGGCCGCCCTGGCCGCGGTCGGCGTCATCCTCGCCATCGCCCACGTCCTCGAGCGGCGACGAACGTGCGCGGGCGCCCGCGGCCGGTCCGCCGAACCTCTGATGCCTGGGTGATGGAAGGCCCGGGTGTGACCCCCGCCCAGCGTGATTCCGCGGTGGAAACCGGGCTCTGGCGGTCATGGCCCCCAACCTCACCACCTGTCACGCGGTTGTTACGGCTAGTACTTCCAGCCGCGGCCGGTGCCACGCCGCCAGTTCGGCGATCGTCTGCGAGGGCTTTCAGACTGGTCAGGTACATTCGGGGCGGCGGAAGGGAGTGATGGTGGCCATCCTGGTGCTGGTGTTGTGGTTGTTCACCGCAGGGGCCGGGTTCTCCGTGCTAATCAGCAGCAACCTCAAGCGCGATCGCTCCGTGCCCTCGTCGCAGCTCGCTCCCGCCGCGGCGAGCCTGACCGCACCCTCGGCCCGGCTCGCACCGAACGCGCCGGCCCGGATCGCACCGAACGCCCCGGCCGTCCCCGCTGCCCCAGGCGCCTCCGGCTCCGCCTCACCGCAGGACGAAAAACGCGCCTATCGCGAGCGGTTCGATCCGCCCTCGCTAGTCGCGGCCAGGAATGCGCCGGTCGTACCTGGAGCCCGGGCGCTGCTGGAGTTCAGCCATCCGGCCTGCGGGATCATCGGCCTGGCGTTCTGGCTAGGGTTCTCCCTGGTACATGCCCGGGTTCTCGGCTGGATCGGGTTCGGCCTCGCGGCGGTCACGGCTTGCGCCGGCCTGACCTGGTTCGCGCTCAACCTCCGCGCCGCCCGCCGCCCCGCCCCGAGCGAGTTCCGCCCCGCCCCGAATCGCCCCGGACCGAACCGCCCCGAACCGCCCCGGGATGAATCTGCGCCATCGTTCCGCGGGCGCCTCGTCGCGCTGCACGGCGCCGTCGCCGGCCTGACCCTCCTGCTAGCCGCCCTGGCCGCGGTAGTCCTCCCCGGCTAGCACCCCCACCCCCAGTCCCGACCCCACCCCCCACGCCCTTACCGCAGCGGCGGCCTCATAGCCAACGAAAAGTGGCCAGTGCACCAGCCGCCTGCACGGACAGGGGGAGACGGCAACCATGAGCCGGGGGGAGCGTCAGGATTCTAAGCTCATGATCTGGCTGCTGTATGCACTGACCACTACCTAGGACTACGGCCACCCGACCGCCCCGGCTCAACGCCCAAGGTTCGCGTAATGAGTTGGTAAGACTTACCTCCGGAAATGCTTACGCCGAGGTGAGCGGCCGATATGAGAGCGGCGATGCCGGGTACGCTTTTGCCCGGGAAGGTCACCGGGCAAAGGATCTCGGATGCGAACAAGGCGGGCAGCGGCCTGAACGGCAAGGCCGCCGACGGCAGGGCCTCCGACGGCAGGGCCTCCGACGGCAGGGCCGCCGACGGTCCCGCGGACTCGACCGGCGCGGGCCTAAGCAGGCGACGGGCGCTGGCCATCTTCGGTGTCGGCGCCCTGATCGCAGAACAAGCGCTGGTCGCCGACCAGCTGTCCCCCGGCGCCACCGCCCAAGCCCGAGACCAAGCTCAAGCACGAGCCCAAACTCAAGCACGAGCGGGAACCCAGGCGCCAGCCAGCATCCCGCCGAACCCCACCGGCTACGCCCCCGACGGCACCGCCGGGCGCACCGCCGCGCTGCCGCTGCACAGTGTCCAACTCCTCGGCAGCCCATTCAAGGCCAACCAGGCCAGGAACACGGACTACCTGCTGTTCCTTGATCCCGAACGCATGTTGCGTTCGTTCCGCCTCAACTACGGCCAGCATCCGACGGCGCCACCCATCGGCGGCTGGGAAAAACCAGACTCGCAGATCCGCGGGCACACCACCGGCCACTTGCTCTCCGGCCTGGCGCTGACCTACGCCAACACCGCGGACGAGGCGGCGAAAACCCGAGGCCGTTACCTGGTCAGCCAGCTCGCCGCGCTGCAGGCCCGGGCCACCGACGCGGGCTACCACCCGGGTTACCTGTCGGCGTTCCCCGAGGGCTACTTCGGCTGGCTGGAGCAGGGCAAGCCGGTCTGGTCGCCGTACTACATGATCCACAAGTACCTGGCCGGGCTGATCGACCAGTACCAGCTGGCCGGCGACGACCAGGCGCTCGACGTGGCCATGAAGCTGGCCGACTGGGTGGAGTGGCGCACCGGCCGGCTGACCTACGCGCACATGCAGATGGTCCTGGGCACCGAGTTCGGCGGGATGCCGGAAGCCCTGGCCAATCTCTACACGATCACCGGCGCCGAACGCTACCTGGCCACCGCCCAGCGTTTCTACCACGCTGAGGTGCTTGATCCGCTGGCCGACGGGCTGGACGTGCTGCCGGGGCTGCAGGCCAACGTGACCACGCCGAAGATCGTCGCCTGCGTCCGGATGTGGGAGGAGACCGGCAGCGCCAAGTATCACGACATCGCGCAGAACTTCTGGGACATCGTCACCGGGCATCACGTGTACGTCATCGGCGGTGTCGGCAACTACGAGCATTTCCAGCAGCCCGACGTGGTCGCCGCCCAGCTGACCAACTTCACCTGCGAGAACTGCGTCAGCTACAACATGCTCAAGCTGACCCGGCTGCTCCACTTCCACCAGCCGCTACGAGTGGACATGATCGATTACTACGAGCGCACGCTGTTCAACCAGATGCTGGGGGAGCAGGACCCGGCCTCGCCGCACGGCTTCAACTGCTACTACACCGGCCTGTCGACGGGCGCGTTCAAGCGCCAGCCGCTGAACTACTTCCCCGGCGGCGACCCGGACATCTACGCCACCGACTGGGACACGTTCACCTGCGACACCGCCAGCGGCCTGGAAACCCAGGCCAAGTTCGCCGACACCATCTACACCCGCGACGCGGCCGGGCTCTACGTCAACCTGTTCATCCCGTCCCAGGTGCGGATCGACGGCATCACCCTGCGCCAGGCCACCGCGTTCCCCGACGACCCGGTCACGCGCCTGTCGGTGGTCTCGGGCGCGGGCATGATGACGCTGCGGGTCCGGGTGCCGAACTGGGTCGCCGCCCCGCCCGAGGTCCGGCTCAACAACGCGATGGTGCCAAGCACCGGGCTCGGCCCGGCGGCCGACCCGCAAACCTCCTTCCCCAGCCCGCCCGCCGGCGGCTGGATCACCGTCCGGCGCTGGTGGCGAACGGGCGACCTGCTGGAGGTCACGCTGCCGATGCAGCTGGCCTTCGAGCCCACCCCGGACCATCCCGCCGTGCAGGCGGCCATCTACGGGCCGGTGGTGCTAAGCGGCGTCTACGCCAAGGACCCAGGCGAGCTGACCCCGGTCCTGGATACCGCTTCGGTCCGCCGGACGGCCACGCAGCCGATGGCCTTCGAGGGCACCGTGAAGAACCAGGGGCAGCCCGTCCGGCTGGTCCCGGTCTCCCGCGCGGCCCACGAGTACTACACCGTGTACTGGCAGACCACGTAGTTACCCGGTCAGGAAGAACCCGGTGGCTCCGGCTCGATGTGCCGGAGCAGGTTCGTCCGGTAGACCAGGACCCACAGGCCCGCCACCCGGTAGCTCGCGGCCGGCGGGCCGAGGAAGTGCTCGAAGCGGGCCACCGAGTACTCGCCGGTGGGGTTGGCGACCGCGAACGTGGCGTCGTACTTGGCCGGGTTGTACCACAGCGCGTTCGACTCCCAGCCGGCCGCTTCGATCTTCCCCCAGACGTCGACCGTGCGCACCTGGGCCCGGTTCCCCGACTGCAGCGTGACGACCGAGGCGTCCCAGTAGCCGGCGATGCCGTACGTCAGCCCGTGCGCCTCAAGGAACGCGGCCAGCGGCGCCACGGCCGGGCGCATGGGCGGCCGGGTGGCCGCGGCGGCGAGCGGCACCAGCGCGACGAGCCCGGCCACCGCGACCGCGGCGAAGGCCCGCGGCCTGGCGGTGATCCGGGCGGGCACGAGGGCCCGCGCCGCGAGCACCGCCCCGCACGGCAGCACCGCGACTACTTCGCGGGAGACGTTGGGGAATGTCATCACCGAGGCCGTGTAGGTGCCGACGTTGAAGACGATCGCGGCCAGCAGCAACTGCTCGGCCCGGCTGGCCCGGCGCCAGGTCCATATCACCCGGGCCAGGCCGGCGAGGGCGGCCAGCAGGCAGATCAGCCCGAACCCGGCACTGGTGACAGCCAGCCGATGACCCGGCTCGCTGG
Organism: uncultured Actinomycetes bacterium; assembly: GCA_963808315.1. Taxonomy (GTDB): domain Bacteria; phylum Actinomycetota; class Actinomycetes; order Streptosporangiales; family Streptosporangiaceae; genus Palsa-504. Next base: position 148,981 of record CAWEFK010000001.1, on the reverse strand, counting down.
CCGCACCGAACAAGACGCGGATGTCCAGCCACGTCATCGACGCGTGCCGGGGCCATAGCCTCGGCGAGGCCAGCTGCGCCTTGGGCGGGACCATCACGAACGCGCTGAAGTGCGCCATGGCCGCCCGGATCAGCGACTCAAGCGGCACGGACACGGCCGCGGCGACCACGAGCGCCGTGTCGCCCGAGCGGAGCTTGCGCTCGGCCAGCACGCGATAGCCGCAGACCACGATGACGGCCGGCACCGCGACATAGCGGACGGTGGCGTCGCTGAACTGCCCGGCGCACAGGATCAGGCCGAGCAGCGGCGCGGTGAACCACCGGTCGGGCACGCGGTCGATGAGCAGGAAGGACACCAGCAGGAACATCGAGGTGCCGATGTGGTCGGGTTCCTCGAGCAGCACCCAGGTGGTCGGCACGGCCAGCAGCGGCACGGCCAGCACCGTGACGACGACCGCGCCGCGCGCCGCCCGGGCCGGACCGCGGCTGCCGGTGGTGGCCAGGGCCACGGCGCACGCCGCGACGATCAGGTAGGTCAGCGCGGAACCGACGTGGACGGCCACGTTGCCCATCCCGAGCAGCAGCTCAACGATCCCGTTCAGCGGCAGTTCGAACGCGTAGAAGGTCGCGTCGCCGAAGATCCAGCCGTGCAGCATGAGGTGACCGTGCACGAGGTCCCAGGCCTGCAGCGCGCTGTTCGCGCCGTCAGAATCCACCCGCTCGCTGAGCGAGACCCGCAGGAAGGCGGCGAACAGCACCACGCCGCCCGCCACCCACGCCGCCGCGGCCTGCCACCGGTGCGCCGTCGGCTGCGCACTCTGCGACGACTCCGGCTGAAACAGGGTGCGCCTGTCCGTTAGGCCCGATTCGCCGGTAATACGCTCACCCGCATGCACATCAGGACCTTACTCTAAGGATTCGCGCCTCGCCCGGGCCCGCCGCTTCCCCTCGTGCATGGCCTGCACCCGGGCGATCGGGATGGCCCGGCCCTCCGCCACAAGTTCCTCGCTCAGCCGCTGCGGCGCGGGCAGCTGCCCCGCCCACGCCGAATGCCCGGCCAGCATCCCCGGCACGGTGTGCACGGTGAAGTCACCAGGCGAAACCCCGTCCAGCTCCTCCCAGCGCACCGGGAACGACACCGGCACCCCGGGCCGGACCCGCGGGCTGTACGCCGCCGCCACCGTCGCGCCGCCGGCCCGGGTCGAGTCCAGGAAGACCTTCCCCTCCCGGTCCGCCCGGATGAACGCGGTGGTGGCCAGCGCCGGGTCGAGCCGCTCCGCCCGCGCGGCCAGCGCCCGCGTCGCCGCCGCCGCTTCCTCCGAGGTCGCCTCCTGCACCGGCACGTACACGTGCACCCCCTTCGACCCGCTCGTCTTGACCGCCCCGGCCAGCCCGGCCTCGGCCAGCGCCTGCCGCACCAGGAACGCCGCCGCCACCGCGCGGCCGAACGGTCCCCCCTCCGGCGGATCGATATCCAGGATCACCTGCGTGGGCCGGTCCTTCTGGCCGGCCAGCACCAGCGTGGGGTGATACTCCACCGCCCGCTGGTTGGCGAACCACAGCAGCGTGCGCCAGTCGTCGCACAGCGCGTACCGCACCTCGCGACGGGACGACTCCGCCCACAGCGTCACGGAACTGATCCACGGCGGCGCGTAGTCCGGCAGGTTCTTCTGCATGAACGGCCGCTGGCCGGCCCGGACCCGGATGACCGACAGCGGCCGGTCCCGCAGCTCGGGCAGGATGAGCCCGGACACCGCCTCCAGGTACTCCACCAGGTCCCGCTTGGTCGCGCCCGCCTCGTCGAACAGCGGCTCGTCCAGGTGAGTCAGCGTGACGCCTTCGGTCATGGGGCTAATGTATGCCGACGAGGAAGGGAGCCGGGGCATGGCGTTCAGCGGGTGGCCTACCGAAGCGCTCGATTTCTACGACGGCCTGGCCGCCGAGAACACCAAGACCTACTGGACCAGGCACAAGGCCGTCTACGAGGAGAAGGTCCTGGGCCCGATGACCGAGCTCACCGAGGAACTGGCGGCGGAGTTCGGCGAGCCGAAGCTCTTCCGGCCGTACCGTGACGTCCGGTTCAGCGCGGACAAAACCCCCTACAAGACGCATATCGGCGCGGTGCTGGGCGGCACCGGTTACGTCCAGCTGTCCGCCGAGGGCCTGGCCGCCGGCGCCGGCCGGTGGCAGCTGAGCCCGGAGCAGCTCGCCCGCTACCGGGCCGCGGTGGCCAGCGACCGGCTCGGACCCTCACTCGAGGAGATCGTCGCCGCGATCGAGCAGGCCGGCCACCAGGTGCACGGGCACGGCGTGCTCAAATCCGCGCCGCGGGGCTTTTCGGCCGATCACCCCCGCATCGGCCTGCTCCGCAACAAGGGCCTGACGGCGTGGCGGCAGTGGCCGGTGGAACCCTGGCTGGAAACCGCCGCGGCTAAGGACCGACTGATTTCTTTCTTCCGAACGGCCCTGCCTCTCACGACCTGGCTCACCGATAACGTCGGCCGGTGAGGACGCACCGTCCCAAGCTGACCCCGCGGGTTCCGCCGCCGCCCGCCCGCGGCGTACTCTTACTGCTCGGCACGCCGACTCAAAGGGGCATGTGGTGAGCGAACCGGACGAATCCCTCCGCGTCTCGGACGCCGAGCGTGACGTCACGCTGCGGACGCTTGGTGATCACGCCGCCGTCGGACGGCTGACCCTGGATGAGTTCGAGGACCGGTCCAGCCGGGCCCTGGTGGCCAAGACCCGTGCCGACCTCGCCACCCTGACCAGCGACTTGCCGGCCGAAGCGGGGCGGGTCCCGGCCGAGCAGGCCAGGGTCAGGAAGCCGGTGCGCTGGATGGTCGCCATCATGGGCGGCTCGCACCGGCGCGGCCGGTTCCGGGCGGTCGGCCGCATCAACTCGGTCGCGATCATGGGCGGCGACGAGATTGACCTGCGCGAGGCCGAAATCGAAGGCGGCGAGCTCACCCTCAACCTGATCGCGATCATGGGAGGGTCGGACGTCTACGTCCCCGACTCCGTCGACCTGGAGGTGGGCGGCTTCTCGCTGATGGGCGGCCACGAGGAGTTCGGCCGCGAGCTTCGCCCGCGCCCGGGGGCCCCGGTGATCAGGCTCCGCATCTACAGCCTGATGGGCGGCGCATCGGTGTACCGCCTCCCGCCGCAGGCCCGCGGCCAGTCGCTGAAGGAAGCCCGCCGCCTGGCCAAGCGAGCCGAACGCGGCGAGCTGCCCGCCCCCGACTAAGAGGCGCCCTGATGGATCTTGGCCTGCGCGGCAGCCGCGTGCTGATTACGGGGGGAAGCCGGGGCATCGGATTCGCGATCGCCGAGGCGCTGGCGGGCGAGGGCGCAGCGGTCGGGCTGGTGGCCAGGGACGCCAAGGGCCTGGCCACCGCGGCCGATCGCCTCGCCGACCGGGGCGCCCCGGTCGCCACCGCGGCCGCCGACGTCACCGATACACCCGCGCTGAACCGTGCCGTCGGCGAGATCGCGACCGCGCTCGGCGGCCTGGACCATCTGGTGGCCAACGCCGGCGGGACGGTCGGCAGCGGCAACCTGACCAGTGCGGGCGACGACGAGTTCACCGCCACCTTTGCGCTGAACGCCGGCCACGCCGCGGAACTGATCCGGTCCGGCCTGCCGCATCTGCGCGCTTCCGGCGGCGGCTCGGTGGTGATCGTCTCTTCGATCACCGGGATGCGGCCCGCGCCGCGCACCGCCTACGCCGCCGCCAAGGCCGCGGAGATTCACCTGGCCGCGACCGCCGCCCAGGAACTGGCCCCGGACGGCATCAGGGTCAACGCGGTCAGCCCCGGGTCGATCCTGTTCCCCGGCGGCGGCTGGGACACCTTTGGCCAGGAGCACCCGGAGGACTTCGCCGCCTTCGTGGCCGGTCAGTTCCCGCACGGCCGGCTCGGCACGCTGCCGGAGGTCGCCGACGTGGTCGCCTTCCTGCTCTCCACCCGGGCCTCCTGGATCACCGGCGCCAACATCGTCGTCGACGGCGGCCAGCGCTATCCGAGCGCCCGCCAGTTCCGCTGATGTGTTCGCCCCGCGACCGGCCGCCCGAGGTTGGCTGGCCGGCGTTACGGCGTAAATCCCTTGTCTGACCGGCGGTGGCGACGAGAGCATGGGGCATGGTCCTCATACGCGAGACCGCCCCGGACGAATGGCCTGTGCTGCGAGACATCCGGCTGACCGCGCTGGCCGACGCGCCGGACGCGTTTGCCTCGACCTACGCCCGCGAGGCGGCGTTCGGGGAGACGGACTGGCGGGCCCGGATCGCCGGCGGCGGCAGCTTTCTCGCCTACCTCCCGGAGATTGACGCGTCCGAGCCGGCCGGGCTGGCCGGCTGTTTCGAACGCGAGCCCGGTGTCGTCGGGCTGGTCTCGATGTGGGTGCGGCCGAAGGCCCGAGGCCACGGCGTCGGCGCGGCCCTGATCGCCGCCGTGATCGACTGGGCCAAGGTCAACGACGCGACCGCCGTGCACCTATGGGTGAACGAAGACAACCACCCGGCCCGCCTGCTCTACGAACGCTGCGGCTTCGTGCCGGCCGGCGAAAGGCAGCCGCTGCCATCCGACCCGCGCCTGTACGAGGTCGACATGATCCGCGCGCTTTAGGACCCGAACTCGGCCCGCACCCCCAGCAGCCGCACCGCCCGCCGCCCGGTGAACCTGGCCAGCGCGTCCGCGGCGGCCCGCGAGATGACCGCGGCCTCCGAGCTGGGGGAGTCGAGCGTCACCCCGTGCGTCTCGGTGATGAACGGCGCGTACCGCACCTTCACGATCACCCGGACGGCCGGCCGCGGCTCGGCGGCCAGGTCCACGGCCAGCCGCTCCGCGATCCGCGTCACTTCGGCCTGCACGACGGACCAGTCGGCGATGTTCCGCTGGAAGGTCTCTTCCCGGCCGTGCCCCCGGGCCACGTAGGGCGAATCGTCCACGTCGGCGTCGCCCCGGCCCCGGCCGAGCAGCACCAGCCACGGTCCGGTCATCGGACCGAACTGCGCGGCCAGCGCGTCCGGGTCGGCCGCGGCCAGGTCGCTGACCGTGCTGATGCCCAGGCCGGCCAGCTTTTTCGCCGTCTTGGCCCCGATGCCCCACAGCGCGTCTGTGGACCGGGCGCCGAGCACCTCGAACCAGTTGGCGTGGGTCAGCCGGAACACCCCGGCCGGCTTGCCGAACCCGGTGGCGATCTTGGCCTGCAGCTTGTTCTCGCCGATCCCCACCGTGCAGTCCAGCCGCGTCGCCTCCCTGACGCGGGCCGCGAGCGTGCGGGCGAAGCCCTCCGGATCGTCGGTCTGCACCCCGAGGAACGCCTCGTCCCAGCCGAGCACCTCCACCACCGCGCCCGAGTCCCGCAGCACCTCCATCACCGAGGCGGAGGCCTCGTCGTAGGCGACCCGGTCCACCGGCAGGAACACCGCATCCGGCAGCCGCCGCACCGCCGTGCGCAGCGGCAGTCCCGAGTACACCCCGTGCTCCCGCGCCTCATACGACGCGGTGCTCACCACCCCGCGCTTACTCGGGTCGCCGTCTCCGCCGACCACGACGGGCCGGCCCCGCAACTCGGGATGCCGAAGCACCTCGACCGCCGCGATGAACTGGTCGAGGTCCACGTGCAGCACCCACCGTGTCACCCTCCACTCTTACCCTGTCCGGCTGCGTCCGCCACACTCTTCCCCTGCCCGGCGGCCAGCGTTCGCCCGGGCGGGACGGGCGAGCACCACGGGCCGTTCGGACAAATTGATTTTGATCTATGGTGCTTGTGTCGGCCACAATGGCACGTGCTGCTGACCATCACCACCACCCGGGCGCCCGCGACCGATCTGGGCTACCTGCTGCACAAGCACCCGGACAGGCTTCAGTCATTTGCCATTTCCGCTGGTCAGGGGCATATCTTTTACCCGGAGGCGACGCCGGAGCGGTGCACCGCCGCGCTGATGCTCGAGATCGACCCGGTGGCCCTGGTCCGCGGGCGCCAGGGCAAGACCCCCGACGCCGAGTTGGCTCACTACGTCAACGACCGGCCCTACGCCGCCTCCAGCATGCTCGCGGTGGCGCTCAAGCAGGCCTTCAGGACCGCGCTCACCGGCCGCTGCGCCGCCCGGCCCGAGCTGGCCGCGGCCCGCATCCCGCTGGCGATCAGGGTGCCCGCGCTGCGCTGCCGGGGCGGTCCCGGGCTGGCGCGGGCCGCCTTCGCTCCGCTCGGCTGGAACGTCGAGGCGGTGCCGCAGCCCTTCGAGCCCCGGGCCTGGGGGGACTCGCCCTACCTGGACCTGCGGCTGACCGGTGAGCTACGGCTGGCCGACGCGCTCAACCACCTGTACGTGCTGCTGCCCGTGCTGGACGACGCCAAGCACTACTGGGTGTCCACCGAGGAGGTGGACAAGCTGATCCGGGCGGGCGGCGACTGGCTGGCCGGCCATCCGGAGAAGGAGCTCATCACCCGGCGCTACCTGGCGCACCAGCGCGTGCTCACCCGCTCCGCGCTGACCCGGCTGGCCGAAGCCGACGACACCGACCCCGCCGAACTCGACAACGCCGTCCCCCAGGAACAGGACCAGGACCCCGCCTCGGGCCGGCCGCTGGCGGTCCAGCGCCGCGAGGCCGTGCTGGCCATCGTGCGCGAGCGGGGCGCGCGGCGGATCGGGGATTTCGGTTGCGGTGCGGGTGCCCTCACCGGCGACCTGCTCGCCGCGGACGGGGTCGAGTTCGTGCGCGCCGTCGACGTGTCCGTGCGGGCGTTGCAGCTGGCCGCGCGCTCGCTCAAGCTCGACCAGCTGCCGGACCGGCAGCGGGCCCGGCTGGAGATCTTCCAGTCCTCGCTGCTGTACCGCGACGAGCGGCTCGCGGGGCTCGACGCCGTGGTGCTGATGGAGGTCATCGAGCACACAGATCCCGGCCGGCTGCCCGCGCTCGAGCGGTCGGTGTTCGGCTTCGCCGCGCCGGGAGCGGTCATCGTGACGACGCCCAACGCCGAGTTCAACGTTTGTTTCCCGGCGCTGCCGGCCGGCGCGATGCGGCATAAGGACCACCGGTTCGAGTGGACCCGCGACGAGTTCCGCGGCTGGGCGCGCCGCGTCGCCGCCGAGTTCGGCTACCAGGTCCGCTTCGCGGGGGTCGGCGCCGAACATCCCGTCCACGGCCCGCCCACCCAGCTGGCCGTCTTCGACCGGCAGGCAACGTCATGACCTCCGTCCCCGACCGCCCCCCGGCCAGCGCTTCGCTGAGCGTGCCCGAGCTGAGCCTGGTCGTGCTGGTCGGGGTGACCGGTTCCGGCAAGTCGACGTTTGCCCGCGCCCACTTCAAACCGACTGAGGTGATCTCCTCGGACGTCTGCCGGGGCCTGGTCGCCGACGACGAGAACGACCAGTCCGCCACCCCGGCCGCGTTCGAGCTGCTGCACTACATCGTGGGCAAGCGGCTGGCCGGCGGCCGCCTCACCGTGGTGGACGCGACGAACGTGCAGCCGGACCGGCGGCGCGAGCTGGTCGCCCTGGCCCGCGAGCACGACGTGCTGCCGGTGGCGATCGTGCTGAACCTGCCGGAGAAGCTGTGCGCCGAGCGCAACGCCGGCCGCGACGACCGAGATTTCGGCCCGCAGGTGATCCGCCGCCAGCACGACCAGCTGCGCCGCGGCCTCGGCGGCCTGCGCCGGGAGGGGTTCCGCGCCGTGCACGTGCTGCGTACCCCGGAGGAGGTCGCGGCCGCCACCATCACCCGCACCAGGCTGTTCAACGACCTGCGGCACGAACCAGGCCCGTTCGACGTCATCGGAGACGTGCACGGCTGCCGGGCCGAGCTCGAGCAGCTGCTCACCGAGCTGGGCTACCAGCTGGACCGGGACGACGCCGGGCGGCCCACCGGTGCCCGCCATCCGGACCGCCGGGCCGTTTTCGTCGGTGACCTGGTCGACCGGGGACCCGATACCCCGGGTGTGCTGCGCCTGGTCATGGGCATGGTCGGCGCAGGCACCGCGCTGTGCGTGTCAGGCAACCACGAGGCCAAGCTGCTCAAGGCGCTGCGCGGCCGGAACGTTCGGCTCAACCACGGCCTGCCCGAGTCGCTGGAGCAGCTGGCCGCCGAGCCGCCCGAGTTCCGGGCGCAGGCCGAGCGGTTCATCGACGGCCTGCTCAGCCACTACGTGCTGGACGGCGGTCGGCTGGTGGTGGCGCACGCCGGCCTGATCGAGCGCTACCAGGGCCGGGCATCCGGCCGGGTCCGCGAGTTCTGCCTGTACGGAGACACCACCGGCGAGACCGACTCCTACGGCCTGCCGGTCCGATACCCGTGGGCGCAGGAGTACCGCGGGCGGGCGATGGTGGTGTACGGCCACACCCCGGTACCACGGCCAGAATGGCTCAACAACACCCTGTGCCTGGATACCGGCTGTGTCTTCGGTGGCGCTCTGACCGCGCTCAATTATCCCGAACGGTCCGTGGTCTCAGTTCCGGCGGCCCGCGTCTACTACACCCCGGCCCGGCCGTTCCCGGTGGGCGCGTCAGCCGAGCCCCCCGGCTCGCCGGGGACCCCCGATGCCGCCGGGACCGCCGGGACCGCCGGCTCGCCGGGGACCCCCGATGCCGCCGGTCCCGCCGTGGCCTCCGGGGTCTCGGGGTTTTTGGGTTCCGGCCGCCGGGAGCCCGACGTGCTCGACGTCGGTGATGTGCTCGGCTCGCGCGTCGTCGAGACCGGGTACCTGCCGCGGGTCGGGGTGCGCGAGGGTCACGCCGCGGCCGCCCTGGAGGTGATCAGCCGCTTCGCGATCGACCCGCGCTGGCTGTTGTACCTGCCGCCCACCATGAGTCCGGTCGCCACCTCGCCGCGCCACGACCTGCTCGAGCACCCGGACCAGGCCTTTGCGGCCTACCGCGCCGACGGCGTGGACGCTGTCGTGTGCGAGGAGAAGCACATGGGCTCGCGTGCGGTGCTGCTGGTGTGCCGCTCGCCCGACGTCGCCGCCGAACGGTTCGGGGTGCCCGGCCCGGGCGCGATCTGGACGCGGACCGGCCGCCCGTTCTTCGCCGCGGAGCCGACCGCCGCGCTGATCGATCAGCTCCGCGCGGCCGCCGAGCAGACCGGGCTGTTCACCGAGTTCGGCACCTCCTGGCTGCTGCTCGACGCCGAACTGCTGCCCTGGAACGTCAAGGCCGGCCCGCTGCTGCGAGATCAGTACGCCGCGGTCGGCGCCGCCGCCCGGGCGGCGCTGCCCGCCGCGATCGCGGTGCTCGAGCAGGCCAGCGCCCGGAACCTGCCCGCCGACGGTGACGCGGCGCTGTTGGACGCGCTGGGTGACCGGACCAGGAACCGGTCGGCGCACGCGGTCGCCTTCACCGCCGCCTACCTGCGCTACTGCTGGGAAACGCGGGACCTGTCCGGCGTCCGCGTCGCCCCGTTCCAGTTGCTCGCCTCCGAAGGCGCGGTGTACCAGACGCGTCCGCACCTGTGGCACCTCGACGTCGCCGACCGGCTCGCCGCCGCCCGCCCGGACCTGGTCGCGACCACCCGCCGCCTCACCGTGGCGACCAGCGATCCCGCCTCGACCGCCGCGGCCACCCAGTGGTGGGAGGAGCTGACCACCGCCGGCGGAGAGGGCATGGTCGTCAAGCCCGCCGCGAACCTAACTCACCCCGGCACCTCCGCCCACTCCGGCTCCGGCTCCTCCGCCCAGCCCGGCTCCTCCGCCCAGCCCGGCTCCGGCGCCCCCGCTCGCCCCGGCCTGGTCCAGCCCGGCCTGAAGGTGCGCGGCCGCGAGTACCTGCGCATCATCTACGGCCCCGACTACACCGATCCGGCCCACCTGACCCGGCTGCGCCAGCGCGCCGTCGGACACAAGCGCTCGCTCGCCCTGCGCGAGTACGCCCTCGGCCTTGAGGCCCTGGACCGGGTGGCCCGCGGCGAGCCGCTGTGGCGCGTGCACGAATGCGTCTTCGCCGTGCTGGCCCTGGAATCCGAGCCCATCGATCCCCGCCTGTTAACTCAGCTGGCGGATACTTACCGTCGAATAATGAGGGGTGCACAGCCGCGATCATTGGAGCTGGGCGGGCCGGGAGACTGCCGGCCTTGGTGCCTTTCTGGAAACCGCCGAACGCGACGGCCAGCACGATCAGGATCACTATCAGCAGTATCAACCACATCAGGCAGCCGCGAGCCCTGGATCGCGGGCGCCATCGCCGACGCGGGCCCCTGGACCACTCCCGGTAATCTTCGATTCGTCTGGATCTGGACCTCATGCCAGTAAGTATTCCCAGGCACCGGGCGATATGCGGGGAGAGGAGAATTATCTGCCCGGTCCGGGGTAGTTCGGAGTCGATATGAGGCACCGGCCTACGACGTGACGGAACGGCGCTATGGAAGACACTGAAACGACACGTGAGATACACGATAAGCGTGTACCGCGCGAGCTGAAGATTACAATGCCGCGGGTGCCCGGGACGGGGTGGCTGGGCCGGATCGTGGCCACCGTCGTCGGGGTGGTGGTACTGGTCGTGGTGCTGTCTGCGGTGCACCTGCTGCCGCAGCTGAGGAACCCGTTCGCCCAGACCACCACGGTGACCAGCCAGCCGGTCATCCTGAAGTCGATCACCGCGCTCAGCCGCTACGAGGCGGCGAGTGGCTCGTTCGAGGTGGTCGTCGACCTGAGTAAGCGCACGTCCCTGCTGCCCTCGTTCCTGGCCGGCAGCGAGACGCTGTTCGTCGGGCAGGGCAACGACATCGCCTATATCGACTTCTCCGGGCTCAAGAGCCAGGCCATCACGATGTCGGCGAACCGGCTGACGGTGACGGTCTCGCTGCCCAAGGCCCAGCTGGAGCCGGCCGTGCTCGACGTGAACCAGTCCTACGTGGTCGCCGAGCAACAGGGCCTGTTCAATCGGATCGGTAACTTCTTCTCCGGCAACCCGAACAGCCAGCAGCAGGTCTACCAGGCCGCCCAGGCCAAGATCCAGACCGCGGCCCAGCAGAGCCCCTTGCTGGCCGAAGCGCAGAAAAACACCCAGGCCATGCTCCAGGGCATGCTGACGTCACTGGGCTTCCAGCACGTCACGGTCACCTTCGGCGGCGCGCCCGCCAGCTAACTTGCGTTAGAGCGTGCTCTAACTCATAGGCTTGTTTCGTGACCAGCTGGAGCATCGGGGAAGCAGCGGAGAAGTGCGGCCTGTCTCAGCACACCCTGCGCTGGTACGAGCGGATCGGCCTGCTCGGGACCATCGCGCGAGGCGGGGATGGCCGACGACGGTTCAGCGACGTCGACCTGGACTGGCTGTCGCTGCTGACCAAGCTGCGCGCCACCGGCATGCCGGTGCGGGACATGCAACGGTACGCCGAGCTGGTCAGATCGGGCGCCGGCGAGGCGGAACGGATCGAACTGCTGAAGAAGCACCGTGACGAGGTGCGACGGGCCCTAGCCGCACAGCGGGAGTGCCTGAAACTCCTCGACACGAAAATCAGCTACTACGGCCGCTGCCTGTCGGCACCGCGAGCAAGCGAACTTCAAGAAAGTTAGGACATACATGCGCACCACCAAACTCGGCGAGCTCACCGTGTCCGCACAGGGCCTGGGCTGCATGGGGATGAGCGAGTGGTACGGCGCCACCGACTGGGACGAATCGATCGCGACCATCGGTCGCGCGCTCGATCTCGGCGTGACGTTCATCGACACCGCGGACATTTACGGGGCCGGTCACAACGAGGTCCTGGTCGGTCGCGGCATCGCGGGCCGGCGCGGCGAGGTGCAGCTCGCCACCAAGTTCGGCATCGACCGTACGGGCGGCGACGCGAACCGCGTCGTCCGCGGCGAGACCGCGTACGTCAAGAGGTCGTGCGAGTCGTCGCTGACCCGGCTCGGCGTGGACACGATTGACCTTTACTACCTGCACCGCCCGCCGCAGACGGCCGAGATCGAGGAGACCGTCGGCGCGATGGCCGAGCTCGTGGCCGAGGGTAAGGTCCGCTACCTCGGCCTGTCCGAGGTCAACGAGGACCTGCTCCGCCGCGCGCACGCGGTCCACCCGATCACCGCGGTGCAGAGCGAGTACTCGCTGTGGACCCGCGACGTCGAGGCCGCCGACTCCCCGACCGGCGCGATCGGCGCCATGCGCGAGCTCGGCGTCGGCTTCGTGCCCTACTCGCCGCTGGGCCGCGGCTTTCTCACCGCCACCGTAGACCTGGGCACGCTGGACGCCGCGGACTTCCGCAGCCGGAACCCGCGGTTCACCGGCGAAGCGGGCCAGGCCAACCAGGCGATCGTGGACGCGGTGCGCACCGTGGCCGACGCCAAGGGTGTCGCGCCCGCGCAGGTGGCACTGGCCTGGGTGTACGCGCAAGCCGATCGGCTTGGCGTGTCCATGGTTCCCATCCCGGGCACCAAGCGGATCAAGTGGCTCGAGCAGAACGTGGCCGCCCTCGACATCACGCTGACCTCTGACGAGCTGGCTATCCTGGATCCGCTAGCCAGCCAGGTCACCGGCGCCCGCTACTGAACCTCCCGGGCTCGTGCCGGCCTCCCAGGATCGTGCCGGCCTCCCGGGATCGTGCCGGCCTCCCGGGATCGTGCCGGCCTCCCGGGATCGTGCGCCAGCAGTACCCTCCCCGAGCCTGTCGCATGACCTAGGGGTGCTGGTTCGTCACGTTGGCGGTCCGGTCTGGCGTCGGCCGGCGTTATGTCCTGTGAGCTGCGGGAAAGCTCTCCCAGGGACAACTATGACGATCAGGCGAGCCGCCCCCGCATCGGCGAGATGGGCGGCCGCCACAGCGCCTGGCGTGGGCGATGAGGCGGGCGGGGCAGCGCAGGCCTCCGGGCTTGGCGTCGTCCGGCTCAATCGAACAAAGATCTTGGTTGATTCAGGCTATGTGAAGACTTGTGGGTACTATGATGCACAAAAGTCCTCACCAAGCCCGAATCTTCCACGAAAAGTTGACATCTGGCCGGTACGGAAGTGATCCGGGAACGCGGACGGGGTGGTGGTGATGCGTGGTGTCCCGCCAGCCGGCGCAGTAAGCGGATCGCGCGGGGCTTGGGGCGGGGTTCCCCGGACGGACGGCTATGCGACAGTCTCCCCCCTTGGGGTCTGCTGTCACATGATTCTCGTCCCTGAGCCCACAGCGCCCACAGCGCGCTCAGCTCAGCGCCACCAGGGCAGGCGCCGTTGCTCGGCCACATGCGCGGCCGGATTAGCTATGACCTGCGCATGCGAGCTGAGATGCTGCAGGTGCTCGTGCACCCACAGCAGATGCGGATGATGCGGGGCCGTGATCACGCGGATCAGATCCGGCTCCCCTCCACCCCGCGCCCCGTCAGCCCCGCCTGTCCCGTCAGACCCGCCTGTCCCGCCTGTCCCGTCAGACCCGCCTGTCCCGTCAGACCCGCCTGTCCCGCCTGTCCCGTCAGCCCCGCTGGTCCCGTCAGCCCCGCCCGTCCCGCTAGTCCCGTCAGCCCCGCCCGTCCCGCTGGTCCCGCCCGTCCCGCCCGTCCCATCCAGCCTGCCGGTCCCACTCGCCCCGGTAACCCCGTTTCCCGCGTCAACCAGGAGTGTCACGCCTTTGTCCTCTGCCCCGTCGGCGTAGTTGCCGTCCAGGCTGACGAACGTCGGCACGCTGACGGGCAGCAGCACCTGGTGAGCGGCCGGCCGCCCGACCAGCACCGCGATCCGCTCGTAGAAGCCGGTCAGGTCGGCCGTGGCCTGGGACAGCGCGGCACGAACGTAGGCCGTCCCGCGGTGCGAGCCGTGCCGGACGGCATCCGGCGCCTCCAGGCTGGCCAGCGAATAGGCGGTCAGCCTGAGCCGCATGGTGGCCATCACCAGCATCCACAGATCCTCCTTCGACAGCCGTTTCGCGCCCTGCTCGGCCAGGAAACCGCGCAGGGCCTCGTCCAGCCGGATGCCGGCCGTCACCGCCGCCGCGCCCGCGTCCGGCGGGGCGTGCCGCGAGCCCAGCGCCCAGTCCACCGCCTGGGTCAGGTACGCCGCACCACGCCGGAACGCGTCGGCGAGGTCGTCGCCGACCACTGCGCCGGCCCCGCGCGGCCAGAAGAACACGCCGATGATCAGGCTCACCAGGCAGCCCAGGGCCACGTCCTGGATGCGCAGCAGGCCGACCTTCCAGCCGACCGGCTGGAGCAGGTTGAACAGGACCACCACGACCACGGTGAACGCCGCCTGCCCGAAGGCGAAGGGGAGCGTTCCCGGCGCGTACGCGGCTACGGCCAGCGCGATAGGCAGCGCCGCCCATAGCGCCGGGGTGCTGGTGCCGATGCCGAGGAGCAGCAGGGCGCCGACGGCGAAGCCGACCACGGTGCCGCCGAGCGCGCGCAGCGCGGTGGACTCGGTAGAGGCCGCGTTCGTACGCAGCACCGCCATCGTGCCCAGCACCACCCAGAACCCGTGCTGGACCCCGGACACGTCGGCCACCAGGACCGCGGCGGCCAGAGCCAGCGACCCGCGCATGGCGTTCAGGAACCATACCGAACGGACGCTCGCGTGCGTGGTCATGACGCCGATCGCGCCGGACAGGGCGGCTACCCGCCGTTCGGCCAGCGAGCCCTCGGGTGGGGCTCCATACCAGTTGCGCCGCCGTGCGGCGATCGTCTCCGGGTCCGCGTGCCTGGTAGCGATCAGGGTGTCGGCGACGATAGACCGGACGGCGATGGAGATCGCCTGGGCGTGGAAGGCGTGCCTGGCGACGATCTCCACCGAATCGTAGTCCCGGTCCGGGGGCGCCGACTGGTGGTAGGCGGCGCACGCACCGCGCTGCCGGTCCATCTCACTCGCGTCGAGCAGCGTGCCCAGGCCAGCCGGGTCCAGGTCGGCCGGGTCCAGGTCGGCCGGGTCCAGGTCGGCCGGGTCCAGGTCGGCCGGGTCCAGGTCAGCCGGGTCCAGGTCAGCCGGGTCCAGGTCAGCCGGGTCCAGATCAGCCGGGTCCAGATCGGCCAGGGCAGGCCAGCCAGCAGGTCACCGGCCTGGGCGAGCACCGAGGCGGCCTGGGCGAGCAGGTCGCGGTCGCACTGGTCAGCCCGGTCCAGGTTCGGGTGCCCTTCGGTGGCGTCGGCGATCAACGCGGTGCACCATTCGAGCAGCTGGACCACGCTGGCCAGTCCCTGGTCGGCCGTGGCCAGTCCGGTCGGCCGGTAGGGCGTGCTCGCGAACGCGTTCATGAGCTCGTGCTTGGCCGCCTGGCATTTTGCCATGTCGGCCGCCGTGGCGGTGCCCCGGACGGCCGCGCTCAGGTGAGCGGCCAGTGCGTGGGCCGAGCCGGCCGCCGCGGCGCGCAGCCGGTCGCCGGGCGAGGGCGGCGAGAACAGCAGCACGGCCGCCGTCGAGACCACGCTGGCCAGCCACCAGCCGGCCAGCCGGTCCGGGATCATGCTGACCGTGCCGGGCGTGGCCACCGGCAGCACGTAGCCGAGCAGCGCCCCGGCCACCCCGGAGGCGGCGTTGGGTCCGGCTACCCCCGCGAAGAAGATGCCGAACGTCACCGGGATCGTGACCAGGACCGCCAGCCATTTGACCGGGCTGACCGCGGTGCCGATGATCAGGCCGATGCTCCCGGTCACGGCCAGCCCGAGGTGCGCGATGAGCTTGTCGCGCTTGGTACCGCCGAATGTGGCGAAGATCAGGCTGGCGAAGCCGCCGAACGCGGCGAACAGGGCCATCTGCAGGTTGCCGAAGCCCTCGTAGGTCAGGGCGAATAGCGAGGGAACCACCAGGACTGTCCGCACCGTCCGCATCGCGGCTGGTACGGACCACACCGGCCACCAGGCGGGTCGCGCGGTCTTAGGCTGGGAGGGCGGCGAGGAGCCGGCCGGGGGAGTGGCCGGGGGGCGGCCCGACGGACGGCGGAGCGCAAGGCGCAGATCGGGCATTCGCTCAGTCTAGGAAAGCGGCCCGGCCGCCTCAACTGGGGAGGTCAGCGGGTACGCACGATCCGAGCGCCGGCACCAGTGTCTGTCAGGGACGCGGCGCGACCGGCTAACGCTCCGTGGTAATGTGAAACGCTGTCCGGCGACTAGCCTGGACAGGCCGAGGTCTGCTGCACCCTCATGCGGCAGCTTCACCAAGTTCCTTCAAGCGGGATATCCCGTTTTGCGTCAATCCTAAGGAGTCACGTGCCGCTCGACACCGCCGTCAAGAAGGAGATCCTGGCGGAGTATGCGACCAGTGAGGGTGACACCGGTTCGCCGGAGGTCCAGGTCGCGCTGCTGACCAGGCGTATCAACCACCTGACCGAGCACCTGAAGGTGCACAAGCACGACCACCACAGCCGCCGCGGGCTGCTGCTGCTGGTCGGCCGTCGCCGCAGGCTGCTGAAGTACCTGGCCAAGAAGGACATCAACCGGTACCGCGAGGTCATCGCGCGCCTCGGCATCCGCCGCTAGAGCGCGCGGTCCTGACGGGACCGCCAGGAATAACTGAATACAAAACTGACATCCCGTAGCCCCCGGCCCCGAGCGCCAGGGCCGGTCCTCGGTAGTGGTTCCCGGGTCGGCGTACCCCCAGGTTAGGCCTGGATACCCAGCAAAACCCGAGAACTTCGATCGAAGACCGGCCGGCTGCCTTGCTTAGGAAAGCACTGCAGGCGAGCCAGGCCACAAGCGGCAAGGCGGCGGGTGGGTGGCGGGATCTACCGCAAGGAGGTCTCACCCGTGGAGGGTGCTCAAAGTGCCGAAGCCGTCATTGATAACGGCGAATTTGGCGTTCATACAATTACGTTCGAGACGGGCCGTCTGGCCCAACAGGCGGCTGGCTCAGCGCTGGTAACTCTCGATGGCGAGACCGTGGTGCTTTCCGCCACCACGGCGTCCAAGCAGCCGAAAGACAACTTGGACTTCTTCCCGCTCACCGTGGACGTGGAAGAGCGGATGTACGCGATAGGCCGGATTCCCGGCTCGTTCTTCCGCCGGGAGGGCCGTCCGTCCGAGGACGCGATCCTCACCTGCCGCCTGATCGACCGGCCGCTGCGCCCGTCCTTCGTCAAGGGCCTGCGCAACGAGATCCAGATCGTCGAGACCATCCTCGCGCTCGACCCGCAGCACCTGTACGACGTCGTGGCGATCAACGCCGCGTCCATGTCGACCCAGATCGCGGGCCTGCCGTTCTCCGGCCCCATTGGCGGGGTCCGGGTCGCGCTGATCAAGGGCCAGTGGGTCGGGTTCCCCACCCACGAGCAGCTGGAGCAGGCCACCTTCGACATGGTGGTCGCGGGCCGGATGCTTCCGGACGGCGAAGTGGCCATCATGATGGTCGAGGCCGAGTCCACCCCGCAGACGCTCAAGCTTGTCGCCGACTCCGCCAGCGGCGCCGTGGCACCGACCGAGGACACGGTGGCCGAGGGCCTCGAGGCGGCCAAGCCGTTCCTCCGCGTGCTGATCGAGGCGCAGCAGCGGCTGGCCGACCAGGTTGGCAACACCACCTCGGCCGAGTACCCGGTGTTCCTCGACTACGGCGAGGACGTGTTCGAGGCGGTCGCGCGGGAGGTTTCCGACGAGCTCAAGCAGGTCCTCACGATCGCCGGCAAGCACGAGCGCGAGGCCGAGACTGACCGGGTCAAGGCGCTGGCCAAGGAGAAGCTCGCCGAGCAGTTCGAAGGCCGGGAGAAGGAGATCAGCGCCGCGTTCCGGTCGCTGACCAAGAAGCTGGTCCGGGAGCGGATCATCTCCGAGGGGCTCCGCATCGACGGCCGTGGCCTGACCGACATCCGGCCGTTGTCCGCCCAGACACACGTGCTGCCCCGGGTGCACGGGTCGGCCCTGTTCGAGCGCGGCGAGACCCAGATCCTGGGCGTGACCACGCTGAACATGCTCCGGATGGAGCAGATGATCGACACGCTCAACCCCGATCGCACCAAGCGCTACATGCACAACTACAACTTCCCGCCGTACTCGACCGGTGAGACCGGCCGGGTCGGCTCGCCGAAGCGCCGCGAGATCGGTCACGGCGCGCTGGCCGAGCGGGCCCTGCTTCCGGTGCTGCCGACGCGGGAGGAGTTCCCCTACGCCATCCGGCAGGTGTCCGAGGCGCTCGGCTCCAACGGGTCGACCTCGATGGGCTCGGTCTGCGCCTCGACGATGTCGCTGCTTGACGCGGGCGTACCGCTGAAGGACATGGTGTCCGGCGTGGCCATGGGCCTGATCCACGAGGGCGGGCAGTACGTCACGCTCACCGACATCCTGGGTGCCGAGGACGCGTTTGGCGACATGGACTTCAAGGTGGCAGGCACCGAGCAGGTCATCACCGCGCTGCAGCTCGACACCAAGCTCGACGGCATCCCCGCCTCCGTCCTCGCGGCCGCGCTGAAGCAGGCTCGCGGGGCCAGGATGACGATCCTCGAGGTCATGCGCGGCGCCATCACCGAGGCGGGCGAGATGTCCGTCTACGCCCCGCGGATCATCACGATCAAGGTCCCGGTGGACAAGATCGGCGAGGTCATCGGGCCGAAGGGCAAGATGATCAACTCGATCCAGGACGACACGGGCGCCGAGATCACGATCGAGGACGACGGCACGATCTACATCGGCGCCACCGACGGGACGTCGGCCGAGGCAGCCCGGGCCACGATCAACGCGATCGCCAACCCGCACATGCCCGAGGTCGGCGAGCGGTTCCTCGGCACGGTGGTGAAGACCACCACGTTCGGCGCGTTCGTGTCGCTGCTGCCGGGCAAGGACGGCCTGCTGCACATCACCCAGATCCGCAAGCTGCACGGCGGCAGGCGGATCGAGAACATCGACGAGGTCGTGCACATCGGCGACAAGATCCAGGTCGAGATCCGCGAGATCGACGACCGGGGCAAGCTGTCGCTCGTTCCCGTCGAGGTGGTCGAGCGCGAAGCGGCCGGGGAAGACCTCGGCGGCGGCAGCGAGCGTCCGGCCGGAGGGGCCAGGACCGGTGATCGTGACCACGGCGGTGACCGGGGCGGCGATCGCGACGGCCCGGACGGAAGTCGCCGGACCAGGCACCGTACCCGCGGGCACCACGCCTAGATGGCCACCGAACGGTCTGAAGGTGTCAGCCGCACCGTCCTGGATGGCGGGCTGCGGGTCGTTACCGAGTTCCTGCCCGCCGTCCGCTCGGTCGCGCTCGGCATCTGGGTCGGCATCGGCTCCCGCGATGAGGATGCCGCGCACGAGGGCGCGACGCACTACCTGGAGCACCTGCTGTTCAAGGGCACCGGGCGGCGCACCGCGCTGGAGATCTCCTCGGAGATGGACGCGGTCGGCGGTGAGATGAACGCGTTCACCAGCAAGGAG
The DNA here is from genome assembly GCA_963808315.1 of uncultured Actinomycetes bacterium. Lineage (GTDB taxonomy): Bacteria > Actinomycetota > Actinomycetes > Streptosporangiales > Streptosporangiaceae > Palsa-504. Next base: position 129,731 of record CAWEFK010000001.1, on the reverse strand, counting down.
TACACGTGCTACTACGCCCGGGTGCTCGACGCGGACTTGCCGCTGGCCGTGGACGTCCTGTCCGACATGGTGACCAGTTCGCTGATCACGCCGAAGGACGTGGACGCCGAGCGCAACGTGGTGCTCGAAGAGATCGCGATGAACGAGGACGATCCCTCGGACACCGTGCACGAGGCGTTCACCGCCAAGCTGTTCGGCGACACGCCGCTGGGCCGGCCGATCCTGGGCACCGCGGATTCGATCAAACGGATCACCAGGGAGCAGATCTTCGAGCACTACCAGGCCAGGTACACCCCTGAGCACCTGGTCGTGGCCGCGGCGGGCAACCTCGACCACGACACGGTGACCGGGCTGGTCGCCGAGGCGTTCGGCCCGGTCCTGGGCCGGCCGGCCGATCCTGCTCCACCCCGGCTGACCGGGGACCGGCAGCATGGTCAGGCCGGAGTCGCGGGGGTGGGCACCACGCTGATCTCTCGCGGCATCGAGCAGGCCAACCTGGTGCTCGGCTGTGAGGCGCTGGCCAGGACCGATGAGCGCAGGTTCGCGCTCGGGGTGCTCAACGCGGCGTTCGGCGGCGGCATGTCCTCCCGGCTGTTCCAGGAGGTGCGGGAGAAGCGTGGCCTGGCGTACTCGGTGTACAGCTTCTCCGGGCAGCACGCCGACACGGGCATGTGGGGGATCTACGTCGGCTGCCTGCCGTCGAAGGCCGACGATGTGCTGGCTATCTGCGCCGAGGAGATCACCCGGCTGGTCGAAGGCGGCCTGACCGACGCCGAGCTTGAGCGCGGTAAGGGCCAGGTGCGCGGCTCGATCGTGCTCAGCCTGGAAGACCCGTCCTCGCGGATGAGCCGCCTGGGCAAGTCCGAGCTGGTTTACCCCCGGCTGGAGCCGGTCGACGAGGTGCTCGCCGCCATCGACGCCGTCACTCACGACGACATCCGCGCGATCGCCGCGGAAATCCTCACCCGCCCCAAAGCCCTGGCCGTCGTCGGCCCCTTCGACGACGCCACCGCGTTCCAGCTCTGAGCCGCACGATCGTGGATCGTTACCCCCGTCATAGCGGGGGTAACGATCCACGATCATTTGAGTAGTCCGGAGGACAGCGATGGCCAAGGTTGGGGTGCTGGGGGCGCGGGGGCGGATGGGGCGTGAGGTCGTCCGGGTGGTGGGGGAGGCCGCACACCTCGAGGCCACAGACGTGGAGGCCGCAGGCCTGGAGGTCGCGGCCGAGGTTGATCAGGGCGACAACCTGGACGCGCTGACCGGATGCGACGTGATCGTCGACTTCACTCATCCTGGCGTGGTCATGGAGAACCTGCGCTGGTGCATCGAGCACGAACTTGACGTGGTGGTCGGGACGTCGGGATTCGCCGAGGACCGGCTGGAGGAGATCCGCGGCTGGCTGACCGAGCATCCGGACACCCGGGTCCTGGTCGTGCCGAACTTTTCCGTCGGCGCCATCTTGATGATGCGCTTCGCCGCGCAGGCGGCCAGGTTCTTCGATTCCGCCGAGGTCATCGAGTTGCACCACGCGGCCAAGGCGGACGCCCCGTCGGGCACGGCGCTGCGGACCGCGTCGCTGATCGGCGCGGAACGGGCCGCGGCCGGCCTAGGCGCTCCGCCCGACGCCACCGCGTCGGCCCGGCCCGGGGCGCGAGGTGCCGTTGTCGACGGCGTGCATGTGCATTCGGTGCGGGTCGCCGGGCTGGTGGCGCATCAGGAGGTGCTGTTCGGCGGGAACGGGGAAACGCTGACGATCAGGCACGATTCGCTGGACCGGACGTCGTTCATGCCGGGCGTCTTGCTCGCGCTCCGGCGGATCGGCTCTCTGCCGGTCGGCCTTACCGTAGGCCTGGAGGGGCTGCTCGGGCTGGAGTAACCACCCTTTGGGTACGGTTATAGCCATGTGCCGCAGCATCAAGACCCTTCGCCCCCCCTACGCCGAGCAAGTCACCGACGACGATATCCGCGCCGCCGCGCTGCAGTACGTGCGGAAGATCAGCGGTTTCCGCACGCCGGCCGGGCACAACGCCGAGGCGTTCAGCCACGCGGTCGACGCCGTCGCGGCCGCTACCGCCGCGCTGCTCGGCCAGCTGGAGGTCAGGACCGCGGCGCGGCCCTAGTCACCGCGGCGCGGCTCTACTCACCGCGGCGCGGCTCTAGTCACGGCGCTGCCTGCGGCAGGTAGGCGGCCCCGCCCGTGACCCGGCTGCGCAGCGCCGCGGTCACCCGCCTGACGATGACCGGCGGCAGGTAGCGGGCCAGCTCACCGGCCTCGACGAACCGGTACTCATCGAGCTCTTCTCCTGCAGCCGGATCGGCACGTCCTCGGCGAGTTCGCCGCCATCGAAGATGAAGTGCACGATGGGCCGCGGCCGGCCCCCGTCCGGCGGCAGCCAGTCGATGGTAAGCAGCTGACCGGGGGGTCATCTGCAGGCCGAGCTCTTCCGCGACCTCGCGCCGGCAGCCGGCCTGCGGCGGCTCACCGTGTTCAAGCATCCCGCCCGGGAGTGACCAGTGATCCCGGTAGTTCGGTTTGACCAGCAGGATCCGCCCGGCCGGGTTGGTGAACAACGCCGCAGCGGCGCCGAACATGGTGGCCAGCGTGGCGTACCACGCCACCTCGTCGGCGGGCGAGTAGCGCCCGCGGGCCGCGCGGGTCACGCTGGCCTCGGGGTTTGACTCCGGGCGGTCGGGCACGCCCACGACCTTATCCGGGTTGGCGTGACGTAGGGTGGCCGCACCGGTAGCCTGAGCCCATGCACACACCGGGTGACAGCCCTTTTGCGGGTGACACTGAGGACAGCCGGGTGGAGGTATACGTCACCACCGACACCTCGGCCGCGCCGCACAAGGCCGATGAGGCCAAGCTCTACGTCATGTACGACGCGGCCAAACCCGACGGTGACAAGCTCTATTTCACCGAAGCGGAGTGGGAAGCGTTCGTCCTCGGGGTCAAGGACGGCGAGTTCGACCTCGACGAGTCGGGCAACCTGCCCCAGATTACTTAGTCGCCGACTTCATCGGTCCACCTGGGTTGATCTGTGGCCCCGAGCCGAATACCGCCGACTTGGACTGCCCAAGCGCTGTGGCCAGATCGTTCTCCAGGTGTGGCGCCAAAGCGGCTGTCGAGCCGGCCACCAGCGTGGACATCTTCTTGCCCGTCGCGTTGACGGTGATCGCCACGGTCTGGCATCCGCTGGCGCCGTAGACGAACGTGGCGAGCTTGCGCTGGCCGGCGGCGTAGAACGTGCCCGAGTAGTCGAGGCCGAACGCGGCCGGGCAGTCCATCGGGCGGTTCCCATGGAACGGATGGGCGACCAGCGTGCAGAAGTCACCGAACAGGGCGCGCACCAGCGCCGGCTTGCGCTGCGTCATCGTGAACGTGCCGACGTGGGCCGGCTCGACCAGGCTCGAGGTCCGGTGGATGGTAACCGTCGTCGCCTCGCCGACGGCGGCACACCCCACCGCCGAAGCCGAAGATGACGCCGAGACCGAAGCTGCGACCTGTCCCGCGGCCGGAGCCGATGCCACCTCGGTGCCGCATCCAGCCACCGCCGCGCACAGCAGGCCCGTTACTACGATTCCGTGAACATGGCGTAGAGACATCATGCCGCTTTGACGCACCCCGTGCGTCATTCGTTCCATCGTGTATCCGCGGCGTTTAGAACGCACCCGCCGCGATAGCGGTGCCGACCGCGATGAGCAGCGCCGCCGCGACCAGCTCGCTCCGGTCTCCGGTCGCGGCGCCGATCCGCGCGCCGAGCTCCAAGCCCGCCAGTGACATGGCCACGCTGATCACGCCGAACACGATCGCGGCCTCGATCAGGCCGGTGTGGTAGGCGCCCAGGACGAAGCCGACCGCGAGGTTGTCGCCGCTCAGCGCCAGCCCGCTGACCAGGATCCGGCCCATCCGCCACGACCGCTCGGGCTGTTCGTGCTCGCCGGAGGGATCCCGGCTGCGCCAGGTCTGCACCAGGCTGACCGTGCCGATCGCGATCAGCGCGGCGGCGCTCAGCCAGCGCGCGGCCAGGCCGAGGCTGGCCGCCAGGCTCTGGCCCAGCGCGAGCCCGGCCACCGGCATGCCCGCCTCGAACACGCCGAACACCACTCCGACCCGCAGCCTGGTCCGGCCGCTGACCCCGCTGACGCCTATCCCGATCGAGGCGGCGAAGTTGCCCAGGCCAACCGCGACGGCGAGCAGCAGCAGGGCGGTCATAAGCCTCACGGTACCCAGTAATCGTGAGGTGAGTCGCCGTCACCACAAGGTAGGGGTGCCCGCGCCTTCCAGCCGGAGGAGTGCCTCCTTGCGTTCCAGGCCGCCGCCGTACCCGGTGAGGCTGCCGTCGCTGCCGATCACCCGGTGGCACGGCACGATGACCGAGATCGGGTTGGCCCCGTTGGCCAGCCCCACCGCCCTCGACGCGACCAGCCGCTTGCCGAGCGCCCGGGCGATGTCCCCGTAGCTGATCGTGCTCCCGTACGGGATCTTGGTCAGCTCCGTCCAGACCGCGAGCTGGAACGGGGATCCGGTCGGCGCCAGCGGCAGCGTGAACTCCTTGAGGTCGCCGGCGAAGTACGCCTCGAGCTGCGCCGTGACTTCGCCGAACGACTCCGGGCTCGGCGTGAACCCGGTCTGGTACCGGTCGGCGTGCCGGGACGCGTCGATCATGTAGAGCCCGGTCAGGGCGTACCCGTCACCGGTCAGCAGCAGCCTGCCGATGGGGGAGTCGACGATATGCGACAGCGGCGGCGCGGCCGGATCCGGCGTGGTGAATGGCCCAGTCATGACTGATCCTTCTCTTCAGTGGCAGGCGCGGGCCCCTCGAGCCCGGCCTCTTCGTGGCCGGACTGTTCGTGCCCGGCCTCTTCGTGGCCGGCCTGTTCGAGCCAGGCCCACAGGTGATGCACGGCGTAGGAGCGCCACGGCCGCCAGCTCTCGGCCAGCGTCGCGGCCCCCCGTGAAGCCCGGGCCCGGGCCGCCGCCGCGCCCAGCCGCCGGAGCGCGGCCAGCACGCCGGCATCGGCGGGCAGGAACGCGTCCGGGTCGGACAACGCCCGCATCCGGATGTACGACACCGTCCACGGGCCGATGCCGGGCAGCGCGAGCAGCTGCGCCGCGGTATGTTCTCGCTCGGCCCCGGGGTCCAGGGAAAGATCGCCCGATGCGAGCGTCGCGGCGAGCCCGGTCAGCGCGCGGCCCCGCGCTCGCGGCATCGGCAGCGTGGCCGGGTCGGCCGCCGCCAGGGTCTCGGCCGCCGGGAAGCAGTGCGTCAGCGTCCCGTCGGGGCGTGAGAGCGGCTTGCCGTAGGCGGCCACCAGCCGCGCCCCCAGCCGCCGCGCGGCGGCGACCGAGACCTGCTGGCCGAGCACGGCCCGCAGGGCCAGCTCGTTGCCGTCGACATGGCCGGGCGAACGCCGTCCCGGATGCGCCCGGGCCAGCGGCGCGAGCACTGGATGAGCGGACAGGTTGGCGGTGACCGCCTCGGGATCCGCGTCCAGGTCGAGCAGGCGGCGGCAGCGCTGCACCGCGGCGGTCAGGTCCCGTAGGTCCTCGAGCTGGAGCTCACAGTCGAGGTAACCCGGGTCACGCGGCCGGAAAAAGGGTCCGAGCGTCAGGATCCCGGCGCCGTTCGGCAGCTGGATCGTCCGGGCGTAGCGGTCGCCGTCCACCGTTTCCACCCCGGGTATGGCCCGGGCCGCGAGGTATCCGAACATCCTGTCCAGATCGATCGGCGACCGGTACGCCAGCCGGAGCCTAATCCGGCCAGGCGCGGCCGGGTCCGGCCCCGGCGGCCTGCCCAGCCGCCCCGATCGCCCCCCCGAACCGGCCCCGCGCGTACCGCGCAACTGGGTCGGGGTCGCCGCGAAGACCTCGTGCATGGTCGAATTGAACTGCCTGATGCTGGCGAAGCCGGCCGCGAAGGCGATCTCGGACAGCGGCAGCGTGGTCGTCTCGGTGAGGATGCGGGCCGTCTGCGCCCGCTGCGCGCGGGCGATGGCCAGCGGACCCGCCCCGAGTTCGGCGGTCACCAGGCGGCGCACCTGCCGCTGCTCGTAGCCCAGGCGGTCGGCCAGGCCTTCGACGCCGTGCCGGTCCACGACGCCGTCGGCGATGAGCCGCATCGCGCGGCCCACCACGTCGGCCCGGATGTTCCATTCCGGCGAGCCGGGGGAGGAGTCCGGGCGGCAGCGCTTGCAGGCCCGGAAGCCCGCCTCCTGGGCCGCGGCCGCGCTCCGGTAGAACCGCATGTTCCGTCGCTTGGGGGTGATCGCCGGGCACGAGGGGCGGCAGTAGATACCGGTCGAGGTCACCGCGATGAAGAACACGCCGTCGAAGCGGGGGTCCTTGCTGACCGCCGCCTGATAGCGCTGTTCGTCGTCCAGCCCCGGGCCGTTGGCGCCCGGGGCCGCGATGTCTGATGCTCACGTGGTCCACCCTGCCAGCCGGCGGAGACTAACACTAGCGGAAATCGGACAGGCACCCCGGGCGGCCCGAGCAGTACGCTGCCGGGTATGCAAGCGGAAATCAAGGGAACGACGATGCCGGTGCTCGAGGTCACCTTGCAGCAGGGCGAGCAGGTCATCTCCACTCACGGCGAGCTGTCCTGGATGACGCCGAACGTCCAGCTGTCCCAGCACGTGGGCACCGGCGGCGGCCCGGGCGGCGGCGGCTTCATGCAGGGCCTCAAGCGGGTCATCGGCGGCGGTGGCCTGTTCCTGACCCATTACGAGGCCGTCCAGGGGGCCGGCATGGTCACGTTCGCGGCCAAGCTGCCCGGCCACATCGTGCCCACCGATATCGTGCCCGGTCAGGCTTTTTACGTGCACAGGCACGGCTGGCTGTGCGGCACGCCCGGGATCACGCCGAGCATCGGCCTGCAGCAGACCTTCCGCGGCGGCCTGTGGGGCGGCGACGGGTTCGTCCTGCAGAAGCTCGAAGGCCAGGGCCGCGCCTGGATCGAGCTGTCCGGCGAGCTCGTGCACTACACCCTGGCCCCGGGCCAGACGCTGATGGTGCACCCGGGGCACGTGGGCATGTTCGAGGGCAGTGTGCAGTTCACCATCACCCGGGTGCCCGGCATCGCGAACGTGGCCTTCGGCGGCGACGGCTTTCACCTGGTCGCGCTGACCGGCCCGGGCCAGCTCTGGCTGCAGTCGATGCCGCTCCCGGTGCTGGCGCACGGACTCCAGCCCTACCTGAGCCAGGCCGCCGCCCCGCAAGCGGCCGAGGGTGGCGCCATCGGCGGGATCATCGGCGGCATGATGCGCGGACAGTGACTGACTGTCACCACTTTTTCGGCCGAACGGCCCGGCCTGCGCGCCCTGAACAAACGCCTCGCGTTCACACTGGCCCCGAACGCCCCAGGCTCCTCCCCGTCCCCGCTCCGGCGCCCCTCCGGGGAATGTTTCGTAGCTCTCCGTAATATGTAGCCGGGAAGATAGATAACTGCTACCTTGTTACCCATTGCATTTGGTGTAGCACGTATAGTTACATTACAAATGGTAGCGAAACAACTTCGCACCGTGTTCCAAGGCGATGCCCCGGCTCCGGTCGTACCTGGCCAGGCCGGCTGAAGCCGCAGATCAGATCGTATTCGAGGTGTGTCGTGGGCAGTAACTATCCAGAAGAGGGCCGATCCGCGAGCGAGGACGGGGACGAGTCCGCCCGCCTCCCGTTCCGCGCGGGTGGGCTCGACCACCAACGGCACATCGAGGCGCGCGCCGAACTCCGCGATCGCGAGACCTACTACGCCGAGCTACGCCTTGCCGTTCACTGCCAGAGCCGGTCTCATCCGGCCGGGTCCGGGCTCCCGGCGCCGCGCACGCCCCCCGATGACCGGGGCCCGGACACCTGGACCCACGCCACCCGCGGGGACCATGAGGCGAGCCGTGCTGATGACGAAAGCTGGAACGAACTGGTCGCGCGCTTCGGCGATACCTGGACCTGACAGACAGCCGCGGCGCCCCGGCTCCCTCCTCCACACCCAGGATCCGGGCCCGCCGCCGGTCCCCACCCCACCCACCCCCACCTCACCTCACCCACCCCCACCTCACTCGCCCCGCCGGCCCCACCCGCCGCACTCACCCCCGCCGGTCCCATCTGCCCCCCGCCGGGTCCCATCTGCCTCCCCGAGTCCCATCTGGGCTGTCCCTCTCGCCCCACCCGCCCCGTCATCACCCCGCGAAGGTACTCGATGTGCCATAGCACCCCTTTGAGGGGTACCAATGGCACTTCGACTTCCATGGTGGTGACCCGGGCTTCAGGCTCGCGGGCTCAGACGCCAGAAGTCGAAGCGATCGCGGCCGACCCGGAAGCCCGCCGCCTCGACCACGTCCACCGCCAACTTGAATTTATCGCCGACCCGCCACGGCTGGTGCGCATCACTGCCGAACGAGACCGCCCGCCCGCCCTCCTCACGCCACCAGCGCACCAGGCCGGCTGAAACCAGGGGGCTCTTGGTGTTCACCTCCAGGACCCGGTCGCTGGCGGCCAGTGCGCGCAGGACGGCCCGGTACTCGGCCTCGAACCGCTGCTCGTCGTAGGGACCCGCCGACCACGGCCACATTCGCCGAGGAAAGTCCAGGTGAGCTAGCACCTGGAACAAGTCACTGCCTTCGATCAGGGTCAGCATCTCACCGAAATAACGGCGCATCACCTCGTCGGCGGGCATCTGCCGGAACAGTTCGTCGGCGGCCGTCAGCCGTCCCTTGTACGGGATCGCGTGCAGCGAGCCGAGCACCCGGTCGAACTGCGCGGCGGCCACTAGGGCACCCGCGCTGGCGGCCCATAGGTGCGCTTCGCCGATCTCGACCCCGGAGAGTATCCGCAGGTCCGGGTAGCGCTGACGGCAATCCTCGAGGGAGGTTAGGTAACCGGGGACATCAAGCAGGTGCATCCGCTCGTACCGGTGCGGATCAAGGTGCTCAGCGCCGATCTGGTCACCGTCGATCCAGTCGGTGAAGTCCAGATGATCGGTGAAGGCCACGGCGGGCACGCCGACCGTGAGGGCCTGTTCGCAGCTGCGCGCCATGGACGCATCGCCGGGCGTGTCCCACGACCACTGGGTATGGACATGGTTATCGGGCGGCAGCACGCTGCCAATTGTGTCATGCGCTCAGGTCGAGGTCTTCACGTCCGGGTCTGAGCTGGGAGAATCAGCGTCGGCCGACGCGCGGCCCACAGCGCCTCACGGTGCACGTGGATCCCGGCTTGGCGGTGGATCCGGTGCACGGGGATCCACCGCGGAACCCGAACCACCGCAATCTTTGGCGCTGCCCGGCCACTACGGGCACGCACGTACTTCTCCGTCACACCAGAACCAGACACCGAGTGGACCTAACGGGCACAGCGGTATCTCGCCGCCGAGCAGCCGCCGGTAACCAGCCGGGTGACCGCGGCCTGGCCGAGGTGATGACGTAGACCTCGCCCGAATCGGTCTCGGGTGCCTGCGAGCCGGGTGATCCTAGGGCAGGCGGCTCCAACGCGGCGGGGACGTCCGCGGGTTCGGGCGGTTCGGTGTGCTCCTCGCCGTCGTTCCTGCGTTTCTTCGTCGCCTCGGCGGTGACCTTGTCGGCCAGCTTCTGCCAGCGCTCTTCCCACTCGGCGACGTTTCCGCTGCAGGCACGCACGTAGGCGACGGCCACTGGCAACGTAGGCAGCCGCAGGCCGCCCGCCGCCGCCGCCAGGGTCTTCATCTCGTAGTGCGAGTTCTCCGCCATCTCCGGGTAGTCGAGCCCGGCCTGGGCGCGGAGCGTCCGCAGGTCCCGGGCGAACGCCTCCAGCCCGTCAGGCGCGATGCTGGCTACCGGCTGCGAACCGCTACTGGGCCGCTCGTCAGGAACCGCCGCCTCCCGCTGCCTGATTACCGGCCCGGGCGGTTCCTGCACAGCCTGCGCCCCACGCGGCGGATGGGCACCCTGGGCCCCGGGAACCCCATGCGGTCCGCCGGTGCCCTGCGGCCCCGGACCTCCGTACGGACCAGGGACCCCCTGCGACCCAGGAACCCCGTGCAACCCAGAGGGAGCCTGCGGTCCGGCCGTGCCGGGTCCGGGACCCCCGTGCGGTCCAGGACCCCCGTGCGGTCCGGCCGTGCCCTGCGGTCCGGGACCCCCGTGCGGTCCGGGACCCCCGTGCGGTCTGGGCGCCGTTTGCGGTCCGGGCGTGCCGTAAGGGCCCGGGGTGGATTGCGGTCCGGGCGTGCCGTACGGTCCGGGCGCACCGTATGCCCCTGAAGGCGTGTGTGGTCCGGGCGCTCCGTGCGGTCCAGGGGCCCCGTACCCAGGTGCCGCGTGCGGGCCAGGCGTACTGCCGTGCGGGCCTGGCGCACCCTGGGGAGACCCGGGAGCTCCGTATGCACCCGGCTGGCTGCCGTGGGGGGCAGCCGCGCCGTGCGTGCCGGGTGTTCCGTAGACACCCGGCATTCCGCTGTGCGACCCAGGGGCTCCTTGTAGCCCGGCCGCGCCACCGTGCGATCCGGGGACTCCCTGTGGCCCAGGGACTCCGTGGGGCCCGGGAGCGCCGGTCTGCGGTCCGTAGGCTCCTGGTCCAGGGGCCGGGGCTCCATGGCCTGGTAGGCCACCTGCTGATCCGGAGACTCCTTGTGGTCCGGGGGCGTGGCCGTGGGATGGAGGAACTCGGTGCGCGTGGGCGCCCTGCGGTCCGGGAACTCCGTATGCTCCGGGAGTGCCACTCGACCCAGGCGGCGCGAGCCGATCGCGGCCGTCGGGGGTGTCGAAACGTGAGTCGGCCGGACCTGCGTGCTCACGCGGCGGAGCGAACCCGGAGGCTCTTGCGGGGCCGGGACCGTTCGGGTATCCCTGAGGCCGCCCCGAGGCCGGGTCGCCCGGCACTGGAGCACCAGGAGCCGAGGAAGCCCGCACCCGGGTACCACCGGGCGGGTCCTGGATCGTAGACGTAGCAGCAGGGCGCGGCGGAGCCGGATACGGCGGGACCGGGTGCGAAGGGGCCGGAGCGGCCGGATGCGGCGGGGCCGGAGCGGCCGGATGCGAAGGGGCCGGAGCGGCCGGGTGCGGAGCGGCCGGGGTCTGGCTGTGCCTGCCCGGTGTCCCGCTCGGCGGGCCGGAGGCACTGGGAGCACGGTAGAGGCGGTCCGCGCTCGCCGGAATCCGGCGGCCGTTCGGCAGTCGGTGCTGGCGTCCGGGTATGAAATTATCGTCGGCTATTCCACCGTTTGAGCCGTCCTCCGCCCCGTCGGCACGCGGGCCGCCGTTCGCCTGATTCCCCTGAGCCGGAGCGCCGTCCAGGCCGTCGTATACCGGGCTGGGGCGGGGAGCGTCGGGGATCAAGGTCGGGCTGAGATTAGGGATGAAATGACCGGGCGGCCGCAACGGCGGGTTTCCAGGATCACGCCCCGCTGCTGATGAGATGACAGGTCGCCGGGACGTCGCGCCAACTGACCGTAATCGCCGTCGATCATCTCGACCGATTCCCCGGCTGCTGCCGCTTCGTCGTCCTCATACGCGGAGAAAGATGCCGGGTAGCCGTCGTCGGGCGGAACGGGGGCGTCGGAGTCGTAGGCATGACGGCTACGCCTCCTGGGCAGGCCGTATGCGTCACGGCCGAGGCCCGTGTCGCCACGTTCCACCAGATACCTCCTGGACCCTGTGTGTCCAGCCGTGCTGCGGGACAGCTGCCCTTGTCTCATGAGTGTAGGTCGGTGGAAAACCCCCAGAAGACCAGGACGGTTAATTGTCACCAATTGCACACAATCATGGGGTGTTAGACGTATAACGCCCAGTATCAACCCTGGCGCTGAATGACGGCCGCGTCGTGATGCGAACGTTCCCCGGCGGGGTTACAGTCGAACCAGGAAGCGTCCCGCGGAGCGGCCATGGTGTCTTGGATCGTCTGGCTGATCGTGGCAGGAGTACTCGGGGTCGCCGAGCTCCTCACCACGACACTGGCCTTTGGCCTTCTCGCGGTCGCAGCGGTAGTCGCGGCCGTGGTCGGGACCTTCCATCTCGATCTGGGGTGGCAGCTCGCTGCGTTCGTCGTCGCAGCCGGCGCTGGACTCGGTTTTGTCCGGCCGATCGCGATGCGGCACATCAAGCAGCCGCCCCTGCTGAGGACCGGAACCGCCGCGCTCGTCGGGCGTTCGGCGATCGTCCTGGAAGAAGTCACCGAGCACACCGGACGGATTCGCATCGGCGGCGAGGAATGGTCCTCGCGCCCTTACGACGAGTCGCTGGTGATCCCGGTCGGCGCCAAGGTCGACGTAATGCAGATCGACGGCGCCACCGCCCTCGTTTACCCTCGGGAGTAGCCATGTTGCTGGCGGAGCTCGTCATCGCGGTCGTGGTCGCGGTTGTGGTCATCATTACGGTCATGCGGTCGGTACGGATCGTGCCGCAGGCCCGCGCGCGCAACGTTGAGCGGCTCGGCCGCTATCGCAAGACGCTGGAGCCGGGGCTGAATTTTGTCATCCCCATGATCGACCGGGTCAAGCCGATGATCGACCTGCGCGAGCAGGTGGTCTCGTTCAACGGGGCGCCAGTGATCACCGAGGACAACCTGGTCGTGCTCATCGACACGGTGCTGTTCTTCCAGGTGACTGACCCGCGGGCGGCGGACTACGAGATCGTCAACTACATCCAGGCGATCGAGCAGATTACCGCGACGATGCTGCGCAGCGTGATCGGGTCGATGGACCTGGAGCAGACGCTGACGTCGCGCGACAAGATCAACGCCTTGCTGCGCGGCGTCCTTGATGACGCGTCGGGGAAGTGGGGCATCCGGGTCACCCGGGTGGAACTCAAGGCCATCGACCCGCCGAAGTCGGTCAAGGACGCGATGGAGAAGCAGATGCGTGCCGAGCGGGAGAAGCGGGCCGCGGTGCTGACCGCCGAGGGCGTCAGGCAGTCGAAGATCCTGACCGCGGAAGGCGAGAAGCAAAGCGCCATCTTGACGGCTGAAGGACTCAGGCAGGCCAAGATCCTGACCGCGCAAGGTGAGGCGCAGGCCATCGACCAGGTCTTCCAGGCTGTGCACGACAACGACCCGGACCCCAAGCTGCTCGCCTATCAGTACCTGCAGACGCTGCCGCAGCTCGCACAGGGCGCGGGCAACACGTTCTGGGTCATCCCCAGTGAGGTGACCTCCGCCCTCAGGTCGGTCGCCAGCGCCTTCGGCGGCGGTGCGGACTCGGTCGCCCGGCCCGGCCGCCGAGCCGCCCCGGCCCCGGCTCAGGCCGTCCGCGGTGCCCACCGGCAGCGCCCCTGCCATAGACGCTGCTCCGGCCGGCGACCCCGCGGCGGAGATCACGGCCGGCACCAACGGAAGTGGCTCAGGTCCGGGTGGTCCAGTGCGGCCAGCCCAGCGGCTACCAGCACAGCCGACCCGAGCGCCGTCCCTGGCGTGTCCAGCGCGGTGAGCGCCATGCTCGCGGACGCGATTCCCGGGGCCAACTTCGCCGACCCGCAGGGTTTCGTCGATCCTGATGCCCTCCCAGATCCCGAGGCCGGCGTTCCGGCCGCACCCGATCCGATCCGCCCACGGTCAACGGCACCGAAGCCGGAGGCAGGCGCAAGGCGCCGAAGCCGAAGCCGAAGCGGGCTCGGGCGAGTTCGCCTACTTGAACAGCAGCACCAGGGCGCTGCCGATGAGCGCGGCGATGACGATGATGACCAGCAATTGGGCCGGGAAGACCCGGTCCCTGTGGTGGGCCGCAGCCTCGTGGCTCAGCGGCCTCGTGAGTCGATGCCGGGGAGCCGGCGGAGGCCGTGAAGCCGGTGGAGGCGGCAGCACCGACTGATCCGGCGGACGTCCGTGGCTGCGTGGCCGTGGCGGCCGCGCCGCGCGCGCGTGGTCGGGCCGCGGTAGCCCGGGAGGCCGACGGGGCAGCGGACGCGGCGCGGCCGACGCGGACTCTGCCGGCCGCGGGGAGGAAGGCGCTGGGGTCCAGGCGGGGGCAGACCAGGAAGTCCGGGTATCCGGCTCGTCGACCTGAGGCGATGCGGCGTGCCGGGGCACGTCAGCGGCGGGCTGCGACGGCTCGGCCGGACCGGGAGTCGCGGGCTGCCGCAGGTCAGTGGCGGCGCCGACGTCGACCAGAAATCCGTTCCCTCGGCCGGCTTGGCCGCCTCGTCCCAGCGCGGCGTCCATTCGGCCATGCCCGGCTCGACATCGGGCTGCGCCACCAGCCGGCCGGTCGGCCAGTCCGGCGTCGCCCAGCGCCGTGTCGCCCAGCCCGGTGTCGGCCAGCCCCGTGTCGCCCAGTCCGGTGTCGCCCGCCGGGAAGGCGGACTCCTCATCCGGCAGCCAGCGGAACTGATCGGTCTGTTCGACGCTTTCGGCCGGGTCGGGCTTGGCCGCGGAGTCGAACGGCTCGCGGCTCCAAGACGTTTCTGCAGGTTCCCGTTGGCTATCGCGACGGTCTCGTCGCTGCTCGCGTCCCAGCTCGGCGTGGTGCTCCAGCCGCTGGCCACCGCGGACCGCGCACCCGCATCCTGGCTACCGTTCCGGCCTGCCGCCGGTGCCCGAGCCCCGTGTGCCCTGACCCGGAGCGAGCGTGACCGCCCCGCAGCGCCGCCTTGATCCGCTCCGGGTCATAGACCTCAGGCGGGGCGATGCCGACCCCGGCCCGGGCACCGGCCACCGCGGCCGGGCTGGCGCCGGGGGCCTGACCGGAAGATCGGGATCCTCGGGTATCTCGGAGGTCAGACGACGCCACCGTTCCTCCCAGTCCGGCACGTCCCCGTCACACGCGCGGACGTACGCGGTGAGGATGGGAAGGCCCGGCAGGAGAGGCCCGTTCTCCGCTTCCTTCAAGACGTCACTCGGGTAGTGCGCCCGGGCGGCAAGCTCGTCGTATTCGATGGCGGCCATGTCGCGCAGCGCACGCAGGTCGGCCAGGAACCGTGCCTGATCGTCGCCTGGTCCGGCCGACCACCTTCCCCGGATTTGCAACTGGGCACCCTTCCCGCTGGATACGCATGGGCTTAGGCACCACCCCGCGCCCGCACCCATCACCTGGGATTATGGGGAGGGTACCGCGCCCGAAGCCGCAATGCCGCCGATACCGCGCATTTCCTACCAAGTGTCTCTCGCCGGGCCCAGAACGGGGCCTAAATCGCGGATCCGGACGCGAGGCCGAGCCTGTTATTAAACCCCATCCCCGGCCTGCTGGCCACCCACCTGACGGAAGATGGCGTGCTCAGTAACTATCTGGCAAATGCGCAGGTTGGACCGGCTTTGCTGGATCTGACCCGGCCACCGTGACCCGCCACACGCCGACCACGACCACACGCCCCAGAGGGCCTTACAGGCGGATAGCCAGGCCGATGGTGAACGCGATCCCGAAGGCCAGTTGCAGTCGGCCGGTCTCACCCAGCGCCTTGATCAGGGCCGGCCCGGAGGCGCCCGCGCGCACCGACCTGACCGGAATCCGGGCCAGCGGCAGGGCGGCGAGGGTGAGCAGCGCGAGCGGCCGGAAGAAGGCCAGCAGGACCGCGATGCCGAACGGCACAAGCAGCATCACCACGTACCCGAGGCGGCTGCGCGCGTCGCCGAGCAGGACCGCCAGCGTGCGTTTGCCCGCCAGCGTGTCGTTGCGGATGTCGCGCAGGTTGTTGACCATCAGCAGGGCGCAGGCCAGCAGCCCGGCCGGTACGGAAGCAGCCAGCGCCAGCCAGCTGAACTCCCTCATCTGCACGTACGCGGTGCCCGCCACCGCGACCACGCCGAAGCACGCGAACACGAAGACCTCGCCGAGACCGTGGTACCCGTACGGCTTGGGGCCGCCGGTGTACAACCAGGCGGCGGCGATGCAGCCGGCCCCCACCGCCAGCAGCCACCACGAGGTGACGGCGGCCAGCGCCAGCCCGGCCGCCCCGGCCACCCCGAAGAAGCCGAACGCCGCCGCTTTCACCTGCCGCGGCGGTGCCAGCCCGGCCGCGACGAGCCGGACCGGTCCCACCCGCTTCTCGTCCGAACCGCGCACGCCGTCGCTGTAGTCGTTGGCGAAGTTGACGCCGACCTGAAGCGCGAGCGCGACCACCAGCGCCAGCGCCGCCCGCCACCAGGAGAACCTGTCGTATCCGGCGGCCACGCCCGAGCCGATGAGGACGGGGACGATCGCCGCCGGAAGCGTCCTCGGACGTGTTCCTGCCAGCCATTCCCGAGCGTCAGCCACTCCCAGATCCTACGGGCACGCCAGCCCGGGCTCCACGCCCGGGCTGGTTACTCGCTGATCCTCGTGTGCAGCCGGAGCACGGGGACGCTCACGCCGACGTCCAGTTCGGCCCGGGCGCCGTCGGCGGCCCAGCCTGACGACTCCAGGAAGCCGCGCAGCGCCGTGTCTGCTTCCAGCGCCCACACGGACAAGGTGTGGAAGCCGTCGCCGGTGAGCGTGTCCGCGGCCGCGTGCAGGAGCCTGCTGCCGTGCCCGTGCCTGGTTTGCTCCGGTATGACCCGCAGCTCGTACAGCTCGCCGTCGGTGCCGGGCCAGCGGTCAGCGTCGGTGGCCGGCCCGGCGGAGATGAACCCGACCACCTCGCGGGACGGGCCATCCTGCACCGCCGTCAGCACGTGATGCTTGCTCGTCGGCGGGTTCGTGATCGCTTCCCGCCAGCGGTCACGACACACGCTCTGCGCCTCGTCGCTGGTCAGTTCCGCGAGCAGGGCCTCGGGCACGATCCCGGCGAAGCTGCAGCGCCAGCTCGCCACCTGTACCCGGGCCAGGCCCGCGACGTCGGCCGCGCGGGCCGGGCGCACGAAACCCGCGGTGCCCGGGGCCGCCACGCCGGGCGTATCCGGTCCGGCCGGGCTCACTTGTCCGGGCGGGCGATGAGCGTGATGTCGCGGGCCGCCCCGGTCGAGGCCGAGGTAGCCATCGCGGCGTAGACCTGCAGGGCCGCGCTGACCGGCCGCTGCCGCATCACCGGGCGGTAGCCGCCGAGCGCGGATAGCAGTCGTTCCCGGCGCGCCGCGAGCTCGGTGTCGGGCACGTCCAGCCGCAGTTCGCGGTGCGGGATGTCGATCACCACCGGGTCGCCGGTCTGGGCCAGCGCGATCGCCCCGCCCGCCGCCGCCTCCGGCGCCACATGGCAGATGGACAGGCCCGACGTCCCGCCGGAGAACCGCCCGTCGGTGATCAGGGCGCAGTCCCGGCCCAGGCCCTTGCCCTTGAGGAAGCTGGTCGGGTACAGCATCTCCTGCATGCCGGGGCCGCCTCGCGGACCCTCGTAGCGGATGATCACCACGTCGCCCTTGCCCACCGCGCCGCCGAGAATGCCCGCGACCGCGTCTTCCTGGCTCTCGAACACCACCGCCGGCCCGGAGAACCGCCAGAGCTCTTCCGGCACCCCGGCGGTCTTGACGATCGCGCCGTCCGGCGCGATGTTGCCGTAGAGCACGGCCAGCCCGCCGTCGGCGGTGTAGGCGTGCTCGGCGTCCCTGATGCAGCCGCCGACCCGGTCGGTGTCCAGCGTGTCCCACCGGTTCGACTGCGAGTACGGGCGGATGGTGCGGACGCCGCCGGGCGCGGCGTGGAACAGCTCGACGGCCTCGTCGCTGACCGACGCGGAGCCCAGGTCCCAGACGTCAAGGAACTCCCGCAACGACGCGCTGTGCACCGTGCGCACCTCGCGGTTGAGCAGGCCCGCCCGGTCGAGCTCACCCAGGATGGACGGGATGCCGCCGGCCCGGTGCACGTCCTCCAGGTGGTAGGCGCTGCTCGGCGCGACCTTGCACAGGCAGGGCACCCGGCGGGAAAGCTCGTCGATCTCCTTGAGCCCGAAGTCCACCTCGCCCTCGTGCGCCGCGGCCAGCAGGTGCAGGATCGTGTTCGTCGACCCGCCCATGGCCACGTCGAGGGTCATCGCGTTCTCGAACGCGTCCCGGTTCGCGATCGCCCGGGGCAGCACGGAGTCGTCTCCGTCGGCGTAGTACTGGCGGGTGATCTCCGCGATCAGCCCGGCCGGCCCGCTCGAACAGCGCCGCGCCGGGCCGCGTGGGTGGCCAGCGTGCTCCCGTTGCCGGGCAGGGCCAGGCCGATCGCCTCGGTCAGGCAGTTCATCGAGTTGGCGGTGAACATGCCGGAGCAGGAGCCGCACGTCGGGCAGGCCGACTCCTCCATCGCGAGCAGCTGGTCGTCGGACACAGAAGGATCCGCCGAGGCGACCATCGAGTCGATCAGGTCGAGCTTGCGCGCCGGACCCGGCCGCCCAGCCCGGCGGGCGCCACCGGCCTCCATCGGGCCGCCGGAGACGAACACGGTGGGGATGTTCAGCCGCATGGTGGCGAGCAGCATGCCCGGCGTGATCTTGTCGCAGTTCGAGATGCAGATCATGGCGTCGGCGCAGTGCGCGTTGACCATGTACTCGACGGAGTCGGCGATCAGCTCCCGGCTCGGCAGCGAGTACAGCATGCCGCCGTGTCCCATCGCGATGCCGTCGTCGACCGCGATCGTGTTGAACTCGCGCGGGATCGCCCCGGCCGCGCGGATCGCGTCGGCCACCACCTGCCCGACCTCGCGCAGGTGCACGTGCCCGGGGACGAACTCGGTGAAGCTGTTGGCTACCGCGATGATCGGCTTGCCGATGTCTTCCCTGGCGACCCCGGTGGCGCGCAGCAGGGCGCGCGCACCCGCCATGTTCCTGCCGTGCGTGACCGTGCGGGACCGAAGCGGCGGCATACCGATCTCCCTCTCAAGCTTGTCGTCAAGCCAGCACCAGCCTACCGGCGCGCCGCCTCCCGCGTTCCGCCTCGGCTCAGCGGATCCCGCAGGTGGCAGGCTCCGGCGACCGTCGCGAGCTCAGATCGCCTGAGCGCCCGCGGTCACCTGCGCGAAGGCCTGGTTCGCGGCCTTGTAGATCCGCTCGACCTCGGCGTCGTTCAGCGCAGGCTGGCCGCTTTCCTTGGCCCGGCGCCTCAGGTACTTGCGCAGCCGCGGCCCGCTGAACACGTCGACCTCCCTGATGGTGGCGACGTCCCACGGGATCCTCGGCCCGTAGACGGCCATCGCCGGCCGGACCGTGACCGGGCTGCCGACCGCGCCGGAGAGCATTTCGGAGGCCCGCTGCGACTCCCACCGGGCGTGCTCAAGCCGCTCCTTCATGCTGAACGGCCCGTGCCACAGCTGCCTGGCATTCTTGGTCCGCACCACCAGGTGCTTGTCCCAGGCCTCGGAGTCGATGGCGAACACGCCGGTCGGCCCGACCACGAGATGGTCGATCTGCTCCTGGCTCTCCGGGATGAGGTTGCCGTGGATGGCACGGTAGCCCGCCCGCCCGAGCTTGGTCAGCTGCCTGCGGGTTTGACGCTGGGCTCCGGTCATCTTGACCCGCTTGCCCGGCAGCCTCCTGGACTGGTAGATGGTGTCGGCGATGGCGACGATGACGGCGAGCGTCAGCCCGAGCCGCCAGGACACCAGCAGCGAGAACGCCACCCCGACGACGATCGCGATGATGGCCCGCCGCCACCAGACCCGCATCCTCGGGTTGGCGGCCAGGTGCGTCAGGTCGCCGCGGCGCTCGCCGATGCCGGGTCGCGGCGGCTCGCCGCCGGCCGGCTCGACCGGCGTGACGATCAGCTTCCACGGGGCCTTGCGCCGGATCCGCCGGGGCCCGCGCCGTCCCGCTCGGCAGCGTCGCCAGGCAGACCGTCGCCCGCGCAGGTCGCCGGGTTCGACCGCGTCCTGTGGCTGCCCCCAGTCCAGGAACGACGGCGTGCCGCCGGTATCGGCGACGTCGTCCGACGTCTCACCCGCCGCCGCCCCCGACACCGCGGGTCCCGCCACAGGCGCCGACACCGAGGGCCCGCTACCCAGGGTCCCGACACGGAGGGTCCGACGCGGCCGCCGGCCGCACGGTCCGGTGCCGGGCCGTGCGTCTGCGCTCCGTCCGGTGCCGCCCCGCTGTGATTGCCTGACGTCCCCGAACGCCCAGGTGACTTGTTCTTTCTCAGCTTCGGCCACGCCATCCGGTACTCACCCACCACCTCAGCGTAACTGCGTTAGGACTAAGCGCATAGCAGCGTTACCACCCACGATTGTGCCCTATGGCGGCAGGTTTTATAGCAAGACATCGGGTCGGAAAACCGGCGAAACGTCTAGACCACCCGTGGCCTACGATGAGGCAGCATGACGCAGATCCACGAGCTCACCATGATCGAGCTGGCCACGGCCATCCGGACCCGCGAGCTGTCTCCCGTCGCCGTCACCGATCATTACCTGCGCCGCACGACCGAGCTTAACAGCCGGGTCGGCGCCTTCTTCACCGTCACCGCCGAACTCGCCGCCGAGCAGGCCCTGGCCGCCGACGAAGGCCGTCGCGGCGGCCGCTGACCCGGCGATGCTGCCGCCGCTGACCGGTGTCCCGATCCCGATCAAGGACCTGAACATGGTGGCCGGCGTCCGGCAGACCCTCGGCTCGGCCGCCTACGCCGCGAACGTGCCCGGCACCGGACGACCACGTGGTGGCCAAGATCAGGCAGGCCGGCGCGGTCATCACCGGGAAGACCGCGACGCCGGAGTTCGGGCTGCCCTGCTACACCGAGACCAAGATCGGGCCGCCGGCCCGGACCCCGTGGGACCTGTCCAGGTCCGCGGGCGGGTCGAGCGGCGGCGCGGCCGCCGCGGTGGCGGCGGGCCTGGCGCCCGCCGCTCAGGGCAG
Organism: uncultured Actinomycetes bacterium; assembly: GCA_963808315.1. Taxonomy (GTDB): domain Bacteria; phylum Actinomycetota; class Actinomycetes; order Streptosporangiales; family Streptosporangiaceae; genus Palsa-504. Next base: position 109,097 of record CAWEFK010000001.1, on the reverse strand, counting down.
CGACGGCGGCGGGTCGATCCGCATCCCGTCCAGCGTGTGCGGCCTGTTCGGGATCAAGCCGACCCGCGGCCGGGTCTCCGGCGGGCCGCTGGTGCCCGACCTGGACGGCCTGGGGGTGAACGGCCCGATCGCCCGCACCGTCGCCGACGCCGCGCTGCTGCTGGACGTGATGGCGGGCAACTACCCCGGCGACCTGTACACCCCGCCGCCGCTGCCGCCCGGAGAGTCCTTCCTCGGCTACGCCAGCCGGCCGCCGGGCCAGCTGCGGATCGGCCGGACCAGGCAGAGCCCGGTCGAGGGCGCCGAGGTGCACCCGGACTGCGTCACCGCCTACGAAGAGGCGAGCACCCTGCTGGCCAGCCTGGGCCACGAGGTCGAAGACATCGGCATGCCGTTCGGCCCGGACGTGGTGCCCTTCTTCGAGGTGCTCTGGTACACCCACGCCACTGCTGGCCCCGGTACCCGCCGGAAAGCGAGGACGCTGCTGCTCCCGCTGACCCGCTACCTGCGCGGCCGCGGTCAGGCCGCTCAGCGCGCAGCGAGCTCATCTTCGCCCAGGCCGTCCTGCAGGCCGTGACCCGAGTCGCGCTCACCGCGCTGAACTCCTACGACGCCGTCCTGTCCCCGACCCTGGCCATGCCCCCGGTGCCCGTCGGGTACTTCGACGACGTCGAGCCGGCCGAGAACTTCGAGCGGCAGAAGCGGTTCACCCCGTTCACCGCGGTCTACAACGTGTCCGGTCAGCCGGCCGTCAACGTGCCGCTGCACTGGACCGACGAGGGCCTGCCGATCGGGGTCATGCTGGCCGGCCGGATGGGCGGGGAAGGGCACCCTGATCTCGCTGTCCGCCCAGCTGGAACAGGCCCGCCCGTGGGCCGCCGGCACCCGCCGCTGTGGTGATACAACTGGTGCCATGCGGGCGAACCAGCTGCGTATCGGACGAAAGCACCGAGGCCGCCGGTTCGCCCGGTGGGTTAACCTGCTGGCCGCGCTCGGGGTGTCCGCCGTCCTGCTGGCCGTGCTCGGGTTCGGCTACGGCACGATCCCAGCGCTCGGGCCCGCGCTCGACCCGGGCCGCGGGGCCTGGACCTCGGCGGCCGCGGTGAGCCGGTCCGCTCGCAGACGCTCACCGTATCCGGGCTCGAGCACGCGTCTCGGTCTCGTTCACCGCTCAGGGCGTCCCGGACATCCGGGCCACCACCGACCACGACATGTTCCTGGCCCTGGGTTACGTACACGCCCAGTTCCGGCTGTCGGAGATGGACGAGGAGCGCCGTCTCGGCGAGGGCCGCCTGGCTCAGCTGGGCGGCCCGACGGACCTGTCCTCCGATGAGTTCGAGCTCCGGCTTGGCCTGCTCCGCACCGCGCAGCGGGAATGGGCCCAGCTGCCGGGGTACAGCCTGGCCGCCCAGGCACTGACCGCCTACGCCCAGGGCGTCAACGACGACATCGCCCAGGTCCGGGCCAGCGGCCAGTGGCCGGCCGTCTTCTCCCTCCCCGGCGTCTACCCGTCGGCGTGGACGCCCGGTCGACAGCCTCGTCATCCAGGGCGTGCTCGCCCAGGAGCTCGACTTCACCTCCACCCCGCTCGACTACGCCCTGCTCGAACGTTCCCTCGGCCCGCCGCGCACCATGGACTGGTTCCCCGTCATCGCCGAAGAACGCCCAGACCCCGTACGACCCGGGCCCGTACTCTAAGCCCGCACCTCACCCCGGTCGCCCCGGCCTGGCCAGCACGCTGACCGATACCCAGCTGGCACCGCCAGCCTCGGATAACCAGCGTCGGATACCCAGCCTCGGATAACCCAGCCTCGGATAGTACCGTTCCGGATAATCCGGAATCGTCAGCGCTCGCCGCCGAAGCGGCGGGAACGCTGCTCGCCCAGCTCAGCCAGCTCCCGGCTGGTCAGGTGCACGAGTACCCGGACAGCAACGCGTGGGCGGCTAACGGCCCGACCCCGACGTGCCCGGCGGCGGCGCGCTGCTGGCTGGCGATCCGCACCTGCCGCAGACGATCCCGTCGATCTGGTATGAGGTCGGCCCTGTCGGCGCCCGGCTTCGAGGTGGCCGGGGTTAGCGTGCCCGGCCTGCCCGGGATCCTGATCGGGCACAACGCCCGCATCGCCTGGTCCCTCACCGACACGCAGGACCAGGCCACGCTGTTCTACGACGAAAAAACTCTTCGGGGCCGCCCCGGCCAGTACTTCTGGGACGGAAGATGGCGGCCGATGCAGGTGGTGCGCTACACGATTCCGGTTCGCGGCGCCGCGACCAGGCACGCTGACCGTGGACCTTACCGTCCACGGGCCGATCATGACTCAGGCCGGGCAGACCACCTCGGTCGACTGGATGGGCAACGTGGGTTCGCCCGACCTGGCCGCGCTGCTCGCCATCAACCAGGCCGCGAGCTTCGCCCAGTTCAAGAACGCCCTAGCCAGCTGGACGCGCCCACCCAGAACTTCGTCTACGCCGACGCGGGGGAACATCGGCGCGATCTCGGCGGGCTACTATCCCCAGGTCGGCGCGGGCTGCCAGCCGTGGCTGCCGATGAGCGGCACCGGCGGATGCGACGTGACCGGCGTCATCCCCTACTCAGCCGAACCCCAGGTCTACGACCCGCCCGGCCACGTCCTGGTCACCGCCAACCAGCGACCAGTCACCGCGGCCTACCCCTACTACGTCGGCACCAGCGCCAACTTCTTCGACCCGGGCTACCGTGCCGCCACCATCTACGCCGCGCTGCGCGCCGGACCACAGACCGCCGCCAGCTTCGCCACGGTCCAGAGCAGCCTGGCAGATCAACTCGCTGCGAGCATCGTCCCAGCCCTGCTGCGCGCCCTGCACGGTGCGTCTCTTTCTTCTTCCGAACGGTCCGTGGTGTCTCTCCTGGCCGACCTGGAACGCCACCATGGCGGCCGATTCGGCGGCGGCCTCGGTCTGGTGGACATTCTGGGGCGACTACCTGACCGCGGTCTTCCAGCCCTGGTGGAACGCCGCCAAGGTGCCCACCGGCAAGGATCACGAGGGCCTGGCGGTATCGGTCGACCAGGTCAGCCTGGACGAGGACCTGCAGGCGTGGACGCTCGGCGACCCGGCCAACCCGGCGTTCGCCCTGCCGTCCGGGCCGCGGCGGACCGCGCCCCAGGTCATGCGGCAGGCCTTCGCCACGTCCGTGGCGCACCTGGCGTCGGTGCTCGGCGGCGCGCCCGCGTCCTGGACCTGGGGACGGCTGCACGCCCGGGCGTTCGCGGCGCTGAGCGGCGCGGACGGCCTGGGATACGGCCCGCGGCCTGCCGGCGGCGACCCGTTCACGCCGGACGCCGCCGACGGTGGCCTGACCGCGGGCACCGGCCCGAGCTGGCGGATGATCGTCACCTTGTCCGGGACGGGCGTCAGCGCCGAGGGGGTATACCCGGGCGGGCAGAGCGAGAACCCCGCCTCGCCCTGGTACACCGACCAGGTCCCGCTGTGGTGGGACGGCCGCTACCTGCCCGTCCCCGCCCCCGGGCGGGCGGCGGGCTCACTGACCTGGACGCTGACTGCGTCCCAGACTGGGTCGGCCGGCCATGCCTGAGCCGAGCCGCCTTAACCGGCCGGCCATGCCTGAGCCGCGCCTTTACCGGCCTGCCATGCCTGAGCCGCGCCGCCTTGGGCAGGCCGGCCATGGCTGAGCCGCGCCGTCTCGGCAAACGCGGTGCCTACCGTTTCGGCGCGCAGCGGATCAGCCCCGGCCCACGGCCGGCCAGGCGGGCACCGCGGGAGCTGTCCTTCGCCCCCCGGCGATCGCGCGGCCCGGCCCTGTGGGGGCTGGCCGGGTGCGCTGTCACCGCGGTCATCCTCGGTTTCGGGGCTGCACTCGGACTGTGGTGGCTGCCGTTCGTGGCCGGACTCGCCGCCGCCGCCACGCCGTGGCGGGTGCGCTCGGCGCTGGCCCTGGTGGTGCTGGCCGTGGTCGTGGGCTGGGGGGCGGCACTGTACTGGCCCGCCTGGTCCGGCGCCCCGGCCGGCGCCACCGCCCGGGTGATCGCGGCCCTGGCCGGTCTTCCGCCGCACGCCGCCGTCGCCGTCGCCGCCACCATGGCCATCGGCGTGCTCCAGGCCCTAACCGCTGTCTGGCTCGCCCGCGCCGCCTACCGCCTGGCCGGACGCTAGCGGCCAGCAGCCCGTCCACAAGACCGCGCGAGGCTATCCGGGCGGGTCGGCTCCGGCGCCTAGCTGGCGGGCCGCGGTGACGAGGTCGGCGTTGCCGCGGGCGCGGCTGCCGTCGGGCAGGTAGAACGTGTCTTCCAGGCCGACGCGGGTGTCCAGGCCCCGGCGAACGGCATCCTCGATGAGGATCCAGGTCAGCGCCCCATCGCCGTGCTGGAGCCGGGGGGCGCTGACGCCGGCTCCGTCGAGGATCTCGTGGATCGCGCTCACCAGGGAGAGCGCGTCGGCCGGGCCCACCTGGGCTTCTCCGGGTTCGACCAGGACCCGGGTGACGCGGTCGGCCAGGCCGCTGGCCACCAGGGCATGCGCGTCAGCGGGCGTCCACACGCCTGCCTCGATGCCGATCCCGGCCGCAAGCAGCGTCCGCATCACCTGGACCGATCCCTCCTCGCAGAGATTGACCGAGGAGTAGGCGGGCTGAGTCCACTGGCCGACCAGGGTCAGCCTGCGCGGGAGGTCGGGTTCGATGTCGGCCACGGTGGTGACCCCGGCCGCCTGTGCGCCCGCCGCCCGGGCGGCTGACGCGGTCCGGTCGACGTACCCGGGGTCCAGCGTGGGGCGACCGTCGGCGTCCCTGACGTGGATGTGGAATTCCTGCGCCCCCGCGGCCACGCACTCCCGGACGTCGCGGACCAACTCGTCCGCGGTGACCGGAACAGCCGGATGATCGGCCTTGGACAGGTCACCGTTGACTGCTGCCTGAAGCATCATGGGAGTACCTCCTCACCATCCCCAAATCTATTGCGCCCAGCCTCTCGCACCGGTCCTATTGCGTCCAGCCTCGCCATGATCGTGGATCGCTACCCCCGTTATACGGGTAGTAATGATCCACGATGTTGCGCGCTGGAGGGCGCGACGTGTCACCAGCCCCAGGAGAAGCAGTTCGACCCGCTGAGCTGAGCCGTGTCCCGGCCCGCTGAGCGGCACGCTGGACGATTAAGCCTGGCCGTCCCACGTTTCCATCGTGCCGTCTGCAACCGACGCCGAGAGGCCGACTCCCTTACCGGAAATCGCTAAGGGAGTCGAAGTGCCACCGCATCCCCAAGAGGGGTAGCAATGGCACTTCGACTTCCCAAAGCCCAAAGCCCAGACCCCCAGAGCCCAGAGTCCCGACCCAGGCCCCACCAGCGCTAGCCGCCGTGGTGGCTGGGCGGCACGTCGAGGGCAGGATTGCGGTCGAAGAAGCCGAACGGCTTCAGCCAGAACGACACGATGTCGCACGGCATCACCGGCCAGTCCTCGGGCCGGGGGATGTGATGCAGGCCGAACACGTACCACAGCACGACGTCGGTGTTCTCGATGGGCCGGTCGGCCGCGGTCCAGACCGGCAGGCCGGCGTCGCGGGAGGACAGGTTGGGGAAGTCCCCGCAGGGCCAGCGCTCGTCCGGGTGGTAGGGCGTCACCCAGAGCGTGTGCCCGATCACCTCGGCCCGCTGGAAGGCCGGCGAGGATGTGTCGATCAGCGCCGGGAACGTCGCCGATGGCACCAGCTTGTACCCGACCGGGGTACCCAGGCCGTTCAGCACGTTGTCGTTGACGATCTTCCAGGCGCGCTGGGTGCCCCAGTCGTAGTCCTGCTGGCCGTCGGCCTCGGTGCGCAGCACGGTGCTTGTCACCCGAAGCCCCAGCCCGTAGGGGTCGGTCCCGTCCGCCGCCGAGTCGGTGACGTAGACCGTGTTGTCGGCGCCGTCGATGTCAAGGTCGAGCCGGGCCACGATGAAGTGCTGGTGGAATGGCGCGTACGTGCCCTGATCGACCAGCGTGCCCGCGGAAAGCCCGGCGCCGGCGTGCGAGGTGACCAGGATCCCGGTGGCGCGCACCTCGCATTCGATGTTCCCGTCCTGGTAGAACCGCCAGTACACCAGGTACTCGTAGTTGGCCACGGTGACGTGGAAGGAGACCACCAGCCGCCGGGCCCGGCGCACCTGCGCGCCGGCCCGCTCGTCCACGTGCTTCCACAGCACGCCGCTGTCCTCCTCGTGGATGCAGATCGCGTTGGTGATCGTGCGCGGTTCGCCGCGGGAGTCGTGCACCACCGCGTCCAGGTAGCTGATCTCGCCCAGGCAGTCGCAGCCGAGTTCCAGCGAGGTGGTCATGAAGCCCAGGCCCCACTCGCCGATGTCGAACGCGGTCCGGCGGTAGTGGTCGGGGCTCGCATCCCGGTACGGCACGACCATCTCGGCGAACGAGAGCCGGTGCGCCACCGGCCGCAGCCGCCCCGCGTCGCGGAACCCGACCTGGTGCAGCACCAGGCCCTCCCGGTAGTTGAACCCCAGCCGCAGCTCCCAGTCCTGCCAGCGCAGCAGCTGGCCCTCCAGCTGGAAGCCGACCCCGTCGGGCTGGCTGACCTCAAGCGGCGTGACCGACCTCAGCGGCCGGCCGATGAGCCTGGGCAGGTACTCACCGCGCACGTCCGCGCTGCCGCCGCCGCCGCCTGCCGCCGCCGCCTTCTGAGCCGCTGTCCTCGAGCTCGAGCAGCGTCATCCGGTTGAGGTCGACGACCGGGTGCAGCCCAGTGAGGTGATGGGCGTACGGATTGCCGTCCTGGCTGTCCCGGCACCAGACGTCGCACCAGCCCAGCCGCAAGCCCCGGTAGCGTTCGGGCACCAGCGCGCCCCCGTAGGCCCACATGTCGGTCAGTACCAGGGACAGGTCGCTGATCCCGCGCCGGGCCAGCGCCTCGATCAGGGCCGGCTGCCGCCGCAGCATCTGGTCGCATTCGTGCCACTCGTCCACGGTCATGTTCGGCTGCTGGCCTGGCAGGTGCTCCCAGCTGGTGACCATGTCTCCGGTCAGCGACACCACCGCCCGGTAGGCCTGCCCGTCGGTGCGGTCCCAGCACACCACGAGGGCCTCGCGTCCGGCCGCCAGGCCGCCCGCCAGCGCGGCCAGCACGTCCTTGGCCGGCTCCCTGAGCTCGATCGAGGCGATCCGCCAGCTGTCACCGATCTCTCGGTCCCGCCGCAGGATCGCCGCTGCCTGCCGGATCTCTCCCGCCGTCAGCGGGTCGAGCGGATGCGCGTTGGGCACGTGATCCTCCATTCCCGGCGGCCTGCCGATCATGGCACATTATCGTTGCGGCCATGCACAGTGTGGATCCGACGACGGAGTCGATGATCAGGTCGGTGCTCGCCTACGCGGAGAACCGGCTGCGACTGGACCCGGTTCCGCTTGACCAAGGCTCCCAGGACCCGGCCGAACTCCAGGCGGCGCTGCGCGGCCTGCTCGGACCCGAGCCGCACAACCCGGACCAGGTCCTCGGCGTGTACGCGTCGGTGCTGGCGCCCGCGGTGATCTCGGCGGACAGCCCGCGGTTCCTCGGCTTCATCCCGGCCGCGCCCACCAAGGCGGCCCTGCTGTTCGACATGCTCATTTCCTGCGCGTCGATCCAGGGCATCTCCTGGCTGGAGGCGGCCGGCGCGGTCAGTGCGGAGAACCAGGTGCTGCGGCTGATCGCCGACCGGGCCGGGCTGCCGGCCTCGGCGGGGGGCTGTTTCGTCTCCGGCGGTTCGGCCGGAAACCTGTCTGCCCTGGTCGTGGCCCGCGAAGTGGCTAAACGCAAGGGCGGCGCGGGTCGTCGCTGGCGGGTGGCGGTCAGCGAGGACGCGCATTCCTCCATCGTCAACACGCTGCGGATCTGCGAGATGGACCCGCTGATCGTGCCCGTCCCCGATCATCGGCTGACCGGCGCGGGCCTGCGCGCCGCGATCGGCGCCGACGCTCACCCCGAGACGATCGCCGCGGTCGTGGCCACCTGCGGCACGACCAACGCCGGCATCATCGACGACCTGGCCGGCGCGGCCGCGGTCGCCCGTGAGTACCAGCTGTGGTTCCACGTGGACGGCGCCTACGGCGGGGCAGGCCTGTTCGCGCCCAGCGTCCGGGCCCGCTATGAGGGCATCGAGCACGCCGACTCGTTCATCGTGGACCCGCACAAGTGGCTGTTCGCCCCGTTCGACTGCGCGGCCCTGCTTTACCGGGAACCGTCGCTCGCCAAGTCGGTGCACACGCAGGACGCCTCTTACCTCGATGTGATCCACGACCAGCCGGGGGAGTGGAACCCGACCGACTACGCCTACCACCTCACCCGGCGGGCCCGGGGCCTGCCGCTGTGGTTCTCGCTGGCGGTCTACGGGGTCGACGCCTACTCCGAGGCCATCGAGGCGGCGATCGACCTGGCCCGCCAGGCCGCGGCGGAGATCAAGGCCAGGGACCACCTGGAACTGATCCGCGCGCCCGAACTAGGCGTGGTGCTCTTCCGCCGCCGCGGCTGGACGCCCGCGCAGTACACCCGGTGGGCCGATCAGCTGCTGCGCGACCAGGTGGCGTTCATGCCGCCGTCGGCCTGGGAAGGCGAGACCGTGGCCCGGTTCGCGTTCCTGCACCCGCACACCCCGATGGACCTGGTGCGGCAGATCCTGGACCGGATGGGCTAAAGCGGGCTCAAGCAGGCTAAAGCTGTCTCAAGCGGGCTCAAGCGGGCTCAAGCCGCGGCCCCCGGCCGGCTGCATATAGTGCGAGGGTGGCTACCTACAGCGCGATCCTGCTCGACGCCGGCGGGATCCTGGTCTTCCCGGAACCCGATCGCGTCCTGCCCCCGCTGCACGCCGCCGGCTTCACCCCCGATCTGGCCACCCTGGAGCGGGCCCATTACCAGGCCATGGCCATCCAGGACGCGGCCGCCGCGGAGCCCGTGTCGGCCACCTGGTGGCCGGAGTACCTGCGCACCTACATGGCCGCGTGCGGGGTGCCCGAGGACCAGTGCGAGGCGCTCGCCGCCCAGGTCCACCAGGGGGTCGTCGGTCACAGCTGGGCCCACGTCGGCCGCGGGGCGATCGACGGCCTGCGGGCCGTGGCCGCGCTCGGCCTGCCGATGGCCGTGGTCTCCAACTCCGACGGCACGGTGGAAGCCGACCTGCGCCGCCTCGGCGTCTGCCACGCCGCCGGGCAGACCGGGACCGGTGTCCCGGTGGGCATCGTCGTCGACTCCGCCGTGGTCGGCGTGGCCAAACCCGATCCGGCCATCTTCTCGGTCGCGCTCGACGCGCTGGGCGTGCCGCCGAGCGGGGCCGTCGTGCACGTCGGGGACAGCCTGCGCTACGACGTGGCCGGTGCGCTGGCGGCCGGCCTGCAACCCGTGCACATGGACCCCTACGGTTTCTGTCCCACCCCGGACGGGCACCCGCACATCCGCCGGCTGGCGGACCTGCCGTCGCTGCTGACGGGATAAACTACGGGCTTCCACGAGCACGGCCTGAAAGCGAGAGTCGCAGTCATGCGCTGGTCCAAGATGCACATTCCGACGCTGCGGGACGACCCGGCGGACGCCGGCGCGCCGAGCCACCGCCTGCTGCTCCGGGCCGGGTACATCCGCCAGCTGATGGCCGGGCACTACTCGCTGCTGCCGCTGGGCCAGCGGGTCAGGCTCAAGGTCATCGGGATCATCCGCGAGGAAATGAACGCGATCGGGGCGCAGGAGATCCTGATGCCGGTCATGCACCCGGCCGAGCTGTGGCAAAAGAGCGGCCGCTGGGAGCTGATGGGCGATGAGATGTTCCGGCTCAAGGACCGCCGGGGCGCCGACCTGGCCCTGGGCATGACCCACGAGGAGATCGTCTCCACCCTGGCCACAGAGCTTGAGTCCTACCGTCAGCTGCCGCAGCTGTGGTACCAGTTCCAGACCAAGCTGCGCGACGAACCGCGGCCCAAGGCCGGCCTGATGCGCACCCGCGAGTTCACCATGAAGGACTCCTACAGCTTCGACCTCGGCCCAGCCGAACTAGACGCCTCCTTCCACGCCCACCGCCACGCCTACGCCCGCACCTTCGAACGCCTCGGCATCCAGGCCATCCAGGCCCAGGCGTCCAACGGCACGATGGGCGGGTCAGACTCCATCGAGTTCGTCTGCCCCTCACCGACCGGCGAGGACCTCGTCATTCACTGCCCGGAGTGCGGGTACGCGGCCAACATAGAAAAAGCCACGTCGCGGCTGGTTCCTACCGATGATTCGGCCGAACGGCCTTCCCTGCCTGCCGCACCCGAGTCATTCGCCACCCCGGGCGTCCGCACCATCGCCGATCTTGCCGCCGGGTATCAGGCTCCGCCCGAACGCCAGATCAAGACCCTGGTGTACTTCCTGGACGACACGCTCACCCTGGTCCTGATGCGCGGCGACCACGCGGTGCACGAGCAGAAGCTCGTCGACGCCACCGGGGCCACCTCGGTCCGGCCGGCGCTGCCCGAGGAGATCCGCGCCGCGCTCGGCGCGCTGCCGGGCAGCCTGGGCGCGGTCGGCGTGAGCGATTACCCGGTCGTCGCGGACGAGGCGCTGCGCGGTCGGCGGGGCATGTTCACCGGGGCCAACGTCGACGACAGCCACCTACGCGGTGTCGACGTCGAGCGGGACATCGCCGTCGGGTCGTGGGCGGACCTGCGCGAGGTCGTCGCGGGCGAGCCGTGCGTCGTCTGCGGTCACCCGCTCGACGCGGAGCGCGGTATCGAGGTCGGGCACATCTTCAAGCTCGGCTACAAGTTCAGCGACGCCATCGGGATCAGCGTCTCGGGCCCGGATGGCAAGCCGGTCCGCCCGGTCATGGGCTGCTACGGCATCGGGGTGGAGCGGGCGATGGCCGCGGTCATCGAGGTTCATCATGACGCCAAGGGCATCATCTGGCCGGCCGCGATTGCCCCGTTCCAGGTCGTCGTGGTGATCGCGCAGCAGGACGACACGGCCGTGGCCGAGGCCGGGGAGAAACTTTACCAGGCCCTGCTCGGCGCGGGCATCGAGGTCATCGTGGACGACCGGCCGGTCCGCGCCGGGGTCAAGTTCAGCGACGCCGAGCTGGTCGGCATCCCCTTCCGGGTCACGGTGGGCAAGCGCGGCCTGGCCACGGGGTCAGCGGAGCTGACCGACCGCGCCGCCGGGGTCACCGTGCAGGTCCCGCTGGACGAGGTGCCCGCCGGAGTTCGCGAGGCCGTGGCCCAGGCCCTCGCGGCCAACCGCTAGCCATGGCGCACCTGGTGACGTGGCTGCCGAAGCCGCAAAAGCATGACTTCCAGGCGGCGCAGGACTACCTGTCGCTGATCATGCCGCCCGAGCAGGCCACCCTGTACCGCGAGAAACTGTCCTCCGCCGCCCAGGCTGGGCTCATCCACCGCAAGGCCAAGGACATCCTGCGGGCCAGCCAGCTCGCCCTGCTGACCCAGGACAACAAGCACGTCGCCGCCGACCTGCACAAGGCCGCCGCAGGCACGGCCATGTCGCCGATCCTGCTGCTGCGCGGCGACGACACCCACCCGCTCATCGTCGCCGACGGCTACCACCGGGTCTGCGCCAGCTACTGGCTCGACGAGAACACCGACATCCCCTGCGTCTTGGTCTAGAGGATCCCCAGTTCTGTTATCCCCGCCCCGCCCCGCCCCGCCCCTCGCCTAGCTGGCCTGACGGTCGCGGGCTTGGGCGCGCAGCGCGCGCAGGACGTCGTCGCGGCCCTCGGCGAGCAGTCGGTGCAATGCGGCGGGCGGCTGCTCGGCCGCGATGTAGGCGTCGGTCGCCTCGACCGTGGCCGGCGAGATCGCCCCTATCGTGTAGGCGCCTTCGACGAAATCCTGCGCCATCGCCGATGACCAGTCGCGCCACACGCTCCCCAACACCTCGAAGTACTTCGCCTGGTACGGCTCCAGGAGCTCGGGCTGATCCGGGTCGGCGAAGCCGCCCAGCGTGGCCCGGAAGGTCGCCAGGGTTTGCTTGCCTCCGGTCAGCGTCTCCCAGGTCTGCTGCTTGGCCTGGGCCGACGGGATCGCGGCGCGGCACGCCGCGGCGTTCCTTTCGCCCGCGTCGGTGGCGTCCCTGGCCAGCTCCGCGTCGATGTCCTGCGCCCCGAAGACCCGGACGCCGTCGCCCTGCGGGCCGCCCGCGGTGTTGCCGCGGCTGATCAGGCGGCCGAGCAGGGACCAGCGCAGGTCGGTGTCGATGCTCAGCCCCGGCAGCACCACCGAGCCGTCGAGCAGCCCGGCGAGCAGGGCCAGGTCGGGGCCGGACGTGGCCACGCCCGCGAACGCGCGAGCGTAGGCGAGCTGGATGTCCGACCCGGCTGGGGCGCGGCCCAGCAGTTCGCGCAGCGTGCTGGCCATCAGGGCCAGCCCGGTGGCGCGCCAGCTGGGGTCGGCGAACCGGCGCACCGCCTGGCCCGCCTGCCGCAGCAGGGTCTGTACCACGCTGATATCGGCCACCGAGGAGATGCCGGACATCACCAGCCGGACGTAGTCGCGCGCCGCCATCTCGCCGTCGCGGGCCATGTCCCAGGCCGCGGACCAGCACAGCGCGGCCGGCAACGAGTCCGTGAACGTCGCGATGCCCGCGGGCGCCCCGGATTCCGGCGAGCCGATCAGGGTGTGCAGCGAGTGCTCGTCGAGCCGGATCTTGGCGTAGCTGAGGTCGTCGTCGTTGACGAGGACGAGGTCCGGGCGCAGCTGGCCGGCCAGTTCGGATATCACCGTGCGCGGCCCGGCCACGTCGGTCTCGATGCGAGCCCGGCGGGTGAGACCCGCGTCCGTTCGGTCGTAAAGGCCGATGGCGATGCGGTGCGAGCGGAGCACGGGGTGGGAGGCGGCGGCTTCCTGCTCGACCACGAATTCGGTGAACCTGCCATCCGCGCCGACCGAGTAGGACGGCCGCAGCGTGTTCACCCCGGCGGTCTGTAGCCATTCGACGGACCACGAGGCCAGATCGCGGCCCGAGGTTTCCTCCAGCGCGGCCAGCAGGTCCGCCAGCGTCGCGTTGCCGAACGCGTGCCCGGCGAAATACTTCCGGACACCATCCAGGAAGTTGTCCCGGCCGACGTACGCCACCAGCTGCTTGAGCACGGCGGCGCCCTTGGCGTAGGTGATCCCGTCGAAGTTCACCTCCACCGCTTCGATGTCGGGAATGTCGGCGGCAATCGGGTGGGTGGAGGGCATCTGGTCCTGCCGGTAGGCCCAGGCCTTGTAGAGCTGGGCGAACGTGGTCCATGCCGAGGTCCACCGGGTGGCCTCGGCCTGCGCGAGCGTGCCGGCCCAGGTGGCGAAGGACTCGTTCAGCCACAGATCGTCCCACCACCGCATCGTGACCAGGTCGCCGAACCACATGTGCGCCATTTCGTGCAGGATCGTCTCGGCCCGGGCCTCGCGGGCGAAGTCGGTGACCCGGGACCGGAAAATGTACGCCTCCACGAACGTGACGCAGCCCGCGTTCTCCATCGCGCCTTCTTTGAATTCCGGCACGAAAAGCTGGTCATACTTGCCGAACGGGTACTTGATGCCGAACGAGCTGTGGAAAAAATCGAAGCCCTGGCGGGTGACCTCCAGGATTTCGTCGGCGTCGAGGTAGGAGGCCAGCGACTGGCGGCAGAACACGCCGAGAGGAATGCCGTCGTGCTCGTCCCTGACCACGTGATATGGGCCGGCCGCGATCGCCGTGATGTAGGTCGGCATCACCGGCGTCGGCGGGAAGTGCCAGCAGAGCCCCTCGGCGGCCGCTGTGGCCGCTGTGGTGGACTCGGCGGCCATGTTCGACACCACCAGCCAGTCCGCGGGGGCGGTAACGGTCAGCTCGTAGCTGGCCTTCATGTCCGGCTGGTCGAAGCAGGCGTAGACCCGGTGCGCGTCGAAGGTCTCCAGGTCTGAGTACAGGTAGACCCGCCCGTCCGCGGGATCGGTGAACCGGTGCAGGCCCTCGCCGCTGCGCGAGTAGGCGCACTCGGCCACGACCCGGAGTATGTTGTCGGCGGCCAGGTCATCCAGGGTGATCCGGTCGCCGTCGAACCTCTCGAGGCTGACCGGCTCGGAGTTCAGGGTGATGTCCCGCACCGCAGGCGCGGTCAGGTTGACGAAGGTCGATGAGCCAGGTGCGCCGCAGCCGAACCTGATCACGCTAACCGAGCCGAACGCGTCGTCGGAGCTCATCAGGTCAAGTTCCACCTCGTACGAGGTGACCTGGATGAGCGCCGAGCGTGTCGTGGCCTCGTCGCGAGTCAGGTTCGATGTCACCGGGTGATCCCTTTCTGCCTGGGTCGGACCCCTGGGCGGAATTCGTAGTCCTGCCGTGGGGTTGTCGCTGCCAGGACCGCGTCAAAGCGGCCCAGGCCCGACTTATTTCGTTGAGGAGCGCGCATGACGCAGCAGGAACCTACGCAGCAGGAGCCAACGCTAGTCGATTTCTGGTTTGACCCTATCTGCCCGTGGGCCTGGATCGCTTCACGCTGGATCCTTGAGGTGGAGAAGGTCCGCCCGGTCAAGGTGGCGTGGCACGTGATGAGCCTGGCCGCGCTGAACGAGGGCAAAGACGACCTGCCGGAGCAGTACCAGGAAGCCATGCGGTCCGCTTGGGGCCCGGTCCGGGTGCTGATCGCCGCGGAGCAGGCCCACGGACCCGAGGTCCTCGGCCCGCTGTACACCGCGCTCGGCACGCGTTTCCACCACGAGAAGGCACCGAAGGACGCCGAGACGATCTCGGCCGCGCTGGCCGAGGCGGGCCTGCCCGCCGATCTGGTGGCCGCGATGGACTCGACCGAATACGACGCGGCCGTGCGCGCCTCGCACGCCGAGGGCATCAACCGGGTCGGCTACGACGTCGGTACCCCGGTCATCTCGGTGAACGGCATGTCGGTCTTCGGCCCGGTCATGTCGCCCATCCCGCGCGGCGAAGCCGCCGCCCAGCTCTGGGACGGCGTCCTGCTGATCGCCGGCGTCGACGGCTTCTTCGAGCTGAAGCGCTCCCGCACCCGCGACCCGATCTTCGACTAACCCCGCCCCGCCCGATTCCCGCCCGCCCAGCCCGATTCCCGCCCGCCCTCCTCCACCCGCCGGGATTTCCGGGCCATCCCGCCTCGCTCCGTCCTGGCGTGATGGCCCGGCGCCCTCGCTGGCCGGGTCTGGCCGGCTGGCCCCCCTGCGCGTCTACCTGGAATCACACCACGCGGGTTTTGGAAGTGAAGACCCGCCGCATCCACCCCGGCTCAGGCGGCCCCATCCGCGTCCAGCTCAGGCGGCCCCATCCGCGTCCAGCTCAGGCGGCCCCATCCACGTCATCCGCGTCTGGCTCGTTTGCTCCCGGCTCGCCCGTCGCCTTCGCCCACCCCCGCCGCGGCGCGCTGTCCTCGGCCGCCTCGGCCTCTACGAGTTGCTCGGGCCGCGGCCGCGAAACATCGCGAGCGCGCATTGCGGCGCTAATCGTCACCTTCATCGCGGGCACAGCATTACCTTTCATTTCGCCTCAGTGTCTCGCACCCCTCCGGCCACGAGCACCGTCGCCCACCACGAAACCGTGACCCGCAAGCCGTGATCGTGCTCACGACTCGCATCCGTCGAGCCTGCGCGGTAGAGCATCAGGCCGGCCGTAGCCGCCCGGGTTTCCATCGTGCCGGCGGTCGCGTGGCCCGGGTACGCAGGCAAGACAAGCTGCCTCAGCAGCCAGCGTCCGCCCGGTTACCCAGTTACCCGGTGGGGCAAGGTCACGTCCGGTGAGGGGTCAGAATCCCGCGGACACCACCCGCCTCGCCTGGCACACCCGTCCCGGGCGCTCCCGCTCTGCAGCAACACCGATGGTCCAACGTAGTTGCCCAAGCAACACCGATGGTCCTACGTAGGTCAGGTCCGGGGTTCTGACCCCGTGAAAGCTGGCTGGAAGCGGGCGGATATGACCTGACGCGGCACTAGCCGGCTAGCGGGCCTTGAGGGGCTCACGAGGTCAAGATGATCCGCACCACACCACGGAACGCTGGCCACAGCCTCCACGGGCGTCACCGGGATCCGTCCTGGGTCGGTGATCTGGCCGCCCGCCTCCGCCGGGAGGCGCTAACCGGCCTCAGGCGTCACAGCGCACGTTTCCCGTCACTTGCGTGTCACGCCGGATTGTGGTGGGTGCTGCAACGTGCACATTCCCGTGTGCCGGGTGCCACATCCATACCTTGGGCCGGCGCCGGGCGGCGAGCGGGAGTGCGGCCTGGGGAAGAGCGATGGTGGGTCACAGCGGGCCTATGCCGCTGCGATGCGCCAACCCCCATCCCGCGCGTTCTCGCGCTCGTCCCATCCCGGGGCGACGCTCTGTCCTCGCTACAATCCGTGCCAGGCAGCGCCAAACGTCTCAGAAGATGACCGGGCACCAGGGCGCGGGATCCCAGGTCATGGCGGCGGAGAGCTGTCGCCAGGCACCGGGCCGCAGCTCGGTGACGAGTCCAGCTTCCGCGAGCGCGCCGATCCTGGTGCCGCCCAGGTAGGCGGCGCCGAGCTGGGTGATATCCAGCGCCACGTCGGCCGCCGAGGTGACCCGAACGCACGATGCCGTCAGTCCCCGCCCCGCGTCGCTCGCGCTGGCAGTGGTGGACAGCCGCCAGCGCCCCGCGTTCGACGGCATGAGGTCGTCCCGCACGTCGAGGACCACGTCGACCGGGCAGGAATAACGGCGCCCGGCCAGCGCGCCCGCTATATCGATGATCCGCACCCACAGACCGTCGGCCAGCTGCGGCCGGGCCCGCCGGGGATCGGTCAGCTGGGTCAGCAGCGGATCATCGACCGGGCGCAGCCGGGCGTGGAACTCGGTCGTCAGGTCCCGGCTGAGCAGGTCGGTCCACAGCGCGGCGCTGGCCACCGGGTCGACGGACATCAACTCGCGCACGGTCAGGATGCCGGCCGGCAGGAACGCCCCGGTGTCCGGCTGGCCGAGAGCCGAGTACAGCGCGTAGCCGCGTGGCCCGCTGTCGTCCTCGGCGAGCAGGCAGCGCAGCGGGCTCGCACCGTGCCGCTCCTCGACCGGATCGTAGATCATCCGCTGCCACCACGACTCACTGCGGGCGAACAGACCCGGCCGGGACGCCAGCACCGTGTCGAAAACCTTGGCCAGCTCGGACAGGGCATCCGACGGTTCGACCAGGCGCAGCGCCAGAGCCGGATCGGCAGGCACCGTCTTGGCCAGCGTGCCCTCGCCGCGCATGAAGCTAAAGCCGAGGTGCCAGCTGGCGCGGCCGTAGCCGAACCTGGAGTAGATCCCCGCCTCCGAGGCCCAGAGCACCGCAATCGGCTCACCGCGATCGCGGATGTCGTCCAGCTGGCGGCGCATGATGCTGCTGAGCACGCCGCGCCGCCTGTGGGTGGGCAGCACCGAGACCCAGGTCACCCCGGCGGCCGGCAGGACCTCCTGTCCGGGCACGCTCAGCTGGAAGCTGTAGATGAGGGTGACGCCGACGGCCGTGTCGCCGTCGAAGGCGGCCAGGCTGCGGTCGTACTCGAAACGCTCGAGCACCCGCCGCCGGACGTCCTCCGACATCGGGCTGCCGTGGAAGCCATGCTGGTCAACTAGCTCAAAGCGGTCAAACTCGTCCGGGCCGATCGGCCGGATGGGGTATGGACGATCGGCGCCCCCGCGGGCAGACTCTGTCATGTATGCCTTAGTACCCTGGCTCGGCCGCGCGCGCGACCGATTTTCCGCCGAGCCGCGCCGCTCCGCCGAACCGCACCGCGCCGAGCCGCGCCGCGCCAAACCGCGCGCGCCGAACCGAGCAGTCAGGCCCAGAAATTTTTCCCCGCCCGGCCTTCATGGAATACAGTGCCCGCATCATGGTTTCCCCGCCGCAGCCGACCGCGCCTCAACCGAGGGCAAGCCAGGAACCCCGCGGTTCCCGGAACCCCCGGCCGGCGCGGCCCGGTGCGGGCCGCCGGCGAGCAAAGCAGGCCCTGCAGTCTCTGGGAACCCAGCTGACCAAGCAGTTCATCACGAGGAACCGTCGGCTCGCCTTCGCCCTTTCGCTGCTCGCCATCGCCATCGCCATCGCCGCCGTGCACGTCTCTGAGTGGTGGTTCTCGCCGGGCGTGATGATCTTGCCGATCCTGGCGGGCGGGCTGCTGCTGTGGCCGCGGGCGCTGCGTATCTTTTTTGTCTTCGTCGCGGGGGCCCTCAGCTACGACGTGGTGGACTCCAAGGCCGGGGCCGGGATCGTGGCCACGATCGTGCTGACCGCTATCTTCGCCGACGTCCTGGCTCGGACCAGGGAGAAGCTCGGCGTCCAGGGCCTGCGCGGTGACCGGATGCTCGTGGAGCTCAGGGACCGTATCCGGGCCCAGGGAAAGCTGCCGGAACTCGGCGAGGGGTGGGCCTCCTCGCTGGTGCTGAGCAGGCCGGCGGCTCGTCGTTCGGCGGCGACTTCGTGGTGTCGTTCTGCGATGGCAAGGTGCTCGAGGTGGCCCTGGTCGACGTGTCCGGCAAGGGGATCGACGCCGGCACCAGGGCCCTGCTGCTGTCCGGGGCGTTCGGCGGCCTGCTCGGTTCGGTGCCCAGGGATGAGTTCCTGCCCGCGTGTAATGCCTACATGCGCCGCGGCGGCACCACGGAGGGTTTCGTCACCGCGGTGCACCTATCGCTGGACCTGGCCTCGGGGGAGTACATGATCTCCTCGGCCGGCCATCCGCCCGCCGCGCACTACGACGCGGCCGCGGGCCGCTGGCGGCTGACCCGCGCCCACGGCATCGTGCTCGGCGTCGTGGCCGACCTCCATGGCGCCGCGACCGAAGGGGAACGAGGCGTGCTCCAGCGCGGCGACGCGCTGATGCTGTACACGGACGGGATGGTCGAGTCGCCCGGACGTGACATCGACGCGGGCACCGACCGGCTGCTCGGCGAGGCCGAGCGCCTGCTGTCGAGCGGTTTCTCCACCGGAGCCCCGGCCCTGGTCGCAGCCATGCAGCGGGAGATAGGCGGCTCCGACGACTGCGCTCTGGTGCTCATCTGGCGGACCTGAGGCCGGCTTTTCCCCGACCTCGAATACGGTTTAGCCGCCCGGTAACTGACAATGGCGTCAGGTTCATTTACTACCATAACCTTTTTCGCCGATGCAAACTATTTTTCCGCGATGTAACCTGGGCTTACTCCGGGGTAACTGTGCGAACGGTAGTGAACGTGTAGCTCAGCGGGTTCCGGGCGGGAAGTTAGCCGACGCCTCCGTCAGGTGACGCCCGTGTCATTGT
The DNA here is from genome assembly GCA_963808315.1 of uncultured Actinomycetes bacterium. Taxonomy (GTDB): domain Bacteria; phylum Actinomycetota; class Actinomycetes; order Streptosporangiales; family Streptosporangiaceae; genus Palsa-504. Next base: position 89,894 of record CAWEFK010000001.1, on the reverse strand, counting down.
TTGCAATTGTTTGTTCATTACCTGGAAGATAACTCTGTGGCCGAGGACGGTGGCGAGGCTAACCGGACTGGCGTGCGCGAGCACGTCCGTCCGGGGGTGACACGTGAGCAGGACGTGGTGGCCAACGCGTCCGGTGAGAACTTCCCTGTCGCCCTGCGAATGCTGCCGGCCAGGTACCGGCGGCACCTGACCAACCTGTACTTCTTCGCCCGGCTGACCGACGACATCGGGGACGAAGCGCGCAGCGACGATGAGCAAGACGCTGAGCAAGACGCTCGGCAGGGCGCTCAGCAAGACGTCGCTCGGCAGGACGATTATCGGGGCGGACCGCCGGTTTCCGTCGGTGAGCTGCGCCTCCGGCTGCTCGACGAGCTCGCCGCCGATGTCGCCCGCATCTACGACGCCGGCCACCCGTCGACGCCGACGACGCCGGTGATGCGAGCGATGGCGGACACGGTGGCCGAGTGCGGTGTCCCGGCCCAGCCCCTGCTTGACCTGATCCAGGCGAACCGGCAGGACCAGACGGTCACCCGCTATGCCACGTTTGCCGAGCTTGAGCACTACTGCGAGCTGTCCGCCAATCCCGTTGGCCAAATTGTGCTGTATATATTCGGCGTCGCTACGCCGGGACGTATCGCGCTTTCCGATACGATCTGCACAGCCTTGCAGCTGGCGGAGCACTGGCAAGACGTGGCGGAGGACTTCGGGAACGGGCGGATTTACCTGCCGGCGCAGGACATGGAGCGGTACGGCTGCACGGAGGCCGACCTGGCCGAACCGGCGGCAGGACCGGCCCTGAGGAAGCTGATGGTGTTCGAGGTCGACCGGGCGCAAGCCCTGCTTGAGGCGGGCGCGCCGCTGGTCGGCACGCTGCGGGGTGCGGCCCGGTTGGCGGTCGCGGGCTACCTGGCCGGCGGCCGGGCCGCGCTGGCCGCGATCCGCGCGCAGCACTACGACGTGCTCAGCGCCACGGCGCGGCCGCGCAAGCAGCGGCTGGCCGCCGAGCTGGTCAAGGCGTACGTGAGAGGGAGGTGAGCAGGACAGAATGGAACTCGACGAGGCGTACCGCGAATGCGAGCGAATCACCTGGAGCCAGGCGAGGAACTTCGCATACGGGATCAGGCTGCTGCCCGAGCGCAAGCGGCGCGGGCTGGCCGTCATCTACGCGTTTGCCCGCCGGATCGACGACATCGGCGACGGCACGATGGCGCCGCAGGAGAAGATCGCCGCGCTGGAAGAAGCGCGCCAGGCCGTCACGGACCTCGCGGGCCAGGCCAGGACGACCCGGTGCTGCTCGCGCTGGCCGACGTGGAGCGGAGCTTCCCCGTTCCGCATGCCGGCGTTCGGCGAGCTCATCGACGGCTGCGTCGCGGATGTGCGCGGCACCAGCTACCAGAGCTTCGAGGACCTGCTGCACTACTGCCGCTGCGTGGCCGGCTCGATCGGCCGCCTGTCCCTGGGCATCTTCGGCACCGGCGCCGACCCCGAGCACGCCGCCAGCCTCGCGGATTCCCTCGGCGTCGCGCTGCAGCTGACGAACATCCTGCGCGACGTGCGCGAGGACTACCAGAACGGGCGGGTCTACCTGCCTGCGGAAGATATCGCCAAGTTTGATGTTTCCTTCGACATGGAGAACCCCTCGACGCACCCGCAGTTCGCCCGGCTGGTCGAGTTCGAGGCCGACCGGGCCCGTGACTGGTACGCCACCGGCATGGGCCTGCTGCCGCTGCTCGACCGCCGCAGCGCGGCCTGCACCGGCGCGATGGCGGGGATCTACCGCCGGCTGCTCGACCGGATCGCGGCCCAGCCCGCGGCCGTGCTGACCGGCCGGATGTCGCTGTCGGCGGGGGAGAAGGCCATGGTCGCGGCCAAGGCACTGGCCGGGAGACTGCGATGACCCCACGGGTCGTGGTGATCGGCGGCGGACTGGCCGGGATCACCGCCGCGATCGCGCTCGCCTCAGGCGGCGCTCAGGTCACCCTGCTCGAGGCCAGGCCCAGGCTCGGCGGCGCGACCTGCTCGTTCAGCCGCGACGGGCTGGTCGTCGACACCGGCCAGCACATCTTCCTCGGCTGCTGTTCGGCCTACCGCGGCCTGCTTGACCGGCTCGGCATGACCGCCCACGCCCCGCTGCAGGACCGCTTTGACGTCACGGTGCTGGCCCCCGGGCGCGACCCGGCCAGGCTCCGCCGGACCGCGCTGCCCGGGCCCTTGCATATGCTGCCGGCCTTGGCCCGGTATCCCTTTCTTTCTCGGGCCGAACGAGCCGCCGTTTCCCGCCCTGCTCTCGCGATGCGCTTTCTGGACCCGGCCGACCCGGCGCTTGATGCTCAGCGGTTTGGCGACTGGCTGGCCGCACGGGGCCAGAGCGAGCGGGCCCGTCGCGCCCTGTGGGACCTGTTCACGGTCTCGGCCCTGAACGTCGCGGGTGACGACGCGTCGCTGGCGCTGGCCACCACGGTGGTCAAGACCGGCCTGCTTGGCCGCCGCGACGCGGCCGACATCGGCGTCCCCGCCCTGCCGCTGGGCGAACTGCACGGAGACGCGGCCGCCGCCCTGCTGGCCAAGCTCGGCGCCCGGGTGGCCCTCGGCACCAAGGTCGCCGCCATCGAGGTCAGGGGCACCGACGCCGCAGCCAGCGGGTCCGGCCTCAGCGCGTCCGGGCCCAGCGGTCCGGCCCAGCGCTCCGGGCCCAGCGCGTCCGGCCCAGCGCGTCCGGGCCCAGCGGGTCCGGGCCCAGCGCGACCGGGGCCAGCGCGGTCGGCGACGCCCTGTCCAGCCAGCCCGGCGATGACGTCGGCGCCAGGTACCGCGTCCGGCTGGCCTCCGGCGGCGACCAGCCCGAGATCGACGCCGACGCGGTGGTGCTGGCCGTCCCGCATGAGAAGGCCGCCCCGCTGATCCCGGCGGGCGCGCTGCCGCCCGGCACGGTCGCGGCCTGGTCCGGGCTGGGGGCCTCGCCGATCGTCAACGTGCACGTGATCTACGACCGCCCGGTCACCGACCTGCCCTTCGCGGCCGCCGTCGATTCCCCGGTCCAGTGGGTCTTCGACCGCACGCACATCTCCGGCCTGCGGGATGGCCGTCGCGACCAGTCGCAGTACCTGGCCATCTCGCTGTCGGCCGCGGACGAATACGCCGAGGTCCCGGCGGCCCGGCTGCGCGAGCAGTTCGTGCCCGCGCTCGCCGAACTCTTCCCCGCCGCGCGCGAGGCTCGCGTCGCCGAGTTCTTCGTCACGCGTGAGCGGCGGGCCACCTTCCGGCAGGTCCCCGGGAGCGGCGCGCTGCGGCCGAAGGCGGGAACCCGGCTGCCCGGCCTGGTGCTCGCGGGCGCGTGGACCGATACCGGCTGGCCGGACACGATGGAGGGCGCCGTGCGCAGCGGCCTGTCCGCGGCGATCGAACTGCGCCGAACGTTGACGACCCTGGGCTCCCCGGGGTTCCGAGGATCCGGTCCCACCTGGGCGGCCGTCCCAGCCGCCTGCTCAGAACCGAACGCTTCTGCCTCAACGATAGGGGTACGTCAGTGACTGCTGTGATGCCTGAGGGCGTGACCTTGGCGCGTGATCTGGTCGGACCGGCGATGGAGTCCGCGATTGCCCGGCTGACGCCGGACGTGCGGGTGGTCGCGGCCTACCACCTCGGCTTTGCGGACGCCGCGGGTAATCCGACGAGGAACGGCAGCGGCAAGGCGCTGCGGCCCGCGCTCGCCCTGCTCTCGGCCCGCGCCGCGGGAGCCTCGCCCGAGCGGGGCGTGCCCGCCGCGGTCGCGGTTGAGCTCGTCCATAACTTTTCCCTGCTGCACGACGACATCATGGACAACGACACCGAGCGCAGGCACCGGCCCACGGCCTGGACCGTGTTCGGCGTCGGGGCGGCGATCCTGGCCGGCGACGCGCTGCTCGCCCTGGCCCAGGACCTGCTGCTCGAAGACGGCAATCCGCAGGGCGCCTGGGCGGCCCGGTGCCTGTCCGCCGCGGTCCAGCGGCTGATCGGCGGCCAGGGCTCGGACCTGGCCTTCGAAAAGCGTGACGACGTGACGCTGGCCGAATGCCTGGACATGGCCGGGGACAAGACCGCCGCGCTGATGGCGTGCGCCTGCAGCATCGGCGCCGTGCACCTCGGCGCGCCGCCCACGCTGGCCATGGCGCTGGCCGGGTTCGGCGCGCACGTCGGGCTGGCGTTCCAGCTCACCGACGACCTGCTCGGCATCTGGGGCGCGCCCGAGGTCACCGGCAAGCCCGTCCGGGCCGACCTGCGCGCCCGCAAGAAGTCGCTGCCTGTGGTGGCCGCGCTGAGCAGCAGCACGCCCGCGGCGGCCGAGCTGCGCACCATGCTCACCGACCCGCAGCCGCTGTCCGAGGACGACCTGGTCCGCGCGGCGGACCTGGTGGTCGCGGCGGGTGGCAAGGACTGGGCCGAGACCGAGGCCGACACCCAGCTCGCCGCGGCGAACGAGAGCCTGGCCCACATCGACCTGGCAGCCGACGTCCGGGCCGAGCTCACCGCGATCGCCGAGTTCATTACGGCACGTCAGTGGTAGCCCACGAATCGGTAATCACCAGCGGATCCCCCCCGCAGGGGGGGCCCGGGGGTACGGGGGGCGGGCAGCCCCCCGTGGAGCGGGGGGTTCCGGGGGTCGCCCCCCCGGGCTAGCACTCGCCCGCGAGACGCTGCGACGAGCCCGCGATCACGTGCTCGGACTGCAGCACCCCGACGGGTGGTGGCAGGGCGAGCTCGAGACCAACGTCACCATGGACGCCGAGGACCTGCTGCTGCGCGAGTTCCTCGGCGTGGGCGACGACAAGCAGACTGCGCCGTCGGCGCGCTGGATCCGGTCCCAGCAGCGGGCCGACGGCACCTGGGCCAACTTCTACGGTGGCCCCGGCGACCTGTCCACCACGGTCGAGGCCTACGTGGCGCTCCGGCTGGCCGGCGACCCCGTGGACGCGCCGCACATGGCGACCGCCCGGGAATGGATCCTGGCGCACGGCGGCGTGGAGGCCACCCGCGTGTTCACCCGGATCTGGCTGGCGCTGTCCGGCCAGTGGTCCTGGGACGAGCTGCCGGTCATCCCGCCCGAGCTGATCTACCTGCCGTCCTGGTTCCCGCTCAATATCTACGACTGGGGCTGCTGGGCCCGCCAGACCATCGTGGCGCTCGCCATCGTCCAGTCGTTCCGCCCGTCCCGCCCCCTCCCCTTCACCGTCGACGAGCTGCGCACCGGCATAACGCCGGCCCATGCCCCCGCTGACCCCTGGGCCCGCGTGTTCAACGCCCTGGACAAGGTGCTGCACCGGGTCAGCCCCCAGAGCCCCCAGAGCCCCCAGAGCCCCGATATATCTGCGGTTTCGGGTGCTATGACCCCCGAAACCGCAGACAAAGCGCGCGGTGCCTACCGGCCAGGGCGTGGCCACGCGCGCGGCGCGGTGGGCCAGGCGCGCAGCGCGGTGCGCCGCGCGGCGCTGCAGCGGTGCGCGGAGTGGATCATCGCCCGGCAGGAGCGGGACGGCTGCTGGGGTGGCATCCAGCCGCCGTGGGTCTACTCGATCATGGCGCTGAACCTGCTCGGCTACGACCTGGACCACCCGGTGCTGGCCCGCGCGGTGGACGGCCTGAACCGGTTCACGATCACCGAGGACGCCCCGGGAGGCCCGGTCCGCCGCCTCGAGGCGTGCCAGTCGCCGGTGTGGGACACCGTGCTGACGATGATCGCGCTGGCCGACGCCGGGCTGCCGCCCGAGCACCCGGCCCTGGCCAGCGCCGCCCGCTGGGTCCGGGCGGAGGAGATCCGCGGGCCAGGCGACTGGCAGGTGCGCCTGCCGGACGTGGCCCCCGGCGGCTGGGCGTTCGAGTTCGACAACGACACCTACCCCGACACCGACGACACCGCCGAGGTCGTGCTGGCGCTGCGACGCGCGGGCCCGAAGGACCAGGCCGCGATCGACCGCGGGCTGCGCTGGCTGACCGGGATGCAGTGCAAGGACGGCGGCTGGGGCGCCTTCGACGCGGACAACACCCGCCAGCTGATCAACAAGCTGCCGTTCTGCGATTTCGGTGCGGTCATCGACCCGCCGTCAGCTGACGTCACCGCGCACGTCGTCGAGGCGTTCGCGGCCGAGGGGCAGGCGGATTCTCCCGCGGTCCGCCGCGGCGTGATCTGGCTGCTCAAGGCGCAGGAGGCGGACGGTTCCTGGTTCGGCCGCTGGGGCGCCAACTACGTCTACGGCACAGGCGCGGTGGTCCCGGCACTGATCGCGGCCGGGGTCAGGCCGTCCAAGCCCGTCATCCGCCGCGCCGTGGCCTGGCTGGAAGACCACCAGAACGCCGACGGCGGCTGGGGCGAGGACCTGCGTTCGTACGACGACCCGGCGCTGGCCGGGCGCGGCGTCTCGACCGCGTCGCAGACGGCCTGGGCCCTGCTGGCCCTGCTCGCGGCCGGAGAGGAGCACGGTGCCGCGGTGGAGCGGGGGATCGGCTGGCTGGCCCGGACCCAGCGCGGCGACGGGTCCTGGGACGAGCCGCAGTACACCGGCACGGGGTTCCCCGGCGACTTCTACATCAACTATCACCTGTACCGGCTGGCCTTCCCGGTCAGCGCGCTCGGCCGCGCCGTACGGGCTCTATCCGATCAGCCAACCGGAGGTAGCGCATGACGGAGACCATCCCGCGTCCGCGCGGCCGTCGACGGGCCGGAGCCGATCCCGATCGCGGCCCCGACCCGGCCTCGGCCGGGACCCCGGGGGACGCCCCGGCCCCGGCCGGGACGTCGGGGGACGCCCCGGCGCCGCTGGTCATCTACGCGCCGATGCGGATCGAGGCCCGGGCCATCCGCCGCGGCCTGGCGGCGACCGGTCACCCGGCCGAGATCGTCCGCACCGGGTACGGAACCACCCGGGCCGCGCAGGCGGCGGGGCAGGTGAGCAAAAGTCCGTTCGGCCCGATGGCCGTGCTTGGCGTCGGCGCTGGCCTGATCCCCAGGACCGCGGACCTGCGCCCGGGCGACCTGGTCGTCGGCACCCAGGTGGGCGCGGCGACCTGCGGGTCGGCGTCGTTGCTGGCCGCCGAGCTCGAACGCGCCGGGCTGCGGGCGCGGACCGGGCCGATCACCACCGTGAACCATCTCGTCCGGCGCTCCGAACGCTCCGTCCTGGCCGCCGAGGGCTACCTGCTGGCCGACATGGAGTCGGGACCGCTGGCCGCCGCGGCGGACGGCCGGCCGGTTGCCGTGATCCGGGCCGTGTCCGACACGCCGGACCGCCCGCTGGCGGGCATCGTCTCCGGTGGCCTGGCCGCGCTGGCCGCGCTGCGGGCCGCCGCGCCGGTGGTGCAGCGGTGGGGTGCTGCGTGCGGGACGCGCCAGGTGCTGCTGGCCGGCCCGCGGTCGTTCTGCGCGGGCGTCGAGCGGGCCATCGAGATCGTCGAGCGGGTCCTGGAACGCCAGGGACGGCCGGTATACGTGCGCAAGCAGATCGTGCACAACACCCGGGTGGTAGGTGACCTGGAAAACCGCGGCGCGGTCTTCGTGGACGAACTCGACCAGGTACCCGACGGGGCCACCGTCGTGTTCTCCGCGCACGGGGTGTCGCCCGCGGTGCGCGCCGAGGCCTCCCGGCGCGGGCTCGCGGTCATCGACGCGACCTGCCCGCTGGTGTCCAAGGTGCACGCCGAGGCCCGGCGGTTCGCCGCCGACGGTTATACGGTCGCGCTGATCGGGCACGCCGGCCACGAGGAGGTCGAGGGCACGCTCGGCGAGGCGCCGTCCTCGACCGTGCTGGTGCAGACGCCGGAAGACGTGGCCGCGCTTGCGCCGCGGGACGGCGAGCGGGTCGCCTACCTGATGCAGACGACGCTGTCGGTGGAGGAGGCGGCGGAGGTCTCCGGCGCGCTGCGGGAGCGGTTCCCGGCCATGCGCGCGCCCGGCAGCGACGACATCTGCTACGCGACCACCAACCGGCAGGCCGCGGTGCGGGCGGTCGCCGCCGAGTCCGACCTGGTGCTGGTGGCGGGCTCGGCCAACTCGTCCAACTCGGTCCGGCTGGTGGAGACCTGCGAGCGTATCGGCACCCCGGCGCACCTGATCGACAGTGCGGCGGACATTCAGCTCGGCTGGCTGGCGGGGGTATCGACGATCGGCTTGACGGCCGGCGCCTCCGCCCCTCCGGCCGTGGTGGAGGAGATCATTTCGGCGCTGGCCGGGCTGGGTGCCCTGTCGGTGTCCGAACGAGTGACGACCACGGAATCAATCCGGTTCGGCCTGCCCAAGGAGGTAAGGCAATAATGCCCATGCCACTACGCCAGTCGCTGCGTGTCGGGTCCTACCTGATGCGTCAGAAACTGGCTGGAAATAAGAAGTTCCCGCTGCTCGTCGAGCTCGAGCCGCTGTTCGCCTGCAACCTGAAGTGCGCGGGCTGCGGCAAGATCCAGCAGCCGCACGAGATCCTCAAGCAGCGGATGCCGGTCGAGCAGGCCCTCGGCGCGATCGCGGAGTGCGGCGCGCCGATGGTGTCCATCGCGGGCGGCGAACCGCTGATGCACCCGCAGATCGACGTGATCGTGGCCGAGCTGATCAAGCAGAAGAAGTTCGTCTTCCTGTGCACGAACGCGCTGCTGCTGCCCAAGAAGCTGGACAAGTTCAAGCCGTCCCCGTACTTCTCCTGGGTGGTGCACATCGACGGGCTGAAGGAGCGGCACGACGAGTCGGTCTGCAAGGAGGGCGTGTTCGACGACGCGGTCGCCGCGATCAAGCTGGCCAAGTCGCGCGGGTTCAAGGTGAACACCAACACCACGTTCTTCAACACCGACACCCCGCAGACGATCATCGACGTGCTGACCTACCTGAACGACGACCTCGGCATCGACGAGATGCAGATCTCGCCGGCCTACGCGTACGAGAAGGCGCCGGACCAGGAGCACTTCCTCGGCGTGACGGAGACCAGGGAACTGTTCCGCAAGGCGTTCGCGGACGGGCGGCGCAAGAAGTGGCGGCTGAACCACACGCCGCTGTTCCTCGACTTCCTCGAGGGCAAGACGGACTTCGGCTGCACCGCGTGGGGGATTCCCTCCTACTCGCTGCTGGGCTGGCAGAAGCCCTGCTACCTGATGAGCGACGGGTACGTGAAGACCTACAAGGAACTGATCGAGACCACCGACTGGGACTCCTACGGGCGGGGCAAGGACCCCAGGTGCGCCAACTGCATGGCGCACTGCGGGTACGAGCCCTCGGCCGTGCTGGCCACCATGGGCTCGCTCCGCGAGACGATCAGGGCGGCCCGCGGGTAGGCCTTCAGAAACCGTGCATAGGCGGGGGAATCCCGCAGCTTCCATTCAGCACTCATTCAGGTAACACGTCCATGCTCTGAGGTGGCGCGGCGCCCGATCCCGGTGGTAGATCCGGCGGGCTACCGCGCCGCCATCTGTCCAGGGCGGGTACGGGCCTAGGAGTGCGGAATGTTTTTCACCTATTTGCGGCGTGAACTTCGCCGCCGGATGCGCCAGGCCGTGTTCATCGCGCTCGGCCTCGCACTCGGGATCGGCCTGGTGATCACGGTGACCGCGGCCGCCAGCGGCGTCAAGAACGCCCAGGGCACCGTGCTGCACGCGCTGTACGGCGTGGGCACCGACGTCACCGTGACCAAGACGCCGGCCGCCGGGTCATTCACGCCGGGTTCGTTCGGCTTCGGGTTCCGCACCGGTACCGCCAAGCGGCCCGCGGCCGGCACCAAGATCGACACCAGCACGTTGGCCGCGAGCGCCACGCTCGCCTCGATCGGTTCCTCCTCGGTCGCCACCGTGGCCGGCCTGCATGACGTATCCGCGGCGGCGGGCGGCTTGACCCTGAACGACCGGACCCTCAGCGGGACCGTGCCGGCCATCAACACCTCGGGCGGCGGTGGCGGTTTCGGCGGTGGCGGGTCAGGCAGCGGCGGGGCCGGGAGCGGCGGCGGGAGCTTCCGCGCCAGCTTCACCACCAACTCCTTCACCGTCGACGGCGTGGACATCGGCGCCGGCGAACTCGGCCCGCTCAGCTCGGGCAAGCTCAGCTCGGGACGCACGCTCGCGGCCGCGGACGCCAATGCCGACGTCGCGCTGGTGGACTCCTCCTACGCGGCCCAGAACAAGCTGGCGGTCGGATCCACCATCGCCATCGGCAACAGCAAGGGCACCACCACGAACTTCAAGGTCGTCGGGATCGTCACCGAGCCCGCCGGCGACGACTCCTCCGACGTTTACGTCCCGCTCGCCGTCGCGCAGACCCTGGCCAACCTGAAGAACGACGTCAACACGATCTACGTCGCGGCCAATAACTCCTCGGCCATCAGCACCGTCTCGACCGAGATCAAGAGCGCCCTGCCCTCGGACACCGTGACCACCTCGAGCGACCTGGCCAGCGAGGTCACCGGGTCGCTGTCCAACGCCTCGAGCCTGGCCAACAACCTGGGCAAGTGGCTCGCGATCGCCGTGCTGATCGCGGCGTTCCTGCTCGCCAGCCTGCTGACGATGGCGGCGGTTTCCCGCCGGGTGCGTGAGTTCGGCACGCTGAAGGCGCTCGGCTGGAAGAGCCGCCGCATCATCGGCCAGGTGATGGGCGAGGCGGTCGCCATGGGCATCGTCGGCGGCGTGATCGGCATCGGGCTCGGCTTCGCCGGGGCGGAGCTTGTGTCCAAGCTGTCGCCCAAGCTGTCCGCCGTGGTCGGCCAGACCACCGGCACGGCCACGCCGGGAGGAGCCAGGCAGTTCGGCTTCGGCGGTACGGGCGGTACGGGTACGGGCGGTACGGGTACGGGCGGCACGGGCACCGGCGGCAGCGGGTTCGGCGGCGGGGGCGGCGGGGGCGGCCGTTTCCGGGCCGCGACCCCGGCCAGCCACACCGTGGCCGTACATCTGTCCGCCGCGGTGAGTTCCAACGTCATCCTGCTCGCGGTCCTGCTGGCCGTGGCCGGCGGCCTCATCGCCGGCGGCTTCGGCGGCTGGCGAGCTGCGCGGCTGCGCCCGGCGGCCGCTCTGGCCAAGGTCGCCTGAGGGAACCAGGAGAAAACTGACATGTACAAGCTTTCCGCAGTGACCAAGAATTACCAGAAGGGCCGCGGCACTGTCGCCGCCCTGCGCGGGGTGGACCTGGTGGTGGAGGACGGCGAGTGGCTCTCCATCCAGGGCCCGACCGGGCACGGCAAGTCGACGCTGCTGCAGATCCTCGGCGGCTTGGACCGGCCGTCCAGCGGCATCGTCGACTTCGACGGCCGTGACCTCGCGCAGCTGCGCGAGGCCGAGGTGACCAGGGTCCGGGCGGAGTCCATCGGCTTCGTGTTCCAGACCTTCAACCTGATCCCCACCCTCTCAGCGCAGGAAAACGTGGAAACCGCGCTCGTCCCGCTGCACGTGTCCGCGGCGGCGCGGCGGCAGCGAGCCGAGGTCGCGCTCGAGGCGGTCGGCCTGGCCGACCGGTTGCGCCACGTTCCCGGTGAGCTGTCCGGCGGCCAGCAGCAGCGGGTCGCGATCGCGCGGGCCCTGGTCAAGGAACCGAAGGTCCTGCTGGCCGACGAGCCGACGGGGAACCTCGACGAGGACACCAGGGACGAGATCATCACCCTGCTCGACACCATGTGGCAGGAACGCGGCCTGACCATGGTGTTCGTCACCCACGACAGCACCGTAGCCCGCCGCGCCCAGCGGATCGGCGTGATGAAAAACGGCCGTCTCACCTTCAAGAAGCCGGCCCGTTCCGTACCTGCCCGCTCTCAGCCCCCGGTGTCCCAGGCCGCGACCCTCCCCCCGTCCGACCTAGATACTGACCTAGATCCCGGTCTGGATACTGACCTCGACCCCCGCCTGGGTCGCGACCTCGACCCCGATCCCGACCCCCGCCTCGACCCCGACCTCGACCCCGACATCATCAGCTACCCCGGCGCCGACTGACCCAGACCCGCCCAGCGCCCCCGCCACCTCCGGCATTCAGTGGATGCGGCTTTCTACCGCAAAGAGTCGGTACGATGCCGCATTCTGCCGCATCGGCGGTCGCATTCACCCGCATCAACGGCCGCACGCGAGTGAGGGGAAATGTGTACCGTGACGCTAGGGACCAGGGATCGCTAGGGGTCGATCAGCGCTTCCCGGCGAAGCAGGGCGGCCAGTTCCCCCGGCTCGGGGCGCACCCCGGCCCGGCCGTGACCGGTCCCGGTCAGGCCGCGCGCGGTGAACCAGCGACTGATGTTCTCCGCGTCGCGGGTGAGGAAGAACGCGCCTCGCGGGTTCGCGATCACGTCGACCACCTGGGGCAGGTCGATCATGACGAGCCGCTCGTCGTGGACCAGCAGGTTGTACGCGGACAGGTCGCCGTGGGCCAGGCCGTCCCGGGCCAGCGTGACGAGCGCCTGCACCAGCTGGTCCCACAGCCCGGCCAGCTCGGCGGGTCCGGGCCTGGTCTCGGCCAGCCGCGGGGCGGCGATCCCGTCCGGCGAGCCGATGAACTCGAGCAGTAGCTCGGTGTCGAGGATCTGCGCCGGGTAGGGCACGGGCACCCCGGCCGCGTACAGGCGGCCGAGCGCGCTGAACTCGGCGGCCGCCCACTGGCCCGCGATGGCCTGCCGCCCGAACGCGCTCCGGCTCGACATGGCCCGGTTGACCCTGGACTCCCTGGTCCGGCGGCCCTCCAGGTAACCGCTGTCGCGATGGAACATCCGGTGCTCGGCGGACCGGTACCGCTTGGCCGCGAGCAGGCAGGACCGGCTGGTCTGCGGCACGGCCCGGCGGAGCAGGAAGACGTCGGCTTCCTTGCCGGTCTTGACGATGCCAAGCTCGGTGTCGACGGCGGCCAGCTCGGTGACCAGCCAGTCCGGGTACGGCTTCGGGCCGCGTTCGGTCGGTATCGACTGGTCCCAGGTGGACCAGCGGTCGCCTTCGGGCAGGCCGTCTGAGGCATCGAAGCTCTCGATGGACGGCAGCGACCGTCGTCCCCTGACCCGTTTGGCGGTGGTCGGCTCGTCGTCGTCGTAACGCCGCTTACCGCGGCGGGAGTTGAACTCTCCGTAGTTTGCGGAGGTGAAGTCGGGCACGGATGGTGCTCCTCAGCTGAGCGGTGAACAGGGCAGGCGGCAGTGCGCCCGTGACAGGCGTAGACAACTGACGGCTCCCTTCACTCAGCCGGCTGACTCAGCAGGCCCAACGCCGGCTCACTCAGCCGGCCCAAACCCAATCTAACCCGCTGAACGCTGTCATACGGCCACCCACCAGCGCAACCGAATTCTCGTCGGCCGTGCCTCGGCCCCCAGCGCGCTCATACCGTAAGATCTAGCCACTGGGCACCATCGGGGGCAGCCCGCGGAGGCGGCGGATGACCACCATCGAGTCACGCGCACCGGACAAGCTCCCGCCGCAACCGGCCACGCCGCAACCGGCCACGCCGCAACCGGGGAGCGGCGGGCCACCTGCTGGCGGTACCGCCGGGTCAGGCCGCCGCCACTGGTCGTGGCGCCGCCGGTCTCTGCTCGCGCTCGGCGCGCTAGTCGCCACCGCCGTCGTGATCCTCGCGGTCCTGGCCGGGATCTACCAGCCGGTCGAGGGCAGCGATACCCCCGGAGACGCTTTCCCCGGCCTGCCCGCGGTCACCGGACTTCGCTTGGTCAATACCTTCGGCGGCGCGGCCGGGGAGATGTATGTCCCTCCGCAGCACGGTGTCTTCCACCTGACGGGAAGCATCGTTAACACGGGCCCGCAAACGGTCACCATCCTGGCGGTCTCCATACTCAGCCCGCAGCAGCAGGCTGAGGACACCCAGAGCGGCCTGGCGCCGTGGCCCCTCACCTCGGCCGGAACGGTGCGCTGGCTGAGGCTGGGTCCTGCGCACGCACCGTCCCTCGGTAGTTTCCCCTCCAGCGTCTCACTCGCCCCCGACCAGGTTATAGACGTCGGGATTCCGCTTCGGATGAGCGGTCGCTGCTATGACCCGAACGGGTACTTTGGCGACAGCACCTTCTACGTCGAGGAGCGGTTCCTGCTCTTCACCCACTGGGTCGCGGTCCAGTTCCCGCTTCAGTGGATCTTTCACAGTCCGGCTGACCCGGTCAACGGCTCCACGTCGGCGAGTGCGATTCACCAGCTGCCGGCCAAGGACCTCATCTGCCCCGCGACGTAACGAGCCGCGCATCGCCCGGGACGGGCCCGCCGGCGGATCTAAGGCGTTTTGTCCTCGTAATCCCTTAGCGATCGTAAGTCCGCTTCCTCCCTGCCGTCGTACCCGTAGATTGACTGCACCACGGCGAGGAGGCTAGGAGTTGCCTAACAGACGAATCATCAGCGGGGTGGTCGCCACGGTGATCGTGGCACTGGTCGCCATCGTGGCGATCGTGCTCGCCGCGCCCAGGGCATCGCAGTCCACCAAGCCGAAGTCCGCCGCAGGCCCGGCCGGCACCAGCGCCGGCTCCGGCTCCCGCACCGGCACCGGCACCGTGGCCGGGGCCGCGTCAGGCCCGGCCACCTCCTCGGGCCCGGATGGAGTGCAGGCACGCTGGGTGATCGCCGAGAACGACAAGCCGGGTACCACCGCGTGGAAGATCCACGGCGCCCACGCGGGCATCAGCGGCTTCGCCAGCCAGGTCTACGCGCAGGCCGGGCAGCGGGTCACCCTGTACGTCAGCACCACCGGGCCGTCCTTCCGCGCCGAGGCCTTCCGGATGGGCTATTACCACGGCCAGGGCGCCCGCCTGATCTGGACGTCGGCGGCCGAGCCGGGCAAGAACCAGCCCGGCTGCCCGCTCAAGCCAGGCGTCAACATGGTGGCCTGCGACAACTGGAGCCCCTCGCTGACCTTCACCGTCACCCCGGCCTTCGTCCAGGGCGATTACCTGATCAAGCTGACCGGTCCGGGCAACCGGCAGAGCTACGTCCCGCTGACGATCTGGGACCCGGCCAGCACCGCCACGTACGTGATCAAAAACGACGTGTTCACCTGGCAGGCGTGGAACTTCTACGGTGGTTACGACTACTACCAGGGCCTGGGGAACTGCCCGCCGGACGTGTACCCGGTCTGCAACCGGGCCCGGGTGGTGTCCTACGACCGGCCTTACGCCGCGGAAAACGGCTCGGGTAACTTCCTCGGCCTGGAGTACCCGCTGGTCGAATGGGCCGAACAGCACGGGCTCGACGTCACCTACGCCACCGACCTGACCGTCCAGGAGCACCCCGGCTACCTGCTCGAGCACAAGGTGCTGCTGTCCCTGGGCCACGACGAGTGCTGGTCGCTGACCGAACGCCAGGCCGCCGTCGCCGCCTACAACCGGGGCACGAACATTGTCTTCTTCGCCGCCAGCCCGGTGCTGCGTCACGTCAGGTCCCAGGCCTCCCCGCTTGGTGCGGACCGTGAGCTCGTCGACTACCGCGATTCGGCTGCGGATCCCCTCAACGGTCACGGCAACCCGCTCCAGGTCACCGGCAACGAGTGGTCAAACCCGCCGTCCAGCTGGCCGGAGTACGACTTCGTCGGCGACACCTACGCCGGATTCCTCGAGCCAGGACTGCACGTCGGCTTCCGGGTCGCGGACGCCTCGGCCTGGGTCTTCGCCGGCACCGGCCTGCACAACGGCGAGGTCATCCCCGGACTCATCGCCTCCGACGTGGACAAGTTCGACGAGGGTTACGGGCAGCCCGCCAACGACCAGATCTTCGGCCACTCGCCGATCCCGGCCGGGCTCGGCCAGACCAGTATCGGCGCGTTCTTTTCCGACATGACGTACTACACGAACTCCGCCACCGGCGCCGGCGTGCTCGACAGCGGCACCAACAACTGGATCCCGGCCCTGGACGGCCGCAGCGGCTGCCGCCCAGGCGGCGTCTGCGAGGCCGCCGTGGTCCAGCGCATGACCGGGAACATCCTCAGGCTGTTCGGCCAGGGTCCCGTCGCCGCGATCCAACCGTCGGTCCCCAACTGGCGTCAGGTCACCAGCCAGTAATTTTAAGCCGAACGAACCGTGGTACCACCGCCCAGCCCACCCGTCCCGCCCGTAACAGCACACGACCCCCGGCCCGCATGATTTCATGTGACCACGTTTTCCGATGCCGTGGTCGCCATCGCGATGACGCTGCTGGCCATCGATCTGCCGGTGCCCAGCGGGAATACCGAGGACGAATTCTGGCTGCAGGTCCGCCACAATACCGGCCACTACGCGGCCTTCCTGATCAGCTTCGCGGTCATCGCGAGCGCGCGGGGCGTGCATCACGATATCTTCCGTTACGTCAAGCGCACCGACGCGCGGTTGCGCGAGTACAACACGGTCTGGCTGCTGGCGATCGTCCTCATCCCGTTCGCGACCAGGATCCTCACGCCGAGCGTGGCCGAACCGCGCAATATCCACGCCCTGGGGTTCGGCTTCTACGCGCTGCTGCAGGTGCTTGAGTCGGGGATGTTGTTCATCATGCTCCGGCACGTGACGTCTCACCAGGAGGCCCCGGACTTTCCGCGCCCGGTGGTGGCCGCCATGGCCTGGCGGTCCTGGAGCCTGGTGGTCACCTTCGCCGTGTCGATCCCGCTCTTCTTCGTCACGGTCAACGCGTGGCTGGTCTGGGTCGTGGGGCCGCTGCTGATCGACCAGGTCCGCCGGCGTCGCTGGCCTGCTCGCCAGCACCGCTAGATACCACGTGCCATATCAGGTACCGTTCGCCCCGCTTGTAACAGCTTCGCCGGGGCAGAACCCCCGAACTGACCCACATCGAAGGACCATAGGTGTTGCTCGGGCAACCGCGATGGACCATCGGTGTGGCTGCAGAGCGGGAGCGCCCGGCACGGGTGTGCCGGGCGAGGCGGGTGGTGCGCCAGCCTTCGGGATCCGCGCCGGCCTGACCGCCTTCGTCTGCTAAGACAAGCGCCTCCGCGCCTCCGCGCACGCCCTCGGCCTGCCCGTCGAATTCCCGGCCTGAGCCGCTCCTGGGCGACGCTGCGGCCGGCGCGTGTCCCCTCAATGCGCGGTGAGGGCGGCGCGGGTGGTGAGGCAGCGACGGGCGGCCCGTCCGGCCAGGACCAGGCGGGTCGCGCTGGCCATCGCCGCGGCGGCGGCCGGGACGGCGGCCAGCGTGCTGGGCGCGACGGCGAGCTGGCTGGCCAGCAGTATGAACAGGGCCAGGTCGGCGGCGACTGCTCCGAAGCCGGCCACGGCCGCGGTGCCGGGAGCCAGGCGGGGACGGTCAGGCAGCCATCGGATGGCCCGGCCGGTGGCCGCGATGGTGAACAGCGCCGTCCACACGGCGATCGCGATCGCCGCGGCCAGCGGGAAGACCATCAGCGACCCGGGTAGCGCACCGACCCACTGCCAGGGCGGGACGTCCCGGCTGCCGATGTGGCTGGCGGTGGCGGCGGTCCCCCAGAGCAGTCCGACGAGCGGCCCGGTCACGAGCAGGGTGAGGGCGACGCGCCGGGCCTGGGTGAGCGCCAGCCCCGGCCCGAACGCCGCCGCGATCCGCCCCGGGTCACCGAATTCCCCGATGGCCGCGGCCGCGGCCGCGGCGCCCGGTGCGGCCAACCCGGCGTCCCGATGGGCATAGACAGCATCCAGGAGCCCGCCGCGCAGCTCGGCGATGATGCCGGCCCGCTCCCGGGCCGGCCCGGGCAGCCGGGCCCCGACCGCAGCCAGATAGTCCTCCACCAACTGGTCGCCGAGTGGCCCCGGTGGCCCAGGCCGGGCCACGGGCAGCCAGCGGCCCCCGCCGGGTAGGCAGCGATCGGCGCCGGGGAGGCAGCGGCCCCCGCCGGGCCGCCAGCGTTCCGGTCAGCCGGGTCACGAGGTCACCGGTCGGGGCGCGGGCTCGAGCAAGGCGGTGACAGCAGCGGAGAACTGCCGCCAGGTGCCGCGCTCGGCGTCCAGCGTACGGTGGCCCGCCGGGGTCAGCTCGTAGACGCGGCGCCGGCGTCCGCCCACCTCGGACCAGGTCCCGGCGATCAGACCGGCCCGTTCCAGGCGGCGCAGGGCCGGGTAGATGGTTCCGGTCGGCAGGTCGAACTGGCCGCCGCTGCCCGCTCGCAGCGTCTCCATGATCGCGTACCCGTGCCGCGGCCCGGGCTCCAGGGCCGCGAGCAGCATGCCGTCCAGGTGGCCCTTCAGCGTTTCCGACCTCATAGGTAGCCATGCTACTCTTATCGGTATAAGTACTAACACTACATGTTGTGTGGCTACTCAGACGGTACTCGTGGAGGAAACCATGACCGGAACATCTCATCCGGTGACCGTCGGCCGGTCGGCTCAGCCGCGCCTGTGGGGCCGTCTCGATACGGTGCTGTACATCCTGGCGGCGACGGTCCTGGCCTTGGTCGCCGCGCAGTTCGCGCTGGCGGCCTCGCGGCTTTCACCCTGGACAAGAACCCGGCCACCCCGGTGGATCACGCCTACGCCGCGCACATGGTGCTCGGAGTCGTCATCGCGGTGACAACGCTGCTCATCCTGGCCGTGGCGGTGGGCGGCCGGGCGGCCCGGGGGCACCGCAGGACGTTGCGGCTGGCGGTGACGCTGGCGGCGCTGGCCCTGGTGGTCGAGCCCCTGCTAGGCGAAGCCGGAGCCCGGGTCCCCCTCCTGGGCGCCCTACACGCGCTGAACGGCCTGGCCATCTGCGCCCTGGCCGCCTCGCTGCTGTCCGAGACGCGGCGCCGCCGGACGGCGGCCGGCCGGAGCCCGGAATGACCTGGCTTCCCCTGGCGCTGCGCAACCTTCTGTTCACCGTGGTCGTCCCGGGCGCCGGGGGCGCGTATGTGCCCTGGCTGCTCCTCAACCGTTACGGCGCCTGGCCGCCGCCGGTCGCCTGGTACGCCGCCCCGGTCATCGCCGCCGGCGTCGTGCTGTACGTGGCGTGCGTGTGGGTCTTCGCCACTGAAGGGCGGGGAACACCGGGGCTGTGGGATTCGCCGCGGCGGGTCGTCGCGGTGGGGCCGTACCGTTGGGTCAGGAACCCGATCTACCTGGCCGCCTTGCTTATCGTCTGCGGCCAGGCCTGGCTGTTCTTCTCGGCCGAACTGCTGGTTTACGCCGCCGCGCTCGCGGCCGCCTTCCACCTATTCGTCACCTGTTACGAGGAACCAAGGCTCCGCACCCGGTTCGGCCAGTCGTACGAGGCCTATCTGAGCACCGTCCGCCGCTGGCTACCGCGTCACCCGCTCGATACCACCCCATTCGGCCCGGGCTAAACCGCCGGCTGCACCCCCCATGCGGCACGATGCCCGGCTGACCGACGATCCGGTCCCGATAGCCGCCGTTTCCCAGCGGCGTCGACGGCCCCGGCTGTCCCCGGCTGTCCCGCTCAGCCCCGTCCCGTCCCGCCCGCCCAACCTCCAGGCAAAACAGCCGCAAAAATGGCGGCAATCGTCCTTGTGTGTCATCAACTCCCTTATAAGGGGGTCACTGACATACAAGAATTCGAAACGTGCCGCTGAGGGAGGCGGAAGACCTGATGGTGCTGGAGAGATCGCGGGTCTGGCCTTCTGTGGCCGGACATGGCTAATAGACGATGCCCCATATTGCGGGACGCCAGTGCACCCTCACGCAGCCGTCGACCCCGCGGGAGACGACCATACGAACCGTACATGTGTGGTCTTTCTCCTTCCCGTCATCATCGGGCCAGGTCCGCGCCGCTGAAGCTAAACTCCGCGCCGATGAAGCCAAACGCCGCGCCGGGTGCTCCCGGCCCGATCCTCCCGCCTTCCCGGTCGACGGGCACCGGCATACCCGGTACTCGCCGGCCTGACCGCCAGCCGGCCTGACCGCCAGCCGGCCGAAGACACCGACGGCGGACGACACCGACGGTCGGCCGCTAGCGGCCCGCACCGCGCACAGGCGGTGATCACGAACCACTGTCCGTTCGGCGGAAATAAGCGCGGTCGCGGATCGTCCGTAGCCGGTGCATGACCGGGTTCGCGCCGCGGCCGAAATAGTCGTGCAGCTGCTTGTACTCGGCGTACAACTCGTCGTAGGTGTCGGCGCGGGCCGCGTCGGGCCGGTAGACGCCGGAATTCAGGCGGCCCATGACCTCCGCCGCCGCCGGGACGTCCGGGTAGGCGCCGGCCGCGACGGCGGCGTGGATGGCCGAGCCGAGGGCCGGCGCCTGCTCCGAGCCGATCACGGACAGCGGGCGGCGCAGGACGTCGGCGTAGATCTGCATCAGCGGAGCGCTCTTGGTCAGCCCGCCCGCGACCACGAACTCGGTGACCGGGACACCCGAGGCGCCGAAGGTCTCGACGATCATCCGGGTGCCGAACGCGGTCGCCTCAAGCAGCGCCCGGTAGATTTCCGGTGCCGTAGTGGCCAGCGTCAGCCCCACGATTGCGCCGGACAGCCTCCCGTCCACCAGGACCGAACGGTTCCCGCCCGCCCAGTCCAGCGCGATCAGCCCGTGCGCACCGGGCGGCGGCGCGCAGGCCAGCTCGTCGAGCAGCGCGGGCAGCGGCATGCCGCGCCGCCGCGCTTCGTCGGCGAACTCGCCGGAAACCCCGTTACGGGTGAACCAGGCGAAGATGTCGCCGACCCCGCTCTGCCCCGCCTCATACCCCCAAAGCCCGGCCACGATCCCGCCGTCGACGGCGCCGCACATGCCCGGGACCTCGGCCAGCCCGGCGCCGTTCATCACGTGGCAGGTGGAGGTGCCCATGATCGCGACCATCTTGCCCGCCGCCACCGGGCCGGCCGCGGGCACGGTGACGTGCGCGTCCACGTTGCCGATCGCGACCGCGATGCCGGCGGGCAGGCCGGTCAGCGCGGCCGCGGCCGGCCTGCCAGCCGGCCTGGGCGCCGAGCGGAGAGATGGGGTGAGCCAGCTTGTCGTCGGCGAAGCCGGCGAAGCCGGGATCCAGCGCGGCCAGGAAGTCGCGGGCCGGGTAGTGACCGTCCTGGAATATGCCCTTGTACCCGGCCGTGCCGGCGTTCCTGGTTTCGGTCCCGCACAGCTGCCAGATGATCCAGTCGGCGGCCTCGATCCAGCGGTCGGCCCGCTGGTAGAGGTCGGGAGCCTCGTCAAGCAGCTGGAGCGCCTTGGCGAACTGCCATTCCGCGGAGATCTTCCCGCCGTACCGGTTGATCCACTTCTCGCCGCGCTCGTGCGCCAGGGCGTTGATGCGGTCCGCGTGCGGCTGGGCGGCGTGGTGCTTCCACAGCTTGGGGTAGGCGTGCGGACGCGCGGTCAGGTCGGGCAGCTGGCACAGCGGCGTCCCGTCGGCCCGCACCGGCATGCAGGTGGAGGCGGTGAAGTCGGTGGCGATGCCGATCACCTGGCCGGGGTCGACGCCGGCCGCCCCGATCGCGGCCCGGACGGCGATGCCCAGCGCATCGGTGTAGTCGCCGGGGTCCTGCAGCGCCCAGTCCGGCGGCAGCTCACCGTACCCGGGCAGCTCGTGGTCGATCACGCCGTGGGCGTACTCGCTGACCGCGGTGCCGACCTCGGCACCGTCGCTGACCCGGACCACCAGGGCACGCGCCGACAGCGTCCCGAAGTCCACCCCGACCACGAACTGCTCGCCGCTGGCGTACGGCCCGCCGCTGACGTCTTTGTTAGCGTTAACATCCATCTGTCCGCCTATCGTAGGGTTTTGCACCCATTCTGGTCACCGGGCCGGTGGCGGTGCCGCGCTCGCCCGCAGGATCAGCTCGGGAGCCACCCGGACCCGGGGCCCGGCCGGCAACGCGCCTGACATCCGGTCGATGAGCGCGCTCAGCGCCTGCCGCCCGACTTCACCGAAATCCTGCCGGACCGTGGTCAGCGGGGGCAAGTAGTACCCCGCCTCGGGGATGTCGTCGAAACCGACGATGCTGATGTCGTCGGGTACCCGCAGCCCGTGCTCGGCCAGCGCCCGCATGACACCGAGCGCCATCGGGTCGTTGCCGCAGAAAATGGCCGTGACCTCGGGATCGGTGGCCAGCCGGCCGCCGACGTCGTAGCCGGATGCCGCCGACCAGTCGCCCGCAAGCACGGGGGGCTCGAACGCCCCGGCGGCGCGCAGTGCCTGCCGCCAGCCGTCGATGCGTTCGGCCGCGTCGAGGCACGAGGCCTGCCCGGCCACGTGGTGCACGGTCCGGTGCCCCAGGCTGAGCAGGTACCTGGTGGCGGCGGCCGCCCCTTCCGCGTTGTCGATCGCCACCGACGTGACCGACGCGCGAGTGCCGCAGCCCACCGCGACCAGCGGTATCTCGGCCGGCACGTGGGCCAGCGCGGCTACCGCGGTGTCCTGGGTCGCGATGACGATGATGCCCTCGATGCCCTGGCCGACGAAACGTTCCACCGCGTCCAGCATCGACCGGCGGTCCAGGGCGGGCAGGCTGGCGATGGACACGAAGTAGGCGTCGTGGGCCGCCCGCTCGAAGCCGTACAGCATCGAGGCCGGCCCGTACAGCATGGTGTCGAAGCTGATCACGCCGAGGGTGTGGGTCCGCCGGGTGACCAGCGTCCTGGCCGCGGCGTTGGGCCGGTAGGCGAGCTCACGGATGGCGGCGAGCACCCGGTCCCTGGTCACCGCGCTCACGTTCGGATGGTCGTTCAGCACCCGCGAGACGGTCTGATGGGACACGCCGGCCAGCCTGGCCACGTCGGCCATCACCGGCGCCCTGGCCATATTTCCCAGCCCGCGAGCCGCGGGCGTTGGCACCTGACGGTCGGTTTGTTCCCCCGGTGACGACGTCACGTCATGCCTCCCTCGGCTGCGCGCCGCGTAGCCGTGCGTCAGCGGGGGCCGGCGTTAGCGCTAACATCCGTACCGATCAGGTGCTCTGCTCTCAGCACGGAACCCCGGGGGTGGCACGGCACCCAATGCCCCGCCGTCCGGGTTCTGGGTTTAGCGTAGCCCTCCGGACCGCCGCGACGGTACCCGGAGACCCCCGGAGAACTCCCGCCCCGCCCACGGCGCGGCCTCAGCCGCGGCCTAGGACTTGTCGCTGGGTCCTGGGCTGTCCCGCAGGTCGCGGAGCGCGGCCTTGGCCTTGCGTCCGGCGTCGCTGGCCTTCAGGTCGCGCAGCGCGTCCCGCGCGGTGTCGCGTGCCTTGCCCACCACCTCGCTGTCGCGCAGATCCTGCAGGGCCGCCTTGGCCTTGCGGCCGGTCTCGCCCTCGCGCAGGTCCTTGATCGCGGCTTCAGCTTTGCGGCCGACCTCGCCCTCGCGCAGGTCCTTGATCGCCGCTTCGGCCTTGCGGCCGGTTTCGCTGGTGCGGATGTCGTCCAGGGCGGCCCGGGCCTTACGGGTAGCGTCGGCGCGCTGTCCACCGCGCAGCCAGGCCACCAGCTTGGACCACCAGCCCTGGGGCCGTTGCTCGAGTCCAGCCATCGTCGATCTCCTTCGTGCTTGCCCATGACCCTCGGTAACAAGATATAACGTAATTCCGGGCCAGGCCACCACGCGCGGGCTAACGGCCGGGACCGGCGGGCTGGACGCCGACCAGGATCACGTCCACGACCTGGTCAATGAACGTGCCGGTCATCGGCAGGTGACCGAGCAGCAGACGGTGCTCGGCGGCGCCGAAGAACAGGTCAAGGACGACGTCCCGGTCGACCGACGCCGGTATCTCGCCGCGGCCGATGGCCCGGTCCAGCATGATCCGGTGCTGGGTGCGCAGCGGCTCGAGCACCCGTTCCCGCCAGGCTCCGCGCAGTTCCGGGTCGTACTGGGCCGCGGCGATCAGGCCGGTGAGCATCGGCCCCATCGGAGTTTGCGTCACCGCACGGACCCACGCGTGCAGCGCCGCCACCAGGTCGCCGCGCAGCGTCCCGGTGTCAGGTAGCGGCTGCTCCTCGCGGAAGGAGGTGACGAAGGCGTCCAGCGCGAGCAGGCCCTTGGACGGCCAGCGCCGGTAGATCGTCGTCTTGCCGACCCCGGCCCGCGCGGCCACCTCCTCGATCGACATGGCGGCCAGGCCCCGCTCGGCGAGCAGTTCGACGGTCGCGGTGAGGATCGCGCGGTCCGCTTCGGCGCTGCGCGGCCGTCCCCGCTGCGTGCCCGGATCCGCTGGCCCGGCTCCGGCCGCTGGCCCGGCTCCGGCGGCCCCTCGCTGGCCCGGCTCCGGCCGCTGGAATATCCCGGTTCATCGCCCGGTTCTACCCTCTAGAATTCCGAAACGATCCGTAACGTATCTGATTGGTATCATGCCCGCCACCGCGCCTCTCAACCGCCGTGCCTCCCGGTCAACCCCCATCCTTCCCGCCCCCGCGAAGACCCCGGCCCTCCCAGCCAGAACCCCGGAAACCCTAAAAACCCCGAAAGCCCCAAGAATCCCACAAGCTACACAAACCCCAGAACCCGACTCGGCCCGCCGTCGGCCCCTGCAGCTAGCCCTGATCCTCGTCGCCGCGTTCATGGTGGTCCTTGATTTCAGCATCGTGAACGTGGCGCTGCCCTCGATCGAGCGTGAACTGCACATGTCGGCCGCGGCGGTGCAGTGGGTGGTCACGGGGTACGCGATCTCGTTCGGCGGGCTGCTCATCCTGGGCGGGCGGGCCGCCGACCTGCTCGGCCGGCGGCGCATGTTCATCGCGGGCCTGATCGCGTTCTCGGTGGCCAGCCTGGCCGGCGGGCTGGCGCAGGACCCGGTGCTGCTGATCGCCGCGCGCGTGGTGCAAGGTGCGGGCGCGGCGATCGTCGCCCCGGCTGCGTTGTCTCTCATCACCACCGGCTTCCCCGAAGGACCCGAACGTACTCGTGCCATCGGACTTTACGGGTCGGTTGCTTCGGTCGGCTTCGTCGCCGGCCAGGTTCTGGGCGGCGTCCTCGTGCAGTTCACCAGCTGGCGTGCGGTGTTCCTGGTCAACGTGCCGGTCGGCCTGATCGCCGCGGCCGTGTCCCCGGCCATCCTCGGCCCCGTCCGCAGGGCTGCCACCAGCGCCGCGGAGAAGGCCGGCTCGGCCCGGCGCCGCCTGCGCCGCCTCGACCTGCGCCGCCTCGACCTGCGCGGCGCGCTGCTGATCACCATCGCGGTCACGCTCGTCGTCTTCGCCGTCTCCCAGGGGGTGGTACTCGGCTGGAGCTCGCCGTTGGTCATCGGGGCCGTGGTGATCGCGGCCGCGGCCGTGGCCGGCTTCGCCAAGGCAGAAGGCTCCCACCCGGAACCGCTCATCCGGCTGTCCCTGCTGCGCCGCGCGGGGCTGCGGGAGGGAACCACGCTGACGTTCCTGCTCGGCCTGTGGAACGGCGGCGAGATGCTCGTGCTGTCCTTGTACCTGCAGCAGGTCCTGCACGAATCTCCGCTATTCACCGGCCTGGTCATTGCCCCGCAGGGCGTGGTCGGGTTCGCCATGGGCATGCTCGGCCCACGGATCGCCGGACGGATAGGGATCAAGCGGCTGCTGGTGGTGACCGCGGCCGCCAGCGCGATCGGTTTCGGCGTCCTGACTCACTTGCCCGCGACCGGCTACAGCCCGGTCCTGCTGGTGGTCACGCTGATCGGCTTCGGCACGGCGGGCACCGCCATGGGGTCCACCGTGCTCGCCAGCCGCGGCATGGCGGACGCCGATCAGGGCCTGGTCGGCGGCATGATCAACACCAGCCGCCAGATCGGTGCCGCGGTCGGCGCCGCCCTGCTGCCGGCCGTGGCCCAGGGCGTCAGCGGCGGGGTCGGCGTTTCCGGCGACCGCGTCGCGATGCTCACCGCCGCGCTGGCCGCGCTGGCCGCCACCGGCGTGGCCTGGCGCGCCGTCCGCGCCGTCCACCCGGCCCCGGCCCGAACCGCCTGATTTTTCCGCCGAACGATTCCTCCTGCGCCCGCCACCCACTCCTACCCGCAGGTGCCCCTGGGGCATGATGGGCGGGTGCCACTATTCAGCTTTGAGGGACATGCGCCGCAGGTGAGCCCGCAGGCGTGGATCGCGCCCACGGCCACCCTGGTCGGGGACGTTCGGGTCGAGGCGGAGGCGTCGATCTGGTACGGGGCCGTGCTGCGGGCGGATTTCGGGCCGATCATCGTCCGGCGCGGGGCCAACATCCAGGACGGTTCTGTGCTGCACGGCGGCGACGATCCGGTCACCGAGGTCGGCGAGGGCGCGACCGTCGGCCACCTGTGCGTGGTCCACGGCGCGGTGGTGCACGCCGAGGCGCTGATCGGCAACGGGGCCACGGTGCTCGACGGCGCGATCGTCGGCCGCCGCGCCCTGGTCGCGGCGGGCTGCACGGTGCCGCCCAGCATGGTCATCGCCGACGGCATGCTCGCCGTGGGCGTCCCGGCGCGGGTAGTCGGGCAGGTCAGCGGGGGAGCGAAGCAGTGGGTGGACACCAACCCCGCGATCTACCGCGACCTGGCCAGGCGGCACGCGGCCGGCCTCCGTCCGGTGGCCGCACCCGAAGGCCTCGCACCGCGCTGACGTGCCGTCCGCTGACGTGCCGCCCGCGCAGGCGCTTGGGCTGGTAGCGTCAGGGCCGTCGGGAGCCAGGGGGGCTCCCGCTCGCCGACGAAGGCAGGAGTACAGACCGTGGCCTCTCAGCTCAACCCTTACCTCAACTTCAACGGGAACGCCCGCCAAGCGCTTGAGTTCTACCGCAGCGTTTTCGGCGGCAACCTCACCCTCAGCACGTTCGCCGACTTCGGCGCGGCCGGCACGCCCGACGCCGACCGGATCATGCACGGCCAGCTCGAGACCGAGGCCGGCTACACGATCATGGGCGCCGATGTCACCAGCGATATGGAGTACCACCCGATGGCCGGGTTCTCGGTGAGCCTGTCCGGCGACGACGGCGACATCCTGCACGCCTACTGGGAGCGGCTGTCCGTCAGCGGGACCACCACGATGCCGCTGGCTAAGCAGGCCTGGGGTGACGAGTTCGGCATGTGCGTCGACTCCTTCGGCGTCTCCTGGCTGGTCAACATCTCCTCCCCGCAGGACTAGCCGGCCGGCCCGGACTCCGCGATATGCGCCCGGATGACGGAGGCGTAGTCGGGGTCCGGCGTCAGGCCAAGCCGGGTGGCCCGCTCGGCCCGGATCCGGGCGGGCCAGCTCGACACGATCCGGCCCACCGAACCGTCCGGGTTCCACTCGATCAGCTCGCTCACCTGCGGCCCGGCGACTTGAGCCAGCGCGGCGACCATGTCCGCCACGGTGACGGTGAGCGCGGGCATGGTGACCGCGGTGCGGCCGCCCCAGTCCTGGCCGGAGGAAGCGGCCGCGCACCGCAGCGCGGCGATGGCCTTGGCCGGCGAGGCGAGCGCGACCTCGGTGCCGGGATCGACCGGGCACCTGGCCCGCTGCCCCGCGAGCGGCTCCCTGATGATGCCGGACAAGAAGCTGGAGGCCGCGGCGTTGGGCCGGCCCGGTCGTACGCTGACGGTCATCAGGCGCACCGCCCGTCCGTCCAGGAATCCCTTCCTGGTGTAGTCGGCCAGCAGTTGCTCGGCGATGAACTTCTGCGTGCCGTAGCTGGTCTGCGGATTGGGCAGGGTGTGGTCGTCGATGACCGGGGGGAGCGGGTGCTCGGCCGAGCTCCCGAAGACGGCCAGCGAACTGGCGAACACCACCACCGGGCGGGTGCCAACCATGCGGCAGCAGGCGAGCAGCGACTCGGTGGCGCGCAAGTTGGCCCGCAGGCCCAGGTCGAAGTTCGCTTCGCACTCTCCGCTGACCGCGGCGGCCAGGTGGAAGATCACCTCGGCCCGGGCGAGCTCACGCGGGGGCGCCGCCGGATCCAGCAGCTCACCGAGCTCGCTACGGATCACCGTCACCCGCGGGTCAGCGGTCAGGGCGGGCGGGCATGGCGCCCGGTCGATGAGCGTCAGCCGGGACAACCGCTGCGCGCGCGCCCCCGCCACCTGCAGCGAGCCCGCCGTCAGCAGTTCGGTCGCCAGCCGTGCGCCCAGGAAACCGGCACCCCCGGTAATCACCACGTTGACCATGGCGCCTCCGTCCCGGTAGCCAAGATATCCGGCTACTCGCCCCACTCCGCTACCCAGCTTGCCGACGCCCCAGAAGGAGCAACGACCCATGCCGCCCAGCATCCCGCCCAGTTTCGGCATCGCGACCGCGCCGCAGCAGGTCGGCTACGACGACCTGCTGCGGGTCTGGCGGGAAGCGGACACGATCCCGCAGATCGAGCACGCCTGGGCGTTCGACCACCTTTTCCCGATCGGCGGCGATAAGGACGGCCCGGTCTTCGAAGGCTGGACGCTGCTGTCGGCCCTCGCCGCGCAGACCGCCCGGCTGCGCCTGGGCCTGCTGGTGACCAGCAACCGCATCCGGCCGCCCGCCCTGCTGGCCAAGATCGCCGCCACCGTCGATGTCGTGTCGGGCGGGCGGCTCGAGTTCGGCATCGGCGTGGGGTCACGGACCGACATCCCCTGGGCCCGGCGCGAGTACGACGCCTACGGCCTGCCCTACCACGACGCCGCCACCGCGGTGGCCAGCCTCGCGGAAGCGTGTACGGTGATCCGGCGGCTGTGGACGCAGGACAAGCCGTTCGACTTCCACGGCAGTTACTACGACCTCATCGGAGCGTTCTGCAACCCCAAGCCCGTCCAGCGACCCGGCCCGCCGATCGTCATCGGCGGACAGGCCACCGGGACGCTGCGCGTGATCGCCGAGCACGCCGACGTGTGGAACTTCCCCGGCGGCGACGTCGAGGCCGCCGTGCGCCGCGGCGCTGTGCTTGACCGCTTCTGCGCCGAGATCGGCCGCGACCCCGCCTCGATCACCCGGTCCCTGGTCCTGCCGGTCTCCTACGACGGACCCGGCCGCACCCGGGACGCTATCGCGGCAGCCATCGACGCCGGCTTCCGGCACATCGTCCTGTCACTGTCCGCCCCCTACCCCGAGAACGTCGCCCGCTGGGTCGCCGACGAGCTCATCACCCCGTCGGCCTAGCCCCGGCGGCAGCTACGTCTCGGCCGTTCGGCCACCTGCCCGTAACGTGAGTGCGCATGCTCAAACTTGGCACGTCGCGCGGTGGCCAGGACACGGCGGCTGCAGCGGCACGGGCACGCCGCCATGGCCGGCCGGACGGCGATGGTGGTCGGGCGCTGGCACGGACGGTTCGTGCACCTGCCCATCTCCCTGGCCACCGGCCGCCGCAACCAGGTCGACCCGAACGGTGACCTGTGGATGCCAACGCTCGAAGCCACTGGCCAGCCGCCGCGCTTCAGCTGACGAGACGGCTCGCGCTGCCTATGCTGATGGGCGCGAACCGGGAGGGACCTCGATGGCCGATGCTGATGACGTGCGCCGCCTCGCGCTGGCCCTGCCGCACGTGACGGAGATCGACAGCGACGGCTTCGACTTCCGGGTGGCCGGCAAGGGATTCATCTGGTCCTACCCCGAGCGCAGGCCGGGGCAGCGTCGGGTCATCCGGACCGACATCGCGGTGTTGTTCGTCGGTGACGAGGCGGAGAAACAGGCCCTGCTCCTCGGTGAGCCCGAGGTCTTCTTCACCGCGCCCAGCTACGACGGCTGGCCGCTGGTGATGCTGCGGCTGGCCGAGGTGGACGCCGGCCGGCTGGCCGAGCTCGTCACCGACGCGTGGCGGATGCGGGCCCCGGCGGCTCTCGTCGGCGAACTCGACCAGCGATGAATCCGGCCCCGGCCGCAGGTCCCCGACGACGGCGGGTGCACCGCTCCCGCTAGGCGAGGACCGAGCAGCTCTGAGGCGACCGCCGACCTGGTCCTGTCCCTGGTCGGTGACGTCTTCACCATCAGGATGCACAACGACGAGATGGGCGACTACGGGATGTCCAACGCCGTGCCGTGCGCTGCGGTGACCGCTGGATCCCCAGCCTGACCGCGACCCTGGAGAAGCTAGCCGCGCATGCCGCGGCTGCCCGGGGTGACCTAGCCGTCCCGCGCGGCCAGGCCGCCCCGGGTCCTAGCCGCGCATGCCGCGGCCGGCCCCGGTGCCCTAGCCGTCTCGCTAGTGCCTCAGCAGCAGCGTTACCCGTTACCCGTTACCCGGTTACCCGGTTACCCGGTTACCCGTTACCCGGTTACCCGGTGCGGCAAGGTCACGTTCGGTGCAGAGTCGGCATCCCGCGAACACCATCCGCCTCGCCCGGCACACCCGTGCCGGGCGGTCCCGCTCTGGAGCGACACCGATGGTCCATGGGTGTGGCTCTTTTGGTGTGACTGACTGTGCGGGCTGCTTGTGTGATTGTTGCGTGTGATTGCCGGGATTGGGTGTGGGTGAGGCTTCCGTTCCGTATGGTCCTGAAGTGCGAAATCGGGATCAGCGGAAGGGAAGCCTCGGTGGAAGAGTATGTGCTGGATGCGCTGGTGGCGAGCGTGGAGTCGGTGGTGCCGGGGCTGGGGCCGGCGGTGGGGATGCTGGCCGGGCTGGCGGGAGAGCTGGCCGGGGCGGGGGCGATGACGCTGGAGGCGATGGAGGAGCTGGTGGTGGTGCGGGGCCGGGAGCTGCTGCGGGCGGTGTTCCAGTTCGGGCTGGATACCGGTGCTGATGCCGAGGCGCGGCTGCCGGAGGTGACCGGCGCGGACGCGGTGCGGCGGACCCCGTCCGGGCGGGGTCATGCCCGGACCATCGTGACGACGGTGGGCGAGGTGCGGGTGCGGCGGATCAGCTACCGGGCGAAGGGGAAGGGGAAGGGGAAGGGGAAGGGCAAGGGCAAGGGGGCGCCGGCGCTGTTCCCCCGCGATGCGGTGCTGAACCTGCCGCCGCGCCGCTATTCCTGGCCCTTGCAGCAGCT
The DNA here is from genome assembly GCA_963808315.1 of uncultured Actinomycetes bacterium. GTDB lineage: Bacteria > Actinomycetota > Actinomycetes > Streptosporangiales > Streptosporangiaceae > Palsa-504. Next base: position 59,283 of record CAWEFK010000001.1, on the reverse strand, counting down.
GGCGGCCCTGGCGGCCCGGGACGGGGCGTACGAGCTGGCTCAGGAGTTCGTGCGGGCCGCGACCGGGATCACGATCGGGAAGCGGCAGCTGGAGGAGATCGCGGCCGCGGCCGCGGCTGACGTGGCCGCCTTCTATGCCGGTCCCGCGCTGGCCGGGCCGGGGCAGCCGCCCGGCCCGCCGGAAGAAGGCACGAAGCTGCCGGTGGGGTTGTCAGCAGATGGCAAGGGCGTGGCGATGCTGCCGGAATCGCGGCGCACCCGGACCACGGCGCCGGGCAAGCGGGTGAAGAACTTCAGCACCCGGCCCGGCATCGGGGAGAAAGGGCACAAGCGGATCGCCGAGGTCGCGTGCGTGTTCGACGTGATCCCCCAGCCCCGCACCCCGGAGCAGGTCATGGCCAGCCACCACGGGAGCGGCGCGGGCGGGAAGAAGGAGGGCAAGCCCGCGCCGCAGGCCGTCAGCCGCCGCTACCGGGTGGACATCGCCGCGGACCGGTCCGCCGCCATCAGCTGGGCTTTCGATGAGGGTGAGGACCGCGACCCGGGCCATGACCGGGACTGGATCGCCCTGGTCGACGGGGACAACCACCAGATCAACCTGATGGAGGCCGAAGCCGCCGCCCGCGGCATCACCCGCCTGACGATCCTCATCGACCTGATCCACGTGATGGAATACCTGTGGAAAGCCGCCTGGGCGTTCCACGAGCCCCGCGACCCCGCGATCGAGACCTGGACCATCACCCAGGCCACCGACATCCTGCACGGCCGCGCCGCCGAGGTGATCGCCCGGATCCGCCAGCTCGCCGGCCAGTACCCCCCGCAAGGCCCCGAGCACGCCAAGAACATCAAGAAGGTCCTGACCTACCTCGACGCCAAGCTGCCCTACCTGGACTACCCCAAGGCCCTGGCCGCCGGCTGGCCCGTGGCCACCGGGGTCATCGAAGGCGCCTGCCGCCACCTCGTCAAAGACCGCATGGGCATCACCGGCGCCCGCTGGAGCACCGACGGCGCCCAGGCCATCTTGTGGCTGCGCGTCATCCACGCCAACCACGATCACGACGCCTACTGGAAATACCACATCAGCCAAGAACACCAGCGCAACCACCTCAGCCGCTACCAAGACAACCTGACGCTCGCCGCCTGATACTCAGTCCCTCGGAAAGAGCCACACCCATGGTCCATCGCGGTTGCCCAAGCAACACCTATGGTCCTTCGATGTGGGTCAGGTTCGGGGTTTCTGCCCGGCGAAGCTGTGACAAGCGGGGCGAACGGTACCTGACACGGCACAAGTTCGCCTCGACCAGCCTGGCCAGGTTGGCCAGTGACACGCGGGTGCCCGTCTCGCTGTCGGCGGCCAGTGCCACCAGCGGCACGCGGGCGGTGCGGTGCGGCGTCGTGGCCGGATGCGGGCAGGCAAGCGGCATGGCCGGGGCAGCCCTGAGCCGTGGATCGTATGGTTGCCGTTATGGAGGACAGTAGGGTCCGGGAACGCCTGCAAGCGGCATTGCGTGAAGCGCTGAGGGCGCGGGACAAGATCGCGGTGTCGGCGTTGCGGTCGGCCCTGGCCGCCGTTGACAGGCCGTGTTTTTCCGGGGCCGGGGGCGGTTCCGGGTTCCCCAGTGCGTTTCCGGATTGGTCCTCCCTTTTGCCTGTTCACTCTGTAGTTGAGCCGTAGTGTTCCTGACCTCGCTCTCTTGTCTTGTTGAGGGAGTGAGGTCAGGAACACGGAGGCGGCGCGGAGCGAGCGCGTCAGCGCAGGCAGGAGGGGGATCGAGCCGGAATCGCGGCGCACAGCGCCCGCATGTGCGGGCGTTGTGCTGGACGGCCGCTATGCGGCCGTTATCTGGGGTGTGCGTGTGGTGGCCGGGCTTGCCCGGCCACCACACGCGTGTCCCGTCTCAGTTGACCTGACGCGCTCTCAGTCAATCTGACGCATCCGGTTGTTGTCTCAGTCAAGACGTTACGCCGCACACGGCTAGGTGCCGGACGGCGTGTGCGGGGAGGAGGCTCGAGGTCTGTCTGGTGGAAGCCGTCGTCAGTGCTCACACGGGACAGGGAGTTTCCTGATCGCCACTCCGATGTCCGAATCCAAGCCAATAATTCCGCAATCGACAGCACACCACAGCAATAAGGAGTCAGCATGACCATCACCCTGAGCAATCCCGAAGCGCTGCCGAAGGTCGACTTCTTCCGGCAGGTGGCGATCACCACCGGATCGAAGCTCGTATTCATGGCCGGTCAGGTCGCCTGGGACGCCAACGGAGCTCTGGTAGGCAAAGGTGACCTTGCCGCGCAGGTGGAACAGTGTTACCTCAACGTCGCCGCTGCCGTCGCCGAGGCCGGCGGCACCCTCGATAACGTCGCGAAACTAACCACCTACATCACCGGCTGGACCCCCGAAAAAATGCCAATGGTCCAAGAAGGCCGCGCCCGCGCCTGCGCGAAACTCGGGGTCACCCTGCTCGCTCCAGGCACACTCATCGGCGTCGCCGCACTGTTCACGCCCGACCACCTCGTCGAGATCGAGGCCATAGCAGTCATCGACTGAATTGCTCAGTCCGTCTGTCCGGCCGTCCGACTGAATGATGCGGTTCGAGCGGCCCGATCCCGGTGCCGAGAGGCTGGGGCGGTAGTGTCGCCGCAACCGCCCGAGGGTGAACTAGTCGCGGCTCAGCAATCGAGGAGTCGGCAGACCCGGGGACGGCTCAGTTGTCTTGACGCACCCCAGGTCAAGGACGTGCGGGTGTGTCAGATCATTTGAGACGGGACAACGCGGCTCTGGCCGGGTGTCGCGCGGCAGCGCGACAGCTGGTTTCATTTGCCCGGATGCGAGTTTAGTTTCGTCTCTCAATAACGTATTGAGAGACGAAACTAAACGTAACTGAACGGGTGGTTGTGCGCGCTGCGGGCCTGATTGCGGTGCGCGGGTTCCGCGCACCGCCCCGGAAAGACAGCGCCCGTCAGGGCACCATTTCGGGGTTGCCCTGGTTGGTCGGGTCTGGTTCGGTGCAGGCCGCGTCTGCGGGGTTTTCGCGTTGCGCGCCGCCAGGCGCGCAACGCGAACGCGAGCGAAGGGCTTCCGGCATGTCGGCGCTGACAGGGCCGGATCTTCTGGGGGCAGGCCGCTCCCGGCACTGTGGCGGGAGCGGCCACTACCCCTGATGACAGCATCAAAGCGCTATCGTCGCCTCTATGGTCAGTCGGCGGGCTGGGCGAATGCTTTCAGACTTGACACATAGACCTATAGGAATGCCGCCCTTCCATGATCTTGGACCCTCGTTGATAACTGGTCAATGACCGGCTTGGCCACCTACCGCTATAGCTTGATCGTTGCCTCGATGGTCAAGCGGCGGCAGGTTTTTTCACAGTTGGCATACGGCACTGGAGGGCACCGATCCTCCTGAATGCTGCCGATGGTGGCGCCGGCCACCCACCCGACTGGATCCGTGGCGCGCGGTTCCGCGCACCGCCCGGAGGAAACGGCGCCCGAAGGGCAACATCCCCGAGGATGCCCCTTTTGCCTGAAACGTGTATACGTGCACTGTACGTATACACTGCGTACAAGTGAAGTTCCGGCAGCGTCAGGAGCCTTCCGATGTCACCCAATAAGACTCTCTACATCCGCGATGAGGACACCCCGCTCTGGGAGCGGGCCGAACAGGCCGCACAACAGCTGCGGCAGAGTGTCTCCCAGCTCGTGACGGCGTCGTTGCGGCAATACCTGCCCTCCATCTCCACGCCGGACAATGCGACGGAGGACATACGCGTCCGGGTGGGCGGGCGCGTAAAGCCACGGGCCGACGTGCCTTCTTCGCCGGCGGATTATGACCGTACGGAAGCATTCACCGGCCGGTGGCTGGTGCCGCCAGGCGACCAGAGCCAGAGCCGGTCAACATCGCAGACCACGGGCTACCACTACGCCGTAGCCCTGACCAGGCGCGGCAAGATCGCCGTTTACCGCTACCACCCTCAGGCACTGCGGCCAGCCACCCTCGAAGTATTCGACTCGGTCGAAGCCGCCAGCCTCCCCGCCGACATCGAGGAAAAGGCTGACGCCGCGCTCGGCCGGGAAACAGTTACCTGGCGCGACATCTGACGCGTCGTCACGGCCCATGAACCGAATCACTCCGCGAGGTCTCGATCGGTCAGGGGCCTTGGCCGGTCAGCCTGTGACCGTCCGGGCCGCCTTGCGCGTCCGGGCGCCGGGACCGCGGTGGTGGCCGGGTCGGGGGCTGTCTCGATCACCAGCCGGCAGCTGTGCTGGTCCTGGTGCGCCGGGTGCACAGGTGGGTGTGGCCGGTGGTGAAAGATACGGGCTGGTCGCTGGAACGGGGCGGTCGACGGTGGTCAGCCTGGCAGTGAGGATGAGCGGCCTGGTGCGGGCGGAGGCGGATGCTCGCGGTCAGCGCGGTCGGGACCTTCGCTGGTGCGTCCCGAGTCACCGCCGCCAGGGTCAGCCGCGGCGCTCAGGACGCCCAGCCGGCGATGATCAGGAGATAGACGCCGAACCAGGTGGAAGCGAGGGTGAACACGACGATGAGCGGGACCAGCACCCCAGTCCGGAGCGGGGCCAGCAGCCGCGCCACCGGAAGCGCGAGCAGGACGGCGGGCAGGAAGTACCGCGGCTTTTCGCTCAGCCAGTTGGCGCTGATCGTAAACGACACCAGGGCAACCACGACCGTATAGACGTGCAGGTAGACGGGGATCCGCTCGGTCAGGCTCCAAGCGGTCAGCGCCATGGCGGCCAGGATCGCCAAGACGACCAGAAGTCCGGGCACCGTGGGCCGGTCCAGGAACGTGTCCCAGATAAACCGGATCGTGCCCTTGCCCCAATCGAAGGACGTGTGGAAGCGACGCTCCTCGATCCAGAACCATCCGGCCGGCCGGTGCGTCACCCAGGCCACGTATCCCCAGTAGCCAAGCAGCCCCAGCGGGGCCAGCAGTAGCGCGGCCACGGGACGCCACCAGGCGCCGATCCGCTGCCGGGTCCGCGCGGCTTGGATCAGGGCCAGCACCACCGCCACCGCGACGGCCGCGACCAGAGCCAGGGCGGTGCTGCGCACCGTCCCGGCCAGCATGACCAGGATCCCCGCGGTCAGCCACCGCCGATCGACCAGTGCGACCATGGCCCAAACGGCCAGGGCGCAGAACAGCGCCTCCGAGTGCACCCTCGACAAGGCGATGCAGCCAGGTGCCACCGCCCAGATCGCCACCATGAGCAAGCTGATGCGTGAGTCAGCTGTCAGCTTCAGGCCCAGCGTGGTCAGACCCCACGCTGCCGCCAGGCCGGCCAGGATCGTGACGGCAAATCCTGCCGCCGCGATGCTGATTCCGGGCAGCCATGCCAGCGAGTCGATGGCCGCCGGATAGCCCGGGAAGGAGGCGAAAACGGAGGAATTCGTCAGCTGGATCAGCTGGTGGTCGTACCCGTGCGCCGCGATCGCCCGGTAGAAAGCGCCGTCGCCTCCGATGATCCACTGTTCGAGTGACACATGTGCCCGTTGGTAAGCACCACGTCGGAGCAGGAATGCGACAACGCCGAGCTGGAGCACGCGGATGCCCAGGTAGACGATGGCCGCGACCGCTGGCAGCGGGAGCCGCACGGACCGAGGAGACCAGCGCCGGCCTTGCCGCCCCGGTACCGCGACGTCGGTATCGGACGTCAACCCAGAAGCTGACATTTGTTCTCAGGCCTCTCGAGTTGATCCTCGTGCCGAAAATGCTCGCTCGGCACTCTGTAAACGCGCGCGGGACCCATCGGGTTTACCGCGCCATTTCCCAGCCTCGGAAGGAAGGCTAGTACCTCAGCAACCGGCGTTCGCCCGGTTCATTCGGTGCGGTAATGATCGCGCCCCGGCGAAGGGTCCGCATCCCGAGAACACCCCCCGCCTCACCTGGCACACCCGTGCCGGGGCGCTCTCGCTTCGAAGCGACACCGATGGTCCATCGTTGTTGCCCCAGCAACACCGATGGTCCTTAGTTGTGGGTCAGGCTTGAGGGTTCTGCCCGGCGAAGCTGCTGGAAGCCGGGCGAACGTTACCAGGCGCGGCATGCTAGTCACCGGGTGGCGCTGCAGGTAGCGGCCACCACCGACCCGGCCATCCTGCCGGGCAAAGAACGTTTGACGACCAGCCTGCCCTGTCCCGCCAGCGATCACAAGTTCACCGTAGCTTCGATGGTCAAGCCGCGCAGGTCAGACATTCCCAGAGTGCGGCCGCATCAGCGTCCTGGCGTCCTGCTTCGCTTGCAGCGTCCTGCTTCGCTTGCGGCGTTCTGGCGCCCGCTTCGCTTGCGACCCAATATACATCGAGTGTATACTCTCAGGTATGAGTGTTCCGCTGACGCTTCTCGGGCTGCTTGAGCGGGAGCCGAGCCACGGCTACGACCTCAAGCGTGACTACGACGCCTACTTCGGACGGGGCAAACCGCTCCCGTACGGCCAGGTCTACGCCACCCTCGGCAGGCTCGCCCGCGATGGCATGGCGATCGCCGGGCCGGCCGAGCCCGGCGATGGCCCCGAGCGCAAGCGCTACGTGATCACCGCGGACGGGGTCGCCGAAGTGAACAAGTGGCTCGAGACCCCCGCCGCGCCCGAACCGCACCTGCAGACGGTGCTGTTCGCCAAGGTCGTGCTCTCCCTCATGCTGGACCGCCCCGCGGACCGCTACCTGGATCTCCAGCGCGCGGCGCACCTGCAGCGGATGCGCGAGCTGACCGCGCTCAAGCAGCAGGGCAACCTGGTCGACATCCTGCTCGCCGACCATGGCCTGTACCACCTGGAAGCGGACTTGCGCTGGATCGACCACACGGCGGCCCGGCTGGACATACTCGCACGAGAGGTACAACGATGATCATCGAGGCCAGGAACGTCGAGAGGTCGTTCGGCCAGACCCCGGCGCTGCGCGGCGCCACCGTTGACGCCAAGCGGGGCGAGATCCTCGCCATCATGGGCCCGAGCGGCTCCGGCAAATCGACACTGCTGCACTGCCTGGCCGGCATCCTGACCCCTGACCGGGGCGAGGTCTGGTTCGACGGCCACCGCCTGGACACGCTGAAAGAGGCGGAGCGCAGCGAGCTGAGGCGGGATAAGTTCGGCTTCGTGTTCCAGTTCGGCCAGCTCGTGCCCGAGCTGACCGCCGAGGAGAACGCCGCCCTCCCGCTGCTGCTGGCCGGCGCCCGCCGCGCGGCGGCCCTGACCGAAGCGCGCACGTGGTTCGCCAAGCTCGCCCTGGACGGGCTGGAAGGCCGCAGGTCGGGGGAGCTGTCCGGCGGCCAGGCGCAGCGCGTCGCGCTGGCCAGGGGCCTGGTCGCCCGGCCTGAGGTCCTGTTCGCGGACGAGCCGACCGGTTCCCTGGACTCGGTCACCGGCGAGCACGTCATGAACCTGCTCACCCAGGCCGCCCGCGAGCAGGGCACCACGGTCATCCTGGTCACGCACGAGCCCCGGGTCGCCGCCTACGCCGACCGCGAGGTCGTCGTCCGGGACGGGAAGGTCAGCACGCTGACCGGAGTGCCCCAGTGATCCGACTCGGCTTGCGCCTGACCCTAGGCGGCGGCCGCGAAGCCGCCGTTCGCCTGGTGCTCCTGGTGGCGGCGGTCGGACTGGGCGTCGGGCTCCTGCTGATCGCCGTGGCCGGCGTCAACGCGGTGAATACGCAGAACGACCGTTATGCGTGGTTCAGTACCAGTGCCGCGCCGCAGACGGCCGGCCCGGCACAGACCTCAGCGGCACGGACCTCAGCGGCACAAACCTCAGCCGCGAAGACCTCCGCGGATCCGCTCTGGTGGCTGATCCGCGCCGACCGGTTCGACGGCCAGCTCATCGGCCGGATCGACGTGGCCGCCAGCGGCCCGACGTCGCCGGTCCCGCCCGGCATCGGTCACCTGCCTGGTCCCGGCCAGTACTACGCATCCCCGGCGCTGGCCGCGCTGCTGCGCAGCACACCCGCGGACCAGCTGGCGGTCAGGTACCCCGGTCACCTGGTGGGCATCATCGGCGACGCTGCGCTGCCGTCCCCGAACTCGCTGGTCATCGTCATCGGGCACACCGTGGCCCAGCTGGCCCACGTACCTGGCGCCGTGCGGGTGACCGCGATCGCCACCCTGCCGCCGAGCGGCTGCGTGCAGAGCCAGTGCCTACCCGGCCAGGGCGTGAAGGCGAGCGGCATCGACCTGATCATGTCGGTGGTGGCGCTCGCGATCTTGTTCCCCCTTCTCATCTTCATCGGCACCGCGACCAGGCTGTCGGCCGCCCGCCGCGAGGAGCGGTTCGCCGCGATGCGGCTAGCGGGCGCCACCCCGCGGCAGATCTCGCTGATCGCGGCGGTCGAGTCCACCGTCGCCGCGGTAGCGGGGATGGTGGCCGGCTTTGGCCTGTTCTTCGGCCTGCGCATCCCGCTCGCTTCGGTCCCGTTCACCGGCACGCCTTTCTTTCCCAGCGACCTGTCGCTCAGCCTGCCCGACGTCCTGCTGGTAGGCCTCGGAGTGCCGCTGGCCGCCGCCGTCGTGGCCCGGCTCGCGCTGCGCCGGGTGCGCATCTCCCCGCTCGGGGTGACCCGCCGGGTCACCCCGAAGGCACCGCGGGCCTGGCGGGTGCTGCCGTTGCTGGCCGGGCTCGGCGTGCTCGGCTTCATCGTGGTGCACGGCCGCCCGCCCACCACTCCCGGACAAATCCAGGTATTCCTGCCCTCCTTCCTGCTGATCATGGTGGGCCTGGTCACCGCCGGACCATGGCTGACCCTGGCGGGCGCCCGCCTGATGGCGCGGCGGACCGGCCGGCCGGGCACGCTGATCGCGGCCCGTCGGCTCGCCGACAATCCGAAGGCGGGGTTCCGCGCGGTGAGCGGCCTGGTGCTGGCCCTGTTCATCACCACCGTGGCCGTGGCCCTCATCACCACGCAAGACACCAAGGGCGCCCAGCCGCTTGACGGGCCCGCGGCCGCGAACGTCCTGGCCGATCAGTTCTCCGACGATCCCGGGCCGGGGACCGTGCTCACCCCGCCGGCCGCACTGGCGGATCGGCTGCGCTCGGTCGGCGGCGTCCAGGGGATACTCGCGGTCCACCAGACCAGCGGGCTGACCATCCCGGGCACGCTGTTCGGACTCTCGCGACGGTTCGGAGACATACCGGGCGGCCTGGTCTCGTGCGGTCAGCTGGCCAGCATTCCTGTGCTCGGGCGTTGTCCGGCCGGGACGGCCGTGGCGGTCTTCCCCGCCGACGGGGCGTTCGGGGGAAGGCCCCTGGCGATGATCACCTGGCCGGCCGCCAACGTTCCCGTGTCCCGGCTTGACCGCCTCCCAGTGCTCGGGATCAACGTGGCCACCAACGGCACGGTCCCGGCCGTCGAGCAGGCCCGGAGCGTTCTGGAGACCGCCTACCCCGACTTCAATCCGCCCGCCACCCTGGCCGAGCAGCGTGCCGATGTCATCCAGCAGGATGTGGCCTATCAGCAGCTGGCGGACGTGGTCGTGCTGACCAGCCTGGCCATCGCCGGCTGCACGCTGGCGGCGAGCGTCGCGGGCGGGCTGGCCGAGCGCAAGCGCCCGTTCAGCCTGCTGCGGCTGGCCGGCGCCCCGCTTGGCCTGCTCCAGCGTGTGGTCGCGCTGGAGAGCGCGGTCCCGCTGCTGGTGACTGCCGTGATCTCCGTCGGCGTCGGGTTCGCCGCCTCGGCGATGTTCGCGGCCGCCCAGATCGGCCCGTTCAGGGCGCCGGGCATCGCGTTCTACGGCATCGCCGTGGCCGGCATCGCGCTGAGCCTTGGCATTATCGCCGCGACCATGCCGCTACTGCGCCGCATGACCGGCCCCGAGGTCGCCAGAAACGAGTAACCCTAGTCCGTCGATGACGTTTTTTGCCTCTTTGAGCCCGAGGTCAGGGTTCAGCTCCCGATAGCGTTTGATCGCCTGGATCTTCCGGCCCTGCTCGGCCAGCAACAGGACTTCCGGCGCAGGTACTGGCCATGCTTGACCGTAGCCGCGTGGCTCGCGACGACGACGCTGACGAGCGGCAAAAAACCAGCCAGCAGCGATCAGCATCCACAGAGCAGCCAGCACGAAACCGCCATAGTCCCAGCTTCGCAGGACGGCGTAGACGACCCAGCCCAACCCCACCAACGCGGCGCCAGCACTAGCCCAGTGCAACGCCAGCGCCGAGCGCCCGGAGAACCAGGAACGTCCACGATTCCGCACCCCAAGCACGTGCCCTGCTCCTGCACACGCAAACAACGCATCGCGAGGGTGCGCACGCTCCGTGCCCCCCATGATCACGAAGACTTTTTGCCCCAGGAAGGGCCATAAGTCTTCGTGAAAATCCGCCAGGCCAGCGCTTACGCGGAGGGTTCAACTTCTGCGGGAGGGGTGCTCGGGTGCTCCGCGGCCCCGTTGGGATGCGGCGCCGTTCCCATGGGAGGGTTGGCCTGGCCCTCCTCCGCTCCGGCGACGGCCGTGCTTTCCAGCAGCGCCCAGGCGCGGTTGAGGCCCACGGCGAACGCGCTGATCAGCACGAAGGCCATGAATTTGATGAAATCGACGTTGTCAGGCGCCACGATGACCGCGATGGCGATGCAGAGCTGGAACCCGTAGGCGAGCAAGCTGGCGGCGAAGATCACGGTGTGCCTGACGCCGGGGTACGCCAGGTTCAGCCGCAGGGTGTGGTAGAGGCTGAGCAGGGCCATGACGGCGGCGCCGTAGCCGAGGTCGTGGCCAGGGATGAGGGCCAGCAGCGAGACGAAGAAGGCATCGACGAGGCCGGTGAAGCTGCTGGCCGCGAGCCGTCTGGCGACCGGGTCGGCGTGCCGCCCGATGATCCGCCCCGGTTTCAGCGCGATGACCACGAAGAGCAAGCCGATGAGCGCGCCGGCGGCTTGCGACGCGGCCTGGAAGTAGCCCGCGTAGGTGCTCGGGATCACGGCAGCCCTCCTCAACGCCCGCCTGGACGAGCGCGGTTGACAACGGCCAACCAGGAGACGGCTTCTCCGAGATCGGTATCAGGCGGGGCGTCGACGTACGGCCGTGCCCCGTACTGAGCCTACGGCCGGATCGGTCGCGCCGGCCACGGACGTCACCAGGGAACCGGTCCATCGGCGCCGAAAAAGCCACCAGTGGGCCCATCCGCCCCGATGGTGGCGTACCGCACCGCCACCGCCGCGCCCTGCGCCGCCGTCAGGACCCCCTGATGGTGGTTGAGGTCCGTGGCGCAGTACCCGGGCGTGATCGCGTTCACCAGGATGTGGTCCGCCCGCAGGTCCTTGGCGTACTGCACGGTCAGCGCGTTCACCGCCGTCTTCGACGGCGCGTACACCCCCGACGCCGGCAGCTGCGCCAGCGCGGACTGCGGATCCGACGCCTCGGCGAGCGATCCCACCTCGCTCGACACGTTGACCACGACGGCCGCGCCGGACCGGCGCAGCAACGCCAGCATCGCGTTGGTCACGACCACGATGCCGAACACATTCGTCTCGAACACCGTCCGCAGCTGGGCCACGTCCGCCTCGCTCGGCCGGACCCGCCCGCCGGCGATGCCGGCGTTGTTCACGAGCACGTCGAGCCGCCTGTGCTCCCGGTCGATCTGCGCCGCCGCCGCGGCCGCCGACGCCGGGTCGGTCACGTCCAGCGCCACCGGGTGGACGTCCAGCCCGCCGGCCCGCAGCGCCGCCACCGCGTCCTCGCGCCGCTGCTTGTCCCGGGCCGCCAGCAGCACGGTCGCGCCCCGCTGCGCCAGCTGCCCGGCGATTTCCCGCCCGATGCCCTTGTTGGCCCCGGTGACCAGTGCGATCCGCCCGGTCAGCTCGTTGTCGTCTGTCATGCTGCCATGATCAGGGACGTTCGGCCCAAAGAGCCATGACCGCCTGGGTCGGCAACCGATACCCTACGGGTATGGAACACCTGGAGACCCGCGAGCTGGCGTACTTTGTCGCGGTGGGCGAGGAAGAGCACGTCGGCCGGGCCGCCGAACGGCTCGGCATGGCTCAGCCGCCGCTGTCCCGGGCGATCAAGAAGCTGGAACGCCGGGTCGGCGTGCCGCTGCTCGAACGCGCCGGGCGTGGCGTGCGGCTCACCCCCGCGGGCGTGGTCCTGCTGCACGAGGGACGCAAGGTACTCGACGCCGCGGCCGCCGCGGGCCAGCGCGCCCGCCGCGCGGCGGAGGCGACGCCGCGGCTGGTCCTCGCGACCAAGCCCAACGCCGACGTCGGCCTGCTCCCGGACATCCTGACCCGGTACGCCGAACAGCCCGCCCCGGCCGGCGTGGACGTGCACGTGTGCGACGTCGGCGAGCAGGCCGGCCTGCTGCGTACCGGAGCGGCCGACCTGGCCCTCATGCACCTGCCCTACGACGACGTGAGCGGATTCGACACCGAACTGCTGCACGTGGCCGGCCAGGTGGCCATCCTGCCGTCCGGCCACCGGCTCGCCGGGCAGACCGCGCTGCGCCTGGACGACCTGCGGGGCGAGACGATGCCCCGCTGGCCCGCCATGACCGGCCCCGGTCCGCAGGTGCGCGACACGTCCCAGCTCATGCAGCTGATCGCACTCGGCCAGACGATCGCGCTCATGCCCGACACCGTGACCGAACGCCTCCGCCGCGACCTGGTCGCCGTCCCCGTCCTGGACGCCGCGCCGGTCTCCCTCGTGCTGGCCTGGCCCGAACGCAGCCGTTCGACCGCCGTGGCCGCCTTCGTCCGCGCCGCCGCCGAGGTGGCCGCCGGCCACGGCGCGGGCCACAGCGCGGCCACGGCGCCGACGCCGGCGACGTGGGCGCGGGACCCCGCTGGGTAGGGTCAAGGGTATGGAATATCGCGCGCTAGGGAAGTCGGGTCTGCGGGTTTCCGTGCTCACCATGGGCACGATGACCTTCGGCGGCAGCGGGCCGTTCAAGAACGTGGGGTCGACGGACGTGGCGCAGGCCCGCCGGCAGGTGGACACGTGCCTGGACGCCGGGGTCAACCTCATCGATACCGCCGACGTGTACTCCGGCGGCCAGGCCGAGGAGATCGTGGGGGAGGTCCTGCGGGGGCGGCGGGACAAGTTCCTGCTGGCCACCAAAGTCCGGATGTCCATGGGAGATGGGCCGAACGACTCCGGCCTTTCCCGCCACCACATCATCTCGGGCTGTGAGGCGAGCTTGCGCCGCCTCGGCACCGATCACATCGACCTGTACCAGGTGCACGAGTGGGACGGCCTGACCCCGCTCGAGGAGACGCTGCAGGCCCTGGACCTGCTGGTCGCCTCGGGCAAGGTGCGTTACCTGGGCGCCTCGAACTACGCCGCCTGGCAGCTGATGAAGGCGCTGGGCACCGCGCAGCGGCTGGGCCTGCCGCAGTTCGTCAGCCAGCAGATCTACTATTCGCTGCAGGCTCGCGAGGCCGACTACGAGCTGATCCCGCTCTCGGTCGACCAAGGGCTTGGCGTCCTGGTCTGGAGCCCGCTGGCCGGCGGCCTGCTATCGGGCAAGTACCGCAGGAACACCGAGGCCCCGGCGGGCTCGCGCCAGCTCACCGACTGGGACGAGCCGCCGGTCTACGACACCGACGGCCTGCACGACATCGTCGACGTCCTCGTCGAGATCGCCGACTCCCGCGGGGTGTCCGCCGCCCAGGTCGCCTTGGCCTACACCCTGGGCCGCCCGGCCGTCACCTCGCTGGTGATCGGGGCACGGACCGACGAGCAGCTGGCCGACAACCTGGCGGCCGCGTCGCTGACCCTGGCCGCCGAGGAGCGGGCCCAGCTCGACCGCCTCAGTGCCCCGCCGCTGATCTACCCGTTCTGGCACCAGGCCAAGACCGCCCGCGACCGGCTGTCCCCCGCGGACCTGACCCTGCTCGGCCCGCACCTGACGTGACCCTCGGGTGTGTAATACGAATCGTGTTACGCTCGGCTCATGGAAGTTGTGACCGTCCGCGTGGACGAAAAGACGCGCAAAGAACTCGACCAGGTGGTCGAGGAACTTGGCGGGTCGACATCTGAGGTGATCAGGAAGGCCATCCACCTGGCCTGGTTCACCACCATGCAGGAGCGGATGCGCCGGGAGTCGGCCGAGATCGCCAACGATCCGGCGGAGCGGGAGGAAGCGGAGAAGATCCGCGAGTGGGCCCGTTACCTTGCTTCGTAAGGGCTCCATTTTCCTCATCACCTTGCCGGTCCGTACCGGCGATCACACCCAAGAGGAACGCCGCTACGCGGTCGTCGTGACCGCCACGAACTTCATCGGCTCGGTCGTGACTGTCGCCCCCACGTCCGCCTCGGCCCGGCCCAGCCTGACCCGGCCAGAAGCCGAGATCGAGGGCCGGAAATGCCGCATACTCCTCGAGCAGATGCTCGGCGTCGACATTACGAAGCTGAACAACTGGATTGGCGTGCTGGACGACGCCGAGATGGACGCGCTCGACGACGCCCTCCGCCTCTACCACGGTCTCCTCTAGACCTTGTGCCACGGGCGGGCGCGCTGCGCGGCCACGTCGACCAGCCGTTCCAGCCGCGGCAAGGCTACCGAGGTAAGGAACTCCTCGCGAGCAGGCCCGGTCAGGGTCACCACCTCGCGCCACACGGAGCGGCCGGCAATGAAGCCGGAGGCGCCGCCCTCTTCGGTCGCGATCTGGATGATGTCGGTGAACTGGTCGAAGGGCACGCCCGCGGACAGCACCGCCCAGGGCCGGTCGAGGATCTCCGCCAGCCGCCGGCAGCCCTGCGGCGACCCGGGATATTCGAGCTTGAGCAGGTCGATGTCCAGGTCGTTGAGGGCCCGGGCCGACTCGATGATCGCGTCTTCGCGGGCCTGGCCGTGCAGGTCTTCCCCCGGCCGCACGTAGACGAGGTTCTCGATGACCACGGGCACGCCCTGGTGGCGGCAGTCGCGGATGATCTCCGCGCAGACGGCCAGCGTCTCGGCCACCAGGTCCGGCTCGCCCGGTGCCGGGGCCGGGCGGTCGGCGCGCAGCTGGACGAAGAACTTCAGCACGTCGCCGCCCTGGTCAAGGGCCCACTGGGCGTCCAGCGCGGGATCCCGGTGGGTGCGCGGCTCGCCTTCCCAGCTGCGCCGCTCGGACGGCTCGGCCGCGACGAGCAGCCCGCAGCTGGGCGCCAGCGCCTTGGCTTGCGTGATGGCCGGAACGCCGTAGGTCGGATCGGACAGCAGGCCGCTGGCGGCCGGCGTCAGGACCCGGGCCACGTCGGCCTTGGCGGTGCGCAGGTCGTCGTCACTGGCATCCCAGCCGACGGCCGTGAACATGCGGCGCAGGGTGTTGCGCTGGTCCATGGCGATGATGGAGAACACGTGGTTGTCGTTCGCGATGTCGTCCAGCGTTCCCGTTCGGGCTTTCGTGGCGTCTGTCATGTCATCCCTTGGTCGACTGCCTGATGAAATCGGCGAGCGGCAGTCCCTCGCCGTCGAGGGCGAACGCGGCCAGCAAAGCGGCCCCGGTGACGCCCGGCTGCACTACAGGTGAAAAGCTCATGGCCTCGATGACGGCCGTCTTGGCCGCGCGCACGCTGGCCATCTGCGTCCAGCCCCCGGCCGCCACGACCAGCCGGTGCGGCCCGACTACCTTCTCGATGTCATCGAGCAGGAGCCGGGTCTGGGCCGCCGTGTACCGCACGGCCGCGGTCCAGAGCGAGGCCGGAGACGAGCCGTCCTGGATGCGGATGACCACGTCATCGGAGGTCCGGCCGTCGCCGGTGACCAACAGGCCGGCCGGCAGCTCGCCGACGCTCAGGCTGGCGTGATCGAGCGCCGCCCGGGCCGGACCGGACTGAGCGCCCAGCGCGGCCAGCACGCGCCGCAGCAGCAGCCCGCCGCTGACGCCGGCCAGCAGCAGGCTGGTCCCGGGCAGCACGTGCGCTCCGATCGACCAGCCGGCCTGCACCACCCGCCGGCGCTCGGACTCCGCCAGCGTGCCCGGGATGGAGCGCGCCAGCACGTCCGCGGTGCCGCTCGAGTTGAACAGCTCGTCCGCCTCGACCGCGCCGACGCCGATCGCCGCGACCGGGTGGTCGTGCCCGGCCACCGTCAGGACGGCGCCCGCGGCGCAGGAGACAACTCCGTCGTGAGCCAGGTACCCGGCGGGTGCACCGGCGGGTCTCATCGCCGGGAGAATGCGGGCCGGCAGTCCGGCCACGGCCAGCGCCTCGGGCCACGGGCGGCCCGTGCCCTGATCGATGAGACCGGTCCGGGACGCCAGCGATGGTTCGCACCCGGGTTCACCGCCCAGGGCGAAGACGATCCACTCGGGCACGCTCAGCCAGGTCGGGGCCGGGCAGGCCAGGTAGCCGCGGCTGCGCAGCCAGAGCAGTTTGGCCAGGCTGGCCTGGCTCGACCACGGAAGACCCGTCCGGCCCGCGAACACGGCGGCAAATCCGGGGGAGGAGCGGCTGACCTGCTCGACCTCGGTCCCGCCCCGGTGATCGAACCAGGCGATCACCGGCGCGGCCGGCTGCCCGGCCGCATCGAGCAGCACGCCGCTCTCGGCCAGGCCGGTCACGCCGATGCTGCGCACCCGGACCGGTCCCCACGCTGATCCGGCTGCCTGGGCGGCCCGCCCGATCAGGTCGACGGCCACGTCGAGGAGGCGGCCGGGATCGACCTCGGTCTGGCCGCCCTCGCGGGTCTGCCACGGGGTGGGCTGCTCCACGTACGGGATGCGCTGCTCCTCGTACGGGGCCCCGCGCCGCGACGCCGAGTACGGGGTGCCGCGCCGCGATACCGACCGGACCACGGCCTTGGACGAGGTGGTCCCGATGTCCACCCCGATGACCACATCGGTGCCGAACGTCACGGGCGTAGCTCCCCGGATCCACGCTCGACGATCGGGGCCGGAACCCGGATCCTGCGCACCGGCAGCCCAGGCTGACCCAGCCGCGCGAGGAGCCGGGCGGCGGCCACCCGCCCGATCTCCTCACCGGGATGGTCGACCACGGTGACGGCCGGCCGGAGGGCATCGGCCATCGGGAAGTCGCCGAACGCGACGAGAGCGATGTCGGTGCGCCGGGCGGCGTGCAGGGCCGGTACCACGCCAAGCGACGCCCGCGTGGTGGCGCTGAAGATCGCGGTCGGCGGGCGGCTTCCGCGGCTTTCCGATGTCTCCGCGTCGTCGCCGATCAAGGCGGACACCGCGCGGGCCGCGGCCCGGCTGGTCGCCCCGTCACAGCGCACCAGGTCCTCGTCCACCTCGATCCGGTGATGGGCCAGGGCGTCGCGGTAACCGCGCAGGCGGGCGGCAGAGGTCGGGATGGCGGGTGTGTCGCCGACGTAGGCGATGCGCCGGTGCCCGCGGGCGGCCAGATGCGTGACGGCGTCGAAGGCGGCGCGGTGGTCGTCTATCTCGACCAGGTCCGCCGACAGCCCGGGCGCCGGCCGGTCGACCAGCACGACAGGCACGCGCTCCGGGTCGAGCCAGGCATGGCTCTCGCCGGTGGGGCAGAGCAGCAGCCCGGCTACCCGCCGCTGCAGCATGCGCCCGATGACGTCGCGCTCCCAGCCCGCGTCGCGCCGGGTGCTTGTGACGAGCACGGACCGGCCCTGGCGGGACATCTCTTGTTCCACCGCGTCGATGACCTGGGCGAAGAACGGATCGGAGATGGATTCCACCACGAACCCGATCGCGGTGTCCGTGCCCGCCCGCAGCGACCTGGCCATCGCATCCGGTGAGAACCTCAGCTCGACCATCGCGTCCCGGACGCGCTGCCGGGTGCCCGCCGCGACGCGGGGATCGTCATTCAGCACCCGCGAAGCGGTCCGCAAGCTCACCCCCGCCGCGTTGGCCACGTCGAGCAACCTGCTCACGCCCACTCGTCCGCCCCCCGCGCTCCGCCCGCCTGCGCTCCGCCCGCGTGCGCCGTCGCGCTCCGCGCGTGCGCTCCGCCCGCGTGCGCTCCGCCCGCGTGCGCTCCGTCGGCCCGCACCGCGTCCGCCTGCTCCCAGTTTGCCATCGATGGCATACCAAAGTTTGTCATACGCTGCCATCGATGGCAACGGCGCCCGCCTCCTATGGCAGTCAGTGGATGTGGCTTTCTACCGCAAAGAGTCGGTACGGTGCCGCATTCTGCCGCATCGGCGACCGTATGCACCCGCGTCGGTTCCCGCGCGCGAGTGACGAGAAACGTGTGCTGTGACGCTAAGGATCGATCGGCGTTTCCCGGCGAACAGGGCGAACAGGGGGGACAGGTCACCGTGGGCAGGCCGTCCCGGGCCTGCGCGAGGAGTGCCTGCACGAGCTGGTCCCACAGCCCGGCCGCAGTCGTCCGATCAGGGGCGCGCGGGCGGCAATTCGCCCGATCCGCGCGGGATCAGGTGAACCGGGAGAACCGTCCGGCGGCGGACCGGGGTATGCGGGTCTTCGATGCGCTGGACGAGCCGTTCGACGGCGATGCGCCCGAGCCCGGCCGGGTCTTGGTCGAGAACCGTCACCGCCGGGGCCAGCGCCGCCGCCATGGGGATATCGCCAAACCCGACCAGGGCGATATCGGTGCGCCCGGCCCGCTGCAAGGCCAGCACGAGCGACATCGTGCACAGGATGGTCGAGGAGAAGACGGCCGTGGGCGCGTTCGGTGCCTCCAGCCGCTTCACCAGGACGGCGGCGGCTTCGTCGGCCGACTCGGCGGGGATGCAGATGAGATCGGGACTGTCGTCCAGTCCGTTCTCGGCCACCGCCGACCGGTAGCCCTTCAACCGTCGCTGGGTGGTGGTGACGTGAGTGGTGACACCGAAGAAGGCGACGCGCCGGTGCCCGTAGCTGGCCAGGTGCCCGACCGCCTGACGGGCGCCCCCCAGATCGTCCTCGATCACGTACACGCCGGAAAGCCCCTTCGGCGCCCGGTCGACGAACACCATCGGCGTCCGCTCCTGCCACGCGGCCAGGTAGCCCTGGTCCGCGCTCACGCAGGCCACGATAAGGCCGCTGATCTGACGTCTGAGCAGCGCCTCAAGCGCCGAACGTTCGCTGTCGGCGCCCCGGCCCAGGCTGGTCACCACGACCGCCATGCCGCGCCCGACCAGGTCGATCTCGATGCTGGAGGTCATCTCGGCGAAGAACGGATCGCCGAGGTCCGGAACGGCCAGGCCGACCGCGGCGTCCGAGCCGGCCCGGAAACTGCGGGCCAGCATGTTCGGCACGTAGTTCAGCTTCTGCATCGCCCAGCGAACCCGCTCGCGGGTTTCTTCGGTGACGTGCGGGTCATCGTTGAAGACCCGGGATACGGTCTTCGCGCTGACTCCGGCGATGCGCGCGACATCGCGCATGGTGGTCATCGAGGATCGCCTCCAGACTGGGCGCCTGCTCTGGCGACTTCCTGGGCGTATTCGGCAGCTTCGAGCGGCGCCGCGGTGGCGGCGAAGGTCCCCCGGTTCGCGCCGGGGGACCAATCCACCGGAAGTATACCGACGGCGCTAAATCAGCAGCTGGTCTTGTAGATCGCTGCCTGGCTGGCGGCCGAGCTCAGGTTGGCGTTGGTGATGATGGTGAACTTGGTGCCGATCTTCGGGGTGGTCGCCTTGCCGGTCAGGGCATCGAGGGCCTGGTCCACCGCGTTGGTCCCGATCACGTACGGCGACTGGGCGATGAGTGCCTGCACCGTGCCCTGCTGCAGCGCGGTGATCTCGTCAGGCTCGGCGTCGAATCCCACGATCTTGACCTTGCCTGACTTGCCGGCCTGCCGGATTCCGGTCGCGGCACCCTCGGCGGAGAACAGGTTGGTCGCGAAGATGGCGACGATGCCGGGGTTCTTCTGCAGGGCCGCCAGCGTGACCTGCGCGGCCAGGGAGGCGGTGTCGTTGTCGTACTGCACGCCGACGTAGGAGAACTTCGGGTCGGCCTTGGCCGCGGCCGCGAAGCCCGAGGTGCGCTGGTCGGTGGTGCTGATGCCGGGCTTGGTGTTGACCACGAGCACCTGGCCGCCGCCGGGCACGAGCTGCTTGACCGCGGCGAAGGCGTCGGCCCCGCCGGCCAGGTTGTCGGAGGAGATCTGTGAGATGGCTCCGGACGGGTCGTTCAGCGTGGTGTCGACGAGAACGACCTTGATGCCCGCGCTCATGGCCTGGGCGATCGGATCCCGGCTGGCCGTCACGTCGTCGGGAGCGATCAGGATCGCGTCAGGCTTGGCCGCCGTGACCGACTCGATGATCGGGTTCTGCAGCGTGGGGTCGAACTGCGCGGGGCCCTGGATGTTGACGGTGACGTTACCGAGCTTCTTGGCCTCGGCCTGCATGCCGCAGCCCATCGTGACGTAGAAGCCGTCACCCGCCACGCCCTGGATGAACGTCATCTTGTAGGTCTTGCCGCTGCCCGATCCGCTGCCCGATCCGGCGGTCGATCCGGCGGTCGAGCCGCCGGTTGTGCTCGAGGCCGCGCCCGAGGTCGAGCTAGAGGACGAACACGCCGCCGTGAGGGCCAGCAGCATGACTGCCGCCGCACCCGCGGTCGGTACCACCAAAAACCGCTTCATACTTGCTCCTTCGCGTGAAAGTGGGTCGGCTGCCGGCCCCGGAAACGACCGCGCACGAATCGAGTGAGCGTGCGGAAGCCCCGGCCCGCGGGCGTCCGGCTGACCCTCATGTTCAGCTGTCGGTAATCTCGCGGAAACATGACGGCTCGATCTTGCAGCAGTCATGTCACCGATGTCAATACTCCGGTTCATTGTTCTTTTTCCGACTCAACTTGGGGACTCTGGTCAGCATGTATCGTTTCGGATTCAGATCTTGACATCGGTGACATGAAGGAGCACTCTCTTCGTAAAACATTGCGGCATAGTTACAGCAGCGTTGCGGAGTCGGCCCTGATTCTGCCGCTTCGGTGGCTACTGCGGTAAATAAGGAGTGGTTCGATGAGCCTTGCGCTTGAAGCACGGGACATCACCAAGTTGTACGGCCACGTCAGCGCGCTATCGGGTGCCAACTTCGAGGTACAAGCCGGCGAGGTGGTGGCGCTCATCGGGGACAACGGGGCCGGTAAGAGCACGCTGGTCAAGATCTTGTCCGGCACCGAGACTCCGACGTCGGGGCAGATCCTGGTCGACGGCAAGCCCGTGACGATCGCTGGGCCCGTCGAGGCGCGCGAGTACGGCATCGAGACCGTCTACCAGGACCTGGCCCTGGCCCCGCACCTGAACCCGGTGCAGAACATGTACCTCGGCCGCGAGGTCATGCGCACCGGCATCATGGGGCGGCTGGGATTCATGAACAACACGGACATGCTGGCCGGAAGCAAGAAGGCGTTCGACGAGCTCGGGGCCACCGTCCGCAACTTCTCCGGCAGCATCGGCGCCATGTCCGGCGGCCAGAAGCAGGCCGTCGCGGTGGCCCGCGCGGCCGCCTGGGCGAAGCGGGTCATCCTGCTCGACGAGCCCACCGCCGCCCTCGGGGTGGTGCAGACCAAGGGCGTCCTTGACCTGATCCGCCGGGTCCGCGACCGCGGGCTGGGCGTGGTGTTCATCAGCCACTCGATGCCCCACGTGATCCAGGTCGCCGACGAGGTGCAGGTCATGCGGCTCGGCCGGCGGGTGGCCACCTACCGCGCCAAGGACACCACGATGGAGGAGTTGGTCGGAGCGATGACCGGCGCCGTAACTCAGGAGAACCAGTCATGACCGCCCAGGGAACCGTGCCGCCGCCCGCGCCCGCCGAGGTGGCGCCGAGCGAGGAAACACCGTCCGGCCGGCTCGCGCGACTGGCCCGGCTGCAGGCGCTGCGGATCATCATCCTGCTCGCCGTGATCATCGTCATCTTCTCGGTCATGAAGCCAAGCGCTTTCCTGACGGTGTTCAACATCCGCGGGATCGTGCAGAACACCGCCATCCTGGCGGTGCTTGGTGTCGGCATGACCTTCGTCATCATCACCGGCGGCATCGACCTGTCGGTAGGCAGTGTCCTGGTCTTCAGCGGCGTCGTCGCCGACAAGGCGATGGCGGCCATGGGCGGCCAGGGCTGGGGGGCCGCCATCATCGGGCTGCTGGTGGCCGTCGGCTGCGGGCTCGGGTGGGGGTCGATCAACGGATTCCTCATCGCCCGGGCCAAGGTTCCCCCCCTCATCGTCACCCTCGGCACCCTGGGAATGGCCCTGGGACTGGCCGAGGTGATCACCGGGGGCGTGGACCTGCGCAACATTCCGACCGTGATGGTTAACTCCATCGGGTTCGGCAATATCGTCTGGCAGATCCCCGATCTGGCCGTCGTCGCCGCGGTCGTGGTGGTGATCGGGATCGTGATCTTGCACCGGACCCGGTTCGGCCTGCACACCTTCGCCCTCGGGTCAAACCCCGAGGCGGGCCGGCGCTCCGGCCTGAACGTCAACCGTCACCTGATCATGATCTACGCCCTGTCCGGCCTGCTCGCCGGGTTGGCCGGATGGCTCAACCTGGCGTTCTTCCAGTCGACCACGATCGGCGGCCAGAGTTCCACCAACCTGTCCGTGATCGCAGGCGTCGTCATCGGCGGCACCAGCCTGTTCGGTGGCTACGGGTCCATCTTCGGCAGCGTCATCGGGCTGTTCATCCCGGCCACGCTGCAGAACGGGTTCGTCATCATCGGCATCCAGCCGTTCTGGCAGCAGGTGGTCGTCGGGGCCGTCCTCATCGCCGCCGTCTACGTCGACCAGCGGCGACGCACCGCGGCCCTGCGGGGCAGCACGGGCAAGCCGACCATGAACAGCCTGCTCGCTCACCTGACCAGCAGCAGGCAGGCAGCACCGGCCCGGGAATGACCGTGGCCGCCCCGCCGACAGCCGGGTACCCGGCCAGAGCCCGCGCTAGCGCGGGCTCTGGCTGTCCCGTCGCGAGCTGATGACCGTATGGCTCACCCCGCCTAAGGAGCAGCATGAAAGCCGTTGTCTACGATGCCCCGGGCAGTTTCACGATCAAGGAGATCCCGACCCCGGATCCGAAACCAGGAGAGGTGCGGGTTCGAGTCAAGCAAACCGGTATCTGCGGAACTGACCTGCATATTCACAACGGCAAATTCTTTGCCGAGTTTCCCCTGACCCCCGGCCACGAACTGGTCGGGCCGGTGGACGCGCTGGGCGAGGGCACCGAGGGTTTCCGCGCCGGTGAGTACGTCTCGGTCAACCCCAACATGAACTGCGGGCACTGCGAGTACTGCCGGATCGGGCGCACGTTGATGTGCGCGAACCTCAAGGGGCTCGGCACGAACTGGCCCGGATCCTTCGCCGAGTACGTCTGCGTTCCCGCCAACCTGGTCTTCTCCGCCGACGGCATCGACCCCGACACGTCCGTGTTCACCGAGCCCACCGCGTGCGCCATGCACGGCGTGCAGACCCTCAGCCCCCGGCCCGGGAGCTCGGCCCTGGTCTTCGGGCGCAGGCCCGACCGGCCTGCTGCTATCCCAGCTCATCGCGCGCGGCGGTGCGACCAGCGTGATGGTGGCGGCCTCCTCGGCGTTTAAGCTCAAGCGAGCCGAGGACCTCGGGATCGACGCCACGTTCCTGATGGATCGCGCGGATCTGCCCGGCGATGCTGCCAAGCTGAAGGCGGCCTCGGGCGGCGGTTTCGACATCGTGGTGGACGCCACCGGGTCGGCGGCCGTGTCGGAACAATGCGTGCCCTTGACCAGGAGCGGCGGAACGGTGATGTTTTACGGTGTGACCGAGCCCGAAGACCTCGTCCGGGTCAGCCCGTATGACGTGTTTCGCCGCGAGATCACCATCAAGGGATCCTTCGCCGAGATCGACTCGTTCCCGGCCGCGATCGCGGCGCTGCGGACCGGGCGGGCGCGCACCGACGGCCTCATCACTCACCGGTTCGCACTCGACGACTACGCCCGCGCCCTCGACGCGCTGCGCAGCGACCGGACGGTCCACAAGATCATCATTGAGTGCTGACCCCGATGAACGCTGATTCCCGGCCGCTGGCGGGGACCGCCGGCCGCCCAGCCCCGGTCGGCCGCCCTGGCCCCGCCGGCCGCCCAGCCCCGGCCGGCCGCGGCGGTCGGCTCGGTCGGCCCGGTCGGCCCGGTGTGCACCCTGGGCTTGGACCTGGGCACCAGCTCGGCCAAGGCGGTCGTCCTCGACATCGAGGGCAAGGTTCTGTCTCAGGCGTCGGCTGGTTACGCCGTGACCTCGGCCGCGGCCGGCTACGCCGAGAGCGAGCCGGCCCACTGGTGGAGCGCGGTGACCGCCTGTGCCCGCGAGGCCGTCCAGGTGGCGGGCGCGCGGCCGTCGGCGATCGGATTGTCGGGACAGATGCACGGTCTGGTGCTGACCTCCTCCGCCGGACTGGCCCTTCGTCCCGCCCTGCTCTGGGCCGACAGCCGCGCCACCGGGTCCCTGCGCGCCTACCGGCGTCTCGGCTCGCGTGCCCTGGCCAGGCTGGCCAACCCGCTGGCCCCCGGCATGACCGGACCGCTGCTTGTGTGGATCGCCCAGCACGAGCCGCAGCTGTACCGGGAAGCTCGCTGGGCGCTGCAGCCCAAGGACTGGCTCAGGGCCCGCCTCACCGGCCAGGTCTACGCCGAGCCCAGTGATGCCTCGGCCACCCTGCTGTACGACGTGACGGGCGACCGCTGGGACCACGAGGTGGTCGGCGCGCTAGGCCTGGACGCCAGGCTGCTGGCGCCGCTGCTGCCCTCGGCCGGGGCGCTGGCCGGTCACCTGAGGGCCGAGGCCGCCGCCGAGCTCGGGCTGTCCGCGGGCATTCCCGTCGCGGCCGGGGGCGCCGACACGGCGGTGGCGGCGCTGGGCAGCGGAATCGCTGCCAGCGGTGACATTCAGCTGACCATCGGCACCGGTGCTCAGGTCATCCGGTCTCGCGCCACCCCGGTCAGCCGGGCGGACGCCGGGATCAACCTCTACCGGTCCGCGACCCCGGACGGCTGGTACCACATGGGCGCCAGCATCAGCGGCGGGCTGAGCCTGAACTGGGTCCGGGAGATCATGAACGCCACCTGGGCGGAGCTGTACGCCAGCGCCGATCATCCGGGCCAGGCGCACGACCCGATCTTCGTCCCGCACCTGTCGGGAGAGCGGACACCGTATTCCGACCCGACCCTGCGGGGCTCCTGGACGGCTTTGTCACTAGCCGATGACCGAACGTCTCTGTTGCGGTGCGCGCTGGAGGGGACCGCGTTCTCCATCCGGGACACCCTGGACGCCCTGCTGGCCGGCCAGCGTCCGCCGCGGCTGCGGCTCGCCGGCGGAGGGACCCTGGACGCCGGCTGGAGACAGATGCTCGCCGACGTGCTTGGGTTGCCGCTGTGGGCCGTGGACGTCCCCGCGGCCTCCGGCCGGGGTGCGGCCCTGCTGGGGGCGCGCGCCGCCGGCCTGCTCAGTTTTGACGACATCAGCGAACCGCTGGCGCCGGCCGCCCACCTCGTGGCCGAACCGGATCCGGCCATGGCCGCCTTCCACGCCGAACGTCACGCCACGTTCCGGCGCATCGTCTCGGCCCTGAAGGCCACCCAGGCCTCCGCGGAGGGGTCCGGCGGGCACTCCGGTCTGCAGGCCGGGGCGGCATGACCGGCGTGCCCAAGCCAACCGTGGTGCCAACGGTGATGCCAACCGTGGTGCCAACCCGTTACGCCACATCGTCGATGGCCGGCCGCGACCCGCAAACCCCGGTCGGCCCGGAGAGGAAGCCGCCCTGACCAGCATGCGACGCGTCGTCGTCTACCCAGGCCGGATCGCCGTCGAGGCCGCGGAGATCCCCGTTCCCGGTCCGCACGAAGCCCTGGTCCGCACCCTCGTGACCGGTGTGTGCGGATCGGACCTGCACGCCGCCCACGAGCGGCATCCCTTTGTCCCGCTGCCCTACCGGCCCGGCCATGAGGTGGTCGGGGTCATCGAGTCGGTGGGCTCCGCCGTGCAGGCCCGCACGCCGGGGGAGCGGGTCATCGTGGAACCCGACCTGCCCTGCTGGACGTGCAAGATGTGCACCTCCGGCCGGGAAAACCTGTGCGAGCAGCTGCAGTTCTTCGGCTGCGGCTATCCGCAGGGCGGCATGGCGGACTACTTCACGCTGGCCGCGAGCCGTCTGCACCCGGTGCCGGACGTGCTCGACGATCACGCCGCGGCGCTGATCGAGCCGCTGTCGACGCCGGTGCACGCGGTGCGCCTGGCGGGCGACGTGGCCGGCCGGTCCGTCGCCGTGCTGGGGGCCGGAACCATCGGGCTGTTCACCCTCGCGGTGCTGCGTGCGCATCAGGCCGGACTGGTGGTCGTGACCGATCCCCTGGCCGCCAAGCGCACCCGAGCCGCGGCCCTCGGCGCCGATGAGACCATCGACGCGAGCACACCCGACGTCGCCGGGCAGGTGAGGAAGTTTCTCGGCGGCAGCGCCGACATCGTGTTCGACTGCGTCGCCATCCAGTCATCGATCGACCAGGCGATCGCCATCGCCGACAAGGGCGGGACGGTCATGGTGGTCGGCGTCCCGGCCCGGGCCGTCACCGTCCCGCTGCCGATCGTGCAGGACCACCAGATCCGCATCCAGGGCAGTGCCACCTATCTTCCTGAGGACTATGCCGAATCGGCCGACCTGCTGCGCCGGGGGGCCGTCAGGGCCGCGGACTTCGTGACCGCCACCCGGCCCCTGGACCAGGTCGCCGAGGCCTTCGAGATAGCCGCGTCGGGACATCACGTCAAGGTTCTCGTCACGGTCGGCGAGCGGTGATCGCGTCGCTCCTGGTGCCCGGGGCCGGTGTCGTGTGCTGACGGACCTGCACCGGCTGCGGGCGGTCCTGTCGTCCGCCCTGGTGGCCCTCGATTTCGACGGCACGCTCGCACCGATATCGCCCCATCCCGACGACGCCCGTCCATTGGCGGGCGTCCGGCAGATCCTGCGTGACGTGGCCGCCACCGGGGCCACTCTCGCCGTCGTCACGGGCCGGAGCGTGGCCTCGCTGCTGCGGGTGAGCGGTTTCGGTGCCATCCCGGGGATCGTCATCTACGGGACTCACGGCGTCGAGCGGTGGCAGGCGGGTGAACTCCGCACTCCTGCGGCCCCTGCTGGCCTGGCTGAGCTGCGGCTGAGCCTGCCCGGGCTGCTGCGGCGCAGCGCCGGTGATCCGGACGTGTGGATCGAGGACAAGGGGCTGTCGCTCGTCATCCATACCCGCCTGACCGCCGAGCCGGAACGCCTGCTCGAGCTGCTCCGCGGTCCGGTTTGCGCGGCGGCCGCCGCGGCCGGGCTGAACGTGCGGCCAGGCAAGGAAGTACTGGAGATCTGCATTCCCGGCATCGATAAGGGCACGGCGATCCGAGAGCTCATTTCCGACGACACGGCGGCCGCCTTCTACGCGGGCGACGACCTCGGCGACCTGCCCGCCATGGCCGAGGTGAGGGCGTGGGCGGATCGCCGCGGCCGCCCCGGGCTGACCGTCGGGGTAAGTTCCCGCGGCGAGGGTCCCGTCGCCGCCCACACCGACATGACCGTGCCGGACCCGCAGGGGCTGGTGTCGCTGCTGCGCGAGATCATCGAGGGTCTCGGCTAAGCCTGCTCCGAAGCGACCCACCCGGTCGAGGTCGCCTATCCGAGCTCGACGTTTCCGCTGATGCAGGTGACCGTGGCGCCGCCGACCCAGACCTGGCCGCCGGAGTCGAGGGAGATCCGCACCCGGCCCCGGCGCCCAAGCACGGTGCCCTGGCGGGCCACGTACGGGGCGGTGACGCGCCCGGTGGCGAGCAGCCACTGCGCGAGTGAGGCGTTCAGGCTGCCCGTGACCGGGTCCTCACCCGGCGCCCCGACCATCGGGGTGAACGCGCGGACCTCGAGCGCCTCCGGTGAGCCGTCCGGGTAGGGTCCGGCAATGCCGATGTCCAGGTCCATCGGGCCAGGCCGGACGGCAAGGACCGCCTCCGCGCTGGCCAGCAGGACGGCCACCCAGCCGGGGCCGTTGTCGGCCCAGGCCATGTCCACGATGTCGGCCCGGGTCAGGTTCAGCGCGGCGGCCACCTGATCGGCGACCGAGTCTTCGACCGGCCCGCTGCGCAGCAACGGCGGGGCCGCGAACTCCAGGGCCGCCTCGGTCTGCCTGACCGTAACCAGCCCGGCGTCGCATTCCTGCACGGCCTGGCCGGCCCGGGCCGGGCGGCCGCCGGCTTCCAGCCAGGCGTGGCAGGTGCCCAGGGTGGGATGCCCGGCGAACGGCAGCTCCCGGGCGGGGGTGAAGATCCGGACCCGGTAGTCCGCCCCGCGCGCCCGCGGCGTCAGCACGAACGTCGTCTCCGACAGGTTCGTCCAGCGTGCGAACAGCTGCATCTGCTCCGCGCTCAGGCCGTCGGCACCAAGGACGACGGCGACGGGGTTACCGAAGTACGGAGTCTCGGTGAAGACATCCACCTGACGGAACCGATGAGTCACGGCCCCGAGTGTAGGCCCCTCGCGTGCCCCGGCCGAGCGCGGCCTCCCGCCGCTGTCCCTTGTCATCCTCCGTATCGCTACCGCGCCGGGGACAAGGATGGCACGGGAACCAGACCCGTTCACACCATGTAAGTCGAACAATTATCGGTGAGAATCCTGGCTATGGGGGGCTTTTGTGGGCCATAGGTGTCGCATGACTTGGGTGCTGGTTTTGTCAAGGTGGCGATCCGGTCTGGCGCTGGCCGGCTTTGTGCCTGTGAGCTGGGGGGAAGGGCTCTCATAGGGATGACTTCGCTGGTGGCGGCGATGACGATCAGGCGTGCCTGCCTCGCATCGCGGGACGGGCCGCCGCCGCAGCGCCTGGCGTGGGCGATGAGGCGGGCGGGGCAGCGCAGGACCCGAGGCTGGGCGCCGTCCCGCTCATCGAACAAGATCGTGGTAGATTCAGGTTCTGTGAAGACTTTTGGGCACTATGATCCACAAAAGTCCCCACCAAGCCTGAATTTACCACGAAAAGTTCACATCTGACCCGAACGGAAGTGATCCGGGAACGCGGATGGGGTGGTGGTGACGCGAAGTGCCCCACAGAGCCCTGACGGTGCCGGAGAGACTGCGTGCCTGGCATTCTGCAGTCGCAGCACCGGACACGGCCCGCGTCAGACCGGACACGGCCCGCGTCAGACCGGACACGGCCCGCGTCAGACCAGGACGGCCCGCGGCCGCTTGTCTCGCGGCCGCCTGTCTCCCGCCGGTCTGTCTCCCGCCGGTCTGTCTCCCGCCGGTCTGTCTCCCGCCGGTCTGCCTCCCGCCGGTCTGCCTCCCGGCCGCCGGCCTGCTGCCGGCCGGTCAGCAGCGGAAGGCTGCTCAGGCCGATGCCGGCCACGATGGCCGCGCCGCCGCCGGCCTGCACGGGCCCGAAGGGGTTGCCGAAGATGACCACGCCCGCCAGGGCACCCACGAGCGGCTCGAGGTTGAGGAACGCCCCGGCGACCTCGGCGGACACCCGGCTCTGCCCGAAGGCGAACAGCGTGAACGGCAGCAGCGTCCCGGCGATCACCAGTGCGGCGACGGCCAGCACCGGACCGGGCCGGCCGGGACGGCGGGTGCGCCCTCCGTGACGGCGGTGAAGGCCAGCGCGCCCAGGGCTGCGCCCAGGAACTGCACGGCGGTGACCGCGATCGGGTCGCGGCCGGGCAGCAGCCGGGCTTGCGCGACGGTGAACGTGGCCGAGATGAGCAGCGAGACCAGCACGAGCCCGTCGCCGGACATCGTCGCGCCGCCGCCGGCGGCGCCGGCGATCAGGCCGACGCCACCCAGCGAGAGCACGAAGCCGGCCCAGGCCACCGGCCGGGCCACGGTGTGGTGCCACAGCGCGGCGATGACCGCGACGATCACCGGCACGGCCCCGATGAGCAGGGCGGCGTGGGTCACGCTGGTCCGGGTGATGCCGGCGTTCTGCACCACGACCGAACCGCCGTACCCGATCGCCCCCGAGGCCAGCATCCTGGGGGTGAACGCGGCACGCAGCCCCCGCTGCTGGCGGCAGGCCACGGCGAGCAGGATCGCCGCGGCCAGGCCGAAGCGGGCGGCGGTCAGCCAGCCAGGACTCAGCCACTGCAGCGCCAGCTTGGACAGCGGCACGGTGGTGCCCCAGAGCAGCCCGGCCGCAGCGAGGGCGATGACGGCGTAACGACGGCTGATGTTCATATAGCTATACTCGTCATTTGCCACACATAATTAGTCACTCAGCCATAAATACGATACGATGTTTTGTATTATGGCCGTTCAGCTTGATGAAATTGATGTAACGTTGCTCACCGCACTGCAGGAAGACGCGGACCGGACCAACGTCGAACTGGCCCGCCTGGCGGGGCTCTCACCTGCGGCAACCCTGCACCGGGTGCGGCGGCTGAAGGAGTCGGGGGTCATCCGCATCATCAGCGCCCAGCTCGATCCGGCCGCCGCCGGCTTCCCGCTGCAGGTCTACGTGACGGCGACCCTGGCCCGCCATGACCCGCGCTCCAGCCGCGTGTTCGACGACATGATCCTGGCTCTGCCGCAGGTCATCGCGGCCGACAACGTGGCCGGGGAGACCGACTATCTGCTTACCGTGGTCGCCCGTGACGTCGCTGAGCTGCAGGATGTCCTCGCCAGCCTGGCCGCCCGCGGCGGCCAGCGGCTGGTGACCTACTTGCGGCTGGCCGAGATCAAGCCGCCGTCCCGGCTTCCGCTGGTCCCCACCGTTCCCGACCCCGACCGCCCCGCCCGCCGGGCGCCGCGGCGTTCCGGGCCGACCCGGGAATGAGATGGTCCTCGCGCGGGTTGCGGGCGGCATGAAGCTAGCGGTGATCGGCACAGGCAACATTGGCGGTTCGATCGGAAGCAGGTGGCTGAAGGCCGGACATGAGGTGGTATTCGGATCCCGCAACCCGTCGCCCGCGGGCCCAGGCGGAGGGCCGGTGCTCGAGGTCGGTGATGCGCTGGCCGGCGCCGACGTGGTGCTGCTGGCCGTGCCCGGCCCGGCCGTACCCGACGTGATCGGCACGCACCGCGCGGCGCTGGCGGGAAAGATCGTGATCGACGCCGTGAACCGGATCGGCCAGCCGGAGGTCAACTGCCGGTCGCTGCTGGCCGACGCCGTACCCGACGCCAGGTACGTGCGGGCGTTCAACACGCTCGGCTGGGAGAACTTCGCCGACCCGATGCCCGGGACCAGCCTGTTCTTCGCGGCCGACGCTGCTGCACGCCCGGTCGCCGAAGAGCTGATCTCCGCCGTCGGTCTTGACCCGGTCTCCCTCGGCGACGCGGGCGCGGCGGGCACCGTCGACGCGCTCCTGCCCGTGTGGTTCGCCCTGGTCCAGCAGCACGGCGGCAATCGCAGGATCGCGCTGCGGCTGGTCCAGGAAGGCTAACGCCAAGCGCTACCGTGCAGGGCATGGCCAAACGACCTCAGCTCACCGTCCTGGGCAGCCTGAACATGGACATCTCGGTCACTGTGCCCCGGCTGCCCGCCCCGGGTGCCACCGTGCTCGGCACGGCGGCGGTGTTCACCCCCGGCGGGAAGGGGGCCAACCAGGCGGTCGCCGCGGCCCGGCTCGGCGCCGGCGTGCGGATGGTCGGCTGCGTCGGCGACGACGACTTCGGCCCGCAACTGCGGGCCGCGCTTGACGCCGAGGGCGTGGACGCCGCGGCCGTCCGCGTCGCGGATGGCGTCGCGACCGGGGTGGCCCTGATCTCGGTCGATCAGGCCGGGGAAAACCTCATCACGGTCGCCCCTGGCGCCAACCGCGAAGTCGGCGCGGCCGATGCCGCGACCGCCGTGACGGGCTGGCCGGACGTCCTGGTGATCAGCGCCGAGGTCCCGGTGGCCGCGATCCGGGCCGCCCTGGACCAGGCCGGCGCAGACCCGGTGCGTGCTCAACCTGGCCCCGGCGCCGCCCGAAGCGGCCGCCATCGTGGCGGCCGGCGTGGACTGGCTGGTCGTGAACGAGTCAGAAGCAGCCTCGGTTCTCGGCCGGGACGTCAACGGCCTGAGGGATGCGAGCCTGGCCGTCGCCGGACTCATGGCCGCGGGCGCCCGGCACACCGTGATCACCGCGGGCGCGCACGGCGCCGTGCTGGGCATCCCGGGCCGCGACCCGCTGGCCATCGAGGCGTTCGAGGTCCAGGCGGTCGACACGGTGGGGGCCGGTGACTGCTTCGTGGCCGCCCTCGCGGTCGCCCTCGCGGCCGGCGTCCCGGCCGCCGAAGCCGTCCGCGCGGCCGCCGCGGCCGGGGCCGCCGCGGCCACCCGTCCCGGCGCCCAGGCAGGCCTGCCCCGCCCGGCCGACGTCCTGGCCATCACCGGCCTGACCTGGCCTGTAGCGTAGGGTAGCGGTACCGGCCAGGCGTCGCGGAGGTTCATAGCCAGACGGGTTGAAACGTTGGCAGAAAACGCCAGGCCTGGCAGTAGCATGGCCTCGAGGAGAGCGAGACATGACGACGCCTGGCCTGCGGGATTTTGTCCTGGAGGCGGATCAAGCCGAGGAACGGCTGCCCGCGGTACTGGCCGCCTTGGCCCAGGCGTTCACCGTAGTCAGCGAGCCCGGCGCGCCCGGCAGCGGGGTCCGGCGACGCACCTGGCTGGACACCTTCGACTGGCGGCTGCACCGGGCCGGTCTCGTGCTCGAGGTCGAGCAGGCCGGTCGCGCCGCCCGTCTCCTGCTCACCAAGGCCACCCCGGCGCCCGCCGGCCCCCGCGCGCGCCCCGCAGGCCGCCGCCCCCCGCAGGCCGCCGCCCCCCCGCAGGCCGCCGCCCCCCCGCTGGCCGAACAGCCCGTCACCGGCTGGCCGCCGCGTCGTCCCGCCCCTGACCTGCCCCCCGGCCGGGTCAGGGACCAGATCGCGGCGCTGATCAGCCCGCGTGCGCTGCTTCCGGTCGCCCGCACGGTCAGCACGATCAGCGTCATGCGCCTGCTGAACGCGGACGGCAAGACCGTGGCCCGGCTGATCGTGGACCGCACCACCCCGGCCACCCCGGCCACCCCGGCCGCCGGCCACCCCGGCCACCCCCGGTACCACCGTCGAGCTGCCCCCCCGGCTGGCCGTCGCCGAAGTCCGCGGCTATTCCGCCCAGGCCCGCAAGGCGGCCGCCCTGCTGGCCGCCGTCCCCGGCGTGAGCCCGGCCCGGCCGAGCGCGTTCACCGCGGCGCTGTCCGCGCTCGGCCGGCGCCCCGGCGATGACCCCAGCGGCGCCACGGAGTCGGACGCAGACCAGCTCACCGCCCAGCAGCCCGCGTCCGTCGCGGTGGCCGGGCTGCTGCTGCGGCTGCTCGACACGCTGGAGCTCAACGTCGACGGCGTGCTCCGTGACATCGACACCGAGTTCCTGCACGACCTGCGCGTCGCGGTCCGCCGCACCCGGGCGGCCCTCAAGCTGCTCGGCGAGGTGCTGCCCGCTCGCCTGGCCAAGGAGTACGCCGCCGAGTTCAAGTGGCTCGGCGACCTGACCACGCCGACCCGTGATCTCGACGTCCACCTGCTCGGATTCGGCGCGATGGCGGAGCAGTTGCAGGCCGCCGCGCCGGCCGACCTGGAGCCGTTCCGCGCCTTCCTGGTCCGCCGCCGGGCCCGCGAGTTCCGGCGGCTGGCCGCGGGGCTGCGGTCCGCGCGGTTCCAGGCTTTGACCATCCACTGGCGCAAGACGCTGCTCGAGGTCCGCGAGGCGAGGACCGCCCGCAAGCGCCGCCCGCGGCGCGATCCGACCGCGGCCGCGCTGGCCCTGAGCACGACCGGTCGCGTGTACCGCCGGATCGCCGCGCAAGGCGGCGCGATCACCCCGGACTCACCCCCGGAGTCCCTGCACGACCTGCGTAAACGCTGCAAGGAGCTGCGCTACCTGCTGGAGTTCTTCGCGCCGCTGCACGATCCGGTGGCCTACAAGAAGGTGGTCGGCGACCTCAAGCAGCTCCAGGACTGCCTGGGCGAGTTCCAGGACAGCCAGGTCCAGCGCGAGGAGATCGGCACCCTGGCCGACGCCATGCTATCCGAGCGCGCCGCGCCCGCGGCGACGCTGCTGGCCATGGGCGAGCTCGCCGCCCGGCTCGCGGTCAGCCAGGCGCAGGCGCGGGCCGACTTCGCCCAGCGGTTCGCCAGGTTCGCGGGCCCGGCGGCGCAACCCCGGATCCGCACCCTGCTCGGCGAGCCCCGGTGAAGATCTACGCCACTTACAACATCAAGGGCGGCGTCGGCAAGACGACCGCCGCGGTCAACCTGGCTTACCTGTCCGCCGCCGAGGGCCAGCGCACCCTGCTGTGGGATCTTGACCCGCAGGGCGCGGCCAGCTTCCTGTTCCGGATCAAGCCCAGGGTCAAGGGCGGCGGCAAGGCGCTCATCCGCGGCACGAAGACGCTGGACGGCGCCATCAAGGGCACCGACTTCGATCACCTGGACCTGCTGCCGGCCGATTTCACCTACCGCCACATGGACCTGCTGCTAGGCGGCGCGGGCCGCAGGAACACCCGCGCCCTGGACCAGTTGCTCCGCCCGCTGGCCGCCGACTACGACCACGTTTTCCTGGATTGCCCGCCGAGCATCTCCCTGGCGTCGGAGAACGTCATGCACGCCGCCGACAGCCTGCTGGTCCCGCTGATCCCGACCACGCTGTCGGTCCGCACCCTGGACCAGCTCACCGAGTTCGTGGCCGGATTCGACGGCCGCCGGCCGCAAGTGCGGGCATTCTTCTCCATGGTGGACGGGCGCAAACGGCTCCACCAGGACATCATCAACACCCTTTCATCCGAACGGACAGTGGTAGCACACACCACGATCCCGTCCTTGTCCCTCATCGAGCGCATGGCGGTGGAGCGTGCCCCGGTCACCGCCTTCGCCCCCCGCAGCCAGGCCGCCCGCGCCTTCCACTCCCTCTGGTCCGAGCTCCGCACCGAAGATGTCTAGGATATCCACTGTGGATATCTTTGGTATCATCGGAGCCGGAGGTGGTCGTCATGGCCATGGTAAAGACGCCCGTGGAGATCGATGAAGAGGCTTTGGCCATAGCCGCTGAGGTTCTCGGCACCAAGACGAAAAAGGATACCGTCAACGCCGCCCTCCGGGAGGTTGGCCAGAGGCTGGAACGCCTACGGGCCCTGGCGCGGCTCGGTGAGATGGCCGACCAAGGCGACTTCGACGACTTCCTCGGTGACAAGGCGGCTTATCGTAGGTGAGTCCCGCCCTCTACCTCATCGACACTTCTGGCTTGTTCCGCATCCTGCAGGGCAAGCTGCGCGTTCTCTGGGCCGATGAACTGGCCGCGGGAGTGATCGCGGTGTGCCCGGTCGTCGAGCTCGAGTTTCTGTATTCGGCTCGTTCGCTGGCCGATCGGCTCGAAAAACAACGGCTGCTCAGAACCGTTTTCGGCTGGGTGCCGATGGGGGAGCGCAGCTACGAGCGCGCGGAGATGGTGCAGCAGATGATGACCGAGGTGGGCCAGCACAGATCGGCTGGCCCGATCGACCTCCTGATAGCGGCGACGGCCGAGCTAGCGCATCTGACCGTGCTCTGCGAGGATCGTGATTTCAGGACGGTCGCCTCGGTGACCCGGCAGCCGGTCAGGCTGGTGACTGACACCGAGCCACCTCCCGCCGGCCGTCAATAGCGGCGACGCGTTCACCGGCGCGGCGGGACCTAGGCGACGATGACGCGGTAACCGAGGTCGAGCTCGTGCCGCCCGAGCAGGTGCCCGTACGCCTCGCGCCAGGCCCCGCTGGCCAGGTCGGCGCGGAGCCGGGCCAGGCCCGCGGCCCGTTCGGCCGCGGTGATCAGCGACAGTGCGGAGGTCGCGGTCCAAACCGCGGGATCGAGGATCGCGGCCGGCCGGCGCCAGTAGGCGGCCTCGAAGCCGTCCGTGCAGTCGGCCGGGATCGGCACCGGGATGAGCGTGACCGGGCCGAGTACCTCGGCGATGCGGTCCGGCGGCCAGGACCGCCCGGCGACGAGCGCGCGGGTGGCCGGGAAGTAGTCGTGCAGCCACCACGACGTGTTCAGCTCCCGGTCACTGCCGCCGAACAGCACCACGGGACCGCGGGCGACCCGGCGCATTTCGGCCAGGCCCCGGGCCTTGTCGGTCCAGTGGTGCAGGCTCAGTATCGCCATCGCGGCGTCGAAGGCCCCGTCGGCGAACGGCAGCGCCTCGGCGGTCCCGCGGACGCACGGCGCCGCGTGCGCGGCACGCTGCGCCGTCATGACCGGCGACGGTTCGACCGCGACCACCCGCCGGCCGGCCGGCTCGTAGGAGCCGGTGCCCGCGCCCACGTTCACCACGCTGGCCGCGGCGCCGAGCGCCCGCTCGATCCGGGCGGCGATCCTCGGGTCGGGCCGCCTGCCGCCGCTGTACCCGCCGCCGATCCGGTCGTAGAGAGGCTCCGCTGCCCGCATGCCGCCTAGTCTGCCACCGGCCCGCTACTCCGTCCCGGTCCGCCAGACCTTCCCGGCCCCCTAGTCCGTCCCCGGCTCCCGCACGCTGCCGGGGTCCCGGCCCTGCCAGGTGCAGATGCACGCCTCGTTGCCCTCGGGGTCGGCCAGGACCCAGAACGCGGGCGCCTCAGCGTCGCTGACCAGCGTGCCTCCGGCCGCGATGGTGTCCTGGATGCGCTGATGCGCCTCGTCGTGTGGCACCGAGACGTCGAAGTGAATCCGGTTGCGCTGCGGGCGCGGCTCGTCCATCTGCTGAAACCAGAACGACGGGCCCTGACCGCGCGGGTCGATGAGCGCGTGCAGCGGCCCGCTCGGCCCAGGCTCGTCGACGTAGCCGAGCACCGCCCGCCAGAACGGCCGCACCTTGGCCCCGTCCAGCACGTCGATCGCGACCTCGAGTGCCTGCACCGGCTGGGCGTCCTCATCCACCCCGGCATCCACCCCGGCCTGGGTGGACAGCCGGAACTCCTCGGTCAGCGCCGAGATCTGCGCGGCCAGCTCCACGTCGCGCGGCGTGACCCCGTCCGCGGCCGCGGACTGCAGCCTCAGCAGCAGCCGGTCCGCGCGGATGTCCATCCCCAGGTGCCCCTCGGCGTGCGGCAGGGCCGCCACCCGCGCCGCCACGTCCGCCGCCAGCGGCAGCGAACCGGTCAGCACCTCGGTCCGGAAATCGCCGAGCACGTAACGCCAGCCCAAGCCGGTGACCGCGTGCGAGGCCTCCGTCCGGGTCAGCTTGCTGTCCATGTCCTGGTGACCCTGACTCCCTTGTCCCATGCCGGACATCGTGCCAGTGTCAGCCAACCAGGCCGCTACCGGGGCCCAGACCCCGGCGTGAACGAGACCCCGCGCAGCACCTCGCCGAACCCGGCCGCGCGTACCGTGCGGAAGCTCTCCCGCGGCGCCGGGGTGGTGGCGTTCAGCGGGTCGGTGATCTCGACCAGCTTGTTCGGGTCCGCGCCCTGGTCTCCGCCCCCGCTCACCGTCGAGGTGAAGGCCCAGATCGTCGCCGTGCCGTTCCGGTTGAGCTGGCCGGTCAGGTTGCGCAGTCCGTCGGTCGCGGGCGCCCACGGCAGGCCGGTCGCGGCGTTGTCGCCGGCCGGGTAGCCGCGGACGGCGTACGGCTGGCCGAGATCCAGACCCGTCGTCAGCGTGTAGGCCAGCTTCCACTGGCTCCCGTCGAAAACCCACTTCTGCAGCCCCGCGGTGCTCTGCGCCGCGGCGGCGGTGTACTGGCCGTCCGCGTAGGTGCTGGTGCCGTTGCCCTCGTCGGCGACGTACAAGGTGTCGGCGTTGGCGAACCACAGGCCGAACGGGAACGAGTCCGTGCTCGTCTTCGCCAGCGTGGTGTTGAAGCCCTTCAGGATGCACATGTTGCTCGGCAGCCCGTCGGCGGCCAGCGTCGCGGGGTCGTAGCTGAGCGGCGAGGCGGGCAGCTGCGCGCCCGCGGCCGGGAGCCCGACCCCGTCCGGGCACGCCTTCCCGGTGGTGTCGAGGAAGTACACGGTGTTGACGCCGTTGCTGCCGCTGCCCTTGGTGTAATAGAGCACGTTGTCGTGGATCGTCAGGCCGCGGAAGTTGTCGTCCTTGCCGATCTTGTCCGCCTTGTCGCCCAGGGCGGTGACGTTGAAGCTGCCGACCGGGGTGGGCAGGCCCGGATCCTGCGCGGCCTCGGGCCGGCTGGACGGGGTGATCAGCTGCGCGCCGGCGCCCAGGATGACGCCCGTCGGCTGCGGGGTGCTGCCGTTCCCCGCGTTGCCCGCGGTGTAGATCAGCTCCTGGCCGCCGGCCTGGGCCGTGATCGCCGCCCGCCCGTTGTCGCCGCTGTAGGCGTTGGTCTCGGTGAACTGGAACTGCCCGCGGTCCGACAGCTGGGCCACCGCCCGGTAGTACGCGCCGGGCACCGGGTTCGTCGGGTCGATCACGCCGGGGGTGTTGGCGTTGGACACGTCGGCCGTGTCCGGTGCGGCCAGGTAGCCCATGAACGACACCGTCCGGCCGTCGGGGGACAGGTTGAGGGCCAGCTCGGACTTGGAGGAGAAGCTGGTCACCAGCTCGCTCGGGGGTACCTCGAGCGTGCCGAGCGGCTGGCCCCAGGGCGTCAGCTCGGCCAGGTAGACCCGTGAGGTGACCCCGAAGCTAGAGTCGGCCAGTGCGTTGTTGAAGACCTGCGGATAGCTCCCGTCCGCCGTGGCGGTGACGCAGTTGCCCGCCGTGCACCCGGGCGGCAGCTTGGTCTGCCCCGCGACGATGCCCGGATCGTTGCTGTAGTAGCTCTCGCTGACCAGCAGGTTGCCGGGTATCAGCCCGCCGCGTCCCGCTAGGGCGCTGGCTCCAAGAGCGCTGGCTCCGGCCGGTGCCGACCCGGCCGTGCCGGCCAGCGCCGCGGCGGACAGGACGGCGGCGAAGGCGGCGGCGCCCACTCGTGATCGCTTGGTCACTATCGCTCCTTAACGCGTACTGATTCCCCCGGAAATCCAACCGAGTCCACCCGTCCGGCTGGCACCGCGACGGTCAACGGAAAGTGTCAGCTAGCCGTCCAGTTCGCCCGCCTTTTCTTCCGAACGGACCGGCCTGGCTCACCCACGGACCAGGTTTACCCGGACCTTCGCCGGGCAGGGCGTGAAGGTCCGGTCCCGCAGGTCGATGCGCCCGGCCGGAAGGCAGTACCAACAGGAGGTATGGCAGTGACAGACGCACAGGCCAAGGCGACGACGACCGATGCGGGCGCGCCAGTAGAAAGCGACGAGCATTCGCTGACCATCGGCCCGGACGGCCCGATTCTGCTGCACGATCACTATCTGATCGAGCAGATGGCCAACTTCAACCGGGAGCGCATCCCGGAGCGTCAGCCGCACGCCAAGGGGGGCGGAGCGTTCGGGCACTTCGAGGTGACGAACGACGTCAGCGCCTACACCAAGGCGGCGGTGTTCCAGCCGGGGACCCGGACGGAGACGCTGATCAGGTTCTCCACCGTGGCCGGGGAGCGCGGCAGCCCCGACACCTGGCGCGACCCGCGCGGCTTCTCGCTGAAGTTTTACACCACCGAGGGCAACTACGACATGGTCGGGAACAACACCCCGGTCTTCTTCATCCGTGACCCGATGAAGTTCCAGCACTTCATCCGCTCGCAGAAGCGGCGCCAGGACAACAACCTGCGCGACCACGACATGCAGTGGGACTTCTGGACGCTGTCGCCGGAGTCGGCGCACCAGGTGACCTGGCTGATGGGCGACCGCGGCATCCCGCGCAGCTGGCGGCACATGAACGGGTACAGCTCGCACACCTACCTGTGGATCAACGCCGCGGGCGCGAAGTTCTGGGTGAAGTACCACTTCAAGACCGACCAGGGCATCGAGTTCTTCACCCAGGACGAGGGCGACCAGATGGCCGCCGCCGACACCGACTACCACCAGCGTGACCTGTACGAACACATCGCCGCCGGGGACTTCCCGAGCTGGACGCTGAAGATGCAGATCATGCCGTTCGACGACGCCAAGACCTACCGGTTCAACCCGTTCGACCTGACCAAGGTCTGGCCGCACAGCGACTATCCGCTGGTCGAGGTCGGCCGGCTCACCCTGGACCGCAACGTCACCGATTACCACACCGAGATGGAGCAGGCCGCGTTCGAGCCGAACAACCTGGTGCCCGGGATCGCGCTGAGCCCGGACAAGATGCTGCTGGCGCGGGGGTTCTCCTACGCCGACGCGCACCGGGCCCGGATGGGCGTGAACTACAAGCAGATCCCGGTGAACTCCCCGAAGGTGCCGGTGCACAGTTACAGCAAGGACGGCGCGATGCGGGTCACCAACGTGGCGGACCCGGTCTACGCACCGAACTCCAAGGGCGGCCCGAAGGCCGACTCCGAGCACTACCCGCCGGCCAGCTGGCACTCCGACGGGGACATGGTGCGCACCGCCTACACCCTGCGTGAGCAGGACGACGACTGGGGCCAGGCGGGCACGCTGGTGCGCGAGGTCCTGGACGACGCGGCCCGCGAGCGGCTGGTCACCAACGTCGTCGGCCACCTCCTGAACGGCGTGGGCGAGCCGGTCCTGGTGCGCGCCTTCGAGTACTGGCACAACGTGGACAAGAGTCTCGGCGACAAGATCGAGCAAGGCGTCCGCGCCAAGCAGGGCGAGAAGGACCCCAAGGCCGCCGAGCAGGCCAACCCCGCCCGCTCGGCCATGCAGGCCAAGGCCTGACCCTCGGTTCTGAAATCGCGCCCGGTGCCTGGCTCAGGCACCGGGCGCGACGGGTGTCACGGTCCGAAGACGTCCAGCTCGGAGATCTGGGCGCCGTTCTGGACGCTGTTGGCGGTGAAGGATAGCTGCACGTACTGGTCGCTGGTCCCGGATGGCAGCTTGATGGTGACCGTGTTGCCGGTGGCGGGGTTGAAGGTGTAGGTGGCCGAGCCCACCAGGGTGGTGTAGCTGCTGCCGTTAGTGGAGCCGAGCACCGAGAACGTCTGGGTCCTGGTGTTCCACGCCGAGGACGGGGGCAGGTCCACCACGATCGAGCCCAGGGCCTTACTGGCGCCCAGGTTGACCGTGAAGGTGGTGGGCCAGGCGCCGTTGGTGCCCTCCCAGTAGGTGCTGGTGTTACCGTCCACCGCGTTGGCCGGGACGTAATTCTGGGTGTAGCTCGACGCGGTGACCGGAGCGTTCAGCGCCAGGTCGGGGTGCGTGTTGCCGGTGCCCCACACCTGGAACTCCGACGCCTGGGCGCCGTTCTGGACGCTGTTGGCGGTGAAGGACAGCTGCACGTACTGGTCGGTGGTACCGGCCGGCAGGTTGATGGTGACGGTGTTGCCGGTGGCGGGGTTGAAGGTGTAGGTGTTCGAGCCCACCAGCGTGCTGTAGCTGCTGCCGTTCACCGAGCCGAGCACCGAGAACGTCTGGGTCCTGGTGTTCCACGCCGAGGACGGGGGCAGGTCCACGACCACGGAGGTGAGCGAGTCCGAGGCGCCCAGGTTCACCGTGAGGGTGGTGGGCCAGACGCCGTTGGTGCCCTCCCAGTAGGTGCTGGTGTTCCCGTCGTTCGCGTTCGAGGGGACGTAATTCTGGGTGTAGCTGGACGCCGAGATGGGGGCGTTCAGCGCCAGGTTCGTGCTCCCGCCGCTCGTGGTCCCGGTGCCGGCCAGGGCCACGGTGAGGGTGGGGTCGGTGGCGTTGCTTGACACCGTCAGGTTGCCGGTGGCGGCCCCGGCGGCGGTGGGCTTGAAGGTGACGCTCACCGTGCAGGACGCACCCGCGGCGATCGAGGATCCGCAGGTGTTAGTCTCCGCGAACGGGCCGCTGGCCGAGACCGACGACACGCTCGCGGCCGCGCCGCCGGTGTTGGTCACCGTGACGGTCTGCGCCGACGAGGTCGAGCCCACCGCCTCGTTGCCGAAGGACAGCGAGGTGGGAGACGCGGCCAGCGTGGCGCTGCCGCCACCAGAACTGGTCCCGGTGCCGGACAGGCTGACGGTGTTGGTGACCCCGCCCGCGTTGACCGTCAGCGAGCCGGTGCGGCTGCCGGTCGCGGTCGGCGTGAACTTTACGCTGACCGTGCACGAGCCGCCCGCCGCGATCGAGGATCCGCACGTGTTCGTCTGCGCGAAATCACCGCTGGCCGCGATCGACGAGACGGACACGGCCGCGCTCGTCGGGTTCGACACCGTCGCGGTCTGCGCCGAAGACGTGGTGCCGACCACGACCGAGCCGAAGTTCAGCGCGCTCGGCGCGACGGTCACGCCGGAGTTGGGGTACGGCGGGTAGACCGGGGCCGGCCAGCCGTTGCACTGGGTGGGGGAGATGCCGGAGTTGCCGCCATTGTCGGTGATCGTGAAGCCGGTGCCCTCGCAGCTGTAGCTCGGCGCGTTGCCCGCGTTGGCCTGCGCCACGCCGGTGGCCACGACGTTGGTGGCCGACGCCGTGCCTGGATCTTGCTCCTGGAGCGCGAAGGTACCGGTGCCCGCGATGGTCACGTTGTTGAGGTTGACCCCGTTGACCTCGCCTTCGACCCACTGGATGGCCTCGAACGGGCTCTGCTCGATCAGCGCGTTGGTCACGTTGATCGGGCCGGTGACCGTCCCCTGGCTGCCGTCGAACCACAGGGCGCCCACGCCGAACTGCCAGTTAGGGTCGAGGTCGCCGTCCCGGATCATGGTGTTGTTGGAGATCGTGGTGGTGCCGACCGGGGTGGAGGAGAAACGCTGGCCCACCTGGATGCCGCCGCCCTGGGTGATTCCGGTGTCGACCACCAGGTTGCCGGTGACCGTGTTGTCGTGGCCGCCGTAGATCGCGATGCCGTTGGCCAGCATCTGCAGCTGCACGGTGTTGTCGGAGATGGTGTCGTTGGCGTCGGCGCCGATGCTGGAGTCCGCCCAGGTCGCGATGCCGTCGTCACCGGTGTTGCGGATGTCGCTGTCGGTGACGGTGGAGTTGGTCACGCCGCCATGGAAGTTGATGCCGTCCGCGGTGGTGTCCCGGATGCGCATGCCGCTGAACTTCAGGCTGTCCATCGGCCCGTCCATCCAGGCGCCGACCTTGTCGTGCTCGATCCAGATGTTCGACACCGTCGAGTCGCTCATCGCGCCGCCGATGCCGTTGACCTGGGCGCTGTCGTCACGCTCCTGGACGTTGCCGAAGATCGCGAAGTTCTGCAGGTGCACGTTGGTGCTCGGTGACGGCGCGGAGTTCCCGTAGAAGCCAGGCGCGGTGCCGGTAACCGTCGAGTACCACATGCCGGCCCCGGCCACCGTCACGTTGTTGACGATGATGTGGCCCGGGATGTTGTAGGTGCCCGCCGGGATCCACACCGTGCCGCCCGCGCCGGCCGCGGTGATCGCGGCGTTGAAGGCGCTGGTGGAGTCGTTGACGCCGGTCGGGTCGGCGCCCTCGCTGGTGACGGAGACCGAGCCCGCGGGCTGGGTCAGCGGCGCGGCGACCTGCTCGAAGTCGGCAAGGTCGATCGTGTAGGAGGATGCGGTGTCCTCGGAGTCGATCTGCAGCTTGAAGGTCGTGCCGGCCGGATAGGTCGTGGAGAACAGGCGGTGCACCTCGTCGTAGAAGTGGTGCGGGTTGCCGCTGCTCGGCGTGTTGGTGAACGGGTAGCTGCCGTAGTACCAGCTGTA
Source organism: uncultured Actinomycetes bacterium (assembly GCA_963808315.1). Classification (GTDB taxonomy): domain Bacteria; phylum Actinomycetota; class Actinomycetes; order Streptosporangiales; family Streptosporangiaceae; genus Palsa-504. Next base: position 15,920 of record CAWEFK010000001.1, on the reverse strand, counting down.
GGCGTTGGTCAGCGTGAAGTCGGTCTGCTTGGCGCCGTTGATGTACAGCGAGAGCGGGGCGGTGTAGACCGACCCATCCGAGCTGTCCGGGATGCTGTAGCGGAAGTCGATCGAGTTGGTCGCCACCGGCGTGGTGAACGTGACGTACTTGCCGCTGCCTTGCAGGGTCACGGCCTTGCGGCCGGACGCCTCGTCGGCCAGCTGGCCCTGGGTGTAGCTCGGGCCGATGACCGTCCCGTTGGTGGCGGAGTTCTCCGCCTGCACTTCGACGTAGGGCAGGCTCGCGCCGCTGCCACCGGTGGCAGCGGCCGACGCTGGCGGGACCGCCATGGCGGCGACGCCGGTGATAACCAGCGACGCGGTGCCGGCGGCCAAGGCGAGCGTCCGCCTCACAGCTCGGATGGACTGGAACACCTTTGCTCCTTCGATGCCGATGGCCGGATGTCCTCCGGCGAGTCCCGCGGGGCCGATGTGACCGTATGTAGGGGAAACGGTGCAATGCGGGACATGTACCAGAGACGGTAACCTTTCGGACATAACCATGCAATATCTAAACAGAAATTAGGTCGATTCATACTTGGGCTCGCAAGTTCCCAGGTTCCCGTCGCCAGTGCCCGGGCCCGCGCAGCCGGAACCCAGGTACAGGCGTCAGCGGTACCTGCGACAACCAGCTATGGCCGAACGACGCTGAACAGGCCTGGCCCTCCGGCCGCGGTGCTGAACAGGCCTGGGCCTCCGGCCGCGGCGCTGGTCTAGTCGCGCGCGGAAGGCGGCCGGCCGGTCGAGCCGCGAACGACGAGCTCGGGTTCGAAGAGCAGCTCTTCCGGATAGACGGCCACGTTCTCTATCTGATTCACCAGCAGCGCGACCGCGGCCTTGCCCATCGCCTCGATCGGCTGCCTGACCGTGGTCAGCGGAGGATCGGTGCAGTTCATGAAGGCGGAGTCGTCGTACCCGACCACCGAGACATCGCCGGGGACCGACAGGCCGGCCCGGCGGACCGCCCGGATCGCCCCGAGCGCGAGGACGTCGCTGCCGCAGATCACCCCGGTGACGCCGTGCCGCAACAGCCGGGTGGTCGCGGCCTGGCCGCCCTCCAGGGAAAACAGCGCGTGTTCCACCGGCGCCTGGGCACCCGGCGTCCGCGCGGCCAGCTCGATGAACGCCGCGAGCTTACGGCGCGAGGGCATGTGGTCCTCCGGGCCGACGAGCAAGCCGATCTGCTGATGGCCAAGCGAGGCCAGGTGGGTATAGGCCTGCCCCGTCGCGGTCATGTCGTCGGTGGCGGCGCACGGGAAGCCCAGGTTGTCGATCGCCGCGTTGAACAGCACCGCCGGGATGCCGCGGCTGCGCAGCAGCCGGTAGTGCTCGTGCGGCGAAGCCTGCTCGGCGTAGTGGCCGCCGGCGAACACCACCCCCGAGACCTGCTGGTCGAGCAGCATGCCGACGTAGTCGGCCTCGGACAGGCCGCCCGCGGTGCGGGTGCACAGCACCGGCGTGAAGCCGCGCTGGGCCAGGGCCCCGCCGACGACCTCGGCCAGAGCCGGGAAAATCGGGTTCTGCAACTCCGGCAGCACCAATCCGATCAGCCGCGCCCGCTCGCCGCGCAGCTGGGTCGGGCGCTCGTAACCCAGCACGTCGAGCGCCGACAGCACGGCCTCCCTGGTGCTGGGCGAAACACCGGTCTTGCTGTTGAGGACCCGGCTCACCGTCGCCTCGCTGACCCCGACCTTCTTGGCCACGTCGGCCAGCCGCCGGGTAGGTACACGCGTCATGTTGCAAAGATACGGCATCCCGCTGAAAGTTTTGCGCGATTATCCGCAGGCTGTTACCGAAATTCTCTGCCGAAACCTGCCGGTTATTTGTCTGGGACAGCGTAAGAGATGCTGGCGGGAGCGGTCGGGCTTGCGCAATCGCCTGGAAGTGATCTTACGTTACCAAGTTGTACCCTTGCGGTTTTTAGTAGATATATTGCGTCCTAATGTCTTCATACGTAGGTTGAGGCATCGATAATTTCCAGTTCAGGGAAGGATGAGCCGATGAGCAGACGGCTTCACCGTCGAGCCGGACCCGCGAGCCATCGCCGGATAGCCGGTATTCCCGTCGTCGCGGCTCTAGTGCTCGGCGCCGCGGCGTGCTCAAGCAGTTCCGCGGGCACCGGCTCGGCCAGCGGCGGGCACGTGACGATCAGCGTGGACTGCGCGCCGCCCGCCAGCGCGCCGCAGCAGCACAAGGAGTGGAACGAGGACGTCGCGATCTTCGAGAAGGCGAACCCGACGATCACCATCAACAGCATCTACGAGAACCCGTGCGAGGTGCCGGCCTCGTTCACCGCCATGCTCGACGCCGGCAACGAGCCGAACCTCTTCTACACCTACTTCACCGACCGGAACCAGGTCCTCGACGCGGGTCAGGCCGCCGACATCACCCCGTACGTGACCACCAAGACAGTGCCCGACCTGAACGACATCGTCCCCACCGCGCTGGCCGCGGTGACGGCGGGCAAGACCCTGTACGGGCTGCCGACGGTTAACTACACCCAGGGGCTGATCATCAACCGGGTGCTGTTCAAGGAGGCCGGCCTCAACCCGGACGACCCGCCGAGCACCTGGGCGCAGGTCGAGCAGGACGCCATGGCGATCACCAAGCTCGGCCATGGCATCTACGGCTACGGCGACTACAGCGCCGGCAACAACGGAGGCTGGCACTTCTCCTCCGAGATCGACGCCGAGGGCGGCCACATGGTCAACTCGGCCGGCACCGCGGCGACCTTCAACTCGGCCCAGGGCCAGGCCGTGCTCCAGGCCCTGCACACCATGCGCTTCGTCGACCACAGCATGAGCCCCACCCAGCAGCTCGCCTGGGGCACCCTGCAAAAGCAGATGGCCTCGAACAAGCTCGGCATGTACATCGCCGCCCCCGACGACATCTACAACGTGATCGTGCCGCAGGACGGCGGCAACATCAACGATTACGGCATGGGCCCGCTGCCCAGCACCTCCGGCACCCCGGCAGGCTCGCTGTCCGGCGGCAACGACTATATGTTCGCCAAGCACGACACCCCGGCGCAGATCGAGGCCGGCATCAAGTGGCTCGTGTTCGAGGACCTGACGCCGGGCGTCGGCCAGTTCAACTACGTCAGGCAGAAGGCCGACGGCTTCCCGGTCGGCTTCCCCGAGCCGCAGCTGTTCACCGGCGCCACCGCGACCAAGCAGCAGCAGCTGCTCGACGCCAGCGCGACGATCAACCCGGCCTACTACTCGACCTTCGCCAACGCGCACGAGCTGGCCATGGGCGAGCCGACCGACGCGCAGGCGGTCTACAAGACCCTCGATCCCGTCATGCTCGCCGTGCTGACCAACCCGACCGCAAACATCTCCCAGCTGCTGGCCTCCGCGACCAGCCAGGTCAACCAGATCCTGGCCAACAGCGGCGGGTGACGTGCAGACGATCGCCACAAAGTCCGTGCCGGTCCTGGCGCCTCCCCGGGTCAGGGCCGGCGTGGGCCGTAAGGTCAGGCGGCACGCGTCCGCGCACGGTTTCCTGATCGGCGCGGTGCTCTGTTTCCTGTTCTTCTCCTGGTACCCGATGTGCCGGGAGATCGTGATGAGCTTCCAGAAGACCCAGCTGGGGGTGACCAGCTGGGCGGGCTGGGCGAACTACAGGCGCATTTTCCACGATCCGACCTTCTGGACGGCCTGGCGCAACACGGTGGAGTTCACCGTCATCGCGCTGGTCATCGGCTACGCGGTGCCGTTCTTCGTCGCGATCTTGCTCAACGAGCTCCGGCACGCCAAGGGGTACCTGCGCTGCCTGGTGTACCTGCCGGTGATGCTGCCGCCCACCTCGGCGCTGCTGCTGTTCGCCTACTTCTACGATCCGACCTACGGCCTGTTCAACGACATCCTGCACACCCTTCACCTGCCCACCTCGCAGTGGGTGCAGTCGCCGGGCACCGGGCTGCCCAGCATGGCCATGATCTCGGTGGCGATCGCCGCCACCTGGATGAACATGGGCGGCGCGACGCTGATCTACCTGGCCGCGCTGCAGAACATCCCGGGCGAGCTGTACGAGGCCGCCGAGCTCGATGGCGCCGGGCTGGTCTCCAAGATCAGGCACATCACGATCCCGCAGACCAGGCTGATCCTGTCGATGCTGCTCATGCTGCAGATCGTGGCGACCATGCAGATGTTCGTCGAGGCCTTCATCTTGACCAACGGCGGCGCCGGCGTGAACGACAACACCGTGTCTGTGGTCAACCTCATCTACCAGTACGCCTTTGCCCTGAGCGGGGCCAGCAACTACAACAGCGCGTCCGCGCTTGGCGTGATCCTCATGCTGGTGCTCGCCGTCTTCTCCGCCGCGTACCTGTGGCTGACCCGAGAGCGAGGGGACGCCAGATGAACGCGCCGCTGCCCAGAACGCTGGTGTCCCAGGCGCAGCTCAACCAGCCGCGCGGGAAGATCCTCTACCGGGTGGTGCTGACCCTGGTGGTGGTGGTCTTCACCCTGGTCTTCATCGGGCCGCTGTACTTCCTGTTCAGCGACGGGCTCAAGTCGACCACCGAGGCGGTCCAGGTGCCGCCGACCATCATCCCCGCGCACGTGCACCTGAGCACGTACTCCGCCGCGTGGGGTCGGGTCGGCCTCGCGCGGCTGCTGGTCAACACGCTCTACTACGCCTTCGGCGCGCTGTTCTTCCAGCTGATCTTTGACGTGGCCGCCGCCTACTCGCTGTCGCGGCTGCGGCCCTTCGGCGGCCGGATCATCTTCGCGCTGATGCTGGCCACGCTGATGATCCCGTCCACGGTCCTGCTCGTCCCGCAGTACGTCACGGTGGCGGACCTGCCGATCCTGCACCTGAACCTGATCGGATCGCCGGAGGCGATCTGGCTGCCCTCGGTGGCCAACGCGTTCAATATCTTCCTGCTCAAACGGTTCTTCGACTCGATCCCGACGGACCTGCTGGCCGCGGCGGCGATCGACGGCGCCTCACCGCTGCGGACCCTGCGCTCGGTCGTGCTGCCGATCTCCCGGCCGATTCTCGGGGTGGTCTCGATCTTCGCGCTGGTGGCCGTCTGGAAGGACTTCCTGTGGCCGCTGCTGGTCGAATACGGCTACAACCCGAGCCGGGAGACGCTGAACGTCGGCATCTACGAAGCGTCAAGCACCAGCCCGCAGAACCTGGTGCTCGCGGCCTCCGCGATGGCCGCGGTGCCCACGGTGATTTTCTTCCTCATCTTCCAGCGCAATATCCTGGCTGGCCTGACCGCAGGCAGCCTCAAGGGCTGAACTCACGTAAGGAAACCATGACCTCTTCTCCCTGGTGGCGCGGTGCCGCGATCTATGAGCTTTACGTGCAGAGCTTTGCCGACGCCGACGGTGACGGGATCGGCGACCTGGCCGGCGTCCGCGCGCGGCTGCCGTACCTGGCCGCCCTCGGCATCGACGCGATCTGGTTCAGCCCGTGGTACCCGTCGCCGAGGTCCGACGCGGGCTACGACGTGGCCGACTACCGGTCGATCGACCCTGCCTTCGGCACGCTGGCCGACGCGGACGCGCTGATCGCCGAGGGGCACGCGCATGGCATCAGGACGATCATCGACATCGTGCCCAACCACTGTTCGGACCAGCACCAGTGGTTCGCCGAAGCGCTGGCCGCCCCGCCCGGCTCGGCCGAGCGCGCCCGGTTCTGGTTCCGGCCCGGACGCGGTCCCGCCGGAGACATTCCGCCGAACGGCTGGCGGTCGATCTTCGGCGGCTCAGCCTGGAGCCGGACGACGGCCCCGGACGGCACACCGGGCGAGTGGTACCTTCACCTGTTCGCGCCCGAGCAGCCGGACTTCAACTGGGCCAATCCGGAGGTCCGCGACGAGTTCGAGGCCATCTTGCGATTCTGGTTCGATCGCGGCGTCGACGGCATCAGGATCGATTCCGCCGCGCTGCTGACCAAGGACCCGCTGCTGCCTGAGGTCGAGCCGGATGATTCGTCTCCCTACACCGACCGCGACGATGTGCACGACATCTACCGGGCCTGGCGCGCGGTCGCCGACCAGTACTCGGGCCGGGTGCTGATCGGCGAGCTCTGGCTGCCCGACGCCACCAGGTTCGCCAGGTACCTGCGTCCGGACGAGCTGCACACCGTGTTCAACTTCCCCTACCTGTGCTGTCCCTGGGATGCCGCCCAGCTGCGCGAGGTCATCGACGGCACGCTGGCCTTCCACGCCGCGGCGGGCGCGCCCGCCACCTGGGTGCTGTCCAACCACGACGTCGACCGCCATGTTTCCAGGTACGGTCGCGCCGACTCGTCGTTCGGCCTGGACCGGCGTGACCACAGCCAGCCGGTCGACCTGGCCCTGGGTACGCGGCGGGCCCGGGCCGCCGCGCTGCTCACGATGGCGCTGCCCGGTTCCGTTTACCTCTACCAGGGCGAGGAACTCGGCTTGTGGGAGGTGGAAGACCTGCCCGCGGACAAGCGCCAGGACCCGATCTGGATCCGGACCGGCGGCGCCGACCCGGGCCGGGACGGCAGCCGGGTGCCGCTGCCCTGGGCCGGTGCCGAGCCGCCGTTCGGCTTCTCGCCCCCCGATGCGGCCAAGCCGCCCTGGCTGCCGCAGCCGGTGCGGTGGCGCGAGCTGACCGTCGAGGCCCAGACCGACGACCCGGGCTCGATGCTCGAGCTGTACCGCCAGGCGCTGCGCGTCCGCCGCGCCGAACCGGCGCTGGGCCAGCACCCGGACACCCCGATGACCTGGCGGGCCGCGCCGGACGGAGTGCTCGCCTTCGACCGCGGCGACGGCCTGTGCTGCGTCGCCAACCTGTCCGCCGTCGCGGTGGCCCTGCCCGCCCACTCCGCCGTGCTGCTGGCCAGCGGCCCACTCGCCGCTGGCCTGCTGCCGCCCGACACCGCGGTATGGCTCCGCCGGCCGCAAGACTGAGCCGCCGGCCCGCGAGACCGGCCGCCGGCCGCAAGTCCGAGCCGCCGACCGCGAGACCGGCCGCGTGCTAGCCGCTCACGTGTGTATGCCGCACTCGGCTTTCCCTTGCCGGCCCAGCGGCCGCTGCGGGGATCATCGCCGGGCGCGACCCGGCGGGTGCACGGTGAGCAGCCGACGGAGGCGTAGCCGTCGTCGACCAGCGGGTTGACCAGGATGCCGTTCTCGGTGATGTAGTCGTCCACCTGCTTCTGCGTCCAGGAGACGATCGGGTTGACCTTGACCATCTGCCGCCGGGCGTCCCACTCCACCGGGTACGCCTGGCGGCGCTCGACGGTCTCCTCCCGCCGCACGCCGGTGATCCACGCCTCGTATCCTTGCAGCGCGCGCTCGAGCGGCTCGACCTTGCGCAGGTAGCAACACAGGTCAGGGTTGCGCTGGTACAGCCGGGGGCCAAGCTCGGCATCCTGCTCGGCCACCGTCCGCGACGGGGTGACGCTGAGCAGCCGCACCGGGTAGACCGTGGCCACCGCGTCCAGGGTGCCCAGGGTCTCGGCAAAGTGATAACCAGTGTCCAGGAAGATCACGTCGAGGCCGGGCTGGACGGCCGCGGCCAGGTGCACGATCACCGCATCGGTCATCGAGGACGTCACGCAGATCCGGTCCCCGAACCTCGCCGTCGCCCAGCGCAGGATCTCGCCCGGGTCCGCGTCCGCCAGCTCGTCCGCGGCCCGCGTGACCTCCTGCTCCATCGGGTGCGGTGCTTCCGGCTCCGTCCGGTGCTCTGCTTCGGGCCTAGCCATCAGCGGTTCAGCTCTGCTGGGGCAAGTGAGTGATCAGGTCCTCGGCGGTTTGCATGCCCTGGCGCCAGACGGACCGGGCGATGATCTTGCTGGGGTCGGCGCGGTCGCGGTAGCGGCGGGCGATCTCGGTGCCTTCTTCCAGCAAGCCGTCTGAGAGCATGGTGGGTTGCAGGCCGAGGGCGAGGAACTGGTCGTTGCAGACGATCAGCTCGTTCTCGTCGGCTTCCTGCCGCGGGTTGGGCAGGTAGGCGATGTCCGCGGCCATGACGTTGGCGACCAGCTTGGCCAGGTCGCGTACCTGGTAGGTCTCGGTGATCTGGTTGAGTACCCGGGGCCGCTGGCCGGGCTGCGGGGGGTTTTCCAGCGCGAGCTCGATGCAGCGGACGGTGTCGCGGATGTGGATGAAGGCGCGGGTCTGGCCGCCGCTGCCGTGCACGGTCAGCGGGTGGCCGATGGCGGCCTGCATGAGGAACCGGTTCAGCACGGTGCCGTAGTCGCCGTCGTAGTCGAACCGGTTGACCAGCCGGATGTCCCGGGCGGTCTGCCCGGTCTGGGTGCCCCACACGATGCCCTGGTGCAGGTCGGTGATCCGCAGCCCGTCGTTCTTGGCGTAGAACGCGAATAGCAGCTGGTCCAGGGTCTTGGTCATGTGGTAGACCGATCCGGGGTTGGCCGGGTGCAGGATCTCCCGCTCGATCTCCCCGTCCGGGGTCCTCACCTTCACGGTCAGGTAGCCCTCGGGGATCGGGGCGCTGCCGGACCAGCCGTAGCCGTAGACCCCCATGGTGCCCAGGTGCGCCAGGGCCGCGTCGGTGCCGGTCTGGACCAGGGCGGCGAGCAGGTTGTGGGTGGCGCGGATGTTGTTATCGACGGTGTACCGCTTGGTCGCCGGGGTGCGCATCGAGTACGGCGCGGCGCGCTGCTCGGCGAAGTGCACGATGGCGTCCGGGCGGGTGGTGGCCAGGACGTCCGCCAGGGCGTCGTACTCGGTGGCGATGTCCAGGTTGACGTACCCGATCTGGCGGCCGGTGACCTCGTGCCACGCCCGCAGCCGCTCCCCGACCGGCCGGATCGGGGTCAGCGACTCGACCTCGAGCTCGATGTCGATCTTCCGGCGGCTCAGGTTGTCCACGATCGTGACGTCATGGCCGCGATCCGACAGGTACAGCGAGGTAGGCCACCCGCAGAATCCATCTCCGCCAAGGACAAGAATGCGCATGCAGAACTCCATCCCACGTCTTCGTCTGAGCTGAGAGTGATTGATGCGTAGCTGCGGCCAAGCACCCGCAAGGTACTTCGCTCGGGCGCTGCTCGACGCTGATGAGGCCTAGCCGCTACGCGATGCCGGTCAGCGGAAGGAATCGTCCCTCCGCTAGTGCCCGATTAGAGCATATAAGCCGCTAAAACCCCAAATGAAGAAGTGAAAAAAACATCATGTTACGGGCAAGTTAAATTTACTGGCAGTACAACTTGTAAACGCGGCGTTACGCACCGGAAATATGTCCCGTGCAGATCGTCCGGTTCTGGTGGCAGGGGTCCGGTTTAACTGCCGTCCGGATCGCTCAGGCGTTGCCCGTGACCTTTCCGCAGTGTTCACCGGCTGGATTAGATGTTTATCCGACCAATTAAATGGGTTTACCGGGGATAGCAGGGGAAGGGCCCGCTTCACGTTAATGCCGGCCAAGCGGCCGGAATTGACGCGCAGCGGCGGTAATTCCCGCCCGGAGAAAGAGGCTGACGCGGGTACGGCCTGATCGGCCTCAGCCGGCCGGACGGATGGAGCACGTTGCGCCGCACGCCGAGCAGCCATCGCGGGAAATGGGCGGGTGGGCAGTGAGATTACGGCTTCGAGCGTGGCCAGCCGCCTGAGGAAGGCGTAGACGAACCAGGTCGGCAGCCAGGGCAGGCTGCGCCAGTACCGGTACTTGATCGCGAGCGGCAGGCTGATGACGAGCGGAACCGCGCCGCCGGCCACGTAGAGCAAGGCGAAGGTGGCGACGTTCTGGCGGTAGCTGGGATGGGTCAGCACCAGCTCGGCCATGAAGATCGGCGCCACCATGCCCGCTTGCAGCGAGAACCAGGAGAAACCGCGGCGCATCGACCACAGCCACACCCGCGGCCCGGCCGAGCCGACGCGCAGGACCGCGTGCCGGGCGTAGACGTGGAAGCCGGCCCGGGCCCACCGGGTCCGCTGCTCGACGAACTCGCCCGGCGCTGCGCGGCACGTCCTCATAGGAGCGGATGCGCGGGTCCACCACGGCCCGGTAGCCCAGCCGTCCGATCTGCATGGTCAGGTCGGCGTCCTCGCCGTTCATGCCGACGGGGAACCCACCCGCGAGGGTCGCGGGGGCCCGGCGGAAGGCGGTGAACGTGCCGGGGATGACCACGATGCCGTCGACCAGGCTCTGGCCGAGGCGGGCGAACCTGAACTGGAACAGGCACTCCAGGACGCGGAGCCGGTGGAACCAGGTCACGGTGTCGGTCCGCGGCTCCTCCATCGCGCCGACGGTGCCGATGCGCGGATCGCGGAACCACGGCACGGAGTAGAGCAGCGCGTCCGGGCCCATGACGCAGTCCGCGTCGATGCGGACGATTATCTCGGCCTGCGTGATCGCGATTCCGCGGTTCAGCGCGGCCGCCTGACCGCCGTTGGGCGCGCTCAGCACCCGCCCGCGCGCGTGCTTGAAGGCGGTGATCTCCGCGCGCGCGATCTCCGCGGTGCCATCGGTCGAACCGTCGTCAGACACCACGACCCGGACCGGCCCGCCGTACCTGGCCGTCGCGACGTCGACGGAACGCAGCAGCCTGGCCAGGTTGTCTTCCTCGTTGTAGGCCGGGATGATCACGTCGACGGCCGGCCGGTCCTGATCCGGCTCAGGCAGCCGCCTGCTGGTCCACCACAGCAGCCACAGCGGCACATAGAGCAGCACGAACAGGATGCTCAGCGCGTACAGCGGGACGAACACCTGCCACACCGAGGAGAGGTTGCCCGGCTCGGCCAGGAAGGCGTAGGCGAGCACCACGAGACCCACCATGGCGATCAGCGCGCACCAGGCCAGCACGTCATCCCATACCCAGCGGGGCCGGTCACGGCGGACGGTGGTCCCTCTGGGCAGCACGAATGTCGTGAACGTCATCCGGATGATGACGAATCCGCCGACCAGCAGGTTGGCCAGCGTCGCCTCGATCCCGAACGGGGCGATCAGCCAGCCGGTCGCCATCCCCGCCGTGATCAGCAGGCTCTGGAGCAGCACCGACAGGGCCAGGTAGAGCAAGACGTGGGACAGCATGGCCAGGCGGCGGGCCAGGCTGGCCCGGGCGACGGCGGATATCCCGATGATGTAGGCCACCGCCAGGAACTCCGTGGCCGGGCGCAGCCGGGCCACGTATCCGTTAGCCGAGGCCGGATTCCTGGTGATCGCGGTGACCAGGGCGCGGACCAGGTCGTCGTAGGCGCCGGGCGCCGACGGCCGCTGCCAGCCGAGGAACACCAGCCCGAGCACCGCGCTGACGGCGAGGAACAGCCAGGTACGCGGCCGGGCCGCCGGTGTCTTGACGTGGCGCGGCATCACGACATGAGTCCGGCCGTCGCCCTGGTCCTCAGGGCCGTCCGCGGCCGTGGGCAACAGGCAGATGACCACCAGGACCGCGAACGCTCCTATGGTCGCCGCCAGGAGCCGCCCGTCCATAAAGCCGTCTTTCCAGATAGGAAATACTTCATTTAAGCCGCAAACCCTGTAATGGCCGGGCTTTCCGAATGGCTGAGCACCCGGAAAATTGAGCTAAAGTTCATCATTTTGTTGCTCCGCGTGGGTGGAGGGCTCGTTTCGCGCAGGCTTAATACCGCGTGCGCAACTCCGCGCTTGCGGTCGACTCCGGCGGGACGCGGCTGTGGCCGGCCCGGGATGAACCACCGTATCCTGACTATCCGCTAGTAAGGGCTAACTTACCTGGCATACTTCCCAACAAGTACCTCCCGGTACTTTTAACCTACGGGTGACTTATCATCATAAAGGCCATATGCTGAGCGGGGTCGCGGGCCGTTACATCGGTCTCGGGATACCGCGATGGCGCGGTGGGGTCAGGCGCGGATCACCCGGGCGAGGAGAAACTCGCCCGGTCGGAGACAGTCGAGGAATCCCTAGGGGTGCAGTGGACTTTAAGGTCACCAATTCCCGGTCTGCGGGCGGTACAGCGCTGCGCGAAGCCGACGACCCGGCGGTATCCCGGCCGGGTCCGGGCGATGCGCCGGCTTCTGGTCACCCCCGGCCGGCGCCATCGGTGCTCGAGCTGGACCCGGCACCCGAGGCCGCGGCCGCGGCCGCGCCCGGCATTCTCACGTCGGCGGAGCGTACCGGGACCGCCGGAAATGGACCTGGATTCAGCTGATCGGCGGCTTCCTGATCGCCGGGCTCTGCGTCGCCGCCGTGCTCTGGTACGTGCCACGGGTCATGAGCGAGGATCGCGGGATGCTGACCGGCGCCGTCACCAGTGGCGGCGTCGTGACGCTCAACTTCCCCAACGCCGGGGTCATCAGCGTGGTGAAGGTGCAGCCGGAGCAGCTGGTCCACAAGGGGCAGGTGCTCGCCGTGGAGTACGCGCCGAACGTCGGCGCGATCGTCACCGCGGACGACGCGGCGATAAGTGCCGTGCAGGCCAAGATCGCCGAGCTCAAGACCGAGGAAACCCTTTACCCCTTGACCGTCCCGCAGGACCAGGCGCAGATCGCATCCGAGAAGGCGCAGCTGGCGACGGACCAGGCCCAGCTGGCCACCGACCGCATGCGGGCCGCGGCGACGGAGATCCTCGCCCCGTCCGCGGGGATGATCGTCGCCACCAACGGTCAGCCCGGTGAGGCCGTCACGTCCGCGGGTATCCGCGATTACAGCAATTCTTCCCAGCCGGTGACCGGCTCTCGGGAGCCGGCCTTCTCGCTTCTTCCCGAGGGCCCGCAGTCCACCGGCCGCACGTCGGCGAGCGGATCCTCGCTGCCGGTCATCGCCTTGCGTGTCTCGTTCAGCTGGTCGGTCGTCGCCTTCGTCCCTGAAGCCCGGGTATCGGGCATCAAGGTGGGGCAGGCCGTCACGGTCAGCGTGCCCGCCGCCCGGATCAAGGACGTGCGCGGTCACATCCAGGAGGTGCTGCCGAACCCGGTGCAGTCCTCCACGGGGCCGCAGTACCAGGCGATCGTCGCTATCACAAGCACCGTGCCCACTCCACCGCTGAACGGCATGGCCGCTAACATCGAGTTGTCACACTGAGAGCCCTGGGCAGGCAGGTCCGTATGGCCGGATCGGCGGTCGCCGTCACCGCGGCGGTGGCCTGGCTGCTGGCCGCCTGCACGGCCGGGGTCTCGAGCTCGAGCACCAGCGGTCGCGCCTCGCCGGCCGGCACCCCAGGCCCCTCGCCGGCACCCCAGGCCCCTCAGCCGGCACCCCAGGCCCCTCAGCCGACGGCCCGGTGTGGCTGCTGACCCGCTCCGCGCTTTCCCAGCTCACGGCCGAGGGCAGCGGCGTCAGCGGCCTGTTGCGGTCCGCGCGCGTCTACGAGATCTTGCAGCCCGGGCAAAAGGCCCTGCCGGGGGTCGCCGCGGAACCAGTGGTCACCTTCGCCTCCGCGGCCACACTTGAGCGGGCCGTCGCCGGCGGCCAGCTGCCCGCCGGTACCTACGGGGTCCTGTACGATCCCGAGGCCTGGTCCTTCACGCCGGCCGCCGAGCAGCGTGACCCGGTCGCGGCCGCGACCCGGGCCGCGAAGGTGGTGCACGCCCACGGCCTGCGGTTCATCGTCACCCCTGCGCTGAACCTGACCACCGTTATGGCGCCAGGCCGCGGACCGCGATGGCAGGCGTTCCTGGACCTCCGGCTGGCCGGTCAGCTGGCCGAGGTGGCCGACGCGATCGAGTTCCAGGCCCAGAGCCTGGAGCGGGACACGGCCACCTACGCCGCCTTCGTCCGGGCCGCGGCCGCTCAGGCCCTCGCGGCCCACCCTGGCATCACCGTGCTGGCCGGGCTGTCCACCAATCCGCCGGGCGCCACGGTCACCGTGCAGCACCTGACCTCGGCCATCCAGGCCACCAGGTCCCTGGTCAGCGGCTACTGGCTGAATATTCCCGGTCAGGGCGCGTGGTGCCCGACCTGCAACGCTCCGCGCCCGGACATCGCGATCCAGGCCCTCCAGCAGATCGGCTGACCCGGCTGCGCTTAGGCCCCCCGGATTCGGGGCTAGGTTCCGCGTTCGCGCCGGTATACCTTCAGATTGTTGCCGGGGGGGAGACCGCGGGCAACGCCAAGGGTGGGGGTTCCGGGATGGGGTCTGCTGGACAAGCAGACCCCATCCTGAATATGTCTAGCCCCAGGGTTGGGCCCCAGGGTTAGGGCGGGGTCAGGCTGGCCAGCCCCTGCAGGTCGACGCCGGTGATGCCCCGGACCCGCACGAAGACCATCAGCACGCTCTCGCATCCCCGGCAGCGGACCACGGTACCCGGGCCGCGCCGGTAGACGGCAAGCTCGGCCACCTGGCTGACCGCTCCGCACGTGCCGCATATCCCCGTGGCCGTGGTCATCTCCGTGCCGAACACCTCGATCAGCAGCCCGCCGATGGCGTTCCCGTCAAGAGCAGCACCGTCCCAAGGCTCCATCATCCCAGTGGCTCCATCATCCCAGTGCCCCGTCAGCCCAGTGCCCGTCATCGCCCCGTCGCTCCGAACCGCTCGGTCCTGACCCGCACCGGCGGATAGCCCAGCCGGACCAGCCCGGCCGCCACCGTCTCCACGAAGCTCGTCGGGCCGCAGACGTACGCCAGTGGCTTGCCCGCCGCCGGCCAGGCCACCTCGGCGAGCATCTCGTCGTCCACCCGCCGCGCGTACCCGGTCCATCCGGCCGGCTGCGACCTGGTCAGCGCGTAGATCACCTCGACGGCACCGGCGGCGGCGGCGAGCTCGCCCCGGTAGATCACGTCCGCCAGCCGCTGCGATGAGTACAGCAGCCGGACCGGCACGGAACTGCCCACCAGACCCCGGTAACGCAGGATGGACCGCAGCGGCACGATCCCGGAGCCGCCCGCCGCCAGCAGCAACGGCCCGCCGAAGGCCGGCTCCCAGACGAAGTACCCCCCGATCGGCCCGCGCACCTCAAGCTCGTCCCCGGGCCTCGCCTCCTGCGTCAGGTACGGGGAGACCTCCCCGTCGTCCAGGCGTTCCACCGTGATGGCGAGCGGTTCTCCTGGCGCCGAGGCGATCGAGTAGGCCCGCTCGGCCTGGTATCCGTCCTCGGCGGTGAGCCTGACGTCCACGTGCTGGCCCGCCCGGTGCCCCGGCCAGCCCGCCACGTCGAGGATCAAGGTCCGCGCCGTCGCCGTCTCCGCCACCACCGAGGCGACTGTGGCGGCCTGCCAGGTCAGTCGCCCGCGTACCGCTGTTCCCGCCATGGGTCTCCGTACATGTTGTAGCCGTAGTTCTCCCAGAAGCCAGGCTCGTCGGTGTCGCGGAGCCGCAGCCCGCGTACCCATTTGGCGCTCTTCCAGAAGTACAGGTGCGGGACGAGCAGCCGGGCCGGGCCGCCGTGCTCGGGCCCGAGCGGGGCACCGCCGTAGCCGTACGCCACCCAGGCCCGGCCGCCGGTCAGGTCGGCCACCGGCAGGTTGGTGGTGTAGCCGCCGTCGCAGAACGCGAGCACGTACGGCGCGTCGTAGTCGATCTCCGCGAGCAGCACGTCGAGCGACACGCCCTGCCAGCTGGTGTCCAGCTTGGACCAGCGGGTCACGCAGTGGATGTCGGTGGTCAGCTTCTCGGCAGGCAGCGCGCGGAACTCCGGCCACGTCCAGCTTTTCGGCTCGCGGCCGCCGGTGATCGAGAACGTCCAGTGCGAAAGCGCCGTCCGCGGGGTCGGGCAGGCCGACAGGACCGGGAAGTCGCGGGTCACGTACTGGCCGGGCGGCACCCGGCTGGCGTCGACCTCCTGGCGTTTGCGGTGGAAACCACGCGTAACCGGGCTCACTGAAGCAGGCTACGCCCTCACGAGCCGCCGGTCACGCCGTGACGAGCAGGTACACGTTGAGCGCGACGATCACGACGGTGACCACCGCGCCGGCCACGATTGTGACCCGCCGGTTCACCAGCGTGCCCATCAGCTGCTTGCTGCTGGTGAAGAACCACAGCGGTACCAGTGCGAACGGGATGCCGA